>JAGYKP010000096.1 GCA_018401555.1 Halomonas sp.
GCAGGCAGGCGAACTGCTCGAGGACTGATACTCCTCGCTTTCCGCTGCCCGTAGCGATAGGCAGCCACAGCTAGCAAGGGCGCAGCCAGTCGGCTGCGCCCCCTTCTTGTCATTAGATGTAAACCCACCAGGTTGTTCACGCAAAGGCCCAGCTGGCATAACCGGGGATGGTAATCCAGACTGGCATGCGGTCGATGCCAGTTGTACTGATGAAGCCAGGCAGGCAGGTGCCTGCCGAGCTCACGTATGAGCGAGCGTAGGCCCACTCACGCAGCGCCGTCTGGATGAACCGCTCTGCCTTACCATTGGTGCGTGGACTGTATGGCTTGGTTCGACGGTGTTTCAGCCTCAGCCGCCGGCACAGGCGCTGGAAGCGCCGGGAGCGGTAGCAGGCACCGTTGTCGGTGAGCACCCGGGTAAAGCGGACACCCAGGCTGGCGTAATAGCGCACGGCCCGGAGCAGGGCCAGGCAAGCGTTCCAGCCCGTTTCATCCGGATGAAGGCTGCTGAAAGCCACCCGTGAATGATCGTCGATCGCGATATGGACATACTCCCAGCCTGCGCCACGCGTGTTTTGCTGGCGATCGCCGGTCACGCGATGCCCCGGGCGCGCGAAGCGTCCCAGCTTCTTGATATCCAGATGCAGGAGATCCCCGGGCGCATCATGCTCATAGCGATTGTCAGGTCTCGGTGGTGACAGGGCGGCCAGCCGATTCAGCCCCTTGCGCTTGAGAATGCGCGCTACCGTGCTCTGGCCGATGCCCAGTGCCTGAGCAATCTGGCGATAGGTCTGGCGCTGCTGGCGACGTTCGATGATCTGCTCGACGGTAGCCGCGTCTGTCGCAAAGGGGCTTCGGACAGGATGCGACGTGCGCTCCTGAAGGCCCGCAAGGCCTTCTTCGCGGAAACGATGGACCCATTTGTAGACCGTTCTCGCGCTGACGCCCTGGGCCTGAGCCACCTCCCTTGGCCGTAGCCCCTCATCGATAACACGGGCGACCAGCAGGGCTCGACCCTGCGGAGTGAGACGGGCATTCTTATGGGTGTTCATCCGGGCCTCCTGGAGGTTGGTTTGGTTCGCACCCCCAGTTTTCCGGGTAGGCTCCGGATGAACAACCTACCGAGAGATCACAATTAGACCCTTCTCGCAGGAGAAGGGCTCAACGGCCGCAGGACCTCCGCCAGCTCGATCAGCACGTTGCCGGTCGAGGCCGGGTCAAGAAAGACGATGCGGCTGCCACCATGGCCGGGCCTGGGCACCTCGTTCAGCAGCTTGACGCCCTTGCCCTTGAGCTCCACCACCGCCTCATCGATATCCTCCACCTCGAAGCAGAGGTGCCAGAGGCTCTCCCCGGCCTTCTCCATCCAGCCGTGCACCGGGGAATTCGGCCCGACGGCCTGCAGCAGCTCGATATAGGTCTCGCCGACGGGCAGCATGGCCAGGCGGGTCTCCTGGACTTCCTCCTCGTACTCCTGAGCGATCCCCAGCACATCGACCCATGTCTTTCGGGCCCTGTCCATGTCCTTCACCGTGATGGCGACGTGCTCCAGTCGCTTGATCTTCATGGCGCATCTCTCCTGTGCTGAGCGCGCGGACAGCGCCCGGTCATCCTTGTGGAAGCTCGAGCCCCACCTTGCCCATACGGTCGCTCGCCTCCTGCAGGCGATCCAGCGCCTCGTGGATCGCATCCAGCGGGTAGACGCTGTCGATTACCGGAGTGATCGCATGGCGCTCGACATAGGCCAGCAGCTCACTGAACTCGGCCAGGGGTGCCGCTGGTGGAGCTGATGACCTGCAGTTGGCGGATAAAGATGCTTGATATCCGCCGGGGGCTGCCCCCCGAGGTTGCCCTGCAGGTCACCAGCCGCCCGCCACGCACCAGCGACTTCAGGGCCAACGACCACACGGCCTCGCCGACATTCTCCACGACCACGTCCACGCCGCGTCCGTCGGTCAGCGCCATGACCGTCCTGGCCACGTCCTGGGTGCTGCTGTTGATCGCCTCATGGGCACCCAGTGCCAGGGCCTTCTCGAGCTTTTCATCCTCCCGGGAGGTCACAATCACCCTGGCGCCGATGCTTCTGGCCAGCTGCATGGCGGCCAGCGACACCCCGCCACCCACCCCGAATACCAGCACCGTCTCCCAGGGCTTCAACCGGGCGCGGGTGAACACCATGCGCCAGGCGGTCAGGTAATTCACGCCCATGGCCGCCGCCTGCAGAAAGTCCAGGTGCCTAGGCATGGGGAAGACGTTCTGCGTGGGCACACTGATCCACTCGGCAAAGGTGCCGTCGATATGCTCGCCCAGCAGCTTCATGCGAGTGCACAGCACATCGTCGCCACGGCGACAGAACTCGCAACGACCACAGGAGACCCCGGGGTGAATGACCACCTTCTGCCCGACCGAGAGTCGCGCCTCCTCGGCATCGACCTCCTCCACGACGCCGGCAGCATCGAGCCCCATGACCAGCGGCAGTTCGTGGGTGATACCCGCCCCGCTGTTGCGCATGTAGAGGTCCACCTGGTTGAGGGTCCCCGCGCGAATGCGTACCAGCACCTCGCCCGGCCGCCGCCGTGGAGGCTCGCCCTCCCTGACCTCGACCACCTCGTTGCCGCCATGGCCGGTAATCTGTACTGACTTCATGCGTCACTCCTCTCCAGCAGTGTGGCGATGCCCTGCCCCACGCCCACGCACATCGTGCACAGGGCGTAGCGCTTGCCGCTCTTCTGCAGTTCATGGGCGGCGGTCAGCAGCAGGCGCGCGCCGGACATGCCCAGCGGGTGGCCCAGGGCGATGGCGCCGCCATTGGGGTTGACCCGCGGGTCGTCATCCTCGAGGCCCAGGTCGCGCATGCAGGCCAGGGCCTGGGCGGCGAAGGCCTCGTTGAGCTCGATCACGTCGATCTCGTCAAGCGACACGCCGGTGCGCTCGAGCAGGCGGTTGACCGCGGGCACCGGGCCATAGCCCATGATGCGCGGCTCAACCCCGGCGGTGGCCATGCCGAGGATCTTGGCCATGGGCGTCAGGCCGTGCGCCTCGACGGCCGCTCGGCGTTGCCACCAGCATCGCCGCGGCGCCGTCGTTGACCCCGGAGGCGTTGCCGGCGGTGACGCTGCCGCCCTCGCGGAAGGGGGTGGGCAAGCTCGGCGAGCTTCTCGAGGGTGGTCTCGCGCGAGGTGCTCGTCCTGGTCAAAAATCAATGGCTCCTGCTTGCGACGAGGGATCTCAATGGCGGTGATCTCTTGGGCGAAGCGCCCCGCCTTTTGAGCGGCAGCGGCTTTCTGCTGGGAGCGCAGGGCAAAGGCGTCCTGGTCCTCGCGGGAAATCTGGAACTGCTCGGCCACGTTCCTCGGCGGTCTCCGGCATGGAGTCGACGCCGTAGGCCTCTTCATCAGCGGGTTGACCAAGCGCCAGCCGATGGTGGTGTCTTCGATTTTCTGGCCGCGGGAAAAGGCGCTGTCGGCCTTGCCCATCACGTAGGGCGCGCGGGACATGGACTCCACGCCGCCCGCCAGGGCCAGCTCCATCTCACCAGCCTTGATAGCGCGAAAGGCGGTGCCCACGGCATCCATGCCCGAGCCGCACAGGCGGTTCATCGTGGTGCCGGAACGGAGGGGTCGGCAGGCCCGCCAGCAGCGCCGACATGCGCGCGCCACGTTGCGGTTGTCCTCGCCGGCCTGGTTGGCACAGCCCATGAAGACCTCCTCGATGGCGGCCGGATCGAGCTCCGGGGCTTCGGCCAGCACCGCCTTGAAGATGGTGGCGGCGAAGTCGTCGGGGCGCACGCTGGCAAGCGGTGCCGCCGAAGCGGCCCACGGCGGTGCGCCGCGGATGGCAGAGATAGACAGCTGTCATTCTAAACACCTATCAGTTGGAAAAAGGCTCATCTAAAGTTCTTCTTCACGATCTTCTGGATCTCGCCGACGATGCCGCTGCGGAAGCTCAGCACGCAGATCACGAAGATGGCGCCCAGGATCACGCTCACCCAGTTGCCCAGCGGCGACTGCGCCAGCTGGGTCTGCAGGCTGACCACCACACCGGCCCCCACCAGCGGGCCGAACAGCGTGCCCACCCCGCCCAGCAGGGTCATCAGGATCACCTCGCCGGACATGTGCCAGTGGGCGTCGGTAAGCGAGGCGAGCTGGAAGACCACCGTCTTGGTCGAGCCCGCCAGGCCCGCCAGGCCGGCGGAGAGCACGAAGGCCACCAGCTTGTAGGGCATCGACGTTGTAGCCCAGCGACACGGCGCGCGGCCTCGTTCTCGCGGATCGCCTTGAGCACCTGGCCGTAGGGCGAGTGCACGGTGCGCTGGATGATGGCGAAGCCGATCACGAACACCGCCAGCACGAAGTAGTACATGCTGAGGTTGCTCTTCAGGCTGATCAGCCCGAACAGCTCGCCACGCGGCACCCCGTGCAGGCCATCCTCGCCGCCGGTGAAGGGCGCCTGGACGAAGAAGAAGAACATCATCTGCGCCAGGGCCAGGGTCACCATGGCGAAGTAGATCCCTTGCCGGCGGATCGCCAGGGCGCCGAACAGGGTGCCCAGCACCACGGCGGCGAAGGTGCCGATCAGGATGCCCAGCTCCGGGGTCAGCCCCGGGTAGCTGGCCAGCATGATGCCGGTGAAGCAGCCGCCGGTGGCCAGGAAGGCGGCGTGCCCGAAGGAGAGCAGGCCGGCGTAGCCGAGCAGCAGGTTGAAGGCGCAGGCGAACAGCGCGAAGCACAGCACCTTCATCAGGAACACCGGGTAGGCCACGAAGGGGGCCACCAGGGCAATGGCGATCAGCACCAGATAGAGGGCACTGCGCCGCCGGTTCGCGCGCCGCTGCAGCTTCATGGCGGGTGTCAGTGCGGTCGTGGTGGACATGGTCACGCCTCCTTGCCGAAGAGTCCCGCGGGACGCAGCATCAGGACCACCACCATCACCACGAAGATCACGGTATTGGCGGCCTCGGGATAATAGACCTTGGTCAGGCCCTCGATCAGGCCCATGGTCAGGCCGGTGATCACGGCACCGATAATCGAGCCCATGCCACCGATCACCACCACGGCGAAGACCACGATCAGCAGGCTCGAGCCCATGGTCGGCGACACCGGATAAAGCGGGGCGGCCAGCACCCCGGCGAAGGCGGCCAGGGCCACCCCGAAGCCGTAGGTCAGGGTGATCAGCTGGGGCACGTTGACCCCGAAGGCCTGCATCAGCGCCGAGTTCTCGGTGCCGGCACGCAGGTAGGCCCCCAGGCGGGTACGCTCGATGATGAACCAGGTGGCCAGGCAGACGCCGAGGGCCGCCAGCAGCACCCAGCCACGATAGATGGGCAGGAACATGAAGCCGAGATTCACGCCCCCCTGCAGGGCCTCGGGCGTGGGATAGCTCGAGCCCGAGACGCCGAAGAAGTTGATCAGGGTGCCCTCGAAGATCAGCGCCAGGCCGAAGGTGAGCAGCAGCCCGTAGAGGTGGTCGAGGTGGGCGATGCGGCGCAGGATGAAGCGCTCGATCAGCATGCCCAGTCCGCCCACCACCAGCGGCACCACCAGCAGCGCCGCCCAGTAGTTGAGCCCCAGGTGCTGCAGGCCCAGCAGGGCCACGAAGGCGCCCAGCATGTACATGGCGCCGTGGGCGAAGTTGACGATCTTCAGCAGGCCGAAGATCACTGCCAGCCCCAGACTGAGCAGGGCGTAGAAGGCACCGTTGATCAGGCCCAGCATCAGCTGGCCCATGAACACCATCAACGGCACCCCGAATATCATTGTCATGTCATGGACCTCCCGTCAGCTGGCGGCGGCCGCGGCCGCCGCCGGTTCCGCATCCGCTCAGTTGTTGACCAGCTTGCACTGGCTCTCGGAGAGCGGACGGTAGGCCTCTTCTGCCGGGATGGTGGCGAGGATCTCGTAGACGTCCCACTCGTTCTCGGACTCCTCAGGAGTCTTCACCCGCGCCAGGTACATGTCGTGGACCATGCGGCCATCCTCGCGGATGCTGCCATTGCGGGCGAAGAAGTCCTCTACCGGACGCTCGGCCATGGCCGCGCGGATCGCCTCGGGATTATCGGTACCCTCCTCGGCCACGGTCTCCAGGTAGTGGATGGTGCTGGAGTAGATGCCCGCCTGGACCATGGTCGGGCGTGCACCCACACGCTCGAAGTAGCGGTCGGCCCCACTCGCGTGCCTGGTCATCCATGTCCCAGTACCAGCCGGTGGTCAGCAGCAGGTTCTGGGTATCCTCGAGGCCCATGGAGTGGACGTCGTTGAGGAAGATCAGCAGGCCTGCTAACTGCTGGCCGCTTTGGGTCAGACCAAACTGGCTGGCAGTGGTAATGGCGTTGACCGTATCGGCACCGGCGTTAGCGAGGCCGACAATTTTCGCACCAGAACCTTGGGCCTGGAGAATGTAGGAGGAGAAGTCGCTGGTGGGGAACGGATGGCGCACGCCGCCGACGATCTCGCCGCCGTTCTCCTCCACCACCTTGGTCACGTCGGCCTCGAGGGCATGGCCGAAGGCGTAGTCGGCGGTAAGCAGGAACCAGCTGTCGCCGCCCTGCTCCACCACCGCCTTGGCGGTGCCGTTAGCCAGCGGGTAGGTGTCATACACCCAGTGGATGTGGTTGGGGGTGCAGTGCTCGTTGGTGATGCTGGACGCAGCAGAGCCAGAGACGATGCCCAGTCGGTCATTTTCCTCAAGAATCTTGCTGACCGCGATGGTGACTGAGGACGCCACCAGGCCGGCCACCATGTCGACATTGCGGGTGTCGATCCACTCACGCACGGTGTTGGCACCCACGTCAGCACTGTTGCGGTCATCGGCGCTGACCACCTCGATAGGGCGCCGTTCACCTCGCCACCGAAGTCCTCGATGGCCATCTCAGGGCCGCCAGGCTACCGGGCCGGCGAGGTCACGGTAGGTGCCGGACATGTCGGCCAGGTAGCCGATGCGCACGGCATCATCACTCATCTGGGCCTGGGCGCCGGTGGCCATCAGGGTGGCGGTGGCCAGGGCAACGCTGGAAGCGAGAATCTTGCGGTTGAAGGTCATGATTGACTCCGTGGCCCACGAGGGGCGGTTTGTTGTTGTCGATACGGTTAGCGGTGGGTGAAACTGCCGGGCGGACAGCGTGCCGTCACACCCCAGCAGGCTGTTGAGGTGGTCACGCCGCGACGGCAGTTCGGCGGCGCTGATCTCCTCGATGATGCGACCGTGCTCCATCACGAAGTGACGGTCGGCCAGCGGCGCGGCAAAGCGGAAGTTCTGCTCCACCAGCACGATGGTCATGCCGCGCTCCTTGAGCTTGACCAGCACCTCGCCCAGCGCCTGGACGATCACCGGGGCTAGCCCCTCGGTGATTTCATCCAGCAGCAGCAAGCGCGCACCGGTACGCAGAATGCGCGCCATGGCCAGCATCTGCTGTTCGCCGCCGGAGAGCCGCGTGCCCTGGCTGCGCCGCCGCTCGTAGAGGTTGGGGAACATCGCGTAGATCTCGTCGATGCTCCATGCCCCCGGAGCGCACCGTGGGCGGCAGCAGCAGGTTCTCCTCGACATCGAGGCTGGCGAAGATGCCGCGCTCCTCGGGGCAGTAGCCGATGCCCAGCCGCGGGATGCGGTGGGGCTTCATGCCCAGCGTCTCGTTGCCGTTGATCACGATCGAGCCGGTGCGATGGCCGACCATGTTCATGATCGCCTTGAGGGTGGTGCTGCGCCCGGCGCCGTTGCGGCCGAGCAGGGTCACCAGCTCGCCGCGCTTCACGTCGAAGTCGACGCCGTGGAGGATGTGCGACTCGCCGTAGAAGGCGTGCAGGTCGCTGACCCGCAGCATCTCGGCACCGTCGAGGTCGCGATACTCGGTGATCGCCTCGGCTGCCTGGCTCATGCGCTGGCCTCCTCTTCCGCCGCTTCACTGCCCATGTAGGCCTCGCGCACCTGGGGGTTGCGCGACACTTCCTGATAGTCGCCCTCGGCCAGCACGGCGCCGCGGGCCAGCACGGTGATGCGGTCGCACAGCCGGCTGACCACGCTCAGGTTGTGCTCCACCATCAGTACGGTGCGCCCCCTGGAGACGCGCCGGATCAGCTCGACGATGCGGTCGACGTCCTCGGCACCCATGCCCTGGGTCGGCTCGTCGAGCAGCATCAGCGTGGGCTCAAGGGCCAGGGTGGTGGCCACTTCCAGGGCGCGCTTGCGGCCATAGGGCATCTCCACGGTGAGCACGTCGGCGTACTCGGCGAGGCCCACCTCGGCGAGCAGCTCCAGGGCGCGGTCGTTGAGGTGGTCGAGGCTGCTCTCGGGCTTCCAGAAGTGGAAGGAGGTGCCCAGCTTGCGCTGCAGGGCCACCCGCACGTTCTCCAGCGCGGTCATGTGACCGAACACCGCGGAGATCTGGAAGGAGCGCACCAGGCCGAGACGCGCGATCTCGTTGGCCTTCATGCGCGTGATGGGCTTGCCGCGATAGAGAATCTCGCCGCGGGTCGGCGGCAGGAACTTGGTCAACAGGTTGAAGACGGTGGTCTTGCCGGCCCCGTTGGGGCCGATCAGGGCATGGATATGCCCCTGCTGAACCTGCAGGTTGACGTCGTCCACGGCGGTGAAGCCGCGAAACTGCTTGGTCAGGTTGCGTGCTTCGAGTATCGCACTACTCATCGTGCCACCTTTGTGATTGTCGGTAGTTCGGCAGGACTGTTCGTTGAGTCTAGAGGCGCTGGAATTTATATCAACATGTATACGTATATGATTTTGTAATTTCTCTACCCCATGGCCTGCATGAGATATATCAGCATTATAAATGACATGCTTATGACATATACGGCGGCAACGAGGCGGAGGCCTCACTGCCGATCGGGTGCTTCAGGAGGGCTGACTTCAGCGCTCCCGCAGGGGAAGCCCCAGGGCGATACGCTGCTTCAGCCAGGGGCTGACCCGGTAGCGCGACTCGCCATAGTGGTCATGCAGGCAACCGAGCACCCGCGCGAAGGTCTCTCGACCGTAACGATCCCCGAAGGCCAGGGGGCCCTCGGGGTAGCCCAGCGCCAGCTTGACGGCCACGTCTAGCGTCTCCGGTTCGCTGATGCCACGACGCACGATCTCGCTGCCGATGTTGACCATGAAGGCGAGGATGCGCTGGGCGACGAACCCCGGCGAGTCGTTGATCACCTCCACCGGCACGCCGTCCACCCCCAGGGCCCGTGTCGCCTGCGCCAGCACGTCGCCGTCGATGGCAGGGTGGCGCATCAGCACTCGGCAGGCATCGAAGCCGGCGAGGGTCTCCAGCGCCAGGGTGCGTTCGGGAGGCAACCCACGCTCGGCGATGCAGTCGCTGACCGCCTCGCCTATCGGGGTAACCAGGCAGATCGCCTCCGGCGAGGGTGACGCCCCTCCTCCAGCCGCGAGCCGGCGGCCTCGACCAGCACCGCGACACGCTCGCGCCACTCTCCATCTCGGCGGTCGAGCCAGACGGGACGCGTCACGGGAACTGCCGGCGGCGGTGCCACCTCCGGCTCGGTCCGCTTGCCATCTTCGTAGCGATAGAACCCCTGACCGCTCTTGCGACCCAGCAGGCCGGCGGCAATGCGCCGTGGTACCTGCCAGGAGGGTGTATAAAGGGGGTCTTCATAGAACTGACGGTAGACCGACTCCATCACCGCATGGGTGACATCGAGCCCAATCAGGTCGAGCAGCTCGAAGGGCCCCATGCGGAAGCCCAGGGTCAGGCAGAGGATGCGATCGATCTGCTCGGAGCTGGCGATGCCCTCGTCCACCAGACGCAGCGCCTCGGGGGCATAGGCGCGCCCGGCATGGTTGACCAGGAACCCGGGGGTGTCCGGCGTCAGTGCCGGGAAGTGGCCGGCCTCCCGGGTCAGCCGCGCGAGCCGCTCGATCACCGCCGGATGCGTCAGCTCGCCGCGTACCACTTCGGCGATCTTCATCAACGGCACGGGATTGAAGAAGTGAAAGCCCGCCACCCGCTCGGGGTGCCGGCAGGCGCTGGCGATCCGAGTCACCGACAGCGACGAGGTGTTGCTGGCCAGTATCGCCTCGGATGAGAGCACCTCCTCGAGCTGGCAGAACAGCGCCTGCTTGGCGTCGAGGTTCTCGACGATCGCCTCGACCACCAGGTCACAGTCGGCGAGCCCCGCCAGGGCATCGCTGGGGTGGAGTCGGGCCAGAGTGGCATCCCGCTCCGCCGCCGAGAGGCGCCCCTTGGTGACCGAACGTTCGAGCAGTCCAGCGATGAAATCCAGTGCCTCCTCGATGGCCCCCTCGCGGCTGTCATGCAGCCATACCTCATGACCCGCCGTGGCGAACAGCTGGACGATCCCCCGCCCCATCACGCCGCTGCCGACCACGCCGATTCTCTCTTTCTCGGACTCCGCCATGCGTCACCTCCTCAGAGCTTGCTCTCGAGTTCCGGCAGCGCCTCGATGAGATCCGCCACTAGGCCGATGACTCTCGAGAGCGTCTTACCAGAGCACTTCAGGGAAGATCCCGATCTTCCTACAGCTTGCTTTCCAGCTCGGGTAGGGCCTCGAAGAGATCCGCCACTAACCCGTAGTCGGCCACCTGGAAGATCGGCGCCTCCTCGTCCTTGTTGATGGCCACGATCACCTTGGAGTCCTTCATGCCGGCCAGGTGCTGGATGGCACCCGAGATGCCCACGGCAATGTAGAGGTCCGGGGCGACGATCTTGCCGGTCTGGCCCACCTGCATGTCGTTGGGCACGAAACCGGCGTCCACCGCGGCGCGCGAGGCGCCGATGGCGGCCCCAGCTTGTCGGCGATGCCGTCGAGGAGCTTGAAGTTGTCGCCGTTGCCCATGCCGCGGCCACCGGAGATGACCACCTTGGCGGCACCCAGCTCGGGACGGTCGGACTGGGCCAGCTCCTCGTTGATGAAGGTGGACTGGGCGTTGTCGGCCACGAAGTCCACGGCCTCGATGGCGGCGCTGCCGCCCTCACCCACCGCATCGAAGCCGGTGGTGCGCACGGTGATCACCTTGAGCGCGTCCTCGCTCTGCACCGTGGCGATGGCGTTGCCGGCGTAGATCGGGCGCTTGAAGGTATCCGCGGACTCGACGGCAATGATCTCGGAGATCTGTGCGACGTCCTTGAGCGCGGCGACTCGCGGCAGCACGTTCTTGCCGGTGGTGGAGGCCACCGCCAGCACGTGGCTGTAGTCCCCGGCGAGCTCGGCGATCAGCGCCGCGGTGGGCTCGGCCAGCAGGTGGGCATAGGCTGCGTTGTCGGCCACGCGCACCTTGCTGACGCCATCGAGCCTGGCGGCGGCCTCGGCGATGGCGGAGACGCCCTCGCCGGCCACCAGCACGTCGATATCGCCGCCGATCTGTTGTGCGGCGGCCACTACATGGGCGGTGGCGCCGGCCAGGGCGCCGTCGTGATGTTCGGCAAGTACCAGGATGCTCATGAGATCACCTTCGCCTCGTTCTTGAGTTTGTCGACCAGTTCGTCCACCGAGTCCACCTTGACGCCACCCTGGCGCTCGGCCGGCGGCTCGACCTTGACCAGCTTGACCTTCGAGGCCACCTCGATGCCGAGATCCGCCGGGGTCTTGACGTCCAGCGGCTTCTTCTTGGCCTTCATGATGTCGGGCAGCTTGGCGTAGCGCGGCTCGTTGAGGCGCAGGTCGGTGGTGACGATGGCCGGCAGGGTCAGCTCGACGGTCTGCAGTCCGCCGTCGATCTCGCGGGTCACCTGCACCTTCTCTCCCTCGACCTTCACCTCGGAGGCGAAGGTGCCCTGGGGCAGGCCAGTCAGCGCGGCGAGCATCTGGCCGGTCTGGTTGTTGTCGGTGTCGATGGCCTGCTTGCCGAGGATCACCAGGCCCGGCTGCTCCTCTTCCACCAGCTTGGCCAGCGCCTTGGCGGCGCCCAGCGACTCAACGCGCTCGTCGGTCTCGACGTGGATGGCACGGTCGGCGCCCAGCGCCAGCGCGGTGCGCAGCTGCTCCTGGGCGGCCTTGGGACCGACGGTGACGGCGACGATCTCGGTGGCCACACCCTTTTCTTTCAGGCGCACCGCCTCTTCCACGGCGATCTCGCAGAAGGGGTTCATGGCCATCTTGACGTTGGTGAGGTCGACGTCGGAGTTATCCGGCTTGACGCGGATCTTGACGTTGTAGTCGATGACGCGTTTGACCGCGACGAGGATCTTCATGGTGTTCTCTCCTTTAGCAGAAGGCCTGGATGCCAGTCTGGGCGCGGCCGAGGATCAGGGCATGGACGTCATGGGTGCCCTCGTAGGTGTTGACCACCTCGAGGTTGACCAGATGGCGCGCCACCCCGAACTCGTCACTGATGCCGTTGCCACCCAGCATGTCGCGGGCCAGACGGGCAATATCCAGGGAGCGGCCGCAGCTGTTGCGCTTCATGATCGAGGTGATCTCCACCGCGGCGCTGCCCTCGTCCTTCATGCGCCCCAGGCGCAGGCAGCCCTGCAGTGCCAGGCAGATGTCAGTCTGCATGTCGGCCAGCTTCTTCTGGATCAGCTGGTTGGCGGCCAGCGGGCGGCCGAACTGCTGACGGTCCAGGGTGTACTGGCGGGCGGTGTGCCAGCAGTCCTCGGCGGCGCCCAGCGCGCCCCAGGCAATGCCGTAGCGGGCCGAGTTGAGGCAGGTGAAGGGGCCCTTGAGGCCGCGCACCTCGGGGAACAGGTTCTCCTCCGGCACGAAGACATCGTCCAGAACGATTTCGCCGGTGATCGAGGCACGCAGCCCCACCTTGCCGTGGATCGCCGGGGCGGAGAGGCCCTCCCAGCCCTTCTCGAGCACGAAGCCGCGTATGTCGCCCTCATCGTCCTTGGCCCACACCGCGAAGACATCGGCGATGGGGCTGTTGGTGATCCACGTCTTGTTGCCGGTCAGGCGATAGCCACCCTCGACCTTACGGGCACGGGTCACCATGGAGCCGGGGTCGGAGCCGTGATTGGGCTCGGTGAGGCCGAAGCAGCCGATCCACTCGCCGCTGGCGAGCTTGGGCAGGTACTTCTGCTTGGTGGCCTCGTTGCCGAACTCATTGATCGGCACCATCACCAGCGAGGACTGAACGCTCATCATCGAACGGTAGCCGGAGTCGACACGCTCAATCTCCCGGGCGATCAGGCCATAGCAGACGTAGTTGAGGCCACTGCCGCCGTACTCCTCGGGGATGGTGGCGCCCAGCAGGCCGGTCTCGCCCATCTCGCGGAAGATGGCCGGGTCGGTCTGCTCATGGCGGAAGGCTTCCAGCACGCGCGGCGCGAGCTTGTCGGCAGCGAACTGGGCGGCACTCTGCTGCACCATGCGCTCTTCGTCGCTGAGCTGCTGGTCGAGGAGCAGCGGATCCTGCCAATGGAAAGCGGGGTTCTGGGACATGTCGGAATTTCCTCTACTTGTCGTTGTGGTCGCGGGCAGCCGTCAGCTGGCCTCGAGAAGGTCGGCGAAGGCCTTGAGATGGCGGTCGTCATCGCCGAAGCGGTGGCCAAGCATCACCAGATGGCGGGCATGGTGGGCAAGACTGTATTCCCAGGTCATGCCGATGCCGCCGTGGAGCTGGATCGCCTGCTCGGCGATGAACTGGGCGGCGCGCTTGACCACATGCTGAGCAGCGATCAGCTGGCGACTACGCTCGGCACTCGCCGGCTCGTCGGCCACGCAGGCGGCGAGGATCGCCATGGAGGTGGCCAGCTCCAGCTCGGTGGTCATGTCCACCATGCGATGCTGAAGCACCTGGAAGCGACCAATGGGCTTGCCGAACTGCTCGCGGGTCTTGAGATAGTCCAGGGTCAGCTCGCAGGCCTGCTGCATGCTGCCCACCGCTTCGGCGCACTGCGCCGCCATGGCGCGACCCAGCTGATGATCCAGCGCCGCGAAGGCCTCGCCGGCCTGCCCCAACAGGGCATCCTCGGCAAGGGTCACCCCATCGAGAGTCAGGTCGCAGGCCCAGTGCCCCGCCATGGTGGGGTAGCTGCGGCGCTGAACGCCTTCAGCGGTGGGGTCGACCACAAACAGCGACAGCCCCTGCCTGTCGCCGGGCTCCCCGGCGGTGCGCGCCACTACCAGCACCCGCTGGGCGCGCACAGCCGCCGATCACCACCGACTTGCGCCCCGTCAGCCGCCAGCCACCCGCGGCCTGCTCGGCACGTGTCTCGGTCCACTCGGGCCGGTAGTGGGTGTGCGGCTCCTCGCTAGCCACCGCGAGAAGCAGCTCGCCGGTAGCGAGTTCGGAAAGCAGTGCCTCACACTGAGTCTGATTGCCCAGCGCCTGGACCAGCCCGCCGCCCAGCAGTTGAGATTCCAGAAAGGGTTCCAGGCAGAGCCCCCGACCCAGCTCCTGCATCACCACCAGGGTGTCGATGCCGCTGCCACCCATGCCACCGTGGGCCTCGTCGATGGGCACCGCCAGCACGCCGAGCTCGGCCAGCTGGCTCCGAAAGGCCTCGCTGAAGCCAGGCTCGCTGCGCTGGGCCCGGTCACGCTGCTCGAAGGTATAGTGCTCCCTGACCAGCCGGACCAGCATGTCCTGCAGCATCTGCTGCTCGTCACTCAGTGAAAAGTCCATGGTGGCCTCCTATAAGCCCAGTTGGGCCTTCGCCAGGATATTCTTCTGGATCTCGTTGGACCCGCCGAAGATCGACAGCTTGCGCAGATTGAAGTAGTGCGCGGCCGGCGAGACGCTGTAGTCGGCATGCAGCGGCTCGCCGTCATGCTCGAGTGCCATCTCCTCAGCGAGGAACGGCAGGGCGTGGGGGCCCAGCACCCGGCGGGCCAGGTCGCTGATTGCCTGGCGGATCTCGGAGCCGGTGATCTTGAGGATCGAGCTCTCGGCGCCCGGCACGCCACCGGCCTGGGCCCGGGCGAGGATGCGCAGGGTACTCATCTCCACCGCCATCAGGCGCATCTCCACCTCGGCGATGCGTTGACGCAACAGCGGGTCCTCGAGGGCCGGGCGGCCGTCGATCACCTCGTGGCGGGCAATCTCCTTGAGATGGGCGAGCGCCGCCTTGGAGATGCCGACGCCAGCCTGGCCGGTGCGCTCGTGGGTCAGCAGGTACTTGGCGCAGGTCCAGCCGTCGTTCTCCTCTCCCACCAGGTTCTCCACTGGCACCCGGACATCATTGAAGAACACCTCATTGACCTCGTGGGCGCCATCCAGGGTGATAATCGGCTGCACCGAGATCCCCGGCGTATCCATGTCGATAAGCAGGAAGGAGATACCGGCCTGGGGCTTGGCCTCGGGGTCGGTGCGCACCAGGCAGAAGATGCGGTTGGCGTGCTGACCCAGGGTAGTCCAGGTTTTCTGTCCGTTGACGACATAGTGATCACCGTCACGCACCGCCCGGGTCTTCACGGAGGCCAGGTCCGAGCCGGCGCCCGGTTCGGAGTAGCCCTGGCACCACCAGTCGCTACCATCGAGGATGCGCGGCAGGTAGTAGTCCTTCTGCTGCTGGGTACCGAACTTGATGATCACCGGCGCCACCATGTTGACACCGAAGGAGATCAGTCGCGGCGCACCGGCGGCCGCGCCCTCCTCCTCGAAGATATGCTTCTCCACCACGCTCCAGCCGGTACCGCCATATTCAACCGGCCAATTGGCGGCGTACCAGCCGCGACGATTGAGGATCGCCTGCCAGCGCTGGTGGTCCTCCTTGGTCAGTTTCTTGCCCAGTCGCACCTTGGCGGCGATGTCATCGGGCAGTTCGTCCTTCAGGAAGGCCCGCACTTCTTCACGGAAGGCGAGTTCCTGATCATTGAAGTGGATATTCATGGGTTGGTCCCCCGTTGGTCATCTCCGCCTGGCGGCGTCTTGCGGCTGTCGCTGCCCCGGGCCAGGAAGGCCTCCACCTTGGCCTGGCGCTGCGGCGAGGCCAGACACTCGAGGAACAGCTCGCGCTCGCGGGCCAGCGCCTTGTCGAAGGGTTGGGTAATGGCGGCTTCGAGTGCCTCGGTCGCCTTGAGTGGCGCCAGATCGCCGGACTCCGGCAGCGCCAGTGCCGCGCGCTGACGAGCCAGCCAGTCGAGAGGGTCGTCGCTCGAGGAATGGAGCGCCTGCTCCCGGGTGGGCCGTACGCCCTGTCCGGCGAACTCGGCCGCCATGGCGATACGCGCCTCCTCGGGGTATGCCCCTGCTCGGCCACGGCATCCACAAGCCCCAGCTCGAGGCACGCTCGGCACCGATGGGCTCTCCGGGAGAGGATCCGCTCGAGGGCGGCTTCCAGGCCGATCAATCGCGGCAGGCGCTGGGTGCCGCCGGCACCGGGGATCAACCCCAGCTTGACCTCGGGCAGACCGAAGCGCGCCTCGGGCGCGGCTATGCGGTAATGACACGCCATGGCCAGTTCCAGCCCTCCACCCAGGGAGACGCCGTGCATCAGGCCACCACCGGCTTGGACGAGCCTTCGATGGCATTGATCACCTCTGGCAGCAGCGGCGCCTGGGGCGGCTTGCCGAATTCCTTGATATCGGCACCGGCGGAGAAGCAGCGACCACCCGACTGCAGCAGGATCCACTCGATCCGAGTGTCATCCAGCGCCGCCACCAGGGCCTCCACCAGTCCAGATCGCACCGCCTGCCCCAGGGCGTTCACCGGAGGCTTGAAGATCGTGATCAGGCCACAGCGGCCCTCTCGAGTCAGGGTGACGGGGTTGCTCATGTGACGCTCTCTCCCGTGTTGTTGTCGTCAGCCACGCGGCTGGTGCAGCGATCTCGCCAGGCCGACTCACCGACAGCATTCATGACAATGAGATGTCACACCATCTGCTGAATCACTGCACCTGGTATGGAGTCGAGTCTAGCCACACCCAAAATAAAAGACAATGTATTGACATAATTTTTATCCTGGCCTAGCTTGGTATCAGCCGCAGGGCGATGGCGGCACCGATAATCAAACAAGCATTTGATCAAAAACAAACTATCATCAGGAGCTTGCATGCCGATCCATACGAATCTGACGCCTGAGCGCAGAAAGACCATGGTTGAGCTGGGGGTCTGGAATGACAGGATCATTACAGACTATCTGGATGAGGCGGTGGCCTCGGCCGGCAACAAGACCGCCATCGTGACCTACCGAATGGCTGACGGCAGCCGCAGCGAGCTCAGCTATCGTGAACTGAACGACAAGGTCACTCGCCTGGCGGCGGGGTTGGCGGGGCTCGGCGTGGAGAAGGGCGATGTCGTCTCCTGCCAGCTGCCCAACTGGTGGCAGATGACCGCGCTGCATCTGGCCTGCGTGCGTATCGGCGCGGTGCTCAACCCGCTGATGCCGATCTTCCGCGAGCACGAACTCGAGTTCATGCTCGGCATGGCCGAAAGCAAGGTGCTGGTGGTGCCGCAGACCTTCCGCAAGTTCGACCACGGCGCCATGGCCCACTATCTGCAGCCCTCGCTGCCCCGTCTCGAGCATGTACTGGTGGTCGACGGACAGGGCGACGAGGCTTCGAGCAGGTACTGCTGGAGCGTGCCTGGGAAGAGGAAATCGACACTGCCGGAACTGTTCAAGTCACGCCGCCCCTCGGGCGACGACGTGGTACAGATCCTCTACACCTCCGGTACCACCGGCAAGCCGAAGGGGGTGATGCACACCTCCAACACCCTGTTCAGCAATATTCGCCCCCTGGCGGAGCGCCTGGCCCTGGGCGAGGCGGACAGCGTCTTCATGCCCTCGCCGCTGGCCCACCAGTTGGGCTTCCTCTATGGCCTGATGCTGCCGGTCTATCTGAAGAGCACCGCGGTGCTACGGGACACCTGGCTGCCCGAGGGTCGACCCGCATCCTGCGCACCGAACAGCCGCGCCTGATGCTCGGCTCGACCCCCTTCCTGGCCGATATCGCCGAACAGGCCATCGACCACGGCCCGGACCTGCAGTCGCTGAAGCTCTTCCTGTGCGCCGGCGCGCCGATCCCCAGCCCCCTGGTGGAGAAAGCCGCGAAGAACCTGCCGACCCGCATCCTGTCCGCCTGGGGCATGACCGAGAACGG
The DNA here is from genome assembly GCA_018401555.1 of Halomonas sp. Taxonomy (GTDB): domain Bacteria; phylum Pseudomonadota; class Gammaproteobacteria; order Pseudomonadales; family Halomonadaceae; genus Halomonas. The sequence goes on from JAGYKP010000096.1 coordinate 17,959, forward strand.
CGCGGTGACCACCACCCTGCCCGAAGATGACCCCGAGCGTGCCGTGCACACCGATGGCGTGCCACTGCCCTTCGTCGAGCTCAAGGTCACCGACATGGAGGGCGACACGCTGCCTGCCGGCCAGGAGGGCCCCCTCTATATGCGCGGCGCCAGCCTGTTCGTCGGCTACTTCAAACAGCCGGAGCTCTACGGCGTGGATGACGAGGGCTGGTTCCCCACCGGCGACCTCGCGCGCCTCGATGAGCAGGGCTATATCCGCATCACCGGGCGCTCCAAGGATGTGGTGATCCGCGGTGGCGAGAACATCCCCATCGTCGATGTCGAGAACACTCTCTACCAGCACCCCAAGATCCAGGCCCTGGCCCTGGTGGGCAAGCCCGACGAGCGCCTCGGCGAGCGGCTGTGTGCCTACGTGACCCTCAAGGAGGGCGAGGAATCGCTGACGCTCGAGGAGGTCTGCACCTTCCTGAGCGAGCGCAAGATGACCCGCCAGTACCACCCGGAATTCCTGGAGGTGCTGGATGAACTGCCGCGCACCCCCTCCGGCAAGATCCAGAAGTTCAAGCTGCGCGAAAAGGCCAGCCAGAACGGCTGAGTCCAATCCCTGCAACAAGCCTACCCCCCAACTCCCGTGGAGAGACAACCATGAAAGGACTGAAGAACAGAACCGTGATCGTGACGGGCGGCGGCGGCGGCATCGGCCGCGCGGTATGCAAGCGCTTCGCCGAGCACGGCGCCAAGGTAGCGGTGCTGGACCGCGATGAGACCGCCGCCCAGGCCACCGTGGACGCCATCGGCGAGACCGACGGCCAGGCCAAGGCCTACGCCGCCGACATCACCGATTACGCCGCCATCGTGTCCACCGTGGCGAGCATCGAGCAGGACCTGGGCACGCCCACCGTACTGGTCAACAACGCCGGATTCGACCGCTTCATGCCGTTCCTGAAGACCGAGCCCGCCATGTGGGAGTCGCTGATCGCCGTCAACCTGACCGGAGCGCTCAACATGCACCACGTGGTGCTGCCCAAGATGGTCGAGTCTGGCGGCGGTCGGGTGATCAATATCGCCTCCGATGCCGCCCGTGTCGGCTCCTCTGGCGAGGCCGTCTACGCCGCCTGCAAGGCCGGCCTGATCGGCCTGAGCAAGACCCTGGCCCGCGAGCTCGCCAGCAAGAGCGTGACCTTCAACGTGGTCTGCCCCGGCCCCACCGACACCGCGCTGCTCAAGGGCGTGGCAGAAACTGCCCGCGACCCGGAGAAGCTGCTGGAGGCCTTCCGCAACGCCGTGCCCATGCGCCGCATCGGCCAGCCGGAGGACTATCCCGGCATCATCACCATGCTCGGCAGCGACGAGGCCAGCTTTATCACCGGCCAGGTGATCAGCGTGTCCGGCGGCCTGACGATGGCCGGATAAGGCAACCCCCTTGCACTGCTGCGCTCGTGTTCCGTCGTGAAGAGATAGCCGCCAGCGGTGAGCGAAATTCAGTTTCAGGAGCTCAACAATGAACTACGAAGATATCCTCTATGACGTCACCGATGGTGTAGCCACCATCACCATCAACCGTGCGGACCGCTACAACGCCTTTCGCGGCCAGACCTGCATGGAACTGCTGGACGCCTTCAACCGCGCCGGCTGGGACAAGTCGATCGGCGTGATCGTGCTGACCGGCGCCGGCGACAAGGCCTTCTGCACCGGCGGCGACCAGGGCGCCCACGAGGGACAGTACGACGGCCGCGGCCATCATCGGCCTGCCGGTAGAGGAGCTGCAGACCCTGATCCGCCAGGTACCCAAGCCGGTCATCGCCCGGGTCAACGGCTTCGCCATCGGCGGCGGCCACGTGCTGCACGTGGTCTGTGACCTCTCCATCGCCTCCGAGACTGCCATCTTCGGCCAGGTCGGCCCCAAGGTCGGTTCGGTGGATCCCGGCTTCGGCACCGCCTACCTGGCGCGTGTCGTTGGCGAGAAGCGCGCCCGCGAGATCTGGTACCTGTGCCGCAAGTACAGCGCCCAGCAGGCCCTCGACTGGGGACTGGTCAACGCCGTGGTGCCCCCCGAGCAGCTCGACGAGGAAGTCCGCAAGTGGTGCGACGAGATCCTCGAGAAGAGCCCCACCGCACTCTCCATCGCCAAGCGCTCCTTCAACGCCGACAGCGAGAACATCGCCGGCATCGGCGCCCTGGGCATGCAGACCCTGAGCCTCTACTACGAGACCGAGGAGTCGAAGGAAGGGGTCGCGGCCTTCAAGGAGAAGCGCAAGCCCGAGTTCCGCAAGTACTACAACAAGTGATGCCGGTTCGGCGTTGAAGGTTGATATGAGATGCCATCGGCCCCGGCGGGTCGATGGCACCCAGGAGAGGATGGAGACCGCCATGAACTTTGCCTTTACCGAACAGCAAGAGGCCATTCGCGAAAGCGTGGCCAAGCTGTCAGCCGACATGCTGGCGCCCCGCTACCGAGCCCGTGAGCAGGAGGCCCGCATCGAACGCGAGATCGTCGAGATGCTCGGCGAGATGGGCTGCCTGGGCGGAGAACTACCCGAGGAGTATGGCGGCAGCGGCCTGGACTGCGTGACCAGCGGCGTGATCGTCGAGGAGATCGCCCAGTGGCGACTTCAACGTTGGCTACCTGCCGCTGCTCGCCTCGCTCAATGGCCAGATCATCGCCAGTCATGCGCGCCCGGAGCTGGCAAGAGAATGGCTTGCCGGCATCACCTCCGGCAAGAAGATCTGCTGCATCGCCCTGACCGAGCCCCACGGCGGGTCCGACGCCGCCAACCTCAAGCTGAAGGCGACCCGTGACGGCGACCGCTTCGTGCTAAACGGCGAGAAGACCTCCATCTCCATGGCCGACCAGGCCGATGTCGCCGTGGTCTTCGCGCGCACCGGCACCCAGGAGCAGCGCGCCAGCGGCATCAGCGCCTTCCTGGTGCCCATGGACCTTCCCGGCATTTCCACCAGCCGCTTCGAGGATTCCGGTCAGCGTGCCATTGGCCGCGGCTCGATATTCTTCGACAACGTGTCGGTACCGGCGGACCACATGCTCGGCGAGGAAGGACAGGGCTTCAAGCAGGTCATGCAGGGCTTCGACTACAGCCGCGCGCTGATCGGCCTGCAGTGCCTGGCAGTGGCCCAGCAGTCGCTGGACGAGACCTGGCAATGGCTCACCGAGCGCGAGGCCTTCGGCCAGCCGCTGGCAGCCTTCCAGGGCCTGACCCACCCACTTGCCGAGTACCAGACCTATGTCCAGGCCGCCCGCATGCAGTGCTACTATGCGCTGTGGCTGAAGGACAACGACCTGCCTCACACCGCCGAAGCCGCCATGAACAAGTGGTGGGGCCCCAAGCTGGCCTTCGACGTCGTCAAGCAGTGCATGCTGGCTCACGGCCACACCGGCTGGGGCGAAGATCTGCCATTTTCGCAGCGCATGCGCGACGTGCTAGGCCTGCAAATCGGGGACGGTACCGCCCAGATCATGAAGAACATCATTGCGCGCCAGTCGGTCCCACGGTGAAAGATACCGTCGGTGTCCGAGGCACCCTGCACCGCCTGGCGCTGCCGCTTTACCATAAAGGAGTGTTACCGATGGCCGCCCAGGATGACAGAAGCGTCGCCAACCGCCTGTTCTTTCGTCTCTTCCAGGCCAGCAACATCCTGCAGAAGCAGACGGTAAGCGCCGTGGGCCTAACCACGGTGCAGTGGGCAGTACTGGGGGCGCTGTCTCGCCGCGGCTATGAGAACGGTATTGCCTTCAACGACTTGGTCGAGTACCTGATTGTCAGCCGGCAGAGCCTGGATGGCGTCCTCAAGCGCCTCGAGCGCGAAGGGCACGTACGGCGGATTCCCCACCCCGACGATGGGCGAGCGCGACTAATCCTGCTCACCGAACAGGGAAGGGAATACTGGAAGAGCCTTCAACCAAAGATCCATGACTTCTATGCTCAGAGCCTAAAGGACTTGAGCTTCGACGAGACGGTCAGCCTGCTGCACTACCTCAACAAGTTCCAGAAGGATCTCCAGAACATCCAACCGATGACTATTGAACGCGACCAGGAAGGCGCCAAAGAGCAAGGAGCCGAAGGCTTGACCGACATGGGTTATCGATGACCGGAAAGCCGCCACCAGCTGAAAATACCCCGTGATCCCCTAGGCAAGAGCGTAGACCAAGCGTCTCCAGCTGCCAGGCCCTTTCGACACAAATAGCAATACATTGACGCAAATGCCGACCTAGCCTAGCTTAGGCCACAGTGTAGTTGGTGTTGCCCTCGGCAGAATAGCAACAAGCATATGATCAAAAACAATTACCATCAGGAGCTTGCATGCCAATCCATACGAATCTGACGCCTGAGCGCAGAAAGACCATGGTTGAGCAGGGCGTCTGGAATGACAGGATCATTACGGACTACCTGGATGAGGCGGTGGCCTCGACCGGCGACAAGGCTGCCATCGTGACCTACCGAATGGCTGACGGCAGCCGCAGCGAACTCAGCTATCGCGAACTGGACGACAAGGTCACTCGCCTGGCGGCGGGGTTGGCGGGGCTCGGCGTGGAGAAGGGCGATGTCGTCTCCTGCCAGCTGCCCAACTGGTGGCAGATGACCGCCCTGCATCTGGCCTGCGTGCGCATCGGGGCGGTGCTCAACCCGCTGATGCCGATCTTCCGCGAGCACGAACTCGAGTTCATGCTCGGCATGGCCGAAAGCAAGGTGCTGGTGGTGCCGCAGACCTTCCGCAAGTTCGACCACGGCGCCATGGCCCACTATCTGCAGCCCTCGCTGCCCCGGCTCGAGCATGTACTGGTGGTCGACGGACAGGGCGACGAGAGCTTCGAGCAGGTACTGCTGGAGCGTGCCTGGGAAGAGGAAATCGACACTGCCGAACTGTTCAAGTCACGCCGCCCCTCGGGCGACGACGTGGTACAGATCCTCTACACCTCCGGTACCACCGGCAAGCCGAAGGGGGTGATGCACACCTCCAACACCCTGTTCAGCAATATTCGCCCCCTGGCGGAGCGCCTGGCCCTGGGCGAGGCGGACAGCGTCTTCATGCCCTCGCCGCTGGCCCACCAGTTGGGCTTCCTCTATGGCCTGATGCTGCCGGTCTATCTGAAGAGCACCGCGGTGCTACAGGACACCTGGCTGCCCGAGGAGTCGACCCGCATCCTGCGCACCGAACAGCCGCGCCTGATGCTCGGCTCGACCCCCTTCCTGGCCGATATCGCCGAACAGGCCATCGACCACGGCCTGGACCTGCAGTCGCTGAAGCTCTTCCTGTGCGCCGGCGCGCCGGATCCCCAGCCCCTGGTGGAGAAAGCCGCGAAGAACCTGCCGACCCGCATCCTGTCCGCCTGGGGCATGACCGAGAACGGCGCGGTGACCACCACCCTGCCCGAAGATGACCCCGAGCGTGCCGTGCACACCGATGGCGTGCCACTGCCCTTCGTCGAGCTCAAGGTCACCGACATGGAGGGCGACACGCTGCCTGCCGGCCAGGAGGGCCCCCTCTATATGCGCGGCGCCAGCCTGTTCGTCGGCTACTTCAAACAGCCGGAGCTCTACGGCGTGGATGACGAGGGCTGGTTCCCCACCGGCGACCTCGCGCGCCTCGATGAGCAGGGCTATATCCGCATCACCGGGCGCTCCAAGGATGTGGTGATCCGCGGTGGCGAGAACATCCCCATCGTCGATGTCGAGAACACTCTCTACCAGCACCCCAAGATCCAGGCCCTGGCCCTGGTGGGCAAGCCCGACGAGCGCCTCGGCGAGCGGCTGTGTGCCTACGTGACCCTCAAGGAGGGCGAGGAGTCGCTGACCCTCGAGGAGGTCTGCGCCTTCCTGAGCGAGCGCAAGATGACCCGCCAGTACCACCCGGAATTCCTGGAGGTGCTCGACGAACTGCCGCGCACCCCCTCCGGCAAGATCCAGAAGTTCAAGCTGCGCGAGCAGGCCAGCCAGAGCGGCTGAGCCCAGTCTCTGAACAGACTCGCTCCGCCTCATCATGCATACAGACTCGCTCCGCCTCATCATGCATACGAAGTTGATCAGTACCGTGGGGCATCTTCCCAAGTGCAGTGCAACAACAACCCCAAAAACCGAGGAACACCGCTATGTCTAAAACACGCCATTTCATGCGCAAGCCCGCTCTCCTGACGTTTGGTGCCTTGCTGACGGTCACGGCAGCCAACGCTAATGCCGAATTCAGCGACGGTGCTATTCGTATCGGCTATCTGGCTGACATGTCGGGCCCCTACCGAGATCTAGCAGGTCCCGGTGGCCTAGAGGCAATGCGCATGGCCATTGAGGAGCACGGCGGGGCAATTCATGGTGCCACTATCGAGGTGTTCAGCGCCGATGATCGTAATAGCGCCGACGTGGGGGCCAATACTGTCCGCGGATGGATCGACCAGCAAAACGTCGATATGGTCGGTGGCCTGGTCGCCTCTTCGGTCACGATTGCCGCCACTCAACTGCTTACAGAACATGATCGTATAGGCATGGTCTCTGGCGCCGCCGCTCTCGGTATCACCAATGAATACTGCAGCCCCAACCATGTCCAATGGGTCTATGACACGCACGCCATGTCCAATGGAACAGCTCGCGCCATTGTCGAGGAGGGCGGCGACTCCTGGTATATCATTTCAGCCGATTATGCCTTCGGGCACTCGCTGGAGGCCGATGTGTCTAGCGTCGTTAACGAGATGGGGGGAGAGGTCGTTGGCACGGTTAGTCACCCATTAAATACTAACGACTTCTCTTCCTACATCCTTCAAGCGCAGGGTTCTGGAGCCAAGATCGTAGGCCTCGCCAATGCAGGAGCCGATACCGTCAACGCCATCAGCACAGCCGGCCAGTTCGGACTGGTGGAGTCTGGCCAAACACTCGCAGGTCTCATGGTCTTCCTCAATGACATCCATGCATTAGGACTCGAGACGACCCAGGGAATGCAGTTGACCACTGGATGGTACTGGGACCTCAACGATGAAACTCGGCAGTGGGCGGAAGACTATTACGATCGCGTCGGCAGCATGCCCACCATGGTGCAGGCAGGGGTCTACTCCAGCACAATGCATTATCTGAACGCCATCGAAGCCACTAGCAGTGATGACGCCGGAACAGTGCGTGCCTGGATGGGAGAAAACCCTGTCAACGATATATTTACCAGCAACGGCAAAATTCGTGAGGATGGTCGCCTGGTCCATGATATGTACTTGGTAGAGGTGAAAACTCCCGAAGAGTCTGAAGGCGAGTGGGACCTCTACCGTGTGCTGCGTACCATCCCTGGCGATCAGGCTTTCCAGTCACTGGAGAAGAGCAGCTGCTCACTAGTTACTGAGAGCTGAAACCACACGCACCAAGGGGCGCAGCCAGTCGGATGCGCCCCCTTCTTGTTGGGAATCATCCCCGGGCAGGCTGCACTCAGGCTGCCTGCACCTCGATGCGCCGCTTGCGGTGCGTATCGCGCCGCGGCAGGGTCAGGTGGACCACGCCGTTGTCGATGCGCGCAGCGATCGCCTCGCTGTCGATCTCGTGGCTGAGGGTGAAGCGCCGCGCATAGCGCTGGGCACGTACCTCGGCATACAGCGGGCTCAGCCCCTCGGGCATGGCGATCTGCACCTCGCCCTCCAGGCTAAGCACCCCATTGTCGACCTCGATGACCAGCGACTCGCGGGTCACGCCGGGCATGTCGGCGACGATATGCACGGCATCGTTCTGCTCATGGATATCCACCGCCGGCTGCAGTGTCTCCTCCCGGGGTGCCTGCTCGGTGGGCCGGGAGGCACCGGCATCCTGACGGGTGATCTCGTTCATCTCACTCACCTCCTCTGCACTTGCCTGTTGTTGCCTGACGGCACGCCGCCGGCCTCATGCCGCCTTGACCTCGATGCGGCGAGGCTTGAGCTCCTCGCGCTTGGGCAGCACGATCTCGCACACGCCGTCGCGGAAGCGTGCCTCGGCGCGGTCGATATCGAGCCCCTCGGGCAGCGCCACCGCACGCCGGAAGTCACCATGGAAGCGTTCCTGGCGGAAGCGCGTGCGCCCCTCATCCTCCTCCGGCGCCGCACGCCGCCCGGCAACGGTAAGCACGTTGTCCTGCAGGCTGACCTCCAGCTCCTCGGCGCCAAGCCCGGGTGCGAAGACATAGACCCGCACCGCATCGTCGGTGCGGCCGACATTGATCAATGGAAAGCTGCCGCGCGGAACCGAGCGGATATCCGTGGCACCGGCCTCGGGCAGCATCTCGTCCATCAGCTGCCGAAACCACTCCAGCCCCTGGGGACGGCCGGTATCGAAACGCCTGAGATCTCCGAACATCACGAACACCTCCTACGCAGATTGACCTCTGTGGTGGGCGGGGGGATCGCCACTCACGGCTGACATCGCCCCGGTAATCTGCACAATAGGAGCGCTTCGACGCTTTTCAAGGGCCTCAGCGCGCCCTTCCACCCGCTTCACGACACCTCTTCACACAAGGACATCCCATGCCGGCATTGCGCGGTTTCCTCTGGCTGATCGGCTTCCTGCTGGTCGGTGATTCTCTGGTTACCCTCGCCGGCCTGCCGGTCTCCGCCGGCGTCGCCGGCATGCTGCTGCTGACCGCCTGGCTTGTTCTCCACAGTGGCGGCTTCGACGATATCGCCGCCGCGGCCCGACCGCTGATCGCCGCCCTGGCGCTGCTGATCATGCCCGGGGTGGTAGGGATCTTCTTCATGCTCGACGAACTGGCCGGGCAGCTGGCGGCGATCCTCGCCGCCCTGCTGCTGGGCACCCTGCTGAGCGTCTTCACCACCCTGTGGCTGATGCGCCGCCTGGTCGTCGATGGCGATGCGGGCACCCGGGAGGCGACCCATGAGTGAGCTGATCGAGCACCTGATGGCCAATCCCCTCGCCGCCGTGGCGCTGACGCTGGCCGCCTACTTCGCCGGCGACCGCCTGTTCCGTGCCGTCCGGGCCCCCGCCTGGTGCCCACCGATCCTGGTCGCCGCCCTGCTGCTGGCCGCGGCACTGTGGCTGCTCGGCACCGACTACGCCGACTACCATGCGGGGGCGGGCTGGCTGATGCTGCTGCTGGGCCCGGCCACGGTGGCGCTGGGGCTGCCGCTCTACCAGCAGATGGGGCATATCCGCTGCGCCGTGGCGGCCGCTGCTGCTGTGCCTGCCGATCGCCGCCGGCATGGCCGCCCTCTACGCGGTGGGCATCGCCTGGCTGCTGGGCGCGCCACCCGAGATCCTCGCCTCGCTGGCCCCCAAGTCGGTCACCGCGCCCATCGCCATCGGCATCACCGAGCGGCTCGGCGGCTCGGTGGCGCTGATGATGGGCGGCCTGCTGGTCACCGGCGTGGCAGCCATCGGCTGCGTCGGCCTGGTGGCACGCTGGCTCGACATCCGCGACGAGCGCCTGCTGGGCCTGGCACTGGGCATCAACGGCCACGCACTGGCGCGGCGCGCGCTCGAGATCGGCCCCACCGCCGGTGCCTTCGCCTCGCTGGGCATGAGCCTCACCGGCATCCTCACCGCCCTGCTGCTGCCGCTGGCCTGGCACCTGCCGGGACTCGTCGGCTGAAATACGCTAGAATCGTCGCTCCTCGATGACCGCAGAAGAGACGCCCAGCACCATGGCCCATCGCATCGCCATCAACGGTTACGGCCGCATCGGCCAGTGCGTGCTGCGCGCCCTAATTGAGCAACAGAGAGCCGAGCAACAAAGAGCCGGGCAGCAGGGTGCCGCGCAACGCCGGGCAGGGCCTCTCGACCACGAGCCAGAACTCGAGATCGTGGCGATCAACGAGCTCTCCGACCTGGCCACCATCGCCTACCTGACCCGCTACGACACCACCCATGGCCGCTTCCCCGGCGAGGTGAGTGCCCGCGACGGCCACCTGGTGGTCGATGGCCGGGCGATCCGCGTGCTCAGCGAACCCGACCCCGACCGCCTGCCCTGGCGCGAGCTCGGCATCGACCTGGTGCTGGAGTGTTCCGGCAGCTTCAAGGAGCGTGCCACCGCCCAGCGCCACCTGGCCGCCGGCGCCGGCCGCCTGCTGTTCTCCCAACCGGCCGAGGCCGATGTCGATGCCACCATCGTCAGCGGCATCAACGACCACGAACTGGCACCAGCCCAGCGCATCGTCTCGGCGGCCTCCTGCACCACCAACTGCCTGGTACCGGTACTCACCGTGCTTGACGAGGCGCTGGGCATCGAGCACGGCGTCACCACCACCATCCACTCGGCGATGAACGACCAGCCGGTGATCGACGCCTACCATCAGACCGACCTGCGCCTGACCCGCTCGGCGATGCACTCCATCGTGCCGGTGGATACCGGCCTGGCGCGCGGCATCAATCGCCTGATGCCCCACCTGGCCGGACGCTTCGAGTGCCTGCACGTGCGGGTCCCGACGATCAATGTCTCGGCCATGGACCTGGCCATCACGGTGCGCCGCGATACCAGCGCCGCCGAGGTCAACGCCCTGCTCGCCGAGGCCAGCCGCGGACGCCTGTCCGGGCTGCTCGGCTACACCGAGGAACCCATGGCCTCGGTCGACTTCAACCACGATCCGCGCTCCGGTATCGTGGACGCCACCCAGACCCGGGTGGCCGGCGGCCACCTGATCAAGCTGCTGTGCTGGTTCGACAACGAGTGGGGCTTCGCCAACCGCATGCTCGACGTCGCCCGGCGCCTGGGCCGCCATGCCCCTCGATACCCCCTGATCCCCTTCCGGTTTCCCCAAGATGAGGAACACGCCCCGATGAACGTGCGCAAGATGACCGACCTCGACCTCAGCGGAAAGCGCGTGCTGATCCGCGAGGACCTCAACGTGCCCGTCAAGCACGGCAAGGTGACCAGCGACGCCCGCCTGCGCGCGGCCCTGCCCTCCATCCAGGCCGCCCTGGACGGCGGCGCCCGGGTGCTGCTGATGAGCCACCTGGGGCGTCCCACCGAGGGCGAACCCGCCGAGGAGTTCTCCCTGGCGCCAGTGGCCGAGCACCTCGGCGAGCTGCTGGGCCGTCCGGTGCGCCTGGTCAAGGATTACCTGGGTGACGAGGTCGCCAGCGAGGATGGCGAGGTGGTACTGCTCGAGAACGTGCGCTTCAATCGGGGCGAGAAGAAGGACGATGAGACCCTCTCGAAGCAGTATGCCGCGCTCTGCGACATCTACGTGATGGACGCCTTCGGCACCGCCCACCGCGCCCAGGCCTCCACCCACGGCGTGGCCCGCTTCGCCCCCTTGGCCTGCGCCGGCCCGCTGCTGGCCGCCGAGCTCGACGCCCTGGAGAAGGCGCTGGCCACCCCGGCGCGCCCCATGGCGGCCATCGTCGGTGGCTCAAGGTCTCCACCAAGCTGGAGGTGCTCAACGCCCTCTCCGAGAAGTGCGACCAGCTGATCGTCGGCGGCGGCATCGCCAACACCTTCATCGCCGCGGCGGGCCACAACGTCGGCAAGTCGCTGCATGAAGCCGACCTGATCGACCAGGCGAAGGCGCTGATGGCGAAGGTCGAGATCCCGCTCCCCTCCGACGTGGTGGTGGCCACCGAGTTCTCGGAGTCCGCCGAGGCGGTAGTCAAGCCGGTGGATCAGGTGGCTGATGACGAGATGATCCTCGATATCGGCCCCGAGAGCGCTGCGCGCCTGGCGGCCATGCTCAAGGACGCCGGTACCATCCTGTGGAACGGCCCGGTGGGCGTGTTCGAGATCGACCAGTTCGGCCACGGCACCGAGGTGATCGCCCGCGCCATCGCCGAGAGCCCGGCCTTCTCCATCGCCGGCGGCGGCGACACCCTGGCGGCCATCGACAAGTACGCCATCGCCGAGAAGGTCTCCTACATCTCCACCGGCGGCGGTGCCTTCCTCGAATACGTCGAGGGCAAGACCCTGCCGGCAGTGGCCGCCCTGGAAGCCGCCGCGGCCCAGGCCTGATAGACTAGACAAATCCCGATCACGACTCTTCACGCGGCGGCTGCCTCCAGGTGCCGCCGCCACCACGAACGACAGGTGAGAACATGGCACTGATCAGCATGCGCCAGCTGCTGGACCACGCCGCCGAGCATGGCTACGGCGTGCCGGCCTTCAACGTCAACAACCTCGAGCAGATGCGCGCCATCATGGAAGCCGCGGATCGCACCGACTCCCCGGTGATCGTTCAGGCCTCAGCCGGTGCCCGCAAGTACGCCGGCGCCCCCTTCCTGCGCCACCTGATCCTGGCCGCGGTGGAGGAGTTCCCGCATATCCCGGTGGTCATGCACCAGGACCACGGCACCAGCCCCGGGGTGTGCCAGCGCTCCATCCAGCTGGGCTTCTCCTCGGTGATGATGGACGGCTCGCTGGGCGAGGATGGCAAGACCCCGACCAGCTACGAGTACAACGTCGACGTCACCCGTCGCACCGTGGAGATGGCCCACGCCTGCGGCGTCTCCGTGGAGGGCGAGCTGGGCTGCCTGGGCAGCCTGGAGACCGGCATGGGCGAGTGCCGAGGACGGCCACGGCTGTCGAGGGCAAGCTCGACCACAGCCAGCTGCTCACCGATCCCGCGGAGGCCGCCGACTTCGTCGCCAAGACCAAGGTCGACGCCCTGGCGATCGCCATCGGCACCAGCCACGGCGCCTACAAGTTCACCCGGCCGCCGACCGGCGACAGTGCTGGCCATCCAGCCGCATCGCCGAGATCCACAAGGCGCATCCCCAACACCCACCTGGTGATGCACGGCTCCTCCTCGGTGCCCCAGGAGTGGCTGGACATGATCAACAAGTACGGCGGTGCCATCCCCGAGACCTACGGCGTGCCCGTCGAGGAGATCATCGAGGGCATCAAGCACGGGGTGCGCAAGGTCAATATCGACACCGACCTGCGCCTGGCCTCCACCGGTGCGGTGCGCCGCTTCCTGGCCGAGAACCCCAGCGAGTTCGACCCGCGCAAGTTCCTCAAGGAAACCGTTTCCGCGATGCGTGACCTGTGCATCGACCGCTACGAGGCCTTCGGCACCGCCGGCAACGCCTCGAAGATCAAACCGATCAACCTGGAAGCGATGTTCGAGCGCTACGCGAGCGGTGAGCTGGACCCCAAGGTCCGCTGATCCTCCCTGTCTCGAGTCTAACGGGCGGCCTGCGGGTCGCCCGTTCGCGTGCGAGCCCCACCACGGCCACCGAGGGGCGCACTGACATACGCTCCAGAAATATGCCCTCGGCCATGGCAACTTCGAAAACAGTGTTCACAAAGTCCGCGATCTCGGCTTACACTGATAGAAAGCAATGACGCAACCTGACCAAACCCGCGAGGATTGGTGATGCCACGCCCCCTCTGCCTGCTCTTCGACTGTGACGGCACCCTGGTCGACAGCGAGCCGCTGCTCGCCGACGAGATGGCGACCGCACTCAACGCCGTGGGCCTGCCGTTCCAGGCCACCGACTATGTCGGCGAATTTCGCGGGGCACGCTTCCGACGCATCGTCGCCGAGCTGGAGAGCCGTTATGGTCGGGTCGATTCCGCGGCTCTGGAACCGCTGGAACACAACATGCGCGCCAACCTCAACCGGCGCCTGGCCACCGAACTCACCCCCATCGAGGGCGCCACCGAGGCGCTGGCGGCCCTGTCCGCCTTTCCCATGGCCTTTCCCATGGGCGTGGTCTCCAACGGTCCGGAGAACAAGATCCGCACCTCGCTGGTCGCCACCGGCCTGGATACCCTGTTCGGCGACCACCTGTTCAGCGCCTACACCGCCAACTGCTGGAAGCCCGACCCCTGCCTGTACGCCCATGCGGCACAGCAGATGGGCTACCCCCCGCAGCACTGCCTGGCCATCGAGGATTCGGTGGTCGGCGTCAAGGCGGCCCTGGGTGCCGGCATGCTGGTGGTCCACCTCAACCGCTACCCGGACGTCGAGCAGACCCCCGAGGGGGCGATCATGATCACCAGCATGTTCCAGCTGCCCACCGTGGTGGCCCGCCTGTCACGCGACCTGGCACCGCGCGCCGCGGCCCGCGCTGAGTCGGCTCGCCACCCCAGCGCAAGCGGCGGCCACAGCCGCTATCATCCCGGCACCTTCTCTTCATCCTTTCCGGGAGTCCTCCCCATGCCATCACTCCAGGACCAGCTGCGCGGCCTCGTCTACTCCACCGAGCACGGCGCGACCTGCCCCGACTGTCGCCAGCCCGTCGCCGAGTGTCACTGCGCCGAACAGGCCGAGCAGGCGCGCCTCGCCGAGCTCGACGGCATTGTGCGCATCCGCCGCGAGACCAGCGGCCGCAAGGGCAAGGGGGTGACCACCATCGGTGGCGTGCCGCTGCCCGAGGCCGAACTCAAGACACTGGCCAAGGCGCTGAAGAAGCGTTGCGGCACCGGCGGCGCCGTCAAGGAGGGGGTAATCGAGATCCAGGGCGACCACCGCGAGGTGCTCAAGGCGGAACTCGAGTCTCGCGGCTACAAGGTCAAGCTGGCCGGCGGCTGAGGGCGGGCCCTCCAGCCGCTCGACCAGCGCACCCAGCGAGGTCTCCAGCGGCGCCGCCACCTTGAGCGAATAGAGCGCGTCGGCGCGGGTGCGCCCCAGATTGAGGCAGGCGATGGGCTTGCCGTCGCGGGCCGCGGCCCGCGCGAAGCGGAAGCCCGAATAGACCATCAGCGAGGAGCCCACCACCAGCAGGGCATCACACTCCTCGACCAGGGCGAAGGCGCGCTCGACCACATCACTCGGCACGCTATCGCCGAAGAACACCACGTCGGGCTTCCAGATGCCGTCGCCGCAGCGCGAGCAGTCGGGCACCCGGAACGCGGAGAAGTCCGCCTCCAGGTCGGCGTCGCCGTCGGGCGCCGCGGCGGCACCGGTGGTCGCCCAGCGCGGATTGAGCGCCTCGAGTTCGGCGTGCAGCGCATGGCGCATGCGACTGGCGCCGCAGCCCATGCAGCGCACCTGATCGGCGCGACCGTGCAGGTCGATGACTCGTCGCGAGCCGGCACGCTGGTGCAGGCCATCCACGTTCTGGGTGATCACCCCGCGCACCTGGCCCAGCGCCTCGAGCCTGGCCAGGGCACGATGCGCCGCATTGGGTCGTGCCTCGCCCAGGGTACGAAAGCCCACCAGGGCACGCGCCCAGTAGCGCTGCCGGGCGGCGTGACTGCCCATGAACTGGCGATGCTGCATGGGCGGCGAGCGCTTCCACTCGCCGGCATCGTCGCGGTAGTCGGGAATGCCGCTGGCGGTGCTGATCCCGGCACCGCCGAGAACCGCCAGTCGCGGATGGCGCACGACGAAATCGACGAGCGCCTCCAGGTTCGCCTCGCTTTCATCGCGTACCGCTGATGCTGCTGGTGCTGCCGTCATCCTGCTGCCTCGCTGCCTGCGCCGAACAGAGCATGGCCCCGGAGGGGGCGGGTTGTCTAGAATGGGGCCACCTCTCGCCGCCCCCTGCGCATGGGCAAGGAATCCCGATGGCCTGGCTGGAATACCTGCTCCCCTTGATCTTCCTGTTTCCCCTCGCCGCCATGGGGGTGATCGTGGTGGCGCTTCGCAACCTGCACGATGCCCGGGTGCGCTCGCCCTTCGACGCCCAGCCGCTGCGCGAACCCGGCCAGCACCTGCGCGACCGCCTCGACGACGCCTTCGCCGGACTCTATCTGAATGGCGCCCTGGGTCCCCTGGTCACCCTGGTGCCGCTGGTCTACGGCATGGGTCGCATGATCTTCTCTGCCGAGCAGCACTGGGTGGAGTGGGCGCTCTACGGCGCGCTGAGCACCCTGCTGGTGCTCGCCTACAGCTTCCGCCTGATGCGCGACTTCCAGCGCATCCGGCGGCTCAAGCTGGGGCTGGCCTGCGAGCTGGCGGTGGGCCAGGAGCTGGAACGCCTGGTGCGCCCCGAGGCCCATCCCTTCTATGTCTTCCACGATGTGCCGGCGGCCGGTACGCGCATCGATCACGTGGTGGTCACGCCCTGCGGGGTCTTCGTGGTGGAGACCCGTGCCCGCACCCGCCCCTTCACCCCTTCCGGGGAAGAGCTCGACCGGCTGGTGGTGGAGAAGGCGCGGCTGCGCTTCCCGGGCTGGAGCGAGCGCAAGCCGCTGGCCAGGACCCGCGAGCTGGCGCGCTGGATGGCCGAGTGGCTGAGCTCGCGCACCGGCCGCACGGTGCCGGTGATGGGCGTGCTGACCCTCCCCGGCTGGAAGGTGGAGGCCGATCAGGGGCCGGATGACCTGCTGGTGGACAGCGGTGACCACCTGGCCGGCCGCCTGGCCGATCTGTGCCCCGGCGAGTTCGATGCCACCACCCACGATGCCGTCATCGCCATCCTGCTCGAGCATGCCGGCGCCGGTCGAGCCCCGGGCGACTAGCCTGACCTGAAGCGGCTCAGTCGCCGCGCAGGCGTCCACCCATCTCCTGGGCCAGGTCCACGGCGTAGTGGTCGGTCATGCCGCCGATGAAGTCGAGCATGCGCCGGTAGCTGTCGTAGAGGCTCCAGGAGGGACGCGGGGTATTCTCGCCGATCAGCGCCAGCACCCGCTGGTGCTTGAAGGTCGAGCGCCCGGTGTGGTGCAGCTCGTGGGCCGCGCCGATAAAGGCCTCGAGCAGGATGCCCAGGGTGGTATAGGCGCCGATCTCCAGCTTGGCCTTGCGCTCGTTCTGGAAGATGCGCTCCCGGGCCAGTTGCTTGGCCGCCTTCACCCCCCAGTCCAGGTCGGGATGACACAGCTCCAGCAGGTCCGACTTCAGCCGCCCGGCCAGCAGCTCCGCCTCGTGCTGCACGAACACCGCCCCCACATCGTTCACCGCACGCTCCATGGCCGCGCCGCGCAGGGCGGCGATGCGACGCCGCTGGGAGACCCCGTGACGCTGCATGGCGGTGTAGTCGCCGGGGGCGCCGCCGGCGATCTGGATCAGGATCCCGGCCACCTCCTCATAGCGCAGGATGCCCATCTCCAGGCCATCTTCCAGGTCGAGCAGCGCATAGCAGATGTCGTCGGCGGCCTCCACCAGCCAGGCCAGGGGGTGGCGGCACCAGCGCCCCTCTCCTCTCGGCAGCAGGCCCAGCCGCTCGACCACCTCGACCAGCAGCTCGCGCTCGCTCTGGTAGCAGCCGAACTTGCCCGCCGCGCCGCCGTGCTCCACCGTCCAGGGATACTTGAGCAGGGTGCCCAGGGTCGCCGAGGTCAGGCGCATGCCGCCGCGGAACTGGTTGTACTCCACCTGGGTGACGATGCGAAAGCCCTGGGCGTTGCCCTCGTAGGTGAGCAGGTCCTGGCGCTCCAGGGGCGAGAGCCCATCGAGCAGGCCCTTGTCATCACTCTCGGCGCGCTTGAACCAGTCGCGGATGGCGTACTCCCCGGCATGGCCGAAGGGCGGATTGCCGATATCGTGGCCGAGGCAGGCGGCCTGGACGATCACCCCCAGGTCGGCGGGGGTGATCCACTCGGGCAGGCGACCGCTCAAGCGCTCACCGACGATCATGCCCAGCGAGCGCCCCACGCAGCCCACCTCCAGGGAGTGGGTCAGGCGGGTATGGATATGGTCGTTGTCGGTCAGCGGATGCACCTGGGTCTTGCGCCCCAGGCGCCGGAAGGAACCGGCGAAGACGATGCGGTCGTGATCCTTGTGGAAGGGGCTGCGGCCGATCTCGTGCACGGCCGTTACCGGGGCGCTCGCCGCGCCGGTCGTGCAGGCGGCTCGGGTCAGCAGCCGCTCCCAGCTCATCTGCGTCATGGGCATCTCTCCTTGAGAGGCCCATTCTGGCAGCCCCGACGCCCCGCCCAGCCCCTACTCCCCTCCGCCAGGGCCGGCAGCAGGGTCTTGAGCTTGCGGGTTAGGGTATTGCGCCCCCAGCCCAGCAGTTCGGCGGCTACCTTTGCGCCCCCGGTATGGCGTATGCAGGCAGTCTCTGATCAGGGATCTTCTCGAAGTCGGGAACCGCCTCCTCCAGAAGGTGGCGTGGCTCGCGGTCGGCCCAGCCGCGGAAGGCCACCCGCCAGTCGCTGCTGGCACCAGCCCCTCGTCCCCCTGGCGAAGCCCGACGGCAGGTCCTCCACCAGAATCTCGCGCTCCCGAGGATCACCGTCAGCCAGCGGCAGGTGTTCTCCAGCTGGCGTACGTTGCCGGGCCAGGTCATGGTGGTGAGGTGCTCTCCGCCCGGGGGTAGCATCTTGGTGTCGGTCAGCTCTTTGCCGCCCGGTCAGGAAGTGGCGGGCCAGGCAGCGGGATGTCGCGCGCCGCTCGGACAGCCTGGGAGTGTGCACGCGAACGACGTTGAGGCGGTGGAAGAGGTCCGCGGCAGCGGCCCTCCGCGCACGCAGGCCGCTCGAGGTCCTGGTGGGTGGCGGCGATGAGGGCGCACGTCGACCTTCACCGGGGTGTGGCCGCCGACACGGTAGAACTCGCCGTCGGCCAGCACCCGCAGCAGCCGGGTCTGGGTCTCCGCCGGCATGTCGCCGATCTCGTCGAGGAACAGCGTGCCGCCGTTGGCTTGCTCGAAGCGCCCCTGACGGCTGGCCGTGGCCCCGGTGAAGGCGCCCTTCTCGTGGCCGAACAGCTCCGACTCGATGAGGCTCTCGGGAATCGCCGCCATGTTGAGGGCGATGAAGGGCTTGCCGGTGCGCGGGCTGTGCTGGTGCAGGGCGCGGGCCACCCGCTCCTTGCCGGTGCCCGACTCGCCGTTGATCAGTACCGTGATATGCGAGTGCGAGGCCGGCCGATGGCGCGAACACCTCCTGCATGGCCGGCGCCTCGCCGATGATCTCGGCGTCCAGCC
Organism: Halomonas sp.; assembly: GCA_018401555.1. Lineage (GTDB taxonomy): Bacteria > Pseudomonadota > Gammaproteobacteria > Pseudomonadales > Halomonadaceae > Halomonas. The sequence continues at coordinate 36,675 of JAGYKP010000096.1, forward strand.
CCTCGGGCACGCTCGACCGGCCGCCGGCGCTCTGGCGTGCGCGCACGGCGCACCAGGGCCAGGGCCTCGTCGACATCGAAGGGCTTGGGCAGGTACTCGAAGGCGCCGCCCTGGTAGGAGGCCACGGCGCTGTCGAGATCGGAGTGGGCGGTCATCACGATCACCGGCAGCTCCGGGTGGGCCTCGCGCACCCGGGCCATCAGGTCGAGGCCGTCGATGCCGGGCATGCGGATATCGGTGACCAGCACGTCGGGCGGGTCGGCCAACAGGCGCTCGAGGGCGGTATCGGCACGCTCGATGCACTCCACCTCGAGGTCGGGCTGGGCCAGGGCTCGCTCCAGCACCCAGCGAATGGCGCGATCGTCATCGACGACCGCCACGCGTGCAACGTCAGTCATGGCGCGTCTCCAGAGGAATCAGCAAGCGGAATTCGGTATGGCCCGGCACGGAATCGCATTCGATCAGGCCCTGGTGCTGGTGCAGGATACCCTGGGCGATGGAGAGCCCCAGGCCGCTGCCGTCGGCACGCCCCGAGACCATGGGGTAGAACAGCGTCTCCTGCAGCGCTTCGGGGACGCCGGGGCCGTTGTCGAGGATCGCCACCTCGGCGACCAGACGGTGGCGCTCGGCACCCAGGGTGAACTGGCGCCGCGCCCGGGTGCGCAGCACCAGGCTCGGCTCGGGCGTCGCCGCCTCGCCCATCGCCTCCACGGCGTTGCGGGCCACATTGAGCACCGCCTGGATCAGCTGCGCCTCGTCGCCGGCGAGGTCCGGCAGGCTGGGGTCATAGTCGCGCTCGATGCTCACCCCGGGGTGCTCGGCGAGCAGCAGGGTTCGCACCCGCTCCAGCACCTTGTGGATGTTGACCGGCTGGTGGCGCACCACCCGGTTGGGACCCAGCATGGAGTCCACCAGGTCGCGCAGGCGGTCCACCTCCTCGATGATGATGCGGGTGAATTCGCGATGCGCCGGGTTCTCCAGGTCGCGCTCCAGCAGCTGGGCGGCGCCGCGGATGCCGCCCAGCGGGTTCTTGACCTCGTGGGCCAGGCCCCGCGTCAGCACCTTGACGGTCTCCTGGCGGGTCATCAGCGCCTCCTCCCGGGAGATGCGAATCAGCCGGTCGCGGGGCTCCACCTCCAGCAGCAGCTCGTCGCGGGAGAGCGGGGTCACGGTGTAGTCCACGGTCAGCGGCTCGCCGCCCAGCATCGCCAGGCGCGCCTCGCGACGGGTAAAGGGGTGGCAGGCGTCACGCGCCTTGGTCAGCACCTCGGCCAGGCCGTCCGCCTGCTCCATCAGCGAGCAGAGTGCCACCCCCTGCACACGACTCAGGCTCACCGAGAGCAGCGCCTCGGCGGCAGGGTTCATCCACGCCACCCTGAGCTCGCCATCCAGCAGCAGCACGGCGGTGGAGAGGTGTTCCATCAGGCGTTGGTACATCGAAGCGGCCATATCGGGTCCGGGTGATGCTTACCTCTGGAGGAGGGAAGCACTGCAAGAAACAGTGCGCCGGACGCCGAGATGGCCCATGACAGCGCGCCACGCGGCGCCTGACGGCGCAACACATGCACCAAAATAGTGCATAAACGAGACGCCTGCACCATTGCCGAAGAGCCGAATCAGGGCGCCAGCCGGCTCGCGGCTGCACCGGCTCATCCTCGGGCAGGCGTCGGGAGGGGGCATCGAGGCGCCGCCGGGGCGTCAGGGACTCCTCCTCGCTATCGGCAGGCGACGGAGGCGGCTGGTAGGGCGGATACTCGGAATGGGAGGCCAGTGCCCGGCCACTGCGGTGGGCGACAGGGCCTGGGGCTGCCGTCCGGGCACCACGGCCAGGGTGCCCAGCGAGGGGGGAGCTAACCGGACGGCTGGCGATTCACGTTGGCGCGCAGCACATAGATGGTCACCGGCGAGGTGCGGTGGCGAACCTCGCCGCCGGCATCCAGCAACTCGGCCTGCAGCACATGCTCCCCGGGGTTCATGTTGGGCACCATGAACGCCGAGGTGTGCATCGCCGACTGGCTGACCTGGCCATCCACCAGCAGCCTGACTCGATGGTCCTCGCGCAGGCCGGGCTCGATCCCCAGGTCCACGGCGATGTTGCCGGCCGCTCCCACCGGGAAGGCCTGCTCGTGGGTCGGCGAGACGATGCCGGAAGCTGTCGTAGGGCATGAACGGCTGGCCCGGCGCGGCGGGCCTGCCGTCGGGGCGCTGTCCAGCCGCGACGCGACACAGCCGGTGCGCTACCTCGCCACTGCCCGACCGGCACCACCGTGACTGGCGCCAGCTCCACCTGCTCGCCGCCGCGGTCGGGGTTGTCGGTAAACACCACGTTGCCCTGGGCATCCGTGGTGCGGTAGATATTCTGCGCTTCGGCGGCCACGCCGAAGGTCATGACCAGCACCAACGTCAGCACTGCCTTGTTCATGGATCGCCCCCTGCTTGTCGGCTGCGCGAGCCTGGATGGTTCCGCAGCACCACTCTGCGTTGGATAGTGTAGAGAAGAAAGGGGTTCCGCCGGTAGCGGAACCCCTTTTCTGGTTCAGCGCACGTGACGCCAGCCCCGCCGGGGCGACGACGATCATCAGCAGCTGTAGTACATGTCGAACTCGACCGGGTGCGTGGCCATGCGCATGCGGTCAACGTCTTCCATCTTCAGCTCGATGTAGGCGTCGATCATGTCGTCGGTGAACACGCCACCCTCGGTCAGGAAGGCACGATCCTTGTCCAGCGCCTCCAGGGCCTGGTCGAGGCTGTGGGCCACGGTCGGCACCTTCTTGCCCTCTTCCGGCGGCAGGTCATAGAGGTTCTTGTCCATGGCATCGCCGGGGTGGATCTTGTTCTTGATGCCGTCGATCCCGGCCATCAGCATCGCCGCGAAGCACAGGTAGGGGTTGGCGGTCGGGTCGGGGAAACGCAGCTCGACGCGCTTGCCCTTGGGGCTGGCGGTGTAGGGGATACGGATCGAGGCCGAACGGTTGCGAGCCGAGTAGGCCAGCATCACCGGCGCCTCGAAGCCCGGCACCAGGCGCTTGTAGGAGTTGGTGGAGGCGTTGGCGAAGGCGTTCAGGGCACGCGCGTGCTTGATGATGCCGCCGATATAGTAGATGGCCATCTCGGAGAGGCCGGCGTACTCGTCACCCGCGAACTGGTTGGTGCCCTCCTTCCAGAAGGACTGGTGCACGTGCATGCCGCTGCCGTTGTCGCCGACCAGCGGCTTGGGCATGAAGGTAGCGGTCTTGCCGTAGGCGTGAGCCACGTTGTGGATCACGTACTTCATCTCCTGGACCTCGTCGGCCTTCTTGACCAGGGTGTTGAACTTGACCCCGATCTCGTTCTGTCCGGCGTTGGCCACCTCGTGGTGGTGCACCTCGACGCTCTGGCCGATCGCCTCCAGGGTGTTGCACATGGCGCCGCGGATATCGTGGAAGCTGTCTACCGGGGGCACCGGGAAGTAGCCACCCTTGACGCGCGGACGGTGGGCCAGGTTGCCGCCCTCGATTGGCCGGTCGGTGGCCCAGGCGCCTTCCTCGGAGGAGATCTTGTACATGGAGCCTTCGATATCGGACTTCCAGTGCACCTCATCGAAGATGAAGAACTCCGGTTCCGGACCGAAGAAGGCGGTGTCGCCCAGGCCGGTGGACTGCAGGTAGGCCTCCGCGCGCTTGGCGATGGAGCGCGGATCGCGATCATAGCCCTGCATGGTGGCCGGCTCGATGATGTCGCAGCGCAGCACCAGGGTGGAGTCCTCGGTGAAGGGATCCAGGAAGGCGGTGCCATCCTCCGGGCGCAGGATCATGTCGGATTCGTTGATGCCCTTCCAGCCGGAAATGGAAGAGCCGTCGAACATCTGCCCGTTCTCGAAGAACTCCTCATCCACTTCCCGGGCGGGAATGGTGACGTGCTGCTCCTTGCCGATGGTATCGGTGAAGCGCAGGTCGACCCACTTGACGTCATGTTCTTCGATCAGGGCGAGCGTCTTGGCAGACATGGTGTCCTCCGGTTGAGCATGGCTCGATGGTTGAGGTGATTCAGGCATCACGATGCTGGAACCCCAGCAAGCTGTTGTAGCACGCCGCAGGCACGCTGCCCACGACGGCCCGGCATCCCCGGGCACTGACCATAACAATGCAGGCAGCGTGCCAACCCTGCACCCCACGCCGGCACGCCTTCCGCAACACATTGAATAACTTGTTTTTTATCCGAGACTCCAACTGCACTCCGATGAGGCGCCGGCTCGCTGGGTGAGACAGCCTGACATAAACCGCACCATAACAGTGCAAAATCCGGGCGGCACGCACCATTACGAACCACCTGCCAGTGCCGGCAACAAGTCTTTGATACATTCAATAACTTCAAGCTACACTTGATTACAACACTCCGCGCCTGCCGTGTCTCCTGGCCGCCACCCGGAGCCTCCTCCTTCTGGCCTCGGAGAGCCTATGGCCGCTCCTTCCGGCACTCTACTGATCGATGCACGCAGTGCCGGCGCCAGGCTACCCCGGGAGCTGGCACTGGTGGCCAGCCTCGCCGCCGACCAGTCCTTCGAGCTCGTGGTTGTCGACGACACCCAGGATCCAAGGGTCATCGGCATCGCCCGCCGCTATGGGGCGCGCCACCTGCGCCTGCCCGGCGCCCCTCTGGGCGAGCGGCTCGCCACCGCCATCCCCAAGACCAGCGGTTCGTTGCTGGTGTTTCCCGTGCTTGGCTCTCTCTCCTCTACCCACAGCCTGCTGCAACTGGCCCAACGCGTCAGCGTCGGCGAGGTCGACGCCGTGATCCTGCCCGGCAGCATGCCGGGGCTGTTCGCCCGCCTGCTGGGACGCCGGAAGCCTGCCACCACGGCCGGCATCTGCCTGGCACGCCACTGGTACGAGCGCCTCGGCGGCTGCGACCCGGGCCTCGACCGCGACGCCCTCAACGACCTGGTGGCACGCCTGCGCCACTGCGGGGCTCGACTGGAGCTGGCCGCCCCACAGCAGCCGGGAAGATAACCACCGCCAAGCGGTGTAACGGGCCTTGGCTCAGGATGAGGCGAGCGGACCAGACTCGAGGGCATGCCATGGCAAGTCAGCAAACTTGCTACTCCTGGGCGCCGCTAGTCTGTACAATGCGCGTCCCACATCCCTGCCCCGCGCCTAGGGTACTTACCAGAACGTGTACATAGGTGCGTACATATCAGCGAGTCACACCTTATGAGCACGACCGTAAGTCCTTCAAATATCGACAGTCTCAGAAACATTGCGATTATCGCTCACGTCGACCACGGCAAGACCACCCTGGTCGACAAGCTGCTCCAGCAGTCCGGCACCCTGGACCGCAAGGCCGAGAGCCAGGAGCGCGTCATGGACTCCAATGACCAGGAGAAGGAACGCGGCATCACCATCCTGGCCAAGAACACGGCGATCCGCTGGCAGTCTCCGGATGGCGAGTACTATCACATCAATATCGTCGACACCCCCGGACACGCCGACTTCGGTGGCGAGGTCGAGCGCGTCATGTCCATGGTCG
>JAGYKP010000097.1 GCA_018401555.1 Halomonas sp.
TAAAAACAACGATCCAGTCCCTCCTTCATGGCAAATCAACAACAAGAGGCTAAGCAGATGAATTCCTGGGTATTGACCACTTTTCTTATATTGACATGCTATATGTTAATTCACTCCGGGGCCGCCTATCTCCGCAGGGAGCTGAAGAGGAAGTCGGCGGCTCATCAGGTGAGGAAGTGACCATGGATGCCTACAAGATGTTCAACTGGGGACTGTTGATCCTCACCTTCGGCCTGCTGATCTACCTCGGCTTCCTCTCCTCGAAATACATGAACAAGAGCGACGAAGGGGGATTTCTGGTCGCGGGGCGTTCGCTGGGTGCCTTCGTTGCTGCGGGTACCATCGTCGCGACCGGTTTCAGCGGCTGGGGCTTCATGGGATCCCCTGGTGTGACCTACCAGTTCGGTGCGATCGAGGTGCTGGGCAACTTCTTCTTCGCCCCGGCAATGATGATCGCGGTGCTCTACTTCGCGCGATTCCTGCAGCGCCGGGCAATCGAGATGGGCAGCAACACCATTCCCGAGTATATCGCCCAGAGCCATGGCGGCGGCGCCATGGGGCGGGTGCTGCAGGGGGTGGCGGGGTTCATCACCATCCTGCTTCTGCTGGTCTTCCTGACCAGCCAGATCAAGGCGGTGGGTCTCCTGGGTGCCAGCTGGCTGGGCATCGAGCTCAACCAGAGCGCCTTCCTGATGGTATCGGTGATCATCATCTATACCATGCTGGGTGGCCTGGCCGCGGTGGCCTGGACCGATACGGTGATGGTCTGCGGCATGGCTCTGGCGGCCGTGATCATCATGATCCAGATCTTTACCTCGGTGGATCTCGGGACCTGGGAGACTTCCCTCAACGCCATCGACCCGGAGTTGCTCAACCCCACCACCGGGGCCCACTACGGTGACTCCATCGGCACCGTCTTCCTGGTGCTGCCCTACGCCTTCCTGTTCGCCGCGGTACTTCCCTACATGGCGATCCGTTTCCTTGCCATGAAGCCCGACGTCAAGCTGCACAAGGTGGGGGTCTATGTGGCGATACTGGGGGCGCTGCTGAGCCTGATTCCCATCGCCGGCCTCTACGTGCGGATGCAGGTACCGGACCTGGCCGACCCCGACATGGCGATGCCGGTCTACCTGGAGCAGTTCATGCACCCGGCCATCCAGGGGATCATCACGCTGTTCATCATCTTCGCCATGAAGTCCACGGCCAACTCACTGCTGCACACCGTGGCTTCGGCGACGTCCCATGACCTGCGACTGTCGTTGTTCGGCCCGGTGGCCAGTGAGCGAGTGGCCCTCATGATCAACCGTCTGGCGGTGGTAGTGCTGGGCGTGGTGGCCCTGCTGATGATGCTCTACGCCCCGCCCTTCATGCTCTCCTGGCTGGGTATCCTGGGCTCCGGAACCCTGCTGGCCAGCATGATCGGGCCGGTGTTCATCTCTACCTTCTGGCAGGGCAGCGGCTGGGGTGCGCTAACCGCGATGCTGGTAGGCTTCCTCACCAGCGGCTACATGATGCTGTTCGCCGATGTGGGCTGGCTGATCGGGCCCCTGACCGGCTGCGTCGTTTCCTCGACCTGCTACGTGGGAGTATCGCTGATGACTCGGCGGCGACATTACCAACAACGGCTCGCTCGTCGATGAAGGCCACGTTGAGAAGACCACGCCCGCAGACTCCTGCGGGCGTGGTCTTTTCCGGTGGTAGATCAGAACTTCCATGGCAGGCTGGATAAGCACCGATGGTGCCTGTGGCAGCTGCCGAGATAGGCTAGCCGTCAACTGAGCCTGAGATCTTTCCCGCCAAGATGACAGATGTCACCAGGAGCGTGTTTCGAACGGAAGAACCCCTCGCGGTCGGTTTCGTCCTCCTGCACCGCTTCACGCTGCTTCCCTTCGCCGCCTTCGTCGACTGCCTGCGCCTGGCGGCCGATGAAGGCGACCGCAGTCGCCAGGTGCGCTGCCACTGGACCTTCATGACCAGCGCCGGTGAATCGGTACTATCCAGCAGTGGTGCCGCCATTTCTCCCTGCGAGCGGTTCCGGGATCCCGCCGAGTTCGACTATCTGGTGGTCGTCGGAGGCGTCCAGCAAGAGGGTGACCCGCGTGACACCGCGGCCCTGGCCTATCTTCGTCAGGTTGCCGCCGCCGGGGTACCGCTGGTGGGGCTGTGTACCGGAGTGTTCGCCCTGATCCAGGCGGGGCTGATGAAGGGGCGGCGCTGCTGCGTCAGCTGGTACCACCATCGTGACATGGTGCAGCGCTTTCCCGACATCCAGCCGGTAGCCGACCGGCTGTTCGTCGATGACGGGGATCGCCTCACCTGTGCCGGCGGCGCGGCGGCGGCCGACCTGGCGGCCTATCTGGTCGAGCGTCACCTGGGCAAGGCATGGGCCATGAAGAGCCTCAACATCATGCTTCTCGACGAGATGCGCGCGGGAACCCACCCCCAGCCTCAGCCGGTGGTGTTCGGCAAGATCGAGGACCGCCTGGTACGGCGCGCCATCGCCGTGCTCGAGCAGCACCTGGGAGAGGCGATCCCAATGGAGGTGCTGGCCGAGCGGGTCGGTACCTCGCGACGGCATCTGGAGCGTCGCTTCCGCGCCACCCTGGGCGTCGGGCCCCAGAAATTCGCCAGAGACTTGCGACTGCGCTACGGCCTGTGGCTGCTGCATTACACCGGCAAGAGCATCACCGAGATCGGCGAGCGCTGTGGCTTCGCCGATACCGCCCACTTCTCGCGTCACTTCCGCAGCACCTTCGGCGTCTCTCCGTCGGAGATGCGCAAGAGTGCCGACTCGCCGGGCAGCGCTCCGGTCGACCCCTTCTTCCTGCATATCCACGACGCCTGATGCCCGCCATGCCTGTACGACTAAAGGGGAATCCGGTTCCCCGGATCGCCCCGCTTACGCCTTTTCGGTGACTTCGTTCTCGGATCATGTCGCATACGTTCAATTATCTTGCCTCTCGGTTGGCTATTAATGGATAGCGGTGGCGGCCGTCGTGATGCCTGCTGCTGGCCGCCGACAACAATAACCATCCGGAGAAGGCGAGATGATGGACACAACCAAGCCCCGTATCGGGCTGCAATGGGCCCTGCTGCCTATTCTTTTGACCTTTATCGTGCTGGGTATCCAGCTATTCGTGTTTGATACCTTTACCCCGCATGTCCCCTTGATCCTGGGGATCGGGTTTGCCGCTCTGGTCGGGCGCTGGAACGGCAGCACCTGGAAGGACATGGAGGAGGGCATGCTGCATGTGGTCAGCGTCGGTCTGCCGGCCATCGGTATCCTGATCCTGGTCGGCATGCTGACCGGGGTGTGGATCGCCAGCGGCACGGTACCCACGCTGATCTACTTCGGCCTCGAACTGATCAGTCCCCAGCTCTTCCTGGCGGCGGCGGCCCTGCTGTGTGCCGTGGTGTCCGTGTCGCTCGGCACTTCCTGGGGCACCGTCGGCACGGTGGGTCTGGCCCTGATGGGGATCGGCGCCGGGTTCGACATCCCGGTCTACTGGACCGCCGGCGCCGTGGTCTCGGGCGCCTTCTTCGGCGACAAGGTATCCCCGCTGTCGGATACCACCAATCTGGCGCCAGCGGTCACCGGCGTGAATCTCTTCGATCATATTCGCAACCTGGCCCCCACCACCGTGCCCGCCATGCTGATCGCCCTGGTGATCTATCTGCTGGCCGGCTTCAGCCTGGTGGGTGACGAATCGGCCTCCCTCGTCCGGATCGCTTCCATCAACAACGGCCTGTCCGAACACTTCATGCTCTCCTGGTGGACGGTGCTGCCGGTCGTGCTGGTCATCGGCATGGCCGTGATGCGCCTGCCGGCGATCCCGGTGCTGTTTGCCGGCGTCATCCTGGGTGGCCTGGCGGCCATGGGCTTCCAGGGGGCCGAGGTGAAGCACCTCTTCGCCTACGCCTTCTCCGGTTACGAGATCGCCACGGGGGTGGCGGAAATCGACGGGCTGCTCAATCGTGGCGGCATCCAGTCCATGACCTGGGTGATTACCCTGCTGCTGATAGCGCTCTCCTTCGGTGGCGTCCTGGAAAGCACGGGGTCCATGCGTGCGATCCTCGATGCGGTCGTCAGCCGCATCAAGAGCTTCGGCGGCCTGCAGACCTCGGCGATCGGCAGTTCCATGGTGACCAACGTGGTCGCCGGTGACCCCTACCTCTCCATCGCGCTGACGGGGCGCATGTTCGGGCCGGCCTATCGTGGCATGGGCTACTCGATGCTCAACCTGTCCCGTGCCACCGAGGAGGGCGGCACCCTGGTCTCCCCACTGGTGCCATGGAATGCCGGCGGCGCCGTGGTCATCACCTCGCTGGGACTCGGCGTCTACAGCGGAAATCCTGTCGACCTTCTCTACATCCCCCTCGCCTTCGCCTGCTGGCTCTCTCCCCTGATCGGCATCCTCTACGGATGGACCGGATGGTTCTCTCCCCTGGCGAGTGATGAGGAGAAGCAGTCCTGGGCCGAGCAGGGGGAGGAGGTCATGGAATTCGACACCTGGGGCAAGCAGAGCGAGCGCTTCAACGCGGACATTTACCGGGTCAACTGAGCGCCTTATCCGGACATTGGGATTTCAAATTTTCCCCATGACAGGCGTACCGATAGATTCCGGTCATGGGGTTTGAAAAACGAACAATGAGCGACAACAACAGGAGAAACTCATGAACCACGCCTCTCTCACCAGCTACGACTCCCAGATCGCCGCCGCCATCGCCGACGAAGTGGCCCGCCAGGAGGCCCACGTCGAGCTGATCGCCTCCGAGAACTATGCCAGCCGTGCGGTGATGGAGGCCCAGGGCACCCAGCTCACCAACAAGTACGCCGAGGGCTACCCGGGCAAGCGCTACTACGGCGGCTGCGAGCACGTCGACGTGGTGGAGCAACTGGCCATCGAGCGCGCCTGCGACCTGTTCGGTGCCGACTACGCCAACGTCCAGCCCCACTCCGGCGCCCAGGCCAACGCCGCGGCCTTCATGGCCCTGGTCAAGCCCGGCGATACCGTGCTGGGGATGAGCCTGGCCCACGGTGGCCACCTGACCCATGGGGCGGCGCCAAACTTCTCCGGCAAGCACTACCACGCCGTGCAGTACGGCCTGAACCCGGAGACTGGCGAGATCGACTACGCCGAGGTCGAGCGTCTGGCGAAGAGCCACAAGCCGAAGATGATCATCGCCGGCTTCTCCGCCTATGCCCGCGTCGTCGACTGGCGGCGTTTCCGCACCATCGCCGACGAGGTAGGCGCCTGGCTGATGGTCGACATGGCCCATGTGGCAGGCCTGGTCGCCGCCGGCCACTATCCGAGCCCGCTGCCCCACGCCCACGTGGTCACCACCACCACCCACAAGACCCTGCGCGGCCCGCGCGGCGGCCTGATCCTCTCCGCCACCGGCGATGCCGATCTCTACAAGAAGCTCAACGGCGCGGTCTTCCCCGGCCAGCAGGGCGGTCCGCTGATGCATGTCATCGCCGCCAAGGCGGTGGCCTTCAAGGAGGCCATGAGCCAGGAGTTCGTGCAGTACCAGCGGTGTGTCATCGACAACGCCCGCGCCATGGCCGGGGTCTTCCTGGAGCGTGGCTATGACGTCGTCTCCGGCGGTACCGACGACCACCTCTTCCTGGTCTCGCTGATCAAGCAGGGGGTCACCGGCAAGGACGCCGATGCGGCGCTCGGCCGCGCCCATATCACCGTCAACAAGAACGCCGTGCCCAACGACCCGCAGAGCCCCTTCGTCACCTCCGGCCTGCGCATCGGCACCCCGGCGGTCACCACCCGCGGCTTCGACGAGGCGGAGTGCAGCGACCTGGCGGGCTGGATCTGCGACATCCTCGATGTGCTGGCCGAGCAGGGCAACACCGACGCCGTGGAGGCCGAGGTGCGCGAGAAGGTCGCCGCCCTCTGCGAGCGCCATCCGGTATACGGCGATGCCGCCCCGGCTGCGGTACGCGAAACCGCTACCGCCTGAACCCGTAAAGGATCGGCCTCGCCAGGCGGGGCCGGCCGAGGAGGAACAAGATGCAACGCTATTCAGGCTTCGGGCTGGCGAAACATGCGCTCAGCCACCACGAGAACTGGCAGCGCCAGTGGCGCAACCCCACGCCCAAGAAGCAGTACGACGTGATCGTCGTCGGCGGCGGCGGCCACGGCCTGGCCACCGCCTACTATCTGGCCAAGAACCACGGCATCACCAACGTGGCAGTGCTGGAGAAGGGCTGGCTGGGGGGCGGCAATACCGCGCGCAACACCACCATCGTGCGCTCCAACTATCTGTGGGACGAGGCGGCACGTCTCTATGACCACTCGCTGGATCTGTGGAAGGGGCTGTCCCAGGACCTCAACTACAACGTGATGTTCTCCCAGCGTGGCGTTATGAACCTGGGGCACACCCTGCAGGACATGCGTGACATCCAGCGTCGAGTGCATGCCAACCGGCTGAACGGTGTCGACAGTGAGGTGATCTATCCCGACCAGATCAAGGAGATCGTGCCGGTCATCGACACCTCCAAGCGTGCCCGCTATCCGATCCTCGGTGCCTCCTGGCAGAAGAGCGCCGGCGTCGCGCGCCACGATGCGGTGGCCTGGGGCTACGCCCGAGCGGCGGACGCCCTGGGGGTGGATATCCTGCAGAACACCGAGGTCACCGGCTTCAAGATTCGCGATGGCCAGGTGTATGGCGTGCATACCAATCGCGGCGATATCGAATCCAAGACCATCGGCTGTGTCACGGCGGGTAATTCCGGCGTGGTGGCCAGGATGGCCGGCCTCACGCTGCCGCTGGAGTCCCACCCGCTGCAGGCGCTGGTCTCCGAGCCGCTCAAGCCGGTTCTCGACACCGTGGTGATGTCCAACCACGTGCATGGCTATATCAGCCAGACCGACAAGGGTGACCTGGTCATCGGCGCCGGTATCGACGGTTACCTGGGCTACGGCCAGCGCGGTAGCTACTCCACCGTGGAGCATACCCTGCAGGCCATCGTCGAGATGTTCCCGGTCTTCTCGCGGGTGCGCATGAACCGTCAGTGGGGCGGCATCGTCGACACCTGTGCAGATGCCTGTCCGATCCTCTCCAAGACCAAGGTCAAGGGGCTGTTCTTCAACTGCGGCTGGGGCACCGGTGGCTTCAAGGCGACACCCGGCTCCGGGCATGTGTTCGCGGCGAGCCTCGCCAAGGGCGAGATGCACCCCATCGCTGCGCCGTTCTCCATCGACCGCTTCAACACCGGTGCCCTGATCGATGAACATGGCGCCGCCGGCGTCGCGCACTAAGGAGAAATACGATGTTCTATATCCATTGCCCTTATTGCGACGAATACCGTGATGAAGAGGAGTTCCATCCCAAGGGCCAGGCGCATATCGCCCGTCCCGAGGATCCCGAGGCCTGCACCGATGAGCAGTGGGGTGCTTACCTGTTCTTCCGCGATAATCCCCGTGGTATCCACCATGAGCTGTGGGTGCATGCGATCGGTTGCCGCAAGTTCTTCAACATCACCCGCAACTCGGCGAGCTACGAGATCCTCGAGACCTACCGAATGGGTGAGCAGCCTCACTTCAGCGCCGAGCACCCCGAGGGCAAGCCAGCCGAGCAGGGGGCTACCGTGAGCGTCGCCGACGAGGCGGGAATGGTCGCAGGTCAGGAAGGAGTCAAGGCATGAGTCAGGTCAATCGTCTTCGCGAGGGTGCACGCATCGATCGCTCCCGTACCCTGAGCTTCACCTTCAACGGCAAGCGTTATCAGGGGCATGCCGGCGATACCCTGGCCTCGGCACTGCTGGCCAACGGGGTAGATGTCGTCAACCGCAGCTTCAAGTACTCGCGGCCCCGGGGCATCGTCGCCGCCGGCGCCGAGGAGCCCAATGCGCTGGTCCAGCTGGGCAGCACCGAGGCGGCCCAGGTGCCCAACGTGCGTGCCACCCAGCAGGCGCTGTTCGAGGGCCTTACGGCGCAGAGCACCAACGGCTGGCCCAACGTGCAGCGTGATGTCATGAGCCTGGTCGGCAAGCTGGGCGGGCGCTTCATGCCGCCGGGTTTCTACTACAAGACCTTCATGGCTCCGGCCTCCATGTGGATGACCTACGAGAAGTACATCCGCAAGGGAGCGGGTCTGGGTCGCAGCCCGATGGAAAACGATCCCGACAGCTACGACCACCTCAACCAACATTGCGACCTGCTGGTAGTCGGCGCCGGCCCCACGGGTCTGGCCGCCGCGCTGACAGCCGCCCGGGCGGGTGCCCGAGTGATCCTGTGCGATGAGCAGGAGGAGATGGGGGCTCGCTGCTCGACAGCCGCGAGCTGCTCGACGACCGTCCCGCCGCCCAGTGGGCCGAGCAGGTGATCAGCGAGCTGGCCGAGAACGACAATGTCACCCTGCTGCCGCGCACCACCGCCAATGGCTACCATGACCATCACTTCGTGACCCTGCATGAGCGGCGCACCGAGCACTTCGGCGAAACGGCGCCTACCATTGACGGCGTCCGTCCTACTCGCTCGCGCATGCACCGCGTGCGTGCCGGCCAGGTGCTGCTCGCCACCGGCGCCCATGAGCGTCCGTTGGTCTATGGCAACAATGATGTGCCGGGCAATCTGGTGGCCGGTGCGGTCTCCACCTATATCCGCCGCTACGGGGTGGTGCCGGGCAACAAGCTGGTGCTCTCCGTCAGCAACGACCACGCCTACCGCGCCGCCCTGGACTGGGATGAGGCCGGCCGCGAGGTGGTGGCCATCGTCGATGCGCGCCGCAACCCGGATGGCGAGCTGGTCGAGCAGGCTCGCGCCCGCGGCATTCGCATCATCGAAGGCGCGGCGGTGCTCGAGGCCAAGGGCGACAAGCGCGTCAGCGGCGCCCGTGTGGCGACCATCGATGCCGCGGCATTCAAGGTCACCGGTCAGGCCGAGCTCCTGGAGTGCGACACCATCGCCAGCTCCGGCGGCTACAGCCCGGTGATCCACCTGGCCTCTCACACCGGTGCACGACCCACCTGGGACGATGAGATCCTCGGTTTCGTGCCCAGCCTGGTGAAGGGGGTGCACGCCGCCGGCAGCCGCGTGGCGTGCATGACCTGGCCGGAGGCCCGGCCGATGGAGCGGCCAAGGCGTGCGAGGCCCTTGCCGCGCTGGGCAAGTCCGCCAGTGCCATCGAGCCGCCCCGGGCCGATGCCATCCGCGAAGGCCAGGCCTGTGCCTCTATCAGGTGCCCCACGAGAAGCCGACCCTGCGTGCGCCCAAGCAGTTCGTCGACATGCAGAACGACGTCACCGCGGCGGCCATCGAACTGGCCACTCGCGAGGGCTTCGAGTCCATCGAGCACGTCAAGCGCTACACCGCCATGGGCTTCGGCACCGACCAGGGCAAGCTCGGCAACATCAACGGCATGGCCATCGCCGCGCGCTGTCTCGGCAAGTCGATTCCCGAGGTGGGCACCACGGTGTTCCGGCCCAACTACACGCCGGTCACCTTCGGCGCCATCGTCGGACGTCACTGCCGCGAGCTGTTCGACCCCGAGCGCTACACCGCGCTGCACCAGTGGCATGTCGAGAACGGCGCCGAGTTCGAGGATGTCGGCCAGTGGAAGCGTCCCTGGTACTTCCCGCGCAAGGTCAACGGCAAGCTGGAGACCATGGATGAGGCGGTGGCCCGCGAGAGCCTGGCGGTGCGTACCGGCGTCGGCATCCTCGATGCCTCCACCCTGGGCAAGATCGATATCCAGGGACCGGACGCCCGGGAGTTCCTCGGTCGTGTCTACACCAACAAGTGGGCCAAGCTGGCGCCGGGCCGGGTGCGTTACGGCCTGATGTGCAAGGACGACGGCATGCTGATGGACGACGGCACCACCAGCTGCCTGGGCGAGAACCACTTCCTGATGACCACCACCACCGGTGGGGCCGCCGGCGTGATGGAGTGGCTGGAGCTGTGGCACCAGACCGAGTGGCCGGAGCTGCAGGTCTACTTCACCTCGGTCACCGATCACTGGGCGACCATGACCGTGACCGGCCCGGATGCGCGCAAGCTGCTGTCCGAGATCACCGATATCGATCTCGACAAGGAGCAGTTCAAGTTTATGGACTGGCGCAACGGCAAGGTGGCCGATGTCCCGGCGCGGGTGTTCCGCATCTCCTTCACCGGGGAGCTGGCCTACGAGATCAACGTCCAGGCCAACTACGCCATGCACGTCTGGAAGACCCTGTTCGAGCACGGCAAGAAGTATGACCTGACGCCCTACGGCACCGAGACCATGCACGTGCTGCGTGCCGAGAAGGGGCTGATCATCGCCGGTCAGGATACCGACGGCTCGGTGACCCCCGAGGACCTGGGCATGTTCTGGGCGATCGGCTACGACAAGCCGTTCTCCTGGATCGGCAAGCGCGCCCTGACGCGTCCGGATACGGCGCGCAAGGACCGCAAGCAGTTCGTGGGGCTCAAGCCCGTCGACCCGAAGGTGGTGCTGGAAGAGGGCGCCCATATCGTCGTCGACAAGGACCAGCCCATCCCCATGGATATGCTGGGCCACGTGACCTCGAGCTATTACAGCCCGAACCTGGAGAGCGGCTTTGCCCTGGCAGTGATCAAAGGCGGCCGCGACCGCATGGGCGAGAAGCTCTATGTGCCGATGCCGGACGGTCAGGCCCATGAGGTCGAGGTCGTCAGCCCCGTATTCATCGATCCCAAGGGAGAGCGTCAGCATGTCTGATATCACTTACGGCAAGGTTGCGACCTTCAACACCCATCCGGACACCTCGATTCCCATGGAGTCACCGCTGTCCGTGGCGTTCAACACGGGCAGCGTGCCTGCCGCGACATCCGGCAGCCGGGTCTTGTTCAAGGAGCAGGCCTTCCTGGGCCATCTGATCCTGCGAGGTGGTGCCATCGTCCTCGACGAAGCCGTGCGCAAGGTGCTGGGCATCAGCCTGCCCGGCCAGCCCCTGGGGCTGGCACTGGATGCCAGCGGTGAGTGCAGCGTTCAGTGGCTGTCGCCGGATGAGTGGCTGGTGATCGTGCCCGGTGGCGAGGAGCTCGACGTCGAGCAGCGGCTGCGCGACGCCCTGGGCGATGCCCACTATGCCATCGTCGATGTCAGTGGCGGCCAGACCCTGGTCGAGCTCTCGGGCGAGAAGGCACGGGAGCTCTTGATGAAGTCGACACCCTATGACGTTCACCCGGAGGCCTTCCCGGTGGGCAAGGGGGTGACCACGGTGTTCGCCAAGGCCAACCTGATCCTGCGTCGGCCGACCGAGGAGCGCTGGGAGCTGGTACTGCGCCGAAGCTTCGCCGATTACCTCTATCGCTGGATCCTGGATGCCGGTGCCGAGTACGCCATCGGCGTGGAAGAGTGACAGCTGTTGCTTGTTAGAAGAGAGAGGGCCGGCATCTGCCGGCCCCTTTCGGGAGAGATGAGATGAAAGACAACAACAATCGCTGGATCCTGGCGGCCCAGTGCCCGAGCCGGCTGGGCACCGTGGACGTGGTGACCCGTTTCCTCAAGGAGAGCCGCTGCTACATCACCGAGCAGCACTCCTTCGATGACCGGCTGAGCGAGCGCTTCTTTATCCGCACCGAGTTTCGTCCCGAGGAGGCTGATTTCGATGCTGCGGCCTTCCAGGCCGAGTTCGCCGCCCGCGCCGCCGAGTTCGGGATGACCTTCGAGCTCACCGCCCCCGGCACGCGCATGCCGGTGGTGATCATGGTCTCCAAGGCGGATCACTGCCTGAATGACCTGCTTTACCGCTACCGCATCGGCCAGCTGCCGATCGAGATCCGCGCCATCGTCTCCAACCATCCGGACCTGGAGAACCTGGCGGAGTGGCACGGCATTCCCTATCACCACTTTCCGATCACCCCCGAGACCAAGCCCGAGCAGGAGGCGCAGGTGTGGCAGGTGGTTCAGGAGAGCGGTGCTGAGCTGGTGATCCTGGCCCGCTACATGCAGGTGCTCTCGAGCGACATGTGCGAGAAGCTCAGCGGGCGAGCGATCAATATCCACCACTCGCTGCTGCCGGGCTTCAAGGGGGCCAGGCCCTACCACCAGGCCTACGAGAAGGGCGTCAAGCTGGTCGGCGCCACTGCCCACTACATCAACGACGACCTGGACGAGGGCCCGATCATCACCCAGGGGGTAGAGCCGGTGAGCCACGCCGACTACCCGGAGGACCTGGTGGCCAAGGGGCGTGATGTCGAGTGCCTCACCCTGGCCCGAGCGGTGGCCCTGCACGTGGAGCGCCGTGTCTTCCTGCACGCCAAACGTACCGTGGTCTTCGATCGATAGTCGGAACGACACCATGGCAAGGGGCGTCGGGGGCAGGCCGAAGAGGAAGTCCTATGCCAGGGATGGCATCGGTAGCGCCCAGGGAGGGGTTCACAGCGCCTCCTTGACGGTCCGGCGCCCCGGGGCCTGCCGCCGAATCAGCCCCGCTCCATATATAGAGGTAACAACATGCCAATCAGCGTCTTCGATCTGTTCAAGGTCGGCGTCGGCCCGTCCAGTTCCCACACCGTGGGCCCGATGCAGGCCGCCTGCAACTTCGTCGCCGAGCTCGAGGCCAGGCAGCTGACCGAGCACGTCACGCGCCTCGAGGTCGAGCTCTACGGCTCGCTCTCCGCCACCGGCATCGGCCACGGTACCGACCACGCGGTGATCATGGGGCTGATGGGCGAGCGTCCCGATCGCATCGACCCCGATGTCATCTCCCCGCGCATCGACGAGCTCAAGAGCTCGGACACGCTGCGCCTGGCCGATCGCCATGCCGTCGTCTTCAGCTGGGATCGCGACATGCGCCTGCTGGAGGAGAGCCTGCCGCACCACCCCAACGCCATGCGCCTGATCGCCCACGGTGACGCCGGCGAGCTCTATCGCAACACCTACTACTCGGTGGGTGGCGGCTTCGTGGTCGACGAGGCCCAGGCCGCCGAGGGGGTGCTGGACACCGACCACACCGAGATCCCCTACGACTTCCAGACCGGCGACGAGATGCTGCGCATGTGCCGGGAAAGTGGGCTACGGATCAGCGAGCTGATGCTGGCGAACGAGAAGGCATGGCGCAGCGAGGAAGAGATCCGCACCGGGCTTTGCGAGATCTGGCAGGCCATGAAGGCCTGTGTGGAGAAGGGGCTCGAGGCCGAGGGGGTGCTGCCCGGCGGGCTCAACGTCCGCCGTCGCGCCCGCTCGCTGCACCAGCGCCTGCTGGACAGCAGCGACGACGACTCGCTGATCGCCACCACCATGTCGGCCATGGACTGGGTCAACCTCTACGCCCTGGCGGTGAACGAGGAGAATGCCGCCGGGGGGCGCATGGTCACCGCCCCCACCAACGGCGCGGCGGGTATCATCCCGTCCGTGCTCCACTACTACATGCAGTTCCGCAAGGGGGCCAGCGAGCGCGACGTGGTGGACTTCCTTCTCGCCGCCGGCGCCGTGGGTATCCTGTGCAAGAAGAACGCCTCCATCTCCGGCGCCGAGGTGGGCTGCCAGGGCGAGGTGGGCTCCGCCTGCGCCATGGCCGCCGCCGGCCTCACCGAGGTGATGGGGGGCAGTATCGATCAGGTGGAGAACGCCGCCGAGATCGGCCTGGAGCACAACCTGGGCCTGACCTGCGACCCGGTGGGTGGCCTCGTGCAGGTGCCGTGCATCGAGCGCAACGCCATCGCCTCGGTGAAGGCGATCAACGCCGCCCAGATGGCCCTGCGTGGCGACGGCCAGCACTTCATCTCGCTGGACAAGGTGATCCGCACCATGCGCGACACCGGCGCCGACATGCAGGAGAAGTACAAGGAGACCTCGAAGGGCGGTCTCGCTGTCAGCGGGATCGAGTGTTAACGGCAGCTAACGGGGAGTCAGACTCAACTCTTGTGTATGGAGGGGTGAAGGAAGGGTGGCGTACCCTGTAGGCCGATCACGCCAGATCGCAACCCGCCAAGAATGGATACGCCATAACCACGAGGTACTACCGCAGCGTCATGTCGGTCGTGGTGAAACAGCATTGAGGAGCCAGCCATGCGCCTGCACTACCAGGGTCCGCTACCCGAGCTGATCGGTTTCCTGCTGCTGCCGCGCTTCTCGATGATGGCCTTCTTCTCGGCGGTGGAGCCGCTGCGTATCGCCAACCGCATCAGCGGGCGGCCACTGTTCGACTGGACACTGTTCGGGGTCGACGGTGAGCCGGTCACCGCCAGCAACGGCATGACCCTGCTGGTCGACCGGCCGGCCGGTGATGCTCACGCCCTTCCATCCCTGGCGGTGTGCAGCGGCTTCGAGCCCGAGGCACATCTGAGCCGGCCCCTGATGACCTGGCTGCATCGCCTGGACCAGGCCGGCTGTACCCTGGGCGGGCTCGATACTGGCTGCTTCCTGCTCGCCGCCGCCGGCCTGCTGAAGGGGGAGCGGGTCACACTGCACTGGGAGAGCCTGCCCGCCTTCCACGAGCGCTTCCCTGGCATCGAGACGTCCGACGAGCTGTTCGAGCTGGGGCCACGGCGCTTTTCATGCGCCGGAGGTGCCGCCGCCATGGACATGGCCCTGGAGGTGATCGCCCGACGCCACGGCACCCGCCTGGCACTGGATGTCTCCGAGCAGCTGATTCATGATCGGCTACGCAGCCGCAGCGACCAGCAACGTATGGCCCTGGCACGTCGCCTGGGCACTCATAACCGCCGTCTGGTGCAGGCGGTGGCATTGATGGAACGCCATCTCGAGGCGCCGCTGGCGCTTGCCGAAATTGCCCGCCGCTGCGGGATTACCTCCCGCCAGCTACAGCGGCTGTTTGCACAGCACCTCACCAGCACGCCCCAGGGCTGGTACCTCGGCCTGCGCCTGGAACGGGCCCACCAACTGCTTGTCGAGACCGATCTCGACGTGCTGGCGGTGGGCCTCGCCTGTGGCTTCGCGTCTGCGTCCAGCTTCTCGCGTGCCTTCAAGGAGCGCTATGACCAGTCGCCGCGAGAGGTGCGCCAACTGCCGGCCAATGGCTAAGTCAGCGTCTGCTCATTCCTGGGTAACTTGGCGCTGGCGCCGAGAACGCTGCACCATCCGGTAGCGCGATCGGATCTCGTCGCGTTCCATGTAGCAGCCCTGCAACCAGCGGTGGCCGCTGTCGCCCTCGAAGGCGTCGCGAGCATGCAGCAGGCGGCGGTTATCGAATATCACCAGGTCACCGGGCTCATAGGTAAAACGCAGGGCGAACTCGGGCTCGCGCAGCATCGACTGCAGGGTCATCAGGGCCTGGTAGGCCGGCTCCACCTCCTCGAAGTCGGTCTGCAGGGGCCCGCGCAGAAAGTCGGCGATGCGCACCTCGAGCAGCTCACCGCGCTCATCCAGGCGGATCATCGGCGAGTACCAGACGTAGTCGGTTGTCCTGGCAGTGTTGGCGAAGCACCAGCGCACCCGGGTCAGGGTGGCGAAGGCCTCGGGGTCGCGCTCGCGCAGCGCCTCGGCCACGGCGAAGCCGTCGAGCATCACGGCCTGACCTCCCTCCACGCTGTTCTCCAGGCAGTGCAGCATCTGCAGGCCCGGGTGGTACTCGCGGGTCGGCAGATCGGTGTGCGGCGGCAGGGCGATGGAGGTATAGGCGTTGGAGTCAGGGTCCGGCTTGGCCCTGACATCGAACAGCAGGCCGAAGTTGGTGGGGCGCACTGGGCCGATGCGCCGGGCGATGGCCTCCAGCGAGCCGGGTTCGGTGGGCAGATGGCGCAGGCGTACCAGTCCCTTGGCGAGGACACTTTCGAGTGCCGGCGCCAGTATCTCCTCCTCGGCCTCGCTTCCCGGCTCGGTGCCCAGCAAGCCCCGGGCATCGATGCTGTCCGGTGCTGCTCCGGAACCGCCGTGCCATACCTCTATCGGCACCAGCGCTGCTGCAGGATCGGTGGCGTTATCGTAGTCATGGGCGCGCAGCCAGCCGGGGTGGAAGCGCAGACGAATCTCCTCGGGCGCAAAGGTCACGCAGAGGGCGCCGGCCTCGTCGACATCGGCATCGGCGATCTCCGGCCAGGCGGGCAGGGCGGAGAGGTCGAGGATGCGCTCCCGGGTGGCCGGGTTGACGGTAGAATCGTCCGCGGCGTTCTCGCGCAACCAGATGCCGTGGTAGCGGCTCTTGCGACCGTCATTCCAGCGAACCGTCACCAGCTGTGGGTCGCTCTCCACCGAGATGATATCCGCGTGGATGGGCCAGGCGTCGTAGTCGGGCGTCAGGGGCAGGTCAGCGCTCATGGGAATCTCCTTGTCGTTCGGAGATGGGTTTGGCGGCGGCTCGGCGCCGCGCGTCGAGTGACTCGCGGAACAGCGAGAGCAGCACGCCGGCGGTCATCACCAGGATGACGAAGCTCAGTGGCAGGGCGGCGGCGATCAGGGCGGTCTGCAGGGCGGTGAGGCCGCCGGCGACCAGCAACACCGCGGCCACCAGGCCGATGATCACGCCCCAGAACACCCGGAAGCGGGCGGGCGGCTCCTCATCACCCAGCGACAGGATGGTGGTCAGTACCAGGGTCCCGGAGTCGGAGGAGGTGACGAACCAGCTCATCAGCAGGAACACCATCATCGCCGAGAGCAGCCAGCCGAAGGTGCCGGTGCCGACAATGCCGTCGGCAGTGGCGAACAGCGCCGCTGGCAGCTGCCAGGCGTTGACCAGCTCGATGATGCCGGCGCCACCCGCGCCACCCGTCGCATTGAGCTCCTGGTACATGGCGTTGCCGCCGAAGATGATCAGCCACACGAAGATGATCAGGGTCGGCACCAGCAGCACGCCGAGGACGAACTCACGCAGG
The DNA here is from genome assembly GCA_018401555.1 of Halomonas sp. Lineage (GTDB taxonomy): Bacteria > Pseudomonadota > Gammaproteobacteria > Pseudomonadales > Halomonadaceae > Halomonas. Next base: position 16,755 of record JAGYKP010000097.1, read on the forward strand.
GTGCGCCCCTTGGAGATGCGCGCGATGAACAGCCCGACGAAGGGAGCCCAGGCCAGCCACCAGCCCCAGTAGAAGATGGTCCAGCCCTGCTGCCACTCCACGTCACCGGGGTCATCGGCGAACCACAGGCCCATGGGGATGAAGGTGATGGCATAGTCGAGCAAGGTCTCGCCGAAGGCGGTGATCAGCCAAATGGTGGGGCCGCCGATCAGGAAGACCCCGACCACGAACAGCGAGGTCCAGATATTGAGCTCGGAGATCACCCGGATGCCGCGGCGTACCCCGGTGACCGCCGAGAGGATCGAGACCATCGAGATCAGGGCGATCAGGATCAGCTGTGTATCCAGGCCGGCGCCGATGCCCACCAGGCGCTCCAGCCCCACCGCCATCTGGCTGACGCCGAGGCCCAGGGAGGTGGCCACGCCGAAGACGCAGCCCAGCACGCCGAGGATATCGAAGAGGTGGCCCAGCGGACCGAAGATGCGCTCGCCGATGAAGGGGTAGAGGGCCGAGCGCAGTGCCAGCGGCAAGCCCTTGCGATAGGCGAAGTAGGCCAGCGACATGCCGACGATGACGTAGATCGCCCAGCCGTGCAGCCCCCAGTGGAAGACCGTGACTCGCAGGGCGTCGATGGCGCGCTCATGGCCGATGGCGGTGGCCCCGGCCATGTCGGCATGGGGGTTGTTGGGATAGCCGAAGGCGCCGGTGTCATCGAGATAGAAGACCGGCTCGGCGACACCGAAGAACAGGATTCCGATGCCGATACCGGCCGAGAACAGCATCGAGAACCAGGCGAAGTTGCTGAACTCCGGGCGGCTGTCATCTGGCCCCAGACGCACGCTGCCGTAGCGGCTGAGCACGATGAAGGCGCACACCGTCAGCAGCAGCATCACCGTGATCAGGTAATACCCGCTGAAGGTGCTTTCGATCCAGGCCCGGGCGGCGCCGAACACGCTGCCGGCGGTATCGGAGCCGAACCCGGTGAAGAGCACGAAGGCCAGCACCAGGGCGGCGGAGGTCAGGGTCATGCCACGGTGCATGCCCTGGAAGAAACCGCCCTGAGCGAGCTCGGTGACCATGTAGTCGGTATCGAGTTCGATGTGAGAATCGGCTTTATGCGATGGGGGAGTTGGCGTAGCGATAGTCTTGTCCTCGTGGGCCGGTCCTCGGGCCGGCGATCCCGCTCGGCTGCCTGGCAAGGGGCAGCCGATCTCTTATGGCGTTCGTGACCGGGTTCGTGACGAATGCTGGGTCAGCGGCGAATGCCGATGGTGCGCTCGGCGAGTGCCGGCCAGGCGTCCCGTGCGGCGAGGGGCAGCGCGGCGATGGCGGCCTCCACATCCTCCGGGAAGGGCGCTGGTCGGCCTGCCTCGCTGTCGATGCCCATCAGCATCTGTTCGCTGGTGGCAAGCAGGTTGCCTTCTACGTCGAGAAGTTCGAAGAAGACGTGCAACCGCTTGGTGTCACGATCCAACAGGGTCAGGGCGACGCGCAGCGGCTGCCCCTCGTGGGCCTCGCGGCGATAGCAGAGGTGGGTCTCCAGGGTGTAGATCGTATAGCCGTGCCGGTCGCGGCCGGTGGCATCCAGGCCGATATGGTCCATCAACGCCTCCACGCCCAGGGAGAAGACCCGGGCGTACTCGGCGTCGTTCATATGGCCGTTGTAGTCGACCCATTCGGGGGTGACGCGACTCTCCAGGATCACCATCAGATGCGCCCCTCCAGGCCTTCGGCCTCGGGCCAGTACTTCTGCACCAGGTCGAGAAGCTCCACCAGGAACTCATCGCGGCGGCGGTCGAGCTCGGCCACCGGGCGGCCGGCGGCCTGGTGCTCGCAGCCCTCGACCACCCTGTCGATCAGGGTGTCGGTAAGCTCGGGCGCCTCCAGTTTGGTCCAGGGCAGTTTCAGTGCCGGGCCGAACTGTTCGAGCATATGGCGCATGCCCTGCTCGCCCCCGGCCAGGTGGAAGGTGAGGAAGGTGCCCATCAGCGACCAGCGCAGTCCGCAGCCATAGACCACGGCGGCGTCGATCTCCTCGGTGGTGGCCACGCCATCGTTGACCAGATGCAGGGCCTCGCGCCACAGCGCCTCCATCAGGCGGTCGGCGATATGACCCTCGATCTCGCGGCGCACCACCAGCGGACGCATGCCCAGCGCCTGGTAGAGCGACTGGGCGCGCTCGACCTGCGCGGGCTCTGTGGCTGCGCCACCGACCAGCTCCACCAGCGGCAGCAGGTAGACCGGGTTGAAGGGGTGGGCGACGATCACCCGGCCGGGCGCCTTGGCGCAATCCTGCTGCAGGTCGCTGGGCTTGAAGCCGGAGGTGGAGGAGCCGATGACCACGTGTTCTTCCGCCGCGGCGTCGATGGCGGCGAGGATCTCCTGCTTGAGGGGCAGGCGCTCCGGCACGTTCTCCTGGATCAGGTCGGCGCCGGCCACCGCTTCCTCGAGGCTATCCACGAAGGTCAGCCGCGCGGGGCTGGCGCCCTCGGCCAGGCCCAGCCGTTCGAGCGAGGCCCAGGCGTTGTCGACGAAGGCGCGAGTGCGTGCGGGGGCCTCGGGGTCGGGGTCAAAGGCCACCACGTCCCAGCCGCGGGCCAGGGCGCGGGCGATCCAGCCGTTGCCGATCACTCCGGTGCCGATCACGGAGAGCTGCTGGCTCATGCCTCACCTCCTGCGACGGTCTCGACAACCTTGCCGGTGTTCGGGTCGCGCAGCCTGAGCTGGGCGCGGGTCTCGGCCGGGGTCATGACGCGGGCGCCGAGGTTCTCGAAGAGACCGGCGGCCTTCTCCACCAGCTGAGCGTTGGTGGCCAGCACTCCCTTCTTCAGGTAGAGGTTGTCCTCCAGGCCGACCCGGGCGTGGCCGCCCAGCAGCACCGCCTGGGCCGCCATGGGCATCTGGTGGCGGCCGATGCCGAAGGCCGCCCAGTTGGCGTCTTTCGGTAGCTTGTTGCGCATCGCCAACAGGGTCTCGGTGTCCGCCTCGGCTCCCCAGGGGATGCCCAGGCAGAGCTGGTAGAGCGGATCGCCGTCGATCAGGCCCTCCTGCTGCAGCTGACGGGCGAACCAGACGTGGCCCAGGTCGAAGCACTCCAGCTCCGGCTTGACGCCGGCGGCCTGCACCAGTCGGGCGTGCTCGCGCAGCCAGTCGGCGGGGTTCACGTAGACCATGTCGCCGAAGTTGAGGCTGCCGCAGTCCAGGGTGCAGAGCTCCGGGAGCAGTTCGCCCACCGGCTCGTGGCGCTGGCGCGGGGTCTGGATATCGCTGCCCGGGCCGCCCCGGGTGGGATCCTCGGCGTCTGGGATCCAGTCGCCGCCGCCGCCGGCGGTGATGTTCATGACGATGTCGACGTCCGACTCGCGCACCCGCTGCATCACCTCGCGGAAGTGGTCCACGGAGTGGCTGATGCCACCGGTCTCGGGGTCGCGCACGTGGATATGCGCCACGCTGGCGCCCGCCTTCGCGGCCGCGATACAGTCGTCGGCGATCTGCTGCGGGGTCACGGGCACGTTGGGGTTCTTGGCGGTGGTGTCGCCGGCGCCGGTGACGGCGCAGGTCAGGATCACGTTGCGGTTCATGTCTTGCCTCTGTGGCGGAGGAGTTGTCCCGCCTAGTGTGGCCAGCCTTGGCTCGGATGAGTTGACCTAAAGCGACATTCGTTTGGCCTAATGCGTCATTCATGGGGCCGGCCTGGACCGGCCCTGTCACCAGGAGGCTCGGGAAGATTTCTCGCTGGCCTCTCGCTACCCTATGGCGTCATTCCCTTCGCCATTCACCCCCGCCGGGAGCCCCGATGACGCTGCTCGACCTTCTCTCGCCGCTCTCCGCCGGCATCAACCTGCTGCTGATCCTGATCTCGGTGTTCACCTCGGCCTTCACCGCGGCAGTGGGAGTCGGCGGCGGACTGCTGCTGATCATGGCGCTGGCCCAGGTGATGCCGGCGGCGGCGTTGATACCGGTTCATGGCATGGTGCAGACCGGCTCCAACGTCGGGCGGGTGGCGCTCACCTGGCGCCATGTCGATCGCACGGTGATCGCGGCCTTCCTGCCCGGGGTGGTGCTGGGTGCCCTGGCCGCGGCCTGGCTGCTGGTACGCCTGCCCTGCCGGACTGCTGGAGCTGTCTATCGCCGCCTTCGTGCTCTACAGCTGCTGGGGGCCGGGACTGCCCAAGCGTGCCCTGGGGCGCGTCGGGGTGCTGCTGGCCGGCGCCCTGACCACCCTGCTCTCCAGCCTGGTGGGAGCCAGCGGGCCCATGGTGGCAGCCTTCATCAAGCAGGGGCAGAGCGACCGCCTGGCCAAGGTGGCCACCTTCTCGGCCTGCATGAGCGCCCAGCACCTGACCAAGGCCTTCGTGTTCGGCATGGCCGGCTTCGTGTTCCGCGACTGGCTGGGGCTGATGCTGGCCATGGTTGCCTCGGGCTTCCTGGGTACCTGGCTGGGCCTGCGCCTGCTCAGGCGGCTCTCCGAACATCGCTTCGATACGCTGTTCAAGTGGGCCCTGACCCTGCTGGCGCTGCGGCTGGTCTGGCTGGGGGTGTCTCGGCTGGCCGGCTGAGGATTGTGGAAGTCGGGCTTTTTGCCGATTCGCGCTGTACAGTAGCGGCATGCCGGCCATAATGGCTTTAGAAGCCTCAAGAAAAGCGATATCGGGACATTCGAGGGAGCAAGAGTATGGTGACCGCGAACATGGCCATGGGCCGCTCACGGCTGTTGGCGTTCGGGCTGCTGGTAAGCCTGGCGATGCTGCTGGCCGGGGTGGCGCAGGCCAACCCCCGTTATGCTGCCATCGTCGTCGACGTGGAGAGTGGCGAGATCCTCCACGCCGCCAACGCCGAGGAGACTCGCTATCCGGCGTCGTTGACCAAGATGATGACCCTCTACCTGCTGTTCGAGGCCCTCGAGGGGCGTAGCCTGAGCCTCGGTCACGCGCTGCCGGTCTCCTCCTATGCGGCTTCCAAGCCGGCCTCCAAGCTCTATGTTAAGGCCGGCTCGACGATTCCGGTGGAGACCGCCATCCAGGCGCTGGTGATCAAGTCGGCCAACGATGTGGCCGTGGTGGTAGCCGAGGCCCTGGGCGGCAGCGAGACCCACTTCGCGCGCATGATGACCGAAAAGGCCCACGAGCTGGGCATGACGCGTACCACCTTCCGCAATGCCAACGGCCTGCCCGATGCTGGCCAAACCACCACCGCCCGCGACATGGCCACCCTGTCGCTGCGGCTGATGCAGGACTTCCCGCAGTACTATCACTACTTCTCGCGTACCAGCTTCAACTGGAAGGGCAAGACCATCACCGGGCATAACCGCCTGCTGGACAACTACGCCGGCGCCGATGGCCTGAAGACCGGCTTCATTCGCGCCTCGGGCTTCAACGTGGCCACCTCGGCGATGCGCAATGGCCGCCGGCTGGTATCGGTGGTGATGGGTGGCTTCACCGCGGCCTCCCGTGATGCCCACATGTCGGACCTGCTGGACCGCGGCTTCGTGCGCGCCTCGCTGTTCGGGCGCGGCGACTGGGTGGCCCAGGCCGACTTCTCCGGCGAGCGCATGACCCTGCCCCAGGCGGCGCCCGCAAGCGGCTCCCGCCACGCGCCCCGTGGTGCCGGCATCGTCGGCCGGCGGTGCAGGTGGCCAGCCGCTTCAGGCACTCCGAACCGGCATCCTGCGTCGTGGAGCGCCTGAGCCCGAACCAGCGCCCCAGCTGGCCAGGCCTGGAGGCCCCCGGAGCCGCTGCCCCGTGCGACCCTCATCGCTGCCCGAGACCGCCCAGGGCTCGGCCAACGATCCGATCCGCGAGCTGATCTCCCAGGCCGACGAGCCGGTCAGTCGCACCAGCCAGCGCCTCGAGCCGGTAGGTCCGCAGCGGCTCGGGAGGCTGGGGCGTCCAGGTGGGGGCCTTCAGCAACGCCGACAATGCCCGCAGCCTGGCCGGCCGTGCCGCCGACCGCCTGGCCAGCGACCTGACCAATGCCCGTGTGGACATCCACGAGGCGCCGGGGCCGCAGCCGCTGTTCCGCGCCCGCCTGGTCAACCTCGACGAGAATCAGGCCTACCGCGCCTGCCGCAGCCTGGCCCGGGACGGCATCGACTGCATGGTGGTCAACGCCAGCCTCTAGGCCTTGCCGTTCGTCTGCGAACCTTCTAGCCTGACCTCGATAGCCACCCCGTCGGCCTTCGGTCGGCGGGGTGGTGCTTTTGTTGCTCTGCATCTTGGCAAGGGGAGTCGTGATGACGGCGTCGTTCAAGGGAATCGGCTTCATGTGCCTGGGCGTGCTCTGCCTGGCCACCGGCGACGCCATCTCGAAGTGGCTCGGTGAGGTGCACTCGCCGCTGCAGATCATCTTTTTCCGCACCCTGGTCTCGCTGCCGCTGATCGCGCTGCTGGCGCACTTTGCCGGCGGCCTGCGCAAGCTGCGCACCCGGCGCCCCGGCATTCATCTGCTGCGCGGGCTGATCTACACCGGCACCATGGGCTGCTTCGTGCTGGGCCTGACCCTGCTGCCCCTGGCCGAGGCCACGGCCATCGCCTTCGTGGCGCCGCTGTTCGTGACCCTGCTCTCGGTGCCGCTGCTGGGCGAGCGCATCGAGGGGCCGGTGCTGGCCGCCTCGCTGGTGGGTTTCGTCGGCGTGCTGATCGTGGTGCGCCCCGGGGGAGAGGCCTTCCATCCGGGATCGCTGGTGCTGGTGGGAGCGGCGCTCTTCTATGCGCTGATGCTGATCACCGCGCGGCGCTGGGGCGGCAGCGAGCACCTCTGGGCCATGGTCTTCCACATGACGGTGGTGCCCTTCGTGATCACCGGGCTGCTTGCTGCCCTGGGTATGGCAGTCACCCCAGCCCTGGCACTGGCTGGGCTTCTTCGGCGCCGGGGTATTCGGGGTGGGGCCACCGCCTTCATCACCCTGGCCTTCCGCCATGCCCCGGCGGCCATCGCCGCCCCCTTCGACTACACCGCCATGCTGTGGGCGGTGCTGCTGGGCTGGTGGTTCTGGGGCGAGATGCCGGACCTCTGGGTATTCGTGGGCAGCGTGCTGATCATCGGCAGCGGCCTGGCCATCGCCTACCGCGAGGGGCGCACCTCGCTCAAGCGGCGCCCCACCGCCTGATCCCCAGCGTCTTGGCCCTGCCCCGGGATGAGTTCAGCCCCGGGAGAAGAAGGCCCGCGCCGCGGCCTCGGGGTCCGGCATGCCGCAGATCGCCGAGATCACCGCCAGTCCGTCGGCACCGGCCTGGCGCGTCGCCGCCACGTGCTCGACCTTGAGTCCGCCGATGGCCACGCTGGGCAGGGGGCTCGCCGCCACCAGGGTGGCCAGCCCCGCAAAGCCCAGCGGCTCGGCGTGGTCATGCTTGCTGGGGGTGGCGAATACCGGGCCGAGCCCCAGGTAGTCGAGGCGCTCGGCGTCGATGCGTGCCATCTGCGCCAGGGTCTGCACCGAGAGCCCCAGTATCGCCTGCTCGCCCAGGGCCGCTCGAGCCTCGGCCACCTCGCCATCATCCTGGCCGATATGCAGGCCGTCGGCGCCGCTCTCCACCGCCACCGCCAGGCGATCATTGATGATCAACGGCACGCCGCTGCCGGCAAGGGCCGCCTTGAGCCGTCGCGCCTGGTCGATCATCTCGCCGTCCGAGGCGAGCTTGTCGCGCAGCTGAATCATCGTGGCACCGCCGCGCACCGCGGCCACCGCGGTCTCCACCAGGCCGTGGCCTGAACACAGGGCGGGGTCGGTGACGAGGTAGAGGGAGAGGTCAAGGCGCATCGGTTACCTCCAGGGTGGGCAGGGTGGCAAGCTGGTCGTGGTCGAGGGCGTAGAGGGCATCGAGGAAGGCCACGGCGAAGCTGCCGGGACCGTTGGCGACCTCACCGGCGCGGCGTCCCGCCTCGCCGTAGCAGGCGAGCGCCGCCACGGTGGCCGCGAAGGGGTCTTCGGTGCCCACCAGGAAGGCGGCGACCACCCCGGTGAGCGCGCAGCCCAGGGTGGTGACCCGGGGCATCAGCGCATGGCCGCCCGGGATGCGCGCCAGTCGCTGGCCGTCGGTGACGAGGTCGATTTCGGCCGGTCACCGCCACCACGGCATCAATGCGGCGTGCCAGGGCCACGGCGGCGCCGCTCGGCGGCTTCGGTGGGATCGCTGCTGTCCACGCCGCGCCCGCCGCCGCCCTGGTGCTCCAGGGCCAGGATCTCCGAGGCGTTGCCGCGGATCACCGTGGGGCGTCGCTCCAGCAGGCGGCTGCCCGTCTCGCGGCGGTAGGCGGTGGCGCCCACCGCCACCGGGTCCAGCACCCAGGGCTTGCCCGACAGCCGTGCGGCCACGGCGGCCTCCTCCATGGCCTCGACCCAGTGGGGGGAGAGGGTGCCGATATTCACCGTCAGGGCATCGGCGAGGGCGGCGAACTCGGCGGCCTCCTCGCGGGCGTGCACCATGGCCGGCGAGGCGCCCAGGGCCAGCAGCACGTTGGCCATGGGGTTCATGGCCACCAGGTTGGTGATGTTGTGAATCAGTGGCGCGCGCTCGCGCAGGCGAGCCAGGTGGGCGGCGGGGTCGACTGGCCGCGGGTGGCGGTGGTCATCGTTCCTCCCGGGCGCGGGAGGTGCAGGCGGCGGGGCGGGCTGCACGACTCCCTACGCCGGCATGATCCGGGTCAGGTTCCAAGGGTGCGTCTCAGCCACGGCGAGTGCCGCGGCGCCCCTGTCGTCGAGCCACACTATCCACGTCCCGGGGAGGGCTGTAAAGGCCGGGCAACGCCTCTGGCGAGGCGCTCGAGCAGCGAGGTTCATGCCATCACATGAAAGCCCGCCAGGGTGATCAGGCTGGCCAGCACCAGGCTGTTGACGGTGTCCCGTGCTTCCTCGCCTTGCCAGCGCTCGGGGGTGAGCAGGGCGAGCGCCACGGTGCCCAGGGCGGCGAGCCCCAGCGGCAGCTCGATGGGTTCCCAGCCGGCGGCCAGCACGCCCAGGGCCAGCAACGCCAGGCCGATGAGCAGCAGCGGCACGATGGCGCGATTCTCGGCGACGAGGGTGTCTGCGAGTGTCATTATCGGACTCCGGGTCATGGTGTTGCCTCGGGTTGCGGCGGTATCAGCATGCACCATGACTGTGGCGCGCCTTCCTTAAGGATTGCTTAAGGTGGCATGAACAGAGTGTGACGGCGCCGATCCCGGCATCTATTCACCATCCGACAGGCCGTGCATCGCGGCTTCGTGTCGGGCTCTTTGACGATCGTGGCCATCACATGCTTGCATCCCTTCTCCATCGCTGGCGCTGGCTGGGCGCCTGGACCCTGGCCAACCTGCTGCTCGCCTGGTTGATCAGTCTGCGCTATCTCCCCTATATCGCCCCCGAGGGCGCCGAGCAGTGGGGCTACCTGCTGCTGGTGTTCCTTGGCCATATCGGGCTGCTGGTGTGGCTGGGGGCCTTGCCGCTGCTGCTGCTGGCCCCGCTGCTTCGCGCGCCCTGGCTGTGGCTGGTCACCACCCTGTGGGCCGGCCTGCTGCAGCTGGTGCTGCTGCTCGACACCTTCGTCTACGCCCAGTACCGCTTCCACCTGAGCGGCTTCATCCTCGACCTGCTGGTCAACGCCGGCGGCGACGTCTTCAGCTTCTCCTGGCTGGCCTGGGGCCTGGCCATCGGCGGGGTGCTGGCGATGCTGGCGGCTGCAGGGTGCTCTGGGGCTGCTGGCTCAAGCGGCGCCCACTGTCGCGGCCGGTGCTGCCGGCACTCGCCATCGAGCCTGCTGGCCCTGCTCGGGGTGCACGGCTGGCATGCCTGGGCGGACGCCCACTACGACCGCGACATCACCGGCATGACCCGTCATGTGCCGCTGTTCTATCCCGCTACCGCCAAGCGCCTGTTCGTCAAGCGTGGCTGGGTCGACCCCCAGGCGGTGCGCGACCGGGTGGAGCTGGAGGCGGCACAGGGCAAGGCCCATGACCTGGCCTATCCCTCGGCGCCGCTGAGCTGCTCGCCGTCGGCCGCGCCCCACAACCTGCTGCTGGTGGTGCTGGACACCGTGCGCCATGACCTGCTGAGCCCCGAGGTGATGCCGAACCTCAGCCGCTACGCCAATCGCCCCGGCTGGTACCGGGCCGCCGAGCATTTCAGTGGGGGCAACTCCACCAAGGCGGGGGTGTTCAGCCTCTTCTATGGCCTGCCGGTCACCTACTGGGATGCCTTTCACCGGCAGCCAGACGCCGCCGGTGCTGATGGAGAAGCTCGAGGCCGCCGACTATCGTTTCCAGGTGCTCTCCTCGGCGACCCTGGTGAGCCCCGCCTTCGACCGCAATGTCTTCGCCGGGCTGGAGGACGTCTCGCTGACGCCGGCCCAGGGCGAGCCCTGGGAGCGTGACCGGCAGATCACCGACGACTGGCTGGCCTGGATGGAGACCTCGGCGGAGGCGCCCGATGCCACGCCGTTCTTCGGCTTCCTGTTCTATGACGCCGTGCATGGCTACAGCCATCCCCCCGACTTCCCGCGCTTCACTCCCTACTGGGAGCAGATCAACCATATGGCGCTGGGTCCCGACTTCGACCCCGAGCCCTACTGGAATCGCTACCGTACCGCGGCGCGCTACGTGGATGCGCAGCTCGGGCGGGTGCTCGACGACCTCGAGCGACGCGGCAGGCTCGACGATACCGCGGTGGTGATCACCTCGGATCACGGCGAGTCGTTCAACGAGCATGGCCGGAACTACTGGGGACACGGCAGCAACTACACCCCGGAACAGGTCCAGGTACCGCTGGTGATGCACCTGCCGGGGCGCCCCGGTGGTGTGCTCGAGGGGCGCACCCAGCATGCTGATATCGCCCCGACCCTGCTGGAGGAGCTGCTCGGCTGCGAGGCCGCCCCCGAGCGCTATACCCTGGGGCGCAGCCTGCTCGCGCCCGGGGCGCCACGTGACTGGCTGCTCTCCGGCAGCTACATGGGTTACGGCATCCTGCTGCCGGAGTACCAGATCGCCGTGCATCCGACCGGCGCCTTCGAGGCCTACGACTACCGCATGAACGAGCTCGAGGAGGTGCGCCCGGCCCCCGAGGTCTCCCGCGAGGTGCTGCAGGCGCTGTCGCGCTTCTATCGTTGAGCGGCACCGGGTGAGGATGAACGGCGCATGAATGCGGCGTTAAGGCTGGCGTCAGCCGGGGTGCGGTACAACGGTCGTCGTCCATCGACCGAGGAGGATGACGACATGAACTGGCTGGATTCCGAACAACGTTACGGCGCCGTCTCACGGGCGCTTCACTGGAGCATGGCTACGCTGCTGCTCCTGATGCTCGGCACGGAGTGGCTGGCGGAGATCGTCGGGATGAGCGAGCGCGAGGCGATGGCGCTGCACAAGAGCGTGGGGGTGCTGCTGCTGGGGCTGCTGGTGTTCCGGCTGCTGTGGCGCCGGGTCAACCACGGCCGGCTCGAGGCCCATGCGCACTGGAAGAGGGCAGCCCGGCTGGGACACCTGGCGCTCTACGCGGCGATGCTGGTGATCCCTGTGAGCGGCCTGCTCGTCGCCCTGGGCAGCGGCCACGGTGTGGAGTTCTTCGGCCTGCCGCTGATCGCGCCCGGTGCCGAGATCGAGTGGCTGGAGGAGGCCGCCGAGGAGACCCACGAGGTGCTGGCCAACCTGCTGTGGCTGCTGATCGGCGGTCATGTGGTGGCCAGCCTGGCGCACCAGTTCTGGCTGCGCGACCACACCCTGAAGCGCATGGCCTGAATATTCTGCTACTCCTGCGTGATCAGCGCCCCGGCGGCTTGTGCCTCCGGGGCGCGGCAGGTTTGCCGTCAGGTCCAGGGCGTCCTTGCGAACCTCGCTCTCCACGCCAAGTAGCCCGAGCAGAGAGTGGAACAGGTGGGCATGGCTCAGTGAGGCGTCGCGCTGGGCAGTGAGGCAGTCGTTCGTCAGTCGTTGGCTGCCCAGGAAATCATCGGACGCCCACCACACCATGGGCACGCGGGTCTGCTCACGGGGAGCGATGGCGTAGGGCAGGCCGTGCAGGTAGATCCCCTTCTCGCCCAGCGACTCCCCGTGGTCGGAGACGTACAGCATGGCCGTGGCCAGGGACTGTCTCTCCTCCAGCACGCCGATGATTCCGTCCAGCACGCTGTCGGTATACAGGGTCGCGTTGTCGTAGCTGTTCACGATCGCCCCCCGGTCACACTGGGCCAGGTCGGCCGTGTCGCAGGTAGGAGTGAAGGTCCGAAAGTCCTCCGGGTAGCGCTGGAAGTAGCTGGGGCCGTGGTTGCCCAGCATATGCAGCACGACCACCGTATCGCCGCTGATCGACGCGACCTGACCTTTCAGCGCCTCGATCAGCACGCCATCGAGGCACCCCTCCTCTCCGCACAGTTCGGGGTAGGCGTCCGGCGATGGTGAGACCCGCTCCACGCCATCGCAGACTCCCTTGCAGCCCGACTGGTTGTCGATCCATACCATGCGATAGCCGGCGCGCTGCACCACGTCCAGCAGCGTCTCATGGCTGCGGGTGAAGCGTTCGTCGTAGTCGCTTCGCCCCTGCGGCGAAAACATGCAGGGCAGCGAGACGGCGGTGCTGGTGCCGCAGCTAGCCACCTCGCTGAAGTTGATGACCTCACGTTCGGCCAGCCGCGGGGTGGTCTGCCGGTCATAGCCTGAGAGACCCCAGTTGGCGGCGCGCACGGTTTCGCCGACCACCAGCACCAGCAGCCGCGGCGCGCCGTCGGCGCTCGGCAGGCGTCGTGCATCCTCGCCGATGGGCAGGCGCTCCTCGGGCAGCGGTGGGGGTGCCGCCATCACCTGGCCGGTGGAGACGATGGCATTGCCCGGCGTCACCAGATAGCGAAGTTCGTGATGGTTGCGCATCAGCGAGGAGAGGCTCTGGAAGGAGAGCAGCAGTGCCCCGGAGAGCACGACGACACCGCCCAGCCACCACACTGCGCCGGCCCCCAGGCCACGCTGCCAGCTGCGCCGGCGCAGCGGCCAGCCCCACACCAGGGACAACGGCAGCAGGCCGAACAGCAGCAGGTAGAGCGCCAGGCCCGGGGTAAGCAGCTCGCCTGCCTCCCGGGTATCCGTCTGCAGCACGTTATCGATCATGTGGGTATCGAAGTAGGTGCCGTATTGGCCGGTGAAATAGCTGACCGAGGCGGCGACCACTACCAGGGCGGTCAGCAGCGGCTTGACGGTCACGCGGCCGACCAGCGGCAGGAAGACCACCAGGTGCAATCCGGTCACCACCACGCCGTAGGCGACCAGCAGGCCCCAGTCGCCAAGCCCCGTGGGCGGCTCGGCCTCGATCACCGCCGACCAGAAGCGTCGGTTGTAGAAGAGCGTGAAGCCAAGGCAGGCCAGCAGGGTCAGGGCCTGGGGGAGAGCGCCGGCAGTCGGGGAGCGGAACCGCAGGAGACTGTCTCATCCGTGAGCTATTGGTTTCAGGCATTGGCTGCGTCCAGAAAGGTAACGCAGCCACGCTTGACGGGCCTCGTCTTAACGAAGCCCTTATTTCAGAGGCCCGGGCGCGAAGCGGGCTCAGGCAGCCCGCGGCAGCGTCGCCACGGCGCGCAGGCCGCCGCCGGGCGCCTCCTCCAGGCGGGAGGGTGCCGCCGTGGCGGGCCAGCAGGCGCTCGACGATGGAGAGCTCCGGCCGGCGCCGGCCCCGGGGCCGGCGCGATGCGAAACGCTCGGTAATCGCGCTCACGCCCGCGGCGCGGAATCCCCGGGCCCCTGGTCGTCCACCCGCAGCGTCAGTCGGGTCGCCTCGGCCGCCAGGCTCACCGTCACCCGGCCGCCGTCCGGGGTGTAGCGCAGGGCGTTGCCGACCAGATTCTGCACCAGGGTGCCGATGGCACCGGGTTCGGTTGCCAACCGCCAGTCACTCTCCTCGTTCGCGGCGAGGTCCAGCTCCTGGCCGCGTCTCGACCGCCAGCGGCGAGAGCTCGGCCAGGGCCTCGCGAACCTCGACCAGCAGGTCGCTGGCGATCCGGGCGCTCGCCTCCTGCTCCTCCTCCTCGGGCTCCAGACGCGCCAGCGTCAGCAGCTGGGTGACCAGTCGGGTGGCCCGGGCCACGCCGCGGCGCAGCTCCTCCAGCGCCTCGCGACGGTCGGCGGGGTCCTCGGTGGCCAGGGCGTTCTGGGCGTGCAGGTCGAGCACTGCCAGGGGGGTGCGCAGCTCGTGGGCGGCGTCGGCGATAAAGCGCTTCTCGCGCACCCGCAGCCGACGAATGCGCTCCAGCAGCCGATTCAGGGCACCGACGATGGTGTCCAGCTCCCGGGGCAGGGGGCGCATCACCAGTGGCTGCAGGTTGTGGGGTCGCGCTGGCGGATCGCCGCGGCCAGCCGCGACAGCGGCCGCAATCCCCAGCCGGTGGCCCACCACAGCAGCAGCGCCAGCAGCGGCAGGCCGACCAGGTCCGGCAGCAGGTGCGCAGGGCCACGCGCGCGAGTCAGCTCGCCGCGCACGTCGTCGCGCTCGGCGACCATCACCCGCTGCGACTCGGGCGGGTCGAGGACATAGACCCGCCAGTCGTGGCCGGCCACCCGACTGCTGGCACATAGCCGGGCGGCGCCTCGGTGAAGGGCTCGGGCGGGGCGCTGGCCGAGCGCAGCACCAGGCGACCCTGCTCCCACAGCTGGAAGGCCAGCTTGCTCTCGTAGCGATGGCCGGCCAGGCGCTTGTCCGACTGCTCGGCGCGCAGCAGGGCACTCTCCAGGCTGGCCAGCAGCGCCTCGCGCTGGTCCTCCGGCAGCGGCGCCTGGATCAGTCCCTCCAGCAGGCGGGCATTCTGGGCCAGGCTGGCGTCGTAGAGCTCCTCGATCTCGTGGGCGGCGTAGCGGTAGCTGACCAGGCCGATGGCCAGCATGCTGAGGCCGAACACCAGCAGCACAAGTCCCAGGGTTCGGCGACGAATGGAGGTCACGCCTCGGCCTCCTGCGGCGCGCGGTCCAGCACATAGCCGATGCCGCGCACGGTGCGGATCAGGCCGGGGAAGAGCTTGCGACGCAGGTGGTGGACATGCACCTCGATGGCGTTGCTCTCCACGTCCTCCTCCCAGCCGTAGACCAGCCGGGTCAGGGTGTCGCGGGTGAAGACCCGACCCGGGTGGCCCATGAACTCCTGGAGCAGGGTGAACTCGCGGCGCGACAGCGGGATCGCCTCGCCGCGATAGCACACCTCCCGGCTGGCGGGATCGAGCCGGATGCCGCGACACTCGAGCAGCGGGCTGGCCTGGCCCTGGCTGCGGCGCAGCAGGGCGCGCAGGCGGGCCTTGAGCTCGGCGACCTCGAAGGGCTTGACCAGGTAGTCGTCGGCGCCGGCGTCCAGGCCGGCGATGCGGTCGTCGACGGCGTCCCGGGCGGTCAGCACCAGCACCGGAATCCGGTTGCCGCCGCGCCGCACGGCCTCCAGTACCCGCATGCCGTCGAGCCCGGGCAGGCCCAGGTCGAGGATCACCGCGTCGAAGGGTTCACTGCCCTGCAGGGCGGTGAGTGCCATGGCGCCATCGGCGAGATGATCCACGGTGTAGTGCTCTGGCTTGAGGGCCAGGCGGATGCCCGAGGCCAGGCTCGGGTCATCCTCGACCAGCAGGATGCGCATCGGTGGGTCATTGCTCCAGTTGCGACAGCAGGTGGCGGATTTCCTCGCGGCGGCCGGCATCGGCGAGCTCGCGGCCGGGCCGGGGCGGCGCCTGCAGGGCCTTCTCCAGGGCCTGGCGCGCCTCGGCGTCGCGGCCCTGCTGATGCAGATAGTCGCCCCAGAAGTAGAGGCTGTCGAGTCCGTCGGGGTTGATGGTGAGCGCCCGCTTGAGGTGCCACTCGGCCTTGTCGTCGTCGCCGAAGCCGACCGGCCAGCCCGGTACCTGGTAGTAGAGGGCCCCCAGGCTGGTGTAGGCGGAACCGTTCAGCGCCAGCGGGTCCTGCGCCAGGGCGGCCTCCAGGTAGCCGCGTGCCTGCTTGACCAGGCCCAGCGCCCCCAGCCCGCCTTCGGCGCCGGCCTGGCTGGAGCGCACGATGCCGGCCCAGATCAGCAGCTCGGCGGAGTCGGGGTGCTCGGCCAGCTGGCGTTCGGCCTCCTTGCTCAGCTCTTCGAGGGCCTTGGCCTGCTGCGCCTCGGGCAGTTCGTAGCGGATCTCGGCCCAGCGGGACTGCAGTCCAGCCACACCCTGGTCGGCACCACCGCCATCGCCCGCGGCCAGGGCGGCGATGGCGAACAGGCCGCCGAGGCCGGCGACAAGCAGCGTGGCGGCAAGGCGCAGCAGGGCGAAGCGAGAGGGGCGTCGAGCGTTCATGGCGTGGTCTCCGAAGTGCCGATAAAGCGGCGGATGACGGGAAGCTGGCGCGCCAGGGCGTGGTCGACCACCCCAGGCAGCAGGGCATTGAGGCGCACGAAGAAGCGCTCCGGTCCGCCCAGCTGGGCCTCCTGGCGGCCGCGCTCCACGGCGTGGCGAACCGCCTGGGCGACCCGGGCGGGGCTGTCCATGGCGTTGCCCAGGGCCGCGTTCATGGCCTCCACCTCGGGGGCGTTCATGGCGGTGCGAGTGGCCCGGGGCGAGACATGCAACACCCGCACCCGGGTGTCGGCGAGCTCCCGGCGCAGGGCCTGGCTGAAGCGCGCGCAGGGCGAACTTGGTGGCGCAGTAGCCGACCTGACCGGGGTAGCCCAGGGTGCCGAAGGTGGAGCCCAGGGTGACCACCCAGCCTTGACGCGCCGCCATCAGCTGGGGGAGCAGGGCGCGGGTCAGCTGCAGGGTGGCGGTGAGGTTGAGGGCAATGAGTCGCTCGATCTCGGCATCGGAGCCTTCGGTGAACAGCGCCACCCGGTTCACACCGGCGGCGTTGATCAGCATGTTGCAGCCGGCTTGTCGGGCCGTGGCCACCAGCTGCTGGCGCTCCTCGGTGCGGGTCAGGTCGGCGGGCAGCGCGGTGACCCGGTCGGGATGGCGGTCCGCGGTGGCCGTCAGGGCCTCCGCCCGGCGGCCGGTGATCAGCAGTTGCGCCCCGGCGGCGGCCAGCTCGTCCACCAGCGCCTGGCCGATGCCGCCGCTGGCCCCGGTGATCAGCACCCGCTGGGCGGGCCAGCCTCCCTCCGGCAGCCGCGGGCGTCGGGCGAGGCGATCAGGCCAGCGCATCGGAGAGCTCCCGGGCGGCATTGCCGCCGGCACAGTGCGCCTCGACGCAGCGGAACATGGCACCGTAGAGGCGGTAGACCAGCTTGGCGGTGTCGATCACCGCCGCCAGGTCCTGCTCCTCCAGGCGGTTCACCAGCCCCTCGAAGAAGGCCAGGTGGCCGATATCCAGGCTGCCGTGGGAGGTCAGGTAGCGTACCGCGTCGTCGGGCAGGTCGAGGCTCGCCTGCAAGCGTTCGGCAGCCTGGGTGGCCAGCGCCGTGCTGGTGCCCTCCAGCACCTGGACCATGCCGAAGAAGCCCACCGGGTGGCCATGCTCGATCTCGTCGCGCACGGCAGCCACCATCAGCCGGGTGGCGGGGTCCGCCGGGCGTGCGGCGGCCGCCGCGGCATCGCCACCGGCGGCGCGGATGTCGTCGAGGATCCACTGCTCGTGGCCGTGCTCTTCCTCGATGTACTCCACCAGGGCGCCGCGCAGCCACTCCAGACGCTCCGGCAGGCGGGCGCCACAGGCCATCATCAGTGGCACCGTGAAGCGCACGTGGTGGTAGGCCTGGCCGAGGAAGGCGAGGTACTCGTCACGGCTGACCCGGCCGGCCAGGGCGCGGGTCAGCAGCGGAGTGGAGAGCAGCCAGTCGCGCTCTTCACGGGTGGCGTGCTGCAGTTGCTGGTAGGGGGTCATGGGGTCACTCCTTGTGGCGCCTGTGAAAGGTACGGCTCGGGTCGAGTGGGTGCGGCGCACAGCCAGTCGCCATGGGCGGCGAGGATGGCGTCGCGGCGCAGGCGGCCGTTGGCCGTCAGCTGGTGGTTCTCGTGGGTAAAGGGGGCACTGCGTCGCCATTCGTGAACGCGGGCGTAGTCGGGCAGGCCGGCGTTGGCCTCGGCCACTGCGGCGGCCAGGGCGTTGTCGTCGACCTCGGGTGAGGCGGGCACCAGCAGCGCGCGGTTGGCCGGCAGCGTCTCGCCGTGGACCAGGGCCTGGGCAATGGCGGGGCGGGCGCAGAGTTCGCCCTCCACCCACTGGGGGTCGACGTTGCGACCATAGGCGGTGATGAAGACCTCGCGACGCCGCCCCTCCAGCACCAGGGCGTCGCCCTCCCAGCGGCCCAGGTCGCCGCTGGCGTGCCAGGCCGAGGCGCGGCGCCGGCTCACCCAGATAGCCGAGCTGGGTGGCGCCGCGCACCCACACCTCCCCCGCGTCATCGATGCGCACCTCGGTATGGGGCAGCGGCCGGCCGACGCCGCGGGCGGGCTCGCCGGGACGGTTGAGGCACACCACCGAGGCGCACTCCGAGAGGCCGTAGCCCTCGAAGACCGGCCAGCCGCCACGCCGGGCACGCGCCAGCAGGGTGTCGGCGACCCTGGCGCCACCCACCGCCACGAAGCGCAGGCTCGCGGGGGCGTTCGGGCGTGCCGCCACCAGCGCCTGGAGCAGCTGGGGCACCAGGATCAGGCTGTGGGGCCGGCAGGCGTCGAGGGCGGCCAGCGCCCGCTGCGCCTCGAAGCCGCTGGCGCCGCTCCAGCCCAGCTCGGCGACCCCGGGCAGGCAGACGGTGGCGCCCAGCCACAGCGGCACGTAAAGGCCGCCGATGTTCTCCAGCAGGGTGGCGAGCGGCAGCATCGCCAGGTGACGCTCGATACCCAGGGGTGCCACGGCCTCGGCGATGCTCGCGGCCACGGCCAGCGGGGCGGTGGCATCCAGGCAGACTCCCTTGGGAGTGCCACTGGTGCCGGAGGTGAAGGTGATGCGGGTGGTGCCGGGATGCAGCTCCGGTGGCGAGGCGATGTGTCGGGTGGCGATGGCCGGGTCCCGCGTGGCGGCGAAGTCGTGGGCCTCGCCGCCGGGGCCGATCCAGGCGTCGAGCCCGGCAGCCTCCACCAGGTGGTGGCGCTGGGCAGCGCTGAAGAAGGCGGGCACCGGCACCGCCACCCGTTGATCCTGCAGCAGCGCCAGGTCCCACAGTGCCCAGTCGATGCCGTTGTCCAGGGCCAGCGCGACCCGCGCGGCGCCGGCGTCGGCCAGCCGCTGCCGGCGTGCCTCGATCTCGCCCGGCAGTTCGGCGAAGGAGACCCGCCGCTGCCCCTCCTCCAGCGCGATACGGGTCGGACGCTCCTCGGCGTGGCGGGTCAGCCGCGCGAGGAAGGCCTCAGGCGAGGTGCGCATGGGCCACCTCCGCCGGACGGGGCAGGGTCGAGGGCAGCAGGCCCCGCTCGGCAAGTTCCCGATGGGCGCGGCGCAGGTCGCCGGCCATTACCCAGGGGCGGCGCTCATAGTAGCGACCCCAGCAGGCCTGCTCGGCGCCGAGGCGTGCCGGGTCGGCGACCATCACCGGCTCCAGGGTAAGGCCCAGGCGACGAATGCCGTTGGCCACCTCGGGGGTGGCGGTGAACAGAAGCCAGCCGATGCCCTCGCGGCCGAGCTGGTCCACCAGATGCAGGAAGAGCGGGCGTTGCAGGCCGGGACGGCGGCTTGCCAGGTTGCCGATCTCGGCGACCTGGTGGCGGGCCACGGGACGGGCGAAGCGCTCGGCCAGCAGGCGCTCGGCGCAAACGTCCAGGTAGTGCTCCTGGAACAGTGGACCGCTCGCCGCCGAGCGCACACCCACCGCGGCCTCGGCCCGATCGCCCTGCCACAGGCCGAAGAGGCGCGGCAGCAGCTGGGTGATGGCGGCGCCATGCTCCTCGGCGAAGCGTCGGCGGACCAGGTGCTCCAGGCGGCGGCGCCGGGTCCAGTGGCGCGCCTCGCGCCACTGCAGCGGCGAGGGGTGGCCGCGGCTGGTAGACAGGGCAGGCGTCTCGGTTCAGGCATCGGGTCGTCTCCATGACGTGTCACCGATACTCTGGTCCCGACAACTTAACGCAGGCTTAAGCCCTGGCCCGGAATGTTGCGCGCCACCTCGGGCGTCAGGGGGCCGGGGCGGCGGCGCCCAGGAAACGCTCCTGCCAGTAGGCGATCTCCACCGGCGAGGTCTCCACCCGACGGCCACGGCCGGGGGCGTGGATCATCTGGCCGTCGCCGCGGTAGATGCCCACGTGGCTGGCCTTGCCACCCCGCTGATATCGAAGAACAGCAGGTCGCCGGGGCGGGCGCGATCCACTTCCGGCAGGGCCCGGAACTGGTCATCGGCGGTGCGCGGCACGGGGATACCGGCGGCCTGGTAGGCCAGTTGCACCAGCCCCGAGCAGTCGACACCCGAGGGGGTATTGCCGCCGAAGCGGTAGGGCGTGCCCAGGGCGCGCTCGGCCGCGGCCAGGATCAGCACGCGGTCGATGGTGAGGCCCTCGTGGGATGGCGGGTCCTCCACCGCCAGCTCCTTGCCGGCACAGCCGGCGAGCAGGGTGAGGGCGACCATCAGCAGCCACACTCGCCAGAGATCACGAACCGGCATGCGAATCGCTCCTTGCAGTGGATATCCCCCTACATTAGCGCTGGCCGCCACTGGTGGGGAAGTCATGCTGGGGAAGGCTGCGGGAAGCGCCTGGAAAAGTGCCACCATCATCCCCATATCCGAGCGTACATCCACGCATCACAAGGAGTCACCATGAGCTTCCAGGGTGAGCAGCATCCCGGCGTAGAGTCTCCCACCCCCGAGTCCCAGGGCTTCCGCCTCAACCACACCATGCTGCGGGTCAAGGACCCCGAGAAGGCCCTGGCCTTCTACTCACGGGTGTTCGGCATGTCGGTGGTGCGCCGCCTCGACTTCGAGGAGATGCAGTTCTCGCTCTACTTCCTGGCCCGGCTGGAGCAGGGCGATGACGTGCCGGAGGACGCGGGCCAGCGCACCGTCTGGACCTTCAGCCAGAAGGGCCTGCTTGAGCTGACCCACAACTGGGGCACCGAGGACCAGGCCGACTTCGCCTACCACGACGGCAATGCCGAACCCCAGGGCTTCGGCCATATCTGCTTCAGCGTGCCGGACCTTGCGGCCGCCGAGGCGTGGTTCGACGCCAATGATGTCGAATTCGTCAAGCGCGCCGACCAGGGCAAGATGAAGGACGTGGTGTTCGTCAAGGACGCCGACGGCTACTGGATCGAGGTGGTCCAGGCCGACCGCCTCGCCGCCATGGGTGACTGAGGACTCGCCACTGGCCAGGCGCCGCCTGCGGGCGGCGTTTTTGCCATCCACGCTAGTGGGCAGTAAGGTCATCAGCGAATCCCCGCATGGCATGACCTGCCAAGGAGTCCCGATGAACTTGCCACGTCGTCCCCTTACCCTGGCCCTGGCCGGCGCCCTGCTGGCCGCCCCCCTGGCCTGGAGCAGCGCGGTCCTCGCCGAGGAACCGGCCCAGGTGCGCTTCTCCGTGCCCGCCTGGCCCGGCGTGACCGTCAAGACCGCCCTGGCCGCCCAGCTGCTCGAGACGCTGGGCTATGAGGTGCGCCAGCAGGAGCTCGGTTCCACCATCACCTACGAGGCCCTCACCCAGGGCGAACTGGATGTCTTCCTCGCCGCCTGGCTGCCCGCCCAGCAGTCGATGTTCGACGCCACCATGGAAAAGGGTCTGATCGTCGACCTCGGCAACAACGTCGAGGGCGCACGGCTGGGCTTCGCGGTGCCGAGCTATGTCTTTGATGCCGGCGTGACCTCCGCCGAAGATCTGGCCGACGAGGAGATCGCCGAGAAGCTCGGACGCACCGTCTACTCCATCGAGGTCGGCTCCGGCATGAGCGACACCCTCAACGAGGCCGTCGAGAATGACACCTATGGCATGGGCGACTGGGACCTCTCCGAGACCTCCACGCCGGGCATGCTCAGCGCTGTGGACGCGGCCCTCGATCGCGAGGAGTGGATCGTCTTTGCCGGCTGGACGCCCCACTGGATGAACATCGAATACGACGTCGAGTACCTGACCGACACCCAGGACATGTGGGGCCCGGATGGCGGGCGCAGCGACGTGCGCACCCTGGTCACCAGCGATTTCGCCGAGGCCGCCCCCAACGCCACCCGGCTGCTCGACCAGCTGGTGTTCAGCGCCGACGACCAGAGCGCGATGATCCGCGGCTTCAGCTACGAGGAGCGCGAGCCGGAGGCGGTGGCGCTGGACTGGATCCGCGCCAACCCGGGCAAGGTGCAGGCCTTCCTCGAAGGGGTCACCACCCGCGACGGCGAGCCGGCCTGGCCGCTGGTACAGCAGGCGCTGGAGATTCCCGACGCCTGATTCCGCGACATTGGCTCGCAACGAGACGAGGCCGCCCCGACAACGGGGCGGCCTCGTTACTGTCGGGGAGCATCACTCCTCACGCGAAGGCGTAGACGTCCATGGCCAGCACACCGTGTTCCACGCTGTGGTGCAGGCGCTTGCCCGGCCCGCCGGCGCCAAGCGCCACCAGCAGCGGCTGGAAGTGCTCCGGTGTGGGATGGTTCTCGCGGGCCTTGGGGCCCTGCTCCCAGGCCAGCAGTGCGTCGCGGTCGTCCGCCGTCAGGCGCGCCTCGACCCAGTCGGCGAACTCGCCGACCCAGGGCGGCATCTCGGCATCCAGCGGCAGCATCTCGTAGAGGTTGTGGGTCAGGCTGCCGGAGCCGATCACCAGGATATCCTCTTCCCGCAGGGCGGCGAGCTTCTCGCCCAGGGCCAGCAGCTCGGCGTTGGACCACTGCATCGGCAGCGACAGCGAGACCACCGGCACCTCGGCGGCGGGGAACATCAGCGACAGCGGCACCCAGGCGCCGTGATCCAGGCCGCGCTCGGTGGGTACGGCGTTGAGCTCCCGGGCCAGACGCCTGGCCAGTTCGGGCTCGCCGGGGGCCGGGTACTGCACCTCGAAGAGCTCGCGGGGGAAACCGCCGAAGTCGTGGATGGTCTCGGGACGCTCGCTGGTACTGACCAGCAGCTGGCGGCTGGCCCAGTGGGCCGACACCACCACCACGGCGCGGGGGCGGTAGTCGCGGCCCAGGTCACGCAGGAAGGCGTGGGCCGGGGTCTCGGTCAGGGCCAGCATTGGCGAGCCGTGGGAGATGAACAGGCTAGGCAGCATGGCAGGCTCCAGGGCGTGGAAGTGCCCTCAGGATAGCGCTTCGGGCCGGGCATCTCGATAGCAGGCTTATAGGATTATCGTCCATCAATAGCCGGTCATCTCCAGGTAGCCCACCCCCAGCCTTTCGCCGCCATCATGGTCGCGGGCCACCACCTCGCCCTCCCAGTAGGGCACCGTGGTGTCCATCCAGCGCTCGGTGTGGGGCGCCTCGACGATCAGGTCGAGATCCTCTTCGGGCACTTCCAGTCGCCAGCGGGTGGGCACCTCGCGTCCCGCCACCGGGGAGGTGGCCAGCGGGGTCATCGCCAGCGCCTGCGAGGCCAGCGGGCGGGTGGTGCCGTCCGCTGCGATCCAGCTGCCGGAGCGGTAGTCGCCGCCGTCGTCGCCACCGCCGCGCAGGCGGAAGGCCATCAGCCGGCGGCCGTCGTCCAGGTGCAGCGAGAACCAGTCCCAGCCCGCCTGGTCGGGGCTCAGCAGCTGGCTGCTCCACTCGCGGTCGAGCCAGCCCCGGCCGCTGACCGTGTGGGTCTCGCCGGCCAGGGTGACCTCGCCCTCGATGCGCCAGAAGGGCTGGCTGTAGTAGTGCGATCCCTGGCCGTCGGCAGCCTTCTGGCTGAAGCCGTCACGGCCATGCAGGACCAGCGGCCCCTCGGCGGTGAGCGTGAGCCGGTAGCCGAGGGCGCGCCTCGCCCTCGCCCTCGAAGGCGGTGAGGGTGAGCCGCTCGAAGGTGTCGGCGCCGGGCTCGGTCACCTCGCTTGCCAGTTCCCAGTCGTCGAGCCAGGCGTGGAAGGGGGATGCCACCGCACCGGCCTGGCCGTCCGTCCGTTGGGAAGGTGCCGCCGAGTGGCTGCGGGCGAAGCGCTCCGCCACGCCGTGCTGTGTGCCCCTGGAGACCGCCATGTGCGCCATCCACAGCTGGTCGGCGGCCCAGGGAGTGGGATCGGGGCGCTCCTCCGGCGGCGCCAGCGCCTGGCGGAACAGGGTCCACTGCAGCCCCAGCGGCTCGCCGTGCTCATCCTCCAGGTTGGCGGTGAGGTACCACCACTCGATGCGGTAGTCGGGGTGGGCACCGTGATCCTCGGGGAAGCGCAGTGTGGTGTCCGGGCCGGCCTGCACGAAGCCGGCGGTGCCTCGCCGAGCCCGGCGAAGCCGGCCCCCGAGCGCCTCGGGTGGGGCCTCGTCGCAGCCGGCGAGGGCTACCAATGTGCCCAGCAGGGCGGCCGGCAGCAGGGCCCGCCACGGGGCGGCATGCTTGATCGCTCGTGGCATCATCCTGCCTCCTCGGCCAGCAGGGCCCGGGGCGGGGTGCGCCACAGGCGCAGCGCCGGCAGTGCCGCGGCGAGCAGCGCCACCGCCACGGCCGTTCCCAGGGTCAGGGCGATCTCCCCGGGAAGAGGTGCAGCGGCAGCCGCCAGCCGAAGGCCGCCACGTTGATCACCGCCACCAGGCCCCAGGTGATGGCGATACCCAGCGGCACGGCGACCAGGCCCACCGCCAGCGCCGCTCCACCCAGCTGGGCGAGCTGGACGCCCAGCAGCTGGCCTCTCGGTACCCCCAGGGCCCACATCGGTGCCAGCCGTCGGCGGCGCTCACGGGCCTGGGCCAGCAGGCTGGCCAGCAGTGCCAGCGCCGCCACCGCCAGGGTCAGGGCGTTGAGTGCCCGGGTGATGGTGAAGGTGCGTTCGAAGATGCCGGTGGCGATGCGCTTGACCTCGCCCTGGTCACGCAGGGCGTCGCGGCCCAGGGCGAATTCACTGCCCAGCGCCGCGCCCAGGGCCTCGTCGTCGGCACCCGGGGCCAGCACGATGCCGATGGAGTCCGGCGGTGCCGAGAAGCGCCTGCCCAGCTCGGCGGCGGTCATCAGCACCTCGCCGCGAGGGTTGCCGTAGTCGGGATAGATCGCCGCCACGGCGAGCGTCGCCTGGCCGCTCGGCGTGGCCAGGGTCAGGCGATCCCCGGGGACGATGCCCTCGGCGACGGCCAGCTGCTCGTTAATGAAGGCGCCGCCCTCGCGCAGCGAAGTCCAGGCCGCGTCCACGCCCCGCTGGGTCTCCAGCAGCGGCCAGGTCGGCGTCAGCCGCTCCCCCGGGGTCAGGCCGAACAGCGACACCGGCCGCTCCGGCAGGCGCGGTGCCCCCGCGGCCTCGACCGCCAGCAGGGTGCTCTCGCCATGGCGGGTGACCAGGCGCTCGACCACCTCCGGGCGCTCGCCCAGCCAGGCATGGATCGCCGCGAAGCGCTCCGCCGGAGGGTCCAGGTAGAGGTCGGCCACCAACCGCTGGTCGAGCCACTCCAGGAAGGTCAGGCGGAAGCCCCCCACCATGCTGTTGACCCCGAGGCTCGCCGAGAGCGCGATCAGCAGCGCCATCAGCGCCAGCGACAGGCGCGGCAGCTGCAGCTCGAGGTCGGCCAGGGCCCACTGGGCCAGCGGGCGGCGTCGTGCCAGCCGGGCAAGACCCGCCAGGGCTGCCGCCAGCAGCGGCGGCAGCCACAGCGCACCCACCAGCAGCAGGGCCGCCATCAGCACGAAGCCCGCCGCCAGCCCCTCGCCGGCGGGCTGCCGTGAAAGCCAACCCCACACCGCCAGGCCGGCCACCGCAATCACCGCGCCGGCCAGGGTCATGCGCCCGAGCTGGCGCTGATAGCCGCTGCGCCACGCCTGGGCGCGGCCCAGGTCGAGCACCGACAGGCGCGCGGCCCGCCACAGCACGCCCGAGCCGGCCAGCAGCAAACCACCCAGGGTTACCGCCAGTCCGCCGAACCAGTAGTGCCAGGGCAGGCGCAGCTCCACGCCTACCCCGGCGCCGTAGAGGCTGCCCAGGGTAGCGGCCACGTCGGGCAGCAGCGCCCGGGCCAGCCAGACGCCGCCGGCGATCCCGGCCAGGGCGCCGACCACGCCGAGCAGCACCAGCTCCAGGGCCAGGCCCGTGACCAGGGTGCGGCCGGAGACCCCCAGGGCACGCAGGGTGCGCAGCATCTCCAGGCGCTGCTCCAGGGCAAGGCCCAGCGCCGCCTGGACAATGAACAGGCCGACGATCAGCGCCAGCAGCGCGAGTGCCGTCAGGTTGAGGTGGAAGCTCTGGGTCAGCTGGCCCGGCGAGACCAGGGTGGTGGCGCGGGTCAGCGCCAACCCTGGTGGTGCGGCATCCAGGGCCCCCGGTGCGGAGACCAGTCGACTCAGGGTCTCGCCGCTCTCCAGCAGCGTCGCGGCGGCGGCGATATCCATCACCAGGGTGTGCGGCGGGAGCGAGGGGGCGAGGCTCAGCGGCGGCAGCCGGCCCGCCGCCAAGCGCGGGTTGCTCCCCGGGCAGCGTCGGCATCGAGGCCCAGGCTGGGCAGGGTGTCCGGGGCGAGCCGGGTCTGCCACGGCGGTGACAGGAAGCCGGTGAGCTCTACTGTGCTTCCGGCAGTGGCGAAGGCGCTGTCGCCGGGCAGGGTCAGGGGGTCGATGCCGATCAGCGTCAGCCGCGTGCCGTCGGCGTGCGCTGAGCTCGCCCTCCAGCAGCGGCGAGACCGGTACCCCTGGCGGCGCAGGGTGAGGAAGTCGTCGCGCGCCAGGGGCTTGCCGTCGAGGCGCTCCAGGCGGTCCAGCCCGGTGGTGAACAGCGCCTCGGCGCGGGCGTAGCTCTCCTTCGCCAACGCATTGATCGCCTGGACGCCGCTCCACAGGGCGCTGGCCACCCACAGGCCCAGCAGCAGCATGGCCAGCTGGCCGGGGTGGCGGCGATAGTGGGAAAGCAGGGTGGTGAGCAGCGTGACGAGCTGGGTGGCCATCACGATGACGCCTCCTCCGCGGCCTTGTCTGCCGAGATCAGCCGGGCACGGGAGAGTACCAGGCGGCGATCCAGCGGCGCGGCGATGCGCGGACTATGGGTTACCATCAGCAGCGCACAGCCGGTCTCGTGGACCAGCGACAGCAGCAGTTCCAGTACCTCGCCGGCGGTGGCCTCGTCCAGGTTGCCGGTGGGTTCGTCGGCCAGCAGCAGCGGCGGACGCGGCGCCAGGGCACGGCCGATGGCCAGGCGCTGCTGCTGGCCACCGGAGAGCTGCTCGGGTAGCGGCCCTCGAGTCCCGCCAGGCCCAGCCGCGCGATCAGCTCGGCCGACCAGGCGCTATCCTCGCGGCCGGCCAGGCGGCCTGCAGGCGCAGGTTGTCGAGTACCGTCAGGCTGGGCACCAGATGGAACTGCTGGAATACCAGGCCCAGCGACTCCCGGCGCAGGCGTGCCCGCTCGGGCTCGGCGAGGGTCGAGATCGCCCGGCCCCCCAGGCGCACTTCGCCGGCATCCGGCAGGTCGAGCCCCGCGGCCAGGTGCAGCAGGGTCGACTTGCCGCTGCCCGACTCCCCCATCAGCGCCAGGCTTCGGCCTGCCTCCAGGGTCAGGTCGACCCCGGCGAGCACCTCGAGGGGCCCCTGGGGCGTGGCATAGGCCTTGTGGACCTGTCGGAACTCGAGCATGGCGGCCTCCCTGGCGCTGGAATGGGCTGACACGGGTCAGGCAGGGATGGTGGCACAGAACGCCGGCCAGCCACAGGCGACGGAGGGAGGAGTGTCGCCGCCGCCGCGATCGGGTATAACCGAGGGCTGCGGAGGCGAACGGCCTGGCGGAAAGGGGAGGAGCGGGTGACGGTCACGGTGTCGCGGCATTTCGTCGGTGAGCTGTTCCAGGGCGTGCCCGGGATGGCGGCCGAGCGCGCCAGCCTCGCTGCGTCGCGCCGGCATCTCGCCGGGGCTGCTGGAGTCGCCCCACGGGCGGGTCACCGTGGAGCAGTTCGCCACCCTCTACCGGCTGCTGGTCAACGCCTGCGACGACGAGACCCCGGGCTTCTTCGCCCGCCCGCTGCGTGGCGGCACCCTCAAGCTGCTCTGCCTGAGCCTGCTGGAGGCGCCGACCCTCAAGGTGGCCCTGCATCGCTATCGGCTGTTCTTCCGTATCCTGCTCGACGACTTCGGCTACGAGGTCAGCCATGGCGATGACCTGGTGCGTATCGGCCTGGTGGAGCACCGCCCCGGCGGGCAGCCGCATCCTGGTGCACGAGCTGATGCTCAAGCTGCTCCACGGCATCGCCTCCTGGATGATCGCCCGCAAGATTCCGCCGATCACCCTGGAGTGCGCCTACCCGCAGCCTGCGCACAGCGCCGATTACCGCTACTTCTACCCCGGACGGCTGCTCTTCGACCGCCCCCAGACCGCCATCTACTTCGACCTGGCGGTGCCTCGACGAGCCGATCCGCCAGACCAAGCGGCACCTGGGCGCCTTCCTGCAGCGCGCCCCGGCGGACTGGTTCTACGTCTCCTTCGAGGAGCGCCTGCTCTCACACCGGTGCGCGAGCACCTCACCCGCCATGGCGCCTATGCCGCCGGGGTGGCGGAGGTGGCCGCGGCGCTGCACATGTCGGTGCGTACCCTGTCGCGGCGCCTGGCCACGGAAGGCACCCGCTTCCAGGCGGTGAAGGACGAGTGCCGCCGGGATGTCGCCGTCCAGGCCCTGACCCGCAGCGACCAGCCCCTGGCCGGCATCGCCGAGCGGCTCGGCTTCGAGGACCAGGCCCGCTTCAGCCGTGCCTTCCGTGCCTGGACCGGGGATTACGCCCGCCGCTCTACCGGCGGGCGAGCCCGACCTATATCTCCTGACGGATTCGCTTCTTGTCGAGCTTGCCCACGCTGGTCTTGGGGATCTCGTCGACCAGGCGCACCTGGGCGGGCAGCGCCCAGCGGGTGATGCGTCCCTGTTCGACGAACTGCCGGAGGAACTCCATCACGGCATCGGCCTCGGGCGGCGCGTTGAGGTCATGGGGTACCACCAGCGCGACCGGGCGCTCGCCCCACTGCTCGTCGGGCACGCCGATCACCGCCACCTCGGCCACGCCGGGGCACTGGGCGATCAGGTTCTCCAGCTCCAGCGAGGAGACCCATTCGCCGCCGCTCTTGATCACGTCCTTGATGCGGTCGCGAATCTGCAGGAAGCCGCGTTCGTCGAGGCTGGCCACGTCGCCGGTATGCAGCCAGCCATTGCGCCACAGCGCCTCGCTGCGAGTGGTCTCCTTGTAGTAGGCCTGGGTCAGCCAGGGGGCGCGGACGCGGACCTCGCCGACGCTCTCGCCATCGTTGGGCAGCGGCGTGCCGTCCTCGTCCACCACCTGCAGTTGCACCAGGGGGATCGGCAGGCCGGCCTTGCAGCGCCAGGGCAGCTGGGTCTCGAAGTCGGCCTCGGCGATATCCCGGGGCAGCACGTCGGCGGTCAGCAGCGGGCAGGTCTCGGACATGCCGTAGGCGCTGCGGGTATCGATACCCAACTCATGGGCGCGGCGTGCCAGCGCCTGCGTCAGCGGGCTGCCGCCGATCAGCAGCTTCCAGCCGGAGAGGTCGACCCGGCCCGAGGCGATGGGCTCGGCGTTCAGTACCATGCCCAGCAGGGTGGGCACGCAGTGGGAGAAGTCCACCCGCTCGTCGACCAGCAGCCTGACCAGTATCTCCGGCTCGTAGCGTCCCGGGTAGACCTGGGTCGCGCCGAGCAGGGTGGCGGTATAGGGCACGCCCCACGCATGCACGTGGAACATCGGCGTGATCGGCATGTAGACCTTGTCGCGATTGAGCAGCTCGACCCCCGGCGCCTGCAGCGTGCTGGCCTCGGTCAGGGTGTGCAGCACCAGCTGGCGATGGGTGAAGTAGACCCCCTTGGGATTGCCGGTGGTGCCGGTGGTATAGAAGAGCGTGGCCACCGCGTTCTCGTCGAAGGTGGGAAAGTCGTAGTGGCGGGGCTGGTCGGCCAGCAGCGACTCGTACTCGCCCACCAGGGGCAGGGCGCTGGCCACCTCTGCCGGTTCCTCCTGGCAGAGCAGATAGCCGCGAATGCGCGGCAGCCGCTCGCGGAGTCCCTCCAGCAGCGGCACGAAGTCCTGGTGGACCAGCACGAAGTCATCCTCGGCGTGCTCCATGGTGTAGTGGATCTGCTCCGGGGAGAGACGCACGTTCACGGTGTGCAGCACCGCCCCCAGCATGGGGATGGCGAAGAAGGCCTCCAGGTAGCGGTGGCTGTCCCAGTCGAGCACCGCCACCACATCGCCGGCGCGGACCCCCTGGGCGCTGAGCAGGTGGGCGAGCTGGTGCACCCGCTCCCGGAAGCGGCGGTAGTCGTGGCGGCCCAGGTCGCGGTAGACGATCTGGTTGTCACCGGCCATGCGCACGCCGCTCTCCAGCAGGTCGCCGATCAGCAGCGGCGGGTTGGTCGCGGAGGGCGTGGGCGGCAGGATCTTGGGTGTGACGGTTGGCATGGTGAGGTCTCCTGGAAGGTCCGGATCAGCAGCGCTCGATCAGCAGGGCGATGCCCTGGCCGCCGCCGATGCACAGGGTGATCAGGCCGTAGCGGCCGCCGGTGCGTTCGAGTTCGGCCAGCGCCTTGATCACCAGGGATGGCGCCGGTGGCGCCCACCGGATGGCTCAGGCCCACGGCGCCGCCGTTGGGATTGAGGCGCTCGGCGGGGAACTCCAGCGCGTCGGCTACCGCCATGGCCTGGGCGGCGAAGGCCTCGTTGGACTCGATGACATCGATATCGCCGATGGTCAGGCCGGCCTGCTCCAGGCAGCGACGCACCGCGGGAATCGGTCCCAGCCCCATCAGGTGCGGCTCGACCCCGGCGGCGGTGCCGGTGATCAGCCGTGCCCGGGGCGTCAGCCCGCGGCGCTCGGCCTCGTCGGCGCTGGCCAGCACCAGGCTGGCGGCCCCATCGTTGAGGCCCGAGGCGTTTCCGGCGGTGACCAGTCCCTCCTTCTGGAAGGCGGGCTTGAGCCTGGCCAGATCCTCCAGGGTGACACCGTCGCGCACATGCTCGTCGCGGTCGAAGACGCGCTCCTGGCGGCCCTGGCGCACCGTGACCGGCACGATCTGCTCCGCGAAGCGCCCCTCGGCGATGGCCCGGGCCGCCTTGTGGTGGCTCTCCATGGCGAAGCGGTCCACCGCCTCGCGGGTGAGGCCGTAGCGGCTGGCGATATTCTCGGCGGTGCAGCCCATGTGGCCGCTGCCGAAGGGGTCGCTGAGGATGCCCAGGGTCAGGTCGGTGACCGCGGCGTGACCCATGCGCAGGCCGCTGCGTGCCTGGGGCGGCAGCAGGTAGGCGCCGCGGCTCATGGACTCGGCACCACCGGCGAGGGCCAGACGGCTGTCGCCCAGGGCGATCTGCTGAGCGGCGGAGAGCAGGGCCTGCACCCCGGAGCCGCACAGACGGTTGACGTTGAAGGCGCCGGCCTCGTCGGGGACCCCGGCCTCCCGGGCGATATGCCGGGCCAGGTAGGCGTCCTCCGGGCCGGTGGTGATGATATGGCCGTAGACGGCGTGGTCGATGGTTTCGGCCTCGACGCCGGCACGCGCGAGCGCCTCGCGGGCGGTGACGGTGCCCAGCTCATGGGGGGCGAGGCCCGAGAGGCTGCCACCGAAGCCGCCGATGGCGGTGCGGGCTCCTCCCAGGATGACGACGGAATCAAGGTGCATGGGAATTCTCCAGTGTCAGGCCTTGCCCAGCAGCGAGCGGGCAACGACTTCCTTCATGATCTCGGAGGTGCCGGCGTAGATGGTCTGTACCCGGGCATCCAGATAGAAGCGCGAGATGGGGTATTCGCGGGTGTAGCCGTAACCGCCGAACAGCTGCAGGCAGGTGTCGGCGGTGGCGCACTGCATCTCGGTGAGGCGCAGCTTGAGGATGGCGGCCTCGGTGGGCCCCATTTCTCCCTGGCGGTACTGCGCCATGCACTTCTCCAGGTAGGCGCGGCCCATCTCGATGTCGGCCTGCACCTCGGCCAGGGTGAAGCGGGTGTTCTGGAAGTCGCCCACCCGCTGGCCGAAGGCGCGGCGCTCCTGGACGTACTCCAGGGTGAGCTCCAGGGCCCCCTGCATGGCGCCCAGGGCCTGGGCGCCGACACCCAGGCGCTCCCGGGGCAGCTCCTGCATCAGGTAGGCGAAGCCTCGGCCCTCCTCGCCGAGCAGCGCATCCTCCGGCAGCTCGATGCCGTCGAAGAACAGCTCGGCGGTGTCGCTGGCATGCTGGCCGATCTTCTTGATCGGCTGGCCCCGGGAGAAGCCGGGGAGGGTGGTGTCGACCAGGAACAGCGAGACGCCCCGGGCGCCGGCTTCCGGGTCGGTCTTGGCGCAGACGATCACCATGTCGGCCACCTGGCCGTTGGTGATGAAGATCTTGCCGCCGTCCAGCCGCCAGCCGCTCTCGGTGCGCCGGGCGCGACTCTTCATGCCGGCCAGGTCACTGCCGGCGCCGGGCTCGGTCATGGCGATGGCGCCGATGACCTCGCCGCTGGCCATGGCCGGCAACCAGCGCCGCTGTTGTGCCGGGGTGGCGATATGCAGCAGGTAGGGCATGACGATATTGGCGTGGATGTTGTAGGCGCTGGCCAGGCCACCGAAGCCGCGCCGCGAGATCTCCTCGATGACCAGCTGGGTGATGGCGAAGTCGGCGCCGGCACCGCCCAGCGGCTCCGGCATGTCGATGCCCAGCAGCCCCGCCTCGCCCATGCGCCGCCAGAGCTCGCGGGGCACCTCGCCGGCCTCCTCCCAGGCGTCGTAGTGGGGGGCGACCTCCTGGTCGAGGAAGCGGCAGATCATGTCGTGGAACAGCGGGGTCAGCTCGTCCCGGGGAGTGGCCTGGGTCACGCTTGAAGCTCCTTGCGCAGGTGTCGCTTGAGAATCTTGCCGGCGGTGCTCTTGGGCAGGGCCTCGCTGAAGTGGATCTGCTTGGGCACCTTGTAGTGCGCCATGTGCTCGCGGGCGTGCGCGATCAGTGCCGCCTCGCTGACCTCCTCGCCCTCCTTGAGCACCACCACGGCGGTGATCGCCTCGATCCACTTCTCATCGGGAATGCCGATCACGGCCACCTCGGAGACGGCGGGGTGCTGGAACAGCACCTCCTCCACCTCGCGGCTGGCCACCACCACGCCGCCGGTGTTGATGACATCCTTGATGCGGTCGACGATGAAGAGATAGCCCGCCTCGTCGAGGTAGCCCACGTCACCGGAGTGGAACCAGCCGCCCAGGAAGGCCTCCTCGGTCATCTCGGGCTTGTCCCAGTAGCCGGTGAGCAGCTGCGGCGAGCGGTGGACGATTTCGCCATGCTCGCCCGGCGGGACGTCGTTCATCTCGGCGTCGACGATACGCGTCTCCACGGTAAGGATGGGGCGGCCAGCCGAGGCCGGCCGGGCATCGTGCTCCTCGGGTCGCAGCACCGTGGCCAGCGGGGCGATCTCGCTCTGCCCGTAGCAGTTGTAGAGGCCCACCCCGGGGATGCGCCGGCGCAGCTCCTCGAGCACCGGCACCGGCATGATGGAGGCGCCGTAGTAGGCCTTCTTCAGCCGGCTCAGGTCGTGGCGGTCGAAGTCGGGGTGGCGCAGCAGGCCGATCCACACCGTGGGCGGGGCGAAGAAGGAGACGATGCCATGGCGCTCGATCTGCGCCAGGCAGTCGTCGGGGGCCGGCGCCTCGCGCAGGTGTACCGTGGTCCCCAGCAGCAGGGCCGGCATCAGGAAGACGTGCATCTGGGCCGAGTGGTAGAGGGGCAATGCGGCCAGCATCGGCTCGTCGGCCTTGATGTCGAGCTCCACCATGCAGGCCATGTACTCGGCGAGCAGGGCCTGGTGGGTCATCATCGCCGCCTTGGGCGCGGCGGTAGTGCCCGAGGTGTAGAGCAGCTGGGCCAGGCTCTGGCCGTCGAGTTCCACCGCCGGCTCCGGTGTCGTCGCCCTCGGCGAGGGCCGCCTTGAGCACGTCGAAGCCGTCGCTCTGGGGGGCGTGCAGGGTGCCCGATAGCCTCAGGTTGACCGCGCTGCTGGCGGCCTCCACCTTGTCGGCCAGGCTGAGGTCGCTGAGCAGGCCACTGGCACCCGACTGCTCGAGGATATAGCTGAGCTCCTCGCTGCTCAGGGCGAAGTTGATCGGCACATGGACCAGGCCGGCCCGGGTAGCGGCCAGCCAGGCGATCACGTAGGCATCGGAGTTCTTGCCGTAGACCGCCAGGCGATCGCCGGGGGTGAGACCGGCGCCGATCAGGGCGTGGGCGACCCGGTTTACCGCGCGGTCGAGCTCGGCATAGTTCCACCGGCGATCAGCGAAGGCCAGGGCCAGGCGGCTGCCGTTCTTGCGGGCGCTGCGCGCCAGGGCCGCGCCGATGGTGTGCTGCTGGATGCGGCTCTGCATGGTCATCTCATCTCCACGAATTGTGCTGTTGTGATGGGGAGGGCGAGGGGCTCAGGTGTCACCGTTCTGGACCAGGTGGCAGTCGCTCTGGTCGAGGGGGCGGAAGGCCTCATCGGCGGGAATGGTGCGCACCAGGCGGAAGAGGTCGTCCTCGTCGACGGCTTCCTCGGGGGACTTCACCTCCACCAGGTACATGTCGTGGACCATGCGGCCGTCCTCGCGGATATAGCCGCCGCTGGCGAACATATCGTCGATCGGGGTCGCCGCCATCTGCTGGCGAACCGCCTGTGCCTCGTCGTTGCCGATGGCATCGATGGCCTGCAGGTAGTGCAGGGTGCTGGAGTAGAGGCCGGCGTGGACCTGGGTGGGCATGCTGCCGGTGCGCTCGCGGAAGCGCTCGGCCCAGGCACGCGCCTCCTCGTCGAGGTCGTAGAACCAGGCGGTGGTGAACTGCAGGCCCTGGGCGATCTCCTGTCCCAGGCTGCGAATGTCGGTGCTGAACAGCACCATGCCGGCGAGGATCTGGCCGGCCTGGGTAATACCGAACTGACCGGCGGTGCGAATCGCATTGATGGTGTCGGAGCCGGCGTTGTTCAGCGCGATCACATCGGCGCCGGAGGCCTGGGCCTGGAGCATGAACGACGAGAAATCGCTGCTGGGGAAGGGGTGGCGGGTGCTGCCCACGATATTGCCGCCGTTCTCTTCCACCACACGGGTCACGTCGCGCTCCAGGGCGTGGCCGAAGGAGTAGTCGGCGCTGAGCAGATACCAGTCGGTATTGCCCTCCTGGGTGATGGCGCTGGCGGTGCCGTTGGACATGGCCCAGGTGTCGTAGACCCAGTGGATATGGTTCGGCGAGCAGCTCTCGTTGGTCACGCCGGAGGAGACGGCACCATTGACCAGGCCCAGGCGATTCTCCTCCTCCAGCAGCTTGACCGAGGCGAGGGTCACCGAGGAGGCCACCAGGCCGGTGACCATGTCGACGTTGCGCTCGTCGATCCACTCACGCACCACGCTGGAGCCCACGTCGGGGCTGTTGCGGTCATCGGCGCTGAACAGCACCACCTCGGCACCGGCCACGCTGCCGCCCATCTCCTCGATGGCCATCCGGATGGCCTCCTCGCCCAGCGGGCCGATGGGGTCGCGGTAGGCGCCGGTCATGTCGGCCAGGTAACCGATACGGATCTCGTTGTCGGTGATCTCGGCGGTGGCGGTCTGGGAGGCGAGCAGCATGGAGGCAGCGAGAGTGCCCAGAGCAAAGTGACGGGTAGGGATCATGGAGGTGCCTTTGCGTTGTTGTTGTCCGTTGGTTGGCGCTACGGGAGCGCCCGGATTCATGGTATGAGCAAAGGCGAGATCGGGGTTGACCTATCGAGCCAGGGTCTTTGCATTTCGTGCCATATTTGTCGGCAAATTTGCCAAGCTTGCGAACGAATAAGGCGACTTGGCGACATATACGGCCAAGGTGGTAGAGAAGCTTCCCTCAACGTAAAGAGGCGCCCGAAGGCGCCTCCCGTGGTGGTCGTTTGAGACATGGCTCAGACGAAGATGCGCTCGAACTCCGGCGAGAAGTCCTGACTGGCAGGCGCGATGCCGAGCTGTTCGTCACTCCAGGCGATCAGTCGGCGGGCAGCATGGAAGAGTACATCGGCGAGTTCGTGCAGAAGGTTGAAGTGCTCCGCGATCTCCGCGTAGTGGGTGGCGTAGTCATGGGCCGCCATGTTGCGTACCGCACGGCAGCGTTGCCAGTCGCTGGTGGCGTCGATGACGCCCTGTTTCTCGAAGAAGGCCAGCACCTTGAGAAAGATGTCGGATGGCTCTCCTGCCAAGCAGGGCACTGTGGCGCATGGCCGAGGCTATGGAGTCCTGCAGCTTGGCAAATCGTTCGTTGATGGCTGCCAGCGTCTCGAAGAGATCGACATCCTTCTTGTGTTTGGACAGCCACTCGGGATCGATGGGCCAGTTGATCTTGGCATCGGACCGATGAAGGAACCAGGCACAGCGCTGAATGGCTTCCAGCAGCTGCGCCAGGTAATGCTGCTGTTCGTGGAGGAGGTCGTGGCTCATGCCGCGTCCTCGGCATCGATCGGGCGGGCCTGCTTCAGGGCCATGGCCTGGAAGGGTGTCGACTCATCCCCCTGTGTATAAGTCACGATATCCACAGGCAGTTGCAGCCGGGCTTCGAGGGCCTGCTTCAGCTCGGCTCGCTGAAGGCGGGAGATGGGGTGATTCGAGACCAGCAGCAGGTCGAGGTCACCTCCTCGGCGGGTGTCGTCGAGGCGTGAGCCGAAGAGGCGTATCGCGACCTCCTTGCCGAGGAACGCCTGCACATCGGCAAGGATGATATCGCGCTGGGACCGGGTGAGTCGCATGGTGGCTGTCTCCCGCATGGCGGATTGGCAGTGTCCGTGCAGCCAGTCTAGCACCTGCCGAGTAGCGAAAGGCCCCTTGGCGAGTCCCCCTTTGAGCTCAATGCTCGTGGCCATGATCCCCGGAGTCGCCTGTGCCGGCGGCGTCGTGGTTGCCCGGCTCCGCCAGGGCGTCGTGGAGGGTGGTGGCGTTGTGGCGCATCATGCCCAGCCAGGTGCTGGCCTCGCCTTCGCTGGCCAGGGCATCGGCGTAGAGGGTGCCGGCGATGGGCAGGTCGGTCTCCTCGGCGAGCTGCTCGAGCAGGGCCGGGCTGGTCATGTTCTCGTGAAACAGCGCACGTACCTCCTGCTCGCGGATTACCTCGATCAGCGCGGCCATGTCGGCGGCGCTGGGGTCGGCCTCGGTGGAAAGGCCCTGGGGCGAGAGGAAGCGCAGCCCGTAGGCGTGGGCGAAGTGGCCGAAGGAGTCGTGGCCGGTGATCACGCTGGTGGCGGCGGGAACCTCGGCGAGCAGGGCACGGATCTCGGCGTCGGTGGCATCGATCTCGTTGATGTAGCGCGCCGCGTTGGCCTCGTAGGCCTCGGCGTTGTCGGGGTCGGCCTCGATCAGGCCGTCGCGGATATTGGTCACGTAGCGCTTGCCGGCATTCAGGTCCTGCCAGCCGTGGGGGTCCAGGTCGCCGTGGTCGTGGCCGTCGTGATCGCCATGGTCGTCATGCTCTTCATGGTCGCCCTCGGCGGGCGCTGCCTGCTCGTCGCGCATCGCGGCGAGGCCGTCGCTGGCCACTACCAGCGGGCCGGCATAGTCGCTGGCCTCCACCAGGCGCTCCATCCAGCCCTCGAACTGCAGGCCATTGAAGACCACCCAGGTCGGCCTCGGCCAGGGCGCGGGCGTCGGTGGGGCGCGGCGAATAGACATGGGCGTCGCTGTCGGGACCCACCAGGGCGGTGACGGCGACATGCTCGCCGCCGACGTTCTCGACCATGTCGGCGAGGATGCTGAAGCTGGCCAGCACCTGCACGCGCTCATCGGCGTGGGAGCTGGGCAGGGCGAGCAGGGCGGCCAGGCCCAGGGCGATGGAGGCGGGGATCGGTGGACGCATGAATTGGGGTCTCCGTGGGGTCAGTCGTGTTCCGGGGCGCCCAGCGGCGTGGCGCGGCGGCGCAGCCGGGCGAGCAGGTTGTGGTGGCGGCCCACCAGGGCCGAGAGCAGGTAGCCGGCTCCGGCCAGCAGGATGATCGCCGGGCCCGAGGGCAGGTTGAGGTGGTAGGAGAGCAGCAGCCCGCCGCTGCTGGCCACCAGGGCCACCAGGATGGCGATGCCGATCAGCCCCTCGAGGCGCTGGCTCCAGAAGCGTGCGGTGGTGGCCGGCAGCATCATCAATCCCACCGCCATCAGGGTGCCCAGGGTCTGGAAACCGGCGGTCAGGTTGAGCACCACCAGCCCCAGGAAGATCCCGTGGACCAGCCCCACCGGACTGCCCTGGCCGCGCAGGAACAGCGGGTCGAGACACTCCACCACCAGGGCGCGGAAGATCACCGCCAGGATCACCACGATCAGACTGCTGATGGCGGCGATCAGCAGCAGGGCGGTGGTGTCGACCGCGAGGATCGAGCCGAACAGCACATGGGTGAGGTCGACGCTGCTGCCGCCCAGCGAGACGAGCATCACCCCGCGGCCAGCGAGATCAGGAAGAAGCTGGCCATGGCGGAGTCCTCGCGATGGCCGGTCATCTGCGACACGCTGCCGGCCAGCACCGCCACCAGCAGCCCCGAGAGAATGCCGCCGAGGCTCATGATCGGCAGCGAGAAGCCGGCGGCCAGGAAGCCCAGCGCCACCCCGGGGAGGATGGCGTGGGCCATGGCGTCGCCGATCAGGCTCATGCCGCGCAGCATCAGGAACACGCCCAGCGGCGGGGCGGCCAGCGACAGCGCCAGGCCGGCCACCAGGGCGCGCTTCATGAAGCCGTAGTCGAGGGGGGCGAGCAGCCAGGCGTCAAGCAGTTCCAGCATCGAAGGTATCCGGGAAGGTGAGGGGCAGGCGCGGTGCGCGGGGCGGCTGCCCGGCGTAGCGGTCGAGCAGCGATTCGGGGCTCGCCCAGCGGCCGTGGCCGCCGGCCAGTATCAGCACGTCATCGGCCAGGCGCGATAGCTGCTCCAGATCGTGGAGCACCACCACGATGGTGGCGCCGTCGCGGGCCATGTCGCGCAGCACGTCCATGAGCACATCCACCGTCTCGACGTCGACGTTGGCGAAGGGCTCGTCGAGCAGCAGCAGCTCGGCCTCCTGCATCAGGGTGCGGCCGATCAATGCGCGCTGGCGCTGGCCGCCGGAGAGCTCACCCAACTGGCGGTGGGCCAGGTGCGAGATGCCCAGCCGGGCCATGATCTCGCGGCCACGGCGGTAGTGGGCCGCGCAGTAACCCCGGGTGGCGCCGTGGCTGGGCCAGGTGCCGGTCATGATCAGCTCTTCCACGCTCATCGGGAAGGTGAGATCCAGGGCCAGCTGCTGGGGCAGCCAGGCGCGACGTTCCTTGGGCACCTGGCAGGCCACGCGGCCCGAGATCGGCCGCAGCATGCCCATGATGGCGCTGATCAGGGTGCTCTTGCCGGCGCCGTTGGCGCCCACCAGGGCGGTCACGGCACCGTCCTGGAAGCGTCCCTCGAGGTGCTCCAGCACGGTGCGCCCACCGCGGGCCAGGGTCAGGTCCTCCAGCTGCAGGCGCGACATCATGCCCCCAGCCGGTGGCCCAGGCCACCGTCAGCCACAACACCGCCAGCGGCAGCGCCGCCAGCAGCAGGCGGCGGGTTGCCGAGAGCGACATCAGCGAGAAGTGGCAGGGCCCTTCCGGGCGGTGCCGGTGTCTGCGGTGTGCCATGGGATCCTCTGAGCGGTGTCCTGCGGAAAGCGGCGAAGTTATAACATAACAAAACGCCGGCTGGCCAGCGCCTGTGGCGGTCCCCGCGACATCGCGGTGGCTGACGCGGTGATGGCCATCGCGGAGAATGAGGGTGAATCCAGCGAACAGGGAGAGCGGGATGGCAGCGGCATGGTGGTGGGCAGTGCCCCTGGGCGTGGCGAGTGTGAGCGGCGGGCTGCTGCACCTCTTCCATCGGCGCCTCCGGATCAGCCTGGCCGCACCCCGGGTGGCGGTGACGGGCACGCTCGAAGCGCACGGCGTGACGGGGGAGACGGTGACCTTCCCAACGCGGCGAGGCAGGATGCTGGCCGGCTGGTGGCTTCCCGGCGGAGGGCGCGGCACGGTGGTAATCACCCATGGCTGGGGCGCCAACCGGGAACTGATGCTGCCGCTGGCCAGGCCACTGCAGGCCGCCGGCTGGAACGTGCTGCTGTTCGATGCCCGCAACCACGGTGAGAGCGATGCCGACAGCTTCTCCTCCATGCCGCGCTTCGCCGAGGACAGCGAGGCGGCGCTGGCCTGGCTGCGTGCCCGCCCCGGCATGGCGGAGGCACCGGTGGCGCTGCTCGGCCACTCGGTGGGCGCCGCGGCGGTGCTGCTGGCCGCCTCGCGGCGCGACGATATCGGTGCCGTGGTCAGCCTCTCGGCCTTCGCCCACCCCGATGGCATGATGCGCCGCTGGCTGGCGGAGAAGGGGCTGCCCTTCTTTCCGCTGGGCTGGTATGTGCTGCGCTACGTGGAGCGGGTGATCGGCCATCGCTTCGAGGCCATCGCCCCCGTCAATACCCTGCCGCGGGTGCGCTGCCCGGTGCTGCTGGTCCATGGACGCGACGACCGCGTGATCCCGCCCAGCGATGCCGAGCGACTCTACGCCAGCCGTGGCGAGACGCCGACCCGGCTGCACCTGCTGCCCGGCGACCACGACCTCAGCCAGCATATCGAGGGCGAGCTGCCCGAGCTGCTGGCGTTCCTCGCCGAGGCTCTGGCCGAGACGACGGTCGAGTCGGCCTGATTTATCGCTGGAGCCCCAGGGCGTGGCGCATCACCTGGCGCTTGGCGCCCTCCAGGCGCTCGGCCAGGGCCAGTCCGGCGGCGCCGGCGAAGCGCAGCGGGGCGGCCCCGGTGAAGACGTGATGG
Source organism: Halomonas sp. (assembly GCA_018401555.1). Classification (GTDB taxonomy): domain Bacteria; phylum Pseudomonadota; class Gammaproteobacteria; order Pseudomonadales; family Halomonadaceae; genus Halomonas. The sequence goes on from JAGYKP010000097.1 coordinate 57,439, forward strand.
AAGGTCTCCATGGCGGCGATCATCGCCAGGGTCTGGGGCGCCGCTCGCGGGCATAGCCGGCGAGGACCGCGCGGCTGCCCGGGTCCTGGCCGGCACGGAAGGCGGCGATCACCCGCCGGCTCAGCGCCTCGGCATCCTGGAGTCCTAGGTTGAGCCCCTGGCCGGCCAGCGGATGGATCACATGGGCGGCATCGCCCACCAGCGCCAGGCGTGGGCGCACGTAGCGCTCGGCGTGACGCCGGCGGATGGGAAGCTGGCGCGGCCCAGCACCGCTTCCACGCCGCCCAGCCGGGCGGGGAAGTCGTGCTCGATGGCGCGGCGCAGCGTGTCGTCGTCCAGCGCCTCCCGGGCCAGGGTGGCCTCGGCGCTGTCGTACCACACCAGCGAGGCATGCTGGCCGGGCAGCGGCAGCATCGCCTGGGGGCCGGCAGGGGTGAAGCGCTGCCAGCTGACGTCCTGCTGGGGCAGGCGGGTGCGCACGTTGATGATCAGCGCACGCTGGCCATAGTCCTCGTCGCGGGTGGCGATGCCGGCCAGTTCCCGGGTATGCGAGGCGGCACCGTCGGCGCCCACCACCAGCCGTGCGGCCAGCATCCGGCCGTCGTCGAGCTCCAGCAGGCTGCGGTGCCCGCCGGGGACCCAGGCCACCGGCCCGGCATGGCAGATTGTGGTCACCCCGGGCAGCTCGGCCAGGGCGCTGCCACAGGGCGCGGCGAATCACCCGGTTCTCGACGAAGTGGCCGAAGTCTGGCAACTCGAGCTCGGCGGCGTTGAAGCGGATATGGCGCTTCTCGGCCGCGTCGCTGGCCTCGATATGGCGGAAGGGGCAGCGCCGCGCCGCGGGAATGTATGACCAGGCGCCTACCTCCTCCAGCAAGCGCTGGGAGGCCAGGTTGAGCGACGACACCCGCAGGTCGAAGGGCGCATCGTCGGGTATCGCCGCCGGCGGACCGCCGCCCTCCACCAGCGCCACGCTCATGCCGGCCTGGCCCAGCGCCGCCGCCACGGCCGCACCGACCATGCCGCCACCGACGATGATCGCATCCAGGGTCTCGTCCATGCCTTTCTCCAAGTGGCCATCTCCAACTGCCGATTACCGGGCGACGCGCGAAATCCCTTTCGGGTCGCGGTCGCTACCGCCTAGGATACCGAAACTCGACGACCCAAGGAGCGACCATGACCGCGACACGATCCGCGCTGATCCTGCTGGGCTGGCTGGCACTGGTGACGCTGACCGCGCTGACCGGCATCTTCACCCCGCCCGGCGAGTGGTACGCCGGCCTCGACAAGCCGCCGTTCACCCCGCCGAGCCTGGCCTTCCCCATCGCCTGGACGCTGCTCTACCTGCTGATGGCCCTGGCCGCCTGGCGGGCCACCCTGGCCGCGCCCCCGGCAATGCGCTGGCACACCCTCTGGCCCTTCGTGGCCCAGCTGGCCGCCAACGCCCTGTGGTCGATCCTGTTCTTCGGCCTGCACTGGATGCTGGTGGCGCTGGTCGACCTGCTGCTGCTGTGGGGGCTGATCGTGTTCACCATCCGCCGCTTCGCCGGGGTCTCGCCGCTGGCCGCCTGGCTGCTGGCGCCCTATCTAGCCTGGGTCAGCCTGGCCGCCTATCTCAATACCAGCATCTGGTGGCTGAACGGCTGAGGCCACGGGCCCGCCGTCAGGCGAACTCCTCGGTGTCGATCTCGGCCTGCAGCGCCTCGCCGTAGCGTGCGCCGGCGATGCGCTCGGGAGTGAAGAGGGCGTCGAGACGCGCCACGCTGGCAGCGTCCAGCGTCACGGCATCGGCGGCCAGGTTCTCGCGCATATGCGCGATGGAGCAGGTACCGGGGATCGGGATGATGTCGTCACCCCTGGCCCGCAGCCAGGCCAGCGCCAGCTGCCCGCTGGTCACCTCGAGCTCGCCGGCCACGGCCTCGAGCTCGGCCAGCAGCCCCAGGTTGCGCGACAGGTTCTCGGCGTTGAAGCGTGGCATGCCGACGCGCACGTCGCCCTCGACCAGGCCCTCGCTGTCGCGCACCGCACCGGCCAGGAAGCCGCGTCCCAGCGGGCTGAAGGCCACGAACAGGGTGTCCGCCTCGCGGCACGCCTCGAGCACCGCGATCTCGGGGTTGCGGGTCCACAGCGAGTACTCCGTCTGTACCGCGGCGATGGGGTGCTCCGCCCGGGCGCGGCGCAGGGTGGCCGCCGAGACCTCGGAGAGCCCGATGGCGCCGATCTTGCCCTCCGCCACCAGCCGGGCCAGCTCGCCCACGCTCTCCTCGATGGGCACGCCCTTGTCCCAGCGATGTAGATAGTAGAGGTCGATATGGTCGGTCTGCAGGCGCTCGAGGCTCGCCTCGCACTGGCCGCGCAGCGTGGCCGGGCGACCGTCGATCACCTTCTTGCCCAGCGCCGGGTCCATGGCCATGCCGCACTTGCTGGCCAGCAGGAACTCGTCCCGCTTGCCGGCAAGTGCCTTGCCCACCAGGCGTTCGTTGGCGGTGGCGCCGTACAGGGTGGCGGTATCGAAGTGGCGATAGCCCATCTCGAAGGCCTCTTCCAGGGCGCGCAGCCCCTCGGCCTCGGAGACCGGCTGCCCGTAGCCATGGGAGAGGTTCATGCAGCCCAGGCCGATGGTGGGGGAGGCCACGGCCTGGAGGCGGGCGGTCACGGAATTCATGGTGTCTCCTTGCATATTATCGAGCCGTATCCTCAGCGCTTGCGGGCGATGAACTGCACCACGCAGCCCGGGCCGGTATGGCCGCGGCCCTCGATCACCTCGCGCTCGCACTCCCGGCTGAGCTCGATATCCAGTTCGGCGAACGCCGCGTCGAGCTCCGCGGCGGTGGGGGTGCGATCCGGGTATCCGGGCCGCCGGTATTGCGATGCACCTGCTCCGGCGTGTAGGCCTCCAGGATCAGCACGCCGCCGGGCTTCAGCGCTCGGATCACCTGGCGGTGCAGATGGGGGCGGCCAGCCGCCGGCACGTGGCAGAAGATCGACACCACGGCATCGAAGGATGCCGGCACGAACTCATGCTCGGTGAGGTCCGCGTTCAGGGTGGTCAGCGCTACGCCCTTGTGTTCGGCGAGTCGGGCGGCCTTGCGCAGGCCCACCGAGGAGGCATCCACCGAGGTGACCCAGTGGCCGAGGCCGGCCAGGTAGACCCCGTTGCGCCCCTCGCCATCCGCCAGGCAGAGCACGCGCTTGGGTGCCTCGCCGATCAGCGCGGCCTGCTCGCGCAGGAAGTCGTTGGGTTCGGTGCCGTAGACGTAATCGTCCGTGTTGTAGCGCTCATCCCACATGGGGCATCCTCGCATTGCCATCGATCGAACCCCGAGAGTAGCAAGTTCCGGGGTCCTGTTGGCCTTTCCCTGGCCTCGATTCTTCACACCTGGCTGCACTCGAGCTTCACAATTCCTGCGCGAAGGGTCGCTAGCATGCGAAGGATTCTCATCGCACAGGAGCCCCGTCATGCCGTCCCACATCTCACACTATGGCCGCGTCAGCCGTCTGCTCCACTGGGGCATGGCGGCGCTCTTCGCCGTCCAGTTCATCACCGCCATCGCCCACTTCGCCTTCCCGGATACCGCCCTGGAAGCCGCCGTCTGGGGCGCCCACAAGCCGCTGGGGGCGCTGTTGATGCTGTTGATCATGCTGCGCCTGGTGTGGGCGGTGGTGGACCGGGCCCGGCGCCCGGCCTCGGTCAACCTCGCCGCCAGCCTCGGCCACCTGGCGATGTATGCCCTGATGGTGGCGGTGCCGCTGGTCGCCCTGCTGCGCCAGTACGGCTCGGGGCGTGCCTTCGCGCCCTTCGGCATCCCGCTGATGCCGGGCTTCGAGGGCGAGATCGAGTGGATGACCGCCGTCGGCGGCATCTTCCACGGCCTGCTCGGCTGGGTGCTGCTGGCGCTGATCGTCGGCCACGTGGGCATGGCGCTCCTGCATCGCCGCATGGCCGGTGAGGACGTGCTGGCACGCATGCTGCCGAGGCTCGGCGGAGGGCGCTGAGCCGCTCCCCGGCGCTTATCGCTTCCCCATTTGGTCGCACGCCCCCGGTTCCTGCCGGGGGCGTGCTGTATGGTAGGCCGGCACGCTGCCGCACCGCGGATAACGGCGAGGCACAACAACCATAACAGGGACCACGGAGCGCCAGGCATGGCCAAGACCCTTCTTCTCTCTCCGCGCTACCGCGTGCTGCTGGCCGGGCTGTTCAGCCAGCTGCTGTGCGTGGGCGTGGCGCGTTTCGCCTACACCCCGCTGCTGCCACTGATGCAGCAGCAGACCTGGCTGAGCGATGCCCAGGGCGGCTGGCTGGCCGCCCTCAACTACGCCGGCTACATGCTCGGCGCGCTGACCGCCGCCTCCATCAGCAGCATCCGGCTCAAGGACACCCTCTACCGCCTCACCCTGGTGCTGGCGCTCGTCTCCACCGCCGGCATGGCACTGGCCGACAGCTTCTGGCTATGGGCGTCGATGCGCTTCGTGGCCGGCTTCTCGAGCAGCGGCGCCATGCTGCTCGCCTCCGGGCTGATCCTGCACTGGCTGATCAGCCACCGGCAGAGGGGCGAGCTCGGCATCCACTTCGCCGGGGTGGGCCTGGGCATGCTGCTGGCCGCCCTGGCGGTGGAGCTGATGTTGCGTCTCTCCCTCGACTGGCAGGCCCAGTGGTGGGGCTTCGCCGCCCTGGCCGTGGCATTGCTGGTGCCCGCCTGGGCTTGGCTGCCGCGGCCCGCCAAGCCGCTCGAGGGTGGCGGTGGCGGGCAACGCCAGGCCCAGCCGCCCAGCCGCACCTTCATGCGGCTGATGCTGGCCGCCTACTTCTGCGCCGGCTACGGCTATGTGATCAGCGCCACCTTCATCGTCGCCATCGTCGAGCGTGAGCCGGCTTGCTGGCCGGCGCCGGCAACTGGACCTTCGCCCTGGTGGGCCTGGCGGCCGCGCCCGCGGTGATGCTGTGGGACCTGATCGCGCGCTGGATCGGCTACCTCGGCGCGCTGATTGCCGCCATGGGCCTGCAGGTGGTGGGGATCGTGCTGCCCGCGGTCACCGACAACCTGGCCGGCGTGCTGGCCAGCGCCGTGCTCTACGGCAGCACCTTCCTGGGCTGCGTCAGCCTGGTGCTGACCATGGCCGGCCGGCTCTATCCGCAGAGCCCGGCACGCATGATGGGGCGCATGACGCTGGCCTATGGTGCCGCCCAGATCATCGCCCCGGCACTCACCGGCATGCTCGCCGAGTCCACCGGCCACCTACGACATCGGCCTGTGAGCTGGCCGGCGGCTTCGTTGCCCTGGGGGCGGTGCTGCTGGTCTGGCTGCGCGGGGTGGACCAGACCGCCCAGCGTGACTGGATGCCGGAGCCAAGGCGGCGCCCACCGGTTGATTCCCGGCAAGCTTGCCGGCCCACGGCGGGCCAGGCCCGGAGCGGTGACACAGGCGAAAATCTGGCGAAGTACTCGTAGGCCCAGGTTGCGGCGCGGAATTCCCCGCGCCTCCATCTTGCTGGCTCACCCCGCCTCCTCAAGCCCCTGTGGACCACCGAGAAACCGGATCTCCCACGCTGTCGGCCGGCACCTCGCGGGCGATCTCGGCCAGGCGCTCGCGGAAGGCGGCGCTGTTCGGCCCGGCGGGTACCGGCACCAGCTCCACGCCGCGCGCGCGTCGGCCTGGGCCTGCGGGGCCTCGACGCTAGCCGGGGAACTCCACGCCCCGGGGGTGCTGGCAGTAGAAGAGAGTGGCCGCGTTCCAGTGCCTGCGGGCTCTGGGGTCCTGCAGCCAGGGCGAATGGACGGGAGGGTCCCCACCCCGCCCGGCGACCCGCGCCTCATCGGCCGGCCCGCTCGGGCCGTGTGAAGTGCCCGTGGGGTGCAGCCAGACCTCCGAGCGCGCATGCCCACCCGGCTCTCGCTGACCAGCTTGCGGGTGAAGTCGCCCAGGCCACGGATGAAGGAGACTCACACCGCGCCGTTTCTCCCGGACTGGCCGGGCGATGGTGAAGGGGTGCGGTTCCGCGCAGCCCCTCCTCCTTCAGCCGCAGGAAGCCGAACTGGCCAGGCTGGAAGGCCACGCCGCCCTCACCGGGGCCAGGCGCAGGCGAACCGCCCCGGCGCCGGGGAGACCTCCACCACCTCGTACTCGCCATGGCGGGCGAGGCGCGGATAGAGCAGCAGCTTCCGGGCGGCCGCCGCCGCCTCAGAGCACCGGGAGGGTCCCCAGCCAGAGGCCGGCAGGCTCGCCCAGGGCGATGGGTGACTTGAAGGTCAACCAGTGCAGGATGACCACCACGAACAGCGGGCCGGAGAGCTTGTGCCAGCTCCGCCACAGGTGATAGGGAATCTTGCGGTTGAGCGCCAGCAGGATGATGAACATCAGCGCCACGAAGCTCAGCTGGCGCAGCAGCCGGGTCCAGTACTTGCTGACCTCGAGGATCGGCGCCACGTCCCAGGCGTCGAGGCCGGCCTTGAACACCAGGTGGTACGAGGCCGGGCCCAGCGCCCACACCCATCCCTTGTGGGCGAGATAGACCCGGTCCAGCCCGCCCAGCAGCCGCTCGACCCAGGCCCAGCGGCTGGCCAGGATGGCCGAGGTGGCCATCAGCGCCAGGGCCGCCACCCCCGACGCCAGGCTCAGGGTGGCCGAAGTGGCCAGGTGGATACGGGCAGTTCCCACAGCACCAGCAGGAAACTGATGGCGACCGTGATGCCCACGGCCTGCCCGGGTTTCAGCACCTTCATGTCTTGCCTCCTTGGATGACGGTCACGGTGACGTCGGGGAGGGGAGGCTTGTTCTGTTATGCGAGGGATTATCTGTGGGGAAGATGCAGCAAGGGTGCAGGAAGCGAGAAATCAAAGGCGGCTAACGAAATGGGGCTGGCGTGAGCCTCGGGAACACCGAGTGCTACCGTAACTGGGCGGCACCCTTGGCGCAGTCGAACCGACGCGGGGTTATGTGCGTTCATCGTTGAGGCGCCACACCTGCTTCAGGCGCTCCACGGTGTGGGACCACTTGGGCGTGGTGGGCTTGCAGACGGTGTTCTGGTTGCCGAAGAGGCCGACCTCACTGAAAGCTTGATCGCGGCCGACGGTATACAGCCAGCGCACCGGCACCAGAAACTCGGCTTCCTCCTCATCATCGCCTATCTGATGATAGAGCTGGTGATACTCCTCCCTTGAAGCTAGCTCCAGCAGGGTCTTGCTGCCTTCCTCTGTGTCAAAATGGTATTGGTCAGCACGGCAGCGCTCCCCGATCACTTCGCCGACGCCTACACAGCCAGTCTTGGGAATGTTGACCCAGACGCGATCCCCTTCCGACAGCATCGAGAGCGTCTTGGGTACCAGGCCGCACCCCACCGGCGATGAAGCCGTATCGGCGCGCAAGCTTCCAGGGACGGTCGTCGCCGAAGGAGGTGTAGAACTCCCCATTCCAGGGCTCCTTCTTCGTCTTTTGGGAAACAGGCTGGGTGGGCTCGTCCGGATCGATCATCCAGGCGCGGCTAAGGTAGCGATTACCGCCATCCTCGAAGGCAGCGAAGAACATGGCGTTTATCGAGAGCTGGGCATGTTCGTTAAGGTAATTGATGATCCGCTCGCTGCTGGCATCGAGCCTTGTGGCTACTACCACCAGCTGATGGCTATCGTTGAGCGTGACATCCTCGAGCGAGAGGCCAAACTTGGCCTGGAAGGCCTCCTCCAGCGTTGCGTGCTGACGCCCGTAGCGCTCGGCGAAGGCCTGGTAGATCTCGATCAGCCGGTAGTCGGCCAGGGAGACCACCCAAGAGGCATAGTCGATAGCCTGGGCCACTACGTCCCGTGGGGTCTTGTCGCGCTTGAGCTCGATGATGATGACGTTGCCGTTGGCATCGAGCGCCAGCAGATCGATCAGCTTGTCGAGAGGCGGTGCGCACCTGGCGGCCGATCGGCAGCCAGTCGCGGTTGAGGATCGCGACATCCTGCATGATCTGCTCTTCCAGCAGCCCCTCGTCAGCAAGCCCGCAGGGATGGCGCGCGCGGTTCACCGGCGCTGCCCGCCATTTCCAGATACCTTGCT
>JAGYKP010000098.1 GCA_018401555.1 Halomonas sp.
CATTTCGAGGCGCCGCCGCGTGAGGGGTTGAAACATGAGGTTGATCAGTTCCTCGCGTGGTTCGAGTCCAGCCGTCATGACCCCGAGCTGGATCCCCTGGTTCGGGCGGGCCTGGCACACTTCTGGTTTGTGACGCTGCATCCGTTTGAAGATGGCAATGGCCGGATTGCCCGGACCATCGCCGATCGCGCCTTGGCGCAGGCGGATCAGCAGAGTATCCGCCTGTATGCCATGTCGGCGGCCATTCTGGAGCGCCGCGCTGACTACTATCGCCGCCTGGAGGCGAGCCAGCGAGGCACACCAGACCTGACGGCCTGGCTTGTCTGGTTCCTGGAGACTCTGGATGCCACCTTGCTAGACGTCCTGGCGCAGGTCGAGCGGACGTTGGCCAAGGCCCGCTTCTGGCAGCACTTCAGGGCGGCTGGCCTGTTGCCTGAGCAGGTGAGGGTGCTGAACCGCCTGCTGGATGGCGGTGAGAGAGGCTTCGAACACGGTATCAGTGCGTCGCAGTACCAGAAAGTCGCCAAGGTCAGTAAGGCAACCGCCACCCGTCACCTCGCTGGGCTGGTCGAGAAGGGTTGCTTGGTGAAGCTTCCCGGAGGTGGCCGCAGCACGCGCTATCAGGTGCCGGAACGGCTCCCTCAGGACGGCGGGGAATAGACGTCCTCCATGACGACGGGGCGATCCTGAAGATACTCACCATCCGCCCTGCCGGATGGCCGTGAAGCCCGTCACGTCGGGATTGTAGAGATAGAGCCAGGCAGGGCCGAAGGCGGTAGGGTGAACGGCGCGATCATAGAGGCCATGTCGGGGCTGGCGGGGGCGGTAGTCCTCCAGCTGGTCGAGGCCGCTCAGCAGCCGGGCATCCACCTCGAAGACCTCGATCTCCACTCCGTGTGAGGGCTCGAGCTTGGCCCCGGGGAAGGGGCCAAGGTCGTAGAGGGTCACGTCGGCCAAGCGATCGCTGCCCATGAAGCCGGCGCCATCGAGCCAGTGGTGATTGCGCAGGCCGCGCTTGAGTGTGCCGTAGACGGCCACCAGCGGCGTGCGGGTGATGGCCAGCGCAGGGGGCGACATGTCGGGTCTCTCGTCAGCCGTCGATGCCAGAATGCTAACACGCTGCCTGGCGACGGGGCTGGCGTTACAGCCTGGGCGCGTCGTAGTTGTGCGGCTCGTCGGTATAGATGCAGACGTTGGCATCGGCGATGTCGCCGGCGGGGTCTTCCAGGTGGGTGGCGAAGAACTCGCGGATCTCGCGGCGCTGGCAGTGGGCCTCGAAGGCCTCGCGGTTGGCCCAGATCTCGTGGAAGACGATGGGGTAGCTGTCGCCCTGAGCGAAGGGGTTGTCGATCTTGCGGGTCACCGTGTAGAGCAGGCAGGCATCTTCCCGATGGGCGTTGGGCTCCAGCGCCTGCAGGGCGCGGAAGAGCGCCTCCTCACGGCCGGGCCTGGGCTTGAAGCTGGCGGTGCAGTAGATCTTCTGTGACATCGCGGCTGTCCTGATGAGTGAGTACGGCGCCGACGATACCACCCCGAGGCAGAGCGAACGAATCGAGGGCATCCGCGTGCAGGCCGAGCCCGGGGAGAGGTGTGGCGCCAGACCCTCAGTTCAGGCGCTTGAAGCCTTCACGGAAGCGCTGCCGGGCGTGTTCCCAGCGGGAACCGGTCGGTGCAGCAGGCGCCTTGGGCAGGGCCGCGCTGGCGCGCTGCAGGGCGTCGAGGATGGCATCCAGGTGGCGGTGGCAGAGGGGGGCATCCAGGCCACCCGGGCAGCGCTTCAGCAGGGCGTCGCACTCATCGCTGGCCTGGGCCAGGGCGCGGCGGGCCGCGTCGTTGTCCTCGGCCTGTGCCTGGCACTCCTTGAGCTCCCGCGAGAGCATCATCAGCATCTTGCTGTCGAGCCAGCAGGGCATGGTGTCGCTGGCCTTGCCGGCCATCGAGTTCTTGATCGCCTGGAAGGAGACCTGCAGGAAGACCGCCGTGTAGTAGGCCTTGGGACGTTGCGGGCTCATGGTGGTCGGCTCTTTCAGGGAAACAAGAATTGTTATCGATAATGGCCAAAGCCGGGCCTGGGGTCAATGCCGCGATCAGCGACATCGGGCCGCAGCATGCAGAGAGTGATCGGGAGGAGGAATACTTTTTTACGATAGGAAACTATTTTTCTTATCGTATACTTCGTGCACCCTAAGGTTCCGTTGGCACCCGCTCCCTGTTGCCGGTGCCAGTCCATCCCCGATCTGGAGCAGCGCGCGCGCCGGTTTCCGACCCGAGCCGGGTTCCCGGTCCCTTGCGGACGGCGTGAGCCCGCAGTGCAACGAGGTATTTCCTGATGAGCAAACAACCCTTCCTGATCGCCATGACCTTCATGTCGATCATTATCGGCGGTGGCTTCGCCTCGGGCCAGGAGGTGCTGCAGTTCTTCACCGGCTACGGCGCCATCGGGATTGCCGGCACCCTGGTCAGCGCCCTGCTGTTCGCGTTTCTCGGTATGCAGATCGCGCGGATGAGCTCCAGCATGCAGGCTCGCTCCCACAAGGAGGTGCTGGTGGCGCTGTTCGGCACGCGGGCGGGACTGGCCATCGACCTGGTGCTCTCCTTCTTCCTGTTCGGCGTCGGCGTGGTGATGCTGGCCGGCAGCGGCTCCATCTTCGCCCAGCAGTATGGCCTGCCGCCACTGTTCGGCGGAGTGCTGCTCAGCGTTCTGGTCATCCTGACCCTGTGCCTGCGGGTCCGGGGAATCATCAACCTGATCAGCGCCATCATGCCGGTCCTGCTGCTGCTGGTGCTGACCATCACCGTCTACTCCTTCTTCACCAGCAGCGCCTCGCTGGAGACGCTGGAGGCCGCGGCGACCGAGGTGCCGACCATCAGCCAGGGCTGGCCGGTCTCTCACTGGTTCATCGGCGCACTGCTCTACGCCTCCTTCAATATCGCCGTGGGCTTCCCCATGCTCTCGGTGATCGGCGGGCTGACCCGCGATTCCCGTCAAGCGGCGCTGGGGGGCATCCTGGGCGGCGTGGGCCTCGGCGTGCTGATCTTTCTGCTCAATATCGGCCTGTTCGCCAACCTCGAGCGCCTCGTTGGGGTCGATATGCCGTCGCTGATGCTGGCCACGGCGGTATGTCGCCGCTGGTGGCCATGGTCATGTCGCTGGCCCTGATCTGCATGATCTACAGCACGGCGGTGGGCATGTTCTTCGCCTTCACGGCGCGTTTCGCGACGCCGGAGACCCGCCGTTTCAAGGTGTTCAGCGTACTCTTTACCACTGTGGGCCTGGTGCTCAGCCAGTTCGGGTTCAGCACCCTGATCGGCACCGTCTATCCCATGCTGGGCGTGGTGGGGCTGGTCCTGATCGTGGCGCTGGGTTACCGCTGGCACACCGCCCGCCGCGAGGCCAGGGCGGGTCTGGCCAGCTCGTCCAGCTATTGAGCACCCTGACGACTCGCCTGGGCCTCGACACGGTTCCTGCCGAGCGCCTTGGCCCGATAGAGCGCCTCATCCACCCGCTGGGCCAGTGACCGGGAATTCTCGCCGCCAGCCAGTTCCACCACGCCGAAGCTGGCGGTGACACTGCCGAGCGTTTCGAAGCGATGGCTGGCGATCGTCTGCCGCAGCTTCTCGGCGACCCTGCTGGCCGCCTCGAGGCCGGTGTGTGGCAGCAGCACCATGAACTCCTCGCCACCCCATCGCCCGTGGTGGTCGATGCCACGAATGCTGTCGTTGACCAGTCCGGCAACCGTCTTCAGCACATCGTCGCCAGTGTTGTGGCCGAAGCGGTCGTTGATGTGCTTGAAGTGGTCGAGGTCGTACATGATCAGCGAGAGTGGCGTGGCGTAGCGGCTGGCACGCTCCATCTCCTTGTCCAGCAGGCGGCTGAATTCCTGACGGTTGGTGATACCGGTGAGGCCGTCGGTGATGGCCATGGCCTGCACGCGCTCCTCCGCCCGCTTGCGCTGGGTGATGTCCAGCAGGATGCCGGTCCAGAGGATGCCGCCGTCGGCCTCCCGCTGCGGTGTCGAGCGGCACTCGATCCAGCGAATCGACCCGTCGGCGTGAAGGGCCCGGAACTCCACGTGGACGTTATCCATGGTGGCGGCGCTGTGCCGGGTCTGGGCCTCAACCCGCTCGGCATCCTCGGGGAGGATCCTCGACATGGCAGGATCCGTCTCCGGCCCGGAAATCGCCTCGAGCGGCAGGCCGCCCAGCTCGACGATGCCCTCGCTGAAGTAGGGGAAGCTGCGTGAGCCATCCGGTGCCATGCGGTACTGGTAGAGCGCCCCGGCACCTGGGAGGCGATGCCGCGTAGCAGCGCCTCGCTGTGCCGAAGCTTCACCTCGGTGGCCTTGCGGGCCGTGACGTCTCTCACGATGCAGAAGATCAGCTTGTCACCCTGATAGGTGGCGCCGTTGTTGCTGAGCTCCACGTCGATGACGCTGCCATCCTTGCAGCGTTGCTGGGTTTCGAAGTGCGCTCCGGCGCTGTCGACGGTGCGGAGCATGTTCAGCAGCTCACGCTTGCTGAAACCGGCATCCAGATCCCACACATGCAGTGAGCCCAGCTCCTCAGGCGTGTAGCCCAGCATCGCGGCATAGCGGCGGTTGGCCCGGTAGATGCTGCCGTCGAGCCTGAGGACCACCATGCCATCCCAGGACTCCTCGAACAGGGCTTTCCAGAGGATGATTTCGTTCTTTCTGGATGAGGGCATGGGCGACTTCCCTACCGCAGGTGTGGGACCACTTGGAGTCTAGTATCTCACAAGCCGCTATCCCACGGCCCACCAGGCTTGCCGGCGAGGTGGTGACGGCGGGAGTGGTCTACGCTAGGCACCACACACCGGGGTTCGGAGCGAGTCCATGCGACATCTCTACCTGATGCGCCACGCCAAGGCGAAGTCGTCACGTGCCGACCTGGCCGATCATCGGCGGCCCATGCGGCGGCGAGGCCGGCATCAGGCTGAGGCGATGACCGTCCCGCTGCAGCGATGGGGTGCACTGGAGGGAGACATCCACGTCAGCAGCGCCAAGCGCTGCCTGCAGACCCTTGAGGCCGTGGACAGCGTGTTGCCCGGCATCGGAGTGGCCGATCGGGTACAGCTTCACGATGATCTCTATACCTTCGAGGGGCAGGCGCTTCTCGAGTGGCTGAGACGCCTGCCGGATGAGAGCGAGCGGGTGCTGGTGATCGGCCATAATCCGGCCCTGCTGCAGCTGGCCCGCTGGCTGTGTCCCGAGGCGCCGGCGTCGCTGCCGACCGGCGGCCTGGTATGCCTGGCGTTGCCCGCGCCCTCCTGGCAGGCGTTGGCCAGACATGGCGCCGAGCTCACCGCCAGCCTGACGCCCGCCGAGGGCGAGCCATGCCCTCTTTCAGCGCCGGGCACCGGTCGCACCCGACCTGCGCAAGGCCGACCCGGCGAGCCGGGTTCACGCGCTGCTGTGCCATCAGTATCGCCTGGTCCGTGCCCTGGAGCCGGGCGTGATCGCCGGCATCGACCCCGAGTTCCTGCACCAGTACCGGGTCAACCTGCGCCGCAGCCGTGCCATCGGCGAGTCGCTGCTCGCCATTGCCAGGGTGCCCGGGTTGAAGAAGCGACTGAAGCGGCTCAAGCGCCGCGCCCAGGCCACCAGCGAGCTGCGCGACCTGCACGTCTTCCTGGAGAGCCTGGACACTCGGCCGGCGCCGCTCTCGGAGCGGATCCGGCTGGCCCTGCATGACTGGCTCGCCGCCCGCGAGCGGGAGCGGCATGAGGCACTCTGCCGGCAGCTCGGTGAACCCGAGTATGCCGAGGAGATGGCGGCATGGCAGGCCTTCCTCGACGGCAATCGCTTCCAGCAGGCGCTGGCTGGCCTGGATTCACGGCGCGTCGACAGGGTGCTCGTGGAGCGCATCGCCGAACACGATCGCGAGCTTGCCGCCCTCGGTGTCGCCAGCCTCGACGAGGCCTTCCATGACCTGCGCAAGGGGGTGAAGCGCATCCGCTACCTGGCCGAACTGGACCCCAAGCGCCATCGCCGGCTGCTGAAAGGGCTGAAGCGTCGCCAGGGAGTGCTCGGCGATTTCCAGGACCTGTGCAGCCGCCAGGCCTGGATCGAGGCCTTTGCCGCCGCTTCCCGCAATGCCCCCAGGCGCCGGCAGGAGTGCGCTGCCTGGTGTGCCGCTCCTCGAGGAGCAGAAGCGCGACCTGCGTGAGCAGGTTGTCGCCCTCGCGCCGCTGGCATCCTGATCCCAGGCGCAGGGCCGGGTTGAACTGCGTGGCCGGCTCCTCCACCTTTGACCTGTCCCTATCACCTATCCAGGAGTTGAGATGACTGCCACCGTACTGATCACCGGCGCCAACCGCGGCGTCGGCCTGGCCCTGGCTCGCCACTATCACGCCGCCGGCTGGGCAGTGATCGGCGTCTGCCGCAGTGGCGGCGAGGAGGCCGCCGAGCTGCGCGACGTCGCCGAGACGCTGATCGAGGGCATCGACGTGACCCGCGCCGAGGACGTCGATCGCCTCAAGGGGGAGCTGGCGGGTCGCCGCCTGGACCTGCTGATCAACAATGCCGGGATGCTCAGGGATGAATCACTGGGCGAGATCGACTTCGACTCCATTCGCAGCCAGATGGAGATCAACGCCTATGCGCCGCTGCGGGTCAGCGAGGCGCTGCTGGACAACCTGGGCGAGGGTGCCAGGATCGCCAACATCACCAGCCGCATGGGCTCCATCGCCGACAACGACTCCGGCGGCCGCTACGGCTATCGCGCCTCCAAGGCGGCGCTCAATGCCTTCGGCAAGTCGCTGGCCATGGACCTCAAGCCGCGCGGCATCGCCGTGGCCCAGATCCACCCCGGGTATGTGAAGACGCGCATGGTCAACTTCGGCGGCATGATCAGCGCCGAGGAGGCCGCCGCGGGCATCGCCCAGCGCATCGAGGAGCTGACCCTGGAGAACAGCGGCGGCTTCTGGCACAGCAACGGCGAGGCGCTGCCCTGGTGACGGTGACGCCGTCCAGCCCCCCCGGCGCCCGCGCCCGGCGTGGCGCAGGGAACAACCGGAGGAGCGCCATGGCGTCCACGAACGGTGCGATGAGCACCGGCAGCCCGGCATGGCCGGTGGCCACCATCGCCCTTGCCCAGCTGCTCGGCACCTCGCTGTGGTTCAGCGCCAACAGTGCGACCGATGACCTGATGCGCGCCTGGCAGGCCAGCGCCGCCGATATCGGCTGGCTGACCAGCGCGGTGCAGATCGGTTTCATCCTCGGCACCCTGATCATGGCGCTGGGCGGCCTGGCGGATCGCTATCGTGCCAGTCGTATCTTCGTGTGCAGTGCCATCGCCGGCGCGCTGTTCAACGCCGGCTTCGTCTGGCTCTCGGAGGGGCTGGCCAGCGCCATGCTGTTCCGCTTCCTGGTGGGCCTGTCACTGGCGGGCATCTATCCGGTGGGCATGAAGCTGATCGTCAGCTGGGCGCCGGAGCGAACCGGCCAGGCGCTGGCGCAGCTGGTTGCCATGCTGACGCTGGGCACGGCGCTGCCCCATGGACTGCGGGAGGTGGGGACCGAGCTCCCCTGGCAGGCCGTCATCCTCGCCTCTTCGGGGCTGGCGCTGCTGGGAGCCCTGCTGATCCTGTGGCTGGGGGATGGGCCGCACCTGCCGGATGCCCGCCAGCGCCAGGCATCGGCCAGCGGGGCGGCACGTCGTGCCACGGTCCTGGATGCCTTCAGGCTGCCGCGTTTTCGCGCGGCCGCCTTGGGCTACTTCGGGCACATGTGGGAGCTCTACGCCTTCTGGACGGTGGTGCCGCTGCTGGTG
This sequence comes from Halomonas sp., assembly GCA_018401555.1. GTDB lineage: Bacteria > Pseudomonadota > Gammaproteobacteria > Pseudomonadales > Halomonadaceae > Halomonas. Next base: position 7,792 of record JAGYKP010000098.1, read on the forward strand.
TCGCACTCGGTGCTGGCCGCTGAGTATGGCGTGCTCGGGGTCTCCGGCATGGCGTTCGGCATCATCGCCGTGGGTGCTGGGTTGCCTGGTCGGCGGCCTGCTGTCGCGCCGTCTGGGCAGCGCCAGGGTGGCCCTGGGTGCCCTGGCCGGTTCGGGCCTCTGTGCCCTGCTCTTCGCGCTGTTCTGGGAGGGCTTGCCGGCTCCCGCGCTGGGCCTGCTTGCTGGCTGGTGTGGGGGGCCACCGTGATCGCCGACTCGCCACAGTTCTCGGCGCTGGCGGCCAAGGCCTGCCCGCGCGAGCTGGTGGGGGCCGCCCTGGCGATCCAGAACTCCATCGGCTTTGCGATTACCGTCGTCTCGATCGCCGCCACCACGGCGCTGTTCGAGCGGGTCGGGCTGAATGCCGCCTGGCTGCTGGTCCCCGGACCGATCTTCGGCCTGCTCGGCTTTGCCTGGGCGTCCCGGCAGGGCGCGCACGACGACGGCGGCGCCCCCCTCAGGCGCTGACGATGCTTGCCCGGCTGGTGCCGTTACCCTGCGGTTCCACCTGGATCTGCACCGGGATGCGCTCATGCATCTCCTGGACGTGGGAGATCACGCCGACGCGGCGGCCCAGCGCCTGCAGGCCGTCCAGGGCATCCATGGCCAGGGCCAGCGACTGCGGGTCGAGGCTGCCGAAGCCCTCGTCGATGAACAGTGACTCGATGGTGAGCTCCCCCGAGGCCATGGAGGCGAGCCCCAGCGCGAGGGCCAGCGAGACCAGGAAGGTCTCGCCGCCGGACAGGGAGTGAACCGAGCGGCGCTCGTCGGCCATGTCCTGATCCACCACCAGCAGGCCGAGGTCGCTGCCGCCGCGGACCAGCCGTGATAGCGGCGGCTGAGCCCGGCCAGGTGGGTATTGGCGTGCTCGAGCAGCTGCTCCAGGTTGTAGGCCTGGGCGATACGCCGGAAGATCTTGCCGTCGGCGGAGCCGATCAGCTCGCTGATGCGTCCCCAGCGGCGGTATTCGCTGCGGGCGGCCTCCAGTTCGTCCTGGGCGGCCTTCTGGCGCTCGAGCCTGCGCTGGTCGTCACTCAAGGCGAAGGCCGATTCATCCCGAGCCCGCTGGGCCGCCTCCAGCCTGGGGCCCAGTTCGGCCCAGGCCTCGTCGAGGGCCGCGCGGCGCTGCTGCAGTGTCCCGGCGACCGCCTCATCCAGCAGCGCCTGATCATCCTCGTCCTCGGTCAGCGCCTGGCCCCTGCGGTGGCGCAGCAGGGCGTCGCGCCGCTCGGCCAGGGTGGCGGTGGCGCGCTGGCGTTGCTGGTCGCTTGCCTCGATCCGCCGTTCCGCCTCCCTGGCCGCGTCCTCGGATTGGCCCAGCAGCCGCGCCAGGGTGTCATCATCCAGCCCCGGGTGGGCGCGGCGCCACTCGTCGAGCTGCTGCGTCAGGCGCTGCTGCTCCTGGCGTCGCTGCTCCAGCTGTCTGGCCTCATGCTCCGCCAGCTGGGTCAGGCGCTGGTTCTCTCGCTGGGCGTCGTGCAGGTGCGCCAGGGCGTTGTCGCGTGTCTGGCGGGTGCTCTCCTGGCGCGCCTCGAGCCGCTGGTGCCAGGCGTCGGGTGAGGGCGTGGTCGCCGAGGTCGTCGACGAGAGTGCGGGCGAGCTGGCGTCGCGCCGCTGGCGCAGGGGCTGGCAGCTGCCCTCGAGTTCGCCCAGCTGCCGGTCGGCGCCGGCCTTCTCGGTCTCCAGGCGGGTCAGCGCGAGACGCCCATCCTGGAGCGCCTTCTCCAGCGGGGCCAGCTCCGCCTCGGCCCGGTTCAGCTCGTCCAGTGCCTGGCGCTGTCGGTGGCGCTGCGCCTCGCTCTGCTCGCGCTGGGCCTGCAGCCAGCCGTCGCGCTCGGCCTCGTCGACGGCGGTGAGCTCCCGTGCAGCGGATGCCCCGCCAGTGCCTGGCGGGCGTTTTCCAGGCGCTGCTCGGCGGTCTCGAGATCGGCATCCAGCTGCTTGAGCGAGCGCTCCACGCCGCGATAGTCACCCACCAGCTCGTCGCGTCGCTTCTGGGCGGCATCCCGGGTGCTCCGCGCTCGTCGAGTTGGCGCGCTTCCTCCTGCTCCTAGGCGGCCAGCTGGGCCGCCTCGGGAGTGGGCCGGTGGCCGCTGCCGCCAGGGGTGGTCGAGTCCACCGCATACCGGGCAGGGCTCATCCTGCTTCAGGGCCTCGCGCAGGCGCACCACGCTCTCGCTGCGTACGGCGCGGCTACGCTCGATCAGTGCGCTGACGCTCTCGAAATGGGCCTGGCTGCGGTCGAGGCGTTCACGGGCGGTCTGACCCTCGGCCAGCAGCCTGTCCCGCCGTGGGCGCTGCTCGTCGAGCTGGCCTGTCAGCCGCGTGTGGGCCTGGGTGGCGCGGCCGAACTCCTGCCAGCGACTGGCCAGCTCCTCCAAGGCGAGGTGACGCCGGGCAGCCTGGTCAAGGATCCTGCTGAGCGGCCTGGCGGGCGCTGTCGAGGTCGGCGTGACCGCCCAGCAGTCTGTGCAGCGCCGCCTGCCAGTCGTCGCGCTGGCGCTGGCGGTCCCGCTGTGTGTGCCTGGGCCTGGCGGTGTTGACCGGCCAGTTCATCGGATTGTCGCCGCTGCCGGTCAAGAGATGTCTCCAGCTCGCCGAGTCGCTGCTCCAGGGTGGCCAGGCGCTGGGCCTGTTCGCGGGCCTGGCGCAGTTCGGGCTCGGCCCGTCGGCGGGCTTCGCCGGCCGCCGTAAGCGCCCGCTCTGCCTGTTCGAGGGCCTGTCCGGCTGCCTGCTGCTCGGGTGTCGGCCTCCTGCCGTGCCTTCAGGGTGCCGGCGTGGGTCGCCTGCAGGGCGGCGATCTCGCCGGGCAGCTCGGCCTGGCGGCCGAGGGCGTGGCGCTGCGGGGCGATCAGCCGGCGCCAGTCGCGGTCGGCGCGCTGCCCGGCGAGTGCCTGCCACCCTCCTCGGCGGCCTGCCGCTGGGCAAGGCCGTCACGCCAGGCCTCGTGCAGGCGATCATCGTCTTCGTGCCAGCGCCGCTCGGCCTTGAGCGACTCCGCCTGCTTCTGCAGTTCGTCCTGGGCCTGGCGACCGGCCTCCGGCAGCGCGTTCCAGTTCGGCGCGGACCCCGGGGGCGGCGGGCAGGTCGTCGGCGAGCCGTGTCTCCAGGGACTCCACGGCCCTCTTCACCTGGCTGGCGCGGCGGTAGGCGGCCATGGAGATCTCGGAGTATTCGCGGGTGCCGGTGAGGCGTTCGAGCAGGTCGCTGCGGGCGTTGTCGTCGGCCTGCAGGAAGGCGGCGAATTCGCTCTGGGCGAGCAGCACGGCGCGGGTGAACTGTTCGAAGGTGAGCCCCAGGCGCTCCGGCAGCAGACGGTCGAACTCGCGCTTCTGGGCGGTCAGCAGGCGGTCGTCATCGAGGTCGGTCAGTGACTGCTCCACCGCCTGCAGGCGCCCGCCGGGCTTGTGGCGGGCCCGGCGCACCGCCCAGCGGGCGCGATAGCGACGCCCGTCGCGGCCCAGGAAATCCACCTCGGCGTGGCCCCCAGCGGTGCCGCGGCGCAGCAGGGTGCGTGCATCGCCGGTGGTCAGGGTGGAGTCCGCGGTGTCATCGATCTGGCTGTCGCGGCTCGGTGCCTGGCGCAACCGCGGGGTGCTGCCGTAGAGCGCCAGGCACAGGGCATCGAGCAGGGTGCTCTTGCCGGCACCGGTGGGCCCGGTAATGGCGAACAGGCCGGCATCGGCCAGCGGTGGCGCGGTGAAGTCGAGCTCCAGCGGGCCGGGCAGGGAGGCCAGGTTCTCCAGGCGCAGGGCGAGGATCTTCATGCCGGCTCCTCCCCGTGGTCGGCGTCCTGTACCTCCTGGCGCAGGCGGTCGAAGTCGGCCAGGACATCGGCGTCCGGTGGCTCGCCCCAGCGGCCCTCCCAGGTGCGCTCGAAGAGCTTGCGCGGGCCTAGGGTCTCGAGGTCGATTCTCGCCTGGTCGCTATCGCCTTCGACGCGGGGCAGGCGCCGCTCCAGGCGCAGCAGGCGCAGTGCCTTGCCCGCCAGGGCGGCATCCACCCGGGCACGCAGGTCGGGAATCGGGGCATCCAGCTCCACGCGCACCTCCAGCCAAGGCCATTGCTCCCTGGATAGTCCCGGGTCATCTTCCAGCGCCTCGAGTTCGGCCAGCACCGCCTCGAGCGGGCCGGGGCCGATGCGATGCATGGCCACCGGGCGTGGCACGGGGATCGCCTGGGTGTCGTCCAGGCCCTCGCCATCGAGGGTCACCTCGACCACCTGGTGGGGATAGGCGACCTCGCTGAAGTCCAGCGGCAACGGCTGCCGCTGTAGCGGATACGCGCCTCGCCGACCTGCTGGGCGCGGTGCAGGTGGCCCAGGGCCACGTAGGCGATCTCGGCCGGGAAGAGGGCGGCGGAGATCTGACCTCCGCCACCCCCGATCACGATGGGCCGCTCGCTGGCCTCGGAGACCGCGGCGCCATGCAGGTGGGCGTGGCTCATGGCCACCAGGGCCTGGCCGGGCTCGCGCCTGTCGCGAGCGGCCTCGATCAGCTGGCGGTGCACGCGGGTGATGCCCGCTACATAGTCGTTGGGGCCGTCGTCCTTGGGGGAGGCGTCGCTGGAGGCGTCGTCGCCACTGGCCACTCTTGCGCCGGTGACCTCGGCGGGGCGCAGGAAGGGCAGCGCCAGGCACCAGGCGCGGGTCGCGCCTGTCGCGTCGGTGAGCGGCACCAGCAGGCGCTCGGCATCGAGGCGACCATCGTCCAGCCAGCTCACCCGGCCCAGGGCGTGGGTACGCAGGCGGCGCATCAGCGGGGCGGGCAGCTCGATGCGATTGCCGCTGTCGTGGTTGCCGGCGATCAGCACGATGTCCAGGCTCGGCAGCCGCTCGTGGGCGGAGACGATGAACTCGAAGAGCAGCTCCTGGGCGCGCAGCGAGGGGTTGACCACGTCGAAGATGTCGCCGGCCACCAGCAGGGCGTCGGCCTGGCGCTGGGCCAGGGTATCGAGCAGCCAGGTCAGGAAGGCGCGGTGCTCGGCGTGGCGCTCCTGGCCGTGAAAGCTCTGGCCCAGGTGCCAGTCGGCGGTATGGATCAGCTTCATGGTGGTCTCCCTTCCTGCCGGTATCCGGAAGGCGATAGTCTACGCCACTCGAAAGCGGCTGTTCAGGAGCCTCCATGCCTCTCTCCCCCCTCCATGAATGGAACCTTGCCCCGGCAGATGCCATCGCCCTGCAGAAGCGTCTTTCCGGGCGCGTCGAGCGCGAGGATCGCCTGGGGGAGGTGCGGCGCATCGCCGGGGTGGATATCGGCTTCGAGCAGGGCGGGGAGGTCACCCGAGCGGCGGTGGTGGTGCTGGCCTGGCCGGCTGGCGAGGACGGGCTGTTCGAGGTGGTGGAGCAGGTGGTGCAGCGCGAGCCCACGCGGATGCCCTATATCCCGGGGCTGCTATCGTTTCGCGAGGTACCGGCGGCGCTGGCCGCCTTCGATCGTTTGAGCGTGCGCCCCGAGCTGGTGATGGTGGATGGCCAGGGCATCGCCCATCCGCGACGGCTCGGGGTGGCCAGCCACCTGGGGCTGTGGCTCTGACCTGCCCACCATCGGCGTGGCCAAGTCGCGGCTGTGCGGGCGCCATGGCGAGCCGGGCCCGGCGCGGGGCGACTGGACGCCGCTGGTCGATGGCGCCGAGGACGAGGTGATCGGCGCGGTCGCTGCGCTCGCGGGTCAGGGTGAAGCCGCTCTTCCGTCTCGCCGGGGCATCGGGTCGCGCTGCCCACGGCGCTGGCGTGGGTGGTCGCATGCCTGGGGCGTACCAAGCTGCCGGAGCCCACGCGGCTGGCGGATCGCCTGGCCTCTCGCCGCGGGGGTGAACGTGACTAGGAGGCCATGGCGCAGGCCTCGGGGACGCAGGCGCTGCGCCATACTGCCGACCCACTCTCCTGCCGAGCCGACCATGACCCAAGCCGTTGATCCCCTCGCCGCTACCCGCCAATGGGTGGAGACCTTCGTGGTCGCCCGCAATGTCTGCCCCTTCGCCGGCCGCGAGGTGGCCCGCGACACTGTCGCCCTGGCCATCCTGGACGCCGGCGACTGGGAGCAGGCCCTGCTGACCCTGGTGGCCGAGTGCGAACGCCTCGACGAGACACCCGCTATCGAGACCACCCTGCTGGTGCTTCACCCCGGGCCTCGAGGCCTTCGACGACTACCTGGATTTCCTGGAGGTGGCCGAGGCGCTGCTGGCCGACCAGGGCTATGAAGGCACCTACCAGCTGGCGAGTTTCCACCCGGAGTACCGCTTCGCGGATGCAGAGCCGGAGGACCCCGCCAACTTCACCAACCGCTCGCCCTTCCCGATGCTGCATCTGCTGCGCGAGGCGGGGCTGGAGCAGGCGCTCTCGCACTACCCGGACCCCGAGGCGATTCCCGAGCGTAATATCGCGGCGCTGCGCGAGGTGGGGCATGAGGCCCTGGCGCAGGCGCTGGCCAGGCTGCGCGGCACCTCCTGACGGCTGGCCGGGCTAGACGATATCCAGCGGCACCTTGCGGTCCGGGGCCGGGAAGGCGGCGTCCAGGCGGGCCAGGGCGTCGTCATCGAGCCTGACATGCAGGGCGGCGGCATTCTGCTCCACGTGCTCGGTCCGCGCCGCCTTGGGGATGGCGATGACGTCCCGGCGGCCATCGTGCGGGCGGATCGCCCAGGCCAGCAGCACCTGGGCCGGGGTGATGCCATGGCGCGCGGCGATGCCCAGCACCTCGGGGTGGCCGAGCAGGTCCTCGCGCAGGCCGCCGGCCTGGGCCAGCGGGCAGTAGGCCATGGTCGGCATGCCGCGCTCGCGTTGCCAGGGCAGCAGGGCGTGCTCGATGCCCCGGGAGCCCAGGTGGTAGAGCACCTGGTTCACCGCGCAGGCCTCGCCGCCGGGCAGGGCGTGCAGTGTGCGCATCTCGTCGATGTCGAAGTTGGAGACTCCGAAGCGGCGGATCTTGCCGGCCTCGCGCAGGCGCTCGAAGGCCTCCAGGGTCTCATCCAGCGGGATGCTGCCCGGCCAGTGCAGCAGGTAGAGGTCGAGGTGGTCGGTGCGCAGGCGCTTCAGGCTCGCCTCGCAGGCGGCGATGGCCGAGTCCCGTCCGGCGTTCCAGGGGTAGACCTTGGAGACCAGGAAGGCCTCGTCGCGACGTCCCGCGAGGGCCTCGCCCACCACCTCCTCGGCGCCGCCGTCGGCATACATCTCGGCGGTATCGATCAGGGTCAGGCCCATGGCCAGGCCATGCTGCAGGGCGTGTATCTCGTCGCTGCGTGGGGCAAGCCCCTCGCCCATGTGCCAGGTGCCCTGGCCGATGGCGGGCAGCTGGAGGGCGGGTTCGTGGGCGGTGGCAGGCAGGGTGACGCCGGTGGTGGACAGCATGGCGTGGCTCCTCTCGTGTTGTAGGAAAATATTTCCATATATTCTGGGTGCTGGTCGTCGGCGTGGCAATCGGCCCTTGTGTCATGGGAATCCGAGCCCCATGATCTATGGTGTGAAGGTGAGATATCCCACCGCACAACACAAGGAGTCGATATGTCGATCGAGAACTTTGCCAGCGCACAGTGGAAGGGCAGCCTGAAGGAGGGGGGCGGTACGCTCTCCACTCGCAGCGGGGTGTTGCAGGACACGCCTTATGACTTCCGCCGTCGCTTCGAGGGTGCCGAGGGCACCAATCCCGAGGAGATGATCGGCGCGGCGCATGCCGGCTGCTTCACCATGGCCCTGTCGCTGGTGCTCGGTGAGGCGGGCTACACCCCCGACAGCCTCGACACCCAGGCCAAGGTGACCCTGGATCCGGACACCCTGACGGTCACCGCGGTGCACCTGACCACCGTCGGCCGGGTGCCGGGTGCCGATCAGGCCGCCTTCGAGGAGGCGGCGAATGGCGCCAAGGAGAACTGCCCGATCTCCAAGCTGCTCAAGGCCGAGATCACCCTGGAGGCGACGCTGGAGGGGTGAAGTCAGAGCCGCTGATCCAGCCCAGCCCAGCCCAGCGCATCATGCATCGGGGCCACCTGCGGGTGGCCCCGATGTTTTCTGGGGCAGGGCAGGCAGAGTCACGTCAGCCGCTAGGAGGCCCGTGCGGCGCTGACCAGGGCGCGAATCAGGCGCTGCTGGGGCGCGGTTCGAAGACCAGCCACTCCAGGTGTTCCTGCGCGCCGATCAGGAAGTCGTGGTCGCGGGACTCGATGCCCTGCACCAGGCCGTCGCGGTCGCGGGCGACGATCTCGATGCCGTGTCCGGCCTGCCTGACGGCCTGGTGGTGGAGGCTGTTGATGCGACACCAGCTGACCCGCAGGATGCGATGCAGCTGGCTGTCACCGACGATATCCACGGTCTTGCGCGGCAGCACCGTGCGCCGCCGCTTGAGCCCCTCATGGCTGGTGTAGATGTCCGGGTCCAGGGTGCCGCCCAGGTAGACGTTGATCAGCTGGGCCCCGCGGCAGATGCCGAGCACCGGGGTGCCGAGGGGGATGAAGGTCTCGAGCAGTTCCAGCTCCAGCTCGTCGCGCTGGGGGTCGACGCGCACGTCGATCTGCACTCGGCGTCGTTCGAGGTGCGCCCTGGATGTCGTCGCCGCCGCCGATGATCAGGCCATCGAGGCGCTCCGGCCGAGGCCGCGACGGCGACAGCCGCCGCTGGCCTCCACGTGGCGCCACACCGCAAACCAGTCGAACAGCCAGGCGATATGGCTCTTGCGATCCGAGGTGGTGATGCCGATCAGCGGGCGCTCGCTCATGTGGACTCTCACCCAGCCGCGCAGGCGCAGCCACAGGCGGGTGAGTGGCGAACGGGTGTGCTTGGCGACATAGCCGGCGGCACGCCGGCGGCGCCTGTGTGTCGGCGGCCAGCTTCTCCACCTCCAGCCAGCGATTCCACTCCACCGCCGAGCCCCAGCCCGGCTGCGAGAGACGCGCGTCGGGTAGCCGGTAGTGGAAGGTGGGGGCGGGCCTGACCGTTTGCTGCGGAACAGCTCGTGGGGGTAATCCGGTCGCAGATGGGCGAACAGCGGGGTCATGTCGAGCTCGCGGTTGCGGGTCGGATTGTCGGCCAGGTAGTCGCCGATCAGGGTGTCGAGGTCCGGCGAGTAGTCGGCGGCCAGCACCTTGAGGGCGTAGGCCTTGGGGAAGGGGTTGGCATGGGGCAGCACCTCGCGGGTGATATCCACGTCGATCTGTTCACGCAGCCGCTGGCGGCCGCCGATAGGCACGCAGGTGGTCGAGCAGGTTCTCCACCTCGAGGCTGGGGACCTCGCCGGGTTGGCGGGTGCAAGCCCGAAGCCGTCGAGCAGGCTGGCGTCGGTACCCTTGGCGCCATGCTCGCGCAGGGCCTCGAACAGCGCATCCAGCTCGCCGAGCTCGTCCCAGGGGATCGGTGGACAGACGATCTCGGTGGGCACCAGCCCGGTGACCACGTCGCCGATCAGCTCGCGGGTGCGATTATGGAAGTCGACGCCATCGGGAAGAAATGGCGCTCCCACTCGCTGTCGCCGCTGGGCCTGGCCTACAGCACTTCCGCATCGGGATGGGCATACTGCGTATCGAGCTCGATGGTGAAGGTGCCCCAGCGAGTTCCCATCTGAGGTGTGGTGAGGGCTGATCACTAATTCGCCGCCGAACAGCTCGCACACCATCGCGGCGGTATCCTGGGAGGCAGCCGGCGGCCCCGACTCAATCACGCGGCGGGTCTCGCCGTCGGGCGTGTGCGGTCTGGGTGGCGGTAGCGGCGTCAGGCGGCGCATC
>JAGYKP010000099.1 GCA_018401555.1 Halomonas sp.
TGAAGCCTTCCCTACCATCTGGGACCGTAGCGGAACTTCGCGCCCTGTCGTAAAGCCCATGCTGCGCGGACTGTGGCGTGGAATGATCAAGCTGGCAGAAGCCCAGTGCGCGGCGCATGCCCGCCGTGGTTTCATGCCCCACGTCTGAGCCTCGGCACTTGCCGGCCCGGTCGGCGATACAGGCAACATAGAAAAGCCCGGACCACGTGGTCCGGGCTTTTGCATGATGATGCCGAGGGGCGTGTGTCTTACACCACGCCCTGGTCGATCATCGCATCGGCCACCTTGCGGAAACCGGCAATGTTGGCACCCAGCACCAGGTTGGTGGGCTCGCCGAACTCCTCGGCGGTATCGGCGCACTGGCGGTGAATATTGGCCATGATTTCCTTGAGCTTGTCGTCGACCTTCTCCAGCGGCCACTGCTCCATGCTGCTGTTCTGGGCCATCTCCAGCTGGCTGGTCGCCACGCCGCCGGCATTGGCAGCCTTGCCGGGCCCGTAGGCGATCTTCGCCTCGAGGAAGCGATCCACGGCATCTGCGGTGGAGGGCATGTTGGCGCCTTCGCTGATGCAGTAGACACCGTTGTCCAGCAGGGCCTGGGCGTCGTCGGCGGTGAGTTCGTTCTGGGTGGCACAGGGGAAGGCGGCATCGGCCTTGATACGCCAGACCGCGTGGCCACCCTCGGGATACTCGCCGGCCGGAATGTAGGTCGCCTCGGGGTGCTGCTCCAGGTAGGCCTCCAGCGAAGCGCGCTTGACCTCCTTGAGCTCCTTGAGCAGGTCAAGGTCGATGCCGCGGGCGTCATGCAGGGTGCCGCGGGAGTCGGAGCAGGTCACCGGCTTGGCGCCCATCTCGTAGAGCTTCTCGATGGTGTAGATCGCCACGTTGCCCGCGCCGGAGACCAGGCAGGTCTTGCCTTCGAGGGTCTTGCCGAGGGCTTCCAGCATGTTCTGGGCGAAGTAGACCGCACCGTAGCCGGTGGCCTCCTTGCGGCCGATGGAGCCACCCCAGTCCAGGCCCTTGCCGGTCAGCACGCCCTCATAGCGGCCGGTCAGGCGCTTGTACTGGCCAAACATGTAGCCAATCTCACGACCGCCAACGCCGATGTCGCCGGCGGGGACGTCGGTGTTGGGGCCGATATGCCGATACAGCTCGGACATGAAGGCCTGGCAGAAGCGCATGATCTCGTCGTCAGACTTGCCCTTCGGGTCGAAGTCGCTGCCGCCTTTGCCGCCACCGATGGGCAGGCCGGTCAGGGCATTCTTGAAGATCTGCTCAAAGCCCAGGAACTTGATGGTGCCGGAGGTGACACTGGGGTGGAAGCGCAGCCCGCCCTTGTAGGGCCCCAGCGCCGAGTTGAACTGGATGCGGTAGCCCTTGTTGACCTGGACGCGGCCGTCGTCATCGGTCCAGCAGATGCGGAACATGATCTGACGTTCCGGCTCGACGATGCGCTCGATGATGCTGTGGTCGTGGTAGTAGGGGCTGCGCTGGAAGAGCGGGCGCAGGCACTCGAGTACCTCTTCCGCCGCCTGGTAGAACTCGGTCTGGGCGGGGCTGCTCTTGCGAAGGTTTTCCAGAGTCTCGTGAACGTAGGGCATCGTGGTGTCCTGTGAGTTGAATGTGCCGGCCGCAGCGGGCCAATCTGAAAGTGGTTTCCAAGGACAGTGACTATATAGCAATGCACCGTTATGCAGCAAATGTATGGGCCATGCGCCCGTTAGACATTGTTATGAGCCAAACACCCTTGTAAATCCCGAAAACTCCCGCACTGGATTGATGCATGAATAAACTTTCATAAATGATGATTAAACGATCTGGTGGCAAGATGCCTGCGGTGTTGCCGCGGCTTTCCCTGTGGGGAGTGCGGTGCTGGCGTGTCAGCTTGCCGCCGGCCGACCCGGCCGGGGAGGGCGAGTCCCAAGGCACGCCGAGGAACAAGGTGGGGCATGGAGAAGACGATGACATACCCGGGAGAGCTGCTCTGCTACTGCCGTCCCGGTTTCGAGCCCGACCTGGCAGCCGAGCTTGCCGACAAGGTCGCGGCGCTCGGCAGAGAAGGTGAGGCTCACTACACGCAGGGCGATGGCTTCGTGCGTTTCCTGGTTCCCGCAGGTGAAGCGGCCAATGGCCTGCACCGGGATCTGCCGCTGACCGGGCTGGTCTTCGCCCGGCAGAGCCTGGTGGCGCTGCCGCCGCTGACGCTGTCCCGTGATGATCGGCTGACGCCGATCATCGACCAGGTGGTGGCCAGCGGCTGGAGCTTCGAGAGCCTGTGGCAGGAGACCCCGGATACCAACGAGGGCAAGGCGCTGGCCGGGCTGGCCAAGGCCTTGGAGAGGCCTCTGACCTCGCTGCTGAGGAAGCGCAAGGCGCTGCGTCGCAAGGCGGGCGGTCGTCGCCTGCACCTGCTGTGGAGCGCCGGTGATCGAGTGCAACTGGGGATGAGCTTTCCCGGCAATCGCAGCGAGCTGCCGGGCGGCATCCGTCGCCTGCGCTTCCCGAGGTCGGCGCCCAGCCGTTCCACCCTCAAGCTGGAGGAGGCGTGGCATGAGTTCGTGCCGCGCGATGAGTGGACGAGCGTCTCGGTCAGGGCATGCAGGCGGCGGATCTGGGCGCGGCCCCCGGCGGCTGGACCTGGCAGCTGGTGCAGCGCGGCATGCATGTCTACGCCATCGACAATGGCCCCATGGACAAGGCGCTGATGGCCACCGGGCAGGTCGAGCACCTGCATGAGGATGGTTTTACCTGGGAGCCCCCGTATCGCCTCGACTGGCTGGTCTGCGATATCGCCGACAAGCCGTCACGGGTCGAGGCAATGGTGGAGCGCTGGCTGGTTCGGCGCTGGCGCCGGGAGGCGGTGTTCAATCTCAAGCTGCCGATGAAGCGACGCTGGCCCGAGGTGGAGGCCTGCCTGGGGCGGCTCGCCGAGGCGCTGGAGGCTGCCAGGGTCGACGCCGAGATTGCCTGCCGTCACCTCTATCATGATCGTGAAGAGGTGACGGTGCATGTGCGCCTGCGGGGGTGATGCTCAGTGGGCGGTGGGTTCGTAGATTCGGATCCGCTCCTCCTCGGTGAGCAGTGGCAGCAGGCGCTGCATCACCCGGGTGCGGGTCTCGCTGGTGTACCATTCCTTCCAGGCGCGCAGGTCGCGCCACTTGGTGATCATCAGACGCCGGTCGCTGTGCGCCAGTTCCACGAGGCTCTCGCCACCCACGAAGCCCCTGGCGCCCAGGGACTGGCGCATCGCCTCGCGGGCGGCCTCCTCGTACTCCTCCTCGAGGCCGGGCATGATGCGGCGTTCGATAATGATCTTGATCATCTTGCAGGCTCCGACTGATATCCAAAGCAACCACGAGGTCCTCGATGGCAGAGATACCCGACTTTCACGCCGAGCTCGATACCACTGGGCTCTACTGTCCCGAGCCGATCATGCTGATGCACAACAAGGTCCGCGATATGCAGACGGGCGAGGTGCTCAAGGTGATCGCCAGCGACCCGGCAACCACCCGCGACGTGCCCAGATTCTGCCAGTTCCTGGGCCATGAACTGGTCCATCAGCAGCAGCTCGACGACAGCTACCTCTACTTTATCCGTTTGGGCTAATCCTGTCCTGGCCCCGTCGGTGATGTAGCGCAATCGCCCTCCGGCATCACCATCAGGGCCAGCGCCTCCAGGGTTGCGGGGTCCTCCTGGCGGATACGGTTGGCGATCTGGCGCTGGAAGAAGTAGACCAGACGATGGCGGCTGTGCCCGGGGTAGAGGCAGGCATCGCCGAGCAGGATCGGCGTCTGCTCCACTCGCTGCTCGTCGGCGAGCAGCGCTTCGATGCTGCCGTCGCTGTAGAGGCGCCAGCCGAATACCTGCTTGAGCTGCCAGGGCGCATTGCCATCGTCCATGCACAGCGCGTGGGTGCCCTGGATCTCGGGCAGCTGCTGGATCAGGGTGACCTGCTCGGTCTCCTCGTAGTCGAAGTAGCTGGCGGCGTGCTCCAGCTCCATCAGCTTGTGCTCCGGCGCCACCTCGAACAGCTCCTCGGTCTCGGGTGTCGCGGTAGCCGATGAAGCGTCCATGCTCATCGTCGTCGAGGCGATGGCAGGGCATCAACGTCTCCATCCACGCCACCAGGCCGACCACTTCGCCATCCTCGCGCAGGCCCCAGGCCAGCAGCGGCATGCCGTACAGCGTCTCGGCGTTGGAGTCGAGGCGATACACCATCTCGAGCCCATCGAGTTCCGGGGCCAGTCGTATCAGGCGGCGTCTGGCCTGCTGACGCTGGCGCCTGGCTTCCAGGTCGATGACCCGGGCGGAGCGGGGTGACAGCTGGGTTCCCATGGTGTCCCTCCAGGTGCTGCTTGATCACGGGACCGGGCCGGGCGGCAGGCTCCCCGGGCCGGCGCGGAAGCGCTCTGCGTCACTCAGTTACCACCAATAGCATAGACCCACCCGCAGGTTAAGCCCCGTGGCATGGGCCCGCCGTCGGCAGGAGTGCTCAGCAGCGCGTAGCGAGGCGCCGGCGGCGTTCGAGATGGCCCTGCATGGCCTGCCGAAAACTGGCTAGAGGTGCCTCGGAACTCAGACGGGAGAGCCAGGCACGACGGTATGCCTCCACGGCCTCCGGCGGCGCTTCCAGGCTGGCGAAGAGCGGTGCCAGGCCGGTGAGCCAAGCCTCGGCCGCATCATCCAGCGCCTCCAGCCAGTCGGCGAGTCGCCGGGCCTCAGGGGGCTGCTGCAGGTCGGCGGTGAAGCCGGCTGCCGGACAGTGATCGGGGATGGAGAGGGCCTGGTCGAGCAGGGCGTTGGCTTCCATGAGGCGCTGCTCGGCAAGCAGCAGGGTGCGCAGCATCTGTGCCGTGTAGGGCCGCTGGTTGAGTGCCTGCAGGTGGTCTCTAAGCGCCCTCGGGGCGGCAGCATCGACCGGCCCGTCTCGAAGGGGCCTCCGGGCCTCAGCTTCGTGCAGGTAGTCGAGGGCGGCCAGCTGCTCGTCCGGCGGCGCCAGGGCCTCCGGCTCCAGCGCCGAGCTGACCCGCGAGAAGTTCTGCGCCCACTCCTCGGAGCCGAAGAGTCCGTTCCAGGTGGCGCGCCGCAGCTGCCCACGCTTGGTGGCGGCCAGCCGCTCGGAGGCGGGCGAGATCATCCGCGGCGAGCCGCCCTGGCACGTCGCTCGACAGGCATGACCGAGTGCCGCCGCCAGCCTCGAGCCTCGTACTGCCAGCGCTGGCTGGCCGGCGCCACGCGGCCCAGTGTGCTGTTGCGCTCGGCGACCAGGGTGGTGATGTGGCATTCGCGCAGGGCGTAGATATCGAGCATGCCCTCGCGGGTCTCGGGAATGCTTACGCGGCGTTCGCGCAGCTCGGGGAAGGCGCCGAGGATTGCGGGCCCGGCGTGCTCGGGGGTGCCAGGTCGAGCCGTTCGGCGAGTGCTCGCTGGTAGTCGCGGAGCAGGCCGGTCACTGGCGTCGTTGCCGCCGCAGCCGACCAGGCTCACCGCCAGGACGATGGCCACGCCGACGTGGCGCAGTGAGTCAGGGATGAAGTGGGTCGCGTTCGCCATGGGCCACCGCCTTGCCGATGCGTCTCAAGCGTTCGCCGAGCATCACCGCCGCGGCGGTGAGCCCGCCGATCAGGCCGATCCAGTAGCCGTGCACACCGAGCGGCGCCTGATCGAGGCCGGAATGCCCGCGGGTGCCCAGCCAGTGACCACCGGCCATGCCCACCAGCCAGTAGGAAGCCAGCGTTATCACCATGATGATACGCGTATCCTTGTAGCCGCGCAGCGCTCCGGCCAGGTTGACCTGCAGCGAGTCGGAGACCTGGTAGATCATGGCCAGCAGCACCAGCGACAGGGCCAGCCTGGCCACTTCGGTGTCGCGGGTATAGAGGCCGATCACCGGCTCCGCGGTGAAGCGCAGCAGCAGGCCGTTGATCAGCGCGACGACCAGGCAGACGGCGATGCCGTGCCAGGCCACCCGCCGAGCGTAGCTCGGACGGCCCTGGCCGAGCACGTTGCTCACGCGCACCGTCAGCGCCATGCTCAGCGACAGCGGCAGCATGAACAGGATGGAGGTGTAGTTGAGCGCCACCTGGTGAGCGGCCACGGTGATCTCCCCCAGGCTGGCGATGAACAGGGCAATCAGCGTGAACAGCGTGACCTCGACGAAGATCGCCACGCCGATCGGCAACCCCACATAGAGCAGCTCGCCGATCATCCGCCGCCGAGGGCGGCTGGGGGCGTGCCATAGCGAGACCTCGCCATGGCTCGCGAGTGGCGGGTGTAGAGCGCCATGGCCAGGCACATGGTCCACATCGAAAGCGCCGTGGCGATGCCGCAGCCCAGGGCTCCCATAGCCGGCAGCGCCTGGATCCAGCCCGGCAGCCAGCTGCCCAGCAGGTCGCTGAGACCCTCGCCGCCGTAGATCAGCACGAAGTTGCTGGGCACATTGACGGCGAGGCCCAGCAGGCTGATCCACAGCGAGGGACGGGTGTGATTCATGCCGTCGGAGAAGGCGCGCAGGGCCTGGAAGAGGGCGGCTCCGGGCATGCCGAAGGCCGACCGCGAAGAGGTAGCTGCGTGGAGCGCTCCGCCACCGCCTCGGGCACTTCCATCAGGGTGAAGATCGGGCCCACCGCATACCACAGCATGAGGGCGGCCAGCGCCCCCAGTGCCAGGGCCACCCATAGCCCCTGGTGCACGTTGGGGCCGATCTCGCCGCCGCGTCGGCCGCCCAGCAGCTGGGCGACGATGGGCGTCAGTCCCATCAGGGTACCGGTCATGAACAGCATCAGTGGCAGCCACAGGCTGGAGCCCACCGATACCGCCGCCAGGTCAGTGGCGCTCAGGCGTCCGGTCATCATCACATCGGCCACGCTCATGCCGGCCTGGGCCAGCTGGGCACCGCAGATCGGCAGGGCCAGCACCAGCAGCGGGCGCGTCTCGCGGCGTGCGGTGTCAGCAGGAGGGTGGCGAAGCGGACGGCTCAAGGGTGCGCTCCAGTGCGGCCGGGAAGGGCGCTCATGCTAGCAAGGCCGAGCGTTTTTTACCCGTCTGGCGGCGGGTATACTGGCGGCTTACCCATGACCACGGAGGCCGCGTGACACACCGCCTCGAGGACATCATCGCCCTGTTCGACGGCCTGTTCGAGGAGACTTACCGGACTCGCCTGGTACGCGGGGGGGATGAACCCCTCTACCTGCCCGCCGACGCCGAGAGCCCCTGGCATCGAGTGATCTTCGCCCGCGGCTTCTTCACCAGCGCGCTGCACGAGATCAGCCACTGGTGCATCGCCGGCGCACGGCGCCGTCAGCTGGAGGATTACGGTTACTGGTACCTGCCCGACGGCCGAGATGCCCAGCAGCAGCGTGACTTCGAGGCCGTGGAGGTGGCGCCCCAGGCGCTGGAACTGCTCCTCTCCCGGGCCTGTGGGCTGCGCTTTCACGTCAGCGTCGACAACCTCGATGGCGATGCCGAGGTGGATCGCGACGCCTTCCATGCCAAGGTCGAGGCACGTGCCCGGCGCTATCTGAGCGAGGGCCTGCCACTCCGGGCCGAGGCGCTGCGCACTGCGCCTGGCGACCTTCTACCGCGACTGCGCAGCACTCGACGAGGCGCTGGCGGCCGGTCGCGCCCGGCTGCAGGTCGAGCCGGCCTGAAGCGTTGGCAAGCGTGAGCCGGCGGGTGCTGTTCGCAGCGGCCGCGGACGGGCTAGGGTATAGGCTTGATCGCTGGCCGATGGAGTCACCGTGTACCCCGATCCGCACCCGCAGGAGCAACGCTTCCTCGAGGCCCTGGGCCAGGACGACTGGCCCGCTGCCGAGCAGGCCCTGAGCCTGGCGCAGGCAGGACTCTCCGCCGAGGCCCTGATCGAGCTGTTCGAGTCGCAGCTGATGAGCCGCCACCTTGACCTCCAGGCGCGCCGTCTGCAGGCGCGTGGCGAGGCCTTCTACACCATCGGCAGCGCCGGCCGCGAGGGCAATGCCGCCGTGGCCATGGCGCTGCGCCACACCGATCCCGCCTTTCTCCATTACCGTGATGCCGCCTTCTTCATCCAGCGCGCACGCATGGTGCCGGGGCAGGATCCGCTGCGCGATCTGCTGCTCAGCTTCGCGGCCTCCGCCGAGGACCCGATCTCCGGTGGTCGCCACAAGGTGCTCGGCTCCAGGGCTCTCAATGTGCCGCCCCAGACCAGCACCATCGCCTTCCCACCTGCCCAAGGCCATGGGCACCGCCCACTCCCTGGCCCTGGCGAAACGCCTGGGAGTCGCGGGTCAATGGCCCCATGACGGGGTGGTGCTGTGCAGCTTCGGGGACGCCTCCTTCAACCACTCCACCGCCCAGGGGGCGCTCAATGCCGCGGCCTGGAGCGCCTACCAGGGCCTGCCGATGCCGCTGGTGTGGCTCTGCGAGGACAATGGCATCGGCATTTCGACCCCCACACCTGCCGGGTGGATCGCGGCGAGCATGACGTCACGCCCCGGCGTTCACTACCTGGCCTGCGATGGCCTCGACCTGCTCGATACCTGGCGGGCGGCACGCGAGGCGGTGCATATCGCACGCACCCGGCGGCGGCCGGTGTTCCTGCATATGCGCTGCGTACGCCTCTTCGGCCACGCCGGCTCCGATGCCCAGCAGGCGTATCTCACGCCTGCCCGCATCCAGGCCGACGAGGCCCGCGACCCGCTGCTGGTCACTGCCGGCCTGCTGCGCCGCCACGGCGTCCTGAGCCGCGACGCCATCGCCGAGCGCTATCATGACCTGCGCGAGCAGGTGGCGTGCCGTGCCGAGGAGGCGATCGGCCGTCCGCGTCTGACGAGTGCGGAGCAGGTGATGGCGAGTATCGTGCCGCCGCCTCGCCCGTCGCGCATTGCGCCCTGGCAGGGCACGCTCGATGTCACCCCCGACACCCTGGCGCGGCGTCTCAATCGCGCCCTGGAGCGGTTGATGAGCCGCTACCCGCACCTGGTCATGGCGGGTGAGGACATCGGCCGCAAGGGCGGCGTCTACGGGGTGACCCAGAAGCTGCAGGCGCGATTCGGGGCGCATCGGGTGATCGATACCCTGCTCGACGAGCAGAGCATCCTGGGGCTAGGCATCGGCATGGCCCAGAATGGCCTGGTGCCGATCCTCGAGATCCAGTTCCTGGCCTACCTGCACAACGCCGAGGACCAGCTGCGCGGCGAGGCGGCCACGCTCAGCTTCTTCTCCAGCGGGCAGTACGCCAACCCCATGGTGGTGCGTATCGCCGGGCTGGGTTACCAGAAGGGCTTCGGTGGGCATCTTCCACAACGACAATGCCATCGCCGTGCTGCGCGACATTCCGGGACTGCTGGTGGCCTGCCCCTCCAACGGGGCCGATGCGGTGGGATTGCTGCAGGAGGCGGTGCGCCTGGCCGACGAGGAGCAGCGGGTGGTGGTGGTCATCGAGCCCATCGCCCTCTACCACACCCGCGACCTGCTCGCGGAGGGCGACGGCGCCTGGTGCTTCGCCGACCCGGGGCCCGAACATCGCCTGGCGGTAGGCGAGCTGGGCCAGTGGGGCGCCGGCCGGGACCTGGCCATCGTCACCTACGGCAACGGCGTCTACCTGTCGCGCCTGGCCGCGGAGCGGCTGCAGGCCGAGGGAATCGCGCTGCGCATCGTCGACCTGCGCTGGCTCACTGCCATCGACCACGACGCCGTGCATGCCGCCGTGGCCGACTGCGCGCGGGTGCTGATCGTCGACGAGTGCCGTCGCTCCGGCTCGCCCAGCGAGGAGCTGGTGACCGGGCTGGTGGAGCGTGGCCTGGACGGCAGGCAGCTGATGCGACTCACCGCCGAGGACAGCTTCATTCCCCTGGGGCGCGCCGCCACCGTGACCCTGCCGTCCACGGAGGATATCGTGGTGCGCGCCCGGGAGCTGCTGGGGCGATAGCCGGTCGTTTAGTCCGCGTCGCCGCCGTTGAGCCGCTGATGCAGCCGCAGCATCACCTCTACCTCATGCTCCGGGCGCAGTGGCTCGAGGCCCAGTTCCGCCGAACAGCTCGCCGCGCGCCCGCGACCAGTCGCCGGGGTCGAGGTCGTCATACAGGCTCTCCGCGGGGGCCAGTTCGACGAAGGGATCCAGGCCGTAGGTGTCGAAGAGCCGTGACAGGGCCGCCTCGTCGTCGCCGACGCCGGCAGTGAACAGGGTGGCACTGAAATGGTCGTTTTCCAGCTCGCGGATCACGTCCAGCGGGCTTACCCCCATGCTGCCGAGTTCCTCGAGGCTGTAGCCGCCCAGCGAGACCAGCTCGGCCTCCAGCCACTCGTCCTCGGGCTGGATCAGGGTGTGCTTGACGCGGCCATCGGGCAGCGTCCAGGCGATCGCCAGTGGCAGCCCGCCCTCATCGCCGGTCTCCACGGCGATAAAGCCGGGGATCGAAGTTTCATCGCCTTTGGGTGGCATGTCGGGTGTCCTCATGGTGTCGTGTCGCCGCGGCTCGCCTCGCGGGAAGCGTCGGCCGGCAGTCGGAAGAAGCGCCGGGCCGTTGTGGCGGTGGCCGCCGCCAGTTCGGCCTCGCTGTCGCCGCGCCAGTGGGCGATCTCGCGCAGGATCCAGGGCAGCAGCGCCGGCTCATGGCGTCTGCCCTTGAGTTTGGCAGGTAAGTTGCGCGGCAGCAGGTAGGGGCAGTCGGTCTCCACCATCAGCCGCGTGGAGGGGATCTCCGCGACCAGCTCGCGCAGGTGGTGGCCACGGCGCTCGTCGCACAGCCAGCCGGTCAGGCCGATATGCAGGTCCAGGTCGAGATAGCCGAACAGCGTCGCACGGTCGGCGGTGAAGCAGTGCACCACGGCATCGCCGATCTCGTCGCGGAAGGCTCGCAGCATCTCGCGCATGCGTTGTCCGGCGTCGCGTTCGTGGATGAACAGCGGCTTGCCGCTCTCCGCCGCCAGCCCCAGCTGGGCCTCGAAGGCGCGCTCCTGCTCGGCGGGGGTCGAGAAGTTGCGGTTGAAGTCGAGGCCGCACTCGCCCACTGCCACCACCTCGGGCTGGCGCTGCAGCTCGGCCATGGCGGCGGCAAGCCCGGCATCCCAGCGGCTGGCGTCGTGGGGGTGGACTCCGGCGGTGGCATGCAGCGCCAGGCCCTCGCCGGCGTGCCGGCGGGCCATGGCCACCGCCTGCTCGGCGTGCTCGCGATCGGTGCCGGTGAGGATCAGCGTGGTCACGTTGGCCGCCCGGGCACGCCTCAGTACCGCTGGCAGGTCCCGGGCAAAGCTGTCATGGGTCAGGTTGGCGCCGATGTCGACCAGCGGGCTGGGCGAGGTGAAGCGCAGCGCCTCGGGCAGGAAGTCATCGAAGGTGTCGGGCACGCCTTGGCTCCTGTGCAGTGGGGTCGGCAGGGGGCGCTATTCTACCCGCCGGACGGATGCCACGGCCACGTCCGGGCACGCTTGAGTTACACTGGGCGCCCTGTCGATCGAGGAGGACCCCGCGTGACCCTGCTACGTCTGGAACAGCTGCAACTGGCCTATGGTACCCATGTGCTTCTCGACGGCGCCGACCTGGTGCTGCAGAAGGGCGAGCGCCTGGCCCTGGTGGGGCGCAACGGCACCGGCAAGTCGACGCTGCTGCGCCTGGTGGCCGGCGAGATCCTGCCCGACGGCGGCAATATCTGGCGTGCTCCCGGTCTCAAGATCGGCGTGCTGGCCCAGGAGCTTCCCGAGGCCACCGGCCAGACCATCTTCGACATGGTGGCGGGTGGACTGCCCGAGGCCGGCGAGCTGCTCTCCGAGTACCACCACCTGATCCACGAGGACGAGCCCGACATGCGTCGCATGGCCGAGCTGCAGACGCGGCTCGAGGCCATCGACGGCTGGTCCTTCCACCAGCGCATCGATGTGGTGCTGACCCGCCTCGGCCTGCCCGCCGAGGCCGAGATGGCAGCCCTCTCCGGCGGCTGGCGCCGGCGCGTGGCGCTGGCCCGGGCGCTGGTCGCCGAGCCCGACATGCTGCTGCTCGACGAGCCGACCAACCACCTCGACCTCGAGGCGATCGCCTGGCTGGAGGAGCAGCTGCTGGACTTCAATGGTGCCGTGCTCTTCATTACCCACGACCGTGCCTTCCTGTCGAGGCTGGCCACGGCGATCCTCGAGCTCGATCGCGGGCGCCTGGGCCGCTATCCCGGGGAGTATGCCGCCTACCAGGCGCAGAAGAGCCACGAGCTGGAAGTCGAGGCCCGCGAGCATGCCGAATTCGACAAGAAGCTCGCCCAGGAGGAGGCCTGGATCCGCCAGGGCATCAAGGCCCGACGCACCCGCAACGAGGGCCGGGTCAGGGCGCTGGAGCAGTTGCGCCGCGAGCGCAGCGAACGCCGCGAGCGCCAGGGCAAGGCCGCGCTCTCCGTCGACAGCGGCGAGCGCAGCGGCAAGCGGGTGGTGAGCCTCGAGCACGTCACCCAGCGCTTCGCCGGCGAGCCGGTGATCCGCGACCTGTCGCTGGAGGTGCAGCGCGGCGACCGCATCGGCTTCATCGGCCGCAACGGTGCCGGCAAGACCACGCTGCTCAAGATCCTGCTTGGCGAGCTTGAGCCGAGCGAGGGCAAGGTGCAGTTCGGGACCAAGCTGCAGGTGGCCTATTTCGACCAGCTGCGCGCCGGGCTTGAACCGGAGAAGACCGTCTACGACAACGTGGCCCAGGGCAGCGACCGCATCAGTGTGGGCGGGCGCGACCGCCACGTGATGAGCTACCTGCAGGACTTCCTGTTCACCCCGGAGCGGGTGCGTCAGCCGGTCAAGGCGCTTTCCGGCGGCGAGTCCAACCGCCTGCTGCTGGCCAAGCTGTTTACCCAGCCCGCCAACGTGCTGGTGCTCGACGAGCCCACCAACGACCTCGACGTGGAGACGCTGGAGCTGCTCGAGGAGCTGCTGCTCGACTTCGACGGCACCCTGCTGCTGGTCTCCCACGACCGGGCCTTCATGGACAACGTGGTCACCAGCGTGCTGGCCTTCGAAGGCGAGGGCCGAGTGCGTGAATACGTGGGTGGCTACAGTGACTGGGTGCGCCAGGGCGGCAGTCTGCCGCCGGCTCCCTGGGAAGGGGCGGCGCGCCAGCATGCCGAGCTGGTGGCGGAGGCCGTCGCCGGCGCCATCGGGGGGCACGCCGGCTGTGGCCGAGGGGCGGAGAAGGCAGCCTCGGCCGACCCGGCGTCAGCCGCTAACAGGGGTGTCGCCAGGAAGCCCGCCAAGCTCTCCTACAAGCTGCAGCGCGAACTCGACGGCCTGCCGGCGGAGATCGAACGGCTGGAAGGGAGGTCGCCGGGTTCGAGGCCCAGGTCGGTGACCCGGGCTTCTATCAGCGGGAGGCCAGTGAGGTGACCGCCACCCTGGAGGCCCTCGCCGCGCGGCAGGCCGAGCTCGATGCGGCCATGGAGCGGTGGATGGAGCTGGAGGCCCAGGGCCTCCGGCGACGCATGAAGAAGGCGCCCCGGGGGGCGCCTTGAGAAACGGGGCGGCAGCGGGCGATTACTCCTCGCTCTTCTCGCCCTTCTGGCCCACGCGCACGGCCAGCACGTCGCACTGGGCACCGTGGAGAACGCCGGTGGAGGTGGAGCCCAGCAGCAGGGCGAAACCGTGACGTCCATGGGAGCCGACCACGATCAGATCGACGTCGTGCTCCTCGGCGAAGCGGTGGATCTCGGTGTCGGGCATGCCCACCACCACGTGCTGGTCCTCCTTGGCCACGCGCGGGTCGGCGATCTCGGCGAGACGGTGCTTGGCATGCTCGTCGAGCTGGTCCTGGATGCTGGTCAGGTCCATGGGAATGTCGCCGCCATAGGCGAAGCCCAGCGGCTCCAGGGTGTGCATGATGGAGAGCTTGGCCTGGTTGCGGTCGGCGATCTGGGCGGCGCGCTCCAGCACCCGGTGGGAATCCTTGGTCAGGTCGACGGCGACCAGAACGTGACGATACTCGTTGCTCATGGGAGGGCTCCTCGACAGATGTCGTGCGGTCTATGGTGATGCCATCACTCTAGGCCTGCTGACCCGGCAAGACAACGGTCTATATCAACCATTTCGCATCAATTGTTGCGTACCAACCCGAAGGAGAGACGCCGATGATCTGGCTGTTCATCGTGCTGGCCATGCTGCTGGTGATCTCGCCGGTGATGTGGCTCAAGCCCAGCCCACGGCAGAAGCGCGTTGCGGCACTGCGCAACGCGGCCATGCAGAGTGGGCTCAAGGTGACGCTGCAGGTGCCACCGCTGCATGGCGACAAGGTGCCGATGCCGGCTTATCGCTGGCCCTACCCGCCGCAGCGGCCGGGGCCGGATTTCATGCTGGTCCGCGGCTCGCATGCGGCCGCGGCGCTGCGTCCCTTCGCCCATGACTGGCGCTGGCGCAAGGAGCCGCTGCGGCCCCTGCCCGACGCGCTGGAGGCGAGGCTCAGGCGGCTGCTGGAGCGGTTGCCCCAGGATGCCCTGGTGGTGGAATCCGATGCCCGGGCCTTGACCCTGTGGTGGCATGAATCCCAGGGCTATGAGCGCTTCTCGACCTATCTCGAGGATTTCGAGGCCCTGCGTGATGGCCTGGCAGGGCGGCCCGATGACCCGCAGGCATCCGGGCCGCCGGTGCCGCCTGCCGTTCTAGCCGTGCGCCTCGTCCCCCCGCGCCTGCAGCGCCAGGCCATTGTCCTCGATGCGTGACAGCAGCTCGGCCAGGGTGGTCACCTCGGCCTCATCGAGGCCGGCGAGCATCTCGTTGCGTGCCTCTCGCACCACGTCGTCGATACGCTCGAGCAGCGGCGTGGCCGCGGCGGTGAGATAGACGCGCTTGGTGCGACGGTCCTGGTCGCAGGGGCGGCGCTCCACCAGGCCCTGCTCGGAGAGCTGGTCGAGGGTACGCACCAGCGAGGGGGCCTCGACGCCGATGGCACGGGCCAGGTCGCACTGGGGCTGGCCGTCACCCAGTCGCCACAGATGGTAGAGCGTGACCCAGCGGGTCTGGGTCAGTCCCAGGGGGGCGAGACGCTCGTCGATGACCGCACGCCACAGGCGTGGCAAGCGGCTGAGCTGGAACCCGATGTTCTCTTGCATGGACGTTGGGCCTTCGGTTCAGGAAATCTGCCTGGATTGTCGGAACCCCCTGCGTGGATTGCAAGCGGGCTTATCATTCGCTCTCCCGTGCAGTTGCCGGCGCCGGTGTATCGGCGGGGCTGACCTCGCTTCCTCCACTCTTCCTCGCCACTCCTGGCGTCGCCCGACGCCTGCTCCATGGCGGCCTCCGGTGAGGTCTCCTCTGCGCTCTCGGTCTCACCGTCGCCCGGGACGTGCGGCTGCCATGCCAGCCCCGGCAGGCCCGCCGGCCGACGCGGACGCCCATCGGCCAGGGTGGCCGACGCATCCTCGGCCACCTGGAAGCGGATCACGCCGATGCGCTGGCCACCTTCGGTCATCACATCGATGCGCCAGCGCCCCGCGGGCGACTCGGGAAAATTCTGCTTGTGGCTCCAGGCGCGGTAGCCCGCCTCGCGGCCCCCTCGATCACCAGGGGAATCCGGTCCACCTCCCGGCCATTCTGGCGCCACACATGCTGGATCTCCTCACGCAGGCCGCGTGGGGCCCGGATTGCCGTGTAGGCGAACAGTCCCTGGCTGCTCAGCGCCTCTGGGGTAAGACGCAACTCGCCACTTGGCGCTCGAGCGGACTCGTCGAAGCCCGGCGAGAGGGCGGTTGCAGTGATCCACAGGTTGGCCGGTGGCACCCAGATGCGTCCCGTCCAGGCCGCTCCCGCCAGCAGCGGCAGCAGCACCAGCACCATCAGCCAGCGCCTCCCTCGCTGGGCAGCGGTGAGGTGCAAGAGGCTCGGCAGGCTGAACAGCAGCATGGCGGCGATTGCCAGCAGCAGGCTCTGGTAGGTGGTGAGGTGCAGCAGCGTGGGCAGGGTGACCAGCACCACCAGGAACACGCACTGGGCGTGAAAGGCGAAGTAGAACCAGCGCTGCCGCTCGGCGACCCGGTGGTAGAGCGGGTCGAGGACGGAGAACAGCGCCATGGTGATGATCAGCAGGGTGAACAGCGCCTGGCCGCTGCTCCACACCGTGGTGGCCAGCAGGAAGGGGAGGCAGAAGAACAGCGTCTCCTGGTGGATCATCTGGGCGATGAACTGGGTCACCGTGCGCGGCAGGGTGGGGTAGCCGCGTCTTGCCAGCAGCCGCCCGATCAGGCTTTCCGAGAGCAGCAGCAGCCAGGGCGCCGAGCATCCCCAGCGCGAGCAGTGCGCCGAGCCACCGCTGGCGCTCCACCAGGAAGAAGCTGCCGACCCCCGCGGCGAAGGCGATGGGCGGCCACAGCCAGCTCCAGGGGCGCAGGTGGCGGATCAATGCTTCGGCGTGGGCCTGCAAGCGAGCGGCACGACTGGTGGCTGGCGTATCGTTGGGGTGGGACATTCGCGTCTCGGCTGGGCTGACGTCTCGGTCAGCTGGCATCCTATCAGCCTAGCACTCGGCAGATGGAGTCGCCGTCAGCCGACAGCGGATCGAGGCGTGGGCGGAGACACTTGACGCAGGCGCCGGGCTGAACCAAGCTGTGCGCATTCAAACGGCCGTATGAAATCGGGAGATTCGCGGAATGATCTATCAAGGCAATGCCATCACGGTGGTGCGTGGCGATGACGATATCGCCACGCTTACCTTCGATCTGCAGGACGAGTCGGTCAACAAGCTCTCCAGCGAGGTGGTGACCGAGCTGGATGAGGCGGTCAAGGCGCTGCAGGGCGAGAGTGGTCTGGCGGGCCTGCTGCTCACCAGCGCCAAGGAGGCCTTCATCGTCGGCGCCGACATCACCGAGTTCCAGGCCATGTTCGGCAAGGGGGGAGACTTCCTGGAGTCGATGCTGGTGCGGGTCCACGGGATCTTCAACGCCATCGAGGATCTGCCGTTCCCCACCGTCACCGCCATCAATGGCCTGGCGCTGGGCGGTGGCTGCGAGGTGCTGCTTACCACCGACTTCCGGGTGATGAGCGAGAGTGCCCAGATCGGCCTGCCCGAAACCAAGCTCGGCATTCTCCCCGGCTGGGGCGGCTGCGTGCGCCTGCCGCGCCTGATCGGTGCCGACAACGCCATCGAGTGGATCGCCGGTGGCACCCAGAACCGGGCCGATGCCGCCCTGAAGATGGGCGCCGTGGATGCCGTGGTGCCCGTCGAGCAGCTGGAGGCGGCGGCCCGCGATATCCTGGCCCGGGCCATTGCCGGCGAGCTGGATTACCGCGCCCGCCGTGCGGAGAAGAAGCAGCCCCTCAAGCTGGGGCCCATCGAGCAGATGATGGCCTTCGAGACGGCCAAGGGCTATGTGGCCGGCAAGGCGGGCCCGCACTACCCGGCGCCGGTGGAGGCGATCAAGGTGATCCAGAAGGGCGCCGGCGAGGAGCGTGCCCGAGCCCAGGCCATCGAGTCCAAGGCCTTCGTCAAGCTGGCGATGACCGACGTGGCCTTCAACCTGGTCGGCCTGTTCATGAACGACCAGGTGGTCAAGAAGAAGGGGCCCGCTACGAGAAGCAGGCGCGTCCGGTGAAGCAGGCCGCGGTGCTCGGCGCCGGCATCATGGGTGGCGGCATCGCCTACCAGAGTGCCAGCAAGGGCACGCCGATCCTGATGAAGGACATCAAGGAAGACGCCATCGAGCTTGGCCTCAAGGAGGCGCGCAAGCTGTTCGCCAAGCAGGTGGAGCGTGGCAAGCTCACCACCGAGAAGATGGCCGAGCGGCTCACCAATATTCGTCCGACCCTCTCCTACGGCGACTTCGGCAACGTCGACCTGGTGGTCGAGGCGGTGGTCGAGAACCCGAAGGTCAAGGAGGCGGTGCTTACCGAGGTGGAAGCCGAGGTGAGCGAGCAGACCATCCTGACCTCCAACACCTCCACCATCTCCATCACGCGCCTGGCACAGAACCTCAAGCGCCCCGAGAACTTCTGCGGCATGCACTTCTTCAACCCGGTGCACCGCATGCCACTGGTGGAGGTGATCCGCGGCGAGCAGACCGGTGACGCCGCCGTGGCCGCCACCGTGGCCTACGCCCGCGCCATGGGCAAGACTCCCATCGTGGTCAACGACTGTCCGGGATTCCTGGTCAACCGGGTGCTCTTCCCCTACTTCGGCGGCTTCAGCCTGCTGATGGAACAGGGCGCCGACTTCGCGCGGGTCGACAAGGTGATGGAGAAGTTCGGCTGGCCCATGGGCCCCGCCTACCTGCTCGACGTGGTGGGCCTGGATACCGCGGTGCACGCTGGCGAGGTGATGGCCGAGGGCTTCCCCGAGCGTATGGGTAGCCTGGGCGGTGCCGCTGGGGGTGAAGGTCAGAGCAAGAGCGCCATCCAGGTGATGTTCGAGAACGAGCGCCTGGGCCAGAAGAACGCCAGGGGCTTCTACGCCTACGAGGAGGATCGCCGCGGCAAGCCGAAGAAGGTGCGTGACGAGGCTGCCATCGAGCTGGTCAAGGGGGTGGCCAGGGAGAGCCGCGAGTTCAGCGACGACGATATCATCGCGCGCATGATGGTGCCGCTGTGCCTGGAAGCCGTGCGCTGCCTCGAGGACGGTATCGTCGGCAGCCCGGCCGAGGCCGATATGGCGCTGATCTACGGCATCGGCTTCCCGCCGTTCCGCGGGGGCGCTGCGCTACATCGACGCCATGGGCGTGGAGGCCTTCGTCGCGCTGGCCGACGACCTGGCCAAGGAGCTGGGTGCCCTCTATGCGCCCACCGACAAGCTGCGCGAGATGGCCGCCGCCGGCAAGCGCTTCTACGACACCCAGAACCAGGCCCCGGCCCAGGCCTGATCCCCGCCACGACAACAGGAGTCGCAAGAAATGAGTCTGAATCCGAGAGATATCGTGGTGGTCGACTGTGTGCGTACCGCCATGGCCAAGGCCAAGAACGGCGCCTTCCGACACGTGCGCGCCGAGAACCTCTCCGCCGCCGTCATGCAGTCGCTGTTCGAGCGCAATGCCGGCCTCGATCCGGCAGAGGTCGACGACGTGATCTGGGGCTGTGTCAACCAGACCCTGGAGCAGTCCATGAACATCGCCCGCAACGCGGCGATCCTGACCGGCATTCCGCGCAGCGTGCCGGCCCAGACGGTCAACCGCCTGTGTGGTTCCTCGATGAGCGCGCTGCACATCGCCGCGGCCAACATCAAGGCCGGCATGGGAGACTTCTACGTGATCGGTGGCGTGGAGCACATGGAGCACGTGCCCATGACCCACGGTGTCGACGTCAATCCGGCGGCCAGCAAGCATGTCGCCAAGGCGGCGATGATGATGGGCCTGACCGCCGAACTGCTGGGCAAGATGCATGGCGTCTCCCGTGAGGACCAGGACGCCTTCGGCGTGCGTTCCCACCAGCGCGCCCAGGCGGCCATGGAGAAGGGCGGTTTCGACAACGAGATCATCGGCGTGGAGGGGCACGATGCCAATGGTTTCCGCACCCTGGTCAAGCGCGATGAGGTGATCCGTGCCGATGCCAGCCTGGAGAAGATGGCCGAGCTCAAGCCGGCCTTCGATCCGCGTGGCGGCACCGTCACCGCAGGCACCTCCTCGGCACTCTCGGTGGGCGCCTCGGCCATGGCGGTGATGAGCTACGAGCGCGCCCAGGCGCTGGGCCTTGCGCCCATCGCGCGGGTGCTCTCCACCGGCGTGGCCGGCTGTGATGCCTCCATCATGGGCTATGGCCCGGTGCCGGCCTCGAGGAAGGCGCTCAAGGCCGCCGGCCTCACTGCCGACGACCTCGACACCGTGGAGCTCAACGAGGCCTTCGCCGCCCAGGCGCTGCCGGTGCTCAAGGATCTCGGGCTGCGTGATGTCATGGAGGAGAAGGTCAACCTGCATGGCGGCGCCATCGCCCTGGGCCACCCGCTGGGCTGCTCCGGCGCGCGCATCTGCACCACCCTGCTCAACGTCATGCGTGAGCGCGACACCAGCCTGGGCCTGGCCACCATGTGTATCGGCATGGGCCAGGGTGTGGCCACGGTGTTCGAGCGCCTGAAGTAAGCGCCTGCGCTGGCCTGCAAGCAACGGCGGCGCCCCTCGGGGCGCCGCCGTTGCTTTTCGTGGTACCGCCGTCAATCCACCATGAGCGCTTCTGCAGTGAGCGGGCGCGTTGCGCTGTCCTCGGCCACCAGCACCCCGTCCTGGAGCCATCCCTGCTCGCGGTAGTAGCGCAGTGCGCCCTCATGCAGTGGCGCGCTGAGCCCTTCCCGAATCATCGCCTGGGGCGTCAGGGTGCCCAGCGCGGGGTGGGCGGCCTTGAAGCGCAGAAACTCCGCGAAGATATCCGACACCACTCGGTAGACCAGGTCGGCGTCGGTGTCCGCCCGGGTGACCAGCGTCGCCTTGACCCCGAAGGTGTGCACCGCCGGCTGGTCGGGACCATAGAGGCCGCCGGGAATCGTGGCGAGTGTGAAATAGGGGTAGGCGTTCACCAGCAGGTCGACGGTGTCGCCCCGTACATCGATGATCTCGGCGTTGCATAGCCGGATGGCCTGATCCACGGAGGGATTGGGGTGCCCCACGGTGTAGACCATGGCATCGATATTGCCGTGGCACAGCTCCATGGACTGCTGGTCGGCGGGCAGGTCATGAACCTGGCGGAAGTTGCTGCGGCTCCAGCCTCGGGCATCCATCAGCCTCGAGCATGGTGCCGCGCTGCCCTGAGCCCGGGTTGCCGATGTTCACCGAGCGCTGCTCGAGGTCCTCGAAGCTTCGGATCCCGGCGTCTCGGCGTACCACCAGGGTGAAGGGCTCGCTGTGCAGCGAGAACACCGAACGCAGCGAGGTGTCCGGCCCGATATGGCGAAATCCCTCGATGCCCTGCACCGCATACTGGTGAAGGTCCGACTGGGCCAGGGCGAACTTCAGCTCGTCTCGTCGCAGGGCGCGCAGGTTGGCGCTGGAACCGTCGCTTGGCTGTGCCCGGCAGGGAGTATCGATGGCTCGGCACAGGGCGCGCCCCACCACATGATAGACCCCGGCGGGGCTGGCGGTGGCGATGGTCAGTGGTGCTTCGGCATGGGCCGAGAGCGCAAGGCAGAGGAGCAGGCTGGCCATGCCGATGGCCAGCCGTCGAACAGTGGTTTTCATGACTCACCTCGCATCAGTGAGTCGGCCAGAGGCACCCGAACCAGCAGGGCCAGACGGAAGCCGAGGGGTGACTTCGCATCGTGTCTGGTCGACAGGCTGAGTTGTTGTGTTGGTATTGTCGGCCAAGGTGGTGTCGAGACAGCCCCGGTCTCCCTGCGTTTAGAAGGGCTGCCTTGATATATAGCAGTTGCCCTGCACCCGAAAATCGCTTTAAACGAAATTTAATCGCATAAGCTTATAGCACCCCAGCCTCGAGCCCCGCAGCCATGGCCATGGTGAGCTCTGCCACCTGGTCGACGAACTCCTCCTGCCACTCGCCGCGCAGGATCAGGGGTTCCTGCACCCACCGCCAGCGCAGGCCGCTGGCGATGCCCTCCACGGCGCGGCGGGTGCCGGTGCCGTCGTGGCCGGCGCGGATATAGAGGGCGCAGGGCAGGCCCTGCTTCTCCTCAAGCAACGGGTAGTACGAGCGATCGAAGAAGTCCTTGAGTGCCCCGCTCATATAGCCCAGGTTTTCCGTGGTGCCGAGGAGGATGGCGTCACAGGCCAACACATCCTCAGGGCCGGCCTCCAGCGGTGCCTTGACGTTGATCTCCACGTCCTCGATATCGGGGTGGCACGCCCCACGCTCGGCGGCCTCGCGCAGCCTGGTGGTGTTGGGGGAGGGCGCGTGGGCGACGATCAGCAGGTGCTTGGGCATATTGACAGCTCCTCGGTTGTTTCCCAGGCTACAGCGACACTTTTTCGCTTTTATCAGGAGGATCAACCATGGCTTTCGCCCTGTCGACCCTGCGACTCTCCAGTCCCGCCTTCGAGGATGGGGGGGCGATTCCTGCCAGGCATACCGGGGAGGGCGATGACCTCTCGCCGGCGCTGGTCTGGCAAAATGCCCCTGAGGGCACCAAGGGCTTCGCGCTGATCTGCCACGATCCGGACGCCCCGCTGGTGCAGAATGGCACCTACGGCTTCGTGCACTGGGTGCTCTACAACATTCCGGCCTCCACCGGCAGCCTGGAGGAGGCGACCCGCGTGGGGACTCGCGGCAAGAACGACTTCGGCAAGCTGGGCTACGGCGGCCCCATGCCTCCGGAAGGGCACGGTACCCATCGCTACTACTTCTGGGTGCTGGCGCTGGACAGGCCCACCGACGACCTGCCCGAAGGGCTGTCGCTGCGTGACCTGCTGGTCAAGGTCGAACCGCACCTGCTGGGCATGAACCGCCTGGTGGGCACCTACCGTCGCGGCTGATCATCTCCGCTCCAGACGACGACGCCCCGGTATCCTGATGGATGCCGGGGCGTCGTCATTTCCTGACCTGGGTGGGGCGCTGCCAGGTGGTCAGGCGATCACTCGGCCAGTGCCTCCAGCAGCACCCTGGCGACCGGCTCCGAGGAGGGCGGGTTCTGGCCGGTGATCAGGCGGCCGTCGCGGCAGGTATAGGGCGCGAAGTCATCTGCCTTGGAGTAGTCGGCGCCGGCGGCCTTCAAGGCCTCCTCCACCAGCTGCGGCACCACCTCGGTCAGCCCACGGCGCTCCTCCTCGCCGTTGGTGAAGCCGGTGACCCGGCGGCCTCGCACGAACGGCTCCCCGTCGGCGTCGCGCGCATGGAGCAGCACGATGGGGGCGTGGCACACCGCCGCTACGGGCTTCTGCTGGGCCCAGAAGGTCTCGATCAGGCGGATGGAGTCGGGATTGTCCACCAGATCCCACAGCGGGCCATGGCCGCCGGGGTAGAAGATGGCATCGAAGTCGTCGGCGCTCACCTCGTCGAGGCGACGGGTGGTGGCCAGCTGCTGCTGGGCATCCGGGTCCTGCTTGAAGCGCCGGGTGGCCTCGGTCTGGCTCTCCTCGGCGTCGCTGCTGGGATCCAGCGGCGGCTGGCCGCCGGCGGGCGAGGCAGTACCACCTCGGCACCGGCATCCAGGCAGGCATAGTAGGGTGCCGCCAGCTCCTCCAGCCAGAAGCCGGTGGGCTTGCCGGTGTCGCCGAGGCGGTCGTGGGAGGTAAGGACCATCAGAATACGTTGGCTCATGAATCTCTCCTGTCTGTGGCATTGCCTTCGCAAGCGTCGCGATCCATTGTGAAGCAAGAGCATGCCGTTCGGGAATTGGAGTTTGGCTATGGCCGGCATGCAGGGTATCCATCATGCCGGCACGGGGAAGCGGAGGTCTGTCATGCCAGAGGGCGTAACGACGTCTTGAGGGTCTACTACGACGGTATCTGCCCCGGTTGCCGGCGAGACCGTGCCCGCTACGAGCGCTGGGCCGGGGAGGCGGGCGCGCAGGTTCAGTGGTGCGACGTGACCGAGCATCAGCAGGTACTACGGGCCAGGGGCGTCGACCCCGAGGCGGCGCTGCTCTCGCTGCACGTGGAGGAGGAGGGCGGGCGCATCAGCGAGGGCATCGACGCCTATATCCTGCTGATGCGCCGGGTGTCGCGGCTCAGGCCCCTGGCCTGGTTGATCGGTCTCCCCGGCATCAAGTCACTGCTGCGTCGGGGCTATGATGCCTGGGTCAGGCGACGCCTGGCACGCCAGGGGCGCCTGCCGTAAGGGACATGTTGCCTCCGTCCCCTGGCAGGCTGATGGCCGGCCTGTGCAGGTCAGCGTGGCGGCGGCTCAGTTTGCCTCCCGCGCCTTGCGCTCCTGGGGCAGCAGGGCCGAGTGGATCAGGGCGTTGACCGGGGTGGCCACCCCGACCTCGCGGCCCAGGCGCACCACGGCCCCGTTCTGTGATTCCAGTTCGGAGGGGCGGCCGGCCATGATGTCGCGCTGCATGGAGGCGGTGCTCGCCTCGGGCGGGGCGTCGATGAAGCCCAGCGCCTCTCGCCTCGGCATCCTCGGGCAGGGCGATGCCTCGCGCCCGGGCCACCGCGACGATCTCCGTGAGGATCTGCTCGATCATCTCGCGGGTCTCGGGCAGGTGGCGAGTCACGCCGATGGGGGCGCGGGTGATGGCCCCGATGCCGCTCATGGCGCAGATGAACAGGAACTTGCTCCACACCGCGGCCTGGATGTCGTCGGGGATCTCGGCGGTGACGCCATGGGCCGCATCGAAGGCGGCCTTGAGGCGCTCGGCGCGCTCGCTCCGTGTGGTTGTCGCGCTCGCCGAAGCGCACGAAGGGGGCGACGCCGGCATGCCTGATATGCCCCGGGGCCTCCTGCCAGGCGAGGATCCCGCACAGCCCCTCCAGTACGCTCTCCTTACCGAGTGCCTCGGCCAGGGTATCGGCGGCCTCGACACCGTTTTCCAGCGGGACCACCAGGGTCTCGGCCCCCACCAGGGGGCGTATCGCCTCGGCGGCCGCGCTGACCTGCCACGCCTTGACCGCCACGATAACGGCATCCACCACGCCGACCGTGCGCGGATCGTCGGTAGCCTTCACCTCGGTCAGATGCAGGTCGCCCTCGATGCTCGAGACCCGCAGTCCGTCGCGCTGCATGGCGGCCAGGTGCTCGCCGCGGGCGATGAAGGTGACCTCGTGGCCGGCTTC
Organism: Halomonas sp.; assembly: GCA_018401555.1. Classification (GTDB taxonomy): domain Bacteria; phylum Pseudomonadota; class Gammaproteobacteria; order Pseudomonadales; family Halomonadaceae; genus Halomonas. Next base: position 24,570 of record JAGYKP010000099.1, read on the forward strand.
GGCCAGGCGCGCGCCGAAGTAGCCGCCCACGCCGCCGCTGCCCATGATCGCGAAACGCATCCCTCTCTCCTTATGCCGATGTCATCAGGCAGAGCCTACACCGCCGTGGCGCTAACGGCACGGCCGGCACCCCGGCTCAGCGTTCGCGGCGGGCCGACCAGTGGCGCTGCATCTCGAGGAATGTGAGCGAGGCCGACCAGGTGATCAGCATGAAACCCAGCAGTGCCTCGCTGCCGGTGATGAAGCGGATCGGCCCGGTGGGAAAGAGGTCACCGTAACCCAGGGTGGTGTAGGTGATGGCGGAGAAGTAGACGTAGTCGAACAGGGTGACGGTCTCGAGGCCCACCAGTTGCCCCGCCAGGGGGTGCTCGGCGAGCAGGGCCATGGCCACGCCGAAGATCCAGATCTCCGCCACATGGGCGCCAAACAGCACGAAGCTGAGCATCAGGAAGCGCCGGCGCAGGGTGCCATGGGCGCGCTCCAGTCCTCGCCACAGCCGCATCGACACCTCGTAGTGCAGCAGGATGCAGAGTGTTACCGCGATCAGGGCAGTGGCCACGGCCCAGAAGTGGCCTGGATCCAGGTAGGCATCGAACACTGGCGGTACTCCGCTGGTCGGAAGCCGTCAGCCTAGCGTGATCCAGTGGCCCGCGTTAAGCCCCGCGCGACGCCATGACGCTCCGACGTGGCGGCTGGTAGGATGAAGGTATCCAACCAACCCATGCTGGTCCGGCCATGGGCCTGGCCGCCACGCCTCCCTGGACGTCGCCATGAAGAAGAGTTCCCCCGCGGTGGCACCGCTGGACGATACCCTCTCGCCGCTGGTCCTCAAGCGGGTGGGTATCGACACCTATCGCGAGAACGTGGCCTACCTGCATCGCGAGTGCCACCTCTACCGTGCCGAGGGCTTCCAGGCCCTCTCCAAGGTGGAAGTGCGCGCCAATGGCCAGCGCATCCTCGCCAGCCTCAACGTGGTCGATGACCCCAGCATCGTCGACTGCCAGCAGCTCGGTCTCTCCGAGGATGCCTTCGCCTCGCTGGGGCTGGAGGAGGGTCGCCCGGTGAGCGTCTCCCAGGCCGAGCCGCCGGCATCGATTCCCGCCCTGCATCGCAAGATCCGTGGCGAGCGCCTCACCCGCGACGACTACCGGGCGATCATCCAGGACATCGCCGATCTGCGCTACTCGAAGATCGAGCTGACCGCCTTCGTGGTGGCCTGCGACCTGGGCGAGCTGGATCGCGAGGAGATCTTCTACCTCAGCGATGCCATGTGCCGGGTGGGGCGTCGCCTCGACTGGCACGAGCATCCGGTGGTCGACAAGCACTGCATCGGCGGCATCCCCGGCAACCGTACCTCGATGCTGGTGGTGCCCATCGTCGCGGCCCACGGCCTGCTGTGCCCCAAGACCTCGTCGCGGGCGATCACCTCGCCCTCGGGCACCGCCGACACCATGGAGGTGCTGGCCGACGTCGACCTGCCCTTCGAGGTCCTGGGCGAGATCGTGCGCACCCATCGCGGCTGCCTGGCCTGGGGCGGCACCAGCCAGCTCTCGCCGGCCGATGACGTGCTGATCTCGGTGGAGCGCCCGCTCTCCATCGACTCGCCGGGCCAGATGGTCGCCTCGATCCTCTCCAAGAAGCTCGCCGCCGGCTCCACCCACCTGCTGCTGGATATCCCCGTGGGCCCCCACGCCAAGGTGCGCTCCATGCCCGAGGCCCGCCAGCTGCGCAAGCTGTTCGAGTTCGTGGCCGGGCGCATGGGGCTGACCCTGGACGTGGTGATCACCGACGGCAGCCAGCCCATCGGTCGCGGCATCGGCCCCATGCTCGAGGCCCGCGACGTGATGCAGGTGCTGACCAACCATCCCGACGCCCCCATGGACTTGCGCCAGAAGGCGTTGCGCCTGGCCGGGCGGATACTCGAGTTCGACCCCGACGTGCGCGGCGGGGACGGCTTCGGTATCGCCAGGGATATCCTCGACTCGGGGCGCGCCCTGGAGAAGATGCAGGCGATCATCGAGGCCCAGGGGGCGAAGCCCTTCGATCTGGATAACCCGCCCCTGGCGTCGCACCACTTCGAGGTGGTGGCCCCCGCGGATGGGGTGGTGGTGGGCATCGACAACCTCAAGCTGTCGCGCATCGCCCGGCTGGCCGGGGCGCCCAAGGCCATTGGAGCGGGGGTCGACATGGCGGTGCGCCTCGGCGATGAGGGTCAGGAGCCGGCCAGACGCTGTATACCGTCTATGCCGCCTTCCGCAACGAGCTGTCGCTGGCCCACCAGTCCAGCGAGCGCGACAGCGGCGTGACCCTGGGCCAGCGCGACGAGCTGATACACCTTAACGTGGAGATGTGATCCCGTGCGTCGAGACAAGGAACGTACCCTGCTGCATTTCGCCGACGAGTCCGCCGCGGCTCGGCGCCTGGCCGATGCCGCCGGCATGCAGGCGGTGGCCGTCGAGCGCCACCGCTTCCCCGATGCCGAACTCAAGCTGACCCTGCCCGTCAGCGGTGAGGGTGCCCTCCCCGAGACTCTGGTGGTCTACCGCAGCCTGGATCGACCCAACGACAAGCTGGTGGAGCTGCTGCTGCTGGCCCGCCATGCGCGTCGCCAGGGCGTGAGGCGCCTGGTGCTGGTGGCGCCGTATCTCGCCTACATGCGCCAGGACATCGCCTTCCACCCCGGCGAGATCGTCAGCCAGGGCATCGTCGGCGGCTTCCTGGCCGAGCTGTTCGATGCCGTGGTCACGGTGGATCCCCACCTGCATCGCATCGAACGCCTCGACCAGGCGATCCCCCTCGAGCACGCCATCGCGCTCTCCGGCGCACCGCGCCTGGCCGAGCTGGTGGCCGAGAAGCGCCCCGAGGCCCTGCTGCTGGGCCCGGACGAGGAGGCTCGGCAGTGGGTGGCTGAGGCCGCCGCAGTCACCGGCGGCGACTTCGGGGTGTGCCGCAAGGTGCGCCACGGCGACCGCGATGTCTCGATTCAGCTCCCCGAACTCCCCGTGGCGGGTCGCCAGGTGGTGCTGATGGACGACGTGGCGAGCTCCGGGCATACCGTGGCCTGCGCCACCGAGGCGTTGCTTTCCGCGGGCGTGGCGTCGGTGGATGTCGCCCTGACCCATGCGCTGTTCGCCGATGATGCCCTGGCGGTGATTCGCGCAGCTGGCGTGGGAGAGGTGTGGAGCACCGACTGCATTGCCCATCAGAGCAATTCCATCGCCATGGCACCGGTGCTGGCCGGGGCCCTGGAAGGGGTGTGGTAACCCGCATCCGGTCAAGGTGATGAACCCATACAACGACCGCGCCGCCCAGGAGGGCGGCGCGGTCTATGATTCCTGCTTCGGCTCAGGCGAAGGTGGGGCGCGGCATGAAGGCCCTGAGACTCTCAGGCTCATCACCTTGTGACCGGTCTCGGGCTGGTCGGTCTGGAAGCCGATGTCGAAGCCCTGATCCTCCAGCTTCGCCTGCCAGAATTCGCGGGTGGCCAGTTCCTCGGCCTCGCCAGCGTTGGTGGCGTGGAAGATGCCGCCGCCGAGGTGCTGTTCATGGCCGCGGGGGTGGATAGCGTAGACGTCGACGAGGAAGGGTTGCATGACGCTCTCACTGGCTGGTGACTGTGGGACACATGATAGCCCCCTGCTGCGGATTTCCTGAGTGAATGTGGATGCCGTTGTCACACTCCCATGACGCGGCTGCATCATTCCTCGCCAGCATGATGGATGCCGCAAACGACGAGGGCCCCGCACGCCGAGGCGTGCGGGCGTGGCCTGTGTCACGGCAGGCGTCGCGGTGTGCCGATCAGCTCTGCTGGTCTGCCGGTTTCTCGCCGCCACGATGGCTCAGGGGGCCGGCCTGGTCGAGGCGCGGATGGTTATCGAGGAATTCACGCTGCGGGTCGGGCAGGGCATCCAGGGCCTGCAGGCTGCGGGTGATGGCGTGGATCGCCGCCACCACGTCCCGGGTGTTGCCGGTCTCCGAGATGGTGTGCATGTTGCGGATCGGGAAGCCGATGGAGGTGGCCACGCAGTCCACCGCGGCGAGCACGCCGGCCATGCCGTCGGTGCCGGTGTCGACGCCGACGATGTCGCGCTGCATGGGGATGGCATGCTCGCGGGCGGTGCTCTCGATGATGCGGTTGAGCTGCTCGCTGGCGATGGAGCCCACCGACATGGTGAAGCCCTTGCCCATCTCCAGCGGCTGCATGCGGCGGTCGCCGATGCCGGGAGCGGCCACGTAGTCGTGGTTGACGTCCACGGCGATGATGGCGTCCGGCTCGAGCTCCCCGGCCAGCACCCGGCTGCCGAAGCGGCCGATCTCTTCATAGCTGGCGATGGCGAACATCACCCTGACCTTGTCGGTGCCGCCCGCCTCGGCGATCAGTCGCGCCACCTCGGCGGTGACGAAGCAGCCCAGGCCGTTGTCGAGGTAGGCGCCGTAGAAGGTGTCCGGGCTGAAGCCGTGGCGGATGGGGCGCTCCAGCAGGATGGCGTCGCCGGGACGCACGCCCAGATTCTCCACCTGCTGCTTCTTGTTGTCGCCGTGGATCTGCAGGTCGAGGTAGAGCTGCTCCTTCTTGATGCCCTTGTCGCCGGAGCGCTGGGCGGGGTCGGAGAAGTGGATGGCGCCCAGGGCCTCCACCGTGCCGCCCTCGATGCGCCGGTAACTTCCCGGTGCCTCGGGATCCTCGCTGAACAGGGTCACCTCATGGCCGACCAGCACGTTGGGCAGGAAGGAGTCGCTGTTGATCCAGATCTTGCCGTCCTCGCCGATGGAGCGCACCTGCATGCGGATCTTGTCGGCGTGGCCGATGATCATCACCTTGAACAGGTCGTCGCGGCCCGGGTGGGTGTCCAGCACCACGCCGGCGTGCCCCTTGAACTGGTGCAGTTGCCAGCCTGCAGGCGCGAACCGCTCGAAATGGGGCTTGAGCACGCCGTAGGTCATGGCCCCTTCGAGCCCCACGGGGCTCGGCGCGGCGAGGATCTCGCGCATCAGCTCGAACTGCTCCTCGGGCATGGCGGATGTCCAGGGGGTATCGCTCATTCGTTGGTTCTCCTTGCATGTCGGGTGCCATTGTCCGGCGCCCGAGTCGTGATGGGTGTCGAGGCGTGGATCAGGCGCGCTGGGGAAGGCGGGCACCAGCCTCTGGCGCAGCGGCTTGATGGCGAGTACCAGCAGCATCACCAGGGCCGCCGCTTCCAGCCATTCGGGCAGCAGCTCCTGCACCCCCTCGACCTGATCCGGGATATTCAGTTGCCAGACATTGGCCAGGGCGTCGATGCCCAGCCCCAGGAGTACCACGCTCGTCAGGATGCCGGCCAGGTAGGCGATCAGTGCCCGGCCGCCCAGTTCCCGGCGCAGTACGCCCAGGGTGGCGAGGCTGGTGACGGGAGCGGCCACCAGGAAGACCAGCACAGTACCCGGCGAAACGCCGGCCAGCAGCAGGCCGGCGGCGATCGGGGTGGCCGCGGTGGCGCACAGATACATGGGGATGCCGATCACCGCCATCAGCAGCATGGCGGGAGCCCGCTGCCGAAGGCGGCGAGCTGCTCGGCGGGCACCAGGGCGATCAGTGCCCCGGCCACCACCAGGCCGGCGAGCAGCCAGCGGCTGATGTCATCGAGGATATCGCTGAAGGCGTAACGCAGCCCGTTGCCGGGCGCCGGGCGAGGGCTCGGGGCCCTCGGGCTGGCTGCCCGAGCCGGCACAGCCACCGCTCGCGCGCTTGCCGGACCGGCTGGCGCTGCCGCGGGGGAGGCGGGGTGCGACGCTTGCGGTGGTGCCGACCAGTAGCCCGGTGGCAATGGCGGTGATCACGGCGGAGAGGGCCCTGGCGGCGGCCATGAAGGGGCCCAGCAGGGCATAGCTGATGGCCAGCGAGTCGACGCCGATGCCCGGGGTGCCGATCAGGAAGGCGGTGGTCGGGCCGCGGGCGGCGCCGCCGCGGTGCAGTGCCAGGGCGGTGGGAATGGCGCCACAGGAGCACAGCGGCAGCGGGGCGCCGATGATGGCGGCGCGGGTCACGCTGGCCACGCCATGGCCGCCGACCCAGCGCTGCAGCAGCTGCTCGGGGAGCAGTGCCTTGATCAGGCCGGCGATGGTCAGGCCCAGCAGCAGCCAGGGAGCGGCCGAGAGGGCAACCTGCAGGATGGCGTGAAGCAGCGACATGGCGATAGGCTCCCGTAAGGGTATTGCCTCAGTTTACCATGCCCCGGGCCCCGCTCTGCAGTGGCTGCCTGGCGTCACCGGATATGCCAAGCTGGCATTGATGATATCGATGAATCGGGGGAAGCGGCATGCAAGGACACAAGCGTGGCGACCTGGTGGAGGAGCATCATCCCGAGGCCATTCGCCGACGGCTGCAGGGCGGCAATGCCGGGCAGAGCCTGCCCGATGCCATCCTCGGCGGCATCGATGGCTGCGTGACCACCTTCGCCGTGGTCTCCGGCGCCTTCGGTGCCGGCTTCTCGGCCACGGTGGCACTGGTGCTGGGGTTCGCCAACCTGCTCGCCGATGGCTTCAGCATGGCGATCAGCAACTACGAGGCGATCAAGGCCCAGCGCGAGCATATCGACGGGGTGCGCCGCGACGAGCACCACCATATCGACGTGATCCCCGATGGCGAGCGTGAGGAGGTCCGCCAGATATTTATCGCCAAGGGCTTCAAGGGGGAGGTCCTGGAGCAGGTGGTGGAGACCATCTGCAGCGACCGCGAGCTGTGGGTGGAGACCATGCTGCGCGAGGAGCATGGCCTGCAGACCGAGGGGTTGAGCCCCCTGCGTTCGGGGCTAGTGACTTTCGTCGCCTTCCTGGTGGTGGGCGCGGTACCGCTGCTGCCCTACGCCGTGCCCGGCCTGGCCGCCAATACGCAGTTCCTGGCGAGCCTTGCCCTCGCCGGAGTGATGTTCTTCCTGATCGGTATGGGCAAGAGCCTGGTCTACCACCAGCCGGTGCTTGCCTCCGGGGTGCGCACCCTGCTGATGGGGGGCGCCGCGGCAGGGCTGGCCTTCCTCACCGGCCATCTTGCCCAGGCGCTGTTCGGCGTCGGCCTCTAGCCGCCCATAGGCAATAGGCAACGCCACGCGTGGGCGTGGCGTTACGGTGGTGAACTGGCGCTTAAGGGGCTCGCCTCAGCGCCCGGGCCAGGCCCTGGGGTCGACCTTGTCTGGCCAGCCTGGGGAAGCGACTCGGATCGAAGGTGGGGTCCTGTCCCGCCTTGAGCTGGCGCTCGTAGTCCTTGAGCAGCGCGAAGGCCACCGGGGAGAGCAGCAGAATGGCGACCAGGTTGATCAGTGCCATCATGCCCATGGAGAGGTCGGCGAAGTTCCAGATGGCCCCCAGGCTTGCCATGGATCCGACCATCACCATGCCCAGCACGGCCAGGCGATAGACCAGGATGGCCAGTGGTGCGCGGCGCGGTCCGGCCAGGTACTCCACGTTGGATTCGCCATAGGAGTAGTTGGCGATCACCGAGGTGAAGGCGAACAGCAGGATGGCGATGGCGATGAACTGACCACCCCACTCGCCCACGTGCCGGAGAGTGCAATCTGGGTGAGCTGGATGCCGTTGGCCTCGTCGCTGGCCAGCAGCTCGGGGCCTGCCATGATGATGATGGCCGCGGTGGCGGTGCAGATCACCAGGGTGTCGAGGAAGACACCGAGCATCTGGATGAAGCCCTGGGCCGCCGGATGGTTCGGATGGGTGGTGGCAGTGGCCGCGGCGTTGGGGGCCGAGCCCATGCCCGCTTCGTTGGAGAACAGCCCGCGCTTGATGCCGTTCATGATGGCCTGAGCCACCGCGTAGCCCACCGCACCGCCGGCAGCCTGTTCGAGTCCGAAGGCGCTCTTGATGATGGTGCCCAGCGCTGCGGGCAGGTCGCCGATATTGAGCAGCACCACGGTCACCGCCAGCAGCAGATAGAGTAGCGCCATCAGCGGCACCACCAGCTCGGCGACCCGGGCGATGGACTTGAGGCCGCCAAAGATGATCGGCGCGACCACCACGACCAGCACCAGGCCCATGGCCCAGGTGGGTACGGCGAAGGCCTCCTGCATCGCCTGGGCGATGGAGTTGGCCTGTACGCTGTTGAAGGCCAGGCCGAAGGCAATGATCAGGCAGATCGAGAAGAGTACGGCCAGCCAGCGCAGGCCCAGGCCACGCTCGATGTAGCGCGCCGGACCGCCGCGGAAGGTCTGGTCACCGTGGTCGACCTTGTAGGCCTGGGCCAGGGTGGATTCCACGAAGCTGGTGGCCATGCCGACCAGGGCGGTCATCCACATCCAGAAGATGGCGCCGGCACCGCCGAGGTATAACGCAACCGCAACGCCGGCCAGGTTCCCGGTACCTACCCGTGACGCCAGGCTGGTGGAGAGCGCCTGGAAGGAGGAGATGCCGCCGTCCCCCTCACGGGAGTGGCGCAGCAGCTTGAACATATGGCCGAAGTGGCGGAACTGGATACCGCGGGTCATCACGGTGAAGTAGAGGCCGGCGCCGATCAGCAGGTAGATCAGTACGCTGCCCCACAACAGGCCATTGCCGCCGTCTACCAGTCGGTTGAAGAATTCCATGAAAGTCGCCTGATTTGCGATGGGTTCGGGCGACTATTCTTCATTTTCCATCCCTGTTGGCAACTATTTCCCTAGGGGAGTGTTCTTATGGTTTTTTCTCTTGTCTTGTCGGTGGGGGCAAGGGAGCCATGGTTGACATGTATCAAGGCGAAAGGGTGGGGCTGGTCTAGGCTGCTGATTGGGCGAACCTGTTAGTGCGGGCCTGGCGACGAGAGTCGCGAGAGGGTCGTGTGCCGGGTCCTGCCATCAACCTGTTGCCAAGCGTCTGGAGGGTGTCAGTATGGCCAAGAAATCCAAGGAAACGTCCCCGGCCCCGAAAACGGAGTCACGGAGTGTCAGTCCATTGCATGAATTCGATCGTTTCTTCGATAACGTCTTCGATCGCGGCTGGATGCCCATGCTGCATCGCGATCACCCGCTGTGGGAGCGCTTTGCCGGGTTCGACAAGGGCATGCCCAAGGTCGACGTGATCGAGCGCGATGCCGAAGTGGTGGTGCGGGCCGAGGTGCCCGGCTTCGAGCGCGAGGATCTCGAGGTGTCGGTCAGCGACCGCAGCGTCACCGTCAAGGGCGAGCACCGGCAGGAGAGCAAGGAAGAGGAGGGCGAGTTCTATCGCTCGGAGATTACCACCGGCTCCTTCAGTCGCAGCGTGCCGTTGCCCAGCGATATCGACGCCGACAAGGCCGAGGCGAGCTTCAAGAACGGCATCCTGGAGCTGACCCTTCCCAAGCTCAACAAGGCCACTCGGCGCAAGGTCGAGGTCAAGTGAGCTAGCCGAGGAAGGCGCCGCGATGGAAGGCAGCGGCGGCTTCCACTTCGGCTATCCCGCGCCGCCCGGGTTCCGGCGGCGCCTCTCCGGCCAGCACGCGCAGTACCGCGCTGACCCCGCGTGACAGGGAGATGAGGTTGTAGCCCCCCTCCAGCACGAAGACCAGTCGACCTCCGCACTGCTCCCGGGCCAGGGCCTGGAGGATGCCGGTCATGGCGGCAAAGCCGTCATAGGAGACATTCAAGGCCAGGTCATGGCTGTGGGGGTCGAAGCCTGCCGAGACCAGGATCAGGTCGGGCCGGAACCACTGCGCGGCGGGGATCAGGATCTCGCGAAACGCCTTGAGGTAGGCAGCGTCACCGGCATCAGCCGGCAGCGGCACGTTGACGTTGGTGCCATCACCGAGGCCTACCCCGATCTCCTCGAGGCTGCCCGTGCCGGGGTAGAAGGGCGCGCCGCGGTGGATGTCGAAGAGCAGCACGTCGGGATCGGCCCAGAAGATGTCCTGGGTACCGTTGCCGTGGTGGGCATCCCAGTCGACGATCATCACTCGCTCGCAGCCCAGTATCGCCTGGGCATGGGCGGCGGCTACCGCCACGTTGTTGAACAGGCAGAAGCCCCGGGCGCGAACCGGCTCGGCGTGATGGCCCGGCGGCCTCACCAGGGCGAAGCTGCTCTCCGCGCGTCCCTCGACCACCGCTTCCACTGCCGCGATCGCCGTACCGGCGGCCACCTCGGCGGCCTCGACGCTGCCGGGTGACACCGCCGTGGTGTCCACATCCAGCCAGGCGCTCTCGCCGCGCAGTTGGAAGATGCTGTCGAGATAGGAGAGGGTGTGGACCCGTGCCAGCTGTTCGCGTGTCGCGGCCACCCCTGCCTCGAAGGTCACCCCGGGGACCGGCTCGAGTTCGAGGAAGTGGCGGATGGCAGTGAGCCGGGCGGGGTGTTCCGGGTACTTCCAGGGCACCCCGAGACCCGACAGCAGCGAGCGGATTCGCGTGTCCATGCGCCCCGGGAGGAATGGCACCTCGATATCCGGCTCGTGGGCCAGCATGCGCTCGTCATAGAAGGCGATCACCCGACTCTGGTCGCTCACGGCTGGGACTCCCTGTTTGCCGAGGCCCTACTGGAGGTGGGCCCGCCTCCCCAGCATAGCCGTCCGGGCGGTGCGCTGTCCGGCAGGGACGCATTTTGTGTCACCCACGGGGCCGTCAGTTTTCGGGCAGGCAGCGCGGCAGGCTGTCATGCAGGGTGCGGGGCACGATGCCGAGGTCGGCGAAGCCACCGGCGTCCGGGTCGGCCAGGTTGTCGCGCTGCATCAGCAACACCTGGTCCCGGGTCAGGGGCGGCGAGGGCAGCGGGGCGAGCAGGGCGGCGGCCAGGCGCCAGGCGAGGAAGGGCAGCGGCACCAGCCGCGGATGACGCCCCAGCTGCGCCGCCACCCGCTGGACCAGTTCGCGGTAGCTGAGGATCTCGGGGCCACCCAGCTCGAAGAGTCGTCGTTCCACCGGGCGAGAGCCGCTCAGCCGCACCGCGGCGCGGGCCACGTCGTCCACATGCACCGGCTGCAGCCGGGTCGCGCCTCGCCCGAACAGCGGCACCAGCGGCAGGCGTACCAGCCGAGCCAGGTTGGCCAGCAGGGCGTCATCGGGGCCGAACAGCACCGAGGGGCGCAGCAGGATCGCCTTGGGCAGCGCCTCGAGCACGGCGTCCTCACCGGCGGCGCGGGCGCGCACATAGGCGGAAGGGGGAGTCGGCGCTGGTGCCGATGCCCGAGACATGCACCAGCCGGGCGATGCTGGCCTCCCGGGCGAGCCTCGCCAGTTGGCCGGCCGCTTCCGCGTGGATCGCGGTGAAGGTCTGGGCCGCCCGGCGCCGCTCCACATAGAGCCCCACCGCATTGATCGCGGCGACGCTGCCCGCCAGGGCGGCGGCCACCGACTCTCGTCGCGAATATCGCACGCCAAGCTCTCGATGCGGTCCCCGGGCTCGCGCCAGTCGGGCAGGCGCGGGTGGCGCGCGGCGATGCGTACCGCCCGGCCGGCTTCCACCAGCTCGCGCACGATGGCGCGGCCGAGGAAACCGGTGCCACCGAAGACCGTGGTCGGGCCCTCCTGCATGCTGCTTCCTTCTCACCGTTGGGGAGCGTCAATCCTGCCAGGCCGCGCCGCGGCCGTCATGTGTCGGCTGGAGACCCATGGCGCCGCGGTGTACGCTTGGCGGCTTTCCGCCACCCCATCAGGAGCCCGCCATGAGCGATCTGCCCGTCTGTCCCGCCTGTTCCTCCCCCTATACCTATGAGGACGGCATCCAGTATGTCTGCCCCGAGTGCGGCCACGAGTGGTCCGGGGAAGCGAGCGTCGAGAGCGACGACACCCTCCAGGTACGCGATGCCAACGGCAACCTGCTGGCCGATGGCGACAGCGTGACCGTGATCAAGGACCTCAAGGTCAAGGGCTCCTCCCTGGTGGTGAAGGTAGGCACCAAGGTCAAGAACATCCGCCTGGTGGAGGGCGACCACGATATCGACTGCAAGGTCGAGGGTGTCGGCCCCATGAAGCTGAAGTCCGAGTTCGTGAAGAAGGCATGAGGGGCCCTCGGGGCAAGGCTTGCGATAGCGGGTCTTAATGATAACGATAGTCGTTATTGATGCGAATGGCGCCTATCATGCTGCCAATCCGTCGCTTCGGCAGGGAAACCGCCTCGCGGGCTTCACATCGAATTCATACAGGACTAAAATGGTCCGCAATCGAGGCACGGTATTCCGCCGGGCCGCTCGCTGACAGGAGGCTCGTCATGCTCAAGCTCTCGCGGCTGACCGACTATGCCGCCGTGGTGATGGCCCAGATCGCCCGTCACCCCGAGCAGCCCCAGGCGGCGGCCGAGCTCGCCGAAGCGGTCCAGCTTCCGCATCCCACCGTCAGCAAGACGCTGAAGATGCTGGTCAAGGCGGGTTTGCTGGAGTCGCGCCGCGGTGCCCAGGGGGATACTCCCTGGCGCGGCCCGCCTCCGAGATCACCGCTATCGACATCATCACCGCCATCGAGGGGCCGGTGGCGATGACCGAATGCAGTCATGCCGAGGGCGACTGTGACCTGGCCGCTACCTGCGGCGTGGCCGACAACTGGCAGCGCGTTTCGCTGGGGGTGCGCACCCTGCTCGGCAGCGTGACCCTGGCCCATCTGGCCAGCGCCTCGCCGATCAAGCTGCCGGTGCAGCTGCCCATCCAGAGCGTGAGCCTGGCCGCCGACACGGCCTGAGCCACTCAAGTTTCATCGGATTCAATCGGCGAGCCCGTCTCGCCGGCCCAACCGCCCGGGAGGGGAGAGATCATGGCAAGTCAGGAAATGGAACAGCTGGTCCGTCGCGACTACAAGGAAGGGTTCGTGACCGACATCGAGAGCGATACGCTACCGCCCGGCCTCGACGAGGACGTGATCGCCTTCATCTCGAAAAAGAAGGGCGAGCCGGAGTGGATGCTGGAGTGGCGCCTGGACGCCTATCGCAAGTGGCTGAAGATGACGCCGCCCTCCTGGGCGCACCTCGACTATCCGCCCATCGACTACCAGTCGATCTCCTACTTCAGCGCCCCCAAGCGTGACGAGGATCGCCCCCAGAGCCTCGACGAGGTGGACCCCAAGCTGCTCGAGACCTACGAGAAGCTTGGCATCCCGCTGCACGAGCGTGCCGCCCTGGCCGGCGTGGCGGTGGACGCGGTGTTCGACTCCGTCTCGGTGACCACCACCTTCAAGGAGAAGCTCGGCGAAGCCGGCGTGATCTTCTGCTCCATCTCCGAGGCGGTGAAGGAGTACCCGGAACTGGTCAAGCAGTACCTGGGCAGCGTGGTGCCCCAGACCGACAACTACTTCGCGGCCCTCAACTCCGCGGTGTTCACCGACGGCTCCTTCGTGTTCGTGCCCAAGGGCGTGACCTGCCCCATGGAGCTCTCCACCTATTTCCGCATCAACGCCGAGAACACCGGCCAGTTCGAGCGCACCCTGATCATCTGCGAGGAGGGCGCCCAGGTCTCCTACCTGGAGGGCTGCACCGCGCCGATGCGCGACGAGAACCAGCTGCACGCCGCGGTGGTCGAGCTGGTGGCGCTGGACGACGCCGAGATCAAGTACTCCACCGTGCAGAACTGGTATCCCGGCGATGAGGACGGCAAGGGCGGCATCTACAACTTCGTCACCAAGCGTGGCGACTGCCGTGGCGATCGCTCGCGGATCAGCTGGACCCAGGTCGAGACCGGCTCCGCCATCACCTGGAAGTATCCCTCCTGCGTGCTGCGCGGCAAGGAGAGCAAGGGTGAGTTCTACTCCGTGGCGGTGACCAACGGTCGCCAGCAGGCCGATACCGGCACCAAGATGATCCACATCGGTGAGGGTACCCGCTCCAGCATCATCTCCAAGGGTATCTCCGCCGGGCGCAGCAACCAGTCCTACCGTGGCCTGGTGAAGGTCGGCCCGCGGGCCAAGGGGGCGCGCAACTTCACCCAGTGCGATTCCCTGCTGATCGGCGACAAGTGCGGCGCCCACACCTTCCCCTATCAGGAGATCGGCAACAGCACCGCCACCGTGGAGCACGAGGCCACCACCTCCAAGATCGGCGAGGACCAGCTCTTCTACTGCCAGAGCCGCGGCATCTCCGAGGAGGACGCGGTGAGCATGATCGTCAACGGCTTCTGCAAGGACGTCTTCCAGGAGCTGCCCATGGAGTTTGCCGTCGAGGCCGAGGCGCTGCTCAGCGTCACTCTCGAAGGCTCCGTCGGCTGATCACCCTGTTGCCAATCGCTTTCTCGAATCAAAAGGTATTCACGATGCTCGAAGTCAAGGATCTGCACGTCACGGTCGAGGGCAAGGAAATCCTCAAGGGCCTTTCCCTGACCATCAACGCCGGTGAGGTGCACGCCATCATGGGCCCCAACGGGGCCGGCAAGTCGACCCTCTCCTCGGTGATCGCCGGCAAGGAGGGGTATGAGGTCACCTCCGGCTCCATCACCTTCGAGGGCCAGGATGTGCTGGAGATGGAAGTCGAGGAGCGCGCCCAGGCCGGCCTGCTGCTGGGCTTCCAGCACCCCGTCGAGATCCCCGGGGTGAAGAACATCTACCTGCTCAAGTCGGCACTCAATGCCCAGCGCGCGGCCCGTGGCGAGGGTGAGATGCCCGCTCCGGAGTTCCTCAAGCTGATCAAGGAGAAGATCGCCGAGATGCAGATGGACGCCAGCTTCCTGCAGCGTTCCGTCAACGAGGGCTTCTCCGGCGGCGAGAAGAAGCGCAACGAGATCCTGCAGATGCTGGTGCTGCAGCCGAAGCTCGCCATGCTCGACGAGATCGACTCCGGCCTCGATATCGACGCGCTGCGCGTGGTGGCCGACGGGGTCAACAGCCTGCGCGCCGAGGACCGCGGCATCCTGCTGGTGACCCACTATCAGCGCCTGCTCGACTATATCGTGCCCGATCATGTCCACGTGCTGATCGATGGTCGCATCGCCAAGAGCGGCGACGCGGATCTGGCGCGCGAACTCGAATCCCGTGGCTATGACTGGGTGCTGGAGGAGTCTGCCGCATGAGTGAAGAGACACAGCGTTTTCTCGACCGCCTGGCCGAGTTCCGCGCCGGCCGCCTCGAGACTCGGGGCCAGGAGCCGACCTGGATCGCCGCCCGGCGCCAGGCCGGTGCGGCCCGCTTCGAGGCGATGGGCTTTCCCACCCGCCGCGACGAGGCGTGGAAGTACACCGACGTGCGCGCCATCGCCCGGGGCGACTTCGCCCTGGCCGAGGATGCCGAGTTCTCCCAGGCCGGCGCGGCGGCCCTGACCCTGCCCATCGATGCGCACCGGCTGACCTTCGTCGACGGCGTCTTCGCCCCGGCCCTGTCGCGGCTCGACGACCTGCCGGCGGGTGTCAGCCTGGTGCCGCTCTCGGCGGCCCTGGAGGAGAACCACGAGGCGGTGGGCGGTCCGCTGGGGCGCCTCACCGGGGTCGAGTTCTCGCCCTTCTCGGCGCTCAATACCGCCTTCATGGAGGAGGGGGCCGTGCTGCGCCTGGCGCCGGGCACGGTGGTCGAGAAGCCGATCATCCTGCAGTTCCTCTCCAGAAGTGGCGCGCAGCCGGTGATGAGCCATCCGCGCATCCTGGTCCAGGCCGGCGGGCGCAGCCAGGCGACCCTGGTCGAGCACCACGTGGGCGAGGAAGAGGCGGCCAACTTCACCAACCTGGTGGAAGAGATCATCCTCGAGCGCAACGCCATCCTGACCCACTACAAGCTGCAGGAGGCGCCGCTTGCCGACCTGCATGTGGCTTCGATCCACGTCGAGCAGGCCCGCGACAGTCGCTATACCTCGTTCAACCTGAACCTGGGTGGCGCGCTGGTGCGCACCGACCTGATCAGCGAGCTGAATGGCGAGAACGCCACCTGCGACTTCTATGGCCTGTTCTACGGCCAGGGCCGTCAGCACGTGGACAGCCACACCCTGGCCAACCACAACGCGCCCCACACCTTCTCCAACGAGAACTACAAGGGCATCCTCGACGACCGCGCCCACGGCGTGTTCAACGGCAAGGTGGTGGTCAAGCGCGACAGCCAGAAGATCGAGGGCTTCCAGAGCAACGCCAACCTGCTGCTCTCCGACCGTGCCGAGATCGACGCCAAGCCGGAGCTCGAGATCTACGCCGATGACGTCAAGTGCTCCCATGGCACCACCACCGGCCAGCTCGACGAGGAGGCGATCTATGCCCTGCGCAGTCGCGGCATCGACCGCCAGACCGCTCGGGGGCTGCTGACCCTGGCCTTCGCCGGCGAGGTGCTGGAGGAGGTGAACCTGGATGCCATCGCCGAGCGCGTGGAGCTCGCCGTGGCCGGCAAGCTGCCCGAGCGCTTCAACCTGGCCGGGCTGGTGGAAGCCGCCGTGGCCATGGGTGATGAATAACCGAGAACCCATGAGGAGGAGCCTGCCATGAACGACCTGGCCACCCGTGCCGCGGCGATGCCGAGTCTCGATGTCGCGGCGATCCGCGCGGACTTCCCGATCCTCTCCCGCCAGGTGCATGGCAGGCCGCTGGTCTATCTCGACAATGCGGCGACCAGCCAGACCCCGCGCCAGGTGATCGCGGCGTTCGACGCCTACTACGGCGGCTACAACGCCAATATCCACCGCGGGCTGCATACCCTGGCGGACGAGGCCACGGCAGCCTTCGAGGGCACCCGGGAGACGGTGCGCGGCTTCCTGAACGCGGCCGAGACCCGCGAGATCATCTTCACTCGCGGCACCACCGAGGCGATCAACCTGGTGGCCAACAGCTGGGGCCGCGCCAACCTCAAGGCCGGCGACGAGGTGCTGATCTCGCGCCTCGAGCACCACTCCAATATCGTGCCCTGGCAGATGCTGGCCGCCGAGCTCGGCTTCACCATCAAGGTGATCCCGGTGGACGAGCGTGGCGTGCTCGACCTCGATGCCTACCGTGCGCTCTTCACCGAGCGCACGAGGCTGGTGGCGGTGAACCACGTCTCCAACGCCTTCGGCACGGTCAACCCGGTCAAGGCGATGGCCGCGGTTGCCCATGCCCACGGGGCTCTGATCCTGGTCGACGGCGCCCAGGCCACGCCTCACCAGGCGGTGGACGTGCGCGACCTCGATGCCGACTTCTATGCCTTCTCCGGCCACAAGGTCTATGGCCCCACCGGCGTCGGCGTGCTCTACGGCAAGGCCGAGCTGCTCGAGTCGATGCCGCCCTGGCAGGGTGGTGGCGAGATGATCGCCACGGTCTCCTTCGAGGCCGGCACCACCTTCGCCGAGCTTCCCCACAAGTTCGAGGCCGGCACCCCGGCCATCGCCGAGGTGATCGCCCTGGGCGAGGCCCCTGAAGTGGGTCGCCGGCGTCGGTCTCGACGCCATCGGCGCCTGGGAGGGACGGCTGCTGGCCCACGCCACCGAGCGGGTCCTGCGCATCGATGGCCTGCGCATCCTGGGCACTGCCCCGGACAAGGCCGGGGTGCTCTCCTTCGTGGTCGACGGCGCCCATGCCCAGGATATCGGGCTGCTGATCGACCAGCTCGGGGTGGCGATCCGTACCGGTCACCACTGTGCCCAGCCGTTGCTGGCCCACTTCGGCGTGGACGCCACCTGCCGGGCATCGTTCGCCGCCTACAACACCCTGGAAGAGATCGACGTCTTCGCCGAGGCCCTGGAGCGCGTCATCGGCATGGTCAGGTAAGCCCCGGTCGGACAGGGAGCCGCCAGACGGACAGGGAACCGCCAGATATAGGAACGCCATGAGCGATATCGAGCAGATAGCGAGCCTTCACAAGGGACAGGAGCTGCCCCTGCAGCGTGACGTGGAGGTGATCTCCATCCCCTTCGGCAAGACCGTGACCCTTGCCGAGGACAGCGTGGTCAGCGTGATGCAGGCCAAGGGCAGCACGGTCAGCGTCGGCTTCGAGGGGCGCCTCTACCTGATCGAGGGCGCCAACCTCGATGCCCTGGGCCTGGAGGCGCTGCCGCGCCCGACCCTGCCCGAGGATGCCTCGGAGGACGAGATCGAGCAGTTCGTCTGGGACCAGTTGCGTACCTGTTTCGACCCCGAGATCCCGGTCAACATCGTCGACCTGGGGCTGGTCTACGGCTGCCGCATCGAGCGGCTGATCAGCGGTGAGCGCATCGTCACCATCCGCATGACCCTCACCGCCCCGGGCTGCGGCATGGGCGACGTGATCGCCGCCGACGCGCGCAACAAGATCCTCGGTGCCCCGCAGATCAGCAAGGTGCATACCGAGATCGTCTTCGATCCGCCCTGGAGCCGTGAGATGATGAGCGACGAGGCCAAGCTCGAGCTCGGCATGTTCTAGCGGCCTGTGCCCGCGGCACCTCGCGGTGATCGACCAGGACGTGCCGGGCGCACAGGGAACAGGAGATGCCGATGAAGTTGGCAGCATGGCGGGTCCTCCGGGCCATCCTGATGGCGCTGGGCACGGCGGTGCTGCTGGCTGCACTGCTGTTGCTGGTCGCCAACCTCTGGGTGCTGGGCCAGACCCGTGAGCGTATCGAGCATGATCTGCCGCTGTGCCGTGCCGAGCGGGGTGGGCATCGTCTTCGGCACCTCCCACTGGACCCGCAGTGGGGTCCGCAATCCCTACTTCGAGGCGCGCATGAGCGCCGCGGCGCGGCTGCTGCGCCTGGGCCGGGTCGACCACCTGCTGCTCTCCGGCGATAACCGTACCCTCTCCTACAACGAACCCATCACCATGTGGCGTGACCTGCGCGGCCGCGCCGTGCCCGAAACCGCCATGACGCTGGACTACGCCGGCTTCAGCACCTTCGATACCCTGGCCCGAGCCCGCCAGGTATTCGGCGTGGAGCGTGCGCTGCTGATCACCCAGGCCTGGCACCTGCCGCGGGCGCTGTTCATCGCCGAGGCGCTGGGCATCGAGGCCCAGGGCTGCGCGGTATCGACACGGCAGGTGAGGGGGGAGTGGCGCCTGGCGGCGCGGGAGTGGGTGGCGCGACTGGCCACCCTGGGAGATCTCTATCTGTGGGGGCGTGAGCCCCACTTCCTGGGGCCACGGGAGCCACTGGTGATCGTGCCGCGGAGTTTGCCGCAGGGCTGGGCCATCGATACGCCGGGACCGGTAGCAGAGCGGCGCTGAGCAGGAGCCCTCAGCGCTACCCGGTCAGAGCCTACAGCGCGAGTCGGGCAACAGCCTTCAGCGCCGCTTGGTGCGGCTCTTCTGCAGCGCGTAGAGCTCACGGATCAGCGCCCGGCAGCCCTTCCAGCACTCTTCCACCTTCGGCTCGAGGGCGTCGGGCAGGGGGTGGGTCATCAGGTTGGAGAGGGCCTGCATCAGCACGCGTTCCTGCTCCAGCAGTTCCCCGATCACCACCTGACTCTCGTTGCCGACGAAGCTCTTCAGCCGGCTCCACAGCCACATGTAGTCGTCGCGTTCGACATCGGCGTCCCGCGGCAGCATGTTGAGGTGCTCCCGGGCGAGCTCCTGCAGCTCGCGCATCGACTGGCTGCGCGCCTCATAGTGCGGCTTGAGGGCGTCGCGCAGCGATGGGCGCAGGCGCTCCAGATTGTCCTGAAAGTAGTCGATGCTGTCGGCCAGCGCTTCCAGCACGCTGTCCATCGCCACCTGGCGATTGTCGAGAAACATGAGCGGTCACCCCCTTTGGTGACGCAGATTGTGGCCGGGGAAACACTGTTTTGCTACCCCCGGATTGGAATAAGTGTGGAATCCGCGATGCCCATTGGGCCTGGCCTGTGCACAACTGGCAATTACCCCTTGGGCTTAGGCGGTGCCTTGCGGGCCGGGGCGGCATTCTTCTCAAGGTGTTCGATGATCAGCCCGGCGATATCCTTGCCGGTGGCGCTCTCGATGCCCTGCAGGCCAGGCGAGGAGTTGACCTCCATGATCACGGGGCCGTGATTGGCGCGCAACAGGTCGACGCCGGCCACCCGCAGGCCCATGGCCTTGGCGGCGCGGATCGCCGTGGAGCGCTCCTCCGGCGTGATGCGGATCACGCTGGCGGTGCCGCCGCGGTGCAGGTTGGAGCGGAACTCGCCCTCGGCGGCCTGGCGCTTCATGGCCGCCACCACCTTGTCGCCGATGACGAAGCAGCGGATATCGGCGCCGCGGGCCTCCTTGATGTACTCCTGGACCATGATATTGGCCTTCATGCCCATGAAGGCCTGGATCACGCTCTCCGCCGCCTGGTTGGTCTCGGCCAGCACCACGCCGATGCCCTGGGTGCCCTCGAGCAGCTTGATGACCAGCGGGGCGCCCTTGACCATGGTGATCAGGTCGGGGATGTCGTCGGGGGAGTGGGCGAAGCCGGTGATCGGCAGGCCCAGGCCCTTGCGCGACAGCAGCTGCAGCGAACGCAGCTTGTCCCGGGAGCGGGTGATCGAGACGTTGTCGTTGAGCACATAGGTGCCCATCATCTCGAACTGGCGCAGCACCGCACAGCCGTAGAAGGTCACCGAGGCGCCGATGCGCGGGATCACCGCGTCGAAGGGCTCCAGCTCCTCCCCCTTGTAGTGGATCGAGGGGTGGTGGGCGGCGATGCTCATGTAGCAGCGCAGGGTGTCGACCACCCGGGCGGTGTGGCCGCGCTGTTCGGCGGCCTCCACCAGGCGCCGCGTGGAGTAGAGGTTGCGATTGCGTGACAGCAGCGCGATATGCATCGAGTAGCTCCGGGACGATGGGCCGGTCGGTTCAGGGTTCGCCGTGCAGGAAGGCGGCGCCGGGCGCCACCAGCAGGCGACGCAGGGCACGGCGGCCCAGCAGCATGGGGTGGCGCATGTCGCGCCGGTCGGTCAGGGAGAACTCCACTTGGTACTCCAGCGAGCCGAGGCGCATGGGCGTGCGGATCACGTAGCGCCACTCCTCCTGGCCATTGGAGCTGCGCACCTTACGGCGATCGTGGAGGTGCATGCGAAAGACGTGGGGCGGTGTCTCGGGGCCTCCGCTGCGGGTGGTGAAGCTGACCCACAGGTGGCCGTCCTCCTCGAAGGATTCGATGTCCTCGGCGTGCAGCGCCGAAGTGCGTGCTCCGGTATCCGCCTTGGCGCACAGCACGAGGTGCATCTCCGGCAGCTCGACCATCTCGCGGCGGCCGATCACCGCCTTGGGGGTATAGGGCAGTTCCTTCATCATCGTCATGGGTCGTTCTCGCCTTCAGCGCGTCAGGGCCGCGAGCCGCTGGCCGATGGGCGAGTCGGCGGGCGCCTCGCGCAGGGTCATCAGCACCGGCAGTCGCAGCCTGGGAATCAGGGCCAGGTCGCGGGCCACTGTCATGAAGTCGGCCTGCTTGCAGCTGGCCAGGCGCTCCAGGTAGCGCGGCAGCCGCTGGCCATCCTCGAGCAGGGGCCAGCCGCGTGCGGCGATGGCCGCCAGCAGGTCGGGACCACAGGCGTGGGCATCGGCGAGCAGGCTGTCGAACCAGGCACCGGCGGCCTCGCTTCCCGAGACGGCGCGCACACAGGCACACAGGGCCTCCACGTCGCCGGCCTCGGCGGCCGCTTCGCCCCGGGTACGCAGGGCCGCGGCCAGCTCGCCGTCGATGGCCACATGCTCCAGGCAGTAGCACAGCGAGATCAGGACCGCGTGGGGCAGGTCGGGAAGCCGCGCGACCAGCTGCCGGCGCTCGTCGGCGCCCATGCGTACCGCGAAGTCGGCCAGCCCCTGGAGGCCGAGTGCCTGCCAGTCGAGGGCCTGCTGGCCGCTCAGGTAGGCCTCCACCGGCTCCAGGTGCTGGCTGGCCGGACGACCCAGGTCGCGACTGGCGCGGGCGTGCAGGATGGCCTGGAAGGGCAGCGAGGGGGTGAATGCCAGGGGGTTGTCCTTCATCAGGTTATCCACCGCCTGGCCATCCTCGCGGCCGACGCTTTCCACGCTTCGTCCCAGGGTCTCGAGCAGTCGCTGCACGAAGGCATCGCGGGATGCCGGATCGAGGCGGCCCTGTTCGTCCAGGGGCAGCGCCAGGAACCAGATCAGCGGGTCCTGCATGTCACCCAGGCGGAAGACCAGGCCCAGCCTGGCCTGGCCCTGCCAGGGGGCGGGCCAGGGTGCAGCGTCGTCCTCCAGGGCCGCCAGGGTGGCCATCTCGCAGGGCTCCACGCGCCGGCCAAGGTGGTAGAGCCGCACCTCGGCACCGCTGCGCACGAAGAAATCGTGAAGGGTGTGGATGGGTTGCATGGCATCTCCGCTTGTCAGAGCGTGCACTCTACCGCGGCATCGATGGGCTGTCAGCAGGTTAGGCGAGCTTCCCGGGGCAATGGTCAAATCTTGATCGCCGGCCGCCGGCGCCCATGACATCTGGGCTGGCGGACTCTTTCCAGCGGTTATCCACAGCCCCGTTCACGGAAACTGTGAATGGGAGAGTGGACAGCGGTGCACCGGGTGGTCACTCGCCGCCGGGGGCGGGATAATGGCCCCACACCCGCATGGAGTTTCACCGATGACGGTTCACGACGAACTCGACCAATCCCTGCGCCGGCTCGAGGCCACCATGAAGGCCGCCAACCTGTGGCGCATGGAGACGCCCGACCCCGCGGCGTTCGACAGCCAGCAGCCCTTCTGCGTCGATACCATGGCGCTGCCCCAGTGGCTGCGCTTCGTGTTTATCGCCCGCCTGGACGCCCTGGTGGAGCGGCGCGCCGCGCTGCCGGCACGCTGCGACGTGGCCCCGGCGCTGGAGGCTTATCTCACCCAGGAGGGGGTGCGCCCCAGCGACCGGTTGCTGCTCTGCCAGGTGGTGGAGGAGATCGACCGCCTGGTCACTGAGAACTGAACCGGCCACCGGGTGGCCGGTTCGCCGGTTCGCCGGTTCGCCGGACCATAACGCAGCGGGGCCGCCAATGGCGGGCCCGCTGCGTTCGGTGTCGGCTGCGGATCAGAACCGATAGCTGATGCCACCCATCACCACCACCGGGTCGATCTCGACCTTGCCGATGTCTGTTCCACCCAGGCTGGCGTCGGAGTCGATATCCATATACCAGACCGCACCGTTGAGGGCCCAGTTGTCGTCGATCAGCAGGTCCACGCCCAACTGGCCGACGGCACCCCAGGAGTCATCCAGTTCCAACTCTTGATCAACATTGATTTCCTCATCGGAGAACTTGGTGTAGTTGACGCCCACGCCCATATAGGGCTGCACATAGGCGTCGGTGCCGCCCAGCGGGTAGAACTGCAGGGTCAGGGTCGGCGGCAGGTGGTCGGTGCTGCCGGAAAGGGGGCCAACCTGGAAGTCATGGTCGAAGGGTTCGGCGGCCAGCAGCTCGACGCCCAGCTTGTCGGTGAAGCGGTAGCCCAGGGTAAAGGCGAAGGCGCTATCGTCCTCGACATCAACCCGTAAATTGTCTGTTGTCAGGTTACCGTTATCGCTCTTGGGCTCGACCTTGGCCACGCCGACGCGGGTGAAGAAGTCGCCGGCGCCGTAGGCGAAGGCCTGGGTGCTGGCGGTGACGGCAGCGGCGGCGACGCTCGCCGCGATCAGGGTGGTGAGGGCACTCTTGCGCATAGGTCTGCTCCTGATGGCTGAAGGCTGTGGCATGACGCCGCAGCTGACGATAAGTTCATTCTAGCGGCATCTTGCAGCGTTCGAATTGATCCAGCGCAAGATATGGTGCGCTGCGGTGCAACGCCACGTGCGCGGATGGAACTCTGCAGGAGTCGCCAGAACGGGTCGAATCGTCTTCACTGAAGCCAGGCGGAAGAGGAGGGGAGACCATGCGGCGTGAGGAATCACGAAACGGCCAGGGAGCAGCGCTGCTGGCGCTACTACTGGGGGCGGGCCTGGCGATCTGGCTGCTGTTGCGGCCGGAGCTGGTCAGTGCCCTGCCGCTTGCCTGGCGTCTGCCGCTGATCCTGCTGGGCGCCTGGTCGCTGGGTGCCGCCTTTCTGGGCCCCTACGGAGTGGTGCCGCGTCGTCGCTGGCAGCGCCGGATGGTCTCGCCGCCCTGGAGCCTGCTGGCGCTGGGGCTGTTTGCGCTGCTGCTGGCGGGACGGGCCCTGTCGGGATAGTGCGCAGCGATGCATGCTACGACAACAGAAAAGGGCTCCCGTGGGAGCCCTTGCACTCTCTTCCAGCAGGCTGGAAGCGTTCGCGTGCCCTGTCAGCGCGTGATGTGCTGATATTCACCGGCGTCGGCAGTCACGCTGCTCACCACCAGGATGGCGATGAAGGAAGCGATGAAGCCAGGAATGATCTCGTACACGCCGGGTCCGCCCATGAACGAGCCGTTCCAGCCCAGTGAGATCCAGATCATGACGGTGGCGGCGCCTATCACCATGCCTGCGATGGCGCCGGCGCCATTGGTGCGCGACCACATCAGCGACAGGATGATCAGCGGGCCGAACGCCGCACCGAAACCGGCCCACGCATTACTGACCAGGCCCAGGACCTGAGAGTTGGGGTCAGACGCAATGACGGCGGCAACCAGGCCCACCAGGACGACACAGACTCGGCCGACCAGGACGGTTTCCTTGTCGGTCGCCTCCTTGCGCAGGAACAGGCGGTAGAAGTCCTCGGTCAGGGATGAGGATGACACCAGAAGCTGGCTGGAAATGGTGCTCATGATCGCCGCCAGCAGGGCCGCGTAGAGGAAGCCGGTGATCAGCGGGTGGAACAGCAGGTTCGCCAGGATGATGAAGATCGTTTCCGGATCCTCGACATCCAGGCCGTTGCGGATCGCATAGGCCCGGCCGAAGATGCCCAGGGAGACCGCACCGACCAGGGAGATGAGCATCCAGCTCATGCCGATGTTACGGGCGGTGGGCACATCCTTCAGGGAGCGGATGGCCATGAAGCGCACGATGATGTGCGGCTGCCCGAAATACCCCAGTCCCCAGGTGACCGCAGAGAGCCAGCCGATGAAGGTCAGTCCCTCCGTCCAGGTCAGCAGTGTGGGATCGACCTCGTTCAGGGTCTGTGATGCCTGGGCGAAACCGCCGCCACCTTCACCAAACAGCACCACCGCCGGCATGATCACCAGGGCCAGCATCATGATGCAGCCCTGCACGAAGTCCGTCAGGCTCACGGCCAGGAAGCCGCCGACGACGGTATAGGCAAGCACCACGCCCAGGGTGATAAGAACGCCAGCGGCGTAGTCGCTCATGCCCCCGATGTTGACGACGCCGGAAAATGCGCTTTCGAACAGCTTGCCGCCTGCCACCAGACCTGACGCCGTGTACACCGCGAAGAAGATCACGATGACGATGGCGGATACCGTTCTCAGCGACATGGCGCGGGTCGGGAAGCGGTTCGCCAGGAACTCCGGAATGGTGATCGCATTGCCATAGTGAACCGTCTGTTCGCGCAGGCGTGGTGCGACCAGCACCCAGTTGAAGAACGCCCCCACGAGCAGGCCGATACCGATCCACGCCTGACCCAGGCCAGAGACAAAGAGTGCCCCGGGCAAGCCCAGCAGCAACCAGCCGCTCATGTCCGAAGCACCGGCCGACAGGGCCGCCACCTGCGGGCTGAGCTGTCGGCCACCCAGCATGTAGTCTTCAGACGAAGACGTTGCCCTTTGCATTGCATAAAAGCCGATGGCGATCATGAGCGCAAAGTAAGCAAAGAGACTGATCCATACACCAATAGCCATAGAGGTTTCTCCCGTTTATTGGGCCGGATGTTGCGCCGGCATCTTGTTGGTAGGCATGCCGGTCTGGATACCGGTGGCGAGCGCCACGATCGGGTCGGGCGCTGGCGTGAGGCCATTGGTGGCACTATTTTCAACCATCAGGCGATTCCTTCAGTCAGTATTGTTGTATAGACGAGTGTGGTTCACTCGTCTCCCAGCGCAAGCAGTGATGCGTTACCGCCCAGGGCAGCGGTGTTCACGGTCACTGTCTTCTCGGTGGCGAATCGCAGCAGGTAATGCGGCCCGCCGGCCTTGGGTCCAGTGCCGGAGAGGCCCTGGCCGCCGAAGGGCTGCACTCCGACGACGGCACCGATGATATTGCGGTTGATATAGACGTTGCCAACGCGAATCTTCCGCGCAATCTCCTCGGCGAAGGATTCGTTGCGGCTATGCACGCCGAAGGTCAGGCCGTAGCCGCGACCGTTGATCGACTCGATCACCCGCTCCAGTTCGCTCGCCTTGTAGCGCACGATATGCAGGACAGGTCCGAACTGTTCCCGCTCCAGTGCCTCGATGCCGTCGATCTCGAAGGCCACCGGGGCGACGAAGGTGCCGTGCTCGGTCGCGGCCGGGTCGAGCGGGGTCTCTGCCACCAGTCGGCCCTCGGCCTTGAGCCTCTCCACATGGGCAAGCAGCCCCTGGCGGGCGTCCTCGTCGATCACCGGGCCCACGTCGGTACCCAGGTCGCGGGGGTCGGCCACGCGCAGCTCCTTCATGGCGCCCTCGAGAATGCGGATCACCCGGTCGGCGACATCCTCCTGAAGGTAGAGCACACGCAGTGCCGAGCAGCGCTGGCCGGCGCTCTGGAAGGCCGACTGGATGACGTCCACCACCACCTGCTCGGGCAGGGCGGTGGAGTCGACGATCATGGCATTCATACCGCCGGTCTCGGCGACCAGGATCGGCAGCGGGGCGTTCTCGCGGTTGGCCAGGGCACGATTGATCACCTGGGCGGTGTCGGTGCCGCCGGTGAACACCACGCCGGTGATGCGGGGATCGCCGGTGAGCACGCTGCCCACGGTGGGGCCGTCGCCGGGCAGCAGCTGGACCACGTCGCGGGGCATGCCGGCCTCATGCAGCAGCTCCACTACCCGGTGGGCGACCAGCGAGGTCTGCTCCGCGGGCTTGGCCAGCACGGTGTTGCCGGCCACCGCGGCGGCGACCAGCTGGCCGCAGAAGATCGCCACCGGGAAGTTCCAGGGGCTGATGGCGGCGAACACCCCGCGGCCGCCCATCTCCAGCTGGTTGGATTCGCCGGTAGGGCCGGGCAGCACGATGGGTTCGCCGAACAGCGTCTCGGCCTGCATGGCGTAGTAGCGACAGAAGTCCACCGCCTCGCGGATCTCGTCGACGCCGTCGGTGAGCAGCTTGCCGCCCTCCCGTGAGCAGAGCGTCATCAGCTCCGCCATATGGGTCTCCATCAGCTCGGCCAGGCGACGCAGGATGGCGGCGCGCTCGGCCACCGGGGTGGCGGACCAGCGCGGGAAGGCGTCCCAGGCGGCGTCGAGGGCCTTGCCGGCCTGTTCCGCGGTGGTCCACTGCACGCTGCCTACCACCTGTCTACGGTCGTAGGGCGAGGTCACCCGGTGCACCTGTGCGGCGTCCTCCGCGACCTCTAAGGCCAGCAGTGGCTTGACGTGGTGCTCCCTGTCCATGCAGGCGGCCATGGCGTCCATCAGCGGCTGGTAGTGGCTGCGCACATTGAGGTTGACGCCGCGGGAGTTACGGCGTCTGTCGCCGTAGATAGCGGTCGGCAGCGGAATGCGCGGGTTGGCGTAGCAAGCATGCTGGCGCAGGGTGTCGGCGGGGTGCTCGCAGAGTGACGCCACCGGGACCCTGGGGTCCACCAGCTGGTGGACGAAGGAAGAGTTGGCCCCGTTCTCCAGCAGGCGACGCACCAGGTAGGGCAGCAGGTCCTTGTGGGCGCCTACCGGCGCGTAGATGCGACAGTAGGTGCCTTCGGGGGCGCGCGTGAGGGCGGCGTCGTAGAGCGCCTCGCCCATGCCGTGCAGGCGCTGGAACTCGAAGGGGCGGGTGGCCTCGTTGGCCTGCTCGAGGATGGCGCAGATGGTGTGGGCGTTATGGGTGGCGAACTGCGGGAAGATGCGCCCGCGGGTCTCGTCGGAGAGCAGGAACCGGGCGCACACCAGGTAGGCGACATCGGTGGCCGCCTTGCGGGTGAATACCGGGTAGCCCTCGACCCCGAGCTGCTGGGACTCCTTGATCTCGGTGTCCCAGTAGGCGCCCTTGACCAGGCGCAGCGGGATCTCGTCGCCCTGGGCCTCGGCCAGGCGATTGAGGAAGTGCAGCACCGGCAGGGCGCGCTTGGCGTAGGCCTGGACCACCAGGCCGAAGTGGCCCCAGCCCCTGACCGTGTCGCTCTCGTAGACGGCGCGGAACACCTCCAGGGAGATCTCCAGGCGGTCGACCTCCTCGGCGTCGATGGTCAGCGCCACATCGCGCTCCCGGGCCATGGCAGCCAGCTTGCGGACGCTCCCCACCAGCTCCTCGAGGACCTGCTCGCGGCGCCCGAACTCGTAGCGCGGGTGCAGGGCCGAGAGCTTGATGGAGACCGAGGGCGAAGGCGTCTTGTCCGACAGCGTCTTGCTGGTCCTGCCGACCCGCTCGATGGCACGCGCGTAGTCGTCGAAGTAGCTGGCGGCGTCGTCGCGGGTGCGGGCGGCCTCGCCGAGCATGTCGTAGGAGTAGGTGTAGCCCTTGTCGAACAGCGGCTGGGAGCGCTTGAGCGCCTCGTCGATATCGCGGCCCAGCACGAACTGCTTGCCCATCACCTTCATCGCCTCACGCATGGCGCGGCGGATCACCGGCTCGCCCATGCGGTTGACCAGACGGTTGATGAAGCTGGCCGGCTGGCCATCTCTGGGCTGGTCGAGGTTGATCACCCGGCCGGTCATCAGCAGGCCCCAGGTGGAGGCGTTGACGAACCAGGAATCGCTCTGCCCCAGG
Source organism: Halomonas sp. (assembly GCA_018401555.1). Classification (GTDB taxonomy): domain Bacteria; phylum Pseudomonadota; class Gammaproteobacteria; order Pseudomonadales; family Halomonadaceae; genus Halomonas. The sequence goes on from JAGYKP010000099.1 coordinate 53,017, forward strand.
TGTGACTTCCAGTCGGCCGGTCCCAGCTTGTCCTCGATCAGTGCATCGGCGGTGGCCTTGTCGGGAATCCGCAGCATCGCCTCGGCGAGGCACATCAGCATCAGCCCCTCGTGGGTGTCGAGGCTGTACTGCTGGAGCAGCTCATCGATGGAATCCACCGCGGTGTCCATCTCGCGCACCTCGCGGACCAGCTCGGCGGTCCTGTCGGCGATCCGCCGCGCCTGGCTGGCATCGGCACTCAGTACCCGGACAAGCTCGCCGACGAAAGCCTCCTCGTCGACGACATAGTGTTCGCTGATCCGTGCGAAGAGAGTGTCCAGATCCTGCTGCCAGGTGGCGGCATCCAGCATGGTGGTGGCTTCGAGCATGGGGTCTCCGGTCGCATCGTCGGCTGATAGGGTTCAGACTCTAGGCCGCCCCCGGCGATGCTGCTTGTGGATTCCGCGGGTCTTGTTGTGAGAACCGCGGGAGTTGTCCGATAAAGACCGTATTTCTTAGACTTTCGTCGCAATTCGTGCTGGGTCAGCCCGAGGCCCCGGCAAGCTGGCGTGACGACAGGCTGGAGCGGCGGCGCAGCTGGCCGGGGGCTGGCCATAGGCTTCGCGGCAGGCGTGGGAGAGGGCGCTCTGGTTGCTGAAACCGGCCAGGGCGGCGACTTCGGCCAGTGGCAGATGGCTCTCGTCGAGCAGCCGGCGCGCGGTCTCCAGGCGTCGGCGACGCACGTATTGCCAGGGGGTGAGCCCGGTCTGGCGGCGGAAGCAGTGGCGGAAGTGGGCCTCGCTGAGGCAGGCCTCCCGGGCCAGGTCGGCGACACTGAGGCGATTGGCCAGGTGCGCCTCGATGAAACGATCCAGGCGTGCCAGATCGAGCCTGGCGGGAGCCGCTGGCTCGTCCCGCGCCAGGCGGCCGTGCAGGCAGCCCAGCAGGGTGGCGGCGAGACGATCGCTCTGCTGGGCGTCGTGTGGCGAGTGTTCGAGTTCCAGCAGCAGGAACTCCAGATAGCGCTTGAGCGGGTCGTCCAGCGTGAAGAAGCGCGGCGCATCGAAGAGGCGGGCGAGTTCACCCTGGGGGCCGGTGAGGGCGGCTGAGCGGGCCGGCAGGTCGAGGATCAGTTGGCGGTTGTCACCGGTGCCGGCGTAGTAGTGCTCATGGTTGGCCGGAACGATGCAGCCGGAAAGCGCCGAGATGGCGCCGCCCAGACCCTCTATCTCGAACTCCGCGCGGCCGCGCAGGCCGATCACCACCTGATGGTAGTCGTGGGCATGGTGGAGAGTGGCAGTATCGAGGGGGATCTGGCGGATCACGCTGGGCATGGCGGCCTCCCTCAGGCTGGCGGGCGAAGTGACATCTTACCTCTTGCGGCAGGATGTCTCATTCCACGCTGCGTTGACGCTCACGCAGGGCCTGGCGGCTCGCCAGGTGGGCGCGCAGCGCCTCGAGCTCGCCATGTCCCGTCTCGTCAAGCAGCGGCTTGCCGCGAGCGGCGCGACCATGATTGCCGTGCTCGTCCATCAGGCGCTGGGCACGACGGCGCACGCCATCCAGATAGTCGTCGTGACGGATCGGATAGCCCATGATGGCGTTCCATTCACTCTCGTTGACGCGGCCTTCCAGGGCCTGGTCGAAGAGCGACAGCAGCTGCTCGGGGTCGGTACGAAAGCGGGGTGTCCCGGAGAGCAGCAGGATGCCGACCATGCTGGCGAAGATCAGCAGGCAGACGGCGAAGACGAGCAGGAAGAGGGCCACGGCGAGCTCCATCGTGACCCCGTGTATCGGGGACGGGAGGGCCACGGAGGGCGGGAAGAAACTGGAGCGGGTGAAGGGAATCGAACCCTCGTCTTAAGCTTGGGAAGCTTCTGCTCTACCATTGAGCTACACCCGCGAGGTGGTTTCGATAGTAAAACCAACCGCTTAGCCATGCAAGCCCGAGCGAGTGGTTTTTCCGGGGCTGTCAGCGTGGCGGCGCCAAGCGGCTGTTTTACCAAGGGCTATTCCCGGCGAGACAAGAAAAATTCGGTTGTGTCGCGAACTTTTTCTCCAGCCGCTGTCTGATCCTGTACAGCCAGTCGCGATAGCAGTCGCTAACACTGTTGCCCCACTGGCAGTTTCGATCGCATCTTGGCCGCCTCCTTCGAGGCGGCCTTCTTTTTTTCGGGAGACGAGTCAGGGGGCCGGGCGGGTGGCGCCAACGCGCTTGCCCCGTCGACTGACGGGGCAAGCAAGTGGGGAGGGGCGAGGTCGTCGCCGCTCAGCGGTGGCGCATGCGCAGGATGGCGTTGAGCACGTCGCGGCGGGTCACGATGCCCACCAGCCGGTTCTGCTCCACGACCGGGTAGACCTTGGGCTTGTTGCCGAGCATCTCCTGGGCCAGGTCGGTGATGCTCTTGGTGGGTGACACCGAGAGCACCTCGTGGCGCATCAGATCGCTGACCAGCGGTGGTTCGTCGTTGAGGTAGGCACTCTCCAGCACCTTGCCCATCACGTCCTGCTCGGAGATGAAGCCGATCAGGTGGTCGTGGCTGTCGACCACCGGCACGCCGGGCAGCCGGTGCAGCGAGAGGCCTTCGGCCAGCGTCGAGACCGAGGTCTTGCCGGTGACCCGGTAGCAGTCGCGGGACATGATCTCACGCACGATGGTTGGGGCCTTGTTGGGCATGGCGGGTCTCCTTGTGCCGGTTTGTCCCTAGCATAGCCGACCATGACGGCTTGTTCGCCTCGCACCGGCGGGCGACCTTCAACGCTCGTGGTGGTCACTGGAACCCATCGCGGGCTGTCCCCCTCCAAGCTCATACCATTCCCCATCGTGCGGAGAGCGCCCATGGATGCACGCGAATACCTCGCCAGGCAGGGAATCGAAGGCGAACGCGACCGCGAGCGACCCAATACCCTGGAAGAGAAGGCCTGGGCCCGTGCCCGGGAGGCCGGCGATCACCGCCCCCGGGCCGGCACGCCCCACGACTGGGAGGAGTGGGAGCGCTACCACGACGATCTGGCCGAGGGTGCCGAGTCGATCACCCAGAAGATCGACCACGAGGCCCATCGCCGGGCCCTGGAGCATGACAGCACCGCCCGCGCTGATGCCGCCGTCGGCATCGTTACGCCGAGCGGGGGGAGTGGCAGTCGCGCCACTGCTGAGTTGCCCGACACCGATCACGGGGAGCCGCCAAGGCTGCGCCTGGCACTCAAGGTGCTGGCGTTCCTGCTGCCACCCTTGGCCCTGGGCCTGGCCGGAGAGTCGGCACGCCGGGTGCTGGTCGCCGTGGCATTGACCCTGCTGGGCTGGGTGCCCGGGGTGGTGTACGCCTGGCGCTGCCTCGCTGACTCCTGACCGGCCCGGGCGGCTTGGCAGTGGCATGAAGCCCCGTGTAAGCTTGGTAAACCTAACTTTGTAACGAGGTTTACCGATGGGCTTCCTGGTTGGCGTTACCGTCCTCTGGGCGTTCTCCTTCTCGCTGATCGGCGTCTACCTGGCCGGCCAGGTGGACAGCTACTTTGCGGTGCTGTTGCGCGTCGGGCTGGCGGCGCTGGTCTTCCTGCCCTTCCTGCGCCCACGGCTGTTGAGAGGACGACAGCGCTGGCTGCTGATGGGGCTGGGGGCGGTGCAGCTGGGGGTGATGTACCTGTTCTTCTACCAGTCATTCCTGCTGCTGTCGGTGCCGGAGGTGCTGCTGTTCACCATCTTCACGCCGATCTATATCACCCTGCTCGACGATGCGCTGTTCGGCCGCTTCACCCCCTTCTACCTTGCCACCGCGGCGCTGGCGGTGCTGGGTGCCGCGGTGATCCGCTACGCCGATGTGGACAGCGGCTTCTGGCTGGGCTTCCTGGTGGTGCAGGGCGCCAACCTCTGTTTCGCCCTGGGACAGGTGGGCTACCGGCGGCTGTCGGCCGAGCTTCCCGACTCGCTGCCGCGCCACAGCGTGTTCGCCTGGTTCTACCTCGGGGCCCTGGTGGTGGCGGTGCCGGCCTTCGCCCTGCTCGGCAACGCCGCCGCGCTGCCGGCCACCGGCGTGCAGTGGGGGGTGCTGCTGTGGCTGGGCCTGGTGGCCTCCGGCCTGGGCTACTTCCTGTGGAACCTGGGCGCCGTGCGGGTGGATGCCGGCGCGCTGGCGATCATGAACAATGCGCTGATTCCGGCTGGGCTGGTGGTCAATCTGGTGATCTGGAACCGCGATGCCGACCTCGCCCGCCTGGGGCTGGGCGGGGCCATCATCCTGGCGGCCCTGCTGCTCAACGAGTGGTGGGTGCGGCGGCGCTCGGTGGAAGCGGCCTGAGGTCGGGTTTGCCCGGGGCCGGGTCGCTCGCCATAATGAGCCGCTGCGATGCGAGAGGCCCCCGAATGCCATCCCAACAGAGAACACCGGTGGGGCGCGAGACGCCACCCTTCCGCAACATCGGCCTGATCGGCCGCCTGGGCAGCGCCAAGGTGGTCGAGACCCTCAAGCGGCTGATGCGCTTCCTCGACGAGCGCGGCCTGCATGTGATCGTCGAGGATCGCACCGCCACGGTGCTGCTCGACCACGGCCACCCCGAGGCCAGTCGACGCATGCTCGGCGAGCTGTGTGACCTGGTGATCGTGGTCGGCGGCGACGGCAGCCTGCTGGGAGCGGCGCGTACCCTCTGCCATAGCGGTACCCTGGTGCTGGGGTCAACCGCGGCCGGCTGGGGTTCTTGACCGATATTTCTCCCGACGAGCTGGAGGAGCGGGTCGGTGAGGTGCTCGATGGGCACTACGAGGTGGAGGAGCGCTTCCTGCTCGATGCCGAGCTCTACCGCGGCGATACCCTGATGGGCAGTGGCGATGCCCTCAACGAGGTGGTGCTGCACCCCGGCAAGGCGGTGCGCATGATCGAGTTCGAGCTGTTCCTCGACGGCCAGTTCGTCTACAGCCAGCGCAGCGACGGTCTGATTATCGCCACTCCTACCGGCTCGACGGCCTATTCGCTCTCCGGCGGCGGGCCGATCATGCATCCCCGGTTGGATGTGCTGACCCTGGTGCCGATGTTTCCGCACACCCTGTCGAGTCGTCCCATCGTGGTGGACTCTTCCAGCGAGATCCGCATCCATATCGGCGAGACCAATCAGACCTACCCGCATATCAGCTGCGACGGCCAGACCCGGGCGGTGGCCAAGCCCGACGATGTCCTGGTGATTCGCCGCAAGCCCCAGACGGTGCACCTGGTGCATCCGGTGGGGCACAACTTCTACGAGGTCCTGCGCAGCAAGCTGGGCTGGAGCCACCGCCTGGGAGATTGACGTGAACAAGCGGGCGAGGCTCGAAGGCTATGACCTGATCGGCGACGTGCATGGCTGCGGCGCCACCCTGGCCGCGTTGCTGGAGAAGCTGGGCTACCACCAGCGCGGCGGGGTCTACCGCCACCCGCGGCGCAGGGTAATCTTCCTTGGCGACCTGGTCGACAGGGGGCCGCGTATCCGGCTGGCGGTGCAGATCGCCCGGCGCATGGTCGAGGAGGGCGAGGCGCACATCGTGATGGGCAATCACGAGTACAATGCCCTGACCTACTGCCAGCGTGCTCCCTCCGGACTGGGACGCGACTGGCTGCGCGAGCATACCCCGCGCAACAACCGCATCATTCGCGAGACTCTCGAGCAGTATCAGGACCATCCCCAGGAGTGGGACGATGCCCTGGCCTGGTTCCTGGAGATCCCGCTGTGCCTGGAACTCGATGGCCTGCGCGTGGTGCACGCCTGCTGGGACCAGCCGCTGGTCGACGAGCTCTACCGGCGGCGTCCCGATGGCCGCATGGATGAGGCCTTCCTGATCGAGTCCACGGCGCCCGGCACCCGGGCCTTTCGTATCCTCGATCGCCTCACGCGTGGCACCCAGATCCCCCTGCCCCTGGGCGTGGACATCCACTCCGGAGATGGCTTCACCCGGCGCAGCTTCCGCGCCCATTTCTGGGCACGGGCGCCCGAGACCTGGGGCGATGTGGTGTTCCAGCCCGACAACCTGCCGGGGGATCTCGAACAGCGCCCCTTGACGGCGGAGGAGAGAGCTCGCCTCAGCCATTATGGTCTCGACGAGCCGCCGCTGTTCATCGGGCACTACTGGTGCGAGGGCATCCCCGCGCTGCCGGCTCCCAATATCGCCTGCCTGGACTACAGCGCGGTCAAGTTCGGTCGCCTGGTGGCCTACCGCTGGAGCGGCGAGTCGCGCCTGGATGCCGACCACTTCGTGTGGCTGGGAGTGCCCCGGGAAGAGCAGGTGCGTCCCCAGCCGTGGGAGATCGATTTCGACTGATACAAACTGTTACAAAATTCCGGGGTCGAGGGCTGAACTCCCGACCCTCTCCGCTATCTGAGTAGGTGTTCCCTTGAATGATCCCTTGCTCTTGTCCGGCGGCCCCCTCCGCCGGATTTTTTATGCGTGTCCGTCCAGCGCTTGTCGCCGAAACTTCCCGCCGCTCGAGGTAATGCCATGTACCGCGTGATGCTGCTGCCCGTCGATGCCGATACCCGAGAGCTGCGCCGCGCCCTGTGGGCGGCGCGTATCGGCCATCGCATCACCGAGGAGGCGGAGGGGCCGCTGCTGTGGCTGGCCGACCCGGCCCAGCACGAGGCGCTGCTGGAGGTGGTGGGACGCTGGCAGCGCGGCGAGCCGCTGCCGGTCGAGACGCCGCCGCGGCGTCCCGGCAATGCCGACTCGCTGCTATCGGTGCTGCGTCAGGTGCCGCTCACCGCGACGACCCTGGGCTTGTGTCTGCTGGTGTTTGCCGCCATGGCGGTGTTCGGTGACCTGGTGATCGCGGGGCTTGCCATCGTGCCCCTGGGGATCAGCCCGGCCGGCACCCTGTCCGTGGGCAGCCTGACGGAGGCGCTGGCGTCGGGCCAGGTGTGGCGGCTGCTGTCGCCGGCCTTCCTGCATTTCGGCTGGATGCACCTGATCTTCAACATGCTCTGGCTGTGGTACTTCGGCCGCCAGGTCGAGGCGCTGCAGGGCAGCCTGCGCATGCTGACGATCCTGCTTGCCGCCGGCATCGGTGCCAACCTGGCCCAGTACGCCGCCGGCACTGCACTGTTCGGCGGCATGTCGGGCGTGGACTTCGCGCTGCTCGGCTATGTCTGGCTGATGTCGCGGCGCGCCCCGGGCAGCGGCTTCTTCGTGCCCCAGATGCTGGTGGTGTTCATGCTCGGCTGGATGCTCTTTACCATGACCGACATGGCCGGGGCGGTGGGCTTCGGCAACGTGGCCAACGAGGCACACCTGGGTGGCCTGGTCGTGGGCCTGGCCCTGGGCTGGTACTATTCCGGGCGGGCACGCCGGCAGCGCTGATCTCGCCGTCAGCGCATTGCGTATGTACACAGAGAGACGAACCATGAGCGATATGACCTTCGAGCGCATGATCCAGCAGATGACCCCGGCCATCTACGCGAGCCTCAAGCAGGCGGTGTCCCTGCGCAAGTGGCCCGACGGCCGGATGCTGACCCGCGAGCAGACCGAGCTGTGCCTCGAGGCGGTGATGCGTTACGAGGTGGAGAACAATGTGCCCGAGAGCGAGCGGGTAGGCTACCTCGAACGCCGCACCTGCGGCGGCGCCAGCAGTGGGGCGAACGTCGATCCCGCGCTGGCCGGTCTGGCCAAGGATGCCGGCCGTGACTGAGTCCATCGCCGCGGCCGCCGAGGTGACGGGCTGCCTGACCAAGATGGCCATCGTTCCGGGGCAGGGCGGCGAGCCCGCCCGCTATACCCTGCGCGCCGGCGAGCAGCGCCTCGACCTCAACGAACACCTTGGCAAGCCGCTCTCGCTTGCCTGGAGCGGTGCCATCGCCTGCACCCACTGCGGCCGGGCGACCAGGAAGAGCTTCGCCCAGGGCTACTGCTACCCCTGCTTCAAGCGCCTCGCCCAGTGCGATACCTGCATCGTCAAGCCGGAGACCTGCCATTTCTTCGCGGGTACCTGCCGGGAGCCGGAGTGGGCCGAGCGACACTGCTTCCAGCCGCATATCGTCTATCTGGCCAACGCCTCGGGCCTCAAGGTGGGCATTACCCGCGGCACCCAGGTGCCGACCCGCTGGCTCGACCAGGGTGCCGTCCAGGCGCTGCCTGTCCTGGCGGTGGATACCCGTCAGCAGTCCGGCTTCGTGGAGATGCTGTTCAAGGAGGAGGTCTCCGACCGCACCAACTGGCGGGCCATGCTCAAGGGCGATACCACAGCGCTCGATCTGCCCGCCGAGCGGGATCGCCTGCTGGCGCGCCTCGAGGCCGGCCTCGCCAACCTGCGTGAACGCTTCGGGGCGGATGCCATCCGCGTGCTGGACGAGGCGCCGGTGGCTCTCGACTATCCGGTGCTCGAGTATCCTACCAAGGTGGTCTCCCACAACCTCGACAAGACCCCGGAGGTGTCCGGCACCCTGCTGGGCCTCAAGGGGCAGTACCTGATCCTCGACAGCGGCGTGATCAACCTGCGCAAGTACACCGGGTACGAGGTCAAGGTGGTCGCCTGAGGCCTCGGCTATCCTGTCGGCTGAGCCCACGATGTCAGCCGACAGGAGACTCCCGATGAGCGAGACCATGCGCGCCATGCGCCTGCATGCCCCCGGCCAGCCGCTGGAGCTGGAAACCCTGCCGCGCCCCCGACCGGGGGCCGGAGAGGTCCAGCTGCGCGTGCTGGCCTGCGGCGTGTGCCGTACCGACCTGCACGTGGTGGATGGCGAGCTGACCGAACCGCGCCTGCCGCTGGTGCCCGGCCACGAGATCGTTGGCGAGGTCACCGCACTGGGGGAGGGGGGGAGCGGACTCTCGATCGGCCAGCGCGTCGGGGTGCCCTGGCTGGGCTGGACCTGCGGCGAGTGCGCCGCCTGTCGGCGCGGCGAGGAGAACCTCTGCGAGCGCGCCGAGTTCACCGGCTACACCCGCGATGGTGGCTACGCCGAGTATTGCGTGGCCGATGCACGCTACTGCTTTCCCGTGCATGGCGACGATGCCCAGGCGTGTGCGCCGCTTCTCTGTGCGGGACTGATCGGCTACCGCACCTGGCGCCTGGCCGGCGGCGTGGCGAACCGGTGCCTGGGCATCTATGGGTTCGGTGCCGCGGCGCATATCCTGGCACAGCTGGCCGTCGCCCGCGGCCAGCGCGTCTTCGCCTTTACTCGGCCCGGTGATGCCGAGGCCCAGGCCTTCGCCCGCCGCCTCGGCGCCGAGTGGGCCGGCGGCAGCGGACGAGGCACCGCCGGAACCCCTCGACGCCGCCCTGCTGTTCGCCCCGGTGGGCGATCTGGTGCCCGCCGCGCTCGCCCAGGTGCGTCCGGGGGGCGTGGTGGTCTCCGGCGGCATCCACATGTCCGACATCCCCAGCTTTCCCTACCGCCTGCTGTGGGAGGAGCGCAGCGTGAAGTCGGTGGCCAACCTGACCCGTCGCGACGGCGAGGAGTTCCTGGCCCTGGCCCCCGGGGTGCCGATTCGTACCGAGACCCGCGCCTATCCGCTGACGCAGGCCAACCAGGCGCTTGATGACCTGCGCGAGGGGCGCCTCTCCGGTGCCGCCGTGCTGGTGCCCTGAGCCGTTGCCGGCTCCCCAACGGGAACAGGCCCCTCGCGAGGGGCCTGTGGCGAGTGGCGACAACAGGGGTCAGCCGGAGTCGGCGACCGTGGGGTAGGGGTTGTCCGGCATCAGCGTGCGCGGCAGCGCCGGACGGCGGGTATCCTCCTTGGGACCGTAGTACTCGGCCAGGTAGTCGAGGATGGTGTCCTCCGTCTCGGGCTGGAACTCCCACAGCCCCTGGGTCTCCTGCATCCAGCGGATCAGGTACTCCCAGTGGTTGCGAGTGCCGCTGTTCTGGGTCACCAGGCTGGCCGAGTGGCAGGCGGTGCAGTTGCTGCGTACCGTCTCCCACCCCTCGGCCATCACCAGGCCGGTATCGGGGTCGCTCTCCTGGGCGGCGACGCTCAGCGGCAAGCCGAGCATCGCGACACCCAGCAGCGGGTTGATAAGCCTCTTGAAACGCGTCATGGCTACCTCCTAGGCCACCTGGACCGCGATGCGGTGGCAGGCGTTGTTGAGGTACCCCTTGGGGTTCCAGCCCGGCACGACCATGGGTTGTGCGTGGCCCTCCTCGTCGATGGCCCTGGCCCATACCTCGTAGTAGCCGGGTTCGGGGAACTCCACGACGCTGGTCCAGCGCTGCCAGGCGAGGCGGTTGGGGCCAGCCTGGCTCGGCGCTGTGGCGGTGGCACCGAAGTCGATGGAGACATGCACTTCGGCCACGGCCAGGTCGCCGGCCCAGGCGTGGCCACGGACCGTCATCTCGTCGTCGAGGGCATGCTCGATGCCCGAGCGGGGGAAGGTCACCAGCGACTTCACCGGCATCGACTCGATGGTCACGAAATCCTCGTTGGGCACCACGCTGCCGGGGGCCACGGGATGCCTGGGCACGCTGTAGGAGGGCGCCGCCATCTTGGTGCCGTCGTGCTTCTGGTTGCGGATCACGATCCGCTTGAGCCACTTCCCGGAGACCGACCCCGGCCAGCCGCCGCACTGCCACGCGCGGCGGGTAGCGCATTGGTAGGGAATATCCTCGCCGTTCATGGCCCAGGCAATCAGCGACTCGTCCTCCAGGGCCTTGGACATCGGGACCCCGCGCGAGATCGGGTCCCTGTCGGGGTCGCCGCTGGCGTGACTGTCGGCGCCGTAGTAGCCGATATAGACGGCGTCGTCCTTGATTCCGCAGGCCTCGAGGACATCGCGCAGGCGTACGCCGGTAAAGGTGGGGCAGGCCACCGCACCGGTGGTCCACTGGTTGCCGCTGGCCGAGGGCACGTACTCGCTGCGGCCGTTGCCACCGCACTCCACCTGGAGCTGGTAGGTGTGGTGCTCGAACCTCTCCTTGAGGTCGGCAATGGAGAAGCTCTGCGGGGTCTCGCAGGATTCGCCGCCGATCTCCAGCTGCCAGGTGTCGGCATCGATGCTCTCCACCTCGGGGGGGATGCCGTTGTTGCGCACGAACATGTACTTCGCCGGCGTGATGTCGTCGTCGAGCAGGTGGGCCGGGGTCTCGGCGTTGATCGGGCGGTCATTGAGGACGGTCAGGCCCTCCTTGCCCTCCAGGGTGAAGGGCTCGTCGCTCTGCGCCAGGGCCGCCGGGATCAGGCCACCAGGCATCTTGTCGGCAAAGGGAATCGAGCCACCCACCGCGGCCGCCATGGCCAGCAGGCTCGAGCGCTTGAGGAAGCCGCGGCGAGTCACCGGGTCGACCTCGCGGTTCCACAGCAGGCGGTCCGCCGCCTCGGGGTCCTCGGCATAGAGCTCATGGAGGCCGCGGGTCCTGGTGTCGGGGGGTAGTTTCGTCATGGCGCTGCTCCTGGCAGGACCGGACGCCAGCCTCCCGCTGGCGCCGGTCCCTTGTTGTGGTTGTGGTTTTGGTGCCTGAGTCATCCCTTGCTCGGGTATTACGTTATTCCAGCCTAGCAGGATTGCGGCGAATTGCCGCTCGACGTGCAGGGGACACCCCGGGCATGCAGCGTGCTCGCGCCGTCGCAACCCGCACGTATCGGTAGACCAAGGGTGTGCCGGCGGCTGTCAGGCTGGCGCGGGCTCAGCCCGGCCTGGGCAGGATGCGTCGGTAGCGGTCGAGGCGTTCGTCGAGCCAGGCCCCGTTGAGGCGGGGAGGCGGCGTGGTGCCGGGCACGCCAGCGTGAGCAGGGAACCAGCCGCTGGCGCCGGATGACTCGGGAAGGGCGGCGGCGAGGCCGGTCGGCAGTCGCTGCGGACGCCGCCAGGCGAGCTCGAGGGCGTCGCGCTCCAGCAGGTACTGGAAACGCGCGGCGTCGCGAAGTATGGAGATGGCGCCTTCGGCGACCCCGCGGGAGAGGCTCTCCAGAGTGCGGTAGGCCGGCGCGCCGGCGGCGCGGCAGGCGTGGGTGCCGGCCACGTGGCAACGCTCGCGGGCCTCGGGTGTCTCGGGCCAGCTGCCACCGGCCAGGCGGCTTCGCGGTGGCAGGGTAGGCGAGGGCGACGGCCAGCGCCGGGGTGCCGTCGGCGAGGCGGGCCGCCTCGTCGACCACGGTGCCGTGGCGCAGCTGGTCGCGCAGCCAGCGGTAGTCGCTGGCCTGCTGCACGCTGGCGCGGGCCTCGTCGGCGGTATGGCTGGCGCCCTGCAGGGAGCGCAGCAGGGAGAGGGTTCTGAGTATCACGCTATGGCCTCGCGGTGGACGCCGCTATCTTCCTGGCTGGCTGTTATCCATGCAAGTAGGGAGAGCCCTACTCCAGGGCAATTGCAGTTGGAAGCACCGCTCAAGGCTTTCCCGGTGACAGGACTGCGAGGGGGCGCTGTGAACCCGTCCTTGGGCGCTACCGATGCCATCCCTGGCATAGGACCCCCTCTTCAGCCTGTCCCCGGCGCCTTTCGCTATCGCCGCATAGCTAGCTGCGATAGTCCTTAGCCCTACTCGAGGCTTCCCGGCGCCTCTCACGCCAGAGCATGATTCTGAGCTTTCAATACGAGCACCGCCCGGCACGTGGCCGGGCGGTGAGGTCAGGCGGGGTCGCCGGGATCAGGCGGTGGCGGGCTGGCCCACCAGCTCCTTGAGGGACTCCTCGACGATGGCCAAGCCCTCCTCGAGCACCTCGTCCTCGATGGTGACCGGCATCAGGAAGCGGATGGTGTTGCCGTAAAGGCCGCAGGAGAGCAGGACCAGCCCCTTCTCGCGGGCACGCTTGCACAGCGCCGCCGCCAGGTCGGCATTCGGGGTGTGCTTGCGCTTGTCGGAGACCAGGTCGATGGCCGCCATGGCGCCCATGTGGCGGCCGTTGTCGCACGCAGTCGAACTGCTGCTGCCACTTCTCGAAGCGCTTGGCCAGCTTGTCACCGAGGGCCTGGCTCTTCTCGAGGATGTTCTCCTCCTTGAAGACGTCAAGCACCGCCAGCACGGCGGCACAGGAGACCGGGCTGCCGGTGTAGGTGCCGCCCAGGGAGTTGGCCCCGGAGGCGTCCATGTGCACGTCGGTGCCCACCACGGCGGAGATCGGCATGCCGTCGGCCATGCTCTTGGCCATGGTGATGATGTCCGGTTCGACACCGCTGTGCTCGATGGCGAACATCTTGCCGGTGCGACCGAAGCCGGACTGCACCTCGTCGATGATCATCAGCATGCCATGCTCGTCGCAGATCTCGCGGATCGCCTTGAGGAAGCTGGCCGGGGCAGGGTAGAAGCCGCCCCTCGCCGAGCACCGGCTCGAGCACGATGGCCGCGGTGTCGCGGGGGTTGGCGTCGGTCTTGAGCGCCATCTTCAGGCCGCGCAGGGCCTCATCCTCGCTGACCCCGTGGTAGGGCACCGGGTAGGGCGCGCGGAAGACGTTGCCCGGCATGCTGCCGAAGTCGGCGGCGTAGGGGGCGACCTTGCCGTTCATGGCCATGGTCATGAAGGTGCGGCCGTGGTAGCCGCCGTCGAAGCAGATCACGTTGTTCTTGCCGGTGGCGGCACGCGCGACCTTGACGGCGTTCTCCAGCGCCTCGGCGCCGGAGTTGGCCAGCATCACCTTGGCGTGGCCGCGCACCGGGGTGATCTTGCTGAGCTGCTCGGCCACCTTCACGTAACCCTCGTAGGGCATCACGGTCTGGCAGGTGTGCATCACCTTGTCGAGCTGGGCCTTGACGGCCTCGACCACCTTGGGGTGGCGATGGCCGATATTGAGCACGCCGATACCGCCGGCGAAGTCGATGATGCGGTTGCCGTCGGCATCCCAGATCAGGGCGTTCTCGGCGCGGTCGGCGAACTGGGTGGCCGGGCTGGCGGCGCCGTTGGCGACGTAGCGCTTCTTCAGGTCGTTGAGTTCAGCGTTGGTCATGTTGCCTCCTGGTGGTTGAGTGGCGGACGTTACAGGCCGCCGACACACACATATTTTAGTTCAGTATATTCATCCAGGCCGTGGTGGGAGCCTTCGCGCCCGAGGCCTGACTCCTTGACGCCGCCGAAGGGGGCCAGCTCGGTGGAGAGGATCCCCTCGTTCACCGCCACCATGCCATACTCCAGCCCTTCCATGACATGCCAGATGCGGCGGTAGTCGCGGGCGTAGAAATAAGCGGCCAGGCCGAACTCGGTAGCGTTGGCCATGGCGATGGCCTGCTCTTCGCTTGCGAAGCGGAACACCGGTGCCAGAGGACCGAAGGTCTCCTCGCGGGCGACCCGCATCTCCTCGCTGACATCGGCAATCACCGTGGGTTCGAAGAAGGTGCCGCCCAGGGCGTGGGGCCTGCCTCCGGTGACTAGGCGCCCACCCTTGGCCAGGGCGTCGGCGATGTGTGCCTCGACCTTCTCCACCGCCGCGGCATTGATCAGCGGCCCCTGGGCCACGCCCTCCTCGAGGCCACTGCCCACCCTGAGTTCGGCGACCCGGGCGGCCAGCTTCTCGACGAAGGCATCGTAGATGCCGTCCTGCACCAGGAAGCGGTTGGTGCACACGCAGGTTTGCCCGGCGTTGCGGAACTTGGAGGCGATGGCGCCGTCCACGGCGGCGTCCAGATCGGCGTCGTCAAACACGATGAAGGGCGCGTTGCCGCCCAGCTCCATGGAGGCCTTCTTGACCGTGCCGGCGCACTGGGCGAGCAGCTTCTTGCCCACCGGGGTGGAGCCGGTGAAGGAGATCTTGCGCACCCGCGGATCGCTGGTCAGCACCTCACCTACCTCGGCCGGGCGACTGGCGGTGACCACGTTGATCACTCCCGCCGGGAAGCCGGCCAGCTCGGCCAGGCGTGCCAGCGCCAGGGCGGTAAGCGGCGTCGCCTCGGCGGGCTTGATCACCACCGGGCAGCCGGCGGCCAGCGCCGGGGCGCACTTGCGGGTGATCATCGCCAGCGGGAAGTTCCAGGGGGTGATGGCCGCCACCACGCCGATGGGCTCGCGGAATACCAGGATACGCTTGTCGACGCCGTGGCTGGGCAGGGTCTCGCCGGCCACGCGCTTGGCCTCCTCGGCGTAGAACTCCACGAAGGAGGCGCCGTAGGCCACCTCGCCCCGGGACTCGGCCAGCGGCTTGCCCTGCTCCCGGGTCATCAGCCGGGCGAGTGCTTCCTGATGGTCCATGATGGCGTCGTACCAGCGCGCAGCGGGTTGGCCCGCTCCTTGGCGGTGCGCTTCCTCCACGCCGGCCAGGCGGCTTCGGCGGCAGCCACGGCGTCGCGAGTGGCCGGCGGCGCCAAGGTCTGGCACCTCGGCGAGCACCTCGCCACTGGCCGGGTCGGTGACGGCGAAGCGTGCCTCGGCATCGCGCCACTCGCCGGCGATGAAGGCCCTGGGAATCAGGATATCGGGAAGCTCTGGCATGGGTCCTCCGGGGGTGTTGTTGGCATAATTTACGCAGTGTGCATTATTTAAAACGCCTCGCCAAGCCATCGGCGTCGGCGGTGCTTTCCGCTACACTATGCCGCCTGAAATCGTGGCGCCTGCAATTACGGCGCACAGGATTCCTGACGCCGAACGACACGCACGTCGAGATTCCCCTTTGCCGCGCGTGCGGCCCTTGCGACCCGACATCGAGGTGAGCCTTGATCGATCTCCTGAACGCCTGGTGGGCCCAGCAGCTGGTGCTCTGTGACTGGGCCTTCGACCCCGACCCGCTCAGCGTGGAGCCGGAGGATGCCCGTGCTCGCCTGGCAATCCTGGCGGTGCCCGATCGCGGTGAGCTTGGCTGGCGGCTGCTGGAGTCGCTGGGCACCGGCGGAGCCGGTGCCGATCCGGCACGGCTGCTGGCGGCCCTCGAACTGGCGGCACTGGCGCCGGCGCCGCGGGCTGGCTGGATGAGTCCCAGGCCCGTGCCTGGGCCCACTGGCTGGCCGGTGAGATCGTTGCCCATCATCGCGACCTGGACGCCTGGCTGGAGGCCCTGCGCCGCGCGCGCAGTGCCGAAGGCTGGGTGCGCGGCGATGATGGCTTCGCCGATGCCTGCGAGGCGCTGGCGGTACTCGAGCACGAGGGGATGGCATCACCTGGGAGCGTCTTGGCGAGTGGCTGGCGGTGCATGATCGCCCCGACGCGCTCCTGGCCGAGTCGCGGCGGCGCCGCGGCCTGGCGGCTGCGCGCCGGCTTCGCCCCGGTGCTGGCCTCTGCCCGCCGGCGACTGCACGACTGGGCAGGGACTGCCCGGACTGGCTCGCCGAGGACTGGCGGGTGCACAGCCGCGAGGACCTGCTGCGGGTCCTGCTCTGGCTGGGTGCCCAGGGGGATCGTCAGGGTTGGGACCTCGATGCCACGCGGCTGCTGGCCCTCGATCACGATGCCCGTCGTGCCTGGTGCGCCGGGCTGGAGGCGGATGAGCGCCGCTACGGGCGTACCCTGCTGGCTTT
Source organism: Halomonas sp. (assembly GCA_018401555.1). Lineage (GTDB taxonomy): Bacteria > Pseudomonadota > Gammaproteobacteria > Pseudomonadales > Halomonadaceae > Halomonas. The sequence continues at coordinate 69,317 of JAGYKP010000099.1, forward strand.
CCTGGAGCTGGGTGAACCGCTGGAGTGGGCCGCCTGGGATTGGCTGCGCCTGGTGGACCTGGCCTGGGCGGGGGCCTGCCTGGGCTGGCTCGAGGCCGAGGAGGCCGAGGCCTTCGCGCTGCACGCCGCCGACCTGGTCCAGCACCGTTACAGCGACTGGTCGGCCCTGGCCAGGGCCTACCAGCGCGGACGCAGCCTGTTCGATGGACGCAACCTGCTGGGCGCCTTCGAGAGCGACTGGCGGCTGTTGCTGCAGTCGCCGCTGAGTCCCTGGCGGGTGCCTCTTCAGGGGCTGGTCGACGAGGCTCGGCTGGCACCTGCCCGCGAGGCGATGCTTGGCTGGCGTGCCGATCCTCGCCATTGGGTGCTGGCACTGGCGTCGGTGCGCGAGCCGGAACTCGCCGTGCGCCAGGGACCACCGGTGGCAGTGAGCGCGGCGCGCCGTGACGATGCACTGGGCTATTTGGCCGAGAACCTCGATCTGCATCCCGACGAGGGAGTCGCGGCGCTGGAGCGCTACTGGCTGCCGGCCCAGGCCCACCACCTGAACCAGCTCGCTGCCGATGCGGCCCACGGGGCCCTGCCGCCGGCCGAGACCCCCTTCGGGGTGGCGGAGCCCTGCCGCGCTGGCTCAGCGTGATGGCCTGCGCCGGGCCAGCCATCATGCGGCGACCATCCATATGGCAGAGAAGTACGCCTTCTACCTGCAGATGGCCTTCGACAGCGAGGCCTTCGATGGCGACGGGCTGGCGGCCCTGGCCGAGGCGCTGCGCGGCTCGCTGTGTCGCTTCTACCCCGATTCCCGACGCCTGCTGGAGGCGTGGGCCAGCTGGGACTCGCTGCTGCCGGAGGAGGACCAGCCGACTCTCGCCGTGGAGATCCGCTGGCACCTGGAGGATCCCGGCAGCCTGTTCCACTGGCTCGACTGGCGGGTCGACGAGTGGCGCGAGCCCGGCCCCGCCCGAGGCTCTCTCAGTTTACCGCGCTGTCGCTGGTGGGGCCGCTCAACAGTCCGCCGTGGAGCGTGCCGCACCGCGAGAGCGAGCGTGAGGCGGTGGCCATCCGCGAGTGGGTCGATGGCCACTACGGCCTGCACTCCGCCGAGGAGCTCGGCGAGTTCCTGGACTTCCTGCTGGAGAACGGTGATCGCCAGGAGTACCAGATCAACTACGCCCCCTACACGCTCAATTCGGCCCGCCTTGCCTCCGAGATCGCCACCCTGGAGAGCGGCGAGTGCAGTGACGAGGAACGCACCCACCTGCTGCGCCTCCAGCGGGTTCGCGACAACGAGGATGGCTGCAACGAGACCGACCTCACGGCCTGGGATCTGGCCCAGGCGGTGGACCTGGCGGTGGCCGCCTCGCCAGCTGGGCTGGCTGGAGGCGGAGGCGTTCGACAGGGTGCTGGAGCGAGCCCACGGCCTGGCCGCGGCCCACTACTCCGGCTGGGATGCCTACGCCCGCGGCTTCTACGCCGGCTTCTCGTTCTTCATGGGGGAGACGCCGGAGCGCGAGAGCTTCCTGGCGGGGCTGCGTCAGGCACTGGTGGCCTGGCTCAGCGCCGCGCCGCCCCTGGCGGGCCCCTGGGCCAGCCTGGAATTTCCCGGTGCCCGGCCGCGGCACTGGGCGCCGATGCATATCGACACCCTGCCGGGCGACGCCCGCCTGCTGCACTGAGGCGATGCGCGGGGCTCGCCAGCCCCGCGATGCTGGTTTATAGTCGTTCCCGAATATGCCATGGCTCCACCTGTCGGGAGCCCCGTATCACAGCGAGCCGCCGACAGGCCGCTACGGCAGTGCTACCGGCCTAGGCCGGCGCCACTGCCACAGCGTTGCTCCCCGCCCCGGATCCTCGATGCCGGCGGGAGCGGCTCAGGGAATGAGGTCGCTGCAGGATGGTCGTCAACCCCTTGTGCCGTACCCTGCTGGTTGTCGTGTCGTTGGCCGTGCTGGCCGGTTGTGCCTCGACCTCACGGGAGAGCGCTTCCCGCGACGACGAGGAGCCCTATTTTGCCCGTGACCTGCCGGGGCTTCCCGGCGGCTGGGATCCCATGATGTCGCCGGTGGACAATCCCATCCTCGAGGCGCGCCGTCTCGGAAATCCGCCGCCCGCCCTGGTGCAGCAGGCCCTGCTGGCCCAGCACGAGCGCTGGGTGGGCACCCCCTACCGTCTGGGGGGCACCTCCCGGGGAGGGGTCGACTGTTCGGCGCTGGTGCAGAATGTCTTCGAGGAGACCTTCCGGCTCTCCCTGCCGCGCACCACCGGTGAGCAGGTGAGCCAGGGGCGTCCGATTGCCCGCGATGAGCTGGCCCCGGGCGATCTGGTGTTCTTCCGGCCGCCCGGCACCTATCGCCACGTCGGCATCTATGTCGGCGAGGGTCGCTTCCTGCACGCCTCCTCCTCGCGAGGGGTGATGATCTCCAAGCTCGACAACAGCTACTGGCGTCGCCACTACTGGCAGGCTCGGCGTGCCCTGGAGCCGACCAACCTGGCCCAGCGCCTGCAGGCCGACGTCGACGCCTGAGGGGGCAGGGCGCCCGGCATTCAAGGTTTGTCATGATTCGCATACGCAGCGCCGCCTGGTGGCGAGCCACCCTGGCATTGAGCCTGGGCTCGCTGCTGGTCTTCATCAACCTCTACGCGCCGCAGCCGCTGCTGCCCGACCTGCGCGAGGCCTACGGTGTCTCGACGCTGGTGGTGGGCCTGGTGATGTCGCTGGCCACGCTGTCGCTGGCGGCCTCGCTGCTGGTCTTCGGGCCACTGTCGGATGCCATCGGTCGCGCCGGCATCATGCGTCTCAGCCTGCTGGCGGCAGGGTTGCTCTCCCTGGCCCTGGCCCTGGCGCCCAACTTCGAGACCCTGCTGGTGCTGCGCACCCTGCAGGGCTTCGTGCTGGGCGGCCTGCCCGCGGTGGCCATCGCCTGGATGGGCGACGAGTTCGAGCCGGATGCCATGCTGGCCGCCGTGGGGCTCTATATCGGCGCCAATACGCTGGGCGGGATCAGCGGCCGCGTGGTGGGCGGTGGCATGGGCGAACTGGGCGGCAGCGCGGCCGGCTTCCTGGCGGTGGGGCTGATTACCCTGGCGGGGGTGGCGCTGTTCTGGAAGCTGCTGCCGCCGTCGCGGGGCTTCACACCGCGCCGCTTCGAGCTGGCCGGCGCCGTGGCGGATCTCGGTGCCCATCTGCGCAACCCGACCCTGCTCTCGGCGTACCTGCTCGGCGGTCTCAACTTCCTGATCTTCATCAACCAGTACAGCTATATCACCTTTCGCCTGGCGGCACCGCCCTTCGGCCTCGGTGCCACCCTGCTGGGACTGATCTTCCTGACCTATCTGGGCGGCACCCTCGGCTCATCCCTCTCGGGGCGGCTGGTACGCCATCTCTCCCAGCCGGCCTGCATGATGATGGGCATCGCCATCTTCATGGCGGGCACCCTGGTCACGCTGTCCGACAGCCTGCCGCTGATCCTGGTGGGGCTGACCATCAACGCCTTCGGCTTCTTCGTGGCCCACTCCATGGCCTCGAGCTGGGTGGGGCGGCATGCTCGCCAGGCGCGGGGCAGCGCCTCGGCGCTCTATCTGGTGTTCTACTACACCGGCGCCAGCCTCGGGGTGTTCTGGCTGGAGCCGTTCTGGCACCTGGGCGGCTGGAGGGGAGTGGCGCTGGGTTCCTGGCTGGTGCTGGGCGTGACGCTGTCCATCGCCATCTGGCTGTGGCGGCGGCGTCCGGACGGTACCGCCGCCAGCTGACTCGCCATCTGCATGCCTACGTAAAAGGGGCAGCCAATCGGCTGCCCCTTCACGATGCGGTGTCGCTCACTGAGTGACTCAGTGCTCGTGGCCACCCTCGCCGTGCACATGACCGTGCTCGACCTCTTCCTCGCTGGCTTCGCGCACCGAGGCGATCTCGACGTCGAAGTTCAGGGTCTGGCCTGCCAGCGGGTGGTTGCCATCGACGGTGACGGTGTCGCCACCGACCTGGGTCACGGTAACCATCAGCGGGCCGCCCTGGGTCTGGGCCTGGAACTGCATGCCGGGCTCGATGCTCTCGACGCCCTGGAAGGCGTCACGCGGCACTTCCTGCACCAGCTGCTCCTGCTTCTCGCCGTAGCCCTCGGCAGGCGTCACGGTAGCATTGAGCTTGTCGCCGGCAGAGCGGCCCTCAAGCTCCTTCTCGAGGCCCGGAATGATGTTGCCGGCGCCGTGGAGGTAGGTCAGCGGCTCGCGGCCTTCCGAGCTGTCCAGCACTTCACCTGCGTCGTTGGTCAGGGTGTAGTGGAACGCGACAACGGAATTCTGCGCAATCTGCATTATTGAAGAACCTTTCGGTGAGTGCATGTCGGGGCATGGTAACGCGGCGGGCGGATGCTGTCAGGGGCGATGGACCATTTTCAGGATCGGCGCCACCATCCTGAGCCTCGTTCACCCGCTACATCGGCGACCTTCGGATGGTTGCGTCGCCCCGGTGCCGGGGCTAACCTAGCGGCCACCCGAATCTACCAACGACGCTCACTCGATACCCGGAGACCTCCATGACTCAAGTCGTGATCTGGCTGATCGCCTTCGCTGCGATCCTCGTTCTCTCCCTCAAGCGCTGGTCCTCGCTGAGCGCTTCCCTGGACTGCCTCCTGCCCCAGGCGATGAAGACCGGTGGCAACAACAGCGTGGTCTGGAGCCTGGCGCTAGCCGTGCTCGGTGCCACTACCCTGGTGCGTCCGGTGGACGTTCTGATGACCGCCATCGTGGTCGGCATCCTGGTGCTGGTCGCCGTCAAGCTGGGTGGCTGGGCGATGAGCAAGGTGGATTTCCACTGAGCCGTTGGCCTGGCCATTGGCCAGGCCGTTTGCCGCTCCATGCGAAAGGCCCGCGGATCTCTCCGCGGGCCCTTCTCTCTTATGCCGGCATTTCAAACCGGCATTGTCCGGTCGGCGGTCAGTAGGGGGCAACGGTGATGTTGCTGCCACTGCCGATCAGGCGCACGCGCTGGCCGACCTGGAAGGCCTGGTCGGCCTTCTGCACGACCACGATATCGATGCCGTCGTCACGACGGATCTCCATCTCCCAGGCACTGACCCGGTTGGCGGACTCCTCGATCTTGCTGCCCGCCACGCTGCCGGCGATGACGCCAGCGGCGGTGGCGAGGGTACGTCCGGAGCCCCCGCCCACCTGATTGCCCAGCAGGCCGCCGATCACCGCGCCACCGCCGGTGCCGATGATGCCGCCGGCACGGCTGTCGGCCTGGACCTGCACCTGGCGCAGGGCCTGGATGGTGCCGAAGCGCACATTCTGTTCGGCGCCGACCTGGTTGCTGCTGTAGACGTTGCCGCCCATGGAAGCAGTGTTGGCGCAGCCGGCCAGCGTCAAGGCGCCGATGGCGAGCACGGGGAGAAGACGTTTCCATGCAGGATCGTCGCTGACCGTCCGGGGCGTTCAACGAAGCGGTGCTCCGATGACGTTCACCATCGGAATGGGCGAACACTGTTCTGTTACACCGAGTTTACCCGGGGCTACCAGGCTTGGCCAGCGCCGGGCAGGCGATTGCTGTTCATTCTAGCCCGTTAAAACGACAAGGAAAGTGGATATTCACCGGCAGTAACAGAATTTGCGCACACAAAAAAGGGGAGGCGTGAGCCTCCCCAAGGTTCCAGTCGTCTAGTGCTTCACCATGCTCAGAACTGGTTCATGGTGTTGTCCTTGCCACCGGCCTTGAGGGCCGCCTCGCCGTGGAAGAACTCCTTGTGGTCGTCGCCGATGTTGGAGCCGGCCATGTTCTGGTGCTTGACGCAGGCGATACCCTCGCGGATCTCGCGGCGCTGCACCCCTTCCACATAGGCCAGCATGCCCTCGTCGCCGAAGTAGCCCTTGGCGAGATTGTCGGTGCTGAGCGCCGCGGTGTGGTAGGTCGGCAGGGTGATCAGGTGGTGGAAGATGCCGCGCGCTGCGCCATCGCGCTGGAAGGTGCGGATCTTCTCGTCTGCCTCGGCCCGAGCTCGGTGGCGTCGTAATCGACGCTCATCAGCTTGGCGCGGTCATAGGCCGAGACATCCTTGCCCGCTTCCTCCCAGGCGTCGTAGACCTGCTGGCGGAAGTTCAGCGTCCAGTTGAAGCTGGGCGAGTTGTTGTAGACCAGCTTGGCGTTGGGCACCGACCTCGCGGATGCGATCGACCATGCCGGCGATCTGGTCGACGTGCGGCTTCTCGGTCTCGATCCACAGCAGGTCGGCGCCGTTCTGCAGGCTGGTGATGCAGTCCAGCACCACGCGGTCCTCGCCGGTACCGGCGCGGAACTGGTAGAGGCCGGAGGCCAGGCGCTTGGGCTTGACCAGCTTGCCGTTCTGCTTGATGACCACGTCGCCGTTGTTGATGTCCTCGGCCTTCTCGATGACGTCGCCGTCGAGGAAGCTGTTGTACTGGTCGCCCAGGTCGCCCGGCTCGTTGGTGACGGCGATCTGCTTGGTCAGGCCGGCGCCCAGCGAGTCGGTGCGGGCAACGATGACGCCGTCGTCGACGCCCAGCTCCGAGGAAGGCATAGCGCACGGCATTGATCTTGGCCAGGAAGTCCTCGTGCGGCACGGTGACCTTGCCGTCCTGGTGGCCGCACTGCTTCTCGTCGGAGACCTGGTTCTCGATCTGCAGCGCGCAGGCGCCCGCCTCGATCATCTTCTTGGCCAGCAGGTAGGTGGCCTCGGCATTGCCGAAGCCGGCGTCGATATCGGCGATGATCGGCACGACGTGGGTCTCGTAGTTGTCGATCGCGTTCTCGATGCGCTTGGCCTCGACCTCGTCACCGGCCTCGCGGGCTGCGTCGAGTTCGCGGAACATCATGCCGAGCTCGCGTGCATCGGCCTGCTTGAGGAAGGTGTAGAGCTCCCCGATCAGCGCCGGAGACGCTGGTCTTCTCGTGCATGGACTGGTCGGGCAGCGGGCCGAACTCGCAGCGCAGGGCGGCGACCATCCAGCCAGAGAGGTAGAGGTAGCGGCTGCTTGGTGGTGCCGAAATGCTTCTTGATGGAGATCATCTTCTGCTGGCCGATGAAACCGTGCCAGCAGCCCAGCGACTGGGTGTACTTGGCGCGGATCGGCGTCGTAGGCCGCCATGTCCTCGCGCATGATCTTCGCGGTGTACTTGGCGATGTCCAGGCCAGTCTTGAAACGGTTCTGGGCACGCATGCGGGCGGCGTTCTCGGGGCTGATGTCTGCCCACTTGCCCTGCATGGCTTCACGAAGCTGGGACAGTGCCTTGATATCTTCCTGGTATGACATGGGGCCATCCTCTCTGAGGGTAATCGCTCGGGGTGTTGGTCGCTTGCCGGTGACTCTCGATGCTGCACCTGCGAAGTGAAATCAGCTTCATCGATCGAAGGCGGCCTGTCTCTGCTGCCTTGGTCGAATACTGGCGGTTTTGAAACGAATGTCTGAGGCCGCTCCTGAAGGAGCCTGAAACATGCGTTTGCTCACTCGCCTTGACCAGCACTATGGCCCATGGCGACGGGACGCAACAATCGCCCCTTAGGGTAAGGCAGGGTTGTAGCTCGACTACAGGAAGCCTCTCTGTGCAGGCTTCCTGTAGTGGTTTTTCGTTTGAAGGTGGGAGGGGGTGACTCAGCGGTCACCCAGCAGGAGGCGCATATTGCGGTGCGGTATACCAGCGTCGAGAAACTCCGGGCCATGGGCCGCGAAGCCCAGCCGGGCATAGAACTCGAGGGCATGGGCCTGGGAGGCGAGTTCCACGGCGGAGTGGCCGTGGCGGCGGGCGGCCTCGATGGCGGCGTGCATCAGCGCCGCCCCGATGCCGATGGCCGCGCGCCCCGGCGAGCACCGCGACCCGTCCGATATGGGCATCCGGCAGCAGGCGGGCGGTGCCCACCGGCCGGCCATTCAGGAGGGCAAGGAAGTGGTGGCACTCGCCATCACGGCCGTCCCACTCCTCCTCCCGGGAGACCCCCTGCTCCTCGATGAAGACCACGCGGCGGATCTCGGTGGCCTGGGCCCCGAGCGCCTCCCAGCTACCCTCGCGAATCTCCACGGTATCCCTTTGCATGATAAGCAGCTCCCGGCTGGATCATGATTTCCTTGCGCCTTGCGCCTTGCGCCTGCGCCTTGCGCCTTGCGCCCGCCTGCGCCTTGCGCCTTGCGCCTTGCGCCTTGCGCCTTGCGCCTTGCGCCTTGCGCCTTGCTACTCTTCGAGCTCATCCGCCCAGGCCAGGCTGCCGGCGTCGAGCAGCGCGGCGAGCAGTGCATCGGCCCCTTCGTGGGTCAGCAGTTCGGCATCCAGCACCGCCTGGGAGGCGATCAGCCGGGCCAGTGGCAGCGCGCACTCGGCGCCATCGCCATCGGCGAACAGGGTGGCGCGACCCTCGCCGAGGTCATGCCAGGCGAAGCGCGAGCCCGGGGTGTGCACCAGCTCCTCGCCCTGCTGTAGTGCGGCGACAAGCTCCGCCGGGTCGGTGGGCGTCTCGTTGGCCACCAGCTGGTCGGCGTACTTGGGCTGGGTCATCACCCGGCCGAACCACTGGGTGAGCCGGGCGGGGTCGTCCAGGGTATCGAGGATCAGGCGGCGCATGCGCGCCACAGCGGCGTCATCGAGCTCGCCGGGGTCGGCGGGCGGGGCCATGCCGGCGTCGGCGTAGCGCAGCGAGTCGGGGAGCTTGTCGCCCAGGAAGTCGGCGAAGGAGACGATTGCCTCGTCGGCCGAGGGGCCGGAAGCCCACCGAGAGGGTCAGGCAGTCGTCGGACTGGCTGACGCCGTGGTGGGCCCAGCCCGGGGGCAGGTAGAGCATGTCGCCGGGCTCCAGTACCCAGTCGTCGCCGGCCTCCACCTCGAAGCGCTCGAGGATGCGCAGGTCGATGCCGGGGATGATCGCGGCATCGTCGGGCACCCGGCCGCCCAGCTGCCAGCGGCGGCTCCCCATGCCCTGGAGCAGGAAGACGTCATACTGGTCGACGTGGGGACCGACGCTGCCCCCGGCGGGGCGTAGCTGATCATGATGTCGTCGAGGCGCCAGCGGGGCAGGAAGGCGAAGCGCTCGAGCAGTTCGGCCACCTCGGGCACGTAGTGGTCCACCGCCTGGACCAGCAGGGTCCAGTCGCGGTCGGGGAGAGACGCGAAGGTCGCCTCATCGAAGGGGCCGTGGCTGACCTGCCAGGGACCCCGAGCGCCGTGCTCCTCGACCAGGCGCGCCTCGACGCCCTCCTCGCAGGCGAGTCCGGCGAGCTCGTCCGGGGAGAGCGGGCACTGGAAGTCGGCGAAGGCGCCGCGGATCAGCACCGGCTTCTGCTGCCAGTAGTCGCGCAGGAACTCGGCGGCGGAGAGACCGCCCAGCATGGCCAGCGGGGTCGTGGTACTCATAGGCTCCTCGCCTGCTCGGCGGCGTTGCCGATATAGGTAGCCGGGGTCAGCGCCTTGAGCTCCGCCTTGACGGTTTCCGGCAGTTCCAGGGTATCGATGAAGGCGGCAAAGCCGGCCTGGTCGATGCGCTTGCCGCGGGTCAGCTCCTTGAGCTTCTCGTAGGGTTTCTCGATGCCGTAGCGACGCATCACGGTCTGGATCGGCTCGGCGAGCACCTCCCAGCTGGCATCGAGGTCCTCGGCGATGCGTGCCGGGTTGGCCTCGAGCTTGCCGATGCCCTTGAGCGCGGCCTCGTAGGCGATCAGGCCGTAGGCCAGGCCCACGCCGAGGTTCCTGAGCACCGTGGAGTCGGTAAGGTCACGCTGCCAGCGCGAGATCGGCAGCTTCTGGGCAAGGTGGCCGAGAATGGCGTTGGCAAGCCCCAGGTTGCCCTCGGAGTTCTCGAAGTCGATGGGGTTGACCTTGTGGGGCATGGTCGAGGAGCCGATCTCGCCCTCCACGGTCTTCTGCTTGAAGTAGCCCAGCGAGATGTAGCCCCAGACGTCGCGGTCGAAGTCGATGAGGATGGTGTTGAAGCGGCACACCGCATCGAACAGCTCGGCGATATAGTCGTGGGGCTCGATCTGGGTGGTGTAGGGATTGAAGGTCAGGCCCAGCCCCTCGACGAAGGTGCGGGCATTGGCCTGCCAGTCCACCTCGGGGTAGGTGGTCAGGTGGGCGTTGTAGTTGCCCACCGCGCCGTTGATCTTGCCCAGTACCTCGACGCCCTCGATCAGCTTGAGCTGGCGGCGCAGGCGATAGGCGACGTTGGCCATCTCCTTGCCCAGGGTAGTGGGGCTCGCCGTCTGGCCGTGGGTGCGCGAGAGCATCGGCAGCTCGGCATGCTCATGGGCCAGGCGGGCGACCTGATCGGCCACCTCGTGCATCGCCGGCAGCAGCGCCTTGAGGCCGTCGCTCAGCATCACGCCGTGGGAGAGGTTGTTGATGTCCTCGCTGGTGCAGGCGAAGTGCACGAACTCGCTGATGGCGTGGAGCTCCGGCACCTCGGCGATACGCTCCTTGAGGAAGTACTCCACCGCCTTGACGTCGTGGTTGGTGGTGCGCTCGATGGTCTTGATGCGCTCGGCGTCCTCCACCGAGAAGTCGCGGATCAGCGCCTCGAGGAAGGCGGTGGCCTCGGCGGAGAGCGGCGGCACCTCGGTGATGCCGGGCAGTTCGGCCAGGCGCTCGAGCCAGCGGACCTCGACGATGACCCGGGCACGGATCAGGCCGAACTCGCTGAAGTGCTCGCGCAGGCGTTCGGCCTTGGCGCCGTAGCGGCCGTCGACGGGGGAGAGGGCGGTCAGGGCGGACAGAGGGAGCGAAGAGTGCGGCTGGGCTTGCATGGGCGTGTTCCGGTTCGTGAAGGCGTTGTGCAGCGTAGGGGAGAGTGGCTCAGGCGAGCCGATCCAGGGATTTCTTGAGGGCGCCGCGCTGGGCGATCAGCTTCCAGCGCCGGCCGCCCTGCTGGTGCCAGAGCAGGGCGAAGCGGATGCCGGCCAGCAGGCAGGCACGCACCCGCTCCGGCATCATGCGGCTCTGCAGCAGCGAGGGGTCGCCCTGGACCACGATACGGGTCTTGAAGGTGGAGAGCGTCTCCTGGTAGGCCTCGCCGAGGCTGGCGACGACGTTCTCGTGGGTCGCGCCGAAGTGCTCGGCCTGGCCCTGGATGCGGGTCAGCTTCTCGCCCAGGGCGTCCATCATCGCGGTGTTGCGGCGCAGCTTGTTCATCAGCAGCAGCAGGGTGAAGCCGTAGCGCAGAACCACCGGGTTGGCCTGCTTGCGACCGATCACCCCCTCGAGCACCTCGAGGCCCCGGCGCAGGTTGTTGGGGTGACCGCCATAGATCGCCTCGAAGCTCTCGGGACTGGTGTCCAGGGTGGCGCGGATCAGGGTGTCCCAGGCGCGCTGGTCGACCTGGCCGGTGCGGGCCAGCTCGTCGACCAGGCTGGCGGCCTGGAACACCCCGGCCAGGGCCAGGGCCTGACGGGTGGTGGGGTCGTCGGGGACGCGGTGGATCGGCGTGGAAATGGTCATGCGGCCACCTCCTCGGCGTTCCAGGTCTCGCGGATGACCCCGCCGCCCAGGCAGATCTCGCCGTCGTAGAGCACCAGCGACTGGCCGGGGGTGACGGCGCGCTGGGGCTCGTCGAAGAGCACCTCCACGCCGCCGTCCGGCCGGGTGCCGGAAGGCGCAGGGCACGTCGGCCTGGCGGTAGCGGGTCTTGGCGGTGAGGCGGCCCTCGGCCAGCGGGCGCCTCGCCGGCGACCCACTCCATGGCTTCGGTGGCCAGGCTGTCGGTGTAGAGCAGGGGTGGTGCTTGCCCTGCACGGCGACCAGCACGTTGCGCTCGAGGTCCTTGGCGGCCACGTACCAGGGTGCCTCGGGGTGGTCGGGGAGCCCGCCGATGCCGAGCCCCTGGCGCTGGCCCAGGGTGTAGTACATCAGCCCCATGTGCTCGCCGATCACCTCGCCCTCGGGGGTCTCGATCACTCCCGGCTGTGCCGGCAGGTACTGCTGCAGGAAGTCGCGGAAGCGCCGCTCGCCGATGAAGCAGATGCCGGTGGAGTCCTTCTTGCGCGCGGTGACCAGGTCGTGGCGCTCGGCGATGGCGCGCACCTCGGGCTTCTCAAGCTCGCCCACCGGGAAGAGGGTGCGGGCGATGGCGGCCTCGGGCACGGCGTGCAGGAAGTAGCTCTGGTCCTTGTTGGCATCGAGCCCCTTGAGCAGCCGCGGGCGGCCGCCGCGGATCCCCTGGCGCACATAGTGGCCGGTGGCGATCTTCTCGGCGCCGAGCATCTCGGCGTACTCCAGGAACACCTTGAACTTGATCTCGCGGTTGCAGAGGATGTCCGGGTTCGGCGTGCGCCCGGCCTGGTACTCGGCGAGGAAGTGCTCGAAGACGTTGTCCCAGTACTCGGCGGCGAAGTTGGCGGTGTGCAGCCGGATGCCGAGCTTCTCGCACACGGCCTCGGCGTCCGCCAGGTCCTCCTTGGCGGTGCAGTACTCGGTGCCGTCGTCCTCATCCCAGTTCTTCATGAACAGGCCCTCGACGTCATAGCCCTGCTCGAGCAGCAGCAGGGCGGAGACGGAGGAGTCGACGCCGCCGGACATGCCGACGATCACCTTGCCTGGGGTGGCGGTCATGGGCGCCCTCGATATCGGTGTGACATAAATGGGGCGAGATTATACATGATCACGCTGCCGGGCGCCGAGCACTCAACGTTCGTGAATCACGTCCATGGGGTAGAAGCGCCCGGCCAGGGCATCGCGGATGCGGCGCATCACCAGGGGGCTTCTCAGGCCGCCCTCGCGATCCAGGGCCTCGATCTGTTCCAGGGTCAGCCAGTGCACGGCGTGGATCGCCGGATCCAGATCGTTGCCCATATGCGCCAGCGCCATGCCGAGGAAGGCGTGGCTATGGAAGGTCTTGCCGTCGGGGGCCTGATAGACATACATGCCGAGATAGTCGCTGATGCCGACCCGCCAGGCGGTCTCCTCCTCGACCTCGCGCAGGGCGGCATCGCGGATGCGCTCGCCGGGCTCCAGGTGGCCGGCGGGCTGGTTGAACAGCGTCTGCGGGCCTCCACGCTCCTCTTCCACCATCAGGAAGGCGCCGGCGCGCTCCACCACGCAGGCCACGGTCACATAGGGGTGCCAGCGGCTCATCGTCTGCCTCCTCGCTTGTCGGTGGGTCTCTTGCCGGGTGCCCCGCGGCGGCCCTCGCGTGCGGCGGTTAGCGGAGGGGCGTGCACGTCTCGCGGCGCCACTCCCCGGGAGCCAGGCCGTCGAGCCGCCAGGGGCCGATGGCTACCCGTACCAGGCGCAGGGTCGGGTGGCCCACATGGGCGGTCATGCGCCTGACCTGTCGATTGCGCCCCTCGCTGATGGTCAGCTCCAGCCAGGTGGTCACGGGGTGGCGCCTGGGATCCAGTGGCGGGTCGCGTTCCGGCAGTCCGCTCTCCGCAAGCCGGCGCACCTTGGCCGGGAGTGTCATGCCGTCGCCGAGTTCGACGCCCGCACGCAGCGCCTGCAGGGCGTCTTCCCCGGGAGTGCCTTCTACCTGCACGCGGTAGGTCTTGGGCTGCTTGTGACGGGGGTGGCTGATGCGATGGATCAGCTCGCCGTCGTCGCTGAGCAGCAGCAGTCCTTCCGAATCGTGGTCGAGGCGGCCGGCCGGGTAGATGCCGGGCACGCCGATCACATCGGCCAGGGTGGCGCGCGGCCCCCTGTCACCGTCCTCGCGGTCGGTGAACTGGGACAGCATGCGATAGGGCTTGTGCAGCAGATAGAGGGTGCTCATGGGGCAAGCTTACCGGCAAGCGGGGCGGGATGGCAGGGGGCGCGTCAGCCTTATTGCGCATACGCCGGGGCGGGGTGGCTGGTATAATGCGCCCGCTTGCCGGCAGTGCCATCGTCTTTCCGAGGCCTGCCGAGACTCCGCCAGCGGCGCGGTGCCGAGCGCATCCCCGCCGGATCATAACTTGGGGGGAGCACCCCGGGGTCCCCCGTTCCAGTCATCGTGAGCGCGCTAGCGATCCCGTTTCTTGCTACCGCAGCGACCAGAGAGATCAACGCCAACATGTCAAAAACGCCGAAGATTATCTACACGTTCACCGACGAAGCGCCTGCGCTGGCGACCCACTCGCTGCTGCCGATCATCGACGCCTTCACCGATGCTGCCGGCATCGAGGTGGAGACCCGCGACATCTCCCTGGCGGCGCGGATCCTCTCTCTGTTCCCCGACTATCTGGCCGAAGGCCAGCGCATCGAGGACCACCTGGCCGAACTGGGCGCCCTGACCAAGACGCCGGAGGCCAACATCATCAAGCTGCCCAATATCAGTGCCTCCATGCCGCAGCTGCGGGCGGCGATCAAGGAGCTGCAGGGCCAGGGCTACGCCCTGCCGGACTACCCGGACGAGCCGCAGAGCGACGAGGAGCGTGACATCAAGGCGCGCTATGGCAAGGTCATGGGCAGCGCCGTGAACCCGGTGCTGCGCGAGGGCAACTCCGACCGCCGCGCACCGAAGGCGGTCAAGGAGTACGCCCGCAAGTATCCGCATCACATGGGTGAGTGGAGCCAGGCCTCGCGCACCCACGTCTCGCCACATGCATGGCGGCGACTTCTACCATGGCGAGAAGTCGATGACCCTGGACCGCGCCCGCAAGGTGAAGATGGAGCTGATCACCGACAGCGGCCAGGCGCTGGTGCTCAAGCCCGAGGTCTCGCTGCTCGAAGGCGAGATCATCGACAGCATGTTCATGAGCAAGAAGGCGCTGCTCGACTTCTACGAGCGCGAGATCGAGGATGCCCGCAAGACCGGCGTGATGTTCTCCCTGCACGTCAAGGCCACCATGATGAAGGTCTCGCACCCCATCGTGTTCGGCCACTGTGTGCGGATGTTCTACAAGGAGGCCTTCACCAAGCACGGCGAGCTGTTCGATGAGCTGGGGGTCGATGTCAACAACGGCATGGCCAACCTCTACGAGAAGCTTGACACCCTGCCCGAGGCCCAGCGTGATGAGATCATCCGTGACCTGCACGCCTGCCACGACGAGCGTCCCGAGCTGGCGATGGTCGACTCGGCACGCGGCATCACCAACTTCCACTCGCCCAGCGACGTGATCGTCGACGCCTCGATGCCCGCCATGATCCGCGCCGGCGGCAAGATGTACGGCGCCGACGGCCGCATGAAGGACGTCAAGGCGGTGATGCCGGAGTCCACCTTCGCCCGCATCTACCAGGAGATGATCAACTTCTGCAAGTGGCACGGCGCCTTCGACCCCGCCACCATGGGTACCGTCCCCAACGTCGGCCTGATGGCCCAGAAGGCCGAGGAGTACGGCTCCCACGACAAGACCTTCGAGGTGCCGGAGGGCGGTCGTGGCCAACATCACCGACCTGGAGACCGGCGAGGTGCTGCTCTCCCAGACCGTCGAGGAGGGCGACATCTGGCGGATGTGCCAGGTCAAGGACGCGCCGATCCGTGACTGGGTCAAGCTCGCCGTGAACCGCTGCCGCGACTCCGGCATGCCGGCGGTGTTCTGGCTCGACCCCTATCGTCCCCACGAGAACGAGCTGATCAAGAAGGTCCGCACCTACCTCAAGGACCACGACACCGAGGGGCTCGACATCCAGATCATGTCCCAGGTGCGCGCCATGCGCTACACCCTGGAGCGCGTGGTGCGTGGCCTCGACACCATCTCGGTGACCGGCAACATCCTGCGTGACTACCTCACCGACCTGTTCCCGATCCTGGAGCTGGGCACCAGCGCCAAGATGCTCTCCATCGTGCCCCTGATGGAGGGTGGCGGCCTGTTCGAGACCGGTGCCGGCGGCTCGGCGCCCAAGCACGTGCAGCAGCTGCTCGAGGAGAACCATCTGCGCTGGGACAGCCTGGGCGAGTTCCTGGCGCTGTGCGCCTCCCTGGAGCACCTCGCCAAGACCTTCGACAACGAGCGCGCCGCGCTGATGGCCGAAGCCCTGGACACGGCCACCGGCCGCTTCCTCGAGGAGAACAGGTCGCCGTCGCGCAAGGTCGGCGAGATCGACAACCGCGGCAGCCACTTCTACCTGGCCCTCTACTGGGCAGAGGCGCTGGCCGCCCAGGACAAGGACGCTGGCCTCAAGGAGCGCTTCGCCCGGCTGGCCGAGACGCTCGTGGCCAAGGAGGCGACCATCATGGAGGAGCTCAATGGCGTGCAGGGTCAACCGGTGGATCTCAAGGGCTACTACCATGCCGACTCCGAGCTGGCCCGTGAGGTGATGCGTCCCAGCAAGTCCCTGAACGAGGCCCTGGCCATGGTTGCCGAGGCCTGAGGGTAGCGCCCTTCGGGGTGTCGCGCCTCCTCCGAGGAGGCAGCTCTGGCCCCCGTCCGCCACCCGGCGGGCGGGGGCCTTGTCGTTATGTCGAAGGGTGTGTCATGGGCCGGGTAGGGCGGGCGATGCTATACTTCGCGCTCCACTGAACACACCACTAAAGGGGAGTTCTCAATGGGATTCCAGAAAATTGTCGTTCCGGAGGGCGGCCAGAAGATCACCGCCAACGCCGACAACACTCTGAACGTGCCGAACGAGCCGATCATCCCGTTCATCGAGGGCGATGGCATCGGTGTCGATGTCACCCCGGCGATGATGATCGCCATCGACGCCGCCGTGCAGAAGGCCTACAACGGCGAGCGCAAGATCCACTGGATGGAGGTCTTTGCCGGCGAGAAGGCCACCCAGGTCTATGATGCCGATACCTGGCTGCCGGAAGAGACCCTGGAAGCCGTCAAGGACTATGTGGTCTCCATCAAGGGGCCGCTGACCACCCCGGTGGGCGGTGGCATACGCTCCCTGAACGTGGCCCTGCGCCAGAAGCTCGACCTCTACGTCTGCCAGCGTCCGGTACGCTGGTTCGAGGGCGTGCCGAGCCCGGTGAAGAAGCCCGCCGACGTCGACATGGTCATCTTCCGCGAGAACTCCGAGGACATCTATGCCGGCATCGAGTGGAAGGCCGGTACCCCGGAGGCCGACAAGGTGATCAAGTTCTTCCGTGAGGAGATGGGCGTAACCAACATCCGTTTCCCGGAGAACTGCGGTATCGGCGTCAAGCCGGTCTCCGTCGAGGGCACCAAGCGTCTGGTCCGCCAGGCCCTGCAGTACACCATCGACAACGACCGTGAGTCGCTGACCCTGGTGCACAAGGGCAACATCATGAAATTCACCGAGGGGGCCTTCAAGGACTGGGGCTACGAGCTGGCCCGCGAGGAGTTCGGCGCCGAGCTGCTCGATGGCGGCCCCTGGATGACCATGAAGAACCCCAGGACCGGCAAGGAGATCGTCATCAAGGACGTGATCGCCGACGCCATGCTGCAGCAGATCCTGCTCCGCCCGGCCGAGTACGACGTGATCGCGACCCTGAACCTCAATGGCGACTACCTCTCCGATGCCCTGGCGGCCGAGGTGGGCGGCATCGGCATCGCGCCGGGTGCCAACATCTCCGATACCACGGCCATGTTCGAGGCGACCCACGGAACCGCGCCGAAGTATGCCGGCCAGGACAAGGTCAACCCGGGCTCGCTGATCCTCTCCGCCGAGATGATGCTGCGCCACATGGGGTGGGTCGAGGCAGCCGACCTGGTGCTGAAGGGCATGGAGAAGGCGATCTCCAGGGGCGAGGTCACCTATGACTTCCATCGCCTGATGGACGATGCCAAGCTGCTCAAGTGCTCCGAGTTCGGTCAGGCAGTCGCCGACAACATGTAAGTGGCGATGCGGGATCCGGGCCCCGTCCGCCATCCGGCGGACGGGGCCTTTACGTTGTCGCCCTGGTATCGAAGCGGGGCGGTGAACCCTGTCGGCAGCGCGACGTCCAACCTTGGTCGAGACGCTCTAATGGCTGCCGGCTTGTCGAGATGGAAAGTGGGCCCTATGTTCAGAAATGAAGTGGTGTGCGGCATGACGCGCCCCCCGGCGCCGGGGGAGGAGGACGGCGACCTGGCGGTTCAGAGTGCCGATCCTCAACTGGCGACGCCGCCGATGTACAAGGTGGTGTTGCACAACGATGACTTCACCCCCATGGAGTTCGTGGTGGAGGTGCTGCAGGCCTTCTTCCACCTGGATAGCGAGACCGCGGTGCAGGTGATGCTGACGGTGCATACCCAGGGCAAGGCGACCTGTGGCATCTTTACCCGTGACATCGCTGAAACCAAAAGTCATCAAGTCAATCAATATGCTAGAGAGTGTCAGCATCCGCTGCTCTCGGATATCGAGGCGGCAGACTGACTCCCCGGACATGGTCGCGACGGGTGTGCCATCGGCTGCCGTTGGTAAGTGAGCTTGCAACGGTGGCGTTTGTACCCGATGTTGATGATGCCGGACCGAGAAAGATCCGACGCAATGCCCTGGGCGGCAAGAAGGGGACTGCCATGCTGAGCAAAGAACTTGAACTGACCCTGAACACGGCCTTCACCGTGGCGCGCTCCAAGCGCCACGAGTTCATGACCGTGGAGCACCTGCTGCTGGCGCTGCTCGACAACGCCTCGGCGGCCGATGTGCTGCGCGCCTGCGGGGCCAACCTCGACAAGCTGCGGTCCGACCTGCAGGATTTCATCAACTCCACCACGCCGCTGATTCCCGAGGATCATGCCGACCGCGAGACCCAGCCCACGCTGGGCTTCCAGCGCGTGCTGCAGCGTGCGGTGTTCCACGTGCAGTCATCCGGCAAGAGTGAGGTGACCGGCGCCAACGTGCTGGTGGCGATCTTCTCCGAGCAGGAGAGCCAGGCGGTCTACTTCCTCAAGCAGCAGAACGTGGCGCGTGTCGATGCCGTCAACTATATCGCCCACGGCATCTCCAAGGTGTCCGGCCATGACCAGACGCCATCCTCCTCGTCGCCCGATTCCGACGAGGTCGAGGAGGGCGGCGAGACCGCGTCCAACCCGCTGACCGGTTATGCCACCAACCTCAACGAGCAGGCCCGCATGGGCAAGATCGACCCGCTGATCGGCCGTGAGCACGAGCTGGAACGGGTGGTGCAGATCCTCGCCCGGCGGCGCAAGAACAACCCGCTGCTGGTGGGTGAGGCCGGCGTCGGCAAGACCGCCATCGCCGAGGGGCTGGCCAAGCGTATCGTCGAGGAGGATGTGCCGGAGGTGATCGGCGATGCCGTGGTCTACTCGCTGGACATGGGCGCGCTGCTGGCCGGCACCAAGTATCGCGGTGACTTCGAGAAGCGTCTCAAGGCGCTGCTCGCCGAGCTGCGCAAGCAGCCCAATGCCATCCTCTTCATCGACGAGATCCATACCGTGATCGGTGCCGGGGCCGCCTCCGGCGGGGTGATGGACGCCTCCAACCTGCTCAAGCCGATGCTCTCTTCCGGCGAGCTGCGCTGCATCGGCTCCACCACCTTCCAGGAGTATCGCGGTATCTTCGAGAAGGATCGCGCCCTGGCCCGTCGTTTCCAGAAGGTGGACGTGCCGGCGCCGTCGGTGGATGACACCATCCGTATCCTCAAGGGCCTGCGTTCGCGCTTCGAGGAGCACCACCAGCTCAAGTACACCGATGGTGCCCTGGAGAGTGCGGCGCGCCTGGCGGATCGCTATATCAACGACCGCCACCTGCCCGACAAGGCCATCGACGTGATCGACGAGGCGGGGGCCCACCAGCGGCTGCTGCCGCCGGAGATGCGTGTCGATACCATCGACACCGACCAGGTCGAGGCGGTGGTGGCCTCCATCGCGCGGATTCCGCCGAAGAGCGTCTCCAGCTCCGACCGCAAGCTGCTCGCGAACATCGATCGCGACCTCAAGATGCTGGTGTTCGGCCAGGACGAGGCGATCGACAGTCTGTCGGCGGCGATCAAGCTGTCGCGGGCCGGCCTCAAGGCCCCGGACAAGCCGGTGGGCAGCTTCCTGTTCGCCGGTCCGACCGGGGTGGGCAAGACCGAGGTGGCCCGCCAGCTCGCGCATATCATGGGCATCGAGCTGGTGCGCTTCGACATGTCGGAGTACATGGAGCGCCACACGGTGTCACGGCTGATCGGTGCCCCCCGGCTACGTCGGCTACGATCAGGGCGGGCTGCTGACCGAGGCGATCACCAAGCAGCCGCACTGCGTGCTGCTGCTCGACGAGATCGAAGGCGCACCCCGAGGTCTTCAACCTGCTGCTGCAGGTGATGGACCACGGCCGGCTCACCGACAACAACGGCCGCGAGGCGGACTTCCGCCACGTGATCCTGATCATGACCTCCAATGCCGGGGTCGAGCAGGCCACGCGGCGTTCCATCGGCTTCCAGACCCAGGATCACTCCACCGACGCCATGGAGGTGATCCGCAAGACCTTCTCACCGGAGTTCCGCAACCGCCTGGACGGCATCATCCAGTTCCACTCCCTGCCGACTTCGGTGGTGCGCAGCGTGGTCGACAAGTTCCTGGTGGAGCTGCAGGCGCAGCTGGACGAGAAGCGAGTCCAGCTCGACGTGGACGAGGAGGCCCGCGCCTGGCTGGCGGAGAAGGGGTACGATCCGGACATGGGGGCACGGCCCATGGCGCGCCTGATCCAGGAGAAGCTCAAGAAGCCGCTGGCGGAGATGATCCTGTTCGGCGAGCTTTCCGAGCACGGCGGGTTGGTCCACGTCAGCGTGGAGGCGGGCGAACTGCACCTCGAGACCGAGTCGGAAATGGCCGACGCACCGTGATCGGGCGGGCGTCAGCCCGCCGTTCACCCACGACACAGCGCCCTGTCGAGAGACGGGGCGTTGTCGTGTCGGCGTCAGGGAAGGTCGAGTCGCTCGACCGCCGGGATCAGCGGGAGCGGTAGACGATGCGACCCTTGGTCAGGTCATAGGGAGTCAGCTCGACCTTGACCTTGTCGCCGGTGAGGATGCGGATATAGTTCTTGCGCATCTTGCCGGAGATATGCGCGGTCACCACGTGTCCGTTCTCGAGTTCGACGCGGAAGGTGGTGTTGGGAAGGGTGTCGACGATGACGCCTTCCATCTCGATATGGTCTTCACGTGCCATATAGGCGATTCCTCGCTGTTGGTTAATCACGACCCACGGGCCAGCGTGGCCCCTGGGTACAAGAATAGCGCGGTATTGTGCCGCATGCCGGCCTGCAAGGCAAAGAAAGGGCGGTTGCAGTAAGGGCCATCGCAGATAGAAGCACCGCTCAAGGCTTTCCCGGCGACAGGCCTGCGAGGGGGCGCTGTGAACCCTTCCCTGGGCGCTACCGATGCCTTCCCTGGCATAGGACCCCCTCTTTGTCCTGACCCCGGCGCCTTTCGCTATCGCCGCATGGCTAACTGCGATAGCCCTGCAGTTGCAGTCATGCGGGAATCAGCCGCCGCCAGTGGCGGCCCTCCAGCCGCTCCAGCGGCTGGAAGGCCTGCTTGTAGGCCATCTTGCGGCATTCACGGATCCAGTAGCCCAGGTAGACGTGGGGCAATTCGCGACGCCGCGCCAGGTCGACAAGGCTCAGGACCGCGAAGGTACCCAGGGAGCGCCGCTCCAGTTCCGGGGCGGGATCGAAGAAGGTGTAGATCGCCGAGAGGCCGTGCTCGAGCTGGTCGAAGGCGGCAACCGCCACCAGGCGACCTGCGAGGCGGAACTCGAGCAGCCGAGCATAGGGCTGATCGAGGGTCAAAAAGGTGCGGTACTGCTCGTGGCTCGGTGGATACATGTCGCCATCGGCGTGACGTGTGCGAATGTAGCGGGCGTAGAGCGCATAGTGTTCGGGGTCGTAGATAGCCGGCCGCAGATGGAGGGTCAGGTCGGCGTTGCGCCTGGCCAGTCGCTGTTGGGTGCGGTTCGGCGAGAACTCTGCCACCGGGATGCGCACCGAGATGCAGGCGCTGCAGCCCTCGCAGTGGGGGCGATAGAGATGGCGCCCGCTGCGCCGGAAGCCGAGCAGTGCCAGGGCGTCATAGACCCCCTGGCCAGGGGACTCCTGGGGATCCAGGAACAACGTGGTGGCCTCGCGCCCCTCCAGGTAGCTGCAGGCGTGGGGCACGGTGAGAAAGAAACGCAGGTCCCGGGTCGGCTGGCGGGGGTGTTGCTGCTCACGGCGGCTCTCCCTGGCACAGGGCAGTCAGTCGGAATCGCTGGCAGGCCCGGCGAGGGCGCAAAAGACCAGCAGGCAGGTGTCCAGCGGTGTGACGATGAGGCATCGCCACCGTGGCAACCCAGCCACTCTTCAAGATAGCCGATGAACGTTTTTCGGGCGATATCCCGAGCCCCCAGGCTGGCCAGGTGAGGGGTGTGCATCTGGCAGTCGATCAGCCGTCCGCCGCCCGCGGACATGGCGCTGGCCAGTCGTACCAGGGCGATCTTGGAGGCGTCGGCGACCCGCGAGAACATCGACTCGCCGAAGAATACCGGTCCCTGGGCGACGCCGTAGAGTCCGCCGACCAGTTTCCCGTCCCGCCAGACTTCCACCGAATGGGCCGCGCCGATGGCGTGCAGGCGAGCGTAGGCGGTGCGCATCTCGTCGCTGATCAGGTGCCCGGCTGGCCCTCCCGGGGCGCCGCGCAGGCCGCCGTCACGGCGTCGAAGGCGTGGTTGGCGGTCACCGTGAAGCCGCCGTTGCGCAGGCGCTTGGCCAGGCTGCGACGTACCCGAATCTCATTCGGAAACAGCACCATGCGCGGGTCCGGGCTCCACCACAGGATCGGCTGGTCGTCGCTGTACCAGGGGAAGATGCCGCGGCGATAGGCGGCCAGCAGCCATTCGGGAGCGAGTGTCCCGCCAGCCGCCAGCAGGCATCGTCGGGGTCGCGCAGTGCCTCGTCCACGGGGGGAACTGCACGGGGGAGGGGGGCAGCCAGGGCAGCATGGCGTCGGCATCCTTGCGGTGGAGTGGGCAGTGTGCCGCCCGCGTCAACGTCGCTCAAGCCGCGGCGACTGTGATGCGCCGCCTTCGCTCGGGTATGATTGGCGCCACGCATTCGCAAGGCGCCAGGCGTGGCGCAAGGGGGATGACCAGTTGAGTGTCGACAAGCAGACCGCGTCGCGGCGAGACCGCGCGACCAATGCCAGGGAATCGGCGAAACGCTTCGGGGTGAAGCTGCAGGGAGCAGCGCGCGAGGGCGTGGTGATCGTGCTGCTGGCGACCTGCGTGTTCCTGCTGCTGGCCCTGTTCAGCTACGAGGGAGGCGATCCCGGCTGGTCGCGCAGTGGTCCCGAGACCGAAGTGGCCAACTGGATGGGCCCGGTGGGTGCCTGGTTGGCCGATGTGCTCTATTCGCTGTTCGGCGTCAGCGCCCTGTGGTGGCCGGGCATGCTGGGCTTTGCCGCCTGGCGGATGCTGCGTTCCCGACAGGTTCGCCTGGTCTGGGATGCCACGGCGCTGGCGGTGCGTGGCGGTGGGCTGATCCTGCTGCTGCTGGGGACCACTACCCTCGGCGCGCTGCACTTCTATCGTCCGGAGGGCCCCTTGCCCTACTCCACGGGGGGCATCCTCGGTGAAGGCCTGGTGGGGGCCCTGCTGCCCATGGTAGGCATGGGCGGCAGCGGCCTGCTGGCGCTGGCAGCCCTGCTCTGCGGCTTTCCGCTGTTCAGCGGGATCTCCTGGTTCAGCGTGATGGATGAGCTGGGTCGGGGCGCACTGCGCCTGTGGGGCTGGGTGGCGGGTCGCTTCGCCTTCACCCGCCAGGCCGCCTCGCCGCCTGCCAAGCCCGAGTCGCTCAGCAGCGCTGCCGCCGAGGCCGACTCGGCGCTGGCGGAGGAGGGCGCCGAGCGGCCGCGCTGGTGGCAGCGCCTGTTGCCAGGCCGGCGCGCCGCGCAGCCCGAGTCGAATGCTGCCCCCGCGCCGCGCCGTGAGCCCGGTTTCGGCGATGACGGCAATACCGAGATTCCCTGGGAGGTGCCCGAGCGGACACCGTCGGCCAAGCAGCCCGGCGCCGCCTATGCAGCGCGTGAATCCGCGCCTTCGGCACCTTCTGCAACTTCCGCTTCTCCCGCACGGCGTGGCACGACTGACGGCACAGGCGTGGCTGCCGGCGTCGCCGCAGGCACTGCCGCAGGCACGGCTCGCGCCGCCACCCAGGGCGCCACTGTCGGCGCGACGGATGCGGTCGCGGAGTCGTCCGATACCGGCGGTTCGACGTCACCCTCCGCTGCCCGAGCTCCCGAGACCGGGCAGGCGTCACCGGATCGAGTGCCGGAGAGCGTGCCCGAGCCCATGCTGCCCGATGATGATGAGCCGTCAACGGCCTGGCACGGGCCGGCCCTGAGAGCCACCCGCGACGACGAGGCCCCGGTGGCCGACCGGAACCGGGTGGACGAGAAACCGGCGGTCGGGTCGGTCGCCTCCGCGGCGCCGACCCACCGGCCGGAGTCGGCCAGTCACCAGCGCCGCGAGCCGGCCCTGGGCAGCGGCCACCTCGATGGTGACGGCACGGACGATGATGAGCCGAGGCTCACCTGGGATGAGCCGGCGGTGGCCGAGGAGGCCGCGGAAGACGAAGTGCCGCCGGCCGTGACCCCGGCGCCGGATCCCGGCGCCTCCGCGCTGCTCCAGCCGCCCGAGCCCCAGCAGGCAGGCGACGATGACGAGTCAGGTACGCCGCGTGTGGCCACCGCCGAGCAGGCCAGGGAGGCCACCGAGGAGGAGGGCATGCGGCTGTGGACCGTGGAGCACCTGCAGAACCAGCGCCCGGTGCTGGATGAACTGCCCGAGCCCGATGGCGAGCTGCCCAGCCTGCGCCTGCTGACCCCGCCGGAACCCCAGAAGCAGAACTACTCCGGCGAACAGCTGGCCGAGATGGCGGAGCTTCTCGAGGTGCGGCTGCGCGAGTACGGGGTCAAGGCCGAGGTGGTGGAGACCTGGCCGGGACCGGTGATCACGCGCTTCGAGATCAAGCCCGCCGCCGGCGTGAAGGTTTCCAAGATCAGCAACCTGGCCAAGGACCTGGCGCGCTCGCTGATGGTCAAGAGCGTGCGCGTGGTGGAGGTGATTCCCGGCCGGCCCACGGTGGGCATCGAGATCCCCAATCCGCATCGGGCGATGATCCGCCTGCGCGAGGTGATCGACTCCGATCGCTACCAGCAGGCCGATTCGGCGTTGACCCTGGCGCTGGGGCAGGACATCGGCGGCGGCCCGGTGGTGGCCAACCTGGGCAAGATGCCCCACCTGCTGGTGGCGGGTACCACCGGTTCCGGGCAAGTCGGTGGGGGTCAACGCCATGCTGATCTCCATGCTGCTCAAAGCCACTCCGGACGAGCTGCGGCTGATCATGGTCGACCCCAAGATGCTCGAGCTGTCCGTCTACGACGGCATTCCTCACCTGCTCGCTCCGGTGGTCACCGACATGAAGGAGGCCGCCAACGCCCTGCGCTGGTGTGTGGCCGAGATGGAGCGGCGCTACAAGCTGATGGCCTCCATGGGGGTGCGCAACATCGCCGGGTTCAACGCCAAGCTCGACGAAGCCGAGCGGGCTGGCGCCCAGGTGGCGGACCCGCTGTGGGAGCCCCAGCCCTGGGAGATGCACCAGAGGCCCGCCGGTGCTCGAGAAGCTGCCCTACATCGTGGTGGTGATCGACGAGTTCGCCGACATGTTCATGATCGTCGGCAAGAAGGTCGAGGAGCTGATCGCGCGCCTGGCCCAGAAGGCCCGCGCCGCCGGTATCCACCTGATACTCGCCACCCAGCGCCCCTCGGTGGACGTGGTCACCGGCCTGATCAAGGCCAACATTCCCACCCGCATGGCCTTCCAGGTCTCCTCGCGGGTCGATTCGCGCACCATCCTCGACCAGGGTGGCGCCGAGAACCTGCTGGGCCACGGCGACATGCTCTACCTGCCGGCGGGCTCCGGCATGCCGTCCCGGGTCCATGGCGCCTTCGTCGACGACGACGAGGTGCACCGGGTCGTGGAGGACTGGAAGCGTCGCGGTGAGCCCGAGTATATCGAGGAGATCCTCTCCGGCGGCGTCTCCGCCGAGGCCCTGACCGGGCTGGAGGCCGAGGGCGGTGATGGTGACGATGCGGAGCAGGATGCGCTCTATGACGAGGCGGTGGCCTTCGTCACCGACTCGCGCCGCGCCTCCATCTCGGCGGTGCAGCGCCGCTTCAAGATCGGCTACAACCGCGCCGCACGCCTGGTGGAGGCGATGGAGATGGCCGGGGTGGTCTCCACCATGGGGACCAATGGTGCCCGTGAGGTGCTGGCACCGCCGCCGGCCGGCGGCTAACCTGCTGTCGTCATCTGGCGACAGCATCATGTAACCATGCAGCTACCATGAACACGCCGTCGGGGACGCAACCCGACGGTGCACGCGGGGTCCGAGTGTCAGGATCTACCGGAACCGCCCAGGGAGACAGACATGACAGTGAAAAAGACCCTCGCCACCCTCGTCGTTGGCCTCGCCATGCCGCTTTCGGCGATCGCCAGCGAAGGCGCCGAGCGGCTCAGTCGCATACTGGAGCCCATGCAGACCTACGAGGCCGCCTTCGAGCAGCAGATCCTCGATGCCAGTGGCGAGCGACTCCAGGAGGCACGCGGCAGCATGTGGCTGTCGCGTCCCGGCAGGTTCCGCTGGGAGGTGGATGCTCCCTATCAGCAGGTGGTGGTCTCCGACGGCGATGAAGTCGTGCTCTACGACCCCGACCTGGAGCAGGCGACCGTGCAGGCGCTGGACCAGCGCGTGACCCATACCCCGGCCCTGCTGCTCTCCGGCAGCGCCGACGAACTGGTCGAGAGCTTCGACGTGACACGCAGCCAGCAGGGCAGCGCCGAGCGCTTCACCCTGGTGCCGAAGGATGCCGACACCCTCTTCGAGGAGCTGGAGATGACCTTTCGCGGCGAGCAGCTGCGGGGCCTGGAGATGGTCGACAGCACCGGCCAGCGCACCGCCATCGCCTTCAGCGAGGTGCAGATGAATGGCGACATCGACGACGAGCGCTTCGACTTCCAGATTCCGGATGGCACCGACGTGATTCGCGATACCCACTGAGGCCTTCGGCCAGCAGCGAGCCACAAGGAGCAAGCTTCAAGGAAACCCCTTGGCTTGCTCCTTTTTTCGTCTGCTGTGCAGGCCCCTTGGCGCGCTATTCGCCGCCTTCGTCCGCCTCGGCGTCGAGCTGCTCCCGCCACGCCATGATCTGGGCGTAGCGCTTCTCCTGGCCGAACTCGGTGGGACGATAGAAGCGCTCGCGAGGGAGCTCCTCGGGCCAGCAGTCGTGGCCGCTGCCGGCGGGGTAGCCATGGGGCTCGTTATGCGCATAGCGGTAGCCCTGGCCGTGGCCCAGGCTCTCCATCAGCTTGGTCGGGGCGTTGCGCAGATAGGTCGGCACCTCCAGCCTGGGCTGGCCGGCCGCGAAGGCCTTGGCCTGGTGCCAGGCCCGGTCGATGGCGTTGCTCTTGGGGGCTACCGCCAGGTGGATCGCGGCGTGGGCGATGGCGCGCTGGCCCTCGTAATCGCCCAGGCGCAGGTAGGCGTCCCAGGCGGCCATCACCAGCGGCAGGGCGCGGGGGTCGGCATTGCCCACATCCTCGGAGGCGATGGCGGTCAGGCGGCGAATCACGTCCAGCGGGTCGCCGCCGCCCTGGATAAAGCGGGCCATATAGAGCAGGGCGGCGTCCGGGCGCGATGAGCGCACCGACTTGTGGATCGCCGAGCAGATCGTAGAAGTGATCGCCCTGCTTGTCGAAGGCGCTGGCCTGGTGGCCGATTACCGCCTCCAGGGCTTCCCGGCGCAGCGTCTCGCCACCCCGGATTGGCCTGGGTAAAGTCGCAGGCGCTCTCCAGCAGCCCCAGGGCGCGGCGGGCATCGCCGGCGGCGGCCCGGGCCAGCACCCCGAGCACCCCCTCCTCGACGTGGATATGGCGCGTGCCCAGGCCTCGCGCCTCGTCGGCCAGCGCTCGCTGCAGCACCTCCACCAGCTCCTCCTCGGAGAGTGACGTCAGCACATGCACCCGAGCGCGGGAAAGCAGCGCCGAGTTGACCTCGAAGGAGGGGTTCTCGGTGGTGGCGCCGATCAATGTCAGCAGGCCGGACTCCACATGGGGCAGCAGGGCGTCCTGCTGGCTCTTGTTGAGGCGATGGATCTCGTCGAGGAACAGCAGGGTCGCCATCCCCTGGGACTGTCGCGCCCGGGCGCGCTCCACGGAGGCGCGGATCTCCTTGACGCCGGCCATCACCGCGGAGAGGTGCTCCAGGTGGGCGCCGGACTCGGCGGCCAGGATCTCGGCCAGGGTGGTCTTGCCGGTGCCCGGTGGTCCCCACAGGATCATCGAGCGCACCAGGCCGCTCTCGACCATGCGCCGCAGCGGCTTGCCGGGGCCGACCAGCGCCTGCTGCCCGACATAGTCGTCGAGGCGGCGCGGCCGCATGCGCCAGGCGAGCGGGGCGTCATCGTCGCGGTCGCTTGCGAAGAGGTCCATGGGCGGCTCCTTGCGTTGATCGGGAAGCGGCAGGTCGGCGGTCGGGCTGCTAGAGTGGGGAGACGTCGAGGGGCCGAGCGGGCTCCGCGATGAACCCTGTCCCGGATGGCGCATCCAATGGAGAGTGCCTTCTCCCATGTACCATACAGGAGGGCCCGACATGCCCATGCTGACCCAGTTGCGTCAGGATCATGCCAATATGGCGCGCATGTTGCACGTTCTGCAGCTCAAGCAGAAGACCCTCGCCACCGGCGAGCGTCCCAATTTCCAGCTGGTCCGCGAGGTCGTCGACTATATCCTCGACTATCAGGAAGGCTTCACCCAGCCGCTCGAGAAGGTCTGCACCGAGCGACTCACCGAGCTGGATCCCTCCAGCCACGCGGTGACCGAGCGCCTGGCCAAGGACTACCGGGCGTTGCAATCCCGGTTGCAGCGTCTATCCAACGACCTGGACATGATCCTGATGGATGCCGTGGTCCCCATGGATCGCTTCGCCGAGGACCTCAAGGCCTATCTGGACAGCCATCGTGCCTACCTGCGCGACGAGCGTGAGCTGCTGTTTCCGCTGATCCGCGAGAACTTCAACGACGAGGACCTCAAGGCCCTCGCGGCGGCGCTTCCCGAGGGCGCCCAGGCGCAGCTCGAACGGCTGCAGGAGGCCTACCCCGAGCTCTATGCCGAGCTGCGGGATGCCCCCGACCCGGTGACCTGAGCACATCCCTGCCTGGCGCCGGGTCAGCGCTTCGGCTCGCCGCCGAGTGTGAGGTAGAATGGCCGGCACTCTCAGCGGCCAACGCCTTGTCATGCCCATCCCGACCCTCATCACCTCGCCATCGTCCTGCCTGTGTCACCCCTCCCCGGGGCGACGGAGGGCAGTATGATGGCGGGTCCGATCCTGGTCTTCGACTCCGGCGTGGGCGGCCTCTCGGTGGTGGCCGCCCTGCGCGCGGCTGCCGCAGGCGGCCTGGCCTATGCCTGCGACAACGCCATGCTGCCCTACGGTCTGCGGGAGGATGCCTGGCTGGTGCGGCGTATCCTGACGGTATGCGAAGCCGCCGTGGTCTCCAGCGGCTGTGTGGCCCTGGTGGTGGCCTGCAATACCGCCAGCACTCTGGCCCTGGATGCCCTGCGCGAGCGCCTGCGGGTGCCGGTGGTGGGGACGGTGCCGGCCATCAAGCCGGCCGCCGCCCTCAGTCGTAGCCGACATATCGGCCTGCTGGCCACCAGCGCCACGGTGGCGCGACCCTACACGCTGCGCCTGATCGAGGCCTTCGCCACGAACTGCACGGTGCGTCGGGTCGCGGCGGATCCCCTGGTGCGCGAGGCGGAGCGCCGCCTGGCCGGCGAAGGCCCCCGATGCCGCCGTGATCGAAGAGGCCTTGGCGCCGCTGTGGGAGGATCCCGAGCTCGACACCGTGGTGCTCGGCTGCACCCACTTTCCTCTGCTGCGTGACGCCCTGGCGGCCGCCGCCCCCGTGAGGTGGCCTGGGTCGATTCCAGCGAGGCCATCGCCCGGCGCACGGCCCAGGTGGCGGCCGGCGTGGCTCCCGCAGCGGGCCCCGGGGCGAGCTTTGCCACCGCCCCGACGCGGCGCTGGCCAGCGCCCTGGCACGCTTCGGTTTGCCGCCCCGCAGCTGTTGCACCTGGACTGAATG
The DNA here is from genome assembly GCA_018401555.1 of Halomonas sp. Classification (GTDB taxonomy): domain Bacteria; phylum Pseudomonadota; class Gammaproteobacteria; order Pseudomonadales; family Halomonadaceae; genus Halomonas. The sequence continues at coordinate 99,228 of JAGYKP010000099.1, forward strand.
TCCGGGACCCGTTCCCCTTTTCCTGTTCACTGGTACTCCTGGAGGCTTCTTGGCCATTCCCGTCGTCGAACCCGACCGCTACGATCAGCAGCTCGAGGCCAAGCGCGAGCGCATCATTCGAGACTTTTCCCGCTTCGCGCCGCCGGCGCTCGAGGTTTTCCCTTCGCCGGCGAGCCACTATCGCCAGCGCTGCGAGTTCCGGATCTGGCACGAGGGGGATGATCTCTTCTATGCCATGTTTGAAATACACGAGTCCGAGGGGGATGCCGAGGACTCGAAGAAAAAGAACAAGACGGTGGTCCGCATCGACGACTACCCGGTGGCCAGCCGGCAGATCAACGCGCTCATGCCGCGCCTGCTCGATGCCATCCGCGACAACGACCTGCTGCGTCGCCGGCTCTTCCAGGTCGAGTTCCTGACCACCCTCTCCGGCGAGGCGCTGGTCACCCTGATCTACCATCGTCCGCTGGACGAGGCCTGGGAGGCCGAGGCACGGCGCCTGCAGGAGCACCTCGGGGTGATGATCATCGGCCGCGCCCGCAAGCAGCGCCGGGTGCTCGAGCGCGATCACGTCTGGGAGCGACTCGAGGTGGAGGGGCGCGAGTTCGTCTATCAGCAGGTGGAGAACAGCTTCACCCAGCCCAATGCCGAGATCTGCCGCTCCATGCTGGCCTGGGCGCGGGACGTGACCCGGGGCAGCCAGGCGGAGGATCTGGTGGAACTCTATTGCGGCAATGGCAACTTCACGGTGGCGCTGGCCGAGAATTTCCGGCGCGTGCTGGCCACCGAGATCTCGCGCACCTCGGTGGCCAGCGCGAGGGAGAATCTGGCCGCCAACGGCATCGACAATGTCACCGTGGGGCGCATGTCCGCCGAGGAGTTCGCCGCGGCTCTCAAGGGCGACAAGGGGGGACGACGTGTCGCCGAGTGGGGGCTCGATGACTACGCCTTCGGCACCGTACTGGTGGACCCGCCCCGGGCCGGCCTCGACGATGCCAGCTGCCGCCAGCTGAGCGGCTATTCGCGTATCGTCTATATTTCATGCAACCCGGAGACATTGGCGAGCAACCTGGAGCGCCTGACCGAGACCCACCGGATCACGCGCTTCGCGCTGTTCGACCAGTTTCCCTGGACCCACCACTGCGAGTGCGGTGTGCTGCTCGAGCGACGCGACTGAGGCGTCGGGCCGCTGAACGGCGATGCGCATCCGACATGCTCCATGAGCAGAACATCAAGTGGCTGGGTCACGCTCCGGGAGTCGCGTAAGCTGGCGGCAGGGCCGCCGGGGCCAGTGTCGAACACTTCCGGCCGCAGCAGCGGCCGCCGGTAGCCGAGGTGATGGATGCAGCACGTTGCGAATGACGAAGCCAGACAGGATCTGCTCAAGCAGCTTCATGAGCGTCTGAACGCCAAGCTGGACGCCGCCAAGGCGGAGGCCGTCGGCGCCTTCGCCGACTACTTCTATGCCGCCGTGCCGCTGGATGACCTGGAGGATCGTCGCCTCGACGACGTCTATGGCGCCACCCTCTCGGTGTGGCACTTCCTGCAGCAGTTCGATCCTGCCGACCCCAAGGTGCGGGTCTTCAACCCGGACTTCGAGGAGCACGGCTGGCAGTCGCCCCACACCTTCGTGGCGGTGTTGCACGAGGATATGCCCTTCCTGGTCGACTCGGTGCGCATCGAGCTCAACCGGCGTGGCATCACCGTGCACGCCATTCACAATGCCGTGCTGGCCACCGAGCGCGGTCGCGACCATCGCCTGCAGCACGTGACCTCGCCGAAGGATGCCGCCGCCCCTGCCCGGCGCGAATCGCTGATCGTCATCGAGATCGATCGCCACTCCGATGTCGAGATGCTGCAGGAGATGCAGGCCAGCCTCGAGGAGGTGCTGGTCGACGTGCGTACCGCGGTGGCCGACTTCGATCCCATGCGTACCAAGGTCGAGGAGGCCCTGGCGGAGTTGCGTGCCGGCTGCCCACCGCAGACCGATCCGGATGATCATGCCGAGGCGATCACCTTCCTGGAGTGGATGCTCCACGACAACTTCACCTTCCTGGGGTACGACGCCTATGCGGTGAAGGAGAAGGGCGGCAAGGAGACCCTCGACAAGGTCAAGGGCAGCGAGCTCGGGGTGTTCCGCCTCGACCAGCCCCGCTATCGGGAGCGCATCCGCACCGAACTCGGCATCGAGGATGGCCATTACGTACTGGTGCCCGAGCTACTGAGCTTCTCCAAGAGTGCCCACCACGCCCGGGTTCACCGCCCCACCTATCCCGACTACATCTCCATCGACCGCTATGACGAGCGGGGGCAGCTGATCGGCGAGCATCGCTTCCTGGGGCTGTTTACTGCCACCGTCTACAACGAGTCGCCGCGCAACGTGCCGATCCTGCGCCGCAAGCTCAAATCGGTGATGGAGATCGCCGGCTTCAACCCCAAGGGGCACAACGGCAAGCAGCTGCTGCAGATCCTCGAGGTCTATCCCCGCGACGACTTCTTCCAGATCGATACCGAGGAGCTGGCGCAGACAGCGCTGGGTATTCTCAGCATCCGCGAGCGCCGCCGCGTGCGGCTCTTCGTGCGCGAGGATCGCCCGGGGCGCTTCTACTCCTGCCTGGCCTTCGTGCCACGGGACGTGTTCTCCACCGAGTTGCGCCTGCGCATCCAGGAGATGCTCTGCGAGGAGCTCGATGCCACCTTCGGCGACTTCAATACCTACCTCTCGGAGTCGGTGCTGGCGCGCATCCAGTTCATCCTGCGCTTCAAGGACGAGCGCCCGGCCGAGTATGACATCAAGCGCCTCGAGGCCAAGCTGGCCAAGCTGGCACGCAACTGGCGCGATGACCTCCAGGCCGCCTGCATCGACGGCTTCGGCGAGGAGCAGGCCAACCGCCTGATGGATCGCTTCCGCGATGCCTTCCCGGCCAGCTACCGCGACGACTTCAGCGCCCGTACTGCGGTCTATGACCTGCACCATATCGGTGAGCTTGACGACGGTGACGCGCTGTCGCTGTCGCTCTACCGGCTGGTGGAGGAGGAGGGCAGCGGGGTCAACCTCAAGCTCTTCCACCGCGATGCGCCGATCCCGCTCTCCGATGTGCTGCCGATGATGGAGAACCTGGGGCTCAGGGTGATCGGCGAGCGACCCTACGAGATCGACGCCACCGATGCCAGCTACTGGATCCATGACTTCAACCTCGAGCACCATACCAGCACCGAGGTCAATCTCCAGGAGATGCGTGAGCCCTTCATCGAGGCCTTCCAGCGCATCTGGGCCGGCGAGGCGGACAATGACGCCTTCAACCGGCTGATCATCGGCGCCAACCTCGACTGGCGCGAGGTGGCGATGCTGCGTGCCTACGCCCGCTACCTCAAGCAGATCCGCTTCGGGGTCTCCCAGGACTACATGGCCAACACCCTGGCCAGCTATCCGGAGATCACCCGCGAGCTGGTGACGCTGTTCGAGCTGCGCTTCGACCCCGCCGACCGCCCCGACGAGGGTGAGGTGGAGGCCTGCGTGGAGCGCATCCAGCGGCTGCTCGACGAGGTGGCCAGCCTCAACGACGACCAGTTGCTGCGTCGCTACATGGAGCTGATCCTGGCGACCCTGCGCACCAACTACTACCAGCGCCGCGAGGACGGTGGCGTCAAGGACTACATCGCCGTCAAGCTGGAGCCCTCGAAGGTCACCGGCATGCCCAAGCCGCGTCCGGCCTTCGAGATCTTCGTCTGCTCGCCGCGGGTGGAGGGCGTTCACCTGCGCGGGGGCAAGGTGGCCCGCGGCGGGCTGCGCTGGTCCGACCGCCTCGAGGACTTCCGTACCGAGGTGCTGGGCCTGGTCAAGGCCCAGCAGGTCAAGAACTCGGTGATCGTGCCGGTGGGCGCCAAGGGCGGCTTCTATCGCCAAGCGGCTGCCCCGACGGCGTCGACCGCGACGCCTGTCGCAGCAGGAGGGCATCGAGTGCTACAAGACCTTCATCCGTGCGCTGCTCGATGTGACCGACAACCTCAAGGGGGGCGAGGTGGTGCCGCCGCGCAACGTGGTGCGCCACGACGACGATGACGCCTACCTGGTGGTGGCCGCCGACAAGGGCACCGCTACCTTCTCGGATATCGCCAACGAGATCTCCGCCGAGTATGACCACTGGCTGGGTGATGCCTTCGCCTCGGGTGGCGCCAACGGCTACGACCACAAGAAGATGGGGATCACCGCCACGGGGCGCCTGGGAGTCGGTCAAGCGCCACTTCCGCGGCTTGGGGGTGAACACCCAGGAGGATGAGTTCAGCGTGGTGGGCATCGGCGACATGGGCGGTGATGTCTTCGGCAACGGCATGCTGCTGTCGGACAAGATCCGGCTGGTGGGCGCCTTCAACCACCTGCATATCTTCGTCGATCCCGAGCCAGACGCGGCGGCCACCTTCGCCGAGCGCAAGCGCCTGTTCGAGATGCCGCGCTCCAGCTGGGAGGATTTCGACAGCGCGCTGATCTCCGAGGGCGGCGGGGTGTTCAAGCGCAGCGCCAAGTCGATCCCCATCTCCAAACAGATGAAAGCGCGTTTCGGCATCCGCGAGGACAGGCTCTCGCCCAACGAGCTGATCAGCGCCATGCTCAAGTCCGAAGTCGACCTGATCTGGAACGGTGGCATCGGCACCTACGTCAAGGGCAGCGACGAGACCGATGCCCAGGTGGGGGACAAGGCCAACGATGGCCTGCGCATCGACGGCCGCGAGCTCAACTGCAAGGTAGTGGGCGAGGGCGGCAACCTCGGCTTCACCCAGCGTGGCCGCATGGAGGCCGCCGCCCGGGGCGTGCGCGTCAATACCGACTTCATCGACAACGCCGGCGGGGTGAACTGCTCCGACCATGAGGTCAACATCAAGATCCTCATCGATGAGGTGGTCAAGCGTGGCGACATGACCGACAAGCAGCGCAACCAGCTGCTTGCCGAGATGACCGGTGAGGTCAGCGACCTGGTGCTGCTCGACAACTACCGCCAGACCCAGGCCCTGGATCTCGCCGAGCTGCTCTCGCAGCAGGGGGTCGGTCCCTTCCGGCGCTTCATCAGCGAGCTGGAGGCCGCCGGTCAGCTAGACCGCGAACTGGAGTTCCTGCCCGTGGACGAGGAGCTGCAGGAGCGTGCCGCCAACCAGCAGGGCATGCTGCTGCCGGAGCTGGCCATGCTGATCTCCTACGCCAAGAGCGTGCTCAAGGGTGACCTGATCGTCTCCGACGTTCCCGACGACCCGGTCATCGTGCGCTATGTGGAACGCATCTTCCCGCGGGTGCTGGTGGAACGCTACCGCGACGAGATGTACGAGCATCGCCTCAAGCGTGAGATCGTTGCCACCCAGGTGGCCAACGACCTGGTCGACCACATGGGCATCGTCTTCGTGCGCCGGCTGATCGACTCCACCGGGGCCGGCCGCGCCGAGATCGCCCGCGCCTACATCATTGCCCGCGAGGTGTTCGGGCTGAGCGAGGCTCTGGTCGCAGATCGAGGCGCTGGACAACCGGGTGCCGAGCCGCGTGCAGTACTCGATGATGCTCGACCTGATGCGGATGATCCGCCGTGCCACGCGCTGGTTCCTGCGCGGTCGCGTCGGCCTCGATACCCGCGAGTGCATCGATTACTTCGCCCCGCGCCTGGCGGCGATCCGCAGGGTATCGGCGAGCGGCTGCAGCGGCGAGGCGCGAGGCCTGGGAGGCCCGCCGTCGTGACGAGCTGGTGGAAGCCGGGTGCCCGAGGCCCTGGCGGCCAGCGTGGCGGCCGCCGGAGCCTCTATGCCGGACTGGGTATCATCCAGGCCGCACGCCAGGCCGATGTGGCGCCGGAGCAGGTGGCTGAGGTGTTCTACGAGATCGGCAGTCGCCTGGAGCTGCCGTGGATGATTCGCCAGATCACCGATCTGCAGGTGCGCGACAGCTGGCAGGCCCAGGCCCGCGAGACCTTCCGTGACGACATCGATCGTCAGCAGCTGGCGTTGACGGTCAGCGTGCTGCAGATGGAAGCGGGGCCCGACGACGCCGTGGCCGGTGTCGCCGAGTGGCTCGAGCGGCATGATGCCATGCATGCACGCTGGCGCCGTCTGCTCCGAGCAGGTGGGCAGCGGCGGCCCGGGGTGGCTTCCCGCTCTTCGCCGTGGCGGTTCGCGAGCTGGTCGACCTGGCCGAGCAGCCGCGACCTCTGAGCCTTTCCATTCACCACCAACGGGACCCGCCCGTCCAGGCACGGATTCCTCGTTCGTGGCGATAGAAACTGCGGGTGGTACGCGGGTTCGAGCCGGGCAGGCAGCTCACAGCAGGAAGTAGGTGGCCAGGCCCAGGAAGGACATGAAGCCCACCACGTCGGTGACGGTGGTGAGGATCACCGAGCCCGACAGTGCCGGGTCGATCCCCGCCCGCTTGAGCAGCAGCGGAATGACGATGCCGGCGATGCCTGCCGCCAGCATGTTGATCACCAGGGCGGCGGCGATGATGACGCGCGATGGCGGTGCTGCCTGAACCACAGCAGCGCGAGCACGGCCGCCACCAGCGGCCCACAGCACGCCGTTGAGGATGGCGATGCCGACCTCCTTGCGCAGCAGCCAGGCGCTGTTGGTGCTGCTGATCTGACCCAGCGCCAGGCCGCGGATGGCCAGGGTCAGGGTCTGGCTGCCGGCGATGCCACCCATGCTGGCAACGATGGGCATCAGCACCGCCAGGGCGACGATCTGGTCAAGGGCATCCTCGAAGCGGCCGATCACCCAGGCGGCCAGGAAGGCGGTGATCAGGTTGATACCCAGCCACACGGCGCGACGCTTGGCGCTGGGCAGCACCGGGGCGAACAGGTCCTCCTCCTCGTCGAGGCCTGCCATGTTCATCAGCGCCTGCTCGGAGTCCTCGCGGATGACGTCGACGATATCATCGATGACGATACGCCCGAGCAGCAGGCCCGACTCGTCCACCACCGGCGCCGAGACCAGGTCGTGGGTCTGGAACAGGGTGGCCACGTCGCGGGACTTCATGTCGACGCGGATGCTGTCCACCTCGTGATCCATCAGGTCGGCCACCGCCATCTCCGGGGGGTGGCTGATCAGCCGTGCCACCGGCAGGGTGCCCTGGAAGAGGCCATCGCGGTCGACCACCATCAGCAGGTGCGTGTTGTCCGGGATCGACTCCTTCCAGCGCAGGAAGCGGCACACCGTCTCCAGGCTGACATCGCTGCGCACCGTGATGGTATCGGTGCGCATGAGTCGGCCGGCACTGTCCTCCTCGAAGGAGAGGGTCTCCTCCAGGCGCTCGCGCTGCAGGGCGTCCATGGAGCGCAGCATGTCCTCGGCCACCTGCTGCGGCAGGTCCTCGAAGATCTCCGCCAGGTCGGCGGTATCCATGCCGGTGGCGGCGGCCACGATCTCCTCGTGGTCCATGTCATCGAGCAGGGTGCTGCGCACCTCGTCATGCACATGCAGCAGCACCTCGCCGTCGACCTCGCCCGGTACCCGCTGCCACAGCCGGATACGCGCGGCGGGAGGCAGCGATTCCAGCAACAGGGCGATCTCGGCCGGCTCCAGGTCGTCCAGCACGGCATCGACGGCTTCGAGATGCTCATCTCCCAGCGCACGGTGTATGCGCGACAGGCGGTCCTCGAGGGTTTCGGTGGTCTCGGCCATATGCATCTCCCTGGCTCCGCGGGGTGTGCCCGGTGCGCCACACCCCGGTGTATCTTGGTTGGCTACAGTAGATCACAAAATCGGCGTCGGCTGCCCCCTGTGACGTCGTTTCGCCGGGGAGGCGCTGCTATACTCTCGCCCCGCCCGTGACCGCCACCCTCCGGAGACGCCATGTATTCTCTCGCCCGCTCGCTGCTCTTTCGCCTGGACGCCGAGACAGCCCACGGCCTGACCCTGCGCGGGCTGGACCTGGCCGCCCGCCTGGGGCTGGCGGCACGCCCGGGGGCGAGCGGGTGGCGGACCCGGTGGAGCTGATGGGGCTGCGCTTCCCCAACCGAGTCGGACTCGCCGCCGGACTCGACAAGAACGCCGATCACCTCGATGCCCTGGGCGCGCTGGGCTTCGGCTTCGTGGAGGTCGGCACCGTGACTCCCAGGCCCCAGCCCGGCAATCCGCGGCCGCGGCTGTTCCGGCCTGCCCGAGGCGGGGGCCATCATCAACCGCATGGGCTTCAACAATGCCGGGGTCGACCACCTGGTCGCGAAGGTCAGGGCCAGCCGTTTCGACGGCGTGATCGGCATCAATATCGGCAAGAACCTGACGACCCCGGTGGAGCAGGCGGTGGATGACTACCTGACCTGCCTGGAGAAGGTGCATGCCCACGCCCACTATGTCACCGTCAACATCTCCTCGCCCAACACCCCGGGGCTGCGTAACCTGCAGTTCGGTGAGCACCTCGACGGCCTGCTCTCGGCGCTGCGCGAGGCGGGCTCGCGGCTCGACCGCGACAGCGGTCGCCGGGTGCCCCTGGCGGTGAAGATCGCGCCGGACATGGAGGCCGAGGAGGTGGGGCTGGTGGCCGATTGCCTGGCGGCCAATGCCATCGATGCGGTGATTGCCACCAATACCACGGTGTCCTGCGAGGCGGTGGCGGGCCTGGCCCATGCCGACGAGGCGGGTGGCCTCTCCGGGCGGCCCGTTTTCGAGGCCTCCAATGCGGTGATCCGGGAGCTGCGCCGTCGGCTTCCCGAGATGCCGATCGTCGGCGTGGGTGGCATCGACAGCGGTGCGGCGGCCCTGGCCAAGCGCGGAGGCCGGGGCCGACCCGGTCGCAGCTCTATTCAGGCTTCATCTACCGCGGCCCGGCACTGGTAGGGGAGTGCGCGCGGGCGCTGCGCGACGGGGCCTGAGCCGCAACGTACCCACGCAAAAAGCCCGCGGCTTGCCGCGGGCTTGAGGAAGCGTGAACCTCGGTAGGTTCGGGTGAGCGGGTTCACACCACCATGGGGTTCTTGTGGATGCCGGAGACACCGGTCATGCCGGCCCAATGATCCCCACGACCTTCACGCCAACCGCTCATCCAGTATTCGCGAAGATTGACGTCCTGGCTGGGACAGTCATCGCGGGAGCGACCTGAGACACCTGCCTTGTAGCCATGCGTATAGGCACGCTGGAAGCGATCACGTTTCTGTCGTTTCATTGGACTACCTCTTGATAAGGTATCTGACTGGCCTCGAGACTATTGACGCGGCCCGAGCCGTAACATGTCACCGGCCCAGAATCTGGAAAGGGCAGGCCCGGTGACAGGAAACGCATGCGTGTTCTCAGTAGCTACTGCCCTATTGATAGCCCATCCCGATCCGGGTTGTCGACCACCGATTTGTAACAGCTCGTTCACCTGCCTGACATGGCACACATTTATCCTTCTGCCTCGCGGTGATTGCCGATGAATCCGACTCCATCCACATCCTCCCTTGAGCTATTGGTGACCTGCCCCCGCGGCCTCGAGGAGCTGTTGGCCGAGGAGCTGGCCGCCCTTGGCGCCGCTCCCGGCAAGAGCACCGTGGGGGCGGTGAACGCCCGTGCCGACCTGGCCACGGCCTACCGGCTCTGCCTTTGGTCGCGCCTGGCCAACCGGGTCATCCTGTGCCTGGTCCGCGAGGAGGGCGTGAGCACCCCCGGCCAGCTGCGCGAGGCGGTGGCCGCGGTGCCCTGGGAGCAGCACCTGCCGCTCGGTGCCAGCCTGGCGGTGGACTTCCACGGCCGCAGCGAGGAGATCCGCCACACCCGCTTCGGTGCCCAGACGGTCAAGGATGGCGTGGTCGATCGCCTGCAGGCCCGGGAGTTGCCGCGCCCCTCGGTGGATCTCAAGCAGCCGGACCTGCGTCTCTACGCCAATCTCCATCGTGGTCGCCTGGTGGTGGGTATCGACCTCTCCGGCGAGAGCCTGCACCGTCGTGGCTATCGTCGCGATGTGGGACACGCGCCGCTCAAGGAGAACCTGGCCGCGGCCCTGCTGGTGCGTGCCGGCTGGCCCGAGCTGGCCCGCCAGGGAGCGCCGCTGGTGGACCCGCTGTGCGGTGCCGGGACCCTGCTGATCGAGGCGGCACTGATGGCCGCCGACATGGCCCCCAACCTGACCCGGGAGCGCTTCGGCTTCCACGGCTGGGCGGGGCACGACGAGGCGGCCTGGCGAGAGCTCCGGCGCGAGGCCGAGGCGCGGGCCAGCATCGGTCGCAAGCGCTGCCGTTCGCGGCTCTACGGTTTCGACCAGAGTCCGGCGGCGCTCTCCGCGGCCAAGGCCAATGCCATGCGTGCCGGCATCCCGGCGCTGATCGAGCTTCAGGGCGCGGGGCTCGCCGAGCTGACCCGCCCGCAAGGGCTCGAGGAGGCGCCGGCGGGCCTGGTGATCACCAATCCGCCCTACGGCGAGCGCCTCGGCGAACTGCCGGAGCTGGTGACCCTCTACGCCCGGCTGGGTGAGCGGGTGCGCGCCGCCTTCCCCGGCTGGCGCCTGGCGGTATTCACCGGCAACCCCGACCTGGGCCATCGCATCGGCCTGCGTGCCCACAAGCAGTATGCGCTGCGCAACGGCCCGCTGGAGACGAAGCTGCTGCTGATGTCGGTACCCGAGCGGGAGGACGAGGAGACGGTCGCACCGCCGTCACGCTCGGAGGGGGCGCAGATGTTCGCCAACCGGTTGGAGAAGAACCGCAAGCGGCTCAGGAAGTGGCTGAAGAAGAGCGGCGAGAGCTGCTACCGCCTCTACGATGCGGATATGCCGGAGTATGCGCTGGCGGTGGATGTCTACGCTGGCTGGGTGCATGTGCAGGAGTATGCGGCGCCGAAGTCGGTGGATGCCGGCCAGGCCCAGAAGCGGCTCTTCGAGGCGCTGGCGGTGATCCCCGAGGTGCTCGAGGTGGACCCCGCGCGGGTCGTGGTCAAGCGACGCCAGCGCCAGAGCGGACGGGACCAGTACCAGAAGCAGGCCGCCACCGGCGAGCGCTTCGAGGTGCACGAGGGGCCGGCCAGGCTGTGGGTCAACCTGCGCGACTACCTGGATACCGGGCTCTTCCTCGACCATCGCCCGGTGCGACGGATGCTCGGCGAGATGGCCGCCGGCAAGCGCTTCCTCAACCTGTTCTGTTACACCGGGGCGGCCACCGTGCAGGCGGCCCTGGGCAGCGGCAGCGCGGGTGGTGCGGTGGAGAGCGTCAGCGTCGACCTCTCCAACACCTACCTGCAGTGGGCACGCGACAACTTCGCGCTTCAACCGCCTCGATCCGGGACGACATCGGGTGGTGCGTGACGACTGCCTGCGCTGGCTGGAGAGTGCCCGGGCCGAGTTCGACCTGATCTTCATGGACCCGCCGACCTTCTCCAACTCGAAGAAGATGGAGGATACCCTGGATATCCAGCGCGACCACGGCCGGCTGGTGCGTCTGGCCATGGCACGCCTGGCGCCCGGGGGAACCCTGGTGTTCTCCAATAACCAGCGTCGCTTCACGCTGGACGCCGACCTGGCGGAACACTATGCGGTGGAGGATATCTCGGCGAAGACTTTCGACCCGGACTTCCAGCGCAACCCCGACCTGCACCATGTGTTCCTGATCCGCCATCGGGAATCACGGAAAGGGGGAGACGCATGATTCAGTTGACCCTCACACCACCCCTCTCGGCTGCCACCTCTGCACCCAGCTGGAGGCCAGGTTGCTGGCACGGCTGTGCGCACGAGCCGCTGACCCTGGAGCGGGTCGAGATCAGCGAGGACGAGGGCCTGATGGCGCGCTACGGGGTGCGTATCCCGGTGCTGGTGGATGCCTCGGGCAGCGAACTCGACCGCGGCTTCGAGCCGGCGCGCCTGGCGGCCTGGCTGGGCGAGCGGGGCTGGCGGGATGATGATGCCTGGGAGAGGCTATGCCGCCAGCTGGAGGGCGATGACGAACCGCGAGTGGTGCGCGGCGCACAGTGGCACGGTGGCCGGCGCTATCTGGGGTAACCCCGGGCCTCGCGCGTCGCCTACGTCTCGAGCAGCGAAAGCTGGCTGACTGCCTCGCGACCCTCGGGGCTGTGGTCCTCCACCTCCAGCACCTTGCGAAAGCCGCGGGAGGTCTGGATGGTGGCCTCGTCGGCCAGCCACATCATCGCCTGGTCGCGTTCGTCGGCCAGCTGGTGCTTGAGACCGCCGAACTGGGTGCCGATCTGGCCCCAGGCGCGGCTGAATATCCAGTCGCCGAACATGTCCTGATGGATGTGCACCAGCACATAGTCATGGTCGGTTTCCCAGCGAATGATCATGGAGACTCCCGCGTGCTGCTGTGTGCCGGCCTGGGCGGCGAAGTGGTAAGCTGGCGCCTATTGTAATGGCTTGCTGGGGGCGAACAACGTTCATGAAGATCCTCGTCGACGCCAACGTGCCTGCCGCCGATGCCTGCTTCGGGGTGCTGGGGGAGGTGGTTCGCCGCCCGGGACGCGAGATCGCCCCCGGTGACCTGCGCGATGCCGATGCCCTGGTGGTGCGTTCGATCACCCGGGTCGATGCGGCGCTGCTCGCCGAGGCCCGGCGTCTGCGCTTCGTGGGCACCTGCACCATCGGCACCGACCATGTCGATACCCGGCTGCTGGCCGAGCGCGGCATCGCCTTCGCCAGCGCCCCGGGCTGCAACGCCGAGGCGGTGGTCGACTATGTGCTGGTGAGCCTGCTGACCCTGGCCGAGCGCCAGGGCTGGCGGCTCGCCGAGCGGCGCGTGGGGGTGGTTGGCGCCGGCAACGTGGGCGGGCGGCTGCTGCATCGCCTCTCGGCCATGGGCATCGACTGCCTGGCCTGCGACCCGCCCAGGGTAGAGGCGGAAGGTCACGCCACGCCCGGCAGCGGGGCGCCCGCCGACTTCGTGGACCTGGATACCCTGATCGACGAGTGCGACGTGCTCTGTCTGCACACCCCGCTGGTGCGCGAGGGCCCCCATGCCACCCATCACCTGCTCGACGCCGAGCGCATCGCCGCCCTGGCGCCCGGGACGGTGCTGCTCAATGCCGGGCGCGGGGACTGCCTCGATGGCCAGGCGCTGCGTGCGCGCCTGGCGGGGCAGGGCGATATCTCCGCGGTGCTCGACGTCTGGGAGGGTGAGCCCGGCATCGACGCGGCGCTGCGTGACCTGGTCGAGCTCGCCACCCCGCATATCGCCGGCTACAGCCTCGATGGCAAGCTGCGCGGCACCCACCAGGTCACCCGAGCGCTATGCCGGGCGTTCGGCCTGCCGTGCCGCGTCACCCTCGACGAGCTGCTGCCGGCGCCGCCGCCTGCCCGGCTCGAGCTTGGCCCGGGGCTCTCCGCCGAGGAGGCGGCGTCCCTGGCCATGCGCGCCGTCTCATGACCCGCGCCGCGACCACGATGCCCTGCGCCGCGAGGGCCGCCGCCAGGGCATGGCCGCCGGCTTCGATGCCTGCCGGGCGGCCTATCCGCTGCGCCGGGAGTTCGCGACCCTCGAGGTAGCGCTGCCGGAGGCGGAGGGCGAGACGGAGAGATGGCTTGCGGGGCCGGGTTTCGGGTCGCCACGCCCTGAGCGCGATGGAGAGGTGAAACGCAGCGGGCCCGCCAATCGGCGGGCCCGCTGCGTATCGCTCACGAGGTCAGTGGTACTCGCGGTAGGCGACTTCCTTCGGCGCCCGGATGCGGCCGTACAGAGAGCAGCGGCGGTAGGCCCGCCGCGGATCGTCGTTACTCGCGGTAGACCGCCTCCTTGAGCGCCCGGATGCGATCATCCAGCGGCGGGTGGCTGGCGAACAGCTTCTCCACCAGCGAGCGGGTCTGGCCCTTGGTGATGGCCATGGCGCGCAGGGTGTCGGGCATCTGGTCGGGCAGCTCGGTCTCGCCCTTGAGGCGGGCCAGGGCGTTGATCATGGCGCCGGAGCCGGCCAGCTTGGCGCCGGCGGCGTCGGCGCGATACTCGCGGAAGCGCGAGAACCAGGCGACGATGGCCGAGGCGGCGATGCCGAAGACGATCTCGGCCACCATGACCACCGCGAAGTAGCCCATGAAGCCCAGGCCGCCCTCGCCGTCGCTGCGGCTCTTCAGGAAGCCGTCGACCAGATGGGCCACCACCCGGGCGAAGAACATCACGAAGGTGTTCACCACGCCCTGGATCAGCGCCAGGGTGACCATGTCGCCGTTGGCCACGTGGCCGATCTCGTGGGCCAGCACCGCGCGCACCTCCTCGGGACGCATGCGGTTGAGCAGCCCGGCGGAGACCGCCACCAGGGCGTCATCCTTGTTCCAGCCGGTGGCGAAGGCATTGGACTGCTGGGCCGGGAAGATGCCCACCTCCGGGGTCTTGATGCCGGCATCCCTTGCCAGCTCCGCCACGGTGTCCACCAGCCACTTCTCGGTGGCGTTGGAGGGCGTCTCGATCACCACGGTGCCGGTGCTGCGCTTGGCCATCCACTTGGAGATGAACAGCGAGATCATCGAGCCGGCCATGCCGAAGATGAAGCAGAAGATCAGCAGGCTCTGGAAGTTGATCCCCTGGTCGCTGAGGTAGCTCTCCACGCCCAGCAGGCGCAGGGTGATGCTGGCCACCAGCAGTACTGCCAGGTTGGTGCCCAGGAAGAGCAGGATTCGCATCATGTCGGTGGATCTCCATCGATCATCGAAAGGATGCCGCCCGGACGGGCGGCGTGGTCAAGCTGTTGCTTAGATACGGCCAGGCGCTGCGGGTTTCAAGCGCCGCTACTGGCGGTAGCGCGACAGGAAGCGCGCGAAGCGGTCCAGGGCATCACCCAGCTGGTCGGCCCAGGGCAGGGTGACGATGCGCACATGGTCCGGCTCGGGCCAGTTGAAGGCGGTGCCCTGGACCAGCAGGATCTTCTCCTGGAGCAGCAGGTCGAGCACCATCCGCTGGTCGTCCTGGATATTGAAGACCTTGGGGTCCAGGCGCGGGAAGGCGTAGAGCGCGCCCTTGGGCTTCACGCAGGAAACGCCGGGGATGGCGTTGAGCTTTTCATGGGTGATATCGCGCTGGGCCAGCAGGCGCCCGCCCGGCAGGATCAGGTCGTTGATCGACTGGTAGCCGCCGAGGGCGGTCTGGATTGCATGTTGCGCCGGCACGTTGGCGCACAGGCGCATCGAGGCGAGCATGGTCAGCCCCTGGATGAAGTCGGCGGCGCGCTGCTTGGCGATATTGCCGGAGAGGATCATCCAGCCGGAGCGGAAGCCGGCGCAGCGGTAGCTCTTGGAGAGCCCGTTCATGGTCACCACCAGCTGGTCCTCGCCGGCGAGTGCCCCGGTGGAGACATGCTCCACGTCGTCGTAGAGGATCTTGTCGTAGATCTCGTCGGAGAACACCACCAGGTCGTGCTGGCGCGCGATCTCGAGCAGCTCGCGCAGCACTTCCGGCGGGTAGACGGCACCGGTGGGGTTGTTGGGGTTGATGATCACGATCGCCCGGGTGTGGGCGGTGATCTTGGCGCGGATATCGTCAGGTCCGGCGCCCAGTCGGCCTGCTCGTCGCAGCGGTAGTGGACGGCGTGGCCGCCGGCGAGGTTGGCCGCCGCGGTCCACAGCGGGTAGTCGGGGGCCGGGATCAGCACCTCGTCGCCGTCGTTGAGCAGCGCCTGCAGGGCCATCACGATCAGCTCGGAGACGCCGTTGCCGATGTAGATATCCTCGATGCCGACGCCCGGGATCTCCCTGCGCTGGCACTCCTGCATGATCGCCTTGCGCGCCGAGTAGAGCCCCTTGGAGTCGCAGTAGCCCTGGGCGGTGGGCAGGTTGCGCATCACGTCCTGGAGGATCTCCTCGGGCGCCTCGAAGCCGAACGGGGCGGGGTTGCCGATGTTGAGCTTGAGGATGCGCTGGCCTTCCTCCTCCAGGCGCTTGGCGTGGTCGAGCACCGGGCCGCGGATGTCATAGCAGACGTTGTGCAGCTTGTGCGATTTCCGGATCGGTGTGGTGTCCATGTCGTTCGGTGTCCAGGTCGGCGAGGGCGATAGGATTATGCGTCGTGCGGGGGCTCGGCGTCATCGGCGCCGTCCGGCTCGATGACGGGCTCCGGCGGGATATCCGCCGGGGTCTCCAGGGTCAGGCGGCCGAGCTTGCCGTCGCGCAGCTCATGCAGCAGCACCTCGGCGCCGCGGTGCAGGTCCACTTCGCCGCCCGGGGCGCAGACCGCCGCGCCGGCCGGCGATATCGGCCAGGATGGCGTGGCCGTCGAAACCTGCCACGGCCAGCAGGTCCACGCGCAGCGGGCCGTCGGCCTCGACCCGCGCGGCCTCCGGGTTGGCCCGGTAATCGGGCAGTGCCTTGAGCTTGTAGCGGGCCTTGAGGGCCTCGGGGTAGCGGCGGGCCAGCTCGGCAGCGGCGACCACGGCCACGTCCACGTAGTCGATGGCGGTGTCGCGGATGGCACCACTGGCGGCCAGGCGGTAGGCGCTGGCCTGGTCCTCGATCTTGGGCCACAGCACCCCGGGGGTGTCGATCAGCGCCACGCGCCCGCCGATGCGCACCTTCTGCTGGCGCTTGGTCACCGCGGGCTCGTTGCCGGTCTTGGCGATGCTCTTGCCGGCCAGGCCGTTGATCAGGGTCGACTTGCCGACGTTGGGTATGCCCATCACCATCACCCGCACGTCGCGGTCGGCGCGGACCGCGCCGGCGAGCTCATGGCAGAGCTTGGGGATGCGCTTGAGCTCCCGCGCGTTGGTGGTGGTCACGGCAAGCGCACGCATGTCGGGCTGGGCATCGAAATAGGCCACCCACTCGCGGGTGCGCTCCGGGTCGGCCAGGTCGGCCCGGGAGAGGATCTTGAGCACCGGCTTGTGGCGGGTGAGCTCGGCGAGCATGGGGTTGGCGCTGGAGTAGGGCAGGCGGGCATCGAGGACCTCGATCACCACGTCGATCTCCGGCAGCGCCTCGGTGATCTGGCGCCGTGCCTTGTTCATGTGTCCCGGGTACCAGCCGAGCATGGACCTCTCCTGCCTTCAAAAGATTCGGCCGCCCATCTTAGCAGATGCGCGGCCGCGGCAGGATGGGATGGATGGCTATTCCCCGGCGTGGAAGTCCAGCGCCACGGAGTTGATGCAGTAGCGCAGGCCGGTGGTGTCGGCGGGGCCGTCGGGGAAGACATGGCCGAGGTGCGCGCTGCAGCGCGCGCAGGTCACCTCGGTGCGGCGCATGCCGTGGGTGGTGTCGAGATGCTCCTCCACACATGACGGGGTCATGGGCCGATCGAAGCTCGGCCAGCCACAGCCGGCCTCGAACTTGTGCTCGTTCTCGAACAGCGGGGCGTTGCAGCAGACGCAGTGGTAGATGCCGTGCTCGTCGGTGACCCGGCAGTCGCCGCTGAAGGGCGGCTCGGTGCCCTTCTCGCGGGTGACGCGGTACTGTTCGGGGGTCAGCTGCTCGCGCCATTCGGCGTCGGGCTTGTCGATCTTCCAGGGCATGGCGGCTCTCCTTGTCGTCGGGGCAATGATCCTATTGTGGCACGCAGCGGGCATGGCGGGAGTCCTTGCCGTGGCGGCGGTCACGCCGCCTCAACGCAGGCGCCCCCGGTGGAGTGCCGGGGGCGCCAGTCGCCAGTGGGGGCTCAGACGTTGAAGCGGAAGTGGATCACGTCGCCGTCCTGGACGATGTACTCCTTGCCCTCCAGGCGCCACTTGCCGGCGTCCTTGGCACCCTGCTCGCCACCCAGCGTGACGAAGTCATCATAGGCGATCACCTCGGCGCGGATGAAGCCCTTCTGGAAGTCGGTGTGGATCACGCCGGCGGCCTCGGGGGCGGTGGCGCCCACCTTCACGGTCCAGGCGCGCACCTCCTTCACCCCGGCGGTGAAGTAGGTCTGCAGGCCGAGCAGGGCGTAGCCGGCGCGGATCACGCGGTCGAGCCCCGGCTCCTGCATGCCCATCTCGTCGAGGAACATGGCGCGCTCATCAAAGTCGAGCTCGGCGATCTCGGCCTCGAGCTGGTTGCACACCGGCACCACCACGGCACCTTCCTCGGCGGCGATCTCGTTGACCACGTCGAGGTAGGGGTTGCCCTCGAAGCCATCCTCGTTGACGTTGGCGATGTACATGGTGGGCTTGAGGGTCAGGAAGCCGAAGCCCTTGAGCTGGTGCTGCTCGTCGTCGTTCAGGCCGAAGCTGCGCAGTGGCAGGCCCTCGGCGAGGTGGGGCTGGATGCGCTCGAGGATGGCCTTGGTGGCGATGGCCTCCTTGTCGCCACCCTTGGCCACGCGCACCAGGCGCTGGATGGCGCGCTCGACGGTGTCGAGGTCGGCCAGCGCGAGCTCCATGTTGATGATCTCGATATCGGCCCGCGGATCGACCTGGTTGGCGACGTGGATCACGTTGTCGTTGTCGAAGCAGCGCACCACGTGGGCGATGGCCTGGGTCTCGCGGATATTGGCGAGGAACTTGTTGCCCAGCCCCTCGCCCTTGGAGGCACCGGCGACCAGGCCGGCGATATCCACGAACTCCATGGTGGTGGGCAGCACCTTCTGGGGCTTGACGATCTCCGCCAGCTTGTCGAGACGCGGGTCGGGCATCGGCACGATGCCGACGTTGGGCTCGATGGTGCAGAAGGGGAAGTTCTCGGCGTCGATGCCGGACTTGGTCAGGGCGTTGAAGAGGGTCGACTTGCCGACATTGGGCAGGCCGACGATACCGCAGTTGAAACCCATGGGAGTGTCCTGGAAAGCGTGTTCGCGAGTGGAAAGTGGCGACTATTCTACCCGACTGGAGGGCAAGCTATAAGCTGGAAGAGCGCCGCTTCACGTCTGGACGCTGGAAGAAGGGCCATTCCGCCTGCGCTGGCAGATCATGATGCCTTCGAGCTTCGAGCTTCGAGCTTCGAGCTTCGAGCTGAGCTCGAGCTTCGAGCTTCGAGCTTACGGCTGGCATTTCAGCCGGAGGCTGAAAAGCTGTGCAACCGGTTCATGGCTCGGGCCCACTCTCCGTCGAGGGCGTCGGGCAGGGTGGCCAGGCATTCGTCGATGGCGGCCTCGATGGCGATATGCTCGGCCTTGCCGGGGCGCCCCAGCACATAGTTCGTCACCTGGCGCGAGTCTCCGGGGTGACCGATGCCGAGGCGCAGGCGATGGAAGCCGCGTTCGTTGCCCAGGGCGCTGATGATGTCGCGCAGGCCGTTGTGGCCGCCGTGGCCGCCGCCGGTCTTGTAGCGGGCGCTACCCGGGGGCAGGTCCAGCTCGTCGTGGGCCACCAGCAGTTCATCCGGTGCCAGCTTGAAGGAACTGGCAGAGTGCTGCCACCGCACCGCCGCTGCGGTTCATGAAGGTGGTTGGGTTGAGCAGGTGGAGGTCACGACCCTCGAACTGGACCCTGGCATGCAGGCCCAGGAACTTGCGGTCGGCGCGCAGTTCGCCGCCGGCGCGGCGTGCGACCGCCTCCACCAGCCAGGCTCCGGCGTTGTGGCGGGTGGCCTCGTAGTCGGCGCCGGGGTTGCCCAGGCCGATGATCGCTCTGACCTGACTCATGTATCACCTCCAAAAAATCAAGCGCCGGGGCGCTTGATCATCAGCAGGAGGAGCCGCGCCAGGCGCGGCCCTGAGCAGGTGAGGATCACTCCTCGCCCTTCTCGCCTCTTCCTCGCCCTCGGCGGCTTCGCCTTCGTCTTCCTCGGCGCGCACCTTCGGCTTGGCGATGCTGAGCACGGCGTTGTCGTGGTCTTCACCATGGGTCAGGTCGACCAGGGTGACACCTGCCGGCAGGCTCAGGTCGGAGAGGTGCAGGGTGGTACCCAGCTCGACCTCGGAGATGTCGACTTCCAGGTAGTCGGGCAGGTCCTTGGGCAGACAGCTCACCTGGACCTCGTTGGCCAGCACGTGCAGCTCGCCGTCCTGGTCCTTGATGCCCTTGCACTTGTCTTCGCCCACCACGTGCAGCGGCACGTTCAGGGTGATCTCGTGGGTAGCATCCACACGCAGGAAGTCGGCGTGGGTGACCAGCTGCTTGAAGGGGTGACGCTGCAGGTCACGCACCACCACCTGCTCGCTCTTGCCGTCGACCACCAGGTTGAGGATGGAGGAGAAGAAGGACTCCTCCTCGATCGCCTTGTAGAAGGCCGACTTCTCGACGGCGATCGGCTGGGGCTCCTTCTCACCACCGTAGATGATGGCGGGAACCTGCTCGTTCGCACGACGCAGGCGGCGGCTCTCGCACCTTTCCCCAGGTCGTTACGAACGCTGGCGTTAAGAGTAAAATCGGACATGGAATTGCCTCTTGCTTGAAGTAGGAAAGCGTCAGGGACCGCGACCAGAGCCCTGACGCTTCCGGATGCCCCGAAGGGCGCTTTCCGGCGCCTGTTGCCGAGGTTGCCCTCAGTGGAACATGGCGCTCACGGATTCCTCGTTGCTCACCCGACGGATCGCCTCGGCGATCAGCCCGGCGACGCTCAGCTGGCGGATCCCGCCCGCTGCGGCGGGCGGGCTCGGAGAGCGGGATGGTGTCGGTGACCACGACCTCGTCGAGCACCGAACCGATGATGTTCTCGACCGCCGGGCCCGAGAGGATGGGGTGGGTGGCGTAGGCCACCACACGCTCGGCGCCGTGGTCCTTGAGTGCCTCGCCGGCCTTGCACAGGGTGCCGGCGGTGTCGATCATGTCGTCCACTACCACGCAGTTGCGGCCCTCGATCTCGCCGATGATGTGCATCACCTGGGCCTGGTTGGCCGCGGGACGCCGCTTGTCGATGATGGCGAGGTCGGCGTTGAGCTGCTTGGCGATGGCACGGGCGCGCACCACGCCGCCCACGTCGGGGGAGACCACCACCAGATTCTCGTAGTTCTGGCGCTCGATATCGTCGAGCAGGATCGGCGAGCCGTAGACGTTGTCCACCGGCACGTCGAAGAAGCCCTGGATCTGGTCGGCGTGGAGGTCCATGGTCATCACCCGGTCGACGCCGGCCTTGACCATCATGTCGGCGACGATCTTGGCCGAGATCGGCACACGGGCGGAGCGCACGCGACGGTCCTGACGGGCATAGCCGAAGTAGGGCACCACGGCGGTGATCCGCGATGCAGAGGCCCGGCGCAGGGCATCTATCATCAGGATCAGCTCCATCAGGTTGTCATTGGTCGGCGCACAGGTGGACTGCAGGACGAAGACGTCCTTGCCGCGCACGTTCTCGTTGATCTCGACCGCGATCTCGCCGTCACTGAACTGGCCGACCGTGGCGTTGCCCTGGCGGGTGTCCAGACTCTCGGCGATCTTGCGGGCGAGTTCGGGATTGGCGTTCCCGGCGAAAACCATCAATTTTGACACGCGCAGCCACCTATGCAGTGTGTTGGGTCATCGGGGGTTCGGATCGGGTGCGATCAGCGATCCAGAACGTCATGCAGCGGAGAGCGGTTCAGCCCGCGGGCCTTGAAGGCCTGCCAGCGGCCGTCGATCTCGGCCAGCAGCCGGTCGGCTTCCTGCTCGCCTGCCAGGCTGGCGAAGACGCAGGCACCCGTGCCAGTGAGCATGGTCGGAGCGCGTTGCGCCAGCCAGTCCAGGGCTGCGGCTACCGACGGATAGAGTGACCTGACCGTGGGCTCGCAGTCGTTGCGCCAGCGTGACGCTCCCCCCTGAAGGGCGCGCGCCATGGTAATCGGGGGGGTGTGACGTGTCAATTCGGGGGCCTGGAATGCCGCCGAGGTGGCCACCTCGATGCCGGGGTGGACCACCACGAACCAGGGCGTGTCGAGGTCCACCTGTGTGAGGCGCTCGCCGACCCCTTCGCCCCAGGCGGCGTGGCCGCGCACGAAGACCGGCACATCGGCACCGAGCGCCAGGCCCAGTTCGGCGAGGCGGTCGAGCGACAGTCCCAGTCCCCAGAGGGCGTCGAGGCCGAGCAGGGTAGTGGCGGCGTCCGAGCTGCCACCGCCCAGGCCGCCGCCCATGGGCAGGCGCTTCTCCAGGCGAATATCGGCCCCCAGCGGGCAGTCGCTTTCGGCCTGGAGGCGGCGTGCCGCGCGCACGATCAGGTTGCGCTCATGGGGCACGCCGGCAACCTCCGGCGTCAGCCGGATCTCGCCATCCTCGCGCAGGGTCAGGTGCAGGGTGTCGCCGTGGTCGAGGAACTGGAACAGCGTCTGCAGCTCGTGATAGCCGTCCGCGCGCCGCCCGGTGATATGCAGCATGCGGTTGAGCTTGGCGGGGGCGGGGAGGTCGAGCGTCGTCCCCGCGGCTCCGTGTTCAGGCATCGTCGACCACCGGGCGCCAGTCGTTGACCACCAGGGTCACGCGCAGCTCGTCGTAGGTCATCACCAGGCGGCGCGGCAGCCACAGGCCGTCGGTATGGATCCAGTCGCGGTAGTCGACCTCCCAGCCATCCTGTTCGAGGCGGGCCGGGAAGCCGAGTTCGTCCTCCTCGAGCCGATAGTCGCTGGCGTCGCCGGGCAGGCCGCGGATCCAGTCCGACAGTGCGCCGAGCGGCAGCGACCAGCCCAGCTGCTGCTCCATCAGCGCCTCGGGAGTCTCCGCCTCGAAGCGCCCCTCGGCGTTGGTCAGCGAGAAGCGTCCCTCGCGGCCCTCCAGGGTAGTGCGGCCGCCGCCGAAGGGGCCACTGATCAGCAGGCGATAGTAGTGGGGGTGCTGGCTCCAGTCGAGATTGGCGCTGGTGGAGTCCTCGGGGGTGCGCAGCCCGGCCTTGCCGGCCAGCTGCCAGGTATCCAGTGACTCGATGCGTGCCTCCTGAGCCTGCCATTGCCCCACGGTTCGCTCCCCTTCGGGCAGCGGAGCCTGGCGGGCGCAGCCGGCGGCCAGGGCCATCAGCAGCAGGGCGGTGGTGAGTCGAAGCGGGTGTCGGCGTCGCATGGTGGTCTCATGGTTGAGTGGGCGTGTCATCGAGGAGCAATCCCCGGGAGGCGTTGCAGCAGATCGTCGATCAGTGGGCGTTCGTCGAAGCGCTCGAGGGCCTCGCCGACCAGGCCGCGGGCTTCGGCGTGGCGGTCCAGTACCCACAGCACCTCGGCCAGGTGGGCGGCGATCTCCTGGTCGGGCATGGCGCGATAGGCGCGCTCCAGCCAGGGCAGGGCCGCTTGCGGGTCGCCCTCGCGGTAGTGCACCCAGCCCAGGCTGTCGAGGATCGCGGGGTTGTCGGGCTCGAGGGCATGGGCGCGCTCGATCAGTTCGCGGGCCTCCGCGAGGCGTGATGCAGGGCCCTGGTCGGCCAGGGTGTAGCCCAGTGCATTGAGGGCCATGGCGTTGTCGGGGTTGCGCTCGATGATGCGTCCCAGGTCGCGCTCCATGCCCGTAAGGTCGCCCGCCGCCCAGGCGCGCATCCCGCGCAGGTAGAGCAGCTGCTCGTCGTTGGGGGTGCGTGCCAGCTCGCGGTCGAGCAGGGCGTCTGCCTCCTCGCCGAGACCCTCGCGATCGAGCAGCTCCACCTCCAGGGCCACCAGGTCGCTGAACCAGTCGTCGTGGCGCAGTCGCTCGTTGCGCAGGAAGCGGCGGGCGTCCTCCAGCCGGTCGTCCTCGACCAGCATCTCGGCGGCACGCAGCCGGCTGAGCAGGAATCCCTCCTCCGGCGGCACCTGGCGGTAATAAAGCAGGGCGTTGTCGATCTCGCCCTCGGCGCGGGCGATATCGCCGAGCAGCAGGAAGGCGTCGGCGGGGGGCTCGGGGGACTCCACCAGCGGCAGCAGCAGGCGCCGCGCCGGCTCGTGGTGCCCTTCGTCAAGGTAGAGGCGGGCCAGGCCGATGGTCAGCGCGGCATCGCCGGTGTGCTCCTCGAGCAGGGCATCGGTCCTGCGCCTCGGCGGCGGCCACGTTGCCCAGACGCAGCTCGCTCTGGGCCAGCAGCAGGATGAAGCGTGCATCGCCGGGCGAGACCTCGAGGCCGCGGCGTGCGGCGCTGCGGGCGGCACGCGGGTCGTCCGCCTCCTGGGCCAGCCGGGCGCGGGTCAGCCACAGTGCCGGCAGCTCCGGTGCTCGGGCACCGAGGCGCTCCAGGCGTCGCTCGGCGGCGTCGGTCCCGCCGACCGCCACCTCGAGCAGTGCGGTGGCCAGCTCGGCGTCATGGCGGCGGGCATCCTCGGGCGCCGTGGCCAGGTAGTCACGCAGCCTGGACAGCAGCGGGGCCGGGTCGGCGTTGGCAGCCAGGGCGGATTCGACCAGCGACGAGATCTCGCTGTCGCCGCCCTCCCGGACCAGCGCCAGACGCTGGCGCAAGGCTTCGTCCCAGTCGCCGCGCTGCACGGCGAGGCCGGCCAACAGTCGTGCCGGAGCGGGGCTGCCGGGCGCCAGGCCCTGCCAGCCCTGGCGGCACGGTCGAGCAGTTCGCGTTCGTTGCCGAAGCTGGCGGCCAGTGCCGCCCGCTCCGCGAGGCCGGCGTTGCGGTAGCGTTCGCTGGCCGTGAGATAGCCCTCGGCGGCGCGCCGGTAGTCGCCGCGCTGGCCGGCCAGCTCTGCGGTAAGCAGCCCGGCCAGACCTTCGGCGTCGAGACCGCGCTCGATGGGCGGGGCACCGGCCAGCGGGTCCTCCATCAGCGAGGCCTCGCCGTCGGCGAGTGGCCACGCCTGGCAGCCGGCCAGCAACAGGGCCAGTGCCGGCATCGCCAGCGGCAGGGGTAACAGGGAAAGCGGGGCGCGGGCCATGGGGGTCTCGCTTGCGGTGCGGTGGCCTCAGCATAACGGCTCGGCCGGCGTGGGCAAAGGCGCAGCGGTGGGGTGCGCCCTTCGCCTTTCGGCTGTGATAGAATCCTGGCGCCTCGATCGCGAGGCCGTAATGGCCGCACACCCCACGTTCAAGATGCCCGACGCATGACGCTGCTTGCCCTTGGAATCAATCACCGAACCGCCACCGTGGAGGTGCGCGAGCAGGTGGCCTTCGACCCCGCCGAGCTGGATGCCGCGCTGGGCGAACTGCGTGGCCTGCCCGAGGTAAGGGAGGCGGCCGTCCTCTCCACCTGCAATCGCACCGAGCTCTACTGCGTGACCGAGCCCGAAGGAGAGGTGGCCATCCTGGACTGGCTGGGCCGCTTCCACGGCCTGCCGGTCGATGACCTCTCGAAATGCGCCTATCACTACCTGGACAACGACGCCGCCCGCCACCTGATGCGGGTGGCGGTGGGGCTGGACTCCATGGTGCTGGGCGAGCCGCAGATCTTGGGCCAGCTCAAGGACGCCTACCAGGCCAGTCGCCTGGGGCGAGGGCTGGGCAAGGAGCTGGAGTGCCTGTTCCAGCATACCTTTGCCGTGGCCAAGCAGGTGCGCACCGAGACCGGCATCGGCCGCAACCCGGTGTCGGTGGCCTATGCGGCGGTGAGCCTGGCGAGCCGTATCTTCGATGACTTCGGCCGCGCCCGGGCGCTGCTGATCGGTGCCGGCGAGACCATCGAGCTGGTGGCTCGGCACCTGGTGGAGGCGGGCGTCAGCCAGCTTACTGTGGCCAACCGCACCCGCGAGCGCGGCGAGCAGCTTGCCGCGCCGCTGGGTGGCCGGGCGATTACCCTGGACGCCATCCCCGACGCCCTGGTCGATGCCGATATCGTCATCTCCTCCACCGCGGCTCCGCTGCCGATTCTCGGCAAGGGCATGGTGGAGCGGGCGCTGAAGAAGCGCCGTCACCGGCCGATCTTCATGGTCGATATCGCCGTGCCCCGGGACATCGAGCCCGAGGTGGGCCAGCTCGCCGACATCTTCCTGTATACGGTGGATGACCTTCAGGAGGTGATCGCGGAGAACCGCCGCCACCGCCAGGTGGCCGCCGACCAGGCGGAGTCGCTGATCGAGCACGGCGTGGGCGCCTGGCTGCATGACCGTCGCATCCGCAGCGGCGGCGAGCTGATCCATGACTACCGCTCCCGTGGCGAGGTGCTGCGCGACCACTCCCTGGAGCAGGCGCTGGCGCGGCTCGGCCGCGGCGAGGATCCCGAGGCCGTGGTGCGGCGCCTGGCCCACCAGCTCACCAACCGGCTGCTGCACGGCCCCACCGTAGCGCTGCGCGAGGCCGCCCTCCGCGGAACGCCACGACCTGCTCGAGGCGGCCAGCGTGCTGCTGCTCGAGGCGACCCCCGACAAGACCCGATAGGACCGATTCGATGAAAGCTTCCCTGCGTGCGCGTCTCGACGCCTTCGGCGAGCGCTTCGAGGAGCTCGCCGCCCTGCTGGCGGAGCCCGAGGTGATCGGCGACCAGGCCCGCTTCCGCGACTACTCCCGTGAATATGCCGAGCTCGAGTCCCTGGTGGAGGCGTGGCGCGAGTATCGCGCCGTGGAGGGCGATATCGAGGACGCCGCACAGCTCGCCTCCGACAGTGACCCCGAGATGCGCGAGCTGGCCGAGCTGGAACTGGCCGAGAGTCGCGACAAGCGTGACGCCCTGGAGGAGACCCTCAAGCGCCTGCTGGTGCCGAAGGACCCCGACGATGGCCGTGGCGTCTTCCTCGAGGTGCGCGCCGGTACCGGCGGCGACGAGGCGGCGCTGTTCGCCGGTGACCTGTTCCGCATGTACTCCCGCTACGCCGAGAAGCACGGCTGGAAGGTGGAGGTGATCAGCGCCAGCCATGGCGAGCAGGGCGGCTACAAGGAAGTCATCGCGCGCATCAAGGGCGAGGGAGCCTACGCCCGGCTCAAGTTCGAGTCCGGCGCCCACCGCGTGCAGCGGGTGCCGGCCACCGAGTCCCAGGGGCGCATCCACACCTCCGCCTGCACCGTGGCGGTGATGCCCGAGGTGGAGGCGGTGGGCGACATCGACCTCGACCCGGGCGACCTGCGCGTGGACACCTTCCGCTCCAGCGGCGCCGGCGGCCAGCACGTCAACACCACCGACTCCGCCATCCGCATCACCCACCTGCCCAGCGGCGTGGTGGTGGAGTGCCAGGAGGAGCGCAGCCAGCACAAGAACCGCGCCAAGGCGATGTCGCTGCTCGCCGCCCGCCTCAAGCAGCATGCCGTGGACAGCCAGCGCCAGCGGCAGGCCGATACCCGGCGCTCCCTGGTGGGCTCCGGGGATCGCAGCGAGCGCATCCGCACCTACAACTTTCCCCAGGGGCGGGTCACCGACCATCGCATCAACCTCACCCTCTACAAGCTCGCCGAAGTAATCGGCGGCGAACACCTCGACGAGGTGATCGAGCCGCTGATCCACGAGTATCAGGCCGAACAGCTCGCCGCCCTGCAGCAGGAGGCCTGAGGTGCCGGGCGGGAGTGTCACCCTCGACGCCCTGCTGGCCGAGGCCGCGGTGAGCCTGACCGCGGCGGGCTCGCCGTCGGCGCGCCTCGACGCCGAGGTGCTGCTCTGCCATGTGCTGGGTGTCGAGCGCACCTGGCTCTACACCTGGGGCGACCGCGAGGCCGGCCGCGAGGCGACAGTGCGCTTTCGGGCGCTGCTGGCGCGCCGCATGGCGGGAGAGCCGGTGGCCTATCTCACCGGTGAGCGCGAGTTCTGGGGGCTCACCCTGGCCACCGACCCCAGCACCCTGATTCCACGCCCCGATACCGAGACCCTGGTCGAGGCGGCGCTGGCCCTGGCGACGGCGCCTGGTGGGCGGCTGCTCGACCTGGGCACCGGCAGCGGCGCCATCGCCCTGGCGTTTGCCAGCGAACGTCCCGGCTGGCACGTGCTGGGCCTGGATATCCGCCCCGAGGCGGTGGCCCTGGCGCGACAAAATGCCGCGCGGCATGCCCTGGCCAACGCCGCGTTCGGCGAGAGCGACTGGTTCGCCGCCCTGGCCGGGCAGGACGAGGATGCCCGCTTCGACCTGGTGGTCTCCAATCCCCCTATATCGCCGCGGACGACCCGCACCTGGCCGAGGGCGACGTGCGCTTCGAGCCGCGCTCGGCGCTGGTGGCCGGCGGCGAGGGCCTGTCCGACCTGCGCCACCTGGCGGCGTCGGCACGCGAGCACCTGCTACCCGGCGGCTGGCTGCTGCTGGAACATGGCTTTCGCCAGGCCGCCGCGGTGCGCGAGGCGCTGGTGGCGGCGGGCTACGTCGAGGTGGCCAGCCGCCGCGACCTCGCCGGCCACGAGCGCATCAGCCTGGGGCGTCAGCCGGGGTGAGTCAGACCAAGCGTTGATAGCCGGGAATGCGAGGCTGTGGTACACCTTCGGCAGATGATATTTCCGTCAGCTGCCGTAATGCAGGGTGATTAGCAGTCGATTCTGCTGTTGCGGCGGCGCTCATGACTCTTCCGACCGGTGCCACCCATTACAATGAAAGCCAAGTCCCGCTCCCTCGACCGCATCGACCTCAAGATCCTGCGCTGCCTGCAGGAGAACGCACGCATCTCCTACGTCGACCTCGCCAGCCAGGTGGGGCTCTCCACCACCCCCTGTCTGGAGAGGGTCAAGCGCCTGGAGCGCGCCGGGGTGATCCGCGGCTACCGTGCCGTGCTCGATCCCCGGGCGCTCAAGGCCAACCTGCTGGTGTTCGTGGAGATCAGCCTGGAGACCCAGTCGCCGGCGGTGTTCGACGAGTTTCGCCGCGCCGTGGCGCGCCTGCCCCAGATCCAGGAGTGCCACCTGGTCTCGGGGCAGTTCGACTACATCCTCAAGTGCCGCATCCCCGAGATGTCTGCCTATCGCCAGCTGCTCGGGGATGTGGTGCTGACCCTGCCGGGGGTCAAGGAGTCCAAGAGCTACGTGGTGATGGAGGAGGTCAAGGAGGAGTTCTCCCTGCACGTGCCCGACATCGAGGAGTTCGACAGCAAGTGAATCCCCCCATGAACGACCGCGACCTGCTGCGCTACAGCCGCCAGATCATGCTCGAGGCCATCGACATCGAGGGCCAGGAGCGCCTGCTGGCCGGCCACGCCCTGGTGATCGGCGCCGGCGGCCTGGGATCGCCGGTGGTGCTGTACCTGGCCGCCGCCGGGGTGGGGCGGCTGACCCTGGCCGATGCCGACGAGGTCGAGCTCTCCAACCTGCAGCGCCAGATCGCCCACGGCGAGGCGGACCTGGGGCGCAACAAGGCCGAGTCGGCCCGTGAAGCGGCGCAGGCGCTCAACCCGGGGTGTCGTATCGAGACGCTGACGACGCACCTGGAGGGTGAGAGCATGGCCACGGCGGTGGCCGCCGCCGACGTGGTGCTCGACTGCACCGACCGCTTCTCCAGCCGCTATGCGATCAATGCCGCCTGCCGCGAGGCCGGGGTGCCGCTGGTCTCCGGCGCGGCGATCCGCTTCTCGGGCCAGCTGGCGGTGTTCGATCCCCGCGATCCCGACTGCCCCTGCTACGCCTGCCTCTATCCCCCGGATGGCCAGGGCGACGCGGCGCTCTCCTGCGCCGAGAGCGGCGTGGTGGCGCCGCTGGTGGGGCTGATCGGCAGCTTCCAGGCGCTGGAGGCGATCAAGCTGCTCAGCGGTGCGGGCACCCCCCATCGGGGGCTCTCCACCTTCGACGGCCTGAGCGGCGAGTGGCGCCGCTTCGGCGTGCCGCGGGATCCCGCCTGCGCTACCTGTGGCAATCCCGTGACGGCATCGTGATCGTGATTTCTTGACGTTTGGTGCGCCGCTGCGAGCGCCTGTCCGGTCGCGGCATACGGCCTTTCATGGCGCAGTGGCGATGCCGGAGCCGGTTGCCCGGGCGCCTCGGCAAGGGTGTCGTATCGACCGAGTGTTGTTATTGAATACTTGACATCCACGCGTCGCATGGTGTCAAACTGATTGCCAGCAGCACCCGTCAGCACAACCCGTCTTCACAACAACGACAATGGCCACCGGCGCCCAGCGCCCAACCCCGGGGAGCCCGCATGACCGACCACGCCGCACCGCCGAACTCCTGGTACCGCGACTCCATCGCCGTCGAACTCGGCGCCTGCCCGCCCCTCACGGGTGAGGTGCGCGCCGATGTCTGCGTGGTGGGAGGCGGCATCACCGGCTGTTCGGCGGCGCTCGAGCTGGCCGAACGCGGCTATTCGGTGGTGCTGCTGGAGGCCGGCGAGATCGGCTACGGCGCCTCGGGGCGCAGCGGCGGGCAGATCCTGCCGGGGCTGGGTACCGACATGGCCACCGTGGAGAAGGCCCTGGGGCGTGAGCGGGCCCGCGACATCTGGCAGCTCAGTCGCGAGGCGGTGCGCCTGACCGCCGAGCGTGTCGAGCGCCACGCCATCCCCTGCGATCTGCAGTGGGGCTACCTGCACGCCGCGGTCAAGCCGCGCCATGTGCGCGAGCTGGCCGATCATCGCGAGCGCATGGCCCGGGACTATGACTACCATGATCTCGAGATGCTCGAGGGCGCTGCGCTGCGTGAGCGGGTGGTCACCGATGCCTACCCGGCCGCCCTGCACGAATCCGCTGCCGGGCATCTGCACCCGCTCAACTACACCCTGGGCCTGGCCCGTGCCGCCCGCGATGCCGGGGTGGTCATCCACGAGCAGAGCGCCGCCGTGGCCATCGAGCGTGGCCAACCGGCCAGCGTGCGCACCGCCGCCGGGCGGGTCACCGCCGACTTCGTGGTGCTGGGCACCAACGCCTACCAGGCGGGGCTGGTGCCGGAAATGGGGGGACGAGTGATGCGCGCCGCCAACTACATGATCGCCACCGCCCCGCTCAGCGAGGCCCAGGCGGCGCAGGTGCTGCCCCACAACGACGCCCTGTCGGACGCCAATTTCGTGCTCGACTACTACCGCCTCTCCGGTGATCGCCGCCTCATCTACGGCGGCGAGGTGAGCTACGACGGCCGCGAGCCGAAGGGCATCCAGGCGCGCATGGATACCAAGATCGCGCGGCTCTTCCCGGTGCTCGAGGGCATTCCCATCGACTATCGCTGGGGGGGCGATGTGGCCATCACGCTCAATCGTGCGCCGGACTTCGGCCGCCTCGGCGGCAATATCTACTATGCCCAGGGCTACTCCGGTCACGGCATGGCCCTGGCGGGCCTGGCCGGGCGGCTGATGGCCGAGGCCATCGCCGGCCAGGCCGAGCGCTTCGATGCCTTCGCCGCCATGCCCCATCGGCGCTTCCCGGGGGGTGCCCTGTTGCGCACCCCGCTGCTGGTACTGGCGACCACCTTCTACAAGCTGCGTGACCGGCTGTGACGGGCCGGCGAGACACCAAAACAACAGAGAGCAACGCCATGAACGATACCCTGACCCTGGATGCCGCCGAGGCCTCGCGAGCCGAGGCCGTCGAGTCGACCCGCGAGGCCTCCTCCATCGAGATGCAGGGGCTGCACAAGCGCTTCGGCCGCGATACCGTGGCCCTGGACGGCGTCGATCTGGTCATCGAGGCCGGCGAGTTCTTCACCCTGCTGGGCCCCTCCGGCTGCGGCAAGACCACCCTGCTGCGCATCCTTGCCGGGCTGGAGGAGGCCGACGATGGCCGCCTGGCGATCGGCGGGCGCGACGTCACCGAGGTGCCCCCCCACAAGCGCAGCGTCAATACCGTGTTCCAGTCCTACGCGCTCTTTCCCCACCTGTCGGTGCGCGAGAACCTCGCCTTCGGCCTCAAGATGCGTGGCATGTCCCCCGAGGAGCGCGAGGCACGGGTGGCGAAGATCGCCGAATTCATCAAGCTGGGCGATCTGGTGGACCGCCGCGTCGACCAGCTTTCCGGCGGCCAGCGCCAGCGCATCGCCCTGGCCCGGGCGCTGGTCAACGAGCCCGACGTGCTGCTGCTCGACGAGCCGCTCTCGGCGCTGGACGCCGGCCTGCGCAGCCAGCTGCAGGTGGAACTGCTGCGGGTACAGAAGCGCCTGGGCATGACCTTCGTCTTCGTCACCCACGACCAGCAGGAGGCGATGGTGATGTCCGACCGCATCGCCGTGCTCAACGGCGGGGTGATCCAGCAGGTGGGCCCGCCCCGGGAAGTCTACGAGCACCCGGCCAACGCCTTCGTGGCGCGCTTCATGGGCCATGACAACCTCTACCCGATCAGTGCCCGCGATGGCGATCGCCTGACCACGGCGCTCGGCGAGCTCACTGCCGAGGCGGCCGGGGAGGGCGGTCTGCTGCTGATCCGCCCCGAGACCCTGGATCTGCTCCCCGGCGAGCAGGCCGGCGAGAACCAGCTGCCGGCCACGGTCAGCGAGCGGCTCTATCGCGGCAGCCACGCCGAGTATCGCCTGGAGGTGGGCGAGACGACGCTGCAGGCCACGCTGAACAACCGCGGCCGGCGCCTGCCCGAGGTGGGCGACCGGGTCACCGTCAAGGTGGCCCCGGAAGACCTGGTCACCCTGAGCGAATGAGGAGTCTCCCATGTCCTACGCCGGCGTGACCCCGACGGCCCGCAGCCGGGCCATGGTGCGCGAGAGTCGCCACCTGCTGTTCACCGTCGCCCCCGGGGCGACCTGGATCATCATCTTCCTGGTGTTGCCCAGCGCCTACCTGATGGGCGTGGCCTTCATGACCAACGGCCCCTACGGCCTGCCGGAGATGCCGCTGTCGCTTGCGTCGTTCGAGCGCCTGGCGGGCTTCGGCTTCCTGGGCTGGAGCCCGGGCAACCTCTATACCCTGCTGCGCTCGTTGTGGCAGACCCTGGTCTCCACCGGGCTGGTGGTGATCGTCGCCTATCCCATCGCCTACTACATCAGCACCTGTCGCGAGAAGTGGCGGCCGATCATGCTGCTGCTGGTGGTGGTGCCCAGCTGGACCAACCAGGTGATCCGCACCTTCGGCTGGATGAACCTGCTGGCTCCGGGTACCCCGCTCTCCGGCCTGGCCGAGAGCCTGGGGTGGATCGCCCCCAACATGGGGCTCTACCCCTCCAACTTCGCGGTGACCCTGGGCCTGGTCTACAACTTCCTGCCCTTCATGGTGCTGCCGCTCTACGCGGCCTTCGAGAAACTCGATACCGCCCAGGTGGAGGCCGCCCAGGACCTCTATGCCTCGCCGGTGCGCGCCTTCTGGCATGCGGTGTTCCCCCAGACCCTGCCGGGGCTGCTGGCCGGTATCGTGCTGGTGGCGATTCCCGCCTTCGGCATGTACGTGATCCCCGAGCTGCTGGGCGGCGGCAAGGGCATGATGCTCGGCAACCTGGTGGCCAACCAGTTCTCCGGTGGTGCCAACTGGCCGCTGGGAGCGGCCGGCGCGATCCTGATGCTGATCGCCACCTTCATCGGGCTCTACGCCATGCGTCGCATCGGCAAGCGCCTGGGTGGCGGCGAGGAGGTGGTGATATGAGAAAGCGTACGCTCAAGCGCGGCCTGACCGGCTTCTGGTGGTTCACCCTGGCCTTCCTCTACCTGCCGCTGGCCGTGGTGATGCTGTTCTCCTTCAACGCCTCCAACAGCGCGGCACGCTTCACCGGCTTCTCGCTGCGCTGGTACGAGCGGCTGCTGGGCAACGAGGAGATCCTCTCGGCCTTCGCCAACAGCATGGTGCTGGCCATCGTCTCCTCGGTGATCGCGCTGGGCATCGGCTGTCTGATCGGCTACGGCATGTACCGCCACCGGCATCGCAAGCTGGGCTGGCTGATCGTGCTTATCTACCTGCCCATCGTGCTGCCCGACATCGTCTTCGGCATCTCGGAGATGGCCTTCTTCGTGCAGATCCACCGCCTGACCGGGCTCTTCCAGCCGGGCCTGGGCACCATGATCATCGCCCACGTCACCTTCCAGATCCCCTTCGTGGCGCTGATCGTC
The DNA here is from genome assembly GCA_018401555.1 of Halomonas sp. Classification (GTDB taxonomy): domain Bacteria; phylum Pseudomonadota; class Gammaproteobacteria; order Pseudomonadales; family Halomonadaceae; genus Halomonas. Next base: position 132,667 of record JAGYKP010000099.1, read on the forward strand.
TATTCGCGCTTCGTGGGCCTGGACCCGACGCTCTTCGAGGCGGCCAAGGATCTCTATGCCACGCCGGCCAAGCGGGTGATCCACTTCATGCTGCCGACCATCAAGCCGGCGCTGATCTCGGCCTTCTTCCTCTCGTTCACCCTGTCGGTGGATGACTTCGTGATCAGCTTCTTCACCGCAGGGCCGGAGAGCGCGACCCTGCCGATCTACATCTGGGGTGCGATCAAGAAGGGGGTGTCGCCCGAGATCAACGCCATCGCTACCCTGATGATCGGCGCAGTGGCCATCGCCGCCATCATCAGCCTGATGTTCAGCCGTCGCCGGCAGGCCTGAGCCGGCACCTCACTCCACGGGGAAACCAGGAGAGTCATCATGACAATCAACAAGACCGCACTTGCCCTGTCCGTCGGCGCCGCACTTCTCGCCGGCAGCGTCCAGGCCCAGGAGAACAAGCTCTACCTGTTCAACTGGACCGAGTACATGGACCCCGAGATCATCGAGGCCTTCGAGGAGAAGTACGACGTCGAGGTGGTGCAGAACTACTTCAACTCGCTGCCGGAGATGCTCTCCAAGCTCAGGCCGGGGGTGTCTCCCAGTACGACATCATCGTGCCCTCCAACTACTACGTGCCGCGGCTGATCGAGACCGGCCTGGTGCAGAAGCTCGACAAGGCGAAGATTCCCAACTTCGCCAACGTCATGGAGCAGTTCCAGGACCCGGTGTTCGACCCGGGCGCCGAGTACACTGCCCCCTACCAGTGGGGCACCACCGGGGTGGTCTACAACACCGAGACCTTCCCCGATGCGCCCAAGAGCTGGTCGCTGCTGTTTGATCCCGAGGTCAATCCGGACCACCCCTTCGCGCTGATGGGCGACGGTCAGGTCAGCCTGGGCGGCGCCTGCGCCTATCTCGGCCACGGCTACGACTGCACCGACCCCGAGGGCTGGAAGGAGGCCGCCCGCCTGCTGATCGAGACCAAGGGACGCGATACCTTCAGCGGCTTCACCGACGGCACCCCGGCGCTGCAGCAGCTGGCCCGCGGCGTGACCCATATCGGGCTCTCCTACAACGGCGACTACCTGTTCTTCAAGGACGAGGACCCGGAGTCCTTCGCGACCCTGGACTTCATGATCCCCGACGAGGGGGCCGAGATGTGGGTGGACTCGATGATGATCACCTCCGAGGCCCCCAATGCCGACATGGCCCACAAGTTCATCGACTTCATCCTCGATGCCGAGGTGGGCGCCCAGCTCTCCAACTACAACTACTACGCCAGCCCCAATGCCGCCGCCGAGCCTTACCTGGATGAGGTGCTGACCGTGCCGCCGGTGCAGCCCAGCGAGGATGACATGGCACGCCTGCGCTTCACGCCGAGCCTGGAGGGCGAGTCCCTGCAGATCTTCCAGCAGCTCTGGTCGGAGGTTCAGTCACGCTGAGCGGACGGCCCCCGGCGCGCCGGGGGCCCCTTACCATGAGCAAGGACATTCCCATGAGTAACCGACAGGAGCAGCCGCTCCTCAACGACTGGTTCCAGAATCACGGTATCACCGAGGTGGAGTGCCTGGTCAGCGACCTGACCGGCATCCTCAAGGGCAAGATCATGCCCGCCGGCAAGTACCTCAACGGTGGGCGACCGCGCCTGCCCGACTCGATCTTCATCCAGACCGTCACCGGGGGCTATCCCGATGACGAGGACATCCGCTTCTGGAATCCCGCCGAACGGGACATGGAGCTGGTGCCCGATCCCAAGGCCGTCTTCCTGGTGCCCTGGGCCGAGGATCCCACCGCCCAGATCATCCACGACTGCTACTACCTGACCGGCGAGCCGGTGGAACTGGCGCCGCGCCATGTGCTCAAGCGGGTGCTGGAGCTCTATGCCAAGCGTGGCTGGACCCCGGTGATCGCCCCCGAGGTGGAGTTCTATCTGGTCAAGACCAACACCGACTCCGACTACCCCCTGGAGCCGCCCATCGGCCGTACCGGGCGCCAGGAGAGCAGCCGCCAGTCCTTCTCCATTGACGCGGTCAACGAGTTCGATCCGCTGTTCGAGGAGATGTACGACTACTGCGAGGCCATGAATCTCGACCTGGACACCCTGATCCACGAAGAGGGGGCGGGGCAGATGGAGGTCAATTTCCAGCACGGTGACCCTCTCGCACTGGCCGATCAGGTGGTGATGTTCAAGCGCACCCTGCGCGAGACGGCACTGCGCCACGGCATGTACGCCACCTTCATGGCCAAGCCCATGGCCAATGAGCCGGGCAGTTCCATGCATATCCACCAGAGCCTGCTGGACGCCAAGGACGGGCATAACGTCTTCGCCGGCGACGACGGCCAGCCCAGCCGGCTCTTCCACCACTTCATCGGCGGCCTGCAGAGTACCTGCCGGCGGTGATGCCGCTGCTGGCCCCCAACGTCAACTCCTATCGTCGCCTGATGCGCACCGAGAGCAGCGGTTCGGCGCCGATCAACGTGGAGTGGGGCATGGACAACCGCACGGTGGGGCTGCGGGTGCCGGTCTCGTCGCCCGAGGCGACCCGGGTGGAGAACCGCCTGGCCGGCGCCGATGCCAACCCCTATCTGGTGATGGCGGCCTCGCTGGCCTGTGGCTACCTGGGGATGCTCAGCCAGCTGGAGCCGCGCCCGCCGATGACCGGCTCCGCCTGGTCCGGCGGTCACAAGCTGCCCGACGATATCGGCCCGGCCCTGGATCTGCTGCACGACTGCCAGCCCCTGGCCGATATCCTCGGTGAGCGCTTTACCCACAGCTACCTGGCGGTGAAACGCGCCGAGCATCGTGCCTATTTCCAGGTGATCAGTTCCTGGGAGCGGGAGCATCTGCTGCTCAGGGTCTAGGCTTACTGCCGGGCGCCTCGACGCGCCCGGTGATCCGCAACAGGGAGAATGACGATGCTGATGACACCGAGACGCTGGGCGCCGCTCGCCGGACTGGAGCCTGCTCACGCTGAGCGTGGCCGCTGCGGCCGACGGCAAGCTGCGGTTGTTCAACTGGTCGGACTACATGGATCCGGCCATCATCGAGGACTTCGAGGAGGAGAGCGGCCTGGAGGTGGTGCAGAACTACTACAACTCCAACGCCGAGCTGTTCTCCAAGCTCACCGCCGGGGGCGACGCGCAGTACGACCTGATCGTGCCCTCGGACTACTTCGTGCCGCGGCTGATCGACGCCGGGCTGATCCGGCCGCTCGCCGCCGAGGGCGAGGCGCTGGAGGGGCACGACAATATCCTCGACGAGTTCCGCGCACCCAGCTATGACCCCGAGGGCGCCTATACCGTGCCCTACCTGTGGGGGGCCACCGGCATCGTCTACAACACCGAGACCTGGCCCGACCCGGTACCGAGCTGGGGCCTGCTCTATGATCCCGAGGTCAACGACGACTACCCCTTCGCGCTGCTCAAGGGGGACGCCCAGTTCACCTTCGGCACCGCCTGCGCCTTCCAGGGGGCCGGCTTCGACTGCGTGGGTCAGGAGCCCTGGGTAGCGGCGGCCAGGCGGGTCATCGAGACCCGCGGCCGAGACAATTTCGTCGGCTTCGTGGATGCCACGGCGGCCATCGAACAGGTGGCCAACGGGGTGATTCACGCCGGCATCGCCTACAACGGTGACCTGGCCGGCAAGCGTGCCGAGGATCCCGAGACCTACGGCAAGCTGGGTTTCTTCATACCCGAGGAGGGATCCCAGCGCTGGGTCGACGTGCTGGCGATCCCGGCGCGCGCCCCGAACCCCGAGGCCGCGCAAGCCTTCATCGAGTACCTGCTGCGTCCCGAGGTGGCCGCCCAGCTGGCCAACTACAACTTCTATACCACGCCCAACGAGGCGGCCCTGTCGCTGGTCAACGATGCCCTGCGCGAACCGCCGGTGATGCCCGACGAGGCCGCCCGCGAGCGCTTGCATTTCACCCCCTCGGTGAGTGGCGAGCAGCTGGAGCTGCTTCAGGAGCTATGGAACGAGGCGCGCAGCCGCTGAGGTTGGCCGCGCTCGCCATCACGCCGCCGGGGGCACCTCCGGCGGCGTCTTTTTGGTTAATATATAATACCACCATGTTTGCCATGTTCCTGGATTGCTCGGTAATATGGCGGACAGGTGTTGAATAAAATCTCCAAGGGGGTCTCATGTCCGTCTCGTTCGAGCCCGATCACGCCGCGTCCTGGTACGCAGCCACCGCCAATCCTGCTCCCGAGCGCCCCGCCCTCGAGGGCGAGGTCGAGTGCGATGTCTGCGTGGTGGGCGCCGGCTTCACCGGCATCTCCGCCGCCCTGCACCTGGCGGAGCGGGGCCTTTCGGTGGTGGTGCTGGAGGCCGTGCGGGTCGGCTACGGCGCCTCCGGGCGCAATGGCGGCCAGATCGTCAACAGCTACAGCCGCGACATGGACGTGATCGAGGCCAAGTACGGTGCCGAGACCGCCCGTGCCCTGGGGGACATGGCCTTCGAAGGCAACCGCATCATCCGCGAGCGCGTCGAGCGCTATGCCATCGACTGCGACCTCCGGGACGGCAACCTCTTCGCCGCCTGCAATCAAAAGCAGCTCGCAGGGGCTGCGCGAGCACCAGGCGCTGTGGGAGCGCTATGGCTACCGCGAGCTCGAGCTGCTGGAAGGCGAGGCACTCAAGCGTGAGGTGAACAGCGACCGCTACACCGGCGCCCTGGTGGACCGCGGCGGCGGCCACCTGCACCCGCTCAACCTGGTGCTGGGCCAGGCGGCGGCCGTCGAGTCGCTGGGAGGGCGCATCTTCGAATACTCGCCGGTCACCGGTCTCGAACATGGTGAGCCCGTGGTGGTGCGCACCGAGAAGGGCCGTGTGCGGGCCGAGCGGGTGGTGATGGCCGGCAACGCCTACCTCAAGGGGGTGCTGCCGGAGATCGAGTGGCAGGCGCAAGTCGATGCGCCCTGGGCGGCACCCAGATCATTCACCACTTCTCCCTCGAGCCGGCTGGATGCGGCGCGGGCCCGCGCGCTGATCCCCAACGGCCTGGCGGTGGAGGACTGCAACTACCTGCTCGACTACTACCGCCTGACCCGTGACAACCGGCTGCTCTATGGCGGCGGTGTCAACTACGGCGGCAGCGACCCGGCGGACATCACGGCCGTGATCCGTCCCAAGATGCTCAAGACCTTTCCCGAACTCGCCGACGTCAAGGTCGACTACGCCTGGAGTGGCACCTTCCTGATGACCCTGAACCGTCTGCCGCAGTTCGGGGTGGTCAACGGCAATGTCTACTACGCCCAGGGCTATTCCGGCCACGGCGTCACCTGCACCCATCTCGCCGGCAAGCTGATCGCCGAGGTAATGCACGGCCAGGGGGAGCGCTTCGATGCCTTCGCCGGGCTGCCTCAGCTGCCATTCCCGGGGGGGCGCCTGCTGCGGGTGCCGCTCTCGGCCATCGGCGCCTGGTACTACCAGACCCGCGACAGGCTGGGGATATAAGGACCGGCCTGTTCACCGATGCCGGGAAAATGAACGGCACGGGATGCGGTGGCGAGTGACTCAGGTGAACTTTCGGAACAGGCTGGTCATGTCGAACAGCTCATCCAGTCGCTCATAGCGATCACGGGCTTCCGGCCAGCGCTGCTCCTGCACCGCGGCGATCATGGTCTCAAGGAGCATCATGGTCGCCACGCTGGAATCCCATCCCGAGGGAATCTCCACCCAGCAGTTGAAGGTGAAGTCGGCCAGCGAGGAGATGGGGGAGCCCCACTGGTCGGTGAACAGCACGACGCGCACGTCACGCTTGCGCACCATTTCCGTGAGCCGCAGCAGGTTGGTCTCGTAACGGCGGATATCGAAGATCAGCAGGGTTTCACCCGGCTCCATGTCCAGTACGTAATGTGGCCAGGTGCCGGAAGACGAGGTCATGTGGGTCACGCGAGGGCGCACCGCCTGGAAGTGCGTGAAGGCGTAGTCGGCGAGCGCCTGGGTGATGCGTCCGCCGACGATGTAGAGCCGCCGGTCGGCATCGGCCAGTTGAGCGGTGGCCCGATCGAACCGCTCCTTGTCGACATGCGTGAAGGTCTGCTGGATATTGCCCGTGACCGCCTGGGCGAAGCGGTTGAGCAGGTGCGTCTCGGGGGCGGCGGATGACCAGTTGGCGCGCCTCTGGGTGGGGCCGACCCCCGTCGCCTCCAGCTCGCGAAGCAGGGCCTTGTGAAACTCCGGGTAGCCACTGAACCCCAGCTTCTTGACCATCCGCGCCACCGTGGGAGAGGAGACGCCCACGTTGCCAGCCACGATGGTGATGGAGGCCAGGCCGGCCGCTGGATAGTTGTCGAGCAGGGCGTTGGCAAACTTGCGTTCCGCTTGCGTGAGCGCCGGGTAATGCTGGCGGATCAGCTCTCGCACGGTGGGGGCTGAGTCGGCGGTCGTCATGACGAGTCCTTCATAACGCGTCCTTCCCGATAGGCGCCGGGCACCCGATGACGCGGGCGGATCGACGTGGAAACGGTGATTGAAGAAATATTGACACACCGACTTTTCGACGTCTATATCTTTACAGGACCGTGGAGGAGTCCTGATGTCCAGCGCAATCGAGTCGTCATCCCCGAGCGTCGAGATCCACAACCGTCAGGGCAGCGGCCCCGCCGTGATCCTGTGCGAGCATGCGTCTCATCATATCCCCGAGCAATACCATGACCTGGGTCTGAAGCCCGCGCATCGTTGCAGTCATGCGGCATGGGATCCCGGTGCGCGGGCCGTGGCCGTGACGCTGTCGGCGATGCTGGATTCGCCCCTGGTTGCCAGCCGGATCTCGCGGCTGGTCTACGACTGCAACCGTCCCCCCGAGGCGGAAAGCGCGATGCCCGAGCGCGTGGAAGTCATCGACGTGCCGGGCAATCACCAGCTGACGGCAGAAGAGCGTTCGGCTCGGGTCGAGGCGGTCTATCGTCCCGTTCTGCGACGCCGTGACTCGGGTGATCGACGCGTGCGTCGCGCCGTACCCCGACGGTGCTGATCACTATCCATAGCTTCACGCCGAGCTTTCATGGTCAGGCCCGCACGGTCGAGATCGGCATCCTGCATGATGTCGACCGGCGAATGGCCGATGCAATGCTGGCGCAAGCCACGCGCCTTCCCCATCGCCGGATCGAGCGCAACGCTCCCTACGGGCCCGAGGATGGGGTGACCCACTCGCTGAAGCGGCATGGCATCGACAACGGGCTGGCGAACGTGATGATCGAGATTCGCAATGACCTGCTGGCCACGCCGGAAGGGGAGGAGGCGCTGGCCCGGGAACTGTCGCAGCTGATCCGGCCCGCCCTGACCAGCCTGGGGATGGCACCAGCGGCCGGGGAGGGGCAGCAAGATGCCTAGGGCCATCCTGATCTATATCGGTGCCATCGAGGCCATGAACCGCGTCATCGGTCGAATGGCGATGTACCTGATCTTCGTGCTGATGGCGGTCCTGCTGTGGTCATCGACCTCCAAGGTGTTCATGACGCCCTCGGCGTGGACGCTGGAAACCGCGCAATTCGTCATGGTGGCCTATTTCGTGCTGGGCGGGCCCTACTCGATCCAGTTGGGGTCGAACGTGCGCATGGACCTCTTCTATGGCGACTGGAGCCCGAAGACCAAGGCCTGGGTAGATGCCATCACGGTCTTCTTCCTGATCTTCTATCTCGGCGTGCTGCTCTATGGCGGCCTGGTGTCGACAGCGTATTCGCTCGGCTACTCGGCAGCGAGCCGTTCGACTTCTTCCTGTCCCTCATCGCTACCTTTGTCACCGAGGGCCCGTCGGCGGCGGGAGAGAAGCTCGGCCTGAAGGCGCAGCCCCACGGCCTGGCGACCTGGCTCTGGCCGATCAAGACAATACTCTGTCTCGGCGTGTTCCTGATGATCCTCCAGTCCCTCGCCGAGTTCTTCAAGGATATCGGCCGTCTGCGCGGGGTGCTCGACTGATGCCGTACGAGATGATCGCCATCGTGATGTTCAGCGCCATGATGCTGATGCTGTTTACTGGCCAGCGTGTGTTCGGCGCTATCGGTTTCGTCGGTGCACTGGCCGGTGTCCTGCTGTGGGGAACGGGCGGGGTCGATATTCCGTTTTCATCGGCGATGAAGCTGATGAAATGGTATCCGCTGCTGACCCTTCCGATGTTCATCTTCATGGGCTATGTGCTCTCGGAGAGTCGCATCGCTGATGACCTCTACCGCATGTTCCATGTCTGGATGGGGCCGGTCAGGGGAGGCCTTGCCATCGGGACGATAGGACTCATGGTGCTCATCTCGGCCATGAACGGCCTGTCGGTGGCCGGGATGGCGATCGGTGCCACGATCGCCTTGCCCGAACTGCTGCGGCGGGGCTACGACAAGATCATGGTGACCGGCGTCATCCAGGCGGGATCCAGCCTCGGGATTCTCGTGCCGCCCTCGGTGGTGCTGGTGCTGTACGCGATGATCGCCCGCCAGCCCGTCGGGCAGCTGTGGCTTGCGGGGTGTTGCCGGGGCTGATGATGGCGACGCTGTTCATCATCTATATCTATGTCCGCTGCCGCCTGCAGCCCTCCCTGGGGCCGGTCCTGCCCATTGAGGAGCGCAATGTGTCGCTTGCCGAGAAGCTGCGCCTGCTGAGGGCGGGCCTGCTGCCGCTGGTCATCTTTGCCGTGATGATGGTGCCGTTCGTCAAGGGCTGGACATCTCTGGTCGAGAGTTCCGCCGTGGGGGCGGTGACTGCGCTGCTGGCGGCAACGCTCAAGGGGCGGATGACCCGCAAGGTGTTCGAGGTATCGGTGCGCCAGACCCTGGCCATCACCTGCATGTTCATGTGGATCATCCTGGCCGCGCTCGCCTTCGGTGCCATCTTCGACGGGCTGGGCGCGGTCAAGGCCATCGAGGACCTGTTCACCGAGCGCCTGGGGCTGTCGCCCTGGATGATCCTGATCCTGATGCAGCTCAGCTTCATCGTGATGGGGACCTTCCTCGACGATACCGCCATGCTGGTGATCGTGGCGCCGCTCTATGTGCCGCTGGTCGATGCGCTCGGCTTCGACCTGATCTGGTACGGGGTGCTCTACACGATCACCACCCAGATCGCCTACATGACGCCGCCGTTCGGCTACAACCTGTTCCTGATGCGTGCCATGGCGCCGCCCGAGATCGGGCTGCGCGATATCTATCGGTCGATCCTCCCCTTCGTGCTTGGTGATGACGGTCGCCCTCAGCCTGGTGATGGTCTTTCCGCAGATTGCACTCTGGCTTCCGGGCTACATCTATGGGAGTTGACCATGGCAGGAACCAACAACAAGAGCCTCACCAGGGGCCGACAACGTGTCACATCCGGTAGTTAACACCAGGAGAGCGAGAAAATGACAACAAGACGCAAGTTTCTGATCAATGCCGCGGCCGGTGCCGCCATCGCGCCGTTGGCCTCACGGGTCATGGCCCAGTCCTCCTCCGAGCCCACCATCAAGTGGCGCATGCAGACCTATGCCGGTGCCGCCCTGGCGGAGCATGTCGCCAAGCCGGCCATCGACCTGTTCAACCGGATCGCCGGGGATCGCATGCAGATCGAGCTCTACTATGCCGACCAGCTGGTGCCGACGGGTGAGCTCTTCCGGGCGATGCAGCGCGGTACCATCGATGCCGTGCAATCGGACGACGACTCCATGGCATCCCCCACCGAGGTCACCGTCTTCGGTGGCTACTTCCCCTTCGGGTCACGGTACAGCCTCGATGTGCCGGTGCTGTTCAACCAGTACGGGCTGAAGGAGATCTGGGAGGAGGAGTACGCCAAGGTCGGTGTCAAGCATGTCAGTGCCGGTGCCTGGGATCCCTGCCATTTCGCCACCAAGGAGCCGATCCGCAGCCTCAAGGATCTGGAGGGCAAGCGCATCTTTACCTTCCCCACCGCGGGACGCTTCCTGTCGCAGTTCGGCGTGGTGCCGGTGACCCTGCCCTGGGAGGACATCGAGGTGGCCGTGCAGACCGGCGAGCTGGATGGCATCGCCTGGTCCGGCATCACCGAGGACTATACGGTGGGCTGGGCCGACGTCACCAACTACTTCCTGACCAACAACATCTCGGGTGCCTGGATCGGGCACTTCTTCGTCAACATGGAGCGCTGGAACGAGCTCCCGGAAGACCTGCGCCTGCTGTTCGAGGTGTGTTGTGAACAGTCCCACTATTACCGCCAGCACTGGTACTGGGGCGGCGAGGCCAAGCTGCGTGTCCATGGCGACAAGCTGGAGCTCACCTCGATTCCCGATGCCGAGTGGGATCAGGTGGAAGCCGCCGCCCAGGAATTCTGGGATGAGATCGCGGCGGAGTCGGAGACCAAGGCCAGGGTGGTCGAGATCTTCAAGCAGTACAACGCCGATATGCGCAAGGCCGGGCGGCCCTACCGCTACACCGATGCCTGATCGGGTCACATGCCCCGGCGGCGCCGGGGCATCTCTACTGGGCAAGGCGCCGCCCTGATGTGGGCAGGCATTGATTTCTGGATGCGATGAGGAGCGTCGGCAATGACCAACGCGCTGGCTTTGGATGCCCTTGAGAAGCTGAAGGCCAAGGTGGGAAGCGGTGAAGTGGACACGGTGCTCGTCTGCATCGTCGACATGCAGGGGCGCCTGATGGGCAAGCGGCTCCATGCGCGTCACTTCGTGGAGGAGGGGTGGGGCGAGACCCATTGCTGCAACTACCTGTTGGCCACCGATCTCGAGATGGAAACGCCAGATGGCTATGCCAGCACCTCCTGGAGTGCCGGCTACGGCGACTACATCATGAAGCCGGACCTGACCACGCTGCGGCCTGTGCCATGGCTGGAAGGCACGGCCATGGTGCTGTGCGATGTGCTGGATCATCACACTCACGACCCGGTGCCCCATGCCCCGCGCACCATCCTCAAGCGCCAGCTCGCACGGCTGGAGGCGCTGGGCTTCGATGCGGTCATGGCCACCGAGCTCGAGTTCTTCCTGTTCGCGGAGAGCCTCGACGAGATCCGCAGGAGCGGGTTTCGCGATATCGAGCCGATCAGCGGCTATAACGAGGACTACCATATCTTCCAGACCACCAAGGAAGAGCATGTGTTGCGTCCCCTGCGCAACCATCTCTACGCGGCTGGCATACCGGTGGAAGGCACCAAGGGCGAGGCCGGTTCCGGCCAGGGGGAGCTCAATATCCGCTATGCGAAGGCGCTCGATACGGCGGACTATCACACCATCGCCAAGCATGCGACCAAGGAGATCGCCTGGCAGCAGGGCAGGGCGGTGACCTTCATGCCCAAGTGGCACCACGGCCATTCGGGCAGCTCCACCCATATCCATCAGTCACTGTGGCAGGGAGACGCCCCTGCCTTCTTCGACGCAGACGATGCCCATGGCATGTCGGCGCTGATGAAGCACTACCTGGCCGGCCTGCTGAAATACGCGCCCGACTATACCTACTTCCTGGCCCCCTATATCAACAGCTACAAGCGTTTCCAGAAGGGCTCCTTCGCTCCTACGCGAACGGTCTGGTCGGTCGACAACCGCACCGCCGGGTTTCGCCTCTGCGCCGACAACACGCGGGCGGTGCGCATCGAGTGCCGCATCGGCGGCTCGGACCTGAACCCCTATCTGGCCATGGCGGGCAGCTCGCCGCTGGCATCCAGGGCATTGAGGAGAAGCTCGAGCTGCCACCGCCCGCCAAGGGGGACACCTATGAGGGAGAGACGGGTCTGATCCCGCAGAACCTGCGCGATGCCATGCACGCGCTGAAGGGGTCTTCCATGCTGCGCGAGGCCATGGGGGATGCGGTGGTCGACCACTATGTCCGTGCCGCCGAGGTGGAGCTCGAGGACTTCGACCGGGTGGTGACCGATTACGAGGTGGCACGGGGCTTCGAGCGCTCGTGACCGAGCGCCAGGTTGGCCGGGACCCTGCGCACGGGAGCAGGGGAGGCGCACTTTCCACAGACTGGAGAAGACGATGGGTCATATCCTGACATGCATCTCGCCGATCGACGGGTCGGTCTACGCCGAGCGTGAAGCCCTGTCGCTTGCGGCTGCGCAACAGGCCGCCGCACGGGCGCGCTCGGCCCAGGCGAGCTGGGCGGCCCGCCCGATCCAGGAAAGGATCGAGCTGGTGCGAGCGGGCATCGCCGCCGTGGGTGCCATGAACGACGAGGTGGTGCCGGAGTTGGCGCACATGATGGGCCGCCCGGTTCGCTATGGTGGCGAGTTCGCTGGCTTCGAGGAGCGTGGTGCCCATATGGCGGCCATCGCCGAGGAGGCGCTGGCCGATATCGCGGTGGGCGAGGATGCCACGGTCAAGCGCTTCATCAAGCGCATTCCCCACGGTGTGGTGCTGGTGGTGGCCCCCTGGAATTACCCCTACATGACGGCGATCAATACGCTGGCCCCGGCCCTGATCGCGGGGAATACGGTATTGCTCAAGCATGCCACCCAGACCCTGCTGGTCGGCGAGCGGCTGGCGCGTGCCTTCCACTCGGTCGGGGTGCCCGAGGAGGTGTTCCAGAACGTCTTCCTGGATCACGCCACCACCTCGGCATTGATCGCCGAGCGGGCCTTCGACTTCGTCAACTTCACCGGCTCGGTAGGCGGGCCGCGCCATGGAGCGCGCGGCGGCCGGCACCTTCACCGGGCTGGGCCTGGAACTGGGCGGCAAGGACCCGGGCTATGTCATGGAGGATGCCGACCTGGATGCCGCGGTCGCTACCCTGATCGACGGGGCGATGTTCAACTCGGGCCAGTGCTGCTGCGGGATCGAACGGATCTACGTGCACGAGAGCCTCTTCGAGGCCTTCGTCGACAAGGCGGTGGCGATCGTCGAGGGCTACAAGCTGGGCAACCCCCTGGCCGCGGATACCGATATCGGTCCGATGGCGAATATCCGCTTTGCCCGGGAGGTGCGTGCCCAGATCGACGAGGCCCTGGCGGCCGGTGCGAAGGCGCATATTGCCCGCAAACCCGAGGATGACGGGGGGGCCTACCTGACGCCACAGATCCTCACCCGGGTGACCCATGAGATGCGCGTGATGCGTGACGAGAGCTTCGGGCCGGTGGTCGGCATCATGCCGGTGGCGGACGATGAGGAGGCGATCCGGCTGATGAACGACAGCCGGTTCGGCTTGACCGCCAGCCTGTGGACCGCCGATATCGAGCGCGCCCAGCGCGTGGGCGACCGCATCGAGACCGGCACCGTGTTCATGAACCGCGCCGACTACCTGGACCCGGGCCTGTGCTGGACCGGCTGCAAGGACACGGGGCGCGGCGGCGGCCTGTCGGTGATCGGCTATCACAATCTGACCAGGCCGAAGTCCTACTATTTAAAGAAAACAACAACATGATCAAGAAGGTGACGACATGATGCTGACCGGAAACTGGACCTATCCCACCGCCATCCGCTTCGGCGCGGGGCGGATCAAGGAGCTGCCAGAAGCCTGTGCCGAGGCGGGCATGAACCGGCCGCTGCTGGTCACCGACCGTGGCCTGGCGGACCTGCCCATCACCGCGGACAGCGCTGGATATCCTCGAGGCAGCGGGCCTCGGCCGCGCCCTGTTTGCCGAGGTGGATCCCAATCCGAACGAACAGAATCTGGCGGCAGGGGTCGAGGCCTTCCGGGCCGGCGGCCATGACGGGGTGGTCGCGTTCGGCGGGGGCTCGGGGCTGGACCTGGGCAAGATGGTGGCCTTCATGTCCGGCCAGACGCGTCCGGTGTGGGATTTCGAGGATATCGGCGACTGGTGGAAGCGCGCGGATGCCGAGGCAGTCGCCCCCATCGTGGCGGTGCCCACCACCGCCGGCACCGGCTCGGAAGTGGGCCGCGCCAGCGTCATCACCAACTCCCGCACCCATGAGAAGAAGATCATCTTCCATCCCGAGGGTGCTGCCCAGGGTGGTGCTGTGTGATCCCGAACTGACGGTCGGCATGCCCCGGCCGATCACCGCTGGTACCGGGCTGGATGCCTTCGCCCATTGCGTCGAGGCGTTCTCCAGCCCGCATTATCACCCGATGAGCCAGGGCATCGCGCTGGAGGGCATGCGCCTGGTCAAGGAGTACCTGCCGCGCGCCTATGCCGACGGCACCGACCTGGAAGCGCGGGCGCACATGATGAGTGCGGCACTCATGGGGTCCACGGCGTTCCAGAAGGGGCTGGGGGCCATCCACGCGATGAGCCACCCCATCGGTGCGGTGTTCAACACCCACCATGGCACCACCAATGCGATCTGCATGCCGGCGGTGCTCGAGTTCAACGCCGACGCGATTCGCGAGCGATTCGACATGGCGGCCGGTTATCTGGGTATCGAGGGTGGCTTCGATGGCTTCCGGGCCTTCGCGCAGGAGCTCAATGATCGGCTGGGCATCCCGCGGACCCTCTCCGAGGTCGGGGTCACCCCGGATCGCCTCGACGACCTGGCTGCAATGGCGATCCAGGACCCCAGCTGTGGCGGAAACCCGGTGACCCTGACCGTGGAGAACCTCAAGACACTGTTCCACCGCTGCCTGTGACCGACGCCCGGCATGGGTGTCATTTGCCGGGGGAGTCAACGCCAGGCGTTCGTCGCCTACCGCGGATGTCAGGTGAGTCCCGTGATCTCTCCCTGGTCATCGATATCGAGCCGTGTGGCGGCGGGTGAGGCACTGAATCCCGGCATGGTGAGGATGTTCCCGGCCAGGGCGTAGACGAAGCCGGCGCCGGCGGAGAGGCGCACCTCGCGCACCGGCAGCCGCCAGCCGGTCGGGGCGCCGAGCCGGCTCGGCGTCGTGCCGACAGCGACATATGTGTCTTGGCGATGCACACCGGATAGGCTCTGTAGCCCTGGCGCTGCCAGGTCTCCAGTCGCTCGCGGTGCCGGGGGCGAAGTCGACCCCCTCGGCGCCGTAGAGGCGCGTGGCGATGCGCTCGATCTTCTCCGCCAGCGCCATCTCGGCGGGGTAGAGGAAGTGGAAGCGCGTTGCCGGTGGTGTCGGCCTCGTCGATCGCCGCGATCAGCGCCTCTGCCAGGGCCATGGCGCCCTCGCCGCCGTCACGCACATGAGTGGAGACCTCGGCGCGCACCCCCACCGAGGCGCACAGCTCGCGGATGGCGGCATGCTCGCTCGGGTGGTCGCCGGGGAAGGCATTGATCGCCACCACGGGGGTGAGGCCGTGGGCGCGCACGTTGTCGATCTGCTTGAGCAGGTTGGCGCCACCCTCCCGGACCTCGTCCGGGGATTCCCCGAGCAGCGAGGCGGGCAGTGGCTGGCCGGGCATCACCCGGTGGCGGCCGCTGTGGTACTTCAGGGCGCGCACCGTGACCACCAGCACCGCGGCGTCCGGGACGAGTCCCGAGGCCCGGCACTTGATATTGAAGAAGCGCTCGGCGCCCATGTCGGCACCGAAGCCCGCCTCGGTGACCAGGAAGTCGCCGGCGTGAAGGCCGATGCGGTCGGCGACGATCGAGGAGTTGCCGTGGGCGATGTTGCCGAAGGGGCCGGCATGGATCAGCGCCGGGGCGTGCTCCAGGGTCTGCAGCAGGTTGGGCTTGAGCGCCTCCTTGAGCAGCACCGTCATGGCGCCGGCGGCGCCGATCTGCTCGGCGGTGACCGGCTCGCCGTCGCGGTCCAGTCCCACGATCAGCCGGCCCAGGCGTCGGCGCAGGTCGGCCAGGGAGTCGGCCAGCGCCAGCACCGCCATCACCTCCGAGGCGGCGGTGATCTCGAAGCCGCCCTGACGGGGGATCCCGTCGCCGCGCCCGCCGAGGCCCAGCACCAGGTGCCGCAGGGCGCGGTCGTTGAGGTCGATGACACGCTGCCAGCGCACCTCGCGGGGATCCAGCTCGGGGGCCAGGCGATGGTGAAGGTGATTGTCGACCATGGCCGCCAGCAGGTTATGGGCCGCTCCCACCGCGTGGATGTCGCCGGTGAGGTGCAGATTGATGCGCTCCATGGGCAGTACCTGGCTATAGCCGCCGCCGGTGGCGCCGCCCTTGAGCCCCAGGGTGGGGCCCATGGAGGGCTGGCGCAGGGCCACGCTGGCGGTGTGGCCGAGGCGCTGGAGCCCCTGCACCAGGCCGATGGCGGTGGTGGTCTTGCCCTCCCCGGGCGGGGTGGGGGTCATCGAGGTGACCACCACGTAGCGCCCCTGCGGACGCTCGGCCAGGCTCGCCATGGCCGCCAGGTCGAGCTTGGCGATGCCGCGGCCATAGGGCTCCACCGCCTCGCCGGGCAGGCCCAGGCGATGGGCGATCTCCTCGATGGGCCAGAGTCTCGCCGCACGGGCGATGCTCAGGTTGTCTGCCGACGGGGCGGCCGCCGGTTCGCTCGCTTGGGGTGCCATCAGCGTCTCCTCCTGGGCAGCGGCGAGTCGTGCTCGTGTTGCGTTCAGTATCGTGCGCCTTGCGCGAGACTCTTGCCTGCCGACGTCCGCGGCCTTGGGCGCAACGACATATCTCCTGCTCCTCTGCGCTTGCCGAAGGCCGAAGGGATGGGCTATGCCTGATGACAACGTCGCCGCGGTCGTGCGTCGGCGAGGATCAGGAGGCGTGATGGAGGCTCCCGTATCGGCCAAGGGTCACTATGACATCGGCTTCCTGCTACTGACAGGATTCTCGCAACTCGCCTTCTCTGCGGCACTGGAGCCATTGCGCATGGCCAACCATCTGGCCGAGCGCCCCCTCTACACCTGGCACCTGGTGAGTCGCGATGGCACCGCGGTGACGGCGAGCAGTGGCCTGCCCACAGTGGTGGACCAGGCACTGGAGCCCATGCCGCAACTGGACCTGCTGCTGGTGTGCGGCGGGGTGGACGTGCAGGCGCACTGCGATCGCGCGACGCTCACCTGGCTCCGGCGCCTGGCCGAACGGCGCATCCCCCTGGGCGCCGTGTGTACCGGGGGCTATGTGCTGGCCCGGGCGGGGCTGCTCGACGGCTATCGCTGCACCCTGCACTGGGAGCATATCGGCAGCCTTCACGAGGCGCGACGCTTCCCCGAGGTAACCTTCACCTCCCAGCTCTTCGTCATGGATCGCGACCGCTACACCTGCTCGGGCGGCATCGCCCCCCTGGACATGATGCTCAACCTGATCGGTCGTCAGCAGGGGCTGGCACTGGCCGAGGCGATCGCCGAGGAGTTCATCCACGAGCGCATCCGCGGCGTGGGCGACCGTCAGCGCAGCCCGCTGCGGGTGCGCCTGGGTCACAGCCATCCCAAGCTGGAGGAGGTGGCCACGCTGATGGAGGCCAACCTCCAGGAGCCCCTGGCCCTGGACGAGCTGGCCCGCTATGCCGGCCTGTCGCGGCGCCAGCTGGAGCGCCTCTTCCAGCGCTACGTGGGCTGTCCGCCGCTCAAGTACTACCTGGAGCTGCGCCTGGCCCGGGCGCGCCTGCTGCTGCAGCAGACGCGGATGCCGATCACCGAGGTGGCGCTGGCCTGCGGTTTCGTTTCGCCGCCCCACTTCACCAAGTGCTACCACGACCACTTCGGCCACTCGCCGAGCGGCGAGCGCAAGCACCGGCAGCAGCGTCAGGCCGAGCTGGCACTGCCGGACGACCGGCTGCCTTGAACCAGGGGCCTCAGCCTCGCGGCCGGGCGTTCTCCGGGTCAAGGAGGGCCCGGTAGCCGACGGCGGCCACCCGCATCGGGTAGTGTTCGGCGAAGTACTCCAGCAGCAGGGGTCGCCCCACCTCGGCATAGCCAGCGGGCAGGTAGGCCAGGGCGATGTTGCGTCCGAGCGAGGGCCCAAAGGCGATGCTGGTCACGTAGGAGCGCCGGCCCAGGGCGTCCACCGGCACCTCGCCGCTCTCGGGGTCGAGCAGCGGCGACTGGCCGACCGGAAAGCGCGGGGTGCCGGCGTCGTCGTGGTGTGCCTCCATCACCAGGGTGCAGAGCGTGGCCGGCTGGCAGTGCCGGTCGCGCTGTTCCAGGTAGGCGGCCTTGCCGTGGAAGTCCGCGGCCTTGACCCTGGGCCGTGCCAGGCCCGTCTCGTAAAGGTTGTAGTCGGTGAGCAGGTCGACGTTCTGCAGCCGCAGGCTCTTCTCCAGGCGGCGGCTGTTGGCGTAGGTCTCGATGCCTACCGGCGTCACCCCGGCGTCGAACAGCCGGTCCCAGAGCGCCAGGCCGTAGCTGAAGGGCACATAGAGCTCCCAGCCCTGCTCGCCCACGTATGAGATGCGAAAGGCCCACACCGGCAGCCCTGGATGCGGATCTCGCGGGCGGTGGCGAAGGGGAAGTGAGCGTCGGAAAGGCCCTCGGGATCATCCGCCAGGGTCTGCAGGGTGCGCCGGGCGTTGGGGCCCCACAGGCCCAGGGTGGCCAGGACGTCGCTGCGATCCTCCAGGTGCCAGCGGGTCAGCCCGGCCGCCTCGGCGCGGCGGGTGATCCACATCAGGTCGCGGTGGCCGGTGTCGCCGCCGCAGATCACCCGCCAGGCGTCCGTGGCCAGGCGCACGATGGTGAGATCAGAGTGGACGCCGCCCGCGGCATCCAGGAAGTGGGTATAGACCCCCTTGCCGATCGGCGTGTCGCCGCCCACCCGGGCCACCGAGAGCCACTCCAGCAGCGCCTCGGCATCGCGGCCCGAGATATCGTAGATGGCGAAGTGGGAGAGGTTGATCATGCCCACGTCGTCGGACAGCGCCAGGTGCTCGGCATTGGACACCCGCCAGAAGTGGCGGGCGTCCCACTCGGCCGGACGCTCGGGCACCCGCTCGCCGTAGCGTTCCAGCAGCGCCTCGTTGGCGGCGTAGCCATGGGCGCGCTCCCAGCCGGCGGCCTCCATGAAGTGGCCGCCGAGCTCCCTCTCGCGGGGCCAGAAGGGACCGCGGCGCAGGTCGCGGCCGCTCGCGAAGGGCTCACGGGGGTGCACCGGCGGGTCGTAGATCTTGCGGGCGATCTCCCGGCAGCGGCCCTCGACGTGGTGGGGCGTCTTCTGCACCGGGTAGAAGCGCGCGATGTCGATGCCGCAGGGGTCGGGCTCGGCGCGTCCATGGGTCAGCCACTCGGCCAGCAGCTTGCCCATGCCGGGGCCGTCCTTGACCCAGACGGCCTCGCAGAACCACAGGCCGCGGGTCTCCGGCGACTCGCCCACCAGGGAGCCGCCGTCCGAGGTGACCGAGAGCAGGCCGTTGAAGGAGTGCTTCTCGTCCCAGCCCAGCTCGCCGAGCATGGGGGTGAGGTCGATGGCCCGCGCGAAGGCCTCGGCCACCTGGTCCAGCTCCAGGTCGCGCATGGAGGGCGAGAGGCGCGCCCGGTCGCGCGGGAGGATGGCGCGAGGGTCCACCAGCCGCGGCTCGCGGGACTCGTAGTAGCCCCACTCCAGCAGGCCGCCCTCGGTGCTGGTCGGGTCGCCGGTATCGCGCAGGTAGGCGGAGTTGCCCTGGTCGCGGAGCAGCGGGTAGCCGATCTCCTTGCCGGTGCCGGCGAAGGTATCGAAGGGGCCGAAGAACAGCAGCGGATGCTCCACCGGCACCAGCGGCAGGGCCGCGCCGCCCATGGCGGCAGGGATCGTGCCCCAGATGCCCGAGGTGACGATCACCCGCGGGGTGGCAACGTAGCCCCTGGGCGTCTCGACGCCGCAGACCCGGCCGTCCCGGACGTCGATATCCAGCGCCGGGGTCTCGGCGAAGGCGCGCAGGTGGCCGCTTTCCACGGCGCGCTCGATCAGCTCGCCGGCCACCCGCTGGGAGCGCGGGATCACCAGGCCGGCGTCGGGGTCCCACATGCCGCCCAGCACCTGGTCGCGCTCCAGCAGCGGGAAGCGCGCCACCACCTCGTCGGCGTCTACCATGCACACGTTGGTGCCGAAGGCCTTGCCCGAGGCGACCTTGCGCTGCAGTTCGGCGAGCCGCGCCTCGTCGCCGACCCGGGCGATCTCCAGGCCGCCGACCCTGTGGTAGTGCCCCATCGCCTCGTAGAAGCGCCGGCTGTAGGTGGTGGTATAGCAGGAGAGCCGATCATGGGAAGTCATGAAGCAGAAATCGGAGGCGTGGGCGGTGGAGCCGATGTCCGAAGGCAGGGCGGACGTCTCGAGCCCCACCAGGTTGGTCCAGCCCTGCTCGATCAGGTGATGGGCCACCGAGGCGCCGACGATGCCGCCCAGGCCGATGATCACCGCGTCTGCCTGCGAGGGGAGTGCCGCCATGATCGTGCTCCTCACGTCGAGGGTTTCCCGCAGCATAAGGCAGGTCTCACGAATCACGCTGTCCCGCGGCGACGCCCCCTTGCCTGGCGGCGACAGGGTCATCCGCGGCCTGTCGCCCACGGCTAAGAGCTCGACGCCCATAGCGAGATGGCCGCTCGGTCCAGGGGCTAGTGTCGAAGGCAAGGGCGGCCGGCGGGTGTCGGTCCTCGGTAAAGCGACAGTGGAGGGAGGCGGTCATGTCCCAGGCCATCGAGAACATCCAGAGCACGCAGAACACTCCGTCGGCGCCGGAGATCCTGCTCTATCCGCGCATCCGCAAGTCACCGTTCTTCTACGCCTCGCGGCGACACGGGGTACGCAAGTACAGCGTCTACAACCATCACTACCACCCGCGCCTGTACACCGACCCGGTGGACGAGTACTGGGCCCTGGTGCAGGGCGTGACCCTGTGGGACGTCGGCGTCGAGCGCCAGATCGAGATCGCGGGCCCGGACGCCTTCGCCTTCGTGCAGCGACTGGTGCCACGCGACATGCGCCACTGCCAGGTGGGGCAGTGCAAGTACGTCTTCGTCACCGCGCCTGATGGCGGCATCCTCAACGACCCGGTGCTGCTGCGCATCGAGGAGAACCGCTTCTGGCTGTCGCTCGCCGACAGCGACATCCTGTTGTGGTGCCAGGGGCTCGCCGTCAATGCCGGGCTCGACGTGACCATCAAGGAGGTGGACGTGGCGCCGGTGCAGGTCCAGGGGCCGAAGGCCAAGGCGGTGATGGTGGACCTGTTCGGCGAGGCGGTGCTGGGCATGCCCTACTACCACCTGATGGAGGCCGAGCTCGACGGCATGTCGGTGGTGATCTCGCGTACCGGCTACTCCGGGGAGATCGGCTACGAGATCTACCTGCGCGAGGCCAGTCGCTTCGGCGAGGCGCTCTGGCAGCGGGTCTTCGAGGCCGGCCGGCCCCACGGCATGCAGGTGATCGGCCCCTGCCATATCCGCCGCATCGAGGGCGGGATCCTCGCCTTCGGCTGCGATATCTGGTACGACACCAACCCCTTCGAGGTGGGCATGGGCTACGACTGGATGGTGGACCTGCGCGGCGACGACGACTTCATCGGCCGCGCCGCCCTGGAGCACATCAAGGCCGAGGGCGTGTCGCGCAAGCTGGTGGGGGTGGAGATCGACGGCCCCAGCGTCGGCTACTTTACCGATGGCGCGATGATCGACGTCTTCCCGGTGTTCGATGCGGGAGGCGCGCCTATCGGCAAGGTGACCTCGGCCACCCGCTCGCCGCGCCAGGAGCGCAACATCGGCTACGCCATGGTGCCGATCGAGTACGCCGAGCTGGGCACGGCGCTGCGCATCGAGGCCAATACCGGCCTGCAGGAGGCCAGGGTGGTGGAGAAGCCCTTCCACGACCCCGCCAAGGCGATTCCCAAGGGGTGAGAACGATGACGGCAACTCGCTTCGAACTGCTGCCCATCGCCGGCATGCAGGAGGCGGCCCGGGAGCTGCCGCCCGGCGCCGTGGTCAGCGTGACCTGCTCGCCGCGCCACGGTCTGGAGCGCACCCTGGAGGCCAGCGAGTGGCTGGTCGGGGAGGGCTTTCACGTGGTGCCGCATCTCGCCGCGCGCCTGGTGCGCGATCTCGTCCACCTGGAGCGACTGCTGGAGCGCCTGGCGCAGTTGAGGATCGACGATGCCTTCGTGGTGGGCGGCGATGCCGAGCACCCGGTGGGGGCCTTTCCCCACGGTCGGGCGCTGCTCGAGGCTCTGGCTGGGTGTGAGCTGCGCCCGGCGCGGCTCGGTGTGCCGGCCTATCCGGAGGGGCATCACCGCATCGAGGC
The DNA here is from genome assembly GCA_018401555.1 of Halomonas sp. Lineage (GTDB taxonomy): Bacteria > Pseudomonadota > Gammaproteobacteria > Pseudomonadales > Halomonadaceae > Halomonas. The sequence continues at coordinate 154,584 of JAGYKP010000099.1, forward strand.
GACCGCGCTGCAGTGCGACCTGAAGGCCAAGGCAGCGCTGGCCGACTACGCCGTGACCCAGCTGTGCTTCGAGGCGCAGCCGCTGCTGGCCTGGCGAGAGTGGCAGCGGCGGCTCGGCATGACGCTGCCGGTGGTTGCCGGGATCCCCGGGGTAATGGAGACCAGGCGACTGCTGGCCATCGCCCTGCGTCTGGGGCTGGGACCCTCGGTGCGTGCCCTGCGCCGCCAGACGGGCTGGATATCACGGCTGCTGCGGCCCGCTCCCTATTATCCCGATGGCTTGCTCGAGCAGCTGGCCCCGCGGCTCGGCGATCCCCTTGGCGGTTTTGTCGGTCTGCACGTCTACACCTTCAATCGAGTCGCTCCTGCCCGCCGTTGGCTGGAAGGGCATCGTGGACTGGTGGCGCCGCGGGCGGCAGTGGCCGAGCCGGAAGGCGGAGCTGTCACCTCCGCCGGCGAGCCCCTGGCCTGAGCGGCACGACTGTCTCTGCTGACTTGACTGTCGCCAGCCGGCGACGGCCAGGGAGAGTCTGTGGAAGTCGTCTCCTCCAGGCCCACGGCATGGCGCATCATCCTATACTGGGCCTCGTCGGGTGGCGCCGGATTGCGCTGCCCCTCTCATCGCCCCAAGCCGTCATGGTCACTCACGCCTGGAGCCCGATGGTGTTTCAGCGAGTGGTGTTCCACTCTTCTTCAGGAGGTGACAGATGAGCAAGTCGATAGTCGTCGGTGCGACGCTGGCCGTGCTGGGCCTGGGCGGGCTGGCCTTCGGCGCCTGGCAGGTCCAGCAGCCGCGCGGGCCGGAGTACGCCGAGATCCTGGCGGTGCAACCCGTGACCCGGACCGTGGAGCGGCCCCGCGAGGTCTGCGAGGACGTGGAGCGGGTCGTGAGCGAGGAGGTGCCGGTCGAGGTTCCGGTTCAGGTTCCGGTGGAAGCGCCGGCCCCGAGCGGTCCGGCGTCCAGCCGGGACCCCCATCGTATCGTCGGTGGTGCCGCCGGCGCCGTCGTCGGTGGTCTGCTGGGCAACCAGGTCGGTGGTGGCAGCGGCAAGAAGCTCGCCACCGTGGCCGGTGCCATCGGCGGTGCCCTGGCTGGGCGCGAGGTGCAGGAGCGCGTCGAGGCCCGCCAGCATGCCCAGGCACAGCCCCAGGTCCAGTACGAGACCCGTTACGAGACGCGCTACGAGACCCGCGAGCGCGTGGTGACCGAGGAGCAATGCCGCACGGTCATGGAGGAGCATGAGGAGACCCAGGGCTATGACGTCACCTACCGCGTCGACGGAGAGGAGCAGTCGCGCCGCCTCGACACCGCTCCCCAGGCCGAGCGCCTGCCGGTGATCGACGGCGAGGTGCAGTGGCAGGCCGAGCCCGAGGTTCGGGAGGGCGAGTCCACCGAGGTGTGAGTCCGCGATGTTCGCGCCCAGGAGGCTGTCGGATTTGACCGGATCACGCAGTGGATCGGCGTTGAATCCGACAGGCTCCTAGACCTGGCGCAGGTACCAGTCGGTCTCCAGGCGGCTGACATGCTGCATGGCGAGATCGCGTTCGGCACGCCGATTGGCCAGGAAGACCTTCAGGAAGTCGTCTCCCAGGGCCGCGCGCAGCGGCTCGCTCGCCTCCAGCAGGTCCAGTGCCTGGCACCAGCTGTTGGTCAGGCTGGGCGCGACCTGGGCATAGGCGTTGCCGGTGACCGGCGGCGGCGGGTCAGCTCCCCGGCGAGACCGTAGTCGATGCCGGCGAGCAGGGCCGCCAGCAGCAGGTAGGGGCTGGCATCGGCGCCGGCCACACGGTGCTCGAGCCGCCGGGCGGCGTTGGGCCCCGAGGGGATGCGCACCGCCACCGAGCGATTGTCGAAGCCCCAGGTAGGCGCCATGGGCACGTAGAGCCCCGGCTGGAAGCGACGGAAGGAGTTGAGGTTGGGGGCGAACAGCGCCACGCTGGCTGGCATCAGCGCCAGCAGGCCGGCCGCCGCGTGATGCAGGCTGGGAGTGCCCAGGGGGTCGCCATCGGTGGCAGCGAAGACGTTGTCGCCAGCCTCGTTCAGCAGGCTGATATGCACGTGGGTACCGTTGCCCGCCTCGAGGCCGTAGGGCTTGGCCATGAAGGTGGCCTCGAAGCCATGGTTCTGCGCCACCCCCTTGATCAGCCGCTTGAGCAGTACCGCCGCGTCGCAGGCGGCCAGCACGTCCGCGCCGTGCTTCAGGGTGATCTCGAATTGCCCCGGGGCGCACTCCTTGAGCATGGTATCCAGCGGCAGCCCCTGGATGTCGGCCGCGCTCTGCACCTCGCCGAGGAAGTCCGCATACTCGTCGAGCTCGCTTACCGAATAGAGCTGGCTCTGGCTGGCGCGCTCGCCGGTCGCCGGTGAGCAGGGCGGCTGGATCGTGCCGCTGGCGTCGCGCTGTGCGGTCCACCAGGTAGAACTCCATCTCCACGGCGACCACCGGTGCCAGGCCGCGTGCCGTGAGGCGCTCGAGCTGCCGGCCGAGCAGCTGGCGCGGCTCGGCGAAGAAGCCGCTGCCATCGGGCTCCTGCATATGCATCAGCAACTGCGCCTGGCGGCCCTGGCGTCGCCAGGGGGTGGGCATCAGCGTGCCGGGAAGCGGCCGACACACTCGATCCGCGTCGCCGCTGTCGAGGCCCAGCCCGGTCTCCTCGATGGTATTGCCGAGGATATCCAGGGCATAGACCGAGGCGGGCAGGTTGATACCCTGGGTATAGGCCTTCTCCAGATTCTCGGGAGAGACCCGCTTGCCGCGCAGCACGCCGTTGAGATCGCTGATCAGCAGGTCGATGGCGTCGATCTCGGGGTGCTGAGCGAGGAAGTCCCGGGCCTCGGAGGCGACGTGTGGCGACATGATGGCAGGGTCCCTTGTTTGGCTTGGCTTGGTGCTATCTTTGTGGTGGTGCCTGGTTGTTGTCAAATACTTTACGTTATATGCGGCGTGCAGACAGCGGTATCTGCGTCACTGGGCCGCTTCTTTCTCATGGTTTTCCATCGTATCCTGTGGCCTTTCGGCTCCCGCTTGGCATCCGTCCCGGGACAGGCTATGTTGAGCAAAGCATAACATCGAGATTCATTGACGAGAGGAGAGCGCAATGTCGTCCCGACCCCTGGTGGGCGTGATTGCCTGCCGCCGCGAGGTGGAGGGCCATCCGGCGCATATGGTCACCGACAAGTATCTGGCCGCCCTGCGCGAGTACGGCCTGGCGCCGGTGATCCTGCCGGTATGGGAGGACGCCGTGTCCGGCGACCTGCCGGCCCATCTGGATGGCCTGCTGCTCACCGGCAGCTATACCAACGTCGAGCCGGGCCGTTACGGGGCCGAGCGGAGCCGGAGAATACCCGGGACGACCTCCACCGCGATGCCGCGGCCCTGGCCTGGATTCCCGCCGCACTGGATCTCGGCCTGCCGCTGCTGGGCATCTGCCGGGGTTTCCAGGAGCTCAACGTGGCCTTCGGCGGCACCCTGCATCAGGCGGTTCAGCGGGTGCCGGGCATGCTCGACCACCGCGAACCGGAAGGCGACCGCGAGGCGAAGTATGCCCCGAGCCATGACCTGTCCATCCTGCCTGGCGGCCGGCTGGCCGCGCTCTATCCCGAACCCCACGCCCAGGTGAACTCCCTGCACCAGCAGGGCGTCGCCACCCTGGGGCCGGGCCTGGTCGCCGAGGCCCATGCCCCGGACGGACTCGTCGAGGCGATCTCGGTGCGCGATGCCCCGGGCTTCGCTCTGGCCGTGCAGTGGCACCCCGAGTGGCACCCCGCCGAGCATCCGCTCTATGACGCCCTGTTCCGTGGCTTCGCCGAGGCGTGCCACTCCCGTCGGGCCACCCGAACCCCACAGCCTGGAGTCGTCGACCATGCAGACATCTGACTACCAGCGGCTCGACCGCGCCCACCACCTGCACCCCTTCACCGACTTCAAGGCCCTGGGCGAGGAGGGCAGTCGCATCATCGAGCGCGGCGAGGGGGTCTATATCATCGACTCCGATGGAAACCGCATCCTCGACGGCATGGCGGGGCTGTGGTGTGTGAACCTCGGCTACGGCCGCGAGGAGCTGGTAGAGGCCGCCGCCGCCCAGATGCGCCAGCTCCCCTATTACAACAACTTCTTCAAGACCACCCATCCGCCGGCGGTCAAGCTCGCCGAGACGCTATGCCGGCTGGCGCCGCCGCATATCAACCGCGTCTTCTTCACCGGCTCCGGCTCCGAAGCCAACGACACCGTGCTGCGCATGGTACGCCGCTACTGGGCTCTGAAGGGGCAGCCCGACAAGCAGTGGGTGATCGGCCGCGAGAACGCCTACCACGGCTCCACCGTGGCGGGGCTCAGCCTCGGCGGCATGGCGCCCATGCACGAGCAGGGTGGCCCCCTGGTGCCCAAGATCGCCCATGTGCGCCAGCCCTGGTGGTTCTGGGCGAAGGGCGTTCCGAGGGCCAGGATCCCGAGGCCTTCGGACGCGAGTGTGCCGCGGCCCTGGAGGCGAAGATCCTCGAGCTCGGCGAGGAGAAGGTCGCGGCCTTCATCGCCGAGCCGGTGCAGGGCGCCGGCGGCGCCATCATTCCCCCGGCGAGCTACTGGCCGGCGGTCAAGGCGGTGCTCGAGAAGTACGACATCCTGCTGGTGGCGGACGAGGTGATCTGCGGCTTCGGCCGGCTGGGGGAGTGGTTCGGCAGCGTGCACTTTGGCCTCGAGCCCGACCTGATGCCCATCGCCAAGGGGCTCTCCTCCGGCTACCTGCCCATCGGCGGCGTGCTGGTGGGCGACCGCGTCGCCGACACCCTGATCGAGGAGGGCGGCGAGTTCTTCCACGGCTTCACCTACTCCGGCCACCCCACCTGTGCCGCCGTGGCGCAGAGAAACCTCGAGCTGATGGAGGCGGAGGGCGTGGTCGAGCGAGTGCGCGACGACCTCGGCCCCTACCTGGCAGAGCGCTGGCAGGCGCTCGCCGGGCATCCGCTGGTGGGCGAGGCGCGCTCGCTGGGCCTGATCGGCGCCCTTGAGCTGGTCGATCCCGCCACCGGGGAGCGCTTCGACAAGGCGCTGGGGGCGGGCAACCTGTGCCGCGACCTCTGCTTCGCCTCGGGGCTGGTGATGCGCTCGGTGGGCGATACCATGATCATCTCGCCACCGCTGGTGATCACCCACGCCGAGATCGACGAGCTCATCGACAAGGCGCGCGCCGCCCTGGATGCTACCCTGGCCCGACTGGCCGACACGACTACCGATCAGCACGAGGAGACCCCCGCATGAGTCGCCCCGAGATGCCCAGGACCCTGGCCGACTGGCAGCAACGTGCCACCGACCTGACCGCCGCCCTCACGTCCGATAAGGGGCTTGAGACCCGCGCCTTTATCAACGACGTCTTCGTCGATGCCGCCAGCGGCGCGACCTTCGAGAGCGTCAACCCGGCCACCGGCGAGGTGCTGGCGAGGGTGGCGAGCTGCGACGCCGCCGACGCCGACGTGGCGGTGAGCCATGCCCGCGCCGCCTTCGATGGCGGTGACTGGTCACGCCTCGCTCCCGGCCGGCGCAAGAAGACGCTGCTGCGCCTGGCCGACCTGATGGAGGCCCACAAGGCCGAGCTCGCCCTGCTCGACACCCTGGACATGGGCAAGCCGATCGCAAGCTCGCTGGGCGACATGAGTGGCGCCATCGCCTGCTTCCGCTACCAGGCGGAGTGCATCGACAAGCTCTACGGCGAGGTGGCCCCCACCGGCGAGGAGGCCCTGGCGCTGGTGCTGCGCGAGCCGCTGGGCGTGGTGGCCTCCATCGTGCCCTGGAACTTCCCGCTGATGATGACCGCCTGGAAGGTGGCCCCGGCGCTGGCCGCCGGCAACAGCGTGATCTTGAAGCCCTCGGAGAAGTCGCCGCTTTCGGCGCTGCGCCTGGCCCAGCTGGCGAAGGAGGCGGGTCTGCCACGTGGCGTCTTTCAGGTGCTGCCGGGTTTCGGCCACACCGTGGGCAAGGCGCTCGCCCTTTCCATGGAGGTCGACTGCCTCGCCTTCACCGGCTCCACCGGGGTGGGCAAGCAGCTGATGCAGTACGCCGGCGAGTCCAACCTCAAGCGCCTCTACCTGGAGTGCGGCGGCAAGAGCCCGAACCTGGTCTTCGCCGACTGCAAGGATCTCGATAAGGTGGCTCGCCACGCCGCCGAGGCGATCTTCCACAACCAGGGCGAGGTGTGCATCGCCGGCTCCCGGCTGCTGGTGGAGAACAGCATTCGCGAGGCCTTCATCGACAAGGTGGTGGCCGCGGCCGAGACCATGCAGCCCGGCGACCCGCTGGACCCGGAGAGCTTCATGGGCGCCATGGTGGACGAGACCCAGCACCGCCGCGTGCTGGAGTTCATCCGCCGCGGCCAGGAGGAGGGCGCCCGACTGCGCGCCGGTGGTGAGGCCACCGAGATCGATGGCAAGGGGCTCTTCATTCCGCCCACGGTATTTGACGGTGTCACTCCCGAGATGGCCATCGGCCGCGAGGAGATCTTCGGCCCGGTGCTCTCGGTGTTCGGCTTCGATACGGAGGAGGAGGCGGTGCGCCTGGCCAACGACAGCGTCTACGGCCTGGCGGCGGGCCTGTGGAGCCAGGATATCGACCGCATCATGCGGGTGACCCGGCGGCTGGCCTCGGGCCAGGTGTTCGTCAACAACTGGGCCGGCGGCGACCAGACCATGCCCTTCGGCGGTGTCAAGCAGTCGGGCAACGGCCGCGACAAGTCCCACCACAGCCTCGAGGAGTACTCCGATCTCAAGAGCGTGTGGATGTCGCTGGCCACCTGAGCCGCATAACCACTCAGGATGCGACGAGGCCGGCGCCAGGCGCCGGCCCTCGTCGTATTGTATCCTGGTGAGTTATTCGTACAGGTATTGTATCGATTTATCCTGCCGGAAGGGGTAGGCTGTGGGGACATGACCCAGAGGAGGTGACCCCATGTTCGGACTCTTCAAGAGCGACCCGGCGAAGAAGCTGCAGAAGGCCTACGAGCAGAAGCTCGAGCAGGCGATGCACGCCGCGCGCAACGGTGATATGCGTGCCAACGCCTCCCTCACCGAGGAGGCGGAGGCGCTGCGTGAGGAGTTGGATAAAGTGAAACGCGGCTGAGGGCGCTGGGCCCTAGAAGGCCCGGGCGGGGGTCGCGCAGCTCACCAGGCGGCAGGGCTCGCTGCCCGGGTTGCGAAAGCGGTGGGGGACGTTGGTCTCGAAGTAGTAGGCCTCGCCGGCCTTCAGCATCCGCGACTCGGCGCCGATGGTGATCTCGATCTCGCCCTCCAGCACCACGCCCGCCTCCTCGCCCTGGTGGGCGATCATCTCGCGGCCGGTGTCGGCCCCGGGCGGGTAGGTCTCGATCATGAAGGCCAGGGCGCGATCGCGGCGGTCGGCACCTACCAGCTTGTAGATGACGTCGCCGGAGCCCACGTCGGCCAGGTCCTCGGCCGTGTAGAAGACCCGGCGGCCGTTCTCCAGGTCCATGGTGAAGAAGTCACCGACGCTCATGGGGATGGCGTCGAGGATCTTCTTCAGCGAGCTGACCGAGGGGCTCACCTTGCCCTGCTCGATCAGTGACAGGCTGGAGTGTGTCACCCCGCAGCGCTTGGCCAGCTCACGCTGGGAGATACCGCGCAGGGTACGCAGGGTGCGCAGCCGCGCGCCGACGTCATCGGCCATGCCGGACCTCCTCCTGGGCTCCGAGTGTCGTCCCCATCGTCAGCACAGGGCGTCGAGCTTCTCTTTGAGCAGGCCGTTGACCTGCTGCGGGTTGGCGGTGCCGCGGGAGGCCTTCATTACCTGGCCGACGAAGTAGCCGATCATCTTGCCGCGCTTCTCCGGCTCGGCGTCGCGGTACTGGGCCACCTGGGCGGGGCTGTCCGCGATCACCTGGTCGATCATCGCCTCGATGGCACCGCTGTCGGTGACCTGCTTGAGGCCCTTGGCCTCGATCACCTCGTCGGCGCTCTCGCCCTGGCCATTCCACAGCGCCTGGAACACCTGCTTGGCGGCCTTGCCGTTGATGGTGTCGTCCATCACCCGGGCGATCAGCCCGCCGAGCTGAGCGGCGGAGACGGGGCTGTCCTGGATCGGCAGGCCCTCGCGGTTCAGGGCGCCGGAGAGCTCGCCCTGCACCCAGTTGGCGGCCTGCTTGGCATCGCCGCAGGCCGTCATTGACCGCCTCGAAGTACTCGGCCATCTCGCGGCTGGCCGCAAGCACTCCGGCGTCATAGGCGGAGAGTCCCAGCTCGTTCTGGAAGCGGGCGCGCTTCTCGTCGGGCAGTTCCGGCAGGATCTCGCGCAGGTGATCCACGTAGGCGGCATCGAGCACCACGGGCAGCAGGTCGGGGCAGGGGAAGTAGCGATAGTCGTTGGCCTCCTCCTTGGTGCGCATGCTGCGGGTCTCGTCACGCTCGGGATCATAGAGGCGCGTCTCCTGGACCACCTTGTCGCCATCCTCGATCAGCTCGATCTGGCGCTCCACCTCGAACTCGATGGCGCGCTCCACGAAGCGGAAGGAGTTGACGTTCTTGATCTCGGCGCGAGTGCCGAACTCGGCCTGGCCCACGGGGCGCACCGAGACGTTGACGTCGCAGCGCATCGAGCCCTCGGCCATGTTGCCGTCGCTGATGCCGAGATAGGTGACGATGGAGTGGATCGCCTTGAGGTAGGCGGCCGCCTCCTTGGCACTGCGCATGTCCGGCTCGGAGACGATCTCCAGCAGCGGCGTGCCGGCACGGTTGAGGTCGATGCCGGTCATGCCGTGAAAGTCCTCGTGCAGGGACTTGCCGGCGTCCTCCTCCAGGTGGGCGTGGTGCACCCGGATGCGCTTGGCCTCGCCCTGTTCCAGGGTGATCTCCACTTCGCCGGGACCGACGATGGGGTGGTACATCTGGCTGGTCTGGTAGCCCTTGGGCAGGTCGGGGTAGAAGTAGTTCTTGCGGTCGAACACCGAGACCTCGGGGATCTCGGCGTGGATCGCCAGCCCGAACTGCACCGCCATGGCCACCGCCTGCTCGTTGAGCACCGGCAGTACCCCGGGCAGGCCCAGATCCACGGCGCAGGCCTGGGTGTTGGGCTCGGCGCCGAAGGCGGTGGAGGCCCCGGAGAAGATCTTTGACCGGGTGGCGAGCTGGACGTGGACCTCAAGGCCGATCACGGTTTCCCATTGCATCAGGCGCTCTCCTCGACAAGCTGGGGACGACGCAGGTGCCAGTCGGTGGCCTGCTGGAACTGGTGGGCGACGTTGAGCAGGCGCTGCTCGGCGAAGTGGGTGCCCAGTATCTGCAGCCCCACCGGGCGCTGGCCCACGAAGCCCGCCGGCACGCTGATGCCGGGGATGCCGGCCAGGTTCACGGCGATGGTGTAGATGTCCTGGAGGTACATGGAGACCGGGTCCTTCTGGGCGCCCAGGTCGAAGGCCGGGGTGGGGGAGGCCGGGCCCATCAGCACGTCGACCTCCTCGAAGGCGTCGAGGAAGTCCTGGCGGATCAGGCGGCGCACCTGCTGGGCCTTCTTGTAGTAGGCGTCGAAGAAGCCCTCGGAGAGGGTGTGAGTGCCGATCAGGATGCGCCGCTTGACCTCCTCGCCGAAGCCCTCGGCGCGGGAGCGCTTGTAGAGGTCGATGAGATCGCTGGGGCTCTCGCAGCGGTGGCCGAAACGCACGCCGTCGTAGCGCGACAGGTTGGAGGAGGCCTCCGCCGGGGCGATGACGTAGTAGGCCGGGATCGCGTAGTGGGTATGCGGGAGGCTGACCTCGCGCACCGTGGCGCCAAGCGACTCGTAGACCGCTACCGCCTCGCGTACCGCACGTTCCACCTCCGGGTCGAGGCCGTCGCCGAAGTACTCCCGGGGCAGGCCGATCTTGAGGCCCGCCAGTGGCGCGTTGAGTTCCTCGCGGTAGTCGGGCACGCCGCGGGCCACGCAGGTGGAGTCCCTGGGGTCGTGGCCGGCGATGGCGTTCATCAGCAGGGCGCAGTCCTCGGCGGTGCGCGCCATGGGGCCCGCCTGGTCGAGGCTCGAGGCGTAGGCGATGATGCCCCAGCGCGAGACCCGGCCGTAGGTGGGCTTGAGGCCGGTGATGCCGCAGAAGGCCGCCGGCTGGCGGATCGAGCCGCCGGTATCGGTGCCCATGGCGGCGGGCGCCAGCCCCGCGGCCACCGCGGCGGCGCTGCCGCCGGAGGAGCCGCCGGGCACGGCGCTGGTGTCCCAGGGTTCTTCACCGCGCCGAAGGCGCTGTTCTCGTTGGAGGAGCCCATGGCGAACTCGTCCAGGTTGGCCTTGCCCAGGCTCACCGTGCCGGCGGCCTTGAGTCGCTCCACCACGCAGGCATCGTAGGGGGCGACGAAGTTCTCGAGCATCTTCGAGCCGGCGGTGGTCAGCACGCCGTCGGTGCAGAACAGGTCCTTGATCGCCACCGGCAGGCCGGTCAGCGGCCCGGCCTCGCCGCGGGCACGCGCGGCGTCGGCGGCGTCGGCCGCGGCCAGGGCCTGCTCCGGGGTGACGGTGATAAAGCTGTTGAGGGTGCCATCGAGGCGCTCGATGCGCCCGAGCAGATGTTCGGTCAGCTCGCGGCTGGTGAACTCGCCGGCCGCCAGGCTGGCGGCGAGCTCGGTCAGTGTCTTGTCATGCATGGGCCGGAGGCTCCGTAGAAAGTGGCTCACTCGACGACGCGGGGTACCAGGTAGAGGCCCTTTTCCACCGCCGGGGCACAGCGCTGGAAGTGGTCGCGCCGGTCGCTCTCGGTGACCTCGTCGGCGCGCAGCCGCTGGGTGGCGTCCAGGGGGTGGGCCAGGGGGGCAACGCCCTCGGTGTCCAGTGCCTGGAGGCGGTCGACCATCTCGAGGATGCGGCCGAGGTCGTCCAGGTAGTGGACGGCGTCTTCGTCGGAGAGGCCGAGCCGGGCGAGATGCGCGGCCCTGAGCACATCAGCGTGTTCAAGCGCCATGAGTCGGGTGTCCTCGATGAGAAAATCAGGCCGCTGAAGGTACCATATTCGACGTCGCTCGGGCAGGGCCTCGATGTGCCGGTGCCCGGGGGTTTCGCTTGCTGCTGAGGGGGTGCGGTGATACCGTTTGCCTCCGCACAGGGTTCCCGGACTGCACTAGGTAACGACTTCCATGTTCAAACGCTTGAGGGGGCTGTTCTCCAGCGATCTGTCGATCGATCTGGGCACGGCCAATACGCTGATCTACGTCCGCGGCCGAGGCATCGTGCTCGACGAACCATCGGTCGTGGCCATTCGCCAGTCCGGCAACATGCGCAGCGTGGCTGCCGTGGGCTCCGACGCCAAGCGCATGCTGGGCCGCACCCCTGGCAACATCACCGCCATCCGGCCGATGAAGGACGGGGTGATCGCCGACTTCACCGTCACCGAGCAGATGCTCCAGCACTTCATCCGCAAGGTCCATCAGAGCACCTTCCTGACACCGAGCCCGCGGGTACTGGTGTGCGTGCCCTGCATGTCGACCCAGGTGGAGCGCCGGGCCATCAAGGAGTCCGCCGAGGGCGCCGGTGCCCGTGAGGTGTTCCTGATCGAGGAGCCCATGGCGGCCGCCATCGGCGCCGGCCTGCCGGTGGAGGAGGCCCAGGGCTCCATGGTGGTGGATATCGGTGGTGGCACCAGCGAGATCGCCATCATCTCCCTGAATGGCATCGTCTACTCCGAGTCGATCCGCGTCGGCGGCGACCGCTTCGACGAGGCGATCATCGGCTATGTGCGCCGCCATTACGGTAGCCTGATCGGCGAAGCCACGGCCGAGCGCATCAAGGAAGAGATCGGGTGTGCCTACCCGGGTGGCGAGCTGCGCGAGATCGACGTGCGCGGCCGTAACCTGGCGGAGGGCATCCCGCGAAGCTTCACCCTCAACTCCCACGAGATCCTCGACGCCCTGCAGGAGACCCTGGCCTCCATCGTCGCCGCGGTGAAGAACGCCCTGGAGCAGTCCCCCCCGGAACTCGCCTCTGATATCGCCGAGCGTGGCCTGGTGCTGACCGGCGGTGGTGCGCTGCTGCGCGATCTGGACAAGCTGATCGCCGAGGAGACCGGCCTGCCGGTGATCGTCGCCGAGGATCCGCTGACCTGCGTGGCGCGCGGCGGCGGCAAGGCCCTCGAGATGATCGACCAGCACACCTTCGAGCTGCTGTCCAGCGACTGACCCGGGGAGACGCGTCATCAAGCCGCTGTTCTCGCATGGCCCGCTGCCTGTCTATCGCCTGCTGGTCTGCGCGATCGTCGCGGTCGGGCTGATGGTCGCCGACCTGCGGTTGACCCGCATGGAGGAGGTGCGCGCCCAGCTCTCCACGGTGGTGGCGCCCGTCCAGTGGGTGGTCAGCCTGCCCAGCAGCGTGCTGAGCTGGGCGACGCTGGCGCTATCCGACCAGCGCGCCCTGGTCGATGAGAACGGTCGACTGCGTGAGCAGATCCTGACCCTCTCGCATCGGGTCCAGCGCATGGCGGATCTCACCGCCGAGAACGTGCGCCTGCGCGAGCTGCTCTCCGCCGCCCGCCAGCACGACATGCCCTTCATCACTGCCGAACTGCTCTCCCTGGACCCCGACCCCTTCGCCCACCAGATGGTGCTGGATCGCGGTCGCCGCGACGGGGTCCATGTGGGACAGCCGGTGATGGATGCCGCCGGCCTGGTAGGGCAGGTGACCTCGGTCTCGGCCTACTCCAGCCGGGTGCTGATGGTGGCCGATGCCAGCCATGCGCTGCCGGTACGGGTCAATCGCAATGGCCTGCGCTTCATTCTCCAGGGCGGTGGGCGCTACGACCGCCTCAGCGTGCTGCATGTCCCCGATACCGCCGATATCCGTGTGGGCGACCTGCTGGTGACCTCGGGCCTGGCGCGACGCTTCCCCGGTTACCCGGTGGCCCGGGTCAGTGAGGTGGTGCACGACCCTGGCGAGCCGTTCGCCCGGGTAAGCGCTGCGCCGGTGGCCCAGCTGCAGCGCTCGCGCCACTTCCTGCTGCTCTTCCCGCCCAGCCAGCTGCGCTTCGATGATCTCGGGTGGGACGGCGACATCGAGGCGATGGCCATCGAGGCAGCCCGGGCGGTGGTCGGCGACGCTGCACGGGCGCCCGCCCCCGAGGACGACGACGAGGAGGACCGCTGATGGCCGCTCCCTCCGCCGCCAACCTGGCCCTGCCCTGGATCTGGTGCTCCCTGTTGCTGGCGCTGTGCCTGCAGGTGATGCCGCTGGCCGAAGGCTGGCAGATCTGGCGGCCCGACTGGCTGGGACTGATGCTGGTCTACTGGTGCATGAAGACCCCCTATCGGGTGGGCGTCTTCCACGCCTTCGTGCTGGGCATCCTGCTCGACCTGATCGAGGGGCGGTGCTCGGCCAGAACGCGCTGCTGCTGTCGCTGCTGGCCTTCCTGTGCGCCCTGGTCTATCCGCGCTTTCGTGCCTACTCGCTGGTCCAGCAGGCCCTGATGGTGCTGGTGCTGCTGGGCAGCGTGCAGCTCCTGGAACAGTGGTTGCGCACCCTGCTCGGCCCCTTCGCCATCCACCTCTCCTTCCTGACGCCGTCGCTGATCGGTGCGCTGCTCTGGCCCTGGTTCGCCACCCTCTTCAATGCCCTGGGGCGGCGCCTGGCCGGCGACTGACCGGAGCCTGTCAATGTCCGCTACCCCATCTCCCGTGCTCTGCCTGGCCTCCGCCTCGCCGCGGCGTCGCGAACTGCTGGCCTCCATCGGCGTGCCGTTGACGGCTTGTCCGGTGGATATCGACGAGACCCCGATCCCCGGCGAGTCCGCCGAGGCGTATGTGACGCGCCTGGCCCGGGAGAAGGCGCTGGCCGGTGCGCGCCTCTCCTCGCTGCCGACCCTGGGCTCCGATACCGCCGTCGTCCTGCGATGGCGAGATCCTCGGCAAGCCCGAGGGGCCGGCGCATGCCGCCGCCATGCTGCGCTCGCTCGCCGGGCGCGAGCACACGGGTGCTCACCGCGGTGGCGGTCACCGGCCCCGCCGGCCTGCTCGACGGCCTGCGTGGCCACCACGGTGGCGATGCGCGAGATCTCTGATGCACGAGATCGCCGCCTACTGGGCCAGCGGCGAGCCTGCCGACAAGGCGGGGGGCTATGCCATCCAGGGACGGGCGGCGGTGTTCGTCGAGCGCATCTCCGGCAGCCACTCGGCGGTGGTGGGGCTGCCGCTGTTCGAGACCGCCGCGCTGTTCGCCGCCAGGGGGTGGCGCTGTGGGATGGCGCCCTCGGCTGAGGCCGCGCCCCATCTCTCCGCCTTGGGGCCGGGTCTCTATGTCATAATGGCCGCAAAGCAATCTGGACAAGGATTTCCGCATGAGCGGCGAAGTACTGATCAACCTGACGCCGATGGAGACCCGCGTCGCCGTGGTGGAAAACGGCGTGCTGCAGGAGGCCTTCATCGAGCGCAGCCGGCGCCGCGGCATCGTCGGCAATATCTACAAGGGCCGGGTGGTGAGGGTACTGCCCGGCATGCAGGCGGCGTTCGTCGACATCGGCCTCGACCGTGCCGCCTTCATCCATGCCCACGAGGTGATGCCCCCCGGCACCCCGGCCGAGGAGCAGCTCTCCATAGGCCACCTGCTCCACGAGGGCCAGGCGCTGGTAGTGCAGGTGACCAAGGACCCCATCGGCTCCAAGGGCGCGCGCCTCACGACCCACCTGTCGGTGCCGTCGCGCTACCTGGTCTACATGCCCGATGCGCCCCACCACGGCGTCTCCCAGCGTATCGAGGACGAGCGTGAGCGCGAGCGCCTGCGCGGCCTGATCGAGGAGGCCCAGGCCCAGCAGAGCCTGGAGGTGACCGGCGGCTTCATCGTGCGTACCGCCGCCGAGGGGGTGGGGGTCCAGGAGTTGGCCGCCGACATGCACTTCCTGCTGCGGCTGTGTCGCAAGGTCAGCGAGCGCAAGGTGACCTCCTCGGCCCCCAGCGTGATCTACGACGACCTGCCGCTGTTCATGCGCATCCTGCGCGACGTGATGCGCGACGATATCGAGAAGGTGCGCATCGACTCCCGGGAGAACTACGTCAAGCTGATCGAGTTCGCCGAGGAGTTCATGCCCGATGCCGTGGAGCGCATCGAGCACTACGCCGGCGAGCGGCCGATCTTCGATCTCTACAGCGTCGAGGACGAGATCCACAAGGCGCTGGGCCGCAAGGTGCAGCTCAAGTCCGGCGGCTACCTGGTGATCGACCCCACCGAGGCGATGACCACCATCGACGTCAATACCGGCGGCTATGTGGGGCACCGCAACCTCGAGGAGACCATCTTCAAGACCAACCTCGAGGCCGCCACCGCCATCGCTCGCCAGCTGCGGCTGCGCAATCTCGGCGGCATCATCATCATCGACTTCATCGACATGGAGGATACCGAGCACCAGCGCCAGGTGTTGCGCATGCTCGAGAAGTCGCTGGAGCGCGACCACGCCAAGACCAAGTGCACCGGGGTCACCGAGCTGGGCCTGGTGCAGCTGACCCGCAAGCGTACCCGCGAGAGCCTCGAGCAGACGCTCTGCGAGGCGTGCCCGACCTGCAGCGGGCGCGGCACCCTCAAGACCCCCGAGACGGTCTGCTACGAGATCTTCCGCGAGATCCTGCGCGAGGAGCGTGCCTACAGCGCCGAGACCTACATGGTGCTGGCCTCCCAGGCGGTGGTGGATCGCCTGCTCGACGAGGAGTCGGCGGCGGTGGCCGACCTGGAGGAGTTCATCGGCAAACCGATCCGCTTCCAGGTGGAGACCCACTACTCCCAGGAGCAGTACGACATCGTGCTGATGTGAGCCCATGGCCATGACCCGCCCGGTGATTCGCTGGACCCTGACCCTGCTGGCACTGGTGCTGGCGGCGGTGGCGCTGCTGGTGCTGATGGCGCGCCTGGCGCTGGGCCTGGCCGATGGCCTGGTGCCGCGGCTGGAGGCGCTGCTCTCGGCGCGCTTCGCGGCGGAGGTGCGGATCTCCTCCCTGGAGGGCGGCCTGGCGTACCTCGATCCGCATCTCAGCCTGGATGGCCTGAGCCTGCGCACCCGCGAGGGCGACAGGCCGCTGCTGGAGGTGCAGTCGGGCCACCTGCGCCTGGACAGCTGGCAGAGCCTGCGTGAGGGGCTGCCGGTGGTGGAGGATGCGCGCCTCGAGGGCGTGACGCTGCACCTCTACCAGACCCCCGACGGGGGCTGGCACTGGCCCGACCCCGCCGAGCTGCCGCCCGAACTGCAGCCCGAGGGCGAGCTCGACCTGGAACGCATCGACTTCTGGGTCGGCGTGCTGCTGCGCCAGCGCGCCTGGGCTGAGCGGGTGAGCGTGGTGCTGCATGGCCGTGAACGGCGGGTCGCCTTCGAGGCGCCGCGACTGCTGATGACCGGCGATGACCGACGCGCCCACCTCGAGGGTGAGCTGCGCCTGGTGGGCGATCCGGATGTCGCCATGCAGGTGGCGCTGGAGGTGCTGCCGGGCCAGGCCGGGTTCCGCGACTTCGGCGCCGCCCTGCAGGCCGAGTTGCGCCTCGACAGCCTGGTGGAGCTGGCCGCGGTGCTGGGAACAGCCAGCCACTGCGCCTCGACGAGGCGCGCGGCGAGGCGAGCCTGTGGGGGCGCTGGCAAGGCGGCAGCCTGGCCGACGCCCGCCTGGCCCTGAACATCGACCGTCTGGCCGTCAGCCACCGGGACACGGCGGGAGAGCGCCATGACCTGGAACTCGACAGCGTGATCGGCCGCGGCCAGTGGTTGAAGGGGGAGAGCGGCTGGCAGGCGTGGTTCCAGGGTGACGCCGAGAGTCCCGATGCCGGCGAACTCGATGTGCCGGCGCCGCGCTGGGGCCGGCGCTGCCGTATCGCTGGCACCTCAGCGGCGACGCCGACGGCTGGTGGCTCAACACCAGTGCCTTCGACCTGGGCTCGCTGGCCGCCTGGCGCGATCGGGTGCCATTGCCCGAGGCCCTGGCCCGGGTGGTGGACAGCCTCGACCCGCGCGGGCGCGTGATGGGCTTCGGCCTGGGCTTTCGAGAGGGAGAGTGGCAGGCGCGAGCCGGCCTGCGCGGGGTGGAGGTCTCGCCCTGGCAACAGGCGCCGGGCGGCGGCCCCCTCGACATGTGGGTGGAGGCCCATGGGGGTAACGGGCTGGTGCGCTTCGTCGGCGACGACGCGGCCACGCTGCACTTTCCCGAGGTCTTCGCCGGCCCCATGGCACTCGAGCACGCCTCGGGCGAGGTGCACTGGGCCTATGATGGCCCGCGCAGCATGGTCAGCGGCCGCGACCTGCGGGTGGGCTGGAACGGCGCCGAGGTCAGCGGCGGCTTCGGCCTCTCCGCCGGCCGTGGTGCCCGGGGCGGCTTCGGCCTGACCCTGGCCCTCGAGGATGTCGATGCCGTGGAGACACCCGCTTGTCGAGTGGCTGCCGGTGGGCATCCTCGGTGATGAACTGCGCGACTGGCTGGCCGACGGCGTGCCGGGGCGGGTGCCCGAGGGTTCGCTGCGCCTGCTGCTGCCGCTCTCCGGGGGCAGTGACGAGCGCGTCGCGGCGAGCTTCGGCCTCGACCTCGCCATTCGTGACGGTCGCCTGCTCATCGCCCCGGGCTGGCCGATGCTCGAGGGCATAGAGGGGCGGTTGCGCCTCGACGACGGCGTGCTCGACGCCGAGGTGACCCACGCCGAGAGCCTCCGGCGTGGAGGCGCACGACGGCCGGGTGCGCCTGGCCGACGAGCGCCTCGAAGTGGAGGGCCAGCTGGCCGCTGAGGGCGGGCCGCGTGCTCGCGTCGCTCCGCCGGCTGGCGTGCCGGTGGAGGGCATGCAGGCCCTGGATGCCTGGCAGGCCGAGGGGCGTGCCGATGGCGAGCTGCGCCTGGGGTTGACCCTGGGGGAGCCGGAGACGCTGGATCTCGCCGTCGAGACCCAGGCCAGCTTCCCGCTTCTCGAGTATCGCCCCCTGGGGCTCACTTTCCGCGACCTGTCGGGGCCACTCGCCTGGCGTCAGCAGGGCGACGAGGGCGGGCTCTCGGGGCAGGTCGAGGGCAGGCTGCTGGGCGGCCCGCTGCGCGCCGATATCGACACCCTGAACGGTGGGCTCGAGCTTGCCGGCACGGCCACGCCGGATGCCCTGCTCGAGCTGGGCGGCGCCGCCGCACCCGGCGAGCGGCTGTCGGGCCGCTTCGACTGGCGCGGCCTGGCTGGGCGTCGGCGACGACGTTTCCTTGCGCCTGGAGAGCACGCTCCGGGGGCTGGCCGCCGACCTGCCGGCACCGCTGGGCAAGTCGGCGGGGAAGACTACGCCCGCTGCGGCTCGACATGAACCTGACCGAGGGGCGCCTGGAGGGGCGCCTGGGTGAGGTGCTGGCGCTGCGCTGGCGGGCCCTGCCCGAGTGGCGAGACTGGCCAGGGGCAGGTGTGGCTGGGCCGCCAGGCCTCCGGCAGCTGGCCCACGGGGGCGGGCTGGTGGGTCGACGCCTACCTGCCGAGGCTGTCGCCCACCGCATGGGGTGAGGCGCTCTCCGGGGCTGTTGGGAGCCGACCCGGGAGCAGCAGGCGGCGCCCTGAACCTGCGCGAGGTGCGCCTGGCGAGTGACTGCCTGAGCACGACGACCGCTGTCTCGGCTCCTTCTATACCACGGCACGCCCCCAGTCCGGGTGGCGGCTGGCGCCTGGCGCTGGATGGCAGCCTGCTGGAGGGGGCAGCTCGACTATCGCCCCCAGCTCGCCGAACCGCTGGACATCGGCCTGGCGCGTCTCTCCCCTGGATGCGCTGATGCCGGGCAGCCGCGAGGTAGGCTCGCTGTTCGAGGAGATCGCCACCCCGCCGGCGCCCGAGCCGCTACACCCGACTGGGTGGCCGAGTTGCCCGACGGGCGCCTGCGTGTCGCCGATATCGAGCGCGCCGGCCAGCGCCTGGGGCCCGCTGAACGCGCGCTGGCGGGCCACCCCCGAGCGACTCAGTATCGCGCCCCTGGGGCTCACCCTGGGCGAGATCAGTGCCCGCGGCGAACTGGTCTGGGAGGCGGCCGGCTCCGCGGCCAGCCTGACCCGGGCTCGGCTCGACCTGGATGGGCGCGACCTGGGCACGGCACTGGAGCGTCTGGGGCAGGGCGGCGGTGATCCGCAGCAACGAGACCCGGGTCAAGAGCCAGCTGGCCTGGCCGGGGCGCCCCTGGCAGTTTGCCCTGGAGCGTTCCCGGGGCAGCGTCGAGGCACAGCTGCGTGACGGGCGTTTCGTCAACCTGGAGTCCACCCCGGCACGCCTGGTAGGGCTGCTCAACCTCGACAACCTGGTGCGTCGGCTGCGCCTGGACTTCTCCGACGTGACCGGACAGGGAACCGCCTTCGATCGTGTCACTGGCGCGGCGACCCTGTATGGTGGCAGTCTCGAGACGCGGGGGCCGGTCGAGGTCGTGGGCCCCGCCACCCGCTTCTCCCTGGATGGCAGCGTCGAGCTGGCGCGGCGGGAACTCGACATGCGGCTGGGGGTCACGGTACCCGTCAGCCGCAACCTGCCGCTGGCGGCGGTCATCGCCGGCGCCCCGATGGTCGGCGGCGCCCTGTTTATCGCCGACCGCCTGTTCGGTGATGCCATCGACAGCGTGACCCGAATTCATTATCGCGTGCTCGGTCCCTGGACCGCGCCGCAGATCTCAGTGGAAAGCGCCGAATGACCCAAGCGAGACACGCACTGCTAGACGAAGCCGCCGGTATCCTGCTGGCTCCCGGTGGCCTCTCCCTGGACGACCTGGATGCCGGCCTCGGCCACGCCCTGGGCCCGGGTATCGACTATGCCGATCTCTACTTCCAGCGCAGCTGGCACGAGGGCTGGGTGCTGGAGGACGGTGAGGTCAAGGAGGCCAGCTACAATATCGACGGCGGGGTGGGCGTGCGCTCCCTGGCCGGCGAGAAGACCGGCTTCGCCTACTCCAACCAGATCACCGCCGACGCCCTGGGCGAGACCGGGCGCACCGCCGCGGGCATCGTGCGCAGCGGCAAGCGCCTGACCCAGGGCGTTCCGGTCGCCGTCGCGCCCACGGCGCGCTATGCCGGGGTCGACCCGCTCTCCGGCCTCACTGCCGAGGAGAAGGTCGCCATGCTCAAGGAGGCGGATCCGGGTGGCCCGGGCCGCCGATCCCTCCGATCAGCCAGGTCAGTGCCTCGCTCTCCGGGGTCCATGAGGTGGTGCTGGTGCGCGCCAGCGACGGCACCCTGGCGGCCGATATCCGCCCCCTGGTGCGCTTCAACGTCAGCGTGATCGCCGTGCGCAACGGCCGTCGCGAGCGCGGCAGCGCCGGTGGTGGTGGCCGTTATCCCATGTCGCGCCTGCGCGACGAGGGCGTGGCCGAGCGCTATGCGAAGGAGGCGGTACGCCAGGCGCTGGTCAACCTGGAGGCGGTCGACGCCCCGGCCGGCCAGCTGCCGGTGGTGCTGGCCCCGGGCTGGCCCGGCATCCTGCTCCATGAGGCGGTGGGCCACGGCCTGGAGGGCGACTTCAACCGCAAGGGCAGCTCGGCCTTCGCGGGGCGCATGGGGCAGCGCGTCGCAGCCCCGGGCGTGACCGTGGTGGACGATGCCACCCTGGCCGACCGCCGCGGCTCGATGAGTCGTCGACGATGAAGGCACTGCCGGTCAGCGCACCCCGCTGATCGAGGATGGCATCCTCACCGGCTACATGCAGGACAAGCTCAATGCCCGGCTGATGGGCATGGCGCCCACCGGCAACGCCCGCCGCGAGTCCTTCGCCCACCTGCCCATGCCGCGCACGACCAACACGTCATGCTGCGCCAGGCGGCGTGATTCGACCTGGCGGACACCTGAAGAGCGTCGGAGCGTGGCCTCTATGCGGTGAGCTTCGGCGGCGGCCAGGTGGACATCACCTCCGGCAAGTTCGTGTTCTCTGGCAAGGAAGCAGGCTCACCTGATCGAGGTGGACGGTTTCGGATCACCGCCCCGGTGAAGGGCGCGACGCTGATCGGCAACGGCCCCGAGGCGATGGGGCGGGTGTCGATGATCGGCCATGACATGGAGCTGGACAGCGGCATCGGCGTCTGCGGCAAGGAGGGCCAGGGCGTGCCGGTGGGCGTCGGCCAGCTTCGGCGCTGAAGCGCGCTCGACGAGCTGACCGTGGGCGGCACTGCCAGTCTGATCGAGCAGGCGCCGGGGGCAAGCTGAAGAGGCCGATTCCATGGCCTGGAATCATTGGCAATACAGGCCCAGCGCCTCCTCCAAGCTTGCCGGCTCAGCAAACGGTGACTCCCCAGCCGCGGTGTCGCGGATCAAGCCGGAAGAGCTCGCGGGCGCTCGGCGGGGCCTTGCCCGGTCACGCTCGCGGCTGGGCGCTGCGGATCAGCTGGCGCAGGAGGCCTGGCGGTCGAGCGTCAGGTAACCTCGGCCACGAAGGCCTCCACTGCGGCGTCGCCCTCGTCGACGAGGCGGTCTCGCCACTTCTCGAGGCGATGGAAGGCGTGGTCGCGGCGCAGCGTCTCCTGCTCGATCTCGTCGTGGACGGCCCGGATCGCCTCGAGGTCCTCGCGGCGCATCAGCTTGCCGATGTACTGCATATGCCGGCGTCGCCCCTCGTGGGAGCGGATGCGCGTGGTCTCTTCCACCGCGGCGAGCATGTCGTCGGAGAGCGGAAAGCGCGCCCGCTCGCCGGGTGTCATGGCGATGATCTGTTCGCCCAGCGTCTGCAGCGCCTGCATCTCGCGCTTGAGCTGGGACTTGCTGGGACGTTCATCGTTGTCCGGCTGCTGAAGGATCTGGTCGAGCAGCTCGCGGGGAGATTCCTGGGACATGCCGCTTCCATCGGTTGGGGGCTGGGTGTCCCGACAGTATACCAGCCCGCTTCACCGGGCTGAGAATGAACATCACAGGCGCGGCCTCCGGGTCCGCCGAAGGAGGATAGAGATGACTCAGGCTTTCGATGCCGCCGCCCAGCAGATCCAGCTGGAGAGCCGTTCCCGACAGGCAGTGGAGCTGGCCCGCAAGCTCGGCGCCGACGCCTGCGAGGTGGGCGCCAGCGTCGACCAGGGCGTCGGCGTCAGCGTTCGCGAAGGGGAGGTGGAGACCGTCGAGCTCTCCCGGGACCAGGGCATCGCGGTGACCGTCTATCTCGGGCAGCGCAAGGGCAGCGCCTCCTCCACCGATGCCGGAGAGGCCTCCATCCGCGCCGTGGTCGAGAAGGCCATCGCCATCGCCCGCCTACACCGGGCGAGGGACCTGGCCGCCGGCCTCGCCGACGCCGAGCTGATGGCCACCCATCTGCCCGATCTCGATGTGCATCACCCCTGGGTGCTTACCACCGAGGAGGCGATCGACCTGGCGCTGGCCTGCGAGGCCGCCGGTCGCGGCAAGGCGGGGATCAAGAGCTCCGACGGGGCCTCGCTCTCCAGCGGTGAGGGAGTGCGGGTCTATGCCAACAGTCATGGTTTCCTGGGCAGCCAATGCGGCGGCCGCCACTCGCTCTCCTGCATGCTGATCGCCGAGGACGCCGCCGGCATGCAGCGCGACTACGACTTCACCAGCGCCCGGAACCCCCGCGACCTGCTGGCCCCCGAGCGCGTCGGCGAGAGCGCCGCCGAGCACACCCTGCGGCGCCTCGGGCGCGCAGCGGCCGGCTACCGGGCAGCATGCCGGTACTCTTCGACCCCAACCTGGCCGCGGGCCTGGTCGGCTCGCTGATGGGCGCCATCGCCGGCGGTGCGCCGTTCCGGTCAGTCCTCCTTCCTCTGCGACCGCCTCGGCGATGCGCTCTTCCCCGAGTGGTTCAGCCTGCAGGAGAAGCCCATGGAGATCGGCGCCATGGCCAGCTCGCCGTTCGACAACGACGGCGTGCAGACCCGCGACAATGTCTTTGTCGAGAACGGGCGCCTGGCCAGCTATATGCTCTCTGCCTACAGTGCGCGCCGCCTCGGCATGCAGACCACCGCCAACGCCGGCGGAGCCCGCAACCTGCGCATCGCGGCACCGCTGGCCTCACGCGACGAGCTGCTCGCCCGCATGGGGCGCGGCGTGCTGGTCACCGAGCTGATGGGGCAGGGCGTCAATGCTGTCACCGGCGACTACTCGCGCGGCGCAGCAGGCTTCTGGGTGGAGAACGGCAAGATCCAGTACCCGGTGGAGGAGTTCACCATCGCCGGTAACCTGGAGGCGATGTTCCGCGGACTGGCCGGCGTGGGCAGCGATATCGACACCCGCGGAAGTATCCATACCGGCAGCTGGCTGATCGACGAGATGACCGTGGCCGGCGGCTAGTCATCCTCGTCGAAGCGGGCCTCGAACAGCGCCTGCACGGCGTCGAGGGCCGCCTCGGCGTCCTCCCCCTCGGCGCTGACGGTGAGTTCGGTGCCGCAGGGGGCGGCGAGCATCAGCAGCGACATGATGTTGTCTGCCGCGCCCTGCATGGCGCCATTGGCCACGCGGATGCGAGCGTCGAAGGGCTGGCAGCACTGCACCAGCTTGGTGGCGGCGCGGGCGTGGAGCCCACGCTTGTTGGTCAGGGTCAGCTTGCGTTGCGGCACGCTCAACTTCCTTGATGAGGTGTGGCGTCGGGGCCGGGAAGGGTGTCCTGGGTGCCCAGCTCGCGGTGGCGCAGGCGTACATGGGTCTGGCTCTGTGCCAGCTGCATCGCCAGCCGCTCGGCGATATAGACCGAGCGATGCTGTCCGCCGGTGCAGCCGATGGCCACGGTCAGGTAGCTGCGATGGCTGGCCTCGTAGCGCTGGGTAGCCAGCGGGTCAGCCAGGCGTGGATATCCTCGAGCATCGCCTGGACCAGCGGATAGCCCTCGAGGAAGGCGATGATCTCGGGGTCCTGGCCGGTGAAGGGTCTCAGGCGCGGGTCCCAGTAGGGGTTGGGCAGGCAGCGGGCATCGAACACCAGGTCGGCGTCGAGGGGCACCCCGCGCTTGAAGCCGAAGGATTCCACGGTCAGGGTCAGCTGTTCGGGACGGTGCCGGGCCACCTGGTCGGCGATGCGGCCGCGTAGTTCGTGCACCGACAGCCGTGAGGTGTCGATCACCAGGTCGGCCAGGTCACGGATCTCGGCCAGCGCCTGCTCCTCGGAGTCGATCGCCTCGGCCAGCGTCATCTCGCTGCCCCGGGTGAGCGGGTGGCGGCGCCGGGTGGCAGAGTAGCGCTCGATCAGGATGCGCGCGTCGCTGGTGAGGTAGATCACCTGGCAATCGATGCCGCGTTCACGCACCTCCTCGAGCAGGCTGGGAAAGCGCTTGAGGGCCTGGGGCAGGTTGCGGGCGTCGATGCTGACGGCGATGGAGGAGCGCGGAGATTCGGGGTTGCCCAGCTCGTCGACCAGCGAGCCGAGCAGCATGGCCGGCAGGTTGTCGATGGCGTAGTAGCCGAGATCCTCCAGGGCCTGCAGGGCGATCGATTTGCCCGAGCCGGAACGGCCGCTGATGATCACGAGCTGCATGGGGATCTCCTGGTCGTCCTGGCCGAACGAGTGCTCAGCCCTGTCGTCGGATGGCCTCGATAAGGCCCTCGTGGAGTTCTCGCTGGCTGGCGCAGCGGCGCAGGCGAGTTCGGGTGTCGACATCGTTCATGATGCCGGCCACCTGGGCCAGCAGGGTCAGGTGGGCGGCGTCGGCCTCCTCGGGCACCAGCAGCACGAACACCAGGTCGACGGGCTCGCCGTCGATGGCGTCGAAATCCACCGGCTCGGCCAGCTTGAGGAAGCCGGCGATGGGTGCCTTGCAGTGGGGGCTGCGGGCATGCGGGATGGCCACGCCGTTGCCGATCCCCGTACTGCCGAGGCGTTCGCGGGCAATCAGTCGCGCGAACACCTCCTGGCTGTCGAGGCTGGGAGTGTTCTGGGCGATGAAGGTGCTGAAGAACTCCAGCACCCGCTTCTTGCTTCCCCCGGGCACATCGAAGAGGGTGCGCTCCGGGGGCAGGATGGTTTCGAGAGACGACATCGTGGGCTCAGCGAGCGCCGGCGCCCTGGGCGCGGGCCTGGGCCTTTTCTTTGTGCTTGACCAGCTGGCGGTCCAGCTTGTCGGCCAGGGCATCGATGGCGGCGTACATGTCGTTCTCCTGAGCTTCGGCGTGCAGGTCGGCACCGGCGGCGTGCAGGGTGCAGGCGGCTGACTGGCGCTCCTTCTCCACCGACAGGGTCACCTGCACGTTGGTGATGTTGTCGTAGTGGCGCTCTACGCGAGTCAATTTCTCGTTGACATAGTCACGCAGGGCATCGGTCAGTTCCACATGATGGCCGGTGATGTTGACTTGCATGACACGCTCCTTGCTCGTTGGTTGTGCTTCGATTGTAACCCTTTTTCCTGCCTTGCATACCCCCCGTGCCGACGCCCTGGATGACGGTGATGACGCGGGTCATGCCAGCCGCTTGCGTTCGCTGGAGGAGGGGATGCCCATGGCTTCCCGGGTAAGCTCTGGAGAGCGCCACGGTGCGGCGCCGCGCGGGGTCATGCCAGCCGCTTGCGTTCACTCGAGGAAGGGATGCCCATGGCCTCGCGGTACTTTGCCACGGTACGGCGCGCGACCTGGATGCCGGCCTCGTCGAGCAGGGTCACCAGCTTGCTGTCGGAGAGCGGCTTGCGCGGTGGCTCCTCCTGGATGAGCTTGCGGATGCGGGCGCGGATGGCGGTGCTGGAGTGGGCGTCGCCCTCGCCCTCGCCGCGGACCTGGCTGGAGAAGAAATACTTGAGCTCGAACACCCCGCGGGGCGTATGGATGAACTTCTGGGTGGTGACCCTGGAGATGGTGGACTCGTGCATCTCCACTGTCTGCGCGATATCGGCCAGGATCAGCGGCTTCATCGCCTCCTCGCCGCGCTCGAGGAAGTCGATCTGGCGGGCCAGGATCTCGCGACCGACGCGCAGCAGGGTGTCGTTGCGGCTGGTCAGGCTCTTCATCAGCCAGCGCGCCTCCTGGAGGTGCTCTTTGAGGAACTGGTTGTCGTCGCTCCTGTCGGCGCGGCGCACCAGCGCCGCGTAATCGGGCTGGATACGCAGTCGTGGCAGGGCCTCGGGGTTGAGCTCGACGTGCCAGCCATGACGGTCGTGGAAGGCGACCAGGTCGGGTATCCACATAGTCGTCGGTCACGGTGGCAAAGGCGCTGCCGGGGCGCGGGTCCAGGCCGCGCACCAGGGCGATGGTCGCGTCAAGCGCGTCATCGTCCAGTCCCAGGCGGCGCTTGAGCAGGCGTCGGTCGCCGCCGGCCAGGGCCTCGAGGAACTGGCGAACCAGGCGCCGCGCCTGGGGCAGGTGCGGGGTGTCGTCGGGGAGCAGGGCGAGCTGCAGGTGCAGGCATTCGCGCAGGTCGCGGGCGAAGATGCCGGTGGGTTCGAACTGCTGCAGGCGTAGCAGGACCCGCTCCATCTCCTGACTGCGCAGGTCGGCGAGTCCCTGTTGCCTCAGGCCATCACGGATCTCGTCGAGCGGGGCGGCCAGGTAGCCGGCATCGTTGACGGCATCGATCAGGCTCTCGGCAATCTGCCGCTCCCGGGGATCGAGGTCGCTCATCGCCAGCTGCCAGGCGAGGTGGCCGTGCAGGCTCTGGCCCTGCGCCTGGCGCTCGAAGTCGGGCCCCTCGCCGCCGGCCGGCGCGCCCAGGTCCTGATAGGTGTCCGACCAGTCGCTGTCGGTGGCGAGCTGTTCGGGGATCTCGCTGGCCCAGTCGTCTTCCGCGGGCTCCTGAGTGGGCTGCTCCCCGAACTCGTCATCGAGCTCCAGCAGCGGGTTGCTCTCCAGCGCCTGCTGGATCTCCTGGCGCAGGTCCAGGGTGGAGAGTTGCAGCAGGGCGATGGCCTGTTGCAGCTGGGGCGTCATGGTCAGCTGAGTGCCGACCCGCAGCTGCAGGGATGCCTTCATGGCCATGGCAGGCGTCCTCCTGGCGTGTCGGAAAACCCTACCCTAGCCCCTGACGTCGCGTGGCGCAATACTTCATTAAGCAATAATCATGCCATGCGTGGGGCGCGCCGGAATATATTTATAGGGTTATGTCGGCCGGGGTCAGAGGCGGAAGTCTTCGCCCAGGTAGACCTCACGCACCCTCTGGTTGGAGAGGATCGACTCGGCGTCGCCTTCGGCGATGATCTTGCCGTCGCCGACGATATAGGCGGTATCGCAGATGTCGAGGGTCTCGCGGACGTTGTGGTCGGTGATCAGCACGCCGATATCCCGTGCCTTGAGCTGGCGGATGATCCCCTTGATCTCGCCCACCGAGATCGGGTCGACCCCGGCGAAGGGCTCGTCGAGCAGGATGAAGGCGGGCTCGGTCGCCAGCGCCCTGGCGATCTCCACCCGGCGCCGCTCGCCGCCGGAGAGGCTCATGCCCAGGTTGTCGCGGATATGGGTGACATGGAACTCCTCGAGCAGCTGCTCCAGGCGTGCCCGACGGCCGGCGCGGTCGAGGTCCTTGCGGGTCTCGAGGATGGCCATGATGTTGTCGGCCACCGACAGCTTGCGGAAGATCGAGGCCTCCTGGGGCAGGTAGCCGATCCCCGCCCGTGCCCGCTCGTGCATGGCGGCCCGGGAGAGGTCCAGGTCATCGATGGCCACCGAGCCGGCATCGGCACGCACCAGCCCCACGATCATGTAGAAGGAGGTGGTCTTGCCGGCGCCGTTGGGGCCCAGCAGTCCGACGATGCTGCCCTGGCGGATCGACAGGCCGATGTCCTGCACCACGCGGCGGCGCTTGTAGCTCTTGGCCAGGTGACGGGCGTGAAGGGTTTTCATGGATTCCCTTACTGCTGTTCGGGCTGGAGGGTCATGCGGATGCGCTGGCTGCCCTCGACGCCCTCGCCATCGGAGCGGGCCTGCACCACGCGGCGGTCGAGGAAGTACTCCAGGTAGCCGCCCTCGAAGGTGTCGCCCCCCTGGTGGAGTTCGGCGCGATCGATCAGCTCCACGCGCCGTTCGGCCACGTGATAGATGACGGTGCGCCCCCAACCCTTGACGACCGGTTCGGCGGGGTCGGGCTGCTGTTCGAGGTAGGCCCGTTCACCGGTGGCAGTCGCCAGGGAGAGCTCGCCGGCCGCGTTGCGGCGGATCTCCACCCGGTTGCCGGTCAGGCGCATGCTGCCCTGGCGGATATCCACGTTGCCGGTGTACACGGCGGTGCCGGCGCGATCGTCGAGATCGAGGCGGTCCGCCTCGACCAGGATGGGGGCATTGGCATCCTGGTTTTGAGCCTGGTCCTGTGCCTGGCTGGCGGGGGCGATAGCCAGCGCCAGCAGCAGTGCACAGGTCAGCGTGGGGAGCAGGGGGCGCGTCATGGCGAGGACTCCTCGGATGTCTCGGGCGGATGGTGGCCGCGCACATTGTCGGTCAGGCGCGCCCGATTGTCATGGAGCCAGGCGTCGAAACGCTCACCGCTCATGCGCTGGGGTGGCTGGCGCAGGGTGGCCGGGGTGGTGCTCCAGGCATGCCCGGTGTCGGCATCGTAGTGCAGCGTCTCGGTCTCGAGCTCCCAGCGCTCGGCGGGGGCGCGCAGGCGGGCGTCGCCGTCCGAGAGGCAGCGGGTTGCCGCCCGGCCCCAGGCTCGCCGCTCTCGGCCTCGGCCAGCCATAGCCGACCTTCGCGGTCGTGGAGCCGGGCAAGCGGGGTCTCCAGGCGGGTCACGTCATCCACCGGGGTATGCACCAGCCGCGGCGTGGTCACCCGCTGGTGGGGCCGGCCCTCGGCTGTCGAAGCGGGTGAGGCGCGCATTCTCGAGGTAGAAGTCGGGTTCGCCCGCGGCATCGCGCGGCACCTGGCCGGTGGGGCTGGGGTCGCGCAGGTCGAGCAGCGCCAGGCCTCCGCCCAGCGCCAGCAGCAGCAGGGTCAGCCAGGTGCGGAAGCCGGGGCGCGGCAGGGCCATGATCTCAGCCGGCCCCATGCAGGTAGGTGTCGATCACCGCGTCCCAGTGGCCCTGGGCGCGCAGCAGGGTGTCGGCGATCTCGCGGGCCGCGCCCTGGCCGCCCGCTGCGTTCGGTGACCCAGTCCGCGTGCTTCTGGATGTAGCTCGGTGCATTGGGCACGCTGATGCCCACGCCGGCACGGCGGATGGCGCCCACATCGGGCATGTCGTCGCCGCAGTAGGCTACCTGGTCGAACTCCAGGCCCAGGCGCGCGATCAGCTCGCGCAGGACCGGCAGCTTCTTCTCGACGCCCTGGAAGACATGCTGGATGCCCAGGGCGGCGGCGCGGCGGCTCACCGTGGGCGATTCGCGGCCGGTGATCAGTGCGACCTGGATGCCGGCACGCTTGAGCAGCTTGAGGCCGTGACCATCCTGGACGTTGAAGGCCTTGATCTCGATGCCGTCGGCCTGGAAGTAGAGCTGGCCGTCGGTGAGCACGCCATCGACGTCCAGCGCCAGCAGGCGGATGCGGCGCAGGCGATCGGTGAGCTGCGGATCCTGCAGGGGAGAGGTATGGGTCGTCATGAAGACTCCGTGTTGTTGAGGTCAGATCACGCCGCTGGCGAGCAGGTCGTGCATATGCAGGGCGCCCACCGGGCGACCCTCGTCGTCGACCACGGCCAGGGCGGAGATGCGGTGGTCTTCCATCAGGCTGACTGCCTCGGCGGCCAGGGTCTCCGGGGAGACGCGCTTGCCGGGGCAGGTCATCACTTCATCCACGCTCAGGTCGGTCAGGTCGCTGTGCTGGTCCAGGGTGCGGCGCAGGTCGCCATCGGTGTAGACCCCGGCGAGGCGGCCGTCGGGGGCCACCACGCAGGTGAAACCCAGCCCCTGGCGGGTGATCTCCAGCAGGGCGTCGCGCAGCGGGCTGCCCAGCGGCACCCGGGGCAGCCGGCTGCCGCCTGTGCATCAGGTCGCCGACGCGCAGCAGCAGGCGCTTGCCGAGGCTGCCCCCGGGATGGGATAGCGCGAAGTCCTCGGCGGTGAAACCGCGTGACTCGAGCAGCGCCACGGCCAGGGCATCGCCCATGGCCAGGGCCGCGGTAGTAGAGGCGGTGGGGGCCAGGTCGAGAGGGCAGGCCTCGCGCTCGACCCCGGTATCGAGGTGCGCCTCGGCATGGCGGGCCAGGCTCGAGGCGGGGCGACCGGTCATGCTGATCAGCGGCACCTTCATGCGCTTGAGCAGCGGCAGCAGGGCGGTCACCTCGGCGGTCTCGCCCGAGTTGGAGAGCGCCAGCACCACGTCGCCGGGGGTGATCATGCCGAGGTCACCGTGGCTGGCCTCGCCGGGGTGCACGAAGAAGGCCGGCGTGCCGGTGCTGGCCAGGGTGGCGGCGATCTTGCCGGCGATATGCCCCGACTTGCCCATGCCGGTGACCACCACGCGGCCGCGGCAGGCCAGGATCAGCTCGCAGGCATGGTCGAAGGCGTCGTCGAGGCGCGCCACCAGGGCGCCGATGGCCTGCTGCTCGAGGTGCAGGGTGCGTCGGGCGCTGTCACGGAGGGCCGAACCGGCCGAGGGGGTATCGGATGTCATGGCGACGATTGTTGCCTGTTCGAGGGGTTCACTCAAGAGCCGCCGCCCAGACTGGCCGTGCCGAGCCAGATCAGGTAGCCGAAGTAGCTGGCGGCCAGTGCCGCGCCGGGGAGGCGACCCAGATGGTTGCGGCGGTGCCACAGCAGCAGGGCTCCGAGTACCAGGGTCAGCACCAGCAGCAGCGGATAGTCACGCTCGCCGGCGGCGGGGTCGGTCGGGCCCGGCGCCAGCAGGCCGGGGATCGGCAGCACCGCCAGCAGGTTGAAGAGGTTGGAGCCGATGATATTGCCGATGGCCAGATCGTGGTGGCGCTTGAGGGCGCTGGCCACGCAGGCCACCAGCTCCGGCAGGCTGGTGCCGATGGCGACGATGGTCAGGCCGATGACCAGCTCGCTGATCCCCATGCTGCGGGCCAGTTCGCTGGCCCCCCACACCAGGCCGCGGGAGCCGGCCACCATCACCGCGAGTGTCACCACCAGCCACAGCAGGGCGCGAGCCAGCGTCATGTTGGGATATCTCGCCTGCCACTTCCTCCTTGGCGTCCGGAGTGTCGGCACGGAACAGCCACCACAGGCTGAACAGCAGCAGGGCGATGAGCAGCGCGGCATCCATCCGTCCCAGGTGGCCGTTGGCCAGGGCGTAACCGGCGAGTCCGGTGGCGCCGAGCAGCAGCGGCAGTTCGCGGCGCACGATGGAGAAGCGTACCGGTATAGGCACCACCAGCGCGGTGATGCCCAGTACCAGCCCGATGTTGGCGATGTTGGAGCCCAGGGCGTTGCCGGTGGCCAGGTCGGGGATGCCATCCAGGGAGGCCATCAGCGACACCACGATCTCCGGGGCCGAGGTGCCCAGGGCGACGATGGTCATGCCCACCAGCATGGTGCTCATGCCGGCGCGGCGGGCGGTGGCGGCCGCCGCGCCGACGAAGTGGTCGGCGCTCCACAGCAGGGCGACGAGACCCAGCAGCACGGCGATCAGGGGTAGCAGCATGGAGTATCGGCTCGCTAAGGCGGTCGGTTTCGGAAAGGCGCCATTAAACGTGCTGGCCAGGAGCGGTGCAAGCCGCGGGGCGGCATCGGGCTGGCGCCTGGCCAGGCAGTTAGGATACGATGTTCGATAATTTTACTGGGATGGCTGAGCCGATGAGTGACACTCCCTTCGTGGCGGTGGAGGGGCTGCATTTCGCGCGTGGCGACAAGGAGATCTTCCGCGGCGTCGACATGACGATCCAGCGCGGCGCTATTACTGCGATCATGGGCCCCAGCGGCAGTGGCAAGACCACCCTGCTCAAGCTGATCGGCGGGCAGCTGCTGCCCGACGCCGGGCGGGTGCTGATCGAGGGCCAGGACGTGCACCGCCAGTCGCGCAAGGCGCTGTTCGCGATGCGCCAGCGCATGGGCATGCTGTTCCAGAGCGGGGCGCTGTTCTCCGACCTCAGCGTGTTCGAGAACGTCGCCTTCCCGCTGCGGGTGCATACCGACCTGCCGGGCACCATGGTCCGCGACCTGGTGCTGATGAAGCTCGAGGCGGTGGGCCTGCGTGGTGCCCGGGAGCTGATGCCTGCGGAGCTCTCCGGGGGCATGGCGCGCCGGGTGGCCCTGGCCCGGGCCATCGCCCTGGACCCCGAACTGATCCTCTATGACGAGCCGTTCGTCGGTCAGGACCCGATCTCCATGGGCGTGCTGGTGCAGCTGATCAAGCGCCTCAACCAGGCGCTGGGGCTGACCTCGATCGTGGTCTCCCACGACATCAAGGAGACCCTGACCATCGCCGACTATGTCTACGTGATTGCCGATGGCCAGGTGATGGCCCACGGCACACCCAAAAGCCTCGATGTGGACCAGGATCCCCGGGTCAGCCAGTTCGTCCACGGCGAGCCGGATGGGCCGGTGCCCTTCCACTATCCGGCGGTGGACTTCGTCAGCGACATGCTCAGCCCGGGAGGCCCTCGATGATCCAGCGAATCCGCCGCCTGGGACACCGCGGCTGCGACCTGCTCGAGTCCTTCGGTCGCGCCGGTATCTTCCTCGCCCAGTCCGCCGTGGGGCTGCCGAGTCGCGAGGGGCTCTACCTCTGGGTGCGCCAGATGCACTTCGTCGGCGTGCTGTCGCTGGCCATCGTGCTGGTCTCGGGGCTATTCATCGGCATGGTGCTGTCGCTGCAGGGTTATACCATCCTGGTCGACTTCGGCGCCGAGGATGCGCTGGGCCAGATGGTGGCGCTATCGCTGCTGCGTGAGCTTGCCCCGGTGGTGGCGGCGCTGCTGTTCGCCGGACGTGCCGGTTCGGCACTGACTGCCGAGATCGGCCTGATGAAGGCCACCGAGCAGCTGACCAGCATGGAGATGATCGGCGTCGACCCGCTGCGTCGGGTGGTGGCGCCGCGGCTGTGGGCGGGCTTCGTGGCCCTGCCGCTGCTTACCGTGGGCTTCGGTGTGGTGGGCATCTACGGTGGCTACCTGGTCGGCGTCGACTGGCTGGGCGTCTTCGAGGGCTCCTACTGGTCCAACATGCAGGCCAGCGTCGACTTCGTCGACGACGTGGGCAACGGCATCATCAAGAGCCTGGTGTTTGCCGTGGTGGTGACCTGGATCGCGGTATTCCAGGGCTATGACCTGGTGCCCACCTCGGAGGGCATCTCGCGGGCCACCACCCGTACCGTGGTCTATTCCTCGCTGGCCGTGCTTGGCCTCGATTTCGTGCTGACCGCCGTGATGTTCGGCGGCCTCGCCTGAGCGGCGAACGATCGCCCTGATGTGTGGAGATACTAGATGAAGCGCAGCAAAACCATGGAGCTGGGGGTCGGGCTGTTCATGCTTGCCGGCATCCTCGGGCTGGTGTTCCTCGGCCTGCGGGTCAGCGGCCTGAGCATGCAGGCCCCCAGCGATACCTTCCGCCTGGAGGCCAACTTCGCCAATATCGGCGGCCTCAAGACGCGGGCGCGGGTCACCATGGCCGGCGTTACCGTGGGGCGCGTGGCGGCCATCGAGCTCGATACCGACTGGTACGATGCCCGGGTGGTGCTCGAGCTTGACGACGAGCTGGAGGGGCAGCTCTCCCGGGATACCACCGCGGCGATCCTGACCTCGGGCCTGCTCGGCGAGCAGTACGTGGGACTGTCCGTGGGCGGCGACCCCGAGACCCTGGCCGACGGCGATACCCTCCGCGACACCCAGTCGGCCCTGGTGCTCGAAGAACTCATCCAGCAGTTCGTGTCAAACATGGTCAGCGACTAGGCGCCGACCGCCTGGTCCTGTCCGACCTCTCATCGACCCCGACATGGAGACGTTGATCATGATCCGTTACCCCCTGGCCCTGGCGACACTGCTGCTGAGCCTGCTGTTCAGCCTGACCGTGCAGGCCGCCCCCGAGCGCAGCCCCGATGAAGTGATCCGCCACAGCGTCGAGACGCTGACCGGCAAGATCGAGGGTCGGCGCGACCACTTCGCCGAGAACATGGGCGAGCTCGAGGCGCTGGTCGACGACAGCCTCGATGATATCGCCGATTTCCGTTACATCGGCGCCAGCGTGATGGGGCGCTACTTCGCCAACGCCACGCCGCAGCAGCGCTCGCGCTTCGTCGACACCTTCCGCCAGACCCTGATCGATACCTACGCCAAGGGGCTGGTGACCTTCGACTATCGCGAACTGCGTGTGCTCGATACTCAGCGGGCCCAGCGCCACGAGGACCAGGCCAGCGTCGACATGGAAGTGGTGGCCGAGGATGGCACCGTCTATCCGGTCAGCTACTCCCTGCGCCTGACCGGTGGCGAGTGGCGGGTGGTCAATGTCATCGTCAACGGCATCAACCTGGGGCTGACCTTCCGCAACCAGTTCGACCAGGCGATGCGCGACAACGCGCGTGACTACGACGCCGTGATCGATGGCTGGGCGCCCGAGGTGGGTGTCGAGGAGCTGGAGCAGGGCGCGTGAGCGACCTGCTGGCACGCGACGGCCTGCGCCTGGAGGCCCAGCCCGAATGCCTGGTGGTGTGTGGTGAAGTGGGCTTCGAGCATGCCGCCGAGCTCGCCGAGGCGGGCAGCCGCCTGGCTCGCGCAGCGTCGGTCCGGGCGAGGCGGTGAGCTTCGACCTGCGCGGTGTCGCCGGCGTCAGCAGCGCGGCCCTGAGCGTGCTGCTGGAGTGGGCCCGTGCGGCGAGTCGTGCCGGGCTCGCCCTGGAGCAGGTGCACCTGTCGGCGTCCCTCTGGCGCCTCACCGACCTGGCCGGCCTCGAGCGCCTGCTGCCGCTGGAGGCGGCGGGGGAGTAGCCGGGGCAATCGCCAAGCGCGGCGCTTTTCATTACCATGGGCCATCCCTGTTGCCTGTCGACGACCAGGTGGTTGTCGTCGGCGGATCCGTTTCAGTGCTTCCATTTCAGTACTATAAGGAGTGCCTCACCATGCAACCCAGTGACGTCAAGGGGCTGCTCGAGTCGCGTATCGACGGCTGCGATTTCCACATCCAGGGCGAGGGCTGCAACTTCCAGGTGGTGGCCGTGGGCGAGCTCTTCGAAGGCCTGTCGCCGGTCAAGCGCCAGCAGCTGATCTATGGCGCGCTCTCCGACGAGATCGCCTCCGGTGCGCTGCACGCGGTGAGCATCAAGACCTATACCCCGGCGCAGTGGCAAGGCGCGCCGGAGAACCCCGGCGCCTGAGACCCCAATCCTCCATGGACAAATTGATCATTACCGGCAACGGGCCGGTCGATGGCGAGGTCTGGGCCAGCGGCGCCAAGAATGCCGCCCTGCCCATCCTGTGTGCCACGCTGCTGGCCGACGAGCCGGTGACCATCGGCAACCTGCCGCACCTGCAGGACATCACCACCACCCTGGAACTGCTCGGGCATCTGGGGGTGGAGCCGGTGATGGGCGAGAAGATGACCATCCAGCTCGACGGCTCCCAGGTGAATCACTGCGATGCCCCCTATGAGCTGGTCAAGAAGATGCGTGCCTCGATCCTGGTGCTGGGCCCGCTGCTGGCCCATTTCGGCCACGCCGATGTCTCCCTGCCCGGCGGCTGCGCCATCGGCTCGCGTCCGGTGGACCTGCACCTGCGTGGCCTGGAGGCCATGGGCGCGGAGATCCGCGTCGAGGGCGGCTATATTCGCGCGCGGGTCGAGGGCCGACTGAAGGGTGCCACCATCTTCTTCGATACCGTCACCGTCACCGGCACCGAGAACCTGCTGATGGCAGCGGCACTGGCCGAGGGCACCACGGTGCTCGAGAATGCCGCCCGTGAGCCTGAGGTGGTCGACCTGGCCGAGCTGCTGATCAAGATGGGGGCCAACATCCGTGGTCACGGCACCGATACCATCACCATCGAGGGGGTGCCTCGCCTGCACGGCGCCTACCATGACGTGATGCCCGACCGCATCGAGACCGGCACCTTCCTGGTCGCCGCCGCGCTCTCTCGCGGACGTGTCCGGGTGCGCCGCACCCGCGCCGATATCCTCGAGGCGGTGCTGGCCAAGCTCGAGGAAGCCGGCGCCGAGATCACCACCGGTGATGACTGGATCGAGCTGGACATGCACGGCAAGCGGCCGCGGCCGGTGAATATCCGTACCGCACCCTATCCGGCCTTTCCCACCGATATGCAGGCCCAGTTCGTGGCCATGAACGCGGTGGCCGAGGGCAGCTCCCGGGTGGTGGAGACCATCTTCGAGAACCGCTTCATGCACGTCCAGGAGCTCAATCGCATGGGGGCGAAGATCGCCCTGGAGGGCAATACCGCGGTGATCGAGGGGGTCGAGCGGCTCTCCGGCGCCCCGGTGATGGCCACCGACCTGCGCGCCTCGGCGTCGCTGGTGATCGCGGCGATGATGGCCGAGGGGGAGACCCTGGTCGACCGCATCTATCATATCGATCGCGGCTATGAGTGCATCGAGGAGAAGCTGCAGCTGCTGGGCGCACGGATCCGTCGCGTACCGGGCTAGCCTGCATCCTGACCAAGGCGAGAGCATGAGCAAACAACTGATCCTGGCCCTCTCCAAGGGCCGTATCCTGGACGAGACCCTGCCGCTGCTGGCCGACGCCGGCGTCGAGCCCGCGGAAGACCTGGGCAGGAGTCGCAAGCTGCTGTTCGATACCAACCTGCCCGACGTCAAGCTGGTGGTGATCCGTGCCACCGACGTGCCGACCTATGTGCAGCTGGGTGCCGCCGACCTGGGCGTGGCCGGCAAGGACGTGCTCCTCGAGCACGGCGCGGCGGGGCTCTACGAGCCGCTGGACCTGGAGATCGCCCGCTGCCGGCTGATGACCGCCGGCATCAGCGGCGCCGAGCCGGCCCGCGCCCGTCGTCGGGTGGCCACCAAGTTCGTCAATGTCGCCCGACGCTGGTATGCCGAGCAGGGCATCCAGGCCGAGGTGATCAAGCTCTACGGCGCTATGGAGCTGGCGCCGCTGATGAACCTGGCCGACGAGATCGTCGACATCGTCGATACCGGCAATACCCTGCGCGCCAATGGCATGGAGCCCCGCGAGCTGATCGCGCCGATCTCCACCCGGCTGGTGGTCAACAAGGCGGCGATGACCATGAAGCATGCGCGCATCAAGCCGCTGCTCGAGCGCCTCGAGCAGGCGGTAGCCACACGGCGCGAGGGCGTCGCGGGCTGAGACGCCTGCGCCGGACCCGATTCGATAGGCCCGACACGATATGGATGCTGCCATGACCGACACCACTGCCCCCTCCGGAATCGCCCGCCTGGACACTGCCGACGCGGACTTCTCGGCACGCCTCGATCATCTGCTGGCCTGGGAGGGCGTCTCCGACGGCGAGGTCCAGGCGCGGGTCGCCGAGATCCTCGCGGCGGTGAAGGAGCGCGGCGATGCCGCCCTGGTGGAGGCCAGCAACCGCTTCGATCGCCTCTCGGTAGCGAGCATGGCCGAACTGACCCTCAGTGCACCGCGCCTGCGCCAGGCCTACGAGGGGCTGCCCGCCGAGCAGCGCGAGGCGCTAGCCCAGGCCGCCGAGCGTATCCGCCTCTACCACGAGCGCCAGAAGCCCGAGTCCTGGCACTACACCGAGGCGGACGGCAGCGTGCTCGGCCAGCAGGTCATGCCGCTGGACCGCGCCGGCATCTATGTGCCGGGCGGCAAGGCGGCCTATCCCTCCTCGGTGCTGATGAACGCGATTCCCGCCCATGTGGCCGGGGTGCGCGAGATCATCATGGTGGTCCCCACCCCGGACGGAGTGCTCAACGAGCTGGTGCTGGCCGCGGCGCATCTCGCCGGCGTCGACCGGGTGTTCACGGTGGGCGGCGCCCAGGCCATTGCCGCCCTGGCCTACGGCACCGAGACGGTGCCGCGGGTCGACAAGATCGTCGGTCCGGGCAACATCTACGTGGCCACCGCCAAGCGGGCGGTGTTCGGCCAGGTGGGGATCGACATGATAGCCGGCCCCTCGGAGATCCTGGTGGTCTCCGACGGTGGCACCGACCCCGAGTGGCTGGCCATGGATCTCTTCTCCCAGGCCGAACATGACGAGGACGCCCAGGCGATACTGGTCGGCTGGGATGCCGGGCACCTGGACGCCGTGGAGGCCGCCATCGACCGGCTGCTGCCGACCCTGGAGCGCCATGCGATCGTTCGCGAGTCGCTCTCCCGGCGCGGGGCGCTGATTCGCTGCCGCGATCGCGCCGAGGCGATGACGCTGATCAACCGCATCGCCCCGGAGCACCTCGAGCTCTCGGTGGCCAACCCCGAGGGCTGGCTGCCCGAGGTGCGCCACGCCGGTGCCATCTTCATGGGTCGCTACACCGCCGAGGCGCTGGGCGACTACTGCGCCGGCCCCAACCATGTGCTGCCCACCTCGGGTACCGCACGCTTCTCGTCGCCGCTGGGGGTCTACGACTTCCAGAAGCGCTCGTCGATCATCCACTGCTCGCCCGAAGGGGCATCGGAGCTGGGCCGGGTGGCCTCGGTGCTGGCTCGCGGCGAGTCGCTTACCGCCCATGCGCGCAGCGCCAGTACCGGATCAAGGAGTGAGCCGCCGAGTGGGTCGTGGTGGCGAGTTGGCCAGTCGGCCGCATGAATGATTGGCCGTACGCAGAGGGCCCCGCCGGATGGCGGGGCCCTCTGCATTGTGAAGTGGTAATGGCCGGGTGGCGTCGTTGCCGTACGGCTACTCTGGGCTGCGCAGCTCGGGGGTGGCGTTCGCCGACCTCCACCGTCAGCTCCAGCTCCTCGCCGCCGCGTACCACGGTGAGCGGCAGGCTGTCGCCGGGCTCCACTGCGGCGATGTCGGACATCGTTTCCCGGGCGTCGAGGATCGGCCGGCCCTCGATCGAGAGCAACACGTCGCCGGGACGCAGGCCGGCCTGGTCGGCGGGGCCTCCCGGTACCACCCCGGCGATGATCACGCCACGCGGCGCCTGCAGGCCGAAGGAGGCGGCCAGCTCCGGGTTGAGCTCCTGGGCCTCGACTCCCAGCCAGCCGCGGATCACCCGCCCCTGGGTGACCAGCTCCTCGAGGATGTTGCGTGCCAGGTTGGCGGGGATGGCGAAACCGATGCCCTGGGAGCCGCCGGAGCGCGAGAAGATGGCGGTGTTGATGCCGACCATGGCGCCGTCGGGGCTGATCAGCGCCCCCCCGGAGTTGCCCGGGTTGATGGCGGCATCGGTCTGGATGAAGTCCTCGTAGGCGTTGAGCCCCAGGTGGCTGCGGCCGGTGGCGCTGATGATGCCCATGGTGACCGTCTGGCCGACGCCCGAAGGGGTTGCCGATGGCCAGGGCCACATCGCCGATGGCCACCTCGGCGGAGTCGGCCAGCTCGATGACCGGCAGGTCATCGAGCTCGATACGCAGCACGGCGAGGTCGCTCTCCGGGTCGGTACCGATCACCTCGGCCAGGGTCTCGCGGCCGTCGCGCAGGGCGACCTGGATCTGGTCGGCACCGCCGATGACGTGGTGGTTGGTCAGCACGTAGCCCTCCTCGCTGACGATCACGCCCGAACCGAGGCTCGAGAGCATGCGTTGGCGCGTCGGCATGTCGTCGCCGAAGAACTGACGGAAGAAGGGGTCGGACATCAGCGGGTGCTGGTCGCGCTCGACGACCCGCGAGGGTAGATGTTGACGACCGCCGGCGCGGCGCGCTCCACCGCGGCGGCGTAACTGGCCGGCCCCTGCTCGCGGGCGAGTGGCGGTGCCCTGGCGCAGTTCCGGTGCGGGGCGCTCGGCCTCGTCGCGGGGGGCCGCCACGTCGGGGGATACGGTAGCCAACGGCTCGCGCAGGGTCGGGGGAGGGTGCTGGCGGCGCCGGCGGAGTCGGCCGCATCGCGTCCGGAGAGCTGCGGGAAGGCGTTGAGCAGCACCACGGCGAGCAGTACCCCGATCACCACCGGCAGCAGGTAGGGGACAAGTGAGCGGAGGCGTTGGCGCGGCGGTCGGTACGGCATGCGGGGCTCGGTCCTCGTCTGGGCGTTCACTTCGGGTCAGTGGCGGTCGCCGGGCC
Organism: Halomonas sp.; assembly: GCA_018401555.1. GTDB lineage: Bacteria > Pseudomonadota > Gammaproteobacteria > Pseudomonadales > Halomonadaceae > Halomonas. Next base: position 194,388 of record JAGYKP010000099.1, read on the forward strand.
CGGGCGGCGACGGTTACAATCGGCGCATGGTAACACCTTCAATCCACAGCGTCCGGAGGAGACGATGACCCATCGCGATGTGCTGGTGGCCGCCTGCGAGAGCAAGCTGCAGTCCGACCGCTTCAAGGACTACACCGTCAATGGCCTGCAGGTGGAGGGGCGTGAGCAGGTCGGTCGTGTGCTCAGCGGCGTCACCGCCTGTCAGGCGCTGCTCGACCAGGCCGTGGCGTGGAAAGCGGATCTGGTGCTGGTGCACCACGGCTACTTCTGGAAGAACGAGCCGGTGGCGGTCACCGGCATGAAGCGCCGGCGGCTGCAGACCCTGCTGGCCCATGACATCAACCTGCTGGCCTATCACCTGCCGCTGGATGCTCACCCGGAGCTGGGCAACAACGCCGAGCTGGGGCGCCGACTGGGCTTCACGGTGGAATGCTGTGCCGACGGCGAACTGGGCGAGGGCCTGCTGTGGATCGGCACGCCGCCCGCCGGCATGGGGGCGCAGGGGCTGGCGAGCCATGTGAGCAGCGGCTGGGTCGCGAGGCGCTGCTGGTCGGGCGCCGGATGCCGGGGAGGTGCGTCGCGTAGCCTGGTGCACCGGGGGTGCCCAGGACATGATCACCGCGGCCTGGGAGGCGGGGGCCGATGCCTTCATCTCCGGAGAGATCTCCGAACGCACTACCCACCTGGCCCGCGAGTTGGGCATCCACTACCTTTGTGCGGGGCATCACGCCACCGAGCGCGACGGTGTCCGCGCGTTGGGCGAGTGGCTGGCCGAGGAGTTCGGCCTCGAACACCGCTTCGTGGATATCGACAACCCGGCGTGATGCCCCGACACCATGACGCCCCGCTGGTGGGGCGGGGCGTCGGGGTGAAACTCACGTTCGGCTCAGTAGCGGGGTGCCTCGGGCTCCCGGGTGGTGTCGTCCTTGAGGCCGAAGTCCTCGGAGAGGGTGCCGCCGGAGCCGTCGGCATAGTCACGCGGTGTCGCCAGGGCCTCGTCGCTCGTTGCCTCGGCAGGCGGCGTTGCCTCCTCCACGGCCAGGCCGCGGCGGCCCCTGGTGCGTCCCCCGAGGGTGCTGGCGTCCTCGGCGAGGCGGGCGGCCAGCGCCTCGCTGTCGTGGCGTAGCGTCGCCGCCAGACGGCTGACCTCGTCGAAGTGCTCATCGAGGCCGTCGCGCAGGGCCGAGAGCTCCCTGTCACGCTCCGCGAGGCGCTGGCGCAGGCGCTGCATGCCGTCGGCACCGGCATTGAGCAGGTGATATCCCAGTGCCCCCAGGCCGATACCGGCCAGCAGGCAGGCGATGGCCAGAATCCAGTTGATGTTGCTCTCGTCCACGTCGGTCTCCCTGCGGCGGTGAACAGTCCAGCGGCCGGCAATACGGCGGGCGGATCCGTTGGTGGGGCGGTGGCCCCGCGCGCACCATTATAGGGTCGAGCGCCGCCGCCCGGGTCAACGCGGGCGGGGGCGGGCGATGCGCTTCGTTGTTCAGACGCGTATAATATGCAGCCTGTCGAAGCCGCAACAGGCCGTTTTCGCCCCCATGAGTGCCGCACATCGAGACATTCGTCCGACCCCCATGGCCCGCTATCGGGCCGATCTGGAACGTGACGACTTCCAGTATGACGCCGCCCAGGAGCAGGCCGTGGAGCATCTGCAGCGTCTCTACGATGACCTGCTCGCCACGCCGCCCACGTCGCCGCGGGCTGCCGCGTCGGGCGGTGGTCTGGCCTCCCGTGTGGCCGGGCTGTTCGGCAAGCGTGCACGCAGTGAACCCGAAGCGCCGGTCCTGCCGGAGGTCCGTGGGCTCTACTTCTGGGGTGGGGTGGGGCGCGGCAAGACCTACCTGGTGGATGCCTTCTATGAGTCGCTGCCATTCCCCGAGAAGATGCGCACCCACTTCCACCGCTTCATGCAACGGGTGCACAACGAGCTCGAGCACTACAAGGGCGAGAAGAATCCGCTGCGCCTGATCGCCGCCAAGTTCGCCACCGAAGCCAGGGTGATCTGTTTCGATGAGTTCTTCGTCAAGGACATCACCGATGCCATGATTCTGGCCAATCTGCTCGAGGCGCTGTTCGAGCGCGGGGTGGTGCTGGTGGCGACCTCCAACATCGTGCCCGGCGAGCTCTACAAGGATGGCCTGCAGCGGGCGCGTTTCCTGCCGGCCATTGACCTGCTCGAGCGCCACTGCGAGGTCGTCAACGTCGATTCGGGCATCGACTATCGGCTGCGCGCCCTGGAGCGTGCCGAGATCTTCCACTCGCCCCTCGACGAGGCCGCCGAGGTGGAGCTGTCACGCAGTTTTCGCGAGATCGCCGGCCATGACGGCGAGGTCGATGTGCCGCTGGAGGTCAATCATCGAGTGCTGCACGCCCGTCGGCTCCATGACGACGTGGTGTGGTTCGAGTTCCGCGAGCTCTGCGACGGCCCGCGCAGCCAGAACGACTATATCGAGCTGGCCCGGGAGTTCCACTCGGTGCTGGTTTCCAACGTGACCCGCATGAGCGGGGCCACCGACGACCAGGCGCGGCGCTTCATCAATATGGTCGACGAGTTCTACGATCGCGGCGTCAAGCTGCTGATGTCCGCCGAGGCTCCCGCCGAGGCGCTGTATGCCGATGGTCGCCTCGAGTTCGAGTTCCAGCGCACCCTGTCGCGGTTGCAGGAGATGCAGTCCCACGACTACCTGGCGCTGCCTCACAAGCCCTGAGCCGGCCAGCTTCGCCGGAGCAGGGTGAAGAGCGGCGCTACGCGCCTGGAAGCCTGAAGCTGGAAGAAAAACCATGACCCCAGAGTTAGTGGGATCATGCTGCCTTCCAGCTGGCATTGCCTCGGGTGGGTCGATTCGTGTAGACTTCGCGCGCTCTACTCGTTGTCTTCGCCTGTTGGAGACAACCAAGAAGAATAGGGATGGTTCCATGCCGGCCTGCCGGCGGCAGAACCCAATACACTTGATTGGTGAGATTCCATGAAGACGTTCACTGCCAAACCGCAGTCCGTCGAGCGCGACTGGTACGTCGTCGACGCCACGGACAAGACGCTCGGCCGTCTGGCCACAGAGATCGCTCGCCGCCTGCGCGGCAAGCACAAGCCGGAGTTCACCCCGCACGTGGATACCGGCGACTACATCGTCGTGATCAACGCCGAGAAGGTGAAGGTCACCGGCAACAAGGCCGCGGCCAAGACCTATTATCGCCACACCGGCTATCCCGGTGGCCTGCGTTCCATGACCTTCGACAAGATGCTCGATCACGCCCCCGAGCGTATCATCGAGAGCGCCGTCAAGGGCATGCTGCCGAAGGGCCCCCTGGGCCGCGCCATGTACACCAAGCTCAAGGTCTACGCCGGCGCCGAGCACCCGCACGCCGCCCAGCAGCCGCAAGAACTGAACCTCTGAGGGAATCTTCGCCATGACACAGCAGTATTACGGTACCGGGCGCCGCAAGACCTCTACCGCCCGCGTCTTCCTGAAGCCGGGCACCGGCAAGATCACCGTCAACAATCGTGAGCTGGACCAGTACTTCGGCCGCGTCACCGGTCGCATGGTGGTGCGTCAGCCCCTCGAGCTGACCGAGACCCTTGGCCAGTTCGACGTCTACGTCACCGTCAAGGGTGGCGGTGGCTCCGCCCAGGCCGGCGCGATCCGCCACGGCATCACCCGTGCGCTGATGGTCTACAACGAAGACTTCCGCGCACCGCTGCGCGAGGCGGGCTACGTGACCCGCGACGCGCGCCAGGTCGAGCGCAAGAAGGTCGGCCTGCGCAAGGCGCGCCGCCGTCCGCAGTTCTCCAAGCGCTGATCACCAGCCGTCTTGGAAGGTTCGACGCCCGGGTTTATCAACCCGGGCGTTTCTTGTTCTGGGTCAACAATTTGTGTGCGCCATGCCACCTTGGTCAAGGTCCTTTTCCTTGTGCGGGGCGGCTCGATTTCTTAACATGTACCGCATTTGGTGTCCGTGTTCGCGGGGATGATGCCCGTGATGGATCAACGGGTAAGCTGATGGGAGAAACCTTGAAATGGCAGATAACGGCGTGAACAAGGGTCGGCGCCGTTTCCTCGTGGGTGCCACCACCGTTGTAGGTGGGGTTGGTGCCAGTCGGGGTTGCGGTCCCCTTTGGTGGCTTCCTGGCAGCCGAGTGCCGGGGCGAGAGCGGCAGGTGCGCCGATCCAAGGCCGACGTGTCCAAGCTGGAGCCGGGTCAGCGCATGGTCGTGGAGTGGCGTGGCAAGCCGGTGTGGGTCGTCTACCGTACCCCCGAGATGATCGAGCGAACCGAAGGCTTCGACGCCTCGCGTCTGGCCGATCCCGAGTCGGAGGTGCCCCAGCAGCCCGCCTATGTGACGGGTCCCCTGCGGGCCATCAAGCCCGAGATCGGCGTCTATATCGGGATCTGCACCCACCTGGGCTGTTCGCCGCTGTTCCGTCCCGAGCCGGATGCCGACGACGTGGGCACCGACGACTGGCCGGGTGGCTATTTCTGCCCCTGTCACGGTTCGCGTTTCGACCTGGCCGGTCGGGTATTCCGCGGGGTGCCGGCGCCCACCAACCTGGAGGTGCCGCCTTACCGCTTCGAGTCCGACGATATCATTGTCGTTGGCGAAGATGAGGAGACTGCCTGATGGGTAACCCGAACAAGGCGATGGCGGAGAAGGGGATCATGCGCTGGGTGGATGAGCGCTTCCCCGCGACGCAGATGTGGCAGGAGCATCTGTCCAAGTATTACGCCCCCAAGAACTTCAACTTCTGGTACTTCTTCGGCTCGCTGGCGCTGCTGGTACTGGTCAACCAGATCCTGACCGGCATCTGGCTGACCATGAGCTACAACCCCTCCGCGGAGGGTGCCTTCGCCTCCGTCGAGTACATCATGCGCGATGTGGAGTGGGGCTGGCTGATTCGCTACATGCACTCCACCGGCGCCACGGCATTCTTCGTGGTGGTCTACCTGCACATGTTCCGCGGCCTGCTCTACGGCTCCTACAAGGCGCCCCGCGAGCTGGTGTGGATCTTCGGCATGGCGATCTACCTGGCGCTGATGGCCGAGGCCTTCATGGGCTACCTGCTGCCCTGGGGTCAGATGTCCTACTGGGGTGCCCAGGTCATCATCTCGCTGTTCTCCGCCATCCCGGTGATCGGCCCCGACCTGACCCAGTGGGTGCGTGGCGACTTCCTGATCTCCGGTATCACGCTCAATCGCTTCTTTGCCCTGCACGTGGTGGCGCTGCCCATCGTGATCCTGGCGCTGGTGGTGCTGCACATCATTGCCCTGCATGAGGTCGGCTCCAACAACCCGGACGGCATCGACATCAAGCAGAAGAAGGACGAGACCGGCAAGCCGCTGGACGGCATCCCCTTCCACCCCTACTACACGGTGAAGGATATCGTCGGCGTGGCGGTGTTCCTGTTCGTCTTCGCGGTGGTGATCTTCTACTTCCCCGAGGGTGGCGGCTACTTCCTCGAGAAGCCCAACTTCGAGCCGGCGAACCCCATGGTGACCCCGGACCATATCGCCCCGGTGTGGTACTTCACGCCCTTCTACGCGATCCTGCGCGCCATCAACTTCTCGCTGTTCGGCCTCGACGCCAAGCTCCTCGGCGTGATCTGCATGGGGGCGGCCATCGCGGTGCTCTTCGTGCTGCCCTGGCTCGACCGCAGCCCGGTGCGCTCCATCCGCTACAAGGGCTGGATCTCCAAGGTGATGCTGGTGCTGTTCGCTATCAGCTTCGTGATCCTCGGGGTACTGGGCGTGCTGCCCGCCACCGATGGCCGGACTCTGGTGGCTCAGATCTGCACCGCCATCTACTTCGCCTTCTTCCTGCTGATGCCGTTCTACACCCGGCTGGAGAAGACCAAACCCGTTCCGGAGAGGGTGACTGGCTAATGAAAAAGCAACTGTTCGCACTGCTCTTCGCGCTGGTGCCCCTGGCGGCAATGGCCGCAGCAGGCCCGAGCGTGCCGTACTCCATGACGCCCGACCTGGACGACAAGGCGTCGTTGCAGCGGGGCATGCAGCTCTACACCAACTACTGCATGGGCTGTCACTCCCTCGAGCACCAGCGCTTCGCGCGCGCCGCCGAGGATCTGGACATGCCCCAGGAGCTGGTCGAGGAGAACCTGATCTTCTCCTCCGACCTGGCCTTCAATGACCAGATGCATATCGCCATGAGCCAAGGATGATGGCGAGGCCTGGTTCGGGGCGGCGCCGCCCGATCTGACCCTGGAGTCACGCCTGCGTGGCACCGACTGGATCTACTCCTACCTGCTGTCGTTCTACAAGGATCCGAGCACCGGCACCGGGGTGAACAACGCCGTGTTCGACCTGGTGGCCATGCCCAACGTGCTGGAGCCGCTGCAGGGCGTGCAGGAGAAGGTGTGTGCCGAGACCGACCGCCCGGTAGATGGGGCCGAGCTCGATCCGCTGACTGGCAAGTACCAGTCCTGCGAGACCCTGCAGGTGACCCAGCCGGGTGAGATGGAGCCCGAGGAGTTCGAGGAAGCGGTCTACGACCTGACCAACTTCCTGGCCTACGTCGGCGAGCCCTCCAAGCTGCAGGCCCAGGCCCTGGCGCCCAAGGTGTTGATCTTCATCTTCATCTTCGGTGTCATCGCCTACCTGCTCAAGCGCGAGTACTGGCGCGACATCCACTGATCCACCGCGGGTGGATAATGCGGGCGCACGGCCATCGGCCATGCGCCCCCGCGACGTATGTGCCGGGCGAAACGCTCCCCCGCGGAGCGGGTCCCGCGTGCTATCATAGTCGTTCGATTTGATGCGAGGATTGTTTCATGGGTGTAGTGGCCAAGCGGTCGTCGATGATCTTCTATTCCGGTGGTACCGATCACTTCAGTCATCGGGTGCGTATCGTGCTCGCCGAGAAGGGTGTGGCGGTAGACATCGTGGAAGTCACCCAGGACCAGCCCCCCGAGGAGCTCGCCGACCTCAACCCCTACAACAGCGTGCCGACCCTGCTGGATCGTGATCTGGTGCTGTATGAGTCCAAGGTGATGATGGAGTACCTGGACGAGCGTTTCCCGCATCCTCCGCTGCTGCCGGTCTATCCGGTGGCGCGTGCCCAGAGCCGCCTCTGGATGCATCGCATCGAGCGTGAGTGGTGCCCGCTGGTGGAGCAGATCGAGCAGGGGTCCAAGAAGGAGGCGGACAAGGCACGCAAGGAGCTGCGCGAGAGCCTGGTGGGTATCTCGCCCATCTTCGAGGACATGGCGTTCTTCATGAGCGAGGAGTTCACCCTGGTGGACTGCTGTCTGGCACCGATCCTGTGGCGCCTGCCGGCACTGGGCATCGAGCTGCCCGAGAAGCAGGTGGGGCCGCTGCTCGGCTACATGGAGCGGGTCTTCGAGCGTGATGGCTTCAAGGCCTCGCTGAGTGAGCGCGAGCGCGAGATGCGCAGCTGATACACTTCCGGCCGCCTGCGGGCGGCCGTTCAACGGAGGAGGGCCAGACGATGGATTCCAGTCGTCCCAACCTATCCAGTCGCCCTTACCTGGCCAGGGCCCTGTTCCAGTGGCTGCTGGACAACGACCTCACGCCGCATATCGTGGTCGATGCGGAGCACCCCGACGTCGAAGTGCCGCGGCAGTTCGTGCAGAACGGCCAGATCGTCCTCAACCTGTCGCCGACCGCGGTACGCGATCTCGCCATGGAGAACGACGCGATCAGCTTCGGGGCCCGTTTCGGTGGCCAGCCCATGCGGGTGATGGTGCCGAGCGACGCCTTGGTGGCCATCTATGGTCGCGAGAATGGCGTGGGCATGGTCTTCGGCCATGAGCCGGTGATGCCGCAACCCGTCGACGCCAGCGACGAGGAGGCACCGACGCTGACCGAAGTGGAGAGCGACGGCGATGCCTCAGCAGGCGAGGAGTCCCCGGTCGAGGAGGGCGAAGGTAACCGTCGCCCGCCCAAGGGCAGGCCCTCGCTGCGCGTGATCAAGTAGCTCCCGATCCCGCTGTGGAGAACGCAGGACGGCAGGCCCCTCAGGCCTGCCGTCCTGCGTTCTGGGTGCCTCAGCCGTCAGTCGATATAGTCGAATACCTTGACGATGCGCTGCATGCCGCCCAGCTGCGAGACCGCCTGGACGATGCGCTCGGCCTCGGCACGGGTCACGATACCCATCAGGTAGACGCTGGCATTCTCGGTGATCACCCGGATGCGGCTCGAGTCGATGCTCTCGTTGGCGGCCAGGTGGGTGCGGATACGCGTGTTGAGCCAGGTATCCAGAGCCGCTGGCTGGCGGGCAGGTTGCCGGCGATGGTGAGCTCATTGTGGATGGTGCGCACGTTGCGCACTTCACTGGCCACTTCGTTGGCTCGGGTCTTGAGCTCCTCGCTGGGAACCTGGCCGGTGAGCAGTACCACGCCGTTGTAGCTGTCGACGTTGATCCGGGCATCGTCCAGGCGGGCATCGGTGCGGCCCAGGTTGTGGGTGATCTTGGTCTCGATGCTCTGATCCTCGACCTGGGCTCCGGCGGTACGCTTGCCGTAGTTCTCGTCGATGGTGCCCTGGTGCGTCACGCTGGTCACGGTGGTGCAGCCGGCGAGGCCCAGGATGGCGGACAGCAGCAGCGCGCTGAGCAGGGGGGGGCGTGTGGTCATTCGCTTGCTCCAAAGAGTTGTTCGTCGATCAGGTCGCAGAGGCAGTGGATCACCAGCAGGTGGACCTCCTGGATGCGCGCAGTGGAGGTCGCCGGGACGCGGATCTCGCAGTCGTCCTGGCCGAGCAGCGAGGCCATGTTACCGCCGTCGCGTCCGGTCAGTGCCACCACCGTCATGTCGCGGTCATGGGCGGCCTGGATGGCCTGGATGACGTTGGCCGAGTTGCCGCTGGTAGAGATCGCCAGCAGGATGTCGCCGGGCTGGCCCAGGGCGCGTACCTGCTTGGAGAAGACCTCGTTGTAGCTGTAGTCGTTGGCGATGGAGGTCAGGGTCGAGGTGTCGGTGGTCAGGGCCAGCGCGGGCAGGCTGGGACGCTCCCGCTCGAAACGGTTGAGCAGTTCCGACGAGAAGTGCTGGCTGTCGCCGGCGCTGCCGCCGTTGCCGCAGGCCAGGATCTTGCCCTCACTGACCAGGCACTGGACCATCATCTGGCTGGCCACCTCGATGAAGGGCGGCAGCACTTCACTGGCGTAGGTCTTGGTGTCGATGCTGGCGTTGAAGTGGCCGAGAATGCGCTGCTGGAAATCCATGCTGAGTCGGGTTCCTCTGGCGAGTTAGTAGGCATCGAAGGCGTTGACCACCCACTGGATGTCGAGTTCGGGGGGCTGGCCCGTCACGGCCACCACATCGAAGCGGCAGGCACATGATAGCCGGTTGTGCTGGAGATAAAAACGCGCCGCCCGGACCAGGCGGCGCTGCTTGGTGACGGTGATGGTCTCGAGGGGGTGGCCGTGGCGGGTATCGGCCCGGTGACGCACCTCGACGAAGACCAGGGTCTCGCCGTCGCGCATCACCAGATCCAGTTCGCCACCCTTGGCGTGCTGGTTGGCGGTCACCGGCGTCAGGCCGCGCTCCGCCAGCCAGGCCGCGACGAGGCGCTCGATGGCCTCGCCGCGGGCCCGCGCGTCACGGGGACTGCTCATCACCGAAGATCCCCGGGATCAGCACCGGCTGAGGGACGCCGTTGACGAAGCGGGCCCAGGGCAGCTGGCGCTGGATACGGCCGTCGGGCCCCGGGCGCAGGGTACCGGTGGCGCCGAACACCTCACTGCCCGAGACCAGCTGGAACTGGGGCAGCCGCCGCGCCAGCTCGAAGGCGTCGACCCCCATGGCGTTCAGGCGGAACAGGTTGGGGTCCGCCTCCTCGCGCAGCTCGCGGTAGCTCGCGGAGAAGGGCAGGGCGTCCTCGCCGCCCACGGCGGCATCGGGGATCTGCCAGGGGATGTCGAGGAACAGCACGTCATCCAGATCGCCGTCGAGGCGCGGATTGAGCCGCCCGTTGAACAGGTGCGAGGTGGCATACACCGGCAGGTCGCCGGCGCCGTAATAGTCCAGGGTCGGCGGCACCTGGCGGGCGTAGTCGGGCAGCGCCAGCATGAACAGGGCGTCGGGGCGTGCCTCGGCGATGGCGCGACGGGTACTCTCGGTGGCCGCGGCGCCGGGGTTGTAGCGCACCGCCTTGGTGACCTCGCCGCCCAGGTCGCGCCATTCGTCCCAGAAGGCCTCGCCGACGCGGCGGCCCCAGTCGTTGTCAGGCACCAGCAGCGCGGCGCGGCGGTGGCCGTCGCGCCAGGCGCGCTGGGCGGCCTGGGCGGCCTCGTCCTCGGCCGAGAGGCCGTACTGGAAGAGCCCCTCGGCGTTATTGTTGCCGCCCCTGCCGTAGTTGAGCGCCAGGGTGGGCAGCGGTACGCGGTCGCGGCGCTCGAGCTCGCTGACCCGGTCCTTGTCGAGGGGGCCGATCACCACCTGGGCGCCGCGATTCTCGGCTTCCCGGTAGAGCGCCTCGAGGTTGCCGGAGGAGCCATCGATGAAGCTCAGGCGGACATCGGCATCATTCGACAGGCGGTGCTGGGTACGAATGCCCTCGGCGACAGCCTCGGCGATTCGGGACAGGGGGCCGGATTCGGGCAGCATCACGGCGATATGCTGTACCTCCTGGCCGCTCAGCTCGCGCAGGGTCAGCAGGTCTGCCGGCAGTCGGCGGGCCGCCGGGTGGCGCTGGCTGCGGCTGCGCCAGTCATCCAGGCGCTGGAACAGACGCTCGATATCGCCACCGCCGCTACGCACCGTCTCGCTCAGCTCGACCCAGCCGCGGGTCAGGGCATCGCCCTGCTCACGCGAGCCGGGTCAGTCGGCGCCCGTCGAGCCCCCCCAGGGCGCGCCAGATGGGGTCGTTGAGGGCCTCGTCATCGGACTCTGCCTGCACCGCCAGCAGTGCCTCGGCCGCGGCAAGGGGTTCATCGACCTCGAGCAGGGCCAGGCCCCGCTGTTCGCGCAGGGCCAGAGCCTGGCCGCGATTCAGCTCCAGGCCGTCGAGGTCCTGGGTCGCGCGGATCACCGCCTCGGGGTCGCCCTGGCTCTCGCCGAGATCGGCCAGCAGCAGCGCCCAGCGCGCCCGCTGGTCGCCGGCCAGGCGAGCATCGTCGATATTGCGGGCGATCTCGAGTGCCTGGGTGCGCTCCCCCTGGCGTGCTAGGATGTCCGCCGCATCCAGCCGCGTGCGCGCCGCCTGGCTCGGTTCCTGCTGCTGGGCCTGCTCGAGCAGGCTCGCGGGATCATCATCGGTGACGCGCTCGACGATGCCCGGCTGGTAGGCGCAGCCGGCCAGCAGCAGCGCGAGGAGCGCGGTGGCCAGCAGGCCGCGTGTGAGTGTGAGCATGCATCCTTCCTTTCTTCATCCGTCGTATCGGGAGCCCGCCGAGGAGGCGACGTGTCAGAACCGAACTCAGCTTCATTGTACGTGGTCGCCACGCCGATTGGGAATCTGGCCGACCTGAGCCCGCGTGCCGCCGGGGTGCTGGCCGAGGTGGCGCTGGTCGCCGCCGAGGACACCCGGCACACCGCGCGCCTGCTGCGCCACCTGGGGGTGCAGGTGCCCATGCTGTCGCTGCATGAGCACAACGAGGCGGCACGGGTCGAGCAGCTGGATGCCCGCCTGGCTGCCGGCGAGTCCATCGCGCTGGTCTCCGATGCCGGCACGCCGCTGATCAGCGACCCCGGCTTCGTGCTGGTGCGCGAGTTGCGCGCCCGGGGCCGGCGTATCGTGCCGGTTCCCGGTGCCTGTGCGCTGGTCGCCGCGCTCTCGGCCGCGGGGTTGCCTACCGACCGCTTCACCTTCCATGGCTTCCTGCCGGCCAAGGGAGGGGCGCGTCGCGCGCAGCTCGAGGCTCTGGCGACGCGCAGCGAGACCCTGGTCTTCTATGAGTCGCCGCACCGCATTCGCGACACCCTGACGGATATCGGGGCGGTGTTCGGCGAGCGTCGCCTGGTGCTGGCGCGGGAGCTGACCAAGGCCTTCGAGACGTTTCTGGAGGGCAGTGCCGCCGAGCTGTCCCGGCGCATGGAGGACGACCCCAACCAGGCCCGCGGCGAGTTCGTGGTGATGGTCGCCGGTGCGCCGGCCGCGCGAGAGCGGCGCCGAGGCGGCGACAGTGGAGGGGAGGCGCTGCTCGTCGGCGCTGCTGGCCGAGGGTGCCGGCGTCAAGCAGGCCGCGGCAGTCGCCGCCCGGGTGCTGGGCGGTCCCCGCAAGGCCTGGTATGCCCACGCCCAGGCGCTCAAAGACCAGGCTTCCCCCTGAGGCAAGGTCGCTTGGGGCTGTTCCGTCGGCTAGCCTGCGAGGGGGCGCTGTAAACCCGTCCCTGGGCGCTACCGATGCCATCCCTGGCATAGGACCCCCTCTTCGGCTTGCCCCCGGCGCCCCTCGCGTTGGAATGCACTGCTTGTTGAGGGGGTGTCGGGGCACTGGTATCCTTGCCGCGGGAGTCGGCCAGACAGTCGCCGCCGGAGTGATCCGGGGGAGGAAAGTCCGGGCTCCATAGGGCAGAGTGCCAGGTAACGCCTGGGCGGCGTGAGCCGACGGAAAGTGCAGCAGAGAGCAGACCGCCTACGTCTCCTTCGGGAGGCCGGTAAGGGTGAAAGGGTGCGGTAAGAGCGCACCGCGCGCCTGGTAACAGTGCGTGGCACGGTAAACCCCACTCGGAGCAAGACCAAATAGGAACCCGCTGGCGTGGCCCGCGCCGGGTTCGGGTAGGTTGCTCGAGGGTCGTGGTGACGCGACCCCTAGATGAATGACTGTCCTCGACAGAACCCGGCTTATCGGCCGGCTCCCCCCTGTTTTCAGTCCGGCGGCGGAACTCGTCCGTCGCCCCACCGTGGATCGAGAATCGCATGCAGTCCGCCCTGACACACCCCCGCGGGGTTTTCGCCACGCCAGCGTGCTGCTCGACGGTGCGGTCGATGCCCTGGTCCACGATCCCGATGGTGCCTACCTCGACGGCACCTTCGGTCGCGGCGGCCACTCGCGGGAGATCCTCTCGCGCCTCTCGCCCCGCGGCAGGCTGCTGGCCATCGATCGTGACCCCCAGGCGATCGCCGAGGCAGCCGCCATCGATGACCCGCGCTTCACCATCGAGCGTGCCGAATTCGCCCGCCTCGACGAGGTCGCCCGTGCCCACGAGCTGCACGGTCGCCTGGCCGGGGTGCTTCTGGATATCGGTGTCTCCTCGCCCCAGCTCGACGATCCCGAACGCGGCTTCAGCTTCCTGCGCGATGGCCCGCTGGACATGCGCATGGACCCGACTCGGGGCGAGAGCGCGGCGGGCTTCATCGCCCGCGCCGGCGAGGCCGAGCTGGTGCGGGTGTTCAAGGAGTACGGCGAGGAGCGCTATGCCCGGCGCCTGGCCAGGGCAATCCTCGCGCGCCGTGCCGAGCGGCGTTTCGAGCGCACCGCCGACCTCGCCGAGGTGGTCAAGACGGCACATCCCGCCTGGGAGAAGCACAAGCATCCCGCGACGCGGGTCTTCCAGGCCCTGCGCATCCAGGTCAACGGCGAGCTCGAGCAGCTCGATGCGGCGCTGGAGGCGGCCCTGGAGGCCCTCGCCCCGGGAGGCCAGCTGGTGGTGATCAGCTTTCACTCCCTGGAGGATCGTCGGGTCAAGCGCTTCATCCGGCATCACGTGCGGGGTGATACCCACCTGCCTCGGGGCATCCCGATTCGCGACGAGCAGCTCGAGCGCCGCCTGGAGGCGGTGGGCAAGGCCCGGCGTCCCGGGGAGGCGGAGGTCAAGGAGAACCCCCGCGCACGCAGTGCGGTGATGCGCGTCGCGCGCAAGCGCTATTGAGCATGCGACAGTGAAGGAAGGAGTCGGCATGACACAGGGAAGGTCGTTTACCGCTCGCCTCGCCTGGCCCTCGGCGCTGCGCCTGAACCCGCGCGCGCTGCTGGTGCTTCTGCTGCTGGTCGGCTGCCTGGCCAGCGCTCTGGTGGTGATCGCCATCAGCCACCTGACCCGTGAGGAGTACGCCGCCCTGCAGCAGCTCGAACGCGAGCAGCAGCAGCTGCAGACCGAGTGGGGCCAGCTGCTCCTCGAGGAGAGTGCCTGGTCGTCCCCGGCACGCATCGAGCGCCTGGCCGTGGAACGCCTGGAGATGCGCCTGCCCGGCGTGGACGAGGTGGAGGTGATCCAGCGATGAGCACCGAAGTTCGCAGCGGTGTCTCGCCGCGTCGTCGACCGCCCGGCGTGCCCATGGGGCGTCTTCGCTATGTCGTGATGCTGGGACTGGTGCTGCTCGGCCTGGGGCTGCTGGTGGGGCGCGTGGTCATCCTGCACGTGGTCGACCGCCCCTTCCTGCAGGGGCAGGGCGACGCCCGTACCCTGCGCACCGACTCGCTGCCCGCCCACCGCGGCATGATCGCCGACCGTCACGGCGAGCCGCTGGCGATCTCCACCCCGGTGGTGACCCTGTGGGCGAATCCCCAGGATGTGCCCGACGACCCCATCCAGCGTGTCCAGCTGGCCTCGGCGCTGGGCATGGAGCTGGAGGCCCTCAACGAGCGGCTGGCGCGCTATGCCGAGCGCGAGTTCATGTACCTGCGCCGTCAGCTGACCCCCGAGGCGGCCCAGCGGGTCCTCGACCTGCGCGTGCCCGGCGTCTACGGCCAGGACGAGTACAAGCGCTACTACCCGGCCGGCGAGGTGGCCGCCCAGCTGCTGGGCGTGACCAACGTCGACGATGTGGGGCAGGAGGGGCTCGAGCTGGCCTATCAGCCCTACCTGGCGGGTACCCCCGGGCTGCGCCGCGTGCTCAAGGACCGCCGCGGGCGCCTGGTGCGTGACCTCGAGGTGCTGCGCGAGGCCAAGCCCGGCGGCGAGCTGACGCTGGCCATCGACCAGCGCCTCCAGTATATGGCCTACCGTGAGCTCAAGGCCGCGGTGGCCGAGCAGGATGCCGACGGTGGCGTGGTGGTGATGCTGGATGCGCGCACCGGCGAGGTACTGGCCATGGCCAACCAGCCCTCCTACAACCCCAACAACCGTGCCGGACTCGATCCCCAGGGGCTGCGCAACCGCGTCATCGTCGACCCCTACGAGCCCGGCTCGGTGGTCAAGCCGCTGGCCATGGCGGCGATGCTCGATGCCGGCGGCCTGTCGCCCGGCACCGTGGTGGATACCTCCCCCGGCTGGATGCGCATCGACCGCTTCACCAT
Organism: Halomonas sp.; assembly: GCA_018401555.1. Taxonomy (GTDB): domain Bacteria; phylum Pseudomonadota; class Gammaproteobacteria; order Pseudomonadales; family Halomonadaceae; genus Halomonas. Next base: position 209,545 of record JAGYKP010000099.1, read on the forward strand.
CCGCGACATACGCAACTATGGCGAGCTCGATCTCGCCGGTATCCTCGAGAAGTCCTCCAATATCGGCATGTCCAAGCTGGTGCTGCGCTATGACGAGCCGGTGGTGCCCCAGCTCTATCGCCGCCTGGGCTTCGGCCAGGCACCGGGTACCGGCTTTCCCGGCGAGGCGACCGGGGAGGTGCCGGCACCGGTGCGCTGGTCCAGCAGCCAGTGGGCGGCACTCTCCTATGGCTACGGGCTCTCGGTCACGCCGCTCCAGCTGGCCAGTGCCTTTACCGCCATCGCCAACCAGGGGCGCCTGCTGCCGCCGTCACTGCTGCGCCTTGACGAGCCCGTCTCGGGGGAGCAGGTCATCTCGCCGGAGGTCGCCCGCCAGGTGCTGGCCATGATGGATGAGGTCGTCGAACCGGATACCGGTGCCCGGCGAGCCGAGGTGCCGGGCTATCGGGTCGCCGGCAAGACCGGTACGGTGCGCAAGACCGGCGCCGGCGGCTACCAGGAGAACGCCTATCGCGGCTTCTTCGTGGGCATCGCCCCGGTCAGCAACCCGCGCATCGTGGCGGTGGTGATGATCGACCACCCGCGGGGCGACTCCTACTACGGTGGTGCGGTGGCGGCACCGGTGTTCTCGCGCGTCGCCGGCAGTGCCCTGCGCCTGCTCGATGTACCCCCCGACCAGCGTCACGTCCCGGAGGACGAATGAGCGAACCCCTCCTGCCAACCGACCGCCTGAAGCGAGCCCTGTCATGTCGATAACGCTCTCCCGCCTGGACGCCACCCTGTCGCGGCTCTGGCCCGACCACGCGTTCGTCACGCAAGGCGAGGGGGAGACCCGCCTGGAGACCGACAGCCGGCGGGTGGCGGCGGGCGATGTCTTTGTCGCGGTGCCCGGGGTGGCGGTGGACGGGCGCGACTTCATCGACCAGGCCCTGGCCGGCGGTGCGCTGCGGGTGCTCTGCCATGCAGGTGACGGCCGCGGATGCCCCACCGACCCGCGGGTAGTGCCGCTCGAGGGCCTGCGCGAACGCCTGGGAGAGCTCGGCCGCCTGCTCTACGGCGTGCCCGATTCCCTCGAGCTGGTCGGTGTCACCGGCACCAACGGCAAGAGCTCGGTGACCCATTACATCGCCGAGCTGAGCCGGTCGCTGGGCGTCGATGCCGCGGTGACCGGCACCCTCGGCAACGGCCGCCCCGGTCAACTGGTCGACGCCGGCCTGACGACCCCGGGTCCCCTGGCGCTGCAGGCCTCGCTTGCCGAGCTCGCCGACGACGGCGTCACGCGGGTGGCCATGGAGGTCTCCTCGCATGCCCTGGAGCAGGGCCGCCTCGATGGCTGCCGGGTGCAGGCCGCGGTCTTCACCAACCTGAGCCGTGACCATCTCGACTACCACGGCAGCATGGCCGCCCATGCCGCCGCCAAGGCGCGGCTGTTTCGCAGGCCCGAACTCGGGCTCGCCGTGGTCAATGGCGACGACCCCCTGGCCCGGCTGATGCTGGCCGGTCTGCCCGCCGGCGTGCGGGTACTCGCCACCGGACATGACGAGGCGGTGACCCTGCGCGTGCTGGAGCGCTTCCCCCATGCCACCGGTCAGCGTGCCCTGATCGCCACCCCCCAGGGCGAGCGCGAGCTGGCGCTGCCGCTGGTGGGGCGCTTCAACCTCGATAACGTGCTGCTGGCCATGGCCACGCTCCTCGGACTGGGCCATGACCTCGAGGCGCTGTGCGCGGCGGTGGAGCACCTTGCACCGGTGCCCGGGCGCATGGAGATCCTGGCACGGCCCGGGATGCCCACGGTGGTGATCGACTATGCGCATACCCCGGACGCCCTGGACAACGCCCTGTCGGCGCTGCGCGATCACCTGCCCGGCCAGGGCCGGCTCTGGTGCCTGTTCGGCTGTGGCGGCGATCGCGATCCCGGCAAGCGGGCACCCATGGCCGCCGCCGCCGAGCGCCATGCCGATCGCCTGGTGGTGACCGATGACAACCCGCGCGGCGAGGCGCCGGCCTCCATCCGCGAGCAGATGCTGGCCGGTCTGAGCGAGGCGGCCCGTCGGCGGGCCTGGGATATCGCCGGACGCGCGGCGGCCATCCACCGCACCCTGGCCGAGGCGGGCCCAGGCGATGTGGTGCTGATCGCCGGCAAGGGCCACGAGAACTACCAGGAGATCGCCGGCGTGCGCCACCCCTTCGACGACCGTGAGGTGGCCGAGCAGGCGCTGGCGGCTCGCGGCAAGGGGAGGGGGCGTGATGAGCCGCTGTGGGCTGTCCAGCCTGGCCGAGGTGGCCGAGGCCCTGGGGATCGCAATCCCGGCCGAGGACCTTCCGGTCGAGGCGATCGTCACCGATACCCGCAAGGTCGCGGCGGGCGCGCTCTTCGCCGCGCTGCGCGGCGAGCGCTTCGATGCCCATGACTTCCTGGCCGAGGCCCGCGCCGCGGGGGCCGTGGCCGCCGTGGTCGAGCAGGCGGTGGATGACCCGCTGCCCCAGCTGGTGGTGGCCGATACCCGCCTCGCCCTGGGCCTGCTGGGCCGTGCCCGTCGTCGCGCCTGGGATGGCCCGCTGGCGGCGGTGACGGGCAACAGCGGCAAGACCACCGTCAAGGAGCTGCTGGCGGCGATCCTCAATCGCCAGGGGGCGACGCTGGCCACGCGCGGCAACCTCAACAACGACTTCGGCGCGCCGCTGACTCTGCTCGAGCTGACCCCGGCCCACCGCCAGGCGGTGGTGGAGCTCGGCGCCAACCATCTGGGCGAGATCGCCTGGACGGTAGGCCTGGCCGAGCCGCGGGTGGCGTTGATCACCAACGTCACCGGTGCCCATGTCGGCGAGTTCGGCGGCATGGGCCAGATCGCCCAGGCCAAGGCGGAGATCCTCGCCGGCCTGGCGGCGGATGGCGTGGCGGTGCTCAACCGCGACGATGCCTACTTCGCCACCTGGTCCCGGCTGGCCGCCCCGCGCGAGGTGCTCGACTTCGGGCTGGCCGAGGGCGCCAGGGTCACGGCGCGCTCACTGGTCGCCGACGCCCTCGGACGCTATGCTTTCACGCTTGTCGTCGACGGCCATGAGCTTGGCGATGTCAGGCTGCGACTGATGGGGCGCCACAACGTGGCCAATGCCCTGGCCGCGGCCGCCGCGGCCCTGGCCATGGGGGCCACCGCCAGCGACGTGGTGGCGGGGCTCTCGGCGGTCGAGCCGATGGCCGGCCGCCAGGCCGTGGTAGCCGGCATCCGCGCTACCCGAATCATCGATGACAGCTATAACGCCAACCCCGGTGCGGTGAAGGCCGCGCTCGAGCTCCTGGGCAGCCTGCCAGGGCCGCGCTGGTGCCCGCTGGGTGCCATGGGAGAGTTGGGAGAGGCGTCCGCGGCGTTGCACGCCGAGATCGGACGCCACGCACGGGAACTGGGGATCGATTTCCTGGGCACTCTGGGCGAGGCGGCACGCCCCGCCAGCCATGCCTTCGGTGAAGGCGGGTGCCATTTCGACGGCCGCGAGGCGCTGGTGCGCCACGCGCTGGATCATCTTCCCCCCGGCGCCAGCGTGCTGGTCAAGGGGTCGCGGAGTGTCGCCATGGAGCAGGTGGTGGCGGCACTGCGCGAGGACACAACACGGTGAACGTGATACATGCTTCTCTATCTGGCTGAATTCCTGGCGCAGTACTTCAGCGCCTTCAACGTCTTCGAGTACCTCACGCTGAGGATGATCCTCGCCACCATCACTGCCCTGGTGCTCTGCCTGTGGCTCGGCCCGGTGATGATCCGCCGGCTGGTCGAGGGGCAGATCGGCCAGGCGGTGCGTGACGATGGTCCCCAGTCGCATCTCTCCAAGGCGGGCACCCCGACCATGGGCGGCGCCATGATCCTGATGGCCATCGCCGTCAGTACCCTGCTGTGGGCAGATCTGGCCAACCATTATGTGTGGATCGTGCTTGCCGTGACCCTGGGCTTCGGTGCCATCGGCTGGGTCGACGATTACCGCAAGGTGGTGGAGAAGAATCCGCGCGGCCTGCCGGCCCGCTGGAAATACCTCTGGCAGTCGGTGATCGGCCTGGCGGCGGCGGTGCTGCTCTATGCCACTGCCGCCTCGCCGGTGGAGACCAGCCTGATCTTGCCGCTGTTCAAGGAGTTCGTGCTGCCCCTGGGCCTCTTCTACGTGGTACTGGCCTACCTGGTGATCGTCGGTAGTTCCAACGCCGTCAACCTCACCGATGGCCTCGATGGCCTGGCGATCATGCCCACCGTGCTGGTGGCCATGGGGCTGGGGATCTTCGCCTATGCCAGCGGCAATGCGGTGTTTGCCGAATACCTGCAGATCCCGGGGATTCCCGGGGCGGGTGAGCTCGCCGTGTTCTGTGCCACCATCGCCGGCGCCGGCCTGGGCTTCCTGTGGTTCAACACCTATCCGGCCCAGGTGTTCATGGGCGACGTGGGGGCGCTGGCCCTGGGCGCGGCCCTCGGCGTGGTGGCGGTGATCGTGCGCCAGGAGATCGTGCTGTTCATCATGGGCGGCATCTTCGTGATGGAGACCGTCTCGGTGATCCTGCAGGTGGCCTCCTACAAGCTCACCGGTCGGCGCATCTTCCGCATGGCGCCGCTGCACCACCATTACGAGCTCAAGGGCTGGCCGGAACCGCGGGTCATCGTGCGCTTCTGGATCATCACCGTGGTGCTGGTGCTGATCGGGCTGGCCACCCTCAAGGTGCGCTGATGGTACACGACGCGACCGCCACGTACGCTGGCGTCATCCCGGTGCCCCCCGGCACCACCCTGGTGGTGGGGCTGGGGCTCTCCGGTCGCGCGATCTGCCGCCACCTGGCGCGGGATGGCGTACCCTTCATGGTCGCCGACACCCGCCAGGCGCCGCCCGGACTGGATGACTTTCGGACCGCTCATCCCGGGGTCGCGGTGCACCTCGGTCCCCTCGATGCACTCGACCTCGAGGCGGTCGGAGGAGGTGGTGCTGAGCTCCCGGCATCGATCCGCGCACAGCGGGGCTCGAGACGCTGGCCGGCCGGAGCAATCCCGCCACCGGCGAGCCGCGACTGATCGGCGAGATCGCGCTCTTCGTGCGCGCGGCCCGAGCGCCCATCGCCGCCATCACCGGCTCCAATGCCAAGTCCACCGTGACGACCCTGGTCGGCGAGATGGCCCGTGAGGCGGGGGTGCGGGTGGCCGTGGGCGGCAACCTCGGTACCCCGGCTCTCGACCTGCTCGCCGAGGTACCCGATGCCGGGCTCTACGTGCTGGAGCTCTCCAGCTTCCAGCTCGAGACTACGCCGCATCTGAGCGCCGAGAGTGCCGCCTTCCTCAACCTGTCCGAAGACCACCTGGACCGCCATGGCGACATGGCCGGCTACCGTGCCGCCAAGCTCGCCATCTTCCGGGGCGCCCGCCACGCCGTCATCAATGCCGACGACCCCCTGACCTGGCCTTCGAGCGCGCTGCCGGCGGTCGACCGCTTCACTACCGGGCACCCCAGGACGACGCCCGGGGCGTGGCCAGCCGCGACGATGGTGACTGGCTGATGCATGGCGAGTCACCGCTGATGCCTGTCGCCGCCATGCGCCTGGCCGGCCGCCATCACCAGGCCAACGCCCTGGCGGCCCTGGCCATGGGCCATCGGCTCGGCTTTCCGCTGGCGGCCATGCGGGCGGTACTCGAACGCTTCCCGGGGCTGCCCCACCGCAGCGAGCTTGGTCGCCGAGGCGGGCGGCGTGCGCTGGATCAACGACTCCAAGGGCACCAACGTGGGCGCGACCCTGGCGGCCATCGCCGGGCTCGGCCCCACCCTCGATGGCCGGCTGGTCCCGCTGGCCGGGGGCGTGGGCAAGGGGGCCGACTTCACGCCCCTGGCCGAACCACTGGCACGTTTCGGCCGCGAGGCGATCCTGTTCGGCGCCGATGCCGGGCGCCTCGAGGCGGCTCTCGCCGGGCGACTGCCGGTGACCCGGGTCGCCGACCTGACCACGGCCATGGCGCGGGCCGCGAGCATCGCCGAGCCGGGAGATGCCGTGCTGCTCTCGCCGGCCTGTGCCAGCCTCGATCAGTTCCCCAACTATCTGGTGCGTGGCGACGCCTTTCGCGACTGGGTCCAGCATCATCTGGCGCAGGAGGGGGCATGAGCCGTCTGGCAAGACTCCGTGAGGGCCTCTCGACCCGCGACCACCCCTTCGATGGCTGGCTGCTGGTCGCCGCCCTGGCGCTGCTGCTGATCGGCTGGGTGATGGTGACCTCCGCCTCCACCGGGGTGGCGGCGAGCCTGACCGGCAACCCCTGGTACTTCAGCATTCGTCACGGCATCTTCCTGCTGGTGGCGGTAGCGGTGGCGACCGGCGTGCTGCGCGTGCCGCTGGGGTGGTGGAGGGCCAACGGGCCTCTGCTGCTGCTGCTGGGGGTGCTGCTGCTGGCGCTGGTCCTGCTGGTGGGTCGCGAGGTCAACGGCAGCAAGCGCTGGCTGTCGATACCCGGTGTGCCCTTCAACCTGCAGGCCTCGGAGCTCGCCAAGCTGTTCCTGATCGTCTACCTGGCAGGCTACCTGGAGCGTTTCCTGCCCCAGGTGCGTCGCCACTGGGGGGCCTTCCTGCGCCCGCTGGTGGTGCTTGGACTGTACGGGGTCCTGCTGATCATGGAGCCTGACTACGGCGCCGTGGTGGTGTTGACCGGCTGCGTGATGGGCATGCTGCTGATGGCCGGTGCGCCCTGGGGACGCTTCCTGCTGCTGGCGCTGCTGGTGGCTGCCGGTGCTGCCCTGCTGGCCATCGCCGAGCCCTACCGGCTGGCGCGACTGACCAGCTTCGTCGATCCCTGGGCCGACCAGTTCGCCAGCGGCTACCAGCTGACCCAGGCGCTCATCGCCTTCGGCCGCGGCGGGTGGCTGGGCGTGGGGCTGGGTAACAGCGTCCAGAAGCTCTTCTACCTGCCCGAGGCGCACACCGACTTCGTCTTCGCGGTGCTGGCCGAGGAGCTGGGATTGCTGGGTGCGGTCTGCGTCATCGGGCTCTTCGCCCTGCTGGTGTGGCGGGCCATGGCGGTGGGGCGTCGTGCCGAGCTGGCGGGTCGGGCATTTTCCGCCTACCTCAGCTACGGCATCGCGCTGGTGATCGGCGCCCAGGCGTTTATCAATATCGCGGTGAGCAGCGGCATGCTGCCCACCAAGGGGCTGACCCTGCCGCTGCTCAGCTACGGCGGCTCCAGCCTGCTGGTGTGTACCTGCATGGTGGCGATGCTGCTGCGCGTGGATATCGAGACCCGGCGTGAACAGCGGCGCCGGTCCCCGGCGGCCCCGCGTGCGGCTGCCGGCGCGCCCTCGCTGGCCAGACAAGGAGCCGAGCAATGAGCGAAACCACCCCGCGTCGGGCCCTGATCATGGCCGGGGGGACCGGCGGTCATGTGATCCCCGCGCTCTCCCTGGCCCGTGGCCTGCAGGCGCGCGGCGTGGAGGTGGCCTGGCTGGGTAGCCCGCGGGGCATCGAGAACCGCCTGGTGCCCGAGGCAGGCATTCCCCTCCATCGCATCGCCGTGGCCGGGTTGCGCGGCAACGGCGCGGCCGGCTGGCTGCTGGCGCCCTTCAACCTGAGCCGGGCGGTATGGCAGGCGTGGCGGGTGATCCGTGCCTTCGACCCCCAGCTGGTGGTAGGGCTGGGCGGCTTCGCCAGCGGCCCCGGCGGACTCGCCGCCTGGCTGTCGCGTCGCCCGCTGGTGATCCACGAACAGAACGCCGTGGCCGGGCTCACCAATCGCGCCCTCGCGCGGCTGGCGCGGCGGGTCTATGCGGCCTTTCCCCAGGCCTTCCAGGGCCGCGGTGAGGTGATCGGCAACCCGGTGCGCGACGAGATCGCGCGCCTGGGCGATGCGCCTCGCGGCAGTGACGAGATGGCCGGGCGTCCCCTGCGTCTGCTGGTGGTCGGCGGCTCGCTGGGCGCCCAGGCATTGAACGAGGGCCTGCCGGCGGCCCTGGCCCGGCTGCCCGAGGAGCTCAGGCCCGCCGTTCGCCACCAGGCGGGTCGCGACAAGGATGCCGCTACCCGCGAGGCCTATACACGGCAAGGCGTCGCCGCGGAGGTCACCGCCTTTATCGATGACATGGCTTCCGCCTACGCCTGGGCCGACCTGGTGGTGTGCCGGGCCGGGGCGCTGACCGTGGCGGAGCTCGCCGCCGCGGCCAAGCCGGCGCTGTTCGTGCCCTTCCCGCACGCCGTGGACGACCATCAGAGCGCCAATGCCAGGGCGCTGGTGGAGGAGGGCGCCGCCGAGCTGCTGCCCCAGAGAGAACTCAGTGCGGCGACGCTGGCCGACCGGCTGGCGGCGCTGCTCGACCTCGATACCCTTGCCACCATGGCGTCGCGGGCCCGCGCCTGCGCCCATCTCGACGCTGTCGAGCGCCTGGTGGCCGGCTGCATGGAGACAGGTTTTGAGCGATAGCAGATCACATCCGATGCCCGGCCAGGCCGAGCCCGCCCGCCATGGTCGCGGTCTGGGCATGCGCCGTATCCGCAACATCCACTTCGTGGGCGTCGGCGGTGCCGGCATGTGCGGCATCGCCGAGGTGCTGGCCAACCAGGGCTACACCGTCAGCGGCAGCGACCTGCGCGAGTCGCCGGTGGTCGCCAGGCTGCGCCGCTGCGGGATCCGCGTGGCGATCGGTCACGCCGCCGAGCACGTCGCCGGCGCCGACGTGGTGGTGGTCTCCACCGCGGTGGACGAGACCAACCCGGAAATCATCTGGGCCCATGAGCATCGAGTGCCGGTGGTGCGGCGTGCCGAGATGCTTGCCGAGCTGATGCGCTTCCGCCACGGCATCGCCGTGGCCGGCACCCACGGCAAGACCACAACCACCAGCCTGACCGCGACGCTGCTCGGCGAGGGTGGGCTCGATCCCACCTTCGTGATCGGCGGCCGGCTGACCAGCGCCGGGACCAACGCACGGCTGGGGGAGGGCGACTACCTGGTGGCCGAGGCCGACGAGTCCGACGCCTCCTTCCTGCACCTGCAGCCGATGGTCTCCATCGTCACCAATATCGACGCCGACCATATGAGCACCTACGGCGGCGACTTCGAGCGGCTCAAGGGCACCTTCATCGAGTTCCTGCACAACCTGCCTTTCTACGGACTGGCCATCCTGTGCATCGATGACGAGCATGTGCGCGGGCTGCTCGACCGCGTCAGCCGCCAGTTCGTCACCTATGGCTTCAGCGAGGATGCCGACTACCGCGTCGAGGACTTCGTTCAGGCAGAGGGTGAGGTGCGCTTCACCGCTCGCCGTCCCGGCGAGCTGGCCCCCCTCGAGGTGAGGCTGGCCATGCCCGGTCTTCACAACGCCCTGAATGCCCTGGCCGCCATCGTCGTGGCCAGCGATGCCGGGGTGGATGACGCCGCCATCCTGCGTGGCCTGGCCGGCTTCCAGGGGGTGGGGCGCCGCTTCCAGGTCCATGGCCACTTCCCGGCTCCCGGTGGGGAAGGGGAGGTAATGCTGGTGGACGATTATGGTCACCATCCGCGCGAGGTGGAGATGGTGATCCAGGCGGTGCGTGCCGGTTGGCCCGAGCGGCGCCTGGTGATGCTCTACCAGCCCCACCGCTATACCCGCACGCGGGATCTCTACGAGGATTTCGTGCGGGTGTTGGGCGGGGTCGACACCCTGCTGCTGCTGGATGTCTACAGTGCCGGCGAAGCGAGCATTCCCGGTGCCGAGGGGCGTACCCTGGCCGGCTCGATCCGCCAGCGCGGCGCCGTCGACCCGATCTTCGTCCAGGACAAGGCGGAGCTGCCCGAGCTGCTCGGCCGCGTGCTGAGGCCCGGCGATATCCTGATTACCCAGGGGGCCGGTGATATCGGCGGGATCTCCCTGGCGCTGGCCGAGGCGGCGCTGTCATTCGAGGAGGTGAAGCTATGAGCCTGGTGGCAGACCTGGGGCGCGTGGCGGTGCTCTTCGGCGGCAACTCCGCCGAGCGTGAGGTGTCGCTGAAGAGCGGGCAGGCGGTGCTCTCGGCGCTTACCCGCGCCGGTGTCGACGCCATCGGCTACGATCTCGCCGAAGGCGGCACTGGTGGGGCTCGAGGCGCTGGCTCCGGATCGCGTGTTCATCGCCCTGCACGGGCGTGGCGGCGAGGACGGCACCCTGCAGGGAGCGCTCGAACTGCTGGGCATCCCCTATACCGGCAGTGGCGTGCTGGCGTCGGCGCTGGGCATGGACAAGCAGCGCACCAAGCTGGTGTGGCAGGCGCTGGGCATGCCCACCCCCGAGGCGGAGATGCTGGGGCCGGAAGCCGACTGGCAGGCCGTGGTCGGGCGCCTGGGGTTGCCGCTGATCGTCAAGCCGGTTCACGAGGGCTCGACGCTGGGCATCAGCGTGGTGGAGAGCGCCGAGGCGCTGGCCGAGGCCTATCATGAGGCGGCGCGTTTCGATGCCCGAGTGATGGCCGAACGCTTCGTGAAGGGCGAGGAGTATACGGTGTCGCTGCTCGGCGACGAGGTACTCCCGGCGATCCGGGTGGAGGCGGCCGGTGGCTTCTACGATTACGAGGCCAAGTACCTCTCCGACGAGACCCTCTACCACCTGCCCTGCGGGCTGGGGGAGAGCGATGAGGCCGAGCTGGGTGAGCTGTGCCGCCAGGCCTTCGCCGCGGTGGGCGGCGAGGGCTGGGGGCGCGTCGACGTGATGCGCGATGCCCAGGGACGCTTCTGGCTGATCGAGGTCAACACCTCTCCGGGCATGACCGACCATAGCCTGGTTCCCCAGGCCGCGGCCCATGTCGGCATCGACTTCGAGGGGCTGGTGCTGCGTATCCTTGCCGCTACCCTGGAGAGCCGTCCGGCATGAACCAGCGTGGTGGATGGCTGGGCGTGATGCTGCTGGTGGTGTTGTTCGGCGCCGGTGGCAGGGCGCTGTGGCTGTGGCTGGATCGCCCCCTCGAGCGCGTCTCGATCGGCGGTGACCTGAAGCATGTCAGCGCCGAATACCTGCGCAGCGAGCTGACGCCGCTGTTGCGTGGTCACACCTGGCTGTCGGTGGATGTCGCCGACCTGCGCGAACAGGCCCTTGGGGTGGAGTGGATCGCCGAGGCACGTGTCAGCCGCGAATGGCCCAATGCCCTGACCCTCGAGCTGGTGGAGCAGGTGCCGGTGGCACGCTGGAACGACGACTATCTGCTCAACCCGGAGGGGGAGCCCTTCGCCCTCGGCCCGGTGTCGCCTCCTGGCGACCTTCCCGACCTCGCCGGTCCCCGCGGAAGCGGTGCCGAGGTGCTCGCCTACCATGAGCGCCTCGCCACGCGCTTCGCCGAACTGGGGCTCGAGCTGACCCAGCTGCGCCTGGAGCCGCGCGGCGCCTGGCGCTTCCAGCTCGATGACGGCGTCTGGGTGATGCTGGGGCGCAGCGACCGCGAGGGACGCCTGGCGCGCCTGACCGCCGCCTGGCGTCGACAGCTCGAGGAGCAGGCGTCGCATATCCGCTACATCGACCTTCGATACCCCAACGGGGTGGCAGTGGCATGGCACGGTGAAAGCGATCCTCTCGAGCAGGATGGTCAGGAGGAGGGCTGAGCTCATTTTCCGGTGAAACACGCATGGCAAAGGGCATACGCCTGTTTCTTTCACGACAAAATCGCCGTATCGTGGAAGGGCTTTTTCGTTCCGGGGTGGAGGAATACGCTCAGTTGTTCCTATAATTGGCCCCAGGTTCATTTTCGTGTTGCAGGCCCGGCAAGCGGGCCAGGTTCGAGGAGACTCCCCGACTCATGGCAGGTCCATCCAATGCGTCCAATATGGTAGTCGGGCTGGATATCGGAACGTCCAAGGTGGTGGCGATCGTGGGGCAGCCCACCGATGACGGCGGCATCGAGATCGCCGGTATCGGCTCGCATCCCTCCCGTGGCATGAAGAAGGGAGTGGTGATCAATATCGAATCCACGGTGCAGTCGATCCAGCGTGCCGTGGAAGAGGCGGAGCTGATGGCCGGTTGCGACATCCACTCGGTCTATGTGGGGGTCGCGGGCAGTCATATCAGTTCCATGAACTCCGATGGCGTGGTGGCGATCAAGGAGCGCGAGGTCACTCCCTCCGACATCGACCGCGTCATCGACTCGGCCCGTGCCCGGGCCATCTCCGAAGGCCAGCGGGTGCTGCACGTCCTGCCCCAGGAGTTCGCCATCGATGCCCAGGGCGGCATCCGTGAGCCGCTGGGCATGTCCGGTGTGCGCCTCGAGGCGCGAGTCCACCTGGTCACCGCCGCCCTCAATGCGGTGCAGAACATCGAGAAGTGCGTGCGCCGCTGCGGGCTGGAGGTCGACGCCATCATCCTCGAGCAGCTCGCCTCCAGCATGGCGGTGCTTACCGAGGATGAGCGCGAACTCGGGGTCTGCATGGTCGATATCGGTGGTGGCACCACCGATATCGCCGTGTTCACCGAGGGGGCCATTCGCTATACCGCGGTGATCCCCATCGCCGGCGACCAGGTCACCAACGACATCGCCATGGCGCTGCGCACGCCGACCCAGCATGCGGAAGAGATCAAGGTCAAGTATGCCTGTGCGCTGACCCAGCTGGCCGCCAGCGACGAGATGATCAAGGTGCCCAGCGTCGGCGACCGTCCGGCGCGCGACCTCTCGCGCCAGGCTCTCGCCGAGGTGGTCGAGCCGCGCTACGAGGAACTCTTCACCCTGGTCCGCGACGAGCTGCGCCGCAGCGGTTACGAGGACCTGGTGGCCGCCGGTGTGGTATTGACCGGCGGTACCGCCCGCATGGAGGGCGTGGTGGAGCTGGCCGAGGAGATCTTTCACATGCCGGTGCGCATCGCCTGCCCGCAGAACGTGCGCGGGCTGGCCGATGTGGTGCGCAACCCGATTTATTCGACCGGAGTCGGTTTGTTACATTACGCTCTACAAGAGACACGGCAGGGGCATGGTCGACAGGCACAGGGCAGCATGATGTCCGCACAGTCCCGGCGCGAGGACACCGCACGCCGCGGTGACAGGGAAGGACGCTCGGCGCTGACGAGGCTGAAGGGCTGGTTGAAAGGAAATTTCTGACAGGATCGCCAGCGGCGGTTCAGGAGACGGGGCAAATGTTTGAACTGGTAGATAGCGCACCCTCAAGCAGCGCGGTCATCAAGGTGATCGGCGTGGGTGGCGGCGGCGGCAATGCCGTCAACCACATGGTCGAGAGCAGCATCGAGGGCGTGGAGTTCATCTGCGCCAACACCGATGCCCAGGCCCTCAAGCGAGTGGCGGCCAAGACCGTGCTCCAGCTCGGCAACGAGATCACCAAGGGGCTGGGGGCCGGCGCCAACCCCGATGTGGGGCGCCAGGCGGCCATGGAGGATCGCGAGCGAATCGCCGAGCTGCTCGAGGGTGCCGACATGGTCTTCATCACCGCCGGCATGGGCGGCGGCACCGGCACCGGGGGTGCCCCGGTGGTGGCGCAGGTGGCCAAGGAGCTGGGCATCCTTACCGTGGCCGTGGTGACCCGCCCCTTCCCCTTCGAGGGCCCCAAGCGCATGCGCGCCGCCGAGGAGGGCATGCGCGAGCTCTCCGAGCATGTCGATTCTCTGATCACCATCCCCAACGAGAAGCTGCTCTCGGTGTTGGGCAAGAGTGCCAGCCTGCTCTCTGCCTTCAGTGCCGCCAATGATGTGCTGCTGGGGGCCGTGCAGGGGATTGCCGAGCTGATCACCAGCCCCGGCATCATCAACGTCGACTTCGCCGACGTGCGCACCGTGATGTCCGAGATGGGCATGGCGATGATGGGCACGGGTAGCGCCACCGGGGAGAACCGCGCCCGCGAGGCCGCCGAGAAGGCCATCCGCAGCCCGCTGCTGGAGGACATCGACCTCCACGGCGCCCGCGGCATCCTGGTCAATATCACCGCCGGCCCGGACCTCTCCATCGGCGAGTTCAATGATGTGGGTGCCACCGTCCAGGAGTTCGCCTCCCAGGATGCCACCATCGTGGTCGGTACCTCCATCGACATGGAGTTGACCGACGAGCTGCGCGTGACCGTGGTGGCCGCCGGTCTCGAGGGTGCCCAGAAGAAGGCGTCGAGCCGCGAGAGTGCCAAGCGGGTCGAGGCGAGGGGCGATTACCGTCGCAGTGCCCAGCCGGGTATCGCTGCACGGCAGTCCTCCGCTGCGGCGGCCCGCGCCGAGCCCGAGGAGGCCCAAGCCGCGCCCCGAGAAGCGCCGCTCCCAGGAGCTCGATGACTACCTCGATATTCCGGCGTTCCTGCGTCGTCAGGCCGATTGAGGCAGGCTATCGGGGCCATGCGCCGCACCGGACGAGCTTTCTTTGTTGAAACGCTCGTTCGGTGCTATAGTGAACACTGTTTGATAATCCGATAACCGCCTGGCCACTGCCCATGATCAGACAACGCACCCTGAAGAACGTCATCCGCGCCACCGGCGTCGGCCTGCACTCCGGCAAGAAGGTCTACATGACCCTGAGGCCGGCGCCCGTGGATAGCGGTATCATCTTCGTGCGCACCGACCTGGATCCCGAGGTGCAGATTCCGGCCCGCGCGGAACTGGTGACCGATACCACCCTGTGCACCGCCCTGACCCATGCCGGCGCCAAGGTCGCGACCGTGGAGCACCTGATGTCGGCGCTGGCTGGGCTGGGCATCGACAACGCCTACGTCGACCTCAGCGCCGCCGAGGTGCCGATCATGGATGGCAGCGCCGGCCCCTTCGTGTTCCTGATCCAGTCAGCGGGGATCAGCGAGCAGAATGCCCCCAAGAAGTTCATCCGCATCAAGCGCGAGCTGACGGTGCGTGACGGCGACAAGGAGGCTACCTTCCGCCCCCACAAGGGCTTCAAGGTGGGCTTCTCCATCGACTTCGACCACCCGGTGTTCGAGAGCCAGACCCAGACCGCCGCCGTGGATTTCTCCACCACCTCCTTCGTCAAGGAGGTGTCGCGGGCGCGCACCTTCGGCTTCATGCGTGATCTGGAGTACCTGCGCTCCAACAACCTGGCGCTGGGCGGCAGCCTGGACAATGCCATCGTCGTCGACGACTATCGCATTGTTAACGAGGGCGGGTTGCGCTACGACGACGAGTTCGTCAAGCACAAGGTGCTCGATGCCATCGGTGACCTCTACCAACTGGGCTACAGCCTGATCGGCGAATTCCACGGCGTGAAGTCCGGGCATGCCCTGAACAATCAGCTATGTCGCGCCCTCATGGCCCAGCCCGATGCCTACGAGATCGTCACCTTCGAGGACGAGAGCGAGGTCGCCCCGATCTCCTATGCCGCTCCCGCCATGGTCTGACCGCACGGACTGCGCCGGTAGTGACAAGGAGCAAGCTTCAAGGAATCCCTTGGCTTGCTCCTTTTCTTTGGGCGAGATTGGCCCCTTGCCCCTTGCCCCTTGCCCCTTGCCCCTTGCGGCTTACGGCTCATCCTTCCGTTCGGCATGGGACGCCAGTCGCTCCAGGGCTTCCCGGAGCCTCGGGTCCTCGGTATCGGCGGCACAGCTGGAGATCTCGTCGGCGGCCCGAGTCGGCAGATGGCGGACCTGGCGTAGCGGTGCCTTGGGTGGGCGCACGGGTCTGACCTTCAGGTTGAATCCCTGCACCGCCTCGAAGCCGGGCAACTCGTGCAGCAGTTCCAGCAGGCGAGGCTGTTCATAGCGCAGTCGGGTCAACCAGGCGGCGCCGTCGGCGATCAGGGTCAGCTTGCCGTCGCGAAAGCCGCCGACGTGCAGGTGCTCGGCAAGCTCCTCGGGCAGGTGGGCACGCAGGTGCGCCTGGGCGAGGTCGATCAGTCGCGCCATCCGCATCAGCGAGCCGAGTTCGCCACGCCCTGCCAGCAGCCGGGACATGGGCTGGGCGCGAAAGCGCTTAACCTTTATACTCATGGGCTTGACTCTCTCGTCCCGCGCCAGGCGGGCCAGACGATGAACGCGATGGGCCTGCAGCGCCCGCCAGACTAGCACGCCCGGGAGCCCCTCGACAGCATGGCCGTGACCCTCAGCCACTCGCCAGCCGCACCCGCCAGGCCCGCGCCATCGCGGCGTCATGCCCGCTGGTGGCTGGCCGGTCTACTGGTGAGCTGCCTGCTTCCCGCGGGCCTTGCCCAGGGCGACCTGACGCGACAGGCCGAGCGGCTGGTACAGGTGTGCATCCTGGCACCGGCGCTGATTCGAGCCAGTTCGCGGCTCAAGGCGCGCCGCCGGATGCGGGGTTGGCCGCTGCTGCGACGGGCCAGCGTGGCACTTCACGGCGGCGCGCCCGCGTTCCCTCGCGTGGCCATCGTGCAGGCCACCGCCGCCCATGACGTCCTGACCCGCCGCGGTCCTCCCCCTGCGTGGGCAAGCTGAACCCCCGAACATGGCCGGCCCCTCCGGGCGGTCGGCGCTATGCCATACGCAGATAACGGACACTTCATGATCAATTCCCTGTTACGCAAGGTCGTCGGCTCCAAGAACGACCGCGAAGTCAAGCGCATGAGCCGCCAGGTCGAACGCGTCAATGTGCTCGAAAATGAGCTCGAAGGGCTCGACGATGCGGCCCTCGCGGCGCGCACCGATGCCTTCCGCGAGCGCCTCGAGGGCGGCGAGGCACTGGATGCCCTGTTGCCCGAGGCTTTCGCCACGGTGCGCGAGGCCAGCAAGCGGGTCATGGGCATGCGCCACTTCGACGTCCAGATGGTCGGCGGGATGACCCTGCACAATGGCCGCATCGCCGAGATGAAGACCGGCGAGGGCAAGACCCTGGTGGCGACTCTGGCGGTCTATCTCAACGCCCTGCCCGCCAAGGGCGTGCATGTGGTGACCGTCAACGATTACCTGGCGCGGCGTGACGCCCAGTGGATGCGCCCCCTCTACGAGTTCGTCGGACTCAGCGTCGGCGTCATCTACGCCGGCCAGACACCCGAGGAGAAGCGTGCCGCCTACGCCTGCGACATCACCTACGGCACCAACAACGAGTTCGGTTTCGACTACCTGCGTGACAACATGGCCTTCTCCCTGGAGGACAAGGTCCAGCGTGGACTCCACTACGCCATCGTCGACGAGGTGGACTCGATCCTGATCGACGAGGCGCGCACCCCGCTGATCATCTCCGGGGCGGTCGACGAGAATACCGAGCTCTACCGGGTGGTGGACCGCCTGGCCACCCACCTGGTCCCCTGCGAGGATCCGGAGGATCCCGCCAGCGGTGATTTCACCCTGGACGAGCAGCACAAGCAGGTGGAGATCACCGAGAACGGCCACCATCGGGTGGAGGGGCTGATGCGCGAGCAGGGGCTGCTGGGTGAGGAGGACTCCCTCTACGCCGCCCAGAACCTCAACCTGCTGCAACATATGCACTCCGCGCTGCGCGCCCGCCATCTCTACCACAGGGATGTCGACTATATCGTCAGCGACGGCCAGGTGGTGATCGTCGACGAGCACACCGGCCGTACCATGCCTGGCCGGCGCTGGTCCGAGGGCCTGCACCAGGCGGTGGAGGCCAAGGAGGGCGTGACCGTCCAGCGCGAGAGCCAGACCCTGGCCTCCACCACCTTCCAGAACTATTTCCGCCTCTACGAGAAGCTGGCGGGGATGACCGGTACCGCCGACACCGAGGCCTTCGAGTTCCGCCAGATCTACGGGCTGGACGTGGTGGTGATCCCCACCAACAAGCCGCTGATCCGCCGTGATCTCAACGACCTGGTCTACCTCACCGCCGAGGAGAAGTACGAGGCGATCATCGAGGACGTCAAGGCCGAGACCGAGGCGGGCAGGCCGGTGCTGGTGGGTACCGCCTCCATCGAGACCTCCGAGTACCTGGCCAACCTGATGAAGAAGGCCGGTCTCAAGTTCAACGTGCTCAACGCCAAGCAGCACCAGAGCGAGGCAGAGATCATCGCCCAGGCCGGCCGCCCGGGGGCCGTCACCATCGCCACCAACATGGCCGGTCGCGGTACCGATATCGTGCTGGGCGGCAACTGGGAAGCCGAGGCGGCGAAGCTGGAGGACCCCAGTGCCGCGCAGATCGAGCAGCTCAAGGCCGAGTGGCAGGCCCGCCACGAGGCGGTGCTGGAGGCCGGCGGCCTGCATGTGGTCGGCTCCGAGCGCCACGAATCGCGGCGCATCGACAACCAGCTGCGTGGCCGCGCCGGCCGCCAGGGGGACCCGGGCTCGACCCGCTTCTTCTTGTCGTTGGAGGACAGCCTGATGCGGCTGTTCGGCTCCGATCGGGTGCAGCGCATGATGAAGGCGCTGGGTCTGGAGCACGGCGAGGCGATCGAGCACAAGATGGTGTCGAATGCCGTGGAGCGCGCCCAGAAGAAGGTCGAGAGCCGCAACTTCGATATCCGCAAGCAGCTGCTCGAGTATGACGACGTGGCCAACGACCAGCGTCGCGTGATCTACGAGCAGCGCAACGAGGTACTCGCCGCCGAGGAGGTCTCCGCGGCGGTGGCCGGCATCCGCGAGGAGGTCATGGACCTCGCCATCAGCGACTATGTGCCGCCCCAGAGCCTGCCCGAGCAGTGGGACCTGTCCGGGCTTCAGGACTACCTCAAGTCCGAATTCAACCTGGATGCGCCGGTGGTGCAGTGGTCCGAGGAGGATGAGCGCTTCCACGAGGAGCAGCTGCGCGAGCGCCTGCAGACCCTGCACCGCGAGGCCTACGAGGCCAAGGTGGAGCAGGCCGGCGCCGAGCTGATGCGTCGCTTCGAGAAGCAGGTGATGCTGCAGGTGCTGGATACCCGCTGGAAGGAGCACCTGCAGTCCATGGATCACCTGCGCCGCGGGATCCACCTGCGCGGCTATGCCCAGAAGAATCCCAAGCAGGAGTACAAGCGCGAGGCCTTCGAGCTGTTTCAGAACCTGCTGGCCAATATCAAGGCCGACGTGACGCGTATCCTCAGCCATGTGCAGGTGCGGCGTCCCGAGGAGGTCGAGGAGCTGGAGCGCCAGCGTCGCGAGGCCCTGGAGCGAGAGAAGGCCACCGCGGCGAGTCGCCACGATGCGCCCGAAGCCGCCCGGGGTGACGACGACGAGGCGCCGGTGGCACCGGGGGCCGACGGTCGTCCGCTGCGCCGCGAAGGACCCAAGGTGGGACGCAACGACCCCTGTCCCTGTGGCTCCGGCAAGAAATACAAGCAGTGCTGCGGCAAGCTGAGCTGATTGGTTTATGGGCTAAGGGCTACGAGCCAAGAGTTGCGCCCCCTTTGTCAGGGGGCAGCATTCGGCTCGAAGCTCGGCTCGAAGCTCGAAGCGAATTCCAGACAGGAGAAGAAGCGATGGCAGTGGGTGACGCAAGCTTTCCCGCGATGCCGGCGATTCCCGGCATTCGGCTGGGTACCGCCATGGCGGGGATCAAGAAGCCTGGCCGCCGGGACCTGGTGGTGATCGAGAGTCCCGAGGGAGCCCGCATGGCGGGAACCTTCACCCGCAATGCCTTCTGCGCGGCTCCGGTGACGGTAGCCCGGGAGCACCTGGCGAGCGGCGAGGCGCCACGCTACCTGGTGATCAATACCGGCAATGCCAATGCCGGCACCGGCGAGATCGGGCTGCGCGACGCCCGCACCAGCTGTGCCGAACTGGCACGGCTGGCCGGAGTGAACGCGCAGAGCGTGTTGCCGTTCTCCACCGGCGTGATCGGTGAGCCGTTGCCCATGGAGCGGCTGCTGGCCGGCCTTCCGGCGGCGCTGGACAGCCTCGACGAAGGCGCCGCGGCGTGGCACCAGGCCGGCGAGGGGATCCTGACCACCGACACGCGCGCCAAGGGCGCCAGCGTGACCCTGGAGATTGCCGGGGAGCGAGTGGTCATCAATGGCATCGCCAAGGGGTCGGGAATGATCCAGCCCAACATGGCCACCATGCTGGGCTTCGTGGCCACCGATGCCAGCCTCGAGCAGGAGCTCCTCGACAGGCTGCTGCGCGAGACCGTCGAGCGCTCCTTCAACTGCATCACCGTGGATGGTGACACCTCCACTAACGACGCCTGCGTGCTGATCAGCACCCAGCGCGGCCCGCAGGTGGAAGGCGAGGAGGCGATCGCGATCTTCCGCAACGGCCTGCAGCGGGTGATGACCGAGCTGGCCCAGGCGATCATTCGTGATGGTGAAGGCGCCACCAAGTTCGTGACCCTGCAGGTCGACGGCGCTACCAGTCGGCAGGAGGCACTCGACGTGGCCTTCACGGTGGCCAACTCGCCGCTGGTAAAGACGGCACTGTACGCCTCGGATGCCAACTGGGGGCGGATACTCGCCGCGGTGGGGCGTGCGCCGGTGGCCGACTTCGAT
Source organism: Halomonas sp. (assembly GCA_018401555.1). Lineage (GTDB taxonomy): Bacteria > Pseudomonadota > Gammaproteobacteria > Pseudomonadales > Halomonadaceae > Halomonas. Next base: position 229,772 of record JAGYKP010000099.1, read on the forward strand.
GTGTCGCGGGTGACCATCGACCTGGGCGAGGTGCGCCTGGTGGAAGGTGGCGGGCGTGCCCCGGGCTATACCGAGGAGGCCGGCAGCGCGGTGATGGGGCGCGAGGAGATTCCCATCCGCATCGCGCTCGACCGCGGAGGGGAGAGTGCCACGGTGTGGACCACCGACCTCTCCCATGACTATGTCAGCATCAATGCCGACTACCGCAGCTGAGCGTCGGCATACTGCCAGATCCGGGCTATCCGGTCAGACACAGACCCCGCGCCGCGGTGCGCGGAAACGTTGGAAGAGTGAATGAACGCAATGGTCAAGAGAAGGGTGCACGTGGCGGCGGCGGCCATCATCAGCGCCGACGGGCGTGAAGTGCTGATCGCTCGGCGGCCCAGTAACGTCGATCACGGTGGGCTCTGGGAGTTTCCCGGTGGCAAGCTGGCCCCCTACGAGACGGGCCTGGGTGGGCTCAAGCGTGAGCTCCACGAGGAGTTGGGCGTGGAGATCCGGCGTGCCCAGCCGCTGATCCGCATCCACCACGAGTATCCCGACAAGCATATCCTGCTCGATGTGTGGCAGGTCCACGAGTTTTCCGGTGAGCCCTTCGGCCGCGAGGGACAGGCAGTGCGCTGGGTGCCCATGAGGGATCTGGTCAACTACCCCTTCCCGGCGGCCAACCTGCCGATCCTGCGCGCGGTGATGCTGCCCACCGAGTACCTCATCTCCGGCGAGGAGGAGGACGATGGGCTGTTTGCCCAGCGCCTCGAGCGGGCCCTGGTGGAGGACGGCGTGCGCCTGGTGCAGCTGCGTGCCAAGACGCTCGACGAGGCCGCCTATCGAGAGCGCGCACAGGCAGCGCTCTCGCTCTGCCGGGAACATGGCGCACGCCTGCTGCTCAACGGCGAGCCAGAGCTTCTCGAGGCTATCGACGCCGACGGCATCCATCTCACCAGCGAGCGGCTGATGCAGCTGGAGCGTCGCCCCATCGCCGAGGGCAAGTGGCTCTCCGCCTCCACCCATGACCGCCGCCAGCTCGACCAGGCGGGCCGGCTGGGCTGCGACTTCGTGACTCTCTCGCCGCTGCGCACCACACCGTCGCATCCCGACGTGCCACCCGTGGGCTGGCACGACTTCCAGGAGCTGGTGGAGCGCGCCGCCATGCCGGTCTTCGCGCTGGGAGGCATGACCCGTCATGACGCCAACCACGCCCGCGCCGTGGGGGCCCAGGGAGTCGCCTCGATCCGCGACTTCTGGAAGTGAGGCCTCGCCGAGTCACTCGGCAGCCCTGAACGACCTCGCCCCGCCAAATGGCGGGGCGAGTCGTGTGTGGCGGTCGTGATGCCGCTCAGCGCGGCCGGGTGGCGGGATCGCCTGCCGCCTGACGGCGCTCCTGCCAGGCGAAGTAGAGGAACAGCGCGCCCATCACCAGGTAGCCGAGGGTGTAGTCGCCGGCGGCATTGAGGGCGAGCTTCGGCGCGTGCATCAGCCCCACGAAGGAGAAGCCGGCCGCCACGGCGGCGAAGGCGGCGGCGCGCCGGAACTGGTGATCGATCACCGCCACCGTGATGGCCCCGAGGAAGATCGCCGTGAACATGGCGCCCTGTCCCAGGGGCACCACCCCGCTGGAAATGCCGGCCACGGTCTCTTCGGCGGCGCGGTTGAAGCGGGTCATCACGTAGTTGGCGAAATAGGGCAGCATGGCCAGGGCCACCGCCGGATAGTAGCGGGTATCGTTGGACTGGAAGGCGGTGGCGATCATCGACATGCCGACGAACACCAGGATCGGTGCTACCACCGAGACCGGTATGATGGCGGCCAGCGCCGCGATCAGGCCGAACATGGTGGCCAGGGCATAGACCGCGCCGTTGAGGATGCTGTAGCCGCGACCCGCGCCCATCCACTTGGCGCCCACGGTGGCGATATAGACGGTGGTCGGGAAGACGCCGCCGAACAGGGCGCCGAGCATGGTGCCCACACCATCCACCGCCTGGCACTCGCGCACGTCATACTTGTCGCCGGCGGCCTCCATGGCCTCGACGTTGTTCATGGTCTCGATGGCATTGTAGAGCGTGATCGGCAGCACCACGGTAAGTACCGCCAGCATGCCGGTGAACAGCAGCCCCAGGCCCTCGAACCAGGCCAGGTTGGGCAGCAGCGGGTAGAAGCCCAGGTGGGTGAAGGCGTCGCTGAAGCGCTCGCCGCCGGCATCGCCGATCAGGTAGGCCATGGCGGTGCCCACCACGATGGCGAACAGCGAGGCGGGCAGGCGGAAGGGCATCGCCACCCGCGCCACCAGGCCGACGATGATGATCGCCAGCACCAGCAGGCCGATCACCGGCATCTCCAGGGTCTTGAACAGCATCTCGCCGGCGATAAAGGTCAAGGCAACGCCAGCGACTGCCCCGAGCATCGCCGCCCGTGGCAGGTGGTACTGCACCCAGCGACCGATCAGGCTGATCGCCGCCTCGATGGCGCCGCTGATGAAGCAGGCGGCCACCGCCACCTTCCAGGCCAGCTCGGCGTCGCCGGTAAGCTGCTTGGCCGGCAGCAGCACGCCGAACAGGAAGACGAACATCACCGGAGTGGAGATGCCGTAGGAGAGCGCGGTGACATCGGCGCGGTTCTCCTTGCGCGCCAGGCGCGCCGCGCTCCAGGCGTAGTAGAAGTTGCCTACCATCACTGCCACGGCGGCGCCGGGCAGCACCTGGCCGAAGACGATCGATGCCGGGAAGTCCATGCCCAGCATGGTGATGGCGATGATCACGAAGTTGGCGATGTTGTTCTGGAACAGGGCGAAGAAGGCGTCGGTGTCCTCCTTCTTGAACCACGGGTAGTGCACAGGGGAGTGTGCAGGGGAAGCCGCCATGGGAAAGCCTCTTGGTTGTGGGGTAGTTGGAACAAGGCCAAGAGGCAGTCTGGTCGATACCTGACTGATCGGTCAATCAGCGCTGTTCCACGGGCGCCACGCGGCGCCCCGGGCCCGGCGGCAATAGACTCGATGAGTCTGGAAGGCGGGGATTCTACCCGAAACGCAGACGCCCGGGCAGGGCCCGGGCGTCGTGGCTGGATGGCGCGGCGGCGATCAGTTGACCGCGGCAACCGCCTTGGCCAGGTAGGGCAGGTTGTCGTGGGAGAAGCCCGCCACGTTGGCGCGCCCTGAGCGCACCATGTAGATGCCGAACTCGTCACGCAGCCGGTCGACCTGCTCCGGCGTCAGGCCGGTGTAGCTGAACATGCCGCGTTGCTCGGCGATATGGGCATACTTCTGGTCCAGGCCGTAGGGCTTGAGGGCCTCGACGAAATCGCGACGCAGGGTGTTGATGCGGTCGCGCATCTCGGTGAGCTCCTCGCGCCAGATGGCGGCGAGCTCGGCGGAGTGCAGGATCTCGCTGACGATGGCGCCGCCGTGGGCCGGCGGGTTCGAGTAGTTCTCGCGGGCGACGATGGCGATCTGGGAGCGTACGTTCTCCATCTGCTCGGCGTCCTTCGCCACCATGATCAGGCAGCCGGTGCGCTCGCAGTAGATGCCGAAGTTCTTGGAGCAGGAGCTGGTGATGATCACCTCGTCGAGATTCTCGGCCAGCAGGCGCACCCCATAGGCGTCCTCGTCCAGGCCTTCGCCGAAGCCCTGGTAGGCGAAGTCCACCAGCGGCAGCAGGCGACGCTCGCGCAGCACCTCGAGCACGGTCTGCCACTGCTCGCGGGAGAGGTCGAAGCCAGTGGGGTTGTGGCAGCAGGCGTGCAGCACCACGACGTCGCCCTCGGGGATCTGCTTGAGGGCCGCGAGCATGCCGTCGAAGTCGAGGCGGTTCTCGGCATCCACGTAGGGGTACTTGTGCAGCTCGATGCCGGCGGCAGTGAAGATGCCGTGATGGTTGGGCCAGGTGGGGTCGGAGACCCAGATGCCCTTGCCGGGCAGCTTCTTGGCGATGAAGTCCGCCGCCAGGCGCAGTGCGCCGGTGCCGCCGGGCGACTGGGTGGCGCTGGCACGCCCTGCCTCGAGTACCGGCGAAGCCTCGCCCAGCACCATGGGCAGGATCACCGCGCCATACTCCGGCGCCCCGTGGGAGCCGATGTAGGTCTTGGTGGTCTCGTTCTTGAGCAGCAGGGCCTCGGCTTCCTTGACGGCGCGCATTACCGGGGTGTTGCCCTGGGCATCCTTGTAGACCCCGACGCCGAGATCGACCTTCTGAGGATTGGTGTCCTTCTTGAAGGCCTCGATCAGACCGAGGATGGCATCCCCGGGAACCCGCTCAATGTGTTCGAACATTTATTTCGCTACCTCGTCGGTTCTGGCGGCAAGAATGAAGTCGTTGCGGTGCAGGCCCTTGATCTTGTGTGACCACCAGGTCACGGTGACCTTGCCCCATTCGGTCAGCAGGGCCGGGTGGTGATCCGCCTGCTCGGCGAGCTCGCCGACTCGTTGGGTGAAGGCCAGCGCCTGCCGGAAGTCGGGGAAGGTGAAGACCCGCTCGAGCTTCATGATGCCATCGCGCTCGACGATCTGCCACTCGGGCACCTCGGCGCCGAGCGCCTTGACCTCCTCCTCGGTGACCCTCGGGGCGCCGACGCGGCAGGCCTCGCAGGACTCTCTGGAAAGCTGGCTCATGGTCGTCTCCTGGGTCGGGGATTCACCCCGAAAGGTCGTGCAGGCGAGCCGGACCGTCAAGCCGCGCTTCGCGCGACCCACTCGCGCACCTCGGCGTAGGGGGTACCCTCCAGGGCGCCGAAGCCCGACAGCTGCCGCGCCTTGAGCCGAGTGAAGAGCGGGGTGGTTATGCCGCACAGGAAGCGTGCCAGCAGGTCCGGGGTGGCGGGGTGTCCTTCGCCCTGATCGGCCAGGCGGGAGCGGAACTCGCCGGTCAGTTCGTCGGGATGGCGTTCCGTCAGCGGGGCGCGTTCGGGCGCCGGCGGCAACCGGGCGGGCTGGCCACGACAGGCCGAGCAGTGGCCGCATTGCTCCGGGGCGCGGTCGTCGCCGAACCACTCGGCCAGGCGGCGGCTCAGGCAGCGCTCGCTTTCGAAGAGTTCGAGCATGGCATGCAGGCGAGTGATCTCGGCGGCCTCCTTGTCGCGAAAATAGCCGTGGAGCTCGTCGCTCAATGCCTGGGGGTCGAGCCCAGGCTGCTCGACCTCATAGACCTCGGTGAGCTGGCGACTCTGCAGCTCGAGCCAGCCCTTGTCGACGAAGTAGTCCAGCGCGGTGATCACCCGGCTGCGAGTGGTATCCAGGCCACGCTCCCGGCCCAGGGCCTCCAGGCTGGCGAAGTCCAGTTCGTGCCAGGTGCGTGCCTTGCGGGAGGCGTCGAGGATTGCCTGGACGAAGGCCTGGCGCTCGCCCTGGAAGCGGGCCACCAGGCTCTCGGGTTCGCACAGCAGCTTGAAACGATAATCGGCGAAGTAGGCGTGCCGCGGGCGGATGATGCCACGCAGCTCGAGCTGCACCAGCAGGGTCTTGAGCGGCAGCGGCCGGATGTTGGCATGCTGCGAAAGGGCGTTGAGGGTCAGCTCCCAGTGTGTCCCGGCGGCGCGCAACTCGTCGATCACCCGGCGGATGCCGTGCTGCTCCGGGGTGTCGCCGTAGACGAATGTCTCCAGCACACCGAGGGTGTCGCGCCCGGCCAGCATCAGGCACTCGGAGGGCATGCCGTCGCGCCCGGCACGGCCGATCTCCTGGCTGTAGTTCTCGATGGACTTGGGCAGGTCGAAGTGGACCACGGCGCGGATATCGGCCTTGTCGATGCCCATGCCGAAGGCGATGGTGGCGACGATGCAGTCACTGTGGCCAGCCATGAAGTCGCGCTGGATCGCCTCGCGCCGCTCGGCGTCGAGGCCTGCATGGTAGGCGGTGGCGGTGATGCCGGCCTTGCCCAGGTAGGCGGCGAGTCGCTCGGCGGTCTGCTGCAGGGTGACGTAGACGATGGTGGGGAAGGGGGCATCGCCCCGGCGCTCCTTGATCCAGGTGGCCAGGGCGCGGGGGCGGGTGTCGGCGGGTACCGGTGCCACCGTCAGGTCGAGGTTTTCGCGGTAGAAGCCGGTGGCGGTGACATCGGAGGCCTCGATCGCGAAGCGTTCGCGCATGTCGTCGATCACCCGCGGGGTGGCCGTGGCGGTGAGCAGCAGCGCCTGGGGAATGGCGAACTCGCGCTGGTAGTCGGGCAGCTTCAGGTAGTCAGGGCGGAAGTTGTGCCCCCACTCGGAGATGCAGTGGGCCTCGTCGACCACCATCAGCGAGATCGGTACCCGGCGGATGAAGGCGCGGAAGCGCTCGTTCTTGAGGCGCTCCACCGAGATCATCAGGATGCGGATCTCGCCGCGTTCGACCCCCGTCATCACCGTGGCCGCCTCCTCGCGGCTCTGGCCAGAGTCGATGCTGGCCGCGGGAATGCCGTGGCGCGCGAGAAAGGCGAGCTGGTCCTGCATCAGCGCCAGCAACGGCGAGATGACCAGGGTAAGGTGGGGCAGGTGCAGGGCGGGCAGCTGGTAGCAGAGCGACTTCCCGGAGCCCGTGGGGAAGATCGCCGCCGCCGAGCGCCCGGCCACCACGGCTTCGATTACCGGGCGTTGACCGGGGCGAAAATCGGGGTAGCCGAAGACGCGCTGGAGGGTCTCGTCGATCATGATGCGATCAGCTTTTTATGGATGTATGTCCAGTATAGCCGGTCCCGACCGGGAATGTCCTCACCGCTCAGGCATCGGCCATGGCCTGGTTTCGCCCATCGCCCTTGGCCGCGTAGAGCTGGCGGTCGGCGCGCTCGATGAGCTGGCGATGGTCCTCGCCGATGCGATGTTCGGCGACGCCGATGCTTACCGTAATACCGTTCTCCACGTCGAAATCATGCTCCGCGATGACGCCGCACAGGCGTTTAGCCAGCGTCAGCGCCCGGTGTCGAGACGTCATTGGTAACAGCAGGGCGAACTCCTCGCCGCCCATGCGGGCTACCATATCCTCTTCCCGCAGGGTTTCCCGGCACAGGTGCGCCACTTCACGCAGTACCTCATCGCCCTGCAGATGGCCGTGGTTGTCATTGATGGCCTTGAAGTGGTCGATGTCGAGGATCATCAGCGACAGGGGAGTGGCGTGGCGGTTGCTCAGCGACACCGCCTCCTCCAGGCGCGCCATCAGGCGGCGGCGGTTGGCCACCCCAGTCAGGTCGTCGGTGTCGGAGAGCCGGCGCAGGCGGGCCTCCTCGCTGACCTGCTCGGAGATATCCATCATCATGCCGTGCCACAGCACGCCGTCTGGCGTGGGTGTGGGTTGGGCGCGCAGGGCGACCCAGCGGGTGCCACGACCCTTGAGGGGCAGGCGGAAGCGGGTGCTGAGTGGCGTCAGCCAGCGCATGGAGCGTTCCAGCGCCACCATCAGGCGCGGGTAATCGTCATCCGACAGGCGGTTCAGGGCGGGGCGGGCGTCCAGGGCGAGGTGTTCCGGAGCTATGCCGATCAGGCGGACGCCGGCCCCCGCCAGGTAGGGGAAGTGCATCTCCCCAGCGTGGCTGCGGTGCAGCTGAAAGATGACGCCGGGCAGCCGGTCGACCGGTGCCGTGTCGAGCTCTCTCCCGCCCGGCATGACAGTCGTCGACGTCATGCGGGGTTCCTTTTTCAGTGTCCTGCTGCGTACAGGAAGTGATGTCGTTATAGGTGCCTGCCGTCGAGTCGCGGCCAGGTCAAGGCATAGTCTACCGCGATTCAGCAAGGATATGCTTCGTAGGACTCCCTCCGAGGATGTAAGCGATTGCCGACAATGCGAGTGATGTTGACCGGTGTCACGAGTCGCCGGAATTATCTGGGGGCATCGTAGCGTTGCAGGCGGTCGCGGGAGAAGGCCACCTGCCACAGTTGCATGTGGCGTGCCCGGAAGGCGCCGGCGCAGACCGCGAGATAGTAGCGGAACATGCGCCGGGTACGCTCGTTGTAGCGGTGGGCAATCTCGGGCCAGTGAGCGTCGAAATTCGCCAGCCAGGCCATCAGGGTGCGGTCGTAGTCGGGACCGAAGTTCTGCCAGTCCTCCATCATCAGGTGCGGCTCGCTGGCCTTGGCGATATGCATCGCTGAGGGGAGGACCCCGTTGGGGAAGATGTACTTGTTGAACCAGGGGTCGGCGCTTACCTCGGAGTGGTTGGAGCCGATGGTATGCAGCAGGAAGAGGCCATCGGCTTCTAGCAGCCGCTCCACGGTGGCGAAGTAGGTGGGGTAGTTGCGATGGCCGACATGTTCGAACATGCCGATGGAGACGATGCGGTCGAAGCGACCCGTGAGGTCGCGATAGTCCATCAGCTCGATGGTTACCGGCAGGCCAGCGCAGCGCTCCCGCGCCAGCGCCGCCTGTTCCCTGGAGATGGTGATGCCGGTCACCTCGACCCCGTGGTGGCGCGCGGCGTGTTCGGCGAAGCTGCCCCAGCCACAGCCGATATCCAGCACGCGCATGCCCGGCGCCAGCATCAGCTTGCGGCAGGCGAGCTCCAGCTTGGCAACCTGGGCCTCGTGCAGGGTATCGGCTTCCTTCCAGTAGCCACAGGAGTAGCACATGGTGCGGTCGAGCATGCGCTCGAAGAGGTCGTTGCCTAGGTCGTAGTGGGCCTCGCCGACGATATAGGCTCGCGCCCGGCTCTGCAGGTTGAAGAAGCCGGCCTGCAGGCGATACATCAAGCGCTCCGATGGGGTGTGGGCGCGCTCCCCGAGGCCATGGCGCAGCAGCCGGCAGGCCATCTCGTCGATGCGCTCGCACTCCCACCAGTCGTCCATGTAGGCCTCGCCGAGGCCCAGGGTGCCCTGGTGCAGCACCCGCGAAAAGAAGTCGGGGTGGTAGATACGCAGGTCCTGTGGGGCATCGCCGTTGAGGGTAACGCCGGAACCCTCGAGCAGTTCCTGGAAGACGCGGCGCGCTCGTGTGTCGGGCAGGGCGATGGGTCCGATCCGAGGGTTGCTGGTCATGGCAGGCTCCGAGTCCAGAGATCTCGTCCATTGAGCATAGTCGAGCCTGTCAGCGAGGGAAAAATCCGGCACAATATGCGGCTTTAGTATTGCCACGCGGCGTGGCAGCGACTCCTCAACCGACGGGCAAAAGATGACGACGACGCAACCCCGTATCCAGTGGCTGGGCCGCTGGGGCTTCGTGCTGGCGGCTACCGGCTCGGCGGTGGGCCTGGGCAATATCTGGAAGTTTCCCTACATGACCGGCGAGTATGGCGGCGGGGCCTTCGTGCTGGTCTATCTTGCCTGCATCCTGGCGGTGGGGGTGCCGGTGATGATGGCTGAGATCGCCCTGGGGCGACGCGGACGTGGCAGCCCCATCGATGCGGTACGCCGCGTGGCTGCCGAATCCGGGCGGTCGGGAGCGTGGTCGCTGCTGGGCTGGATGGCGATGCTGTGTGGCTTCCTGATTCTGTGCTTCTATGTGGTGGTGGCAGGCTGGTCCTTCTCCTACCTGTGGAAGATGCTCAGCGGTGGCCTGGCGGGTGGCAGTGTCGACGACATGGTGGCGATCTTCGCGGCCAACAACGCCAGTCCCTGGAACCTCGGGCTGTGGAGCACCCTGGTGACGGTGGTCACCATGCTCATCGTCGGCAAGGGGGTGCAGGAAGGCATCGAGAAGAGTGTCGGCTGGATGATGCCCGGCATGGTGGTGATGCTGCTGGTGCTGATTCTGTATGGCGTGTTCTCAGGCGGCTTCACCGATGCCCTGCGCTTCCTGTTTGTCTTCGACGCCGGCTCACTCTCCAGCGAGGGCCTGCTGGCGGCCCTGGACACGCCTTCTTCACCCTGTCGCTGGCCTCCGGTGCCATCCTCACCTATGGCAGCTACCTGCCGGCAGGGGCCTCCATCGCCCGCACCACCTTGACGGTGGCGGTAGCCGATACCCTGGTGGCGCTGATGGCGGGTCTGGCGATCTTTCCGGCCATCTTCGCCAATGGCATGGACCCCGGTGAGGGGCCGGGGCTGATCTTCATGAGCCTGCCGCTGGCCTTCCAGGCCATGCCCCTGGGTACCCTGTTCGGCGTGCTGTTCTTCGCCATGCTCTCCATGGCGGCGCTGACCTCGTCGATCTCCATGGTCGAGGCCACCGTCTCCTGGCTGTGCGACCGTCAGGGGCTCTCGCGCCGCGCCGCGGCCTGGGGAGCGGGCGGCGTGCTGTGGGTGATCAGCACCCTGGCCATGCTCTCCTTCAATGTCGGCGCCGACTGGACCCTGGCCGGCCGCCACCTGTTCGACTGGCTCGACTACCTCACCTCGCGCTGGATGATGCCGCTGGGCGGCCTGGGCACGGCGCTGCTGGTCGGTTTCGTGCTGCGTGCGGCGCCGCTGCGCGAGGAGCTGGGGCTGTCCTCGGCCTGGCATGCCCTGTGGCTTTTCATGGTGCGCTACGTCAGCCCGCTGGGGATCCTGGTGATATTCGTCGATGCCCTGGGCATCGTATCCGTGGAGTTCGGCACGCACTGGCCCTTCCTGCTGGGGCTGCTGTTGGTCATCAGCCTGGCGGGAGAACTGGCCAGCCCGCGGCTACGGCGTACCCTGTCTGACAGCACCCCATCACGGGAGGGCCCCGAATGAGTGTCGACGAAACCTGGAAAGTGGCGCCTCGCGGCAAGCCCAGCCGCGCGGCATCGTCAGCCTGGTAGGTGCTGGCCCCGGCGACCCGGAACTGTTGACCCTCAAGGCGCTGCGGCGCCTCGAGGCGGCCGAGGTCATCCTCCATGATCGCCTGGTGAGTCCCGAGGTGCTGGCCATGGCCAATCCCTCCGCCCGGCGGCTGTATGTGGGCAAGGCACGCTCCGACCACAGCCTGCCCCAGGTCGAGATCAACCAGGCGCTGGTCGACTGGGCACGTCAGGGCAAGCGGGTGGTGCGCCTCAAGGGGGGCGATCCCTTCATCTTCGGACGCGGCGGCGAGGAGCTCGAGAGCCTGGCCGAGGCCGGTGTCGAGTTCGAGGTGATCCCCGGCATCACCGCCGCCTCAGGCTGTGCCGCCTACGCCGGCATCCCGCTTACCCACCGCGACCACGCTCAATCGGTGCGTTTCATCACCGGTCATCTGCGCAACGGCAGTGCCGACCTCGACTGGCCGGCGCTGGCGAGCCGAGGCCAGACCCTGGTGTTCTACATGGGGTTGCACGGCCTGTCCGAGATCTGTCGCCAGTTGGTCGCCCACGGCCTGCCCGGCGAGACGCCGGTGGCGCTGATCGAACAGGGCTCCACCGCCCGCCAGCGGGTGCACCTGGCGAGCCTTGCGAGCCTCCCGGGAGAGCTCGCCGGGGTCAGCGTCAAGCCGCCCACCCTGATCATCGTCGGTGGGGTGGTGGCCCTGCATGACCGCCTGGCCTGGTTCGAGGCGGCCCGGGCCGGCACCGCCGGCTGGGAGACCGCCGAGCGCCGCGGCTAGTCCGCCGCGACTTCGCGGCGAAATTCGCGCTGCCAGCGAGCCAGTAACGCCTGGCGCTTGAGGCGGTCGAGACCGGCAAGCAGGCCCGGCCCCAGGCCCGGTGGACGCAGGGCGTCGCCGAGTCGCTCGCGCAGTTGGCTGGCGGTTCCCGGGCCCGTCAAGGCGGGGTGGATGGCGCCCAGCGAGGTCTCCTCGGCCAGGGTGCGTTGTCCCTCCAGGCTCAGCAGGTAGTCCATGAACAGCTCCGCGCTTTGCGGGTTGGGCGCCTGGCGGGGCACCAACGCCAGGCGCTGGCTGACCAGGGCGTAGTCATCGGGGATGATCATCTCAAGGTCCGGGGCCGCCGCTACACTTGGGGCAGCGTAGCTCCCCAGCAGGTTGTAGCCGATCAGGAAGCGTCCCTCCTTCAGGCCGTCGAGCATCGCGCCGGTGGTCTCTACCAGCTCGGCCTCCACGCCGCCCAGCGCGGCCACCAGATCCCAGTAGCGCGGCGAGAGTTGCGACTCCTCCATGGCATAGGCATAGCCCGCCCCGCTGCGCACCGGGTCATAGCTGGCCACCCGTCCCGCGAGTGCCTGACGATGGGTATTCAGCAGCGCCAGCAGTTCGGCATGGTTGCGCGGTGGCTCGGTGATCGCTGCCAGTTCGCGGTGAATCACCATGACGATGGGCTCGAAGGTGAAGGCGACCAGCTCATCGCGCCAGCGTGCCCAGGCCGGCCAGGCCTCGAGGTGGGGGCTGTCGAGTGGTCGGGCATGGCCATCGTTGGCCAGCGCGAACTGCCAGGGCATGGCCGAGGAGATCAGCACGTCGACCTCGTCGGGATGCGCGAGGAAGCGCTCGTGAAGTTCGAGGGTGGTGAGGTTGCGATAGGTCAGGTCGATGCCGGGGTGGCGGCGGTGGAAGGCTTCCAGCAGCGGGCGCGCCTGGGGCAGGTCCAGGGCGGCATGAATCACCAACGGGCGGGCGGGCCCGCCATCCGTGTCGGCGGGCAGCCGCAGGAGCTGCTCGGCGAAGGCGAGCATCGGCAGCAGGCAGAGGACGCCGACAAGCGCCAGGCGGGCGAGGGGGCCACTTCATGTCGGGGTCTCCGGGAAACGCAACTCCACCCGCAACCCACGCCCCGAGCCGCTCTCGGCGAGATCCAGTCGAGCGCCGTGGTTGCGGGCGATGCCGTCGACGATGGCGAGCCCCAACCCCGACCCTTCGCCATCGTCGCGTCCGCGATGGAAGGGGCGCAGAACCAGCAGGCGTCGCTCGGCCGGGATGCCTGGCCCGTCATCCTCGACGAAGAGACGCGGAGGGTCGCTGAGGACACCCAGGGTGATGCGGCGAGCACCATAGCGGCGTGAATTGTCGATGAGGTTGGCCAGGGCCTCCTGGAGCTGCCACTCGCTCGCCGGTACATGCAGCGGTGATGCCAGGCAGTCGGCGCCCAGGTCGATCCCCGCCTGGTGACAGGCCACCCAGTGGTCGCGTACCGCCTGGCGCACGCAGTCATTGAGATCGATGGGATGCAACTCGGGTCGGTATTCGGGGTTGTCGAGTCGGGTCAGCGAGAGCAGCTGCATGGCCAGGCGGGCGGTCCGCTCGCTGGTGGAGTGGACCGTTTCCAGGGCGGCGCGCCACTCTTCGGGTTCCTGGCGACGCAGGGCCAGCTCGGCACGCGCGGTGATGCCCGCCAGGGGCGTGCGCAGCTGATGCGAGGCGTCGCCGATGAAGCGCTCCTGGTTGGCTCGCACCCGGCGCATGCGCGCGAGCAGTTCGTTGAGCGCCTCGCGCAGCTCGGCGAGTTCCCGGGGCAGCTCCAGGTCAAGCTGACTTCAGGGTGCGCGGGTCCCGGGCACGGATGGCGTGGCGCAGTCGGGTCAGCGGTTTCAGCGCCGTTCGCACCGCCAGCAGCAGGGTAGCGACCGCCAGCGCTCCCATGGCCAGGATGCCGGCCAGGTTGCTGCGCAACAGTTCCAGGCGCAGGGCATCGCGCCCTTCGCGGGTGTGGGCAACCCGGACCTCGAAACGCTCCCCGCTGCGCCAGTCCTCGAGACGCGTGCGACGGATGCCCTGGCGCAGGGCCATGCCGCGCCACTCGATATCGCGGTAGAGCAGGGTGTCGCCGCTGGCAGCGCTGGCGCCGGGATGCTGGGGCAGCCTGGCGTTGCCGGTGATGTGGCGGTCCTGCTGATCCACCAGGGAGTAGAAGACCCGCTCCTGGGCGTCGCCCGCCAGCATCTCCAGGGCGGCTGGCGGCAGGTCGAGCCAGAGCCGCTCATCCTGCCACTGCACCTGCTCGGCGATCGCCAGGGTGGCGGCGTCGAGCAGGCGATCATAGGCACGGTCGGCGGTGGCACGGGCCTCGAGCCAGGCCTGCAGCAGCAGCAGGGCACCCAGCGTCAGCAGCGGCAAGGTCAGCCAGGCCAACAGGCGACCGTAGAGGCTGCCGGCAGGGTTCACGGCCCGGTTTCCAGCAGGTAGCCCAGGCCGCGAACCGTCCTGAGTGCCAGTCGCTCTGCGGGCAGGCGCTTGCGCAGCCGGTGCACATAGACCTCGATGGCGTTTTCCCCCAGTGGTTCGCCACCGAAGGCTTCCTCGGCGAGGCGCGCCTTCTCCACGGGTTCGCCGGCGTGGCGCAGCAGGCAGGCCAGCAGACGCTGTTCGCGGGGCGGAAGGGGAAAGGGCGCGCCGTCGATGGTGAAACCGAGGGTGGTGGCGTCGAACTCGAGCGGCCCCAGGGTCAGGCGGGTGGCGCGGGCGTGGCGTCTGAGCAGGGCGCGGACCCGGGCCTCCAGCTCGTCCAGGGCGAAGGGCTTGGCCAGATAGTCGTCGGCCCCCAGGTCCAGGCCGCGCACGCGATCCTCCACGGCGCCACGCGCGGTCAGCACCAGCACCGGGGTCTCACGGTCGTGCCGGCGCAGCGTCTCCAGTACCTCGAGGCCCCCGGCGCCGGGCAGGTTGAGGTCGAGCAATACCAGATCGATGCCGTGTTCGTGATCCGCGAGCCGCGCCAGCGCCGCGTCACCGCGGGACAGGTGTTCGACCCGGTGGCCTTGGTCGCGCAGCAGTGCCAGCAGCGATTCGGCCAGCAGGGCATCGTCTTCCACCAGCAGCAGTTTCATCTCACCGGCTCCTCTGCGGATGGTGCTTCCAGGCCAGCGCTGGCCTCGGCCAGGGCCCGGATCGCATCGGCGGGGACCAGGCGCCCCTCGGGGCCTGAGAGCGCCAGCCAGCGTGGGGGTGACCCCGGCAGCGGGTGAACAACCATGACGCCACCGGCAAGGGCCGGGCAGGGCGAATCTCGGGTGATGGTCTGCCAGGTGGCGCCGGGTCGCAAGTCGTGGCGCAGCGCACTGGCAGGCAGTGCCACCAGCCGGCACTCGATCTGCTCGCCCGCCTGCTCCAGCAGCGACGCGGTTTCGCCGAGTCGGCTTGCCAGCCGGTCGAGCACCGGCTGGACACGGACGGCGAGCAGGCGCAGGGGGTCCTGGCGCCGCGCCAGGCGGGCAGGCGTCGCGCCCAGCTGCCAGAGGCCATCGGCGCCTCGCCGCACATAGTCGAAGCGCGAAAGCGATCCCAGCAGTCGCAGCAGGGTGCTCTTGTAGAAGCCGGTGGCCTGGGCCAGCTCGGCGAGACTCATGACGGGGCGGTCGACGTCGAATGCCTCCAGCACCGTCAACGCGCGTTCGACGGCCTCCACACGATCCTGGGCCATACTCAACCGACTCCTTGGGAGAATCCCCTTCTCGAACTTTGGTCGTAATTTGTCCGCGCACCGTTGACGGCCTGCGTGACGCCCTCTAGCTTTCCATCCTGAAGAACGTAGTTCTGCCTTACAGAATTGTAAGCCAGTTGAAAGCACTCGGCAAGGCCGCCGGGATTGTCCTTCAACACCATCCAACAAACCCGAGGACATCACCATGTCGATCAAGACGCCTCTCAAGCTGGTTGCCGTTGCCGCGCTCACCGTAAGTGCCGGCAGCGTCATGGCCTTCGAGCCCAAGGGCAAAGTGGAGTGCATTGCCCCGTCGGATCCCGGCGGCGGCTGGGACTTCACCTGCCGCAGTGTGGGTAACGTGCTGCAGGAGCTGGACCTGGTGCCCGGCAACGTCCAGACCATCAACATGGCCGGTGCCGGCGGTGGGGTGGCCTACGCCCATGTGGTAAGCAAGCGCGCCGGAGATGAACAGTTGCTGGTTGCCGCCTCGACCGCCACCACCACTCGCCTGGCCCAGGGCCAGTTTCCCGGTATGGACGCCGACATGGTCAACTGGATCGGGGCGCTGGGCGCCGACTATGGCGTGATTGCCGTGTCGGCCGATTCCGAGTACCAGGACCTGCCGGCACTCATGCAGGCCATCGATGAGGACCCGCGCAGCGTCAAGTTCGCCGGTGGCAGTGCCAAGGGCGGCTGGGACCACCTCAAGGTGCTGATCACTGCCGATGCGGCCGGGGTCGACGAGCTGCCGCGCATCCCCTACCTCTCCTACAACAACGGTGGCGAGGCCATGACCCAGGTCGTCGGTGGCCACGTCGATGCCTTCACCGGCGATATTTCCGAGGCCCAGGGCTTCATGGAGTCGGGGGACCTCAGGGTGCTCGCGGTGCTTTCCGAGGAGCGCCTGCCCGGGGAGTTCGACGACATCCCCACCGCCATGGAACAGGGCATCGATGCCGTGGGCCCCAACTGGCGCGGCTTCTATATGCCCACCGATATCTCTGACGAGTCGCGGCAGTACTGGATCGACGCTATGGATACCGTCTATGCCAGCGATGAGTGGAAGGAGCTGATGGTCAGCAACGGCCTGATGCCGTTCCACATGACCGCCGGCGAGTTCGAGACCTTCGTCAAGGAGCAGATCGCCGATATCGAGCAGCTTTCCAAGGACATCGGGCTGATCCAGTGACAAACATGAATGATCGCATCTTCGGCATCCTGCTGATCGTCCTGGCCGTCGCGTACGGCTGGGGCGCCACCCAGCTCCCCGCCCCCTTCGGCGGCAGCGAAGCGGTGGGTCCCGAGACCTTCCCTGCTGCTGTCGGTGGTGCTGGGTCTGTCCAGCCTCTACATGATCGTGCGCCCCGATCCCGACCACGCCTGGCCCTGGAGCCGCACCGGCATCGAGCTGCTGATCGCCGTGGTGGTGCTGGTGCTCTACGCGGCACTGCTGCAGCCGCTGGGTTTCATCCTCAGCACCACCCTGGCGGTCGGCACGCTCTGCTGGCGCATGGGATCGGCGCCCGTGCGGGCCTACCTGACCGGTGCGGCATCGGGCGTGGTGGTATTCCTGCTGTTCAACTTCGCCCTTGATCTGGCCTTGCCGCTGGGCGTGCTTTCCTTCCTGGAGGTGAGCTGATGGAGACCCTTGGCTTCCTGATCGACGGCTTCGGGGTGGCGCTGGCGCCCCATAACCTGATGTTTGCGCTGCTGGGTGCCTTCCTGGGTACCCTGATCGGCGCGCTCCCGGGCCTGGGGCCGGCCAACGGGGTGGCGATCCTCATTCCGCTGGCCTTCACCCTGGGCCTGGCCCCGGAAACCGCCCTGATCATGCTCACCTCGGTCTATGCCGGGGCCATGTATGGCGGACGGATTTCGTCGATCCTGCTCAATATCCCCGGCGATGAGCCGGCGATGATGACCTGCCTGGACGGCTACCCCATGGCTCAGCAGGGCAAGGCGGCGGAGGCCCTGGCGATCTCCGCCGTGGCCTCCTTCATCGGCAGCCTGGTGGCGACCGTCGGACTGATCCTGCTCGCCCCGGTGCTGGCGAAGTTCGCCTTGACCTTCGGCCCCGCCGAGTACTTCGCGCTCTTCCTGCTGGCCTTCGCCACCCTGGGCGGGATCACCGGCAAGAATCCCATGAAGACCGTGGTGGCGGCCTGCATCGGCCTGATGATCGCCACCGTGGGCATCGACAACACGGGGGTGCAGCGTTACACCTTCGGCGTGCTGGAACTCTACGAGGGGGTGGACTTCATCATCGCCATCGTCGGCCTGTTCGCCATCTCCGAGCTGCTGTTCTTCATCGAGGAGAAGGCCGGTGGCGGCAAGGAGAAGATGACCGTCAACAAGCTGTCGCTGAAGTGGGCCGATATCCGCAATATCCTGCCTTCCAGCCTGCGCGGCGGGGTGCTTGGCTTCGTCGCCGGCGTGCTGCCCGGTGCCGGCGCTTCCCTGGGTAGCTTCATCGGCTATACCCTCGAGAAGAAGGTGGTGGGCAAGAAGGGCTATTTCGGCCAGGGCGATCCGCGCGGCGTGGCGGGCCCCGAGGCTGGCAACAACGGTGCCTCCAGTGGTGCGCTGGTGCCCATGCTGACGCTGGGTGTGCCGGGCAGCGGCACCACCGCGGTGCTGCTGGCGCTGCTGATCTCGCTCAACATCACTCCCGGCCCGTTGATGTTCACCCAGAACGCCGACATCGTCTGGGGCGTGATCGCGGCTCTGCTCATCGGCAACTTCCTGCTGCTGCTGCTGAACATCCCGCTGGTGGGGATCTTCGTCAAGCTGCTGTCGGTGCCACCGATGTTCCTGCTGCCGATCGTGACCATGATCGCCTTCGTGGGCATCTACTCGATCAGCAACACGACGTTCGATCTCTATTTCATGGTGGCCTTCGGCGTCGCCGGCTATATCTTCCGCAAGCTGGAGATCCCGCTGGTGCCGGTCATCCTCGGCCTGCTGTTGGGGCCGGAGATGGAGAAGAACCTGCGCCATGCCATGGACATCTCCGACGGTGACTGGACCATCCTGTGGGACAGCGGCCTGGCCATCGGCCTGTGGGTGTTTGCCGGCCTGGGGCTGATCCTGCCCTACATCGTCGGCCCGCTGCTGCGTCGGCGCATGAAGGTCACCACCGGCACGGGCGGCCCCGAGGGAGATTGAGCCACGGGTTCAAGGTGCTGCCAAGCGGGGGCGTCGACCGGGTCGGCGCCCCCGCTTTCGCTTCGTCCCCGCTGCATCCCCGCGCCCCGCGGCGTATGCTAGACCGGCTAGGGAGCTCGGGCAGGGAGGGCGAGAGATGGCCAGGCGAGGGAGAGGGCGTGTGGTGGGGATCATCCTGATGGTGATGCTGCTGGCCTGGGGCGCCATGGGCACCTGGCAGCGCCTCAAGCCACTTCCCGAGGGGATTGGCGTGGCCTTTCCCGAGCGGCCCGCCGAGCAGGTGCGCTTCGTGGCCGACCTAACCTGGTACGATGCCGCCGGAAAGCGCCACCTCGACCAGGCGATCTTCGACGAGGCGCTCGCCATGATTGCCCAGGCGAGGCGCCTGGTGGTGGCGGACATGTTCCTGTTCAACGACTTCGCCGGCAGTGCCGAGGGCGATGGCTTCCGCCCGCTTTCCCGGCAGCTGAGCGACGCCCTGATCGAGCAGAAGCGTCGCCATCCCGGGCTCGAGGCGGTGCTGATCACCGATCCGCTCAATACCCTCTACGCTGGCCTCGAGCTTGACCACCTCCAGCGCCTGCGCGAGGCGGGCGTTGCCGTGGTGGAGAGCGACCTGACCCGGCTGCGCGCCTCCAACCCCCTCTGGTCGGGCTTCTGGCACCTGGGCCCGCGCTGGTTCGGCAACGACAGCGACGGGGGCTGGCTGCCCAACGCCCTGGGCCCGGGGCGGGTCACCCTGCGCAGTTACCTGTCGCTACTCAACTTCAACGCCAACCACCGCAAGACCCTGGTGGTGGATCAGGGCGATGGTTGGTCGGGCCTGGTGACCTCCGCCAACCCCCACGACGCCAGCAGCCGCCACGGCAACGTGGCGCTGCGCTTCAACGGGCCGGCGGTGCTGGACCTGCTGGCTAACGGAGCGGCCGGTGGCGGCCTGGTCCGGCGTGGCGCTGCCCGGCCCCGAGCCTGCCTCGGTAGAGGAATCCGGTGCGCGAAGGCAGCAGGGTGCAACTGCTGACCGAGGGGGCGATCCGCGATGCCCTGATCGCGGCCATTGCTGCCAGCGGCGCCGGCGACCGCCTCGACGTGGCGGTGTTCTACCTGGCTCATCGCGGCGTGATCGAGGCACTCGAACAGGCCCGGGCACGCGGCGCCAAGGTGCGAGTGCTGCTCGACCCCAATCGCGATGCCTTCGGCCTGGAGAAGGGCGGGATTCCCAACCGGCCGGTGGCACACGAGCTGCATTCGGCGGGCATCGAGGTTCGCTGGTGCATCACCCGCGGCGAGCAGTGCCACAGCAGCTGCTGCTGCGCCGCCCGGCCGACGCCGGCGAGGCCGAGATGATCCTCGGGTCGGCCAACTTCACTCGCCGCAACCTCGACGATCTCAACCTCGAAACCAGCGTGCGCCTGGTGGGCCCGGCGGACACCCCGGCCCTCCAGGAAGCGGCGGCCTTCTTCGAGGAGCGCTGGAACAGCACTCCCGAGCGAAACACCAGTGCGCCCTTTGCGGCCTTCGACGACACCACCCTCTGGCAGCGGCTGCGCCATCGGCTGATGGAGGCGACGGGGCTCTCGACGTTCTAGCCAGTGGGCAAGGTTCATGCCGTTCGGGGCATCAATCGACGTGGGTGATGGCCTGATGCCGCGGATCGATGTGCCAGGGCAGGCCGAGGCGGGCATTGCGTTCAAGCTCGGCGATCACCTGGGCACCCAGCAGCAGGATGATGGCGCCCACCTCCAGGCTCAGCAGCACCACGATCAGGGTCGCGAGTGACCCGTAGACGGCGTTGACGAAGGAGAGATTGGCGAAGTAGTAGACCAGCAGCAGGCGAACGCCTTCCCACAGCAGGGCGGCCACGAAGCCGCCCACCAGGGCGCGCCGCAGGGCGATGCGCACCACCGGCAGCACCTTGTAGATGGCGCTGAACAGCAGGAAGACCCCGACGAAGCTGGTCAGGTTGAGCAGCGGCTCGGAGAGTCCGGACAGCGGCAGCTCGCGCCCCGCCAGGGCGATCGACAGGGCGTTGAGGCTGACTCAGCAGGCTGACCACCAGGGTCAGCGCCAGCAGGCCCGCGCCCAGCACCACCATGAAGGCGTAGGGCAGCAGTACCGAGACCCACAGTCTGCGTCCCTGGTGCTGGGCATCCGGTGCATGGAAGATGATTGCCAGGGCATCCTCGAGCATGCGGAAGGCAAAGGAGCTGAACAGCAGCAGAACCGGGAAGCCCAGCAGGCCGATCACCTCCCGCGACTCGAGCAGGGCGCGTACCGCCTCGAGCAGCACCTCGGCATGGGCCGGCGCCAGATGGCGGGCCTGAACCGAGAGCACCTCGAGCAGGCGTGTCTCATCGACCACGCCCGCCAACAGGACCACCAGCAGCGCAAACAGCGGCACGATGGAGAGCAGGATGTTGTAGCCGACGCCGCCGGCGAGCAGGATCCCCCGGTTGCGCAGGAACGCGCAGATCACCCGCCACAGGAAGCGCGCTATGCGCGGCAGCAGGGTAAGGGCAAGGTGGCGCGCAGGGTAAGGAGATGTCATCGGCCTGGCCATCCATGGGCGTTCCTGCATCATACGCCCGTGCCGGCGTCGGGCGTCAACGCAGGCGGCAACTATCCGCGCCCCGCGCCATGTCTGCATGGCAACCCCCCGCCGGGACCCGCATAATACAGCGCGCCGTCTGTCCGATGCCTCTCCTCCTCCTTCCGATAAGAGATTCCATGGCCAAGTTCGAAACGATCGGTACCGCAAGCATTCCCGGCAAGGGCAGCGAGCTGCGGCTGTTGCAACGTAACGACGAGTTCTCCATCCGCATCGCCGGGGCCCCCGGCGAGCTGATGAATACCCGCCTGCATGGCTCCGAGGATGCCCGCCGAACTGGCCTGTCGGCGAGTCGCCGACCGCCCACAGGCCCGGGTGCTGGTGGGCGGGCTCCGCGGGCATGGGCTTCACCCTGGCCGCGGCGCTCAAGGCCCTGGGGGCGGAGGCCGAGGTGGTGGTCGCCGAGCTGGTGCCGGGCGTGGTGGAGTGGAACCGTGGCCCGCTGGGTAACGCCGCCGGCAATCCTCTGGCTGACCCTCGCACGCGGGTCAGCATCGGCGACGTGGGCGAGCTGCTGCGTCGCGAGCCCGGTGGCTTCGATGCGATCATGCTTGACGTTGACAACGGCCCCGAGGGGCTGACACGGCGCGAGAACGACTGGCTCTATTCGCCCGAGGGGTTGGCCACCGCCCAGCAGGCGCTGCGTCCCGACGGGTGCTCGCGTGGTCGGCGGGCCAGGATCCGGCTCACCGAGGGCTACGCCGGGTCACCGCCATCAGAGACGGTCACGGTGCGCGCCCAGCGTCCCGGCAAGGGGAGCCAGGCACTGCATCTGGCTGGCCTACTGAAACACGGCGGTCATAATGGGGCAGGAGTCCCACGGAAGACTGGGATCAACGCTTCTTGCAGAGGGCGAATGAGCAACAACGAAAGTGGCGAACGCCTCTCCAAGCGGCTGGCCCGGGCGACGGCCTGTTCACGCCGCGAGGCCGAGCTCTATATTGCCGGGGGGCCGGGCAGGTCGATGGCCGGATCGTCGAGGAGCCCCAGTTCAAGGTCGTCGACCAGCGAGTCGAGCTGATGCCGGGGGCCCGGCCCCGGGAGATCCCGCCGGCGACACTGCTGTTCCGGCTGTCCTGCCGATATCGGCGTCGACGAGGGCGAGGACCTGGCCAGGCGCCTGATCCGCAAGGCCAACCACTGGACGGATGATCCCGCCGGACAGGTGCCGCTCAAGGCACACTTCCGTGGGCTGGTCACCCTGCTGCCGCTGGGCCCCGCCGAAGCGGGCCTGCTGGTATTCACCCAGGATCGTGGCGTGGTACGACGCCTTGAGGAGAAGCGCTCGCGACTGGAGGAGGAGTGGCTGGTGGAGGTGACCGGCACCCTGGACGAGCAGGGGCTCGCGGCACTGCGCGATGGCTCGGCGGTGCCGGGGCGCCG
>JAGYKP010000100.1 GCA_018401555.1 Halomonas sp.
CCAGGAGCAGCTGCGTACCGCGCTGGCGCTGGGCGCCGACCGTGCCATCCATGTCGAGACCGACGAGCGCGTCGAGTCGCTGGGCGCCGCCAAGGCGCTGGCCAAGCTGGTGGAAGAGGAGCAGCCGGGCCTGGTGATCCTCGGCAAGCAGGCCATCGACACCGACAACAACCAGACCGGTCAGATGCTCGCCGCCCTGACCGGCCTGCCCCAGGGTACCTTCGCCTCCGCCGTGGATGTGGACGGAGAGAAGGTGCAGGTGACCCGTGAGATCGACGGCGGCCTGCAGACCGTCGAGCTTTCCCTGCCGGCCATCGTCACCACCGACCTGCGCCTGAACGAGCCGCGCTATGCCAAGCTGCCCGACATCATGAAGGCCAAGAAGAAGCCGCTGGACGTCAAGAGCCCGGCAGACCTCGGTGTCGAGGTGGCCTCGAAGGTCAAGCTGGTCAAGGTCGAGCCGCCGGCCGAGCGCCAGGGTGGCGTCAAGGTGGGCTCGGTGGACGAGCTGGTCGACAAACTCAAGAACGAGGCGAAGGTGATCTCATGAGCATTCTGGTTCTGGCAGAACATCACGACGGCGCCCTGGCCGGCGCCACCGCCCATGTGGTGGCCGCCGCACAACAGATCGGCGGCGATATCGACGTGCTGGTGGCGGGCGAGGGCGTCTCCGCCATCGCCGAGGCCGCCGCCAAACTCGACGGCGTCAGCAAGGTCCGCGTGGCCGACAATGCCGCCTATGCCCACCTGCTGGCCGAGCCCACCGCGGCGCTGATCGCCGAGCTCGCCGGGGACTACAGCCACGTGCTGGCGGTGGCCTCCACCACCGGCAAGAACGTGCTGCCCCGTGTCGCCGCGCTCAAGGACGTGGCGCAGATCTCCGAGATCATCGCCGGTCGAGTCCGCGGATACCTTCAAGCGCCCGATCTACGCCGGCAACGCCATCGCCACGGTGCAGAGCGAGGACGCGCTCAAGGTGATCACCGTGCGCACCACCGGCTTCGATGCGGTGAGGCGAGGGCGGCAGTGCCGCCATCGAGGCCGTGGACTTCGTGGCCGACAACGCCCAGTCCACCTTCATCAAGGAGGAGCTGGCCCAGTCCGACCGTCCCGAGCTGGGTGCCGCCAAGGTGGTCATCTCCGGTGGCCGCGGCATGGGCAACGGCGAGAACTTCAAGCTCCTCGACGGCATCGCCGACAAGCTGGGGGCCGCCATCGGCGCCTCGCGCGCCGCGGTGGATGCCGGTTTCGTGCCCAACGACATGCAGGTGGGCCAGACCGGCAAGATCGTCGCCCCGGATCTCTACATTGCCGTGGGCATCTCGGGTGCCATCCAGCACCTGGCCGGCATGAAGGACTCCAAGGTGATCGTGGCCATCAACAAGGACGAGGAGGCACCGATCTTCCAGGTGGCCGACTACGGGTTAGTGGCGGATCTCTTCGAGGCGCTGCCGGAGCTCGAGAGCAAGCTGTAAGGCGCTGCCTTGAGGTTTCGCAGCTGAAGCCGGCTCCGTGAGGGGCCGGCTTTCTGCTATCTGTAGATCTGTCGCTGCTGTTCTGATTCCTTCGAGGCTGACCCTCGTCTGCACGGTAATCGCAGATAGTTCTCATCGTCGGGGCTGATCTGAGGGCAAGCCTGTGAGGAGGCGCTGTGAACCCCTCCCTGGGCGCTACCGACGCCATCCCTGGCGTAGGACCTCCTCGTCGGCTTGCCCCCAGCGCCCCTCACGCATGGTAACTGCGATAGCTCTGCCCTGGTCTGGTCTGCGCTAGACGGATTCGCGCTGGCTGGGGTAGGGTGGTCGGAGGATAAAAAGTGCGTGCGGTGCGGTTGAAATCCCTATGCGGCGACCGCATCTCATTGAGTTGCAGCACAATGAAAGCCACCAAAAGGAGATGATCAACATGGCACATACCCTCCCTGACCTCCCGTATGCCTACGATGCGCTCGAGCCCCACATCGATGCGCTGACCATGGAGATCCACCACTCGCGTCACCACCAGACCTACGTCAACAACCTGAACGCTGCCCTCGAGGGTACCGGCCTGGAAGACGTGCCGGTCGACGAGCTGCTGGCCGATCTGGACAAGGTGCCGGCGGAGAAGCGTCAGGCGGTGATCAACAACGGTGGCGGCCACTCCAACCACTCCATGTTCTGGCAGATGATGTCGCCCAACGGCGGCGGTCAGCCCAAGGGCAAGGTGGCCGAGGCCATCGACAGCGAACTGGGTGGCTTCGAGGCCTTCAAGGATGCCTTCACCAAGGCGGCCCTGGGGCGCTTCGGCAGCGGCTGGGCGTGGCTCAGCGTCACCCCGCAGAAGACGCTGGTGGTCGAGAACTCCCTCAACCAGGACAGCCCGATCTCCAACGGCAACACCCCGGTGCTGGGTCTGGACGTGTGGGAGCACGCCTACTACCTGAAGTTCCAGAACAAGCGCCCGGACTATATCGCCGAGTTCTTCAACGTGATCAACTGGGACGAGGTCGAGCGTCGCTACCAGGCGGCCACCGTCTGATCGACCGACCGACTTCCGGTATCACCATGCAGCGCCGCGACCCAAGGGTCGCGGCGCTGTTTATATTGCCCTTGCCCCTTGCCCCTTGCCCCTTGCCCCTTGCCTGTGGTCACTTGTGCCTCGGTAATCTTTATACCACTACATATGGTATTTCAAGGGTGACAAAATCTATATATGGTGTATTCTTTACCCTGTAATCACCACATATAGTTCTCCGCCTCAGGGAGTGTCACCATGGAGATCGAGGTCTACACCCGCCCCGCCTGCCCCCAGTGCACGGCCACCTGTCGCACTCTGGAGCGCCAGGGCATCGCCTACCGCCTGATCGACCTTGAGCATGAGCCCGGCGCACGTGAGCGCGTCGTTGCGCTTGGCTATCGCCAGTTGCCGGTGGTGGTGGCCGGCAGCGAGCACTGGTCCGGCTTCCGTCCGGATCGCCTCGGCCACCTGGCCCGGACGTGACCGTGGCGGCCGTCTCGGCGCCACCACCGGAGCTGATCTACTTCTCGACCCGCTCCGGCAACACCCACCGCTTCGTGGAGCGCCTCGGCCTGCCGGCCCGGCGTATCCCGATCGAGCGGGAGGCACCGACGCTGGCGGTGACGCGCCCCTTTATCCTGGTGACGCCCACCTACGGCGGCGGCGAGGCGAAGGGCGCGGTGCCGGCGCCGGTGATCCGCTTCCTCAACGACGCCGCCAATCGCGCGCTGCTGGTGGGGGTGATCGCCGCCGGCAACACCAACTTCGGCGCCGCCTACGGGCTGGCCGGACGCATCATCGCCGAGAAGTGCGGCGTACCGCTGCTGTATCGATTCGAATTGCTGGGCACGGACGAGGACGTGACCCGGGTTTGCAAGGGAGTGAGAGAGTTTTGGACACGACCATCCTGACCCCGCCGCCCCGCCAGGGGGAGGCCGCCGCGCGTGAGCTGGACTACCACGCGCTAAACGCCATGCTCAACCTCTACGACGCCGATGGGCGGCTGCAACTGGGGCGCGACCGCGAGGCGGTGCGCCAGTACTTCCTGCAGCACGTCAACCAGAACACCGTGTTCTTCCATTCGCTTGAGGAGAAGCTCGACTACCTGGTCGAGCAGGAGTATTACGAACCGGAGGTGCTTGCGGCCTATGCTCCCGGCTTCGTCAAGGCGCTGTTCGAGCAGGCCTACGCCTGGAAGTTCCGCTTCCCGAGCTTCCTCGGCGCCTTCAAGTATTACACCAGCTATACGCTGAAGACCTTCGACGGGCGCCGCTACCTGGAGCGCTTCGAGGACCGGGTGTGCATGGTGGCGCTGACCCTGGCCCGCGGTGACGAGGCCCTGGCCCGCTCGCTGGTGGACGAAATCATCGGCGGCCGTTTCCAGCCGGCCACGCCCACCTTCCTCAATGCCGGCAAGCGCCAGCGCGGCGAACTGGTCTCCTGCTTCCTGCTGCGCCTCGAAGACAACATGGAGTCCATCGGTCGGGCGATCAACTCGGCGCTGCAGCTCTCCAAGCGCGGCGGCGGGAGTGGCATTGCTGCTCAGCAACATCCGCGAGGCGGGGGCCCCCATCAAGCAGATCGAGAACCAGTCGTCGGGAATCATCCCGATCATGAAGCTGCTCGAGGACGCCTTCTCCTACGCCAACCAGCTGGGCGCCCGCCAGGGGCAGGCGCGGTCTACCTGCAACGCCCACCATCCCGACATCCTGCGTTTCCTCGACACCAAGCGCGAGAACGCCGACGAGAAGGTACGCATCAAGACCCTCTCGCTGGGGGTCACCATCCCGGACATCACCTTCGAACTCGCCCAGCGCAACGCGCACATGTACCTGTTCTCGCCGTACGACGTCGAGCGGGTCTACGGCGTCCCCTTCGGCGACATCAGCGTCACCGAGAAGTACCACGAGATGGTCGACGACCGGCGGATCCGCAAGACCAAGATCGATGCCCGGGCCTTCTTCCAGACCCTGGCCGAGGTGCAGTTCGAGTCGGGCTATCCCTACGTGATGTTCGAGGACAACGTGAACCGCGCCAATCCCATCGCCGGGCGGGTCAACATGAGCAACCTCTGCTCGGAGATCCTGCAGGTCAACACGCCCAGCGAGTTCGACGAGGATCTCGGCTACTGCCGCGTGGGAGAGGACATCTCCTGCAACCTTGGCTCGCTGAATATCGCCCGGGTGATGGACGGCGGGGATATCGGTGCCAGCGTCGAGGTCGCCGTGCGCGGCCTGACCGCGGTGGCCGAGATGACCGATATCGCCTCGGTGCCTTCGGTGGCTAACGGCAATGCCCGCTCCCGGGCCATCGGCCTGGGTCAGATGAACCTGCATGGCTTCCTGGCCCGGGAGCATATCCACTACGGCTCACCGGAAGCGCTCGACTTCACCGGTGTCTACTTTGCCTGCGTGGCCTACCATGCCCTGCGCGCCTCCAACCGGCTGGCCTTGGAGCGCGGCGAGAGCTTCGCCGGCTTCGCGGCCTCCGCCTACGCCAGCGGCGCCTTCTTCGACAAGTACACCGAGCGTGACTGGCTGCCGCAGACCGAGCGCGTGCGAGGCGCTGTTCGCGCGTACCGGCATCGTACTGCCGACCCGCGATGACTGGGCGGCGCTCAAGGAGTCGGTGATGGCCCATGGGCTCTATAACCGCAACCTGCAGGCGGTGCCGCCGACCGGATCGATCTCCTACATCAACCACGCCACCTCCAGCATCCACCCGGTGGCCTCGCCCATCGAGATCCGCAAGGAGGGCAAGCTGGGGCGGGTCTACTACCCGGCGCCCTATCTGACGAACGACAACCTGGCGTTCTACCAGCGACGCCTACGAGATCGGGCCCGAGGCAGATCATCGACACCTACGCCGCGCGCCTCCGAGCACGTCGACCAGGGGTTGTCGCTGACGCTCTTCTTCCCCGACACCGCCACCACCCGGGACATCAACCGGGCGCAGATCTACGCCTGGCGCAAGGGGGTCAAGACGCTCTACTACGTGCGCCTGCGCCAGAGTGCCCTGGAGGGCACCGAGGTCGAGGGCTGCGTTTCGTGCACTCTCTAAGGAAGGAACCCGACATGACGACGGCAACATCGCGACTGACCCGTGTCCAGGCCATCAACTGGAACCGGCTCGAGGACGACAAGGACCTGGAGGTGTGGAATCGCCTGACCAGCAACTTCTGGCTGCCCGAGAAGGTGCCGCTCTCCAACGACATCCCGTCGTGGAACACCCTGAGCGAGCCGGAGCGGCGGCTCACCATCCGGGTGTTCACTGGCCTGACGCTGCTCGATACCATCCAGAGCAGTGTCGGGGCGCCGACGTTGATGCCCGATGCGCGCACCCCCCACGAGGAGGCGGTCTATGCCAATATCGCCTTCATGGAGGCGGTGCACGCGCGCTCCTACAGCTCGATCTTCTCGACGCTGTGCACCACCCGCGAGGTGGATGACGCCTTCCGCTGGAGCGAGGAGAACCCGACCCTCCAGGCCAAGGCCGAGCTGGTGCTCGAGCGCTACCGCGCCGAGGACCCGCTGATGCGCAAGGTGGCCAGCGTCTTCCTGGAGTCGTTCCTGTTCTACTTCGGGCTTCTACCTGCCGATGTACTGGTCGAGCCACGCCAGGCTGACCAACACCGCCGACCTGATCCGTTTGATCATCCGCGACGAGGCGGTGCACGGCTACTACATCGGCTACAAATTCCAGCAGGCCCTGGCCGAGGCGAGCCCAGAGCGCCGGGATGAGGTCAAGGCATACGCCTATGACCTGTTGCTGGCGCTCTACGACAACGAGGTGGCCTACACCGAGTCGCTCTACGACGAGGTCGGGCTGACCGAGGACGTCAAGACAGTTCCTCCACTACAACGCCAACAAGGCGTTGATGAACCTGGGCTTCGAGGGGCTCTTTCCTCAGGAGCTGTGTGATGTCGGATCCCACCATCCTCGCCGCACTTTCGCCGGGGGCCGACGAGAACCACGACTTCTTCTCCGGTTCCGGTTCGGCCTACGTGATCGGCCGCACCGTGGCCACCGAGGACGAAGACTGGGCCTTCTGATCTTCGTCATTGATAATTGTTATCATTTTTGCGATGATCCGGCGTCATTCGAGATCGCTCAGGGAGCCTGACGTGAAGAGGACCGGACATCTGCTGATCGGGGTGGCCGCCGGCTTGATGCTGGCGGCCACCCCGCCGATGGCCCAGGAGCTGCTGGAAGCCACCGGTGAGGCCCAGCGCGCCCAGGCCAGAGCTGCAGCAAAGGATCGATGCCGCCGACGACGCCAGTCGCGAGATGTTGGCCGAGCTGCGTCGCCTGGAAGCCGCTACCCGCCGGCTCGAGGCGCGCAGCGACGTCCTGGCGCCACGGCTCGAACGCCAGGCGCAACAGCTGGATGCTCGGGAAGCGGCACTGGATACCCTGGCCGAGACGCGTGAGACGTTGCCCGAGGTCGAACAGGCGCTGACCAGGCGCCTGGGCACATGGGTCGAAGGCGATCTGCCGTTCCTGAAAGAAGAGCGCCTGGCCCGGGCCGAGGGACCTCGAGAAGGGCATGACGGACCCCGACACTACCACCGCGGAGCGCCTGGATCATCTGCTTGCCGCCTGGCGCAGTGAGCTGGACTCACGGCCGCGAGCTCGACGCCTGGCGCGGCACTCTCGGGCAGGGCGAGCAGCGCCGCGAGTGGACTTCCTGCGCCTGGGGCGGGTGGGGCTCTACTACCTGACCGCCGACGGACGAGAGGGTGCGGTCTGGCGCAGCGATGCCAAGCGCTGGCAAGCGCTGGATGAGGCGGCCCGCGTCGAGCTGCGCCATGGCCTGCGCATCGCCCGCGACCAGCGAGCACCGGAACTGCTGACCCTGCCGGTTTCCCGCCCCATCACGCCGGCCAACGAGGGGGATGCCTCATGATGACGACCGTCACATCTGCTGCCGGGCGCATGGTAGCGACAGCCCTGACCGCATTGTTGCTGGTCACGGCACTGCCCGCAGCCGCTCAGGAGGATCCCCTGACCACGCTGCGCGCCGAGCGCGAGGCCGCAGAGGCCCGGGACGCCGCCCGACTTGCCGCGCTGGTCGAGGATCGTGAGGCGCTGGAGTCTGCCTTGAACGAGGCCCGCCAGGTGCACGCCGCGGCCGAAGCACGAGGTGCCGAGCTCGAGTCACGTCAGGCCGAGTTGCAGGCACGGGATTCGGCCCTGGATGAACGCCAGGCCGAGCAGGGGGGTGACCTGGCGGCGGTACTGGACGTGCTGGCCCGGCACAGCGGCGAGCTGCGTGACTCCCTGGGACAGAGCTGGATCACGCTGGGAGGCCCTGATCTACCGCCACGCCTGGATGATGCCGAGGTGCTGCGTCCGGAACACCTCGAGACCCTGGGCGATGCGCTGATGGCGCTGACCGCCGAGACTGGCCGCATTCGGGCCTTAGAGGCTCCTGTTGCCGGCAGCAACGGCGAGATCCGCCCCCGCGAGGTGGTGCGCCTGGGTGACCTGGCGGCATTCAGTGGCGGCGAGCTGCTCGAGCGTGGGGCCGAGGAGGGCGTACTCTCCACGCTGGCGCGGACGCCGGCCGAGGTCAGCGAGCAGTTGAGCGCCTTTCAGGCCGGCAACGCCGAGACCGTCGTGCTGGACCCCACCGGTGGCGATGTTCTGGCGGCCTCTGGGCCAGCGCCCCAGCCTGGTGGAGCGTTTCCATCAGGGTGGTGCTGTGGGCTATGTCGTGGTGGGGCTCGGCGCATTCGGCCTGCTGGTGGCACTGGCCCAGTATGCCTATCTGCTCCGTGTCAGCCTGGCGGTAAGGCGTCAGCGTCGTGACCTGGCCGACCTGCGTCAGGACAACCCGCTGGGCCGTGTGCTGCTGCGTTTCCGGGCACTCAGCGACGAGCCGGTGCCCGAGGCGCTGGAGGCGCGGCTCGACGAGGCGGTGCTGGCCGAGATGCCACGCCTGGAGCGCGGTCAGCCGCTGGTCAAGCTGCTTGCCGCGGTCTCTCCGCTGCTCGGCCTGCTGGGCACGGTGACCGGCATGATCGTTACCTTCCAGGCGATCACCGTGTTCGGCACCGGCGATCCGCAGCTGATGGCCGGTGGTATCAGCCAGGCCCTGGTGACCACCGTGCTGGGACTGGTTACCGCCGTGCCGCTGCTGTTTGCACATACCGCCCTGACCGGGCGCAGCCGCCAGCTGGCCGGCATTGTCGAGGGCCAGGCTAGTGCCGCCCTGGCCGAAACCCTCGAGCACCGCCAACCCTCATCCGTCGCGTCCAGGAACAAGCGCCGTGCTGATGCCCTGGCTTGAGCCGATCGCACGGCTGATCGATGCCGGTGGCGTGGTGCTGGTCGGCATCGCCGCGGTAGCGGCCCTGCTTCTTCAGCCTGGCACTCGAGCGGGTGCTGTTCTTCCGCCTCGCCTACCGGGGAGCCCGCCAGCGCCTGATCCGGCGCTGGACGGCGCGTGCTGACCACCACAGCTGGAGCGCCCTGACCCTGCGTGAGGTGTGGACCCGCCAGCTGATCGCGCGACTGCGCCGGCCGTTACCCTGGCTCAAGCTGCTGGTGGCGCTCTGTCCACTGCTCGGCCTGCTGGGTACCGTCACCGGCATGATCAGCGTCTTCGACAGCTTGGCATTGAGCGATACTCACCAAGCTCGCGCCATGGCCGATGGGGTCGCCCGGGCGACTCTGCCGACCCTGGCCGGAATGGCCGTGGCCGTGGTGGGGCTGCTGTTCACCAGCCGACTGGAACAGATCATCCGGCGCGAGGACCAGCGGCTGCATGACCGCCTGGCCCGTGCCGTGGAGGAGAGTGATGCGTAGACGTCGCAGCGTTGCCGGCGAGCCGGGGGATGCCGGCGAGATCAACCTGACCCCGATGCTCGATGTGGTCTTCATCATGTTGATCTTCTTCATCGTCACCACCAGCTTCATCAAGGAGAGCGGGGTGGAGATCGAGCGTCCCGAGTCGAGTGCGGCCACGCCGCGCCCGGATGCCCAGCTGATGGTGGCGATCACGCCGGAGGGAGCCGTCTGGGTGGATGGCGAACCGGTGGACGTGCACCGGGTGGGTGACGAGGTGGCCGCCCTGGTCAGCGACGATGGCGGTGTGGTGATCCAGGCCGATCGAGAGGCCACCACGGGCCTTCTGATTGAGGTGATGGACCGCCTGCGCCAGGCGGGAGTGGAGAACGTGGCGGTGGCCGCCACGCGAGGCGCCTCATGACACGGGTTGTTGTCTCGGTGCTCTCCGGCCTGGGACTGGCGCTGCTGCTGTTCTGGCTGCTGGCGCTGCTGGTTACGCCTCCCGAGGCGGAGGTCGAGGTCATGGAAATGAGCATGGCGCTGACCAGTGTCGAGGCAGCCAGAGCCCGAGTCGACTCAGCCGCCCGCCGATGCCGAGCCCCCGGCGCCCGTGGAGCCGGCGCCGCCGCCTCCCTTGCCGGAGCCGGCCCCGCTGCCCCGCAGCGAGGTGATGCTGCCAGAACCCGAGCTGCCGCCGGAGAACGCCGAGCCGCCGGAACTGGATACTCGTCTGCCGGAGTTGAGCGAGGTTCAGCCCGAGCCTCGCCCGGAGACCGGCGTCGCAGCCTGCCTCTCCGCCGGACCCCGTCCCCAGGCAGGCCCGAACCCCAGGCGAGGCCCGGCACCACAGCCGAGCCAGGAATCCTCGGCGCCATCGTCCGCGCCCTCTGAACCTGCACAGGCCGAAGCGGCCAGCAATGCGCCGGTGGATGTGGGGC
This sequence comes from Halomonas sp., assembly GCA_018401555.1. GTDB lineage: Bacteria > Pseudomonadota > Gammaproteobacteria > Pseudomonadales > Halomonadaceae > Halomonas. The sequence continues at coordinate 10,227 of JAGYKP010000100.1, forward strand.
AGGTTGCGCCCACCAGTCGGGTGCCGCCCGAGTATCCCGCGCGGGCCCAGCGCCGCGGCCTCGAGGGGCATGTCGAGGTGGAGTTCGTGATTCGAGCCGACGGTAGCGTCGACCCCTCGAGCATCCGCGTGCTCTCCGCCCGGCCATCCAATGTCTTCGACCAGGCGGCGAAGCGAGCCGTATCACGCTGGCGCTTCGAATCCGCTGAGGGGCTGCGTCGCGCTCGCCAGCGCCTGGAATTCGAGCTGAGGTAATGCCATGTCGAGAGTTCTCCTGCCTGTTGCGCTGCTGGTCACTAGCTGGTTTGGGGTCGCCACCGCGGCCTGGTCGGCGCCACCGCTACCGGCCTCGTTCATCGCCGATCTCGAAGGACTCCAGGCGCGCCTGGAGGCCGGTGACCTGGCGGCAGTGAGAGAGCGATCCGTGGCCCAGGCCGAGCGTCTGGCCGGGGGCAATGCCGCCGATCGCTGGGCTCGCGCTCTCTATCTGCAACTGGCGGCGGGGGCGGCGGCACGCGACGGGGATCTCTCCGTGGCCGCCGACTACCTCGGCCAGGCGCGTCGCGTGTGCCGGCATCGAGCCGCATCATCGCGATCGCTGGCAGCACGACGAGGCCGGGTTGCGCCTGGCCGCGGGCGAGACCCGGGATGGCGCCGACCTGCTGGCCGAGTGGCTCGAGGGCCACTCGGGGGAAGCCAGGGATCACTGGCGTCTGGCTCGCGCCAGGGCCGAGCTCGAGCAGTGGCAGCTGGCCGCCGAGCATGTGCAGCGTGCGCGTGGCATGACAGCGCAGCTGGATGAAGGCCAGCGGGAACTGGCCGTCACGGTGCTGCGCCGCGCCGGGGACGAGGCAGAGGCTCTGACGCTCCTGGGTGGCGGGCTCGCCACGAGCCGCGATCCCGAACGCTGGCGAGTTGCCGCTGCCCTGGCGCAGCGTGCCGGCAACGCCGGTCAGGCGGCATCGATCTGGGAGGCGGGCTGGCGCGCCGGCGTGCTCGAGGGAGGCGCTGACCTGCAGCGACTGGTCAGAGTCTGCATCTGAGCCGGGGGCACGCCGGCACGGGCCGCCGAGCATCTCGAGGCCGCCCTGGCAGAGGGGATCCTGGAGGACAGCGAGGCGAACCGGCGGCTGCTGGCCCAGGCCTGGGAGCGGGCCCGGGACCGTGAGCGAGCCCTGACCGCCTGGCAGCGGGTGGCAGAACAGAGTGGGGCCAGCGACGATTGGGCGAGGCTTGGTCAGCTCGCCCATGCCTGGAGGCGTGATCGGCTGGCCGAGCGGGCTCTGGCACAAGCCGGCCGGTAACCGAGCGGTGCCCGGTTATAGCCGGGATAGCGTCGCTTCGTTCCTGGAAGCTTACGGCGCCTGCTGTACCCCGTCGATCTCGCGGACGAAGGGCGGCAGCGAGTCGAGCAGTGCCCGCCCGTAGCGCCGGGTAAGCACGCGCCGGTCGAGGAGGGTGATGCGGCCGTGGTCGGCTTCCTTGCGGATCAGACGGCCACAGGCCTGGACCAGCTTGATGGAGGCGTCCGGCACGCTGATGCGCATGAAGGGATTGCCACCGCGGCCTCTCGATCCATTCGGCGAGCGTCGCGCCCACCGGATCGTCGGGCACCGCGAAGGGCAGTCGGGTGATGACCACATGGGTCAGGTAGTCGCCGGGCAGGTCGATGCCCTCGGCGAAGCTCGCCAGCCCGAAGATGATGCTGCCTTCCCTGGCGTCCACCCGCTCGCGGTGGCGGCTGATCAGCTCGCGCTTGGGCAGCCGGTCCTGGGCCAGTACCCGCTTCGGCCAGGGACCTGGGCAACGCCTTCTCCACGGCGCGCAGCTGGGCCCGGGACGAGAACAGCATCAGCACTGCTTCCCGGGTGTCGAGACCCTGGACGAAGTCGACGATGGCACGCTCATGGCCTTCGCGATCGGCGGGGTCGACGGCCTCCCGGGGAACGCTGAGCACCGCCCGCGAATAGTCGAAGGGACTGGGTAGGCGCTGGTAGCGATAGCGGTTGGCCAGTCCGGCGCGCTCCTGCAGCCGTTCGAAACGACCCAGTGCGGTGAGCGTCGCCGAGGTGACCACGGCGCCGAAGGTGGTACCCCACAGGCTCTAGCCCAGGGTGGGCGGCCGATACGGGGCTCGCCGCGAAGGTCAGCTCCGGCTCACCGCCGAAACGTTCTAGTGTCAGCCAGCGCGCCCGCGGTGGCTCTCCTCGGGATCGACCTCGCTGAAGGCCCGCCACAGGGCGTGGGCCTTCCAGGGCGCGGCCATGGAGCAGCGCCACCAGCGGCAGCCACGCCTCAGCGGCGTCCCGGAGGCAGGCCAGTGTGCTTCTCGGGGTCGAGGCTCTCGCGCAGGATATCCGCCATGCTCTCGAGGGTGCGGGAGAGCTCGGCAAACAGCGTGACCAGCGCCGCGGCGTGCTCGCGCAGCGCCTCCGGGGCGCGTCCCATCTCGAAGCGGTGCTGGTGGAACTCCTCGGCGTCGCCGAGCCCCTGGGGACGCCCGGCCAGCTGATGGCCCAGGGCGAAGGCCTCGCCGAGTCGTGGCTCGGCGGCATCCATCGCCCGGGGCAGGCTGGCCAGCAGCCGCGCCAGGGTGGGCTGTACGCCCAGGGCGGCGTTGAGTTCGCTGAGCGACTTCCTGAGATTGCGCAGCCAGCGCAGGCCGGAATTCACGCCGAAGCGATAGGTGAAGTGGTTGAGGGCCTTGTCGGGCAGGTGATGCCCCTCGTCGAAGACGTGGATGCAGTCACCCGGGTCGGGCAGTACCACGCCGCCGCCCAGGGAGAGATCGGCCAGCACCAGGTCGTGGTTGGCGACGATGATATCGGCCTGTTCCATGTCGCGGCGGGCACGGAAGAAGGCGCAGGCACCGAAGTGGCCACAGCGCCGGTTGGTGCACTGCCGGTGGTCCACGGTCAGGCGACGCCAGTGCTCATCCTTGATCGCCTCGGGCCAACTGTCGCGATCCCCCTCCCAGCGGCCACTTCCGTAGGCGTCGCCCAGGGTCTTGACCAGGGCCTGGAAGTCATCGCCGCCACTGTCCAGGGCCTGCTCGAACATCGACAGGGTGGGATTCTCCTCGCCGCCATCGAGGGCCTGGTCGAGGCGTGCCACGCACACATAGCGGCCACGCCCCTTGGCCAGGGCGTAGCTGAAGTCGATCCCGCTGTGGGCCTTGAGCGCCGGCAGGTCCTGGTGAAGCACCTGCTCCTGCAGCGCCACCGTGGCGGTGGAGATCACCAGCCGCTTGCCGCGGGCCTTGGCCACCGGCAGGGCGGCCAGCAGATAGGCCAGGGTCTTGCCGGTGCCGGTACCCGCCTCGAGCACGCAGACATGCTCGTCGCTTGTGCGCTTGCCGGACTCGTCGGCCTCGATGCCTGCCAGGGTGCGGGCGATCTCGGCGATCATCAGGCGCTGGCCATAGCGAGGCGTGAGCCCGAGGCCCTCCAGCGCATGGCGGTAGGCTGTCTGGATCTCGCGCTTGAGGGCCTCGTCGAGCATCGCGGCTACAGCAGTCCTTCGGGGGGATGCTCGCAGGGCAGCTTGTCGCCGATGAAACGTTCGATCTCGGGCAGCGAGAAGGCATCTTCTTCGCCCACGAAGCTGATCGATACGCCCTTGGCGCCGGCCCGGCCGGTGCGGCCAATACGGTGGACATAGTCCTCCGGGTCTTCCGGCAGGGTGTAGTTGATCACGTGGCTAACGTCCTCGATATGGATGCCGCGACCGGCCACATCGGTGGCCACCAGCACCTGGATCTCACCTGCGCGGAACTTCTCTAGGGTTTCGATGCGCTGGTTCTGCGGCACGTCGCCGGAGAGCATGGCCACGTCGATGCCCGCCTTGCGGAGCAGGTCGTCGAGCTTGCGCACCAGGTCGCGCCGGTTGCCGAACACCATGACGCGATCGAAGCTCTCCTGCTTGCAGCAGTTGACCAGCAGGCGCTGCTTGTCGGCATCGCCGACCATGTAGACGCGCTGGTCGATATCGGCGGCGTTGTCGACTGTCACCGCGATCTCGACGTGGGCCGGCTCATGGGTCCACTGGCTGGCCAGGTCGAGGATGTCCTCGGTGAAGGTGGCCGAGAACAGGAAGGTCTGACGCTCCTCCTTCTTCGGCGTATGGCGGATGATGCGCTTGACGTCGGGAATGAAGCCCATGGAGAGCATGCGGTCGGCCTCATCGAGCACCAGCACCTCGACCTGGGTCAGGTCGACGTCGCGCTTCTGATGGAAGTCGAGCAGGCGCCCCGGCGTGGCCACCAGGATGTCGAGCTTGCCGCCCAGGGCGTCACGCTGCTTCTGGTAGTCCATGCCGCCGACGACACTGGCCACCTTGAGATCGGTGAAGCGGGCCAGTGCCTTGGCATCCTTCTCGATCTGCAGGGCGAGCTCCCGGGTCGGCGCCACGATCAGCGAGCGCGGCGCACCGTTCTTCTGGCCGTTGGGACGCTCTTCCTCGAGGAAGTAGGCGATGATCGAGATCAGGAAGGCGGCGGTCTTGCCGGTGCCGGTCTGGGCCTTGCCGACGATATCGCCGCCGAGCAGGGTGTGGCCGAGGGCCTCGGCCTGGATCGGCGTGCAGTACTCGAAGCCCAGCGCATGGATGGCGCGCATCAGCGGCAGGGGCAGGTCGAAGTCGTGAAAGCGCCACTTGCCGGCCACCGGGGGTACCTGGAACTGGCGCAGGTCCCAGTTCGACTGGCGACGGCGCGGCTTGCGACGACGACGCTTGGGCTTGCGGTTCTCGGCCGGGGCCGTGGTCTGTTCCGACTCGCTCATAGGCTTGCTGTCTTTCCGTATCGATAGGGTAGTCGTGTGATGCAAACGGGCATTGTACCAGTCTATGCGACGAAGGGCGCGTCTCACCGCGAAGGGCTGGTAGAATGCGCGCCAAAGCAGAGGAGTTTCCCCATGACACGTCGCAAGAAGACCCGTTCGCTGGCCGACAAGGTGCAGATTCGCACCGGTCGACGCAAGGATTACAAGAAGTGGCGCCACGAGAATCCCGATCAGGTGACCTCGTCGACCCGCTATACTCAGAAGAAGCGTCAGCAGCGCAAACTGCAGGCTGCCCGCAAGCAGGCCCGCCAGGAGGCTGGCCAGGAGATCGCCATTCACCCTGAGCACGAAGGCGGCCAGGGATCGGAGCAGGGAGGCCCGTCGAACTGATGCGCCTGGTCTCGTTCAATATCAACGGCATTCGCGCGCGTCTCCATCAGCTGGAGGCGCGTGGTCGGCTACCCAGCGGCCGGCCGTGATCGGCCTGCAGGAGACCAAGGTGCAGGACGCCGAGTTTCCCCGCGAAGCGGTGGAAGCGCTGGGCTACCGGGTCGTCTACCACGGCCAGAAGGGCCACTACGGAGTGGCCCTGATGATCGATGTCGCCCAGTGCGGTGAGCCCGAGGCGGTGCACTACGGCTTCCCGGATGACGGCGAGGAGTCCCAGCGGCGCATGATCGGCGTGGTGCTGCGCCTGGCCGACGGTGAGTCGCTGACGGTGTGGAACGGCTACTTCCCCCAGGGCGAGAACGTCGAGCACCCGCTGAAGTTTCCCCACAAGCGTGAGTTCTATGCCCAGCTCCGGCGCCTGCTGGAGGGCGCCCACCGCCCCGACGAGCGCCTGGCGGTGATGGGCGACTTCAACATCTCGCCCGAGGATATCGATATCGGCATCGGCGAGGCCAACCGCAAGCGCTGGCTTCGCGAGGGCAAGACCAGCTTCCAGCCGGTGGAGCGCGAGTGGCTCGCCGGGATCAAGGCCTGGGGGCTCACTGACAGTTACCGCCTGCGCTATCCGACGGTGGACGACCGCTTCAGCTGGTTCGACTATCGCTCGAAGGGCTTCGACCGGGAGCCGAAGCGTGGCCTGCGCATCGACCATATCCTGGTGACCGCCCCGTTGGCCGAGAGGGTGACCGACGCGGGTATCGACTACGACCTGCGTGGCATGCAGAAGCCCTCCGACCACGCCCCGGTATGGACTGAGCTGGTGCTCTAGGGAGTGTGAGTTCTTACCTGAAGAAAACCCCACGCCGACAGCAGTGGCGCGGGGTTTTCGTGCACGGTACCGGGAACCGCTGGGTGGTTGTGCCGGGCGGCTCGATCAGGCCTCGATGCGCTTGGCCAGTACCGGCGCCAGCTTCTCGTCCATCTCTTTGAAGGCCCGTTCGGTGGTCTCCCAGTCGATGCAGGCATCGGTGATGGAGACACCGTATTTCAGCTGGCTCAGGTCCTCGGTCAGTTTCTGGTTGCCCCAGCCGATGTTGGACTCGACCATCAAGCCGATGATCGAACGGTTGCCCTCGAGGATCTGGTTGGTGACGTTCTCCAGCACCAGCGGCTGAAGCGCCGCATCCTTGTTGGAGTTGGCGTGGGAGCAGTCGATCATGATGTTGGGCTTGATGCCGGCCTTGTTGAGCTCCTGCTCGGCCAGGGCCACGCTGACGCTGTCGTAGTTGGGCTTGCCGTTGCCGCCGCGCAGCACCACGTGGCCGTAGACGTTGCCGCGGGTGCGGATGATCGCCACCCGGCCCTTGTAGTCGATGCCCAGGAAGTTATGGGGATGCGCCACCGACTGCAGGGCGTTGACCGCGACATCCAGGCTGCCGTCGGTGCCGTTCTTGAAGCCTACCGGGCAGGAGAGGCCCGAGGACATCTCGCGGTGGGTCTGGGACTCGGTGGTGCGCGCACCGATCGCCGACCAGCTGATGCAGGTCGGCTGATGTACTGGGGCGACGATCGGGTCGAGTAGCCTCGGTGGCCGGCGGTAGGCTCCATCTCCGGCGAGCTCCACCAGCAGCTTGCGGGCGATATGCAGGCCCTTCCTCGATCTCGAAGGAGCCGTTGAGGTGGGGGTCGTTGATCAGGCCCTTCCAGCCCACGGTGGTGCGCGGCTTCTCGAAGTAGACGCGCATCACGATATACAGGCTGTCCTTCACCTCATCGGCCAGGCGACGCAGGCGGCGCGCGTAGTCGATGGCCGCGTCCACGTCGTGGATGGAGCAGGGGCCGACCACGACCAGCAGGCGGATCCTCGCCGTCGAGGATGCGCTGGATGGTGTGGCGCCCCTCGATGACCGTCTTCTCGGCGGCGTCGGTAAGCGGAATCTCCTGCTTGAGGGCTTCCGGGGTGATAAGCACGTCCTGGGAGAGGACGTTGAGGTTGCTGACCTGCTGATCTGTCATTCTGATTCCTGTATGTCGTGTCTGCGCTGAGGGCCTGACGGCGTGATTCTTGTGCGCCTACTATACACCGGGCGGGGTGCGGCGGATCAATCGCGGGAACCTCCGGGGTATGCGCATTGTCACAGCGCCCGCGTCCGCTAACGACCACCGCTTGATGGATGAACTGGAAAAGGGAACACTTGTGCGACTCTTGTTGACGGTCATCGACCCCCATCCGCCCAGGCTCCAGGTAGACGCTATGCAAGCAAGCCACGCAGTTGAAGTTTCAAGGCCTTCCGGACGACGCCGCCTCTCCCGTCGCCTGATGACGGGGAGGGGCTAGATGGGTGCCAGGGAAACCGACCAGCAGCTCGTCGAGCGTGCCCAGAAGGGCGATACTCGCGCCTTCGACCTGCTGGTGAAGAAGTATCAGCACAAGATCATCGGCCTGATCGGTCGCTATGTGCACGATCATGCCGAAGTGCAGGATGTGGCCCAGGAGGCCTTCATCAAGGCCTATCGTGCCCTGGGCAAGTTCCGCGCCGAGAGTGCGTTCTATACCTGGATGTACCGTATTGCCATCAATACGGCGAAGAACCATCTGGTGTCCCGGGGACGGCGTCCGCCGGGCAGCGATCTGGATATCGTCGATGCCGAGATCCTCGACCAGAGCGGGCGTCTCTCAGATACCGAGACCCCCGAGGCGGCCATGGCCCGCGACCAGCTGGAGGCGGCCATCTTCGAGGCGATCGAGGCCTGCCCGATGACCTGCGCACGGCGATCACGCTTCGCGAGCTGGATGGCCTCTCCTACGAGGATATTTCCAATATCATGGAGTGCCCGGTAGGCACGGTACGTTCGCGGATCTTCCGCGCACGCGAGGCGGTCGATGCGCATATTCAGCCGCTGGTCACCACCGCACGCAATCGCGAGACGGTCGATGAGTGAAGTGCACCAGAAAATTGCCGATTTCTTGTCGATTCGCTGAACTGTCCGGCGCCTTTGGCGTCACATGCAGTGTTCGATCCGCCACTGGCGGTTCGAGGATGTCGGCATTCCCGGAGCAGCTCCCGCGAATGCCGATATCTGGCTGATAACGGATGCAAGGCACGGCCTTGCCAGGCTGAGGTGTTGAGAATGAGTCAGAACGCACGGGAATCGCTTTCTGCCCTGATGGACAACGAGGGGGATGAGCTCGAGCTTCGCCGCGTGCTGAAGTCGCTGGAAGACGAACCGGATGCTGCCGAGGCGTGGCGACGCTATCACCTCATGCGCAGCCTGATGCGCCGCGAGTCGGAGGTGGATGTCAGCGTCGACCTCTCCGCGGGTATCCTGGCGCGTCTCGAGAGCGAGCCGGCTGCCGGCCCGCGAGGACGACGCTGCACCACCCGCTGTCCGTCGGTCACCGCCCTTGCGCGCAGTGCCGGCATCGCTGCCGCCGTGTCGCTGATGGTGATTACCGGTGTGCAGTTCTACAACGGTGGCGGGGTGCCCGGGGAGGGCGCGTCGACCGAGCTGGCTTCCGGAGAGGGGACCTCCTAGGCGTCTCCCGCCGGTCTCTCCGGCGGAGGGTCCCAGCGCCCCTCCCTGGCCGAGCTGCCGCTCTTCCAGCTGCCCCAGGGTGACGGTAGCGGCCTGATGACCGTGGGTTCCGGCATGCCGAGCACGCCGATGTTCATGGCGCCCAGCCAGCGACAGTCGCTGATGGCCGACGAGGAGCAGGCACGTCTGCTGCAATCCTACCTGGACCGCCATGCCGAGGGGGCCGCCTACCGCAGCGGTGACTCCTGGATGCCGCTGCTGCGCGCCAGCGGTGGCGACAGTCCTCGGTCAGCGCTGAACGGGAGGCAGGCGATGCGCGTCCTACGCAGCTGCGCCGCGGGTATCCTGCCGTGCCTGATGGCGGCCGCGGCGCCGGCCGTCGCACTGGAAGCGACCCCCGAAGCGGACCGTTTCGACTGCCGCGCCCTCGCAGCGGAGCCTGCGCCGCAGAGCGCACTCGACTGGTATGAGCTCAGCCTCTGGGCCGGTCACTGCTACCGCTACGATGCCCATGCGGTGCGTATCGGATTCGACGGCGTCCGCACCCTCGTGCTGAGTCACGAAGTGGGTGGCGGGCTCGAGCGGGGCCATGCCCGTTTCCTGGATGGGCCCCCCATGGCCTTCGAGCGGCGCAGTCGCATCGGCCGCCTGGGCTGGTCAGGAGGCGACGAGGCCCCCGCGACGCCTGAGGGCATCGCCGTCCAGCATCACGTCCACACCGCTTGAGCCTGGGCGGCGAGGAGCGCATCGCCAACCGGCGTGCCCGCCGCCTGGATATCTCGCCGCTCGACAGCTTCCGCTACGGCAAGCGACTGTGGCTCGACGTCGATACCGGCTTGACTCTCAAGCAGAGCCTGCTCGACGAGACCGGTCGCGCCGTGGAGACCTTCCAGTTGACGGTGCTCGAGCAGCCGCGGCTGCACCAGGGTGAGGTGAGCGTCGACTGCTCCCCGCCAGGCGCCTCGTGATGCCTGGAGCCCCGGCTGGCTGCCCGCCGGCTTCAGGGCGCAGCCCGTGGAAACCCGCAGCGGACGTCACGCGAGTGATGTGACCCATCGTCTTTACAGCGATGGTCTCTCTACCTTCAGTGTCTTCGTCTCGCCCCTCGACGGCATCGAACCCCTGGCCCCCGGCCTGCACCGGCTCGGCGTCTCCCATGCCGTGGTACGTCACCGCGAGCTGGGCGGCGCCCCCCGCCAGGTTGTGGTCATGGGCGAGATGCCGCCGCGGGTGTTGCTGCAGGTCGCCGATACCCTGAACTGGGAAGCCGCCGACTCCTGATCCCCCTGGCGAGTCGATGCCGTTCCCCCGTTATCTTCGCATTGCCCAACCAAAACCACGCAGGAGCCAACATGATGCGAACGTTGCGACACTTTTCCCTGTGGATGCTGCTGGCCGGAACCCTGCTGGCCTGGCAGAGCGCCATGGCCCGTGAGCTGCCCGACTTCACCGAACTGGTCGAGGAGGCGGCTCCCGGCGTGGTGAACATCTCGACGACCCGCATGGTGGAGAGCCGTAACCCCTTCCAGGGGTTCGGCAATGAGGAGATACCCGAGATCTTCCGGCATTTCTTCGGCGACCGCTTTCCGATGCCGCCGGGCCAGACGCCCGGAAGGCCCCAGGAGCGTCAGTCGCTGGGCTCCGGCTTTATCATCAGCGATGACGGCTACATCATGACCAATGCCCATGTGGTCGATGGCGCCGACGAGATCCTGGTGCGTCTCAATGATCGTCGCGAACTGGCCGCCGAAGTGGTGGGCAGCGACGAGCGCACCGATGTGGCGGTGCTCAAGGTCGACGCCGGCGACCTGCCGACGCTGCGCCTGGGTGACTCCGATGAACTCAAGGTCGGCGAGTGGGTGGCGGCCATCGGCTCGCCCTTCGGCTTCGACCACTCGGTCACCGCGGGCATCGTCAGCGCCATCGACCGCACCCTGCCGCGGGATGCCTATGTGCCGTTCATCCAGACCGATGTGGCCATCAATCCGGGCAACTCCGGCGGGCCGCTGTTCAACCTCGACGGCGAGGTGGTGGGGATCAACTCCCAGATCTTCACCCGCAGCGGTGGCTTCATGGGGCTGTCGTTCGCGATTCCCATCAATGTCGCCATGGACGTGGCCGACCAGCTGCGCAGCGATGGCGAGGTGCGCCGCGGCTGGCTGGGCGTGATGATCCAGCCGGTGTCGCGTGACCTGGCCGAGTCCTTCGGCATGGACGAGCCGCGTGGTGCCCTGATCGCCGACCTCGACCCCGAGGGGCCGGCGGCCGAGGGTGGCCTCGAGGCCGGCGACGTCATCCTCGCCGTGGATGGTGCGCGGGTGCATGACTCCAGCACACTGCCACGGCTGATCGGGCGCACCGCGCCGGGCAGCGACGTCGAACTCGAGCTGATGCGTGACGGCCAGCGCCAAACCCTCGAGCTGACCCTGGGTGACTGGCCCGACAGCGGCAGTGCCGCCGCCGGCGAGAGCCGCGACAGCCAGCAGGCGCGCCTGGGCATCTCCGTGGTCGAGTTGGATGCCACCGAGCGCGAGCGTCTGGGCATCGAGGGCGGCGTGCGCATCGCCGAGGTCGACCCCAGCGGTGCCGCGGCAGGCGGCGGGCCTGCAGCCCGGCGACATCCTGGTCAGCATCGATCACCGGGCCGTCGACAGCGCGTCACAGCTGGTCTCCCTGGTGAGTGAGCTACCCGCGGATCGCGCCGTACCGGTGCGCCTCTATCGTGATGGTCGCTCGCTGTTCGTGGCCCTGCGCCTGGCCGGCGACTGACCCTCTCCTTCATGCCTCGCCACTGCAGCCCGACGGTCCTCCCGTCGGGCTGCTGTATCTGGCACCAGCATCCCGGTACAATGCGCCCATCCTGGCCGCCGGCCCGCGCTGCTGCGCCCGGCCCCGGCCCGAACCCCATCAGGTAGAAGTCCATCGATGTCCCAAGACACCTCCTCCGACAAGCTCAAGCATATTCGCAACTTCTCGATCATCGCGCATATCGACCATGGCAAGTCCACGCTGGCCGACCGGTTGATCCAGACCTGCGGCGGCCTGACCGAGCGCGAGCTCAAGGAGCAGGTGCTCGACTCCATGGACCTGGAGCGTGAGCGGGGCATCACCATCAAGGCGCAGTCGGTGACGCTCGACTACCACTCGCCGGATGGCAACACCTACCAGCTCAACTTCATCGACACCCCCGGGCACGTCGACTTCTCCTACGAGGTGTCGCGTTCGCTGTACGCCTGCGAGGGGGCGCTGCTGGTGGTGGATGCCGGCCAGGGTGTCGAGGCGCAGTCGGTGGCCAACTGCTACACCGCCATCGAGCAGGGCCTCGAGGTGCTGCCGGTGCTCAACAAGATGGACCTGCCCCAGGCCGACCCCGACAAGGTCTCCCACGAGATCGAGGAGATCATCGGCCTGGACGCCACCGACGCCTGCCAGGTCTCGGCCAAGAGCGGGATGGGCATCGATGCGCTGCTCGAGCGGCTGGTGCGTGATATCCCGCCGCCCAAGGGGGATCCCGAGGGTCAGCTGCAGGCGCTGATCATCGACTCGTGGTTCGACAACTACCTGGGCGTGGTCTCGCTGGTGCGGATCTTCGATGGCACCCTGAAGAAGGGCGAGAAGATCCGCATCAAGTCCACCGGTCGCGACTGGCAGGCCAACGAGGTGGGTATCTTCACCCCGCAGCGTAAGGAGACCGGTGTGCTGCGCGCGGGCGAGGTAGGCTTCATCGTCGCCGGCATCAAGGAGATCCAGGGGGCGCCGGTGGGTGACACCATCACCCACACCAAGACCCCGGATGTGGCGCGCCTGCCCGGCTTCCAGAAGGTCAAGCCCCAGGTCTATGCCGGCATGTTCCCGGTCAGTGCCGACGACTACGAGGACTTCCGCGACGCCCTGGAGAAGCTGGCGCTCAACGACGCCTCCCTGGAGTACGAGCCGGAGAACTCCGATGCCCTGGGCTTCGGCTTCCGGGTCGGCTTCCTCGGCACCCTGCACATGGAGATCATCCAGGAGCGTCTCGAGCGCGAGTACGACCTGGACCTGCTGACCACGGCGCCCACCGTGGTGTATGAGCTGGCGCTCAAGAATGGCGAGGTGATCTACGTCGCCAACCCCTCCAAGCTGCCCGACATGGCCGACGTCGAGGAGATGCGCGAGCCCATCGTGCGGGCCAGCATCCTGGTGCCTCAGGAGTTCGTCGGCAACGTCATCACCGAGTGTGAGCAGCGCCGCGGCACCCAGAAGGACATGCAGTTCCTGGGCAGCCAGATCCAGCTCACCTACGAGCTGCCGATGAGCGAGGTGGTGATGGACTTCTTCGATCGCCTGAAGTCGATCTCCAAGGGCTACGCCTCGCTGGAGTACAACTTCGAGCGCTTCGAGGCCGCCAAGCTGGTCCGCCTGGACGTGCTGATCAACGGTGACAAGGTCGATGCCCTGGCGGTGATCATCCATCGCGACCATGCCCACTCCCGCGGCCGTCTGCTGGTGGAGAAGATGAAGGAGCTGATCCCGCGCCAGATGTTCGATGTGGCAATCCAGGCGGCCATCGGCGGCCAGGTGGTGGCCCGCTCCACCGTCAAGGCGCTGCGCAAGAACGTCACCGCCAAGTGCTATGGCGGCGACGTGTCGCGCAAGAAGAAGCTGCTCGAGAAGCAGAAGGCGGGCAAGAAACGCATGAAGCAGGTGGGCCGGGTGGAGATTCCCCAGGACGCCTTCCTCGCCGTACTCAGGGTCAACGACTAGGAACCGACAACCGCCATGGACTTCTCACTGCTGCTGGTGATCGCCGTCGCCGTCACCGGCGTGATTACCCTGTTGAACTTCCTCTGGTGGCGTCCGGCACGCCGCCAGTCGCTGCAGGCCGCCGAGGCCGGCACCACCGAAGGCTTGACGCCCCATGCCCGCGAACAGGTGATGAAGGAGCCGTGGCCGGTGGACTACGCCCGCTCCTTCTTTCCGGTACTGCTGGTGGTGCTGGTACTGAGAAGCTTCGTGGTGGAGCCGTTCCAGATCCCCTCGGGCTCCATGAAGCCGACCCTGGAGATCGGCGACTTCATCCTGGTCAACAAGTTTGCCTACGGGCTGCGCCTGCCGGTGGTGCATACCGAGATCCTCGACCTGGGCGAGCCCGAGCGTGGCGATGTCATGGTGTTCCGCTTCCCCAGTGAGCCGTCGGTCAACTTCATCAAGCGCGTGGTGGGCCTGCCGGGCGATCGCATCCGCTATGAGGGCAAGCAGCTCTACATCAATGGCGAGGCGGTGCCCAAGGCGCTGCTGGCCGAGGGGCCGGTCAAGGCACCCGGTGAACTGATGCTTGCCGAGCAGCTGGGCGAGGTGGAGCACCGCATCTACAATAACCCTCGGGATCCCGGGCCCCAGATGCGTGAGCTGGTAGTTCCCGACGGTCACTATTTCACCATGGGTGACAACCGCGATCACTCCAACGACAGCCGCTACTGGGGCTTTGTGCCGGAGGATAACGTGGTGGGTCGTGCCTTCGCCGTCTGGATGCACTGGGACGGCGGCCTGCCCAGCTTCACCAGCATGCGACGTATCCACTGAGCGCGCTGTGATTCACCATCAGAAACAGACGACAGAATCAGACAACAGGATTTTCGTGAGCCAAACCCTCAACCCCTTCAGCCGACGTCTCGGCCATGACTTCGTCGACTCCTCGCTGCTCGAGCTTGCCATGACCCACCGCAGCTTCGGTGGCCAGAACAACGAGCGCCTCGAGTTTCTGGGTGACTCCATCGTCAACTTCGTGATTGCCGAGGCCCTGTTCCGGCGCTTCCCCGAGGCCCGGGAAGGGCAGCTGTCACGCCTGCGTGCCAGGCTGGTCAAGGGGCAGACCTTGGCAGAGCTGGCCCGCGAGATGGGCTTCGGCGAGCACCTGCGGCTCGGCTCCGGCGAGATGAAGAGTGGCGGTCACCGCCGCGAGTCGATCCTTGCCGACGCTGTCGAAGCGATCATCGGTGCCATCTACCTTGATGCCGGCATGGAGGCGGTGCGCGCCCGGATACTCTCCTGGTATGCCGCGCGTCTGGAAGAGATCAGCCTGCAGGATACCCAGAAGGATCCCAAGACGCGTCTCCAGGAGTTCCTGCAGTCACGCCAGGTACCGCTGCCGCGCTACGAGGTGGTCAACGTGGAGGGGGAGGCGCATGCCCAGACCTTCACCGTGGACTGCCATGTCGAGTTGCTGGAGAAGCACACCACTGGCATCGGCTCCAGCCGCCGGCATGCCGAACAGCAGGCGGCCGAAGTGGCCCTCAAGCAACTCGAGCCGAAAGGAGTCCGGTCATGACCCAGACCTGTGGTTTCGTGGCCATCGTTGGCCGCCCCAATGTCGGCAAGTCCACGCTGATGAACCGCATCCTCGGCCAGAAGATCTCGATCACCTCGCGGCGGCCGCAGACCACCCGCCATCAGGTGATGGGCATCAAGACCGAGGGTGAGGGCCAGTTCATCTACGTCGACACCCCCGGCATCCACATTCAGACTCGCGATCGCAACAAGGCGATCAACAGCTTCATGAATCAGGCGGCCACCCAGGCGCTGCGTGACGTGGACTGCGTGGTGTTCATCATCGACCGTACCCGCTGGAGCGAGGAGGACCAGGTCGTCCTGCAGCGCCTCGAGCACGTCAAGGCGCCGGTGATCCTGGCCGTCAACAAGGTCGACCGCCTCAAGGACAAGGCGGAACTGCTGCCCTGGCTGGAGTCGGTGGGAGCGCGCCGCGATTTCGCTGCCATCGTGCCGATCTCCGCCAAGCACGGTACCAATGTGCCGGAGCTGGAGGCGGAGGTGGCCAAGTATCTGCCGGAGAGTGTTCACTTCTTCCCCGAGGACCAGATCACCGACAAGAGCCAGCGTTTCCTGGCCGCGGAACTGGTGCGCGAGAAGGTCATGCGCCAGCTCGGCGATGAGCTCCCCTACCAGATGACCGTGGAGATCGAAGAGTTCCGCGACGAGGGCAGGGTGGTGCATATCAGCGCCCTGATCCTGGTCGAGCGCCAGGGGCAGAAGAAAATCCTGATCGGCGAGAACGGCGAGCGCATCAAGAGCATCGGTCGCGAGGCACGCCTCGACATGGAGCGCTCCCTGGGCGCCAAGGTGATGCTCAACCTCTGGGTCAAGGTGAAGCGCGGCTGGTCCGATGACGAGCGGGCGCTGAAGAGCCTGGGTTACGACCTCGATTGAATGACCCCCGAACCGGCGTTCCTGCTGCACAAGCGTCCCTACCGCGAGACCAGTGCTCTGGTGGAGCTGCTGACGCTGCACCACGGGCGGGTGCGGGCCGTGGCCCAGGGTGTACAGCGCCCCGGCTCACGCTCCCGCGGCCGGTTGCAGCCGTTCGCCCCATTGCATGTGACCTGGGTGGGGGAGGGGGAGCTCAAGCGCCTGCGCCTGATGGAGAGCCGAGGCGCAGTGGCGTTGCTGGCCGGGGAGGGACTGCTGTGTGGCCTCTACGCCAACGAACTGCTTGCCCGGGTGCTGCCGGTGGAGCTTCCGGTGGCCGAGGTCTTCGCCTTCTATACCTCGTTGCTCGAGGCGCTGCCGCGGCCCGACTCCCGCGCCGGTGCCTTGCGCTGCCTGGAATTCTCGCTGCTCGAGGCGCTGGATGCCGCCCCGCGCTTCATCGACGCCGAGGGTGGCGAGCTCGACCCCCAGGCCCGTTATGTCTATGACGCCGCCAGCTGCGCCTTCCGACCCGGTCAGCCGGGCCTCGACGGGCGCACCCTGCGTCTGCTCGCCGCCGGTGATTGGGCCGCGCCCGGGCTCGCCGGGCCTGCCAAGGCGGTGGCCCGCGCCGCCCTGGCACCGCTGCTGGGCGCGCGCCCACTGCGCTCCCGGGAGCTGATGCGCCAGCTTGCCGAGCGACGCAGGGGCGGTTCACACTGATTGCTTTCTTGCGACTCTCGTGTTGGCCGCGAGGGGCGCCGGGGGGCAGACCGAAGAGGAGGTCCTATGCCAGGGATGGCATCGGTAGCGCCCAGGGATGGGTTCACAGCGCCTCCTCGCAGGTCTGTCGCCGGATCAGCCCCGTGAACACGGCTATCAAGCGTGACTTCCTGCTGACTCTTTGACACTCCTGGAGCCATTCATGCATCCCCCCCGTATTCTTCTCGGCGTCAATATCGACCATATCGCCACCCTGCGTCAGGCCCGCGGTACCCGCTACCCGGATCCCGTCCAGGCGGCGCTGCTCGCCGAGGAGGCCGGCGCCGATGGCATCACCATCCACCTGCGCGAGGATCGCCGGCATATCCAGGAGCGCGATGTGCGCCTGCTGGCCGAGGTGCTCAACACCCGCATGAACCTCGAGATGGCGGTGACCGAGGAGATGATCGCCCTGGCCGAGGAGGTGCGCCCGGCCCACGTCTGCCTGGTGCCGGAGAAGCGCGAGAGCTCACCACCGAGGGTGGCCTCGATGTGGTCGGTGGCTTCGAGGCAATCCGCGCCGCCTGCCGTCGCCTGGCCGCGGCGGGCTGCGAGGTGTCGCTGTTCATCGACCCGGAGCCCGCGCAGATCGAGGCCGCCGCCAAGGCCGGCGCGCCGGTGGTCGAGCTGCATACCGGGGGCTATGCCGAGGCCACGGGCGATGCGGCGACCCGTGAGCATGCGCGGCTCTCGGCGGCCGCCGAGATGGCCATGGAACTCGGCCTGACCGTCAATGCGGGCCACGGGCTTCACTACCACAACGTGGAGGCGGTGGCCGCCATTCCGGGGATTCATGAGCTCAATATCGGCCACGCCATCATTGCCCGGGCACTGTTCGTTGGCCTCAAGGAGGCGGTGGCCGAGATGAAGCGCCTGGCGATCGCCGGCCAGGAGGCGGGGTTCGTCGCCGCCCTCGAGGAGCATGACCATGACCACGAGCATGCACACGACCACGACGACCGCGTGCACTGAGCGATGATTCTGGGCATCGGCACCGATATTGCCAGGGTGGAGCGCTTCGAGGCGGCCTTGTCACGCCGGGGCGAACGCCTGGCGGGGCGCCTGCTGGGGGAGCTGGAGGGCGAACGGCTCCACGAGCAGGTCCGGCCTGCGGCCTTCCTGGCCAAGCGCTTCGCGGCCAAGGAGGCCTTCGTCAAGGCGCTGGGCACCGGCCTCAGGAACGGCATGCGCTGGACCGAGATCCAGGTGGTCAATGACACCCTCGGCAGGCCCTCGCTGCTGCTCGCCGGCAAGGCCCACGAGCTGGCGCGTGCCGCCGGGGTGCGAGCCACTCACCTGTCGCTTTCCGACGAGGTAGAGTTCGCGGTGGCCTTCGTGGTGCTGGAAGGGTAAGGCTCAGGGGTGCTCGCTACGCCAGCGGCGTAGCTCCGCCATGGCGCTGAAGAGGTCCTCCATGAGCGGCGTCATGGCCTCGCGCCCGCGGGTGCGCAGGCGCGTCTCCATGGTCTCGGCGAGCAGCCCCAGGCGCGGCGCACCGCAGTAGCGACAGGCGCCGTTGAGGGCGTGGATGGCGTCCAGCAGCGCCTCGTCATCCTGCTCGGCGTGGGCGCGACGTATGCTGGCCTCGCTCTCGTCGAGCGAGGCCGCCAGCTGATCGAGCAGCTGGCGGGCCAGGGACTTCGTGGCCACCGGCCAGGCGCGTGCCCAGCGTCAGGTCCACTGCACGCAGCTCCGTCGCCCCAGGCCGGCCAGGGGGCGCCGGGGGAGCCGTGAGATGCGCCGGGGCACCGCCCAGGTGGCGCGTCAGCAGGGTGGCCAGGTCCTCGGCGTCGAGTGGCTTGATAAGCACGTCATTCAGGCCGTTGGCCAACAGCCGTCGCCGCTCATCCTCCAGGGCATGGGCGGTCACGGCGATGATCGGCGTACGGCTCCACTCGCCACCGAGGCGGCGCAGTGCACGGCAGGCGTGGATGCCATCCATGCCCGGCATGCGGATATCCATCAGCACCAGGTCGAAGTGCTGTCGGCTGCCCAGGGCCACGGCCTGCTCACCGCTGCCGGCCAGGGTGACCTCCATGCCGGGGCCGGAGAGCAGCTCGCCCATCAGCTGGCGGTTGGCGTCGTTGTCGTCGACGGCGAGCAGGTGCAGGCAGGCGTCCGGGGCGCCCGTTACGTCTTGCGCGCTTGCCGGTTCGGCGTCCCGCTGCGGCGTCAGCAGGCGCTCGATGGCATCGGCGAAGGTGCGGCGTGCCAGCGGCTTGGCCAGGATCTCGCCGCCGTGGGGCAAGGTCAGGTCGGGAAAGTCCAGCGGACTGGCCGTGCACAGCAGCAGGGCCGGGCAGGGCAGCTCGGCCAGGCGTGCGCGCCAGTGGCGCAACTGCTCGGGAGGATAGGGCGGGGCGCCAAGGCTTGCCACCAGCAGCTGTGGTGTGGCGCTGGATGCCGAGCCGGCTTCCAGCGGCCGGGCTCCCCAGCGCCTCAGCCGGTGCTGCAGGGCACGCCGCGTGGCGGGGTGCGGCTCCTCCAGCAGTATGCTCTCGCCCGCCAGCTGCAGCTCCGCCGGCCGCTCTGTCCCGGGTTCGCCGGCCAGCGGCAGGGTGAAGGTGAAGGTGCTGCCACGCCCAGGCTCGCTCTCCACGCTGATCTCGCCGCCCATCTGCTCCACCAGCTGGCGGCAGATGGAGAGTCCCAGACCGCTGCCACCGAACTCCCGCGAGTGACTCGGCGTGGCCTGCTGGAAGGCGTCGAAGAGCCGACGGCAGTGCTCCGCCGACAGGCCGATGCCGGTATCCGAGACGCTGACCCGCAGGGTGACCCGGCCGGGCTCGGTCTCCTCCACCATCACCCGCACCAGGACCTCACCGTGCTCGGTGAATTTCACCGCATTGCTCACCAGGTTGGTCAACAACTGGCGGATGCGCATCGGGTCGCCGTGCAGTACCGGTGGCACGTCGTCATAGACCATGCCGACCAGTTCCAGCCCCTTCTGCTGGGCCATGGGAGCCTGCAGGGCCAGCACCTCGTCGACCAGCTCCACCATCTCCACCGGCATCCGTTCGAGCTCCAGCCTGCCGGCCTCGAGCCTGGAGTAGTCCAGCACATCGTTGACCAGCAGCAGCAGGTTGCCGCAGGCGCGGTTGACGTGCTCCAGCCACTCCTGCTGGCGGGCATCCAGCCGCGAACGTCCCAGCAGTCGACAGAAGCCGACGATGCCGTTGAGTGGTGTGCGTATTTCATGGCTCATGTTGGCCAGGAATTCCGACTTCACCCGGTTGGCCTCCACGGCGCGCCGATGGGCCATGTCGAGCTTCATGTTCTGGACCTCGACGGTCTCCATCGACTCCTCCAGCTCCGCCGTGGCCTGGGCGACCTGACGCTGCATCTCCTCGCGGGCCTCCTGCAGTCGCGTGGCCAGCTCATTGATACGGCTGCCCAGCGGAGGCAGCTCGGCGAGGTGAGGGCGCGCAGGGGTGGCGCAGGCTTGCCACTGGGTCAGTCGCTCCAGGGTGGCATCGATCTCATCGAGGGGGCGCTGTAGGCGCCGGCAGGTGGCGGTCGTGGCCAGCGCCAGGATACCAGCGCCCAACACCAGCAACAGTCCGGCACCACCCAGCTGTCGATAGTGCTCGAGCAGCAGTCCGCTGGCATCGATATCCATGACCAGGCGTTCGCCGGAGCTGCCCTCCTCGAGGGGGGCGGTCATGCGCCAGCGGCCGTCGCCATGACGCTGCATGCCGGGCTCGTCGGCGAGAGGCATGCCCGCCTCGAGGCGCCCGACCTCCACGCGTGGCGTGCCGTCGGCGTCGATGACGGCCACGGCCTTCACCTCCTGAGGTCGAGCAGGCGACCCGCACGCTCCTCCAGGGCCAGGGTGTCACTGGCCCTCAGGGCGTCCACCAGGCCGGGCTCGATCAGGCCCGCGGCCCGGGTCAGCTCGGCCTCGAGCCGTGCCTCGTGGTTTCCACGGTGCAGGGGCAGGGTGATGACCACCACGCTGACCATCAGCAGCATGGGCAGTACCAGTGCGATCAGTAGCAGGCGCAGCTTCAGCGTCATTGGAGATCTCGGCAGTGGGTGACACGAAACACCACGCGACCCGAGCATGCCTGTCCACCCCGGAGTCGCGCGGATATAATGTTGAAAATACCTTTAGAGAAGGATGCTTGCATGCATTTTCCCACCATCGAGGACGTCGTCGGCCATACTCCGCTGGTACGTCTCAAGCGGATCGGTGCCGGCCGCAACAACGTGCTGCTGGCCAAGCTCGAGGGCAACAACCCGGCGGGCTCGGTCAAGGACCGCCCGGCCCTTTCCATGCTCGAACAGGCCGAGGCGCGCGGCGAGATCGCCCCGGGTGACACCCTGATCGAGGCCACCTCGGGCAATACCGGCATCGCCCTGGCCATGGCCGCGGCCATCAAGGGCTATCGCATGGTGCTGATCATGCCCGAGAACGCCTCGGAGGAGCGCAAGCAGTGCATGGCCGCCTATGGCGCCAGGCTGATCACGGTCAGCAAGGAGGGCGGCATGGAGGAGGCCCGCGACGTCGCCGAGGCGATGCTCGCCCGTGGCGAAGGCAAGCGTCTCGATCAGTTCGCCAATCCCGACAACCCGCTCTCCCACTACCAGGGCACCGGGCCGGAGATCTGGGAGCAGACCGCCGGCACGGTCACCCACTTCATCAGCTCCATGGGCACCACCGGCACCATCATGGGTGTCTCCCAGGCGCTCAAGGAGCGCAATCCCCAGGTCGAGATCATCGGCCTGCAGCCCGAGGATGGCGCGAGCATCGCCGGCATCCGCCGCTGGCCGGCGGAGTACCTGCCGAGCATCTTCGATGCCAGCCGCGTCGACCGGGTGCTGGACATCGGTCAGCGCGAGGCCGAGGAGCATATGCGCCGCCTGGCCCGGGAGGAGGGCATCCTGGCCGGGGTCAGCTCCGGCGGCGCCCTGGCCGGTGCCCTGCGCGTCGCCGAGCAGGTGGAGAACGCGGTGATCGTGTTCATCGTCTGCGACCGCGGCGACCGTTATCTCTCCACCGGCCTGTTCGCCCCGGAGGCCTGAGCCATGGCGATGCTGGGCAAGCGGCGGCCGCGCCGTGAGCGGTCGGGTGTCTCCGGTCTGCAGGGCCGCCAGCCACAACCGAAGCCGGCGGCCCCGGGCGATGATCAGGCCCAGGGCCTGCGGATCGAGCGGCTGGCCCATGACGGTCGCGAGGTGGCCCACGACGCCACCGGAAAGGCACTGTTCGTCGAGGGCGCACTGCCCGGCGAGCGGGTCGAGGCGGCGGTCCATCGTACCCGCAAGCGTTTCGATGAGGCCCATGTGCGTGAGGTGCTGGAGGCCTCGCCGGAGCGCGTCGAGCCGCCCTGCGAGTACTACGCACGCTGTGGCGGCTGCGACCTCCAGCACCTGGCGGTACCCGCTCAGCGTCGTCACAAGCAGGCGGTGCTCGTCGACCTGCTGGCCCGTCAGGGCATCGCGGTGGATGGCGAGCCCGAGCTGCTGGCCGGTGCCGGCCAGGGCTACCGTCGTCGGGCGCGGCTGGGGGTGAAGCTGGATGCCGAGGGCCAGCTCCATCTGGGCTTTCGGGCGCGGCATTCCCATCGCCTGGTGGATATCGAGCATTGCACCATTCTGGTGCCGGAGCTCGATGCTCTGCTGGTGCCCCTGCACCGTCAGGTGGCCTCGCTCCAGGCGCCACGCCAGGTGGGACATCTGGAGCTGCTGGCCAGCGACCAGGGCGTCACGCTGGTGGTGCGTCAGCTGAAGGAGCACGCCGCCGATCGCGAAGCCTGGCGGACCTTCGGCGCGGAGCATGGGCTGCACCTGGCCTGGCTGGCGGGACGCGACGCCCCCGAGCTCGAGTGGCTGACCCCCAGGCCGACGCTGAGTTGTCGCGTGCCGGGGGTGGGGGAGAGCTCGACCTGGGCTTCGCCCCTGGAGACTTCCTGCAGGCCAATGCCGAGGTCAACCGCCGGATGGTGGCCACCGCGCTGGACTGGCTCGATGGCCTCGCCGACGCGCCGCTGCTGGACCTGTTTGCCGGGGTCGGCAACTTCAGCCTGCCGCTGGCCTCCGCCGGGGCCCGGGTGACCGCGGTGGAGGGCAGCCCGTCGATGGTCGAGCGCCTGGAGCACAACGCCCGGGCCAATGCCCGAGCGCCGAGCCTGAGTCTGGTGGCCCGCCAGGCCGACCTGGCGGAGGCGGGCGCCGTGGCCGCGCTGCTGGCCGAGCTTGCCCCCGAGGTAGTGGTGCTCGACCCGCCCCGCGACGGTGCCGAGGAGGCCGCTCGAGCACTGGTGGCTGCGCCGGTGCCGCGTGTGCTCTACGTCTCCTGCGATCCGGCGACCCTGGCCAGGGATGCGGCACACCTCTTGCAAGGTGGTTATCGGGTCACGCGCATCGCCGTGGCCGACATGTTCGTGCACACCTCACACCTGGAATCGATGCTGCTGTTCGAACATTCGCGGACACAGCGGCAGCGCCAAGGAGCATCACCCGATGGTTAAAGTCCGTGAGGACCAGCCCCTTACCGCTACGGGGCACGTGGATATCGAGCTGTGGGTGGAGCGCCTGCAGGAGGACGTCAGGCTGCGCGACCCGGCCGGAGATGGTCGAGGCTTGCCGTCTCGCCGAACGGCTGGATCGCGAGTCGGAGCGTCCCCATCGCGCCTGGCTGGCGGATGGCTCCAGCTTTCGCATGGGCCTGGAGATGGCCGATATCCTGGGCGAGCTCAAGCTCGACCAGGCGGTGCTCGAGGCCGCGGTTCTCTATCGTGCGGTACGCGAGGGGCTGATCGGCCTGGAGGCGGTCGGCAAGCAGTTCGGCCGCGAGGTGGCCGGCCTGATCGACGGCGTACTGCAGATGGCGGCGATCAGCGCCACCCAGCTGCCCAGCCATGACATGGGTCAGCATGACCAGCAGGACAACCTGCGCAAGATGCTGGTCAACATGATCGATGACGTGCGCGTGGCGCTGATCAAGATCGCCGAGCGCACCTGCGCGCTGCGCCAGGTCAGGGACGCCCCCCGCGAGAAGCAGCTGCGCGTGGCCCGCGAGGTGTTCGACATCTACGCGCCGCTGGCCCATCGGCTGGGCATCGGCCACCTCAAGTGGGAGCTGGAGGATCTCTCCTTCCGTTACCTCCACGAGGATGACTACAAGGCCATCGCGCGTCAGCTGGCCGAGAAGCGCCTGGATCGCGACCGCTATATCGCCGAGGTCGTGGATGCCCTCAAGGGAATGCTCGAGGCTCAGGGCATCCCCCGCTATGACGTGGATGGCCGCGCCAAGCATATCTACTCGATCTGGCGGAAGATGAAGCGCAAGCGCATCGACTTCTCCCAGGTCCACGATATCCGCGCGGTGCGCATCCTGGTGCCCGAGGTGGCCGACTGCTACACCGTGCTGGGCTGGTGCATTCGCGCTGGCACCACGTGCCCAACGAGTTCGACGACTACATCGCCAACCCCAAGAGGAACGGCTACCAGTCGCTGCATACCGCGGTGATCGGCCCCGAGAACAAGGTGCTGGAGATCCAGATCCGTACCTTCGCCATGCACGAGGAGGCGGAGCTCGGGGTGTGTGCCCACTGGCGCTACAAGGGCCACGACACCAAGGCCAAGAGCAGCAGCTACGAGGAGAAGATCGCCTGGCTGCGCCAGGTGCTGGAGTGGCAGGACGAGGTCGGCGACTTCGGCGATCTGCGCGAGGGACTGTCGAGCGACGTGGCGCCGGATCGCATCTACGTCTTCACGCCCGACGGCCATGTCATCGACCTGCCGCGTATCGCCACGCCCATCGACTTCGCCTATCGCGTGCATACCGAGGTGGGCCACCGCTGCCGAGGCGCCAAGGTCAACGGGCGCATCGTGCCACTCACCTACAAGCTCAAGACCGGCCAGCAGGTGGAGATCCTCACCGCCAGCAAGGGCGGCCCGAGCCGCGACTGGCTCAACCCCAGCCTGGGCTATGTGCGCACCTCCCGTGCCCGCGCCAAGATCCAGGCCTGGTTCAAGCACCAGGCCCGCGGCCAGAACATCGAGGAGGGGCGTGCGCTGTTCGAGCGCGAGATGAAGCGCCTCGATCTCGAGGGCATGGACCTCGACACCCTGGCCCGCAAGGTCAACTATCTCACCCCCGAGGACATGTATGCGGCGCTGGGGGCGGGCGACCTGCGCATCGGCCAGGTACTGCACCAGGCCCAGCAGCTGTTCGGCGAGAACGACGACCAGGAGCAGCTCGAGCGCCTGCTGGCCAAGCCGAAGCGCTCCCCGGTCAAGGGGGAGAAGAGCGATATCACCGTGCTCGGGGTCGGCAACCTCAAGACCAGCATGGCCAACTGCTGCCATCCGGTGCCCGGCGAACCCATCGTCGGCTTCATCACCCAGGGGCGCGGCGTCACCGTCCACCGCCAGGAGTGTCCCAATATCCTCCAGCTGCGCATGGAGGAGCCGCAACGCATCATCGAGGTCGAGTGGGGCGAGCGGGCCCGCACCCAGTACCCGGTCAATATCGAGGTGGAGGCCTGGGACCGCTCCGGCCTGCTGCGTGACGTCACCGGGGTGCTCGGCAACGAGAAGGTCAACGTGCTGGCGGTGAACACCCTGACCGACAGCGACGACGGCATCGCTCGCCTGCAGATCACCGTGGAGGTGGATGGCCTGGAGACCCTCGGCCGGCTCTTCTCGCGGATCCAGCAGCTGCCCAATATCATCGAGGTGCGCCGCCTGCGTAGCGGGACAGGCGGTGGCGGTCGCAAGCGCAAGAACAAGCACAAGGAGCGCAAGTCATGAGTCGTCGCCACTCCCTCGATGACCTGTTGACCCTGATGGCGGTGCTGCGCGACCCCGAACAGGGCTGCCCCTGGGACCTCAAGCAGGGGTGGGACTCCATCGTGCCCCACACCCTGGAGGAGGCCTACGAGGTGGCCGATGCCATCGAGCGGCGCGCCTGGGACGAGCTGCCTGGCGAGTTGGGGGACCTGCTCTTCCAGGTGGTCTACTACGCCCAGTTCGGCGACGAGGAGGGGCGCTTCGACTTCCACGACGTGGTGGATACGCTGACCGCCAAGATGCTGCGCCGCCATCCCCATGTCTTCCCGCAAGGCACCCTGGCCTCGCGGCGCCCGCCGGGCGTTTCCGCCGCGGAGATCGAGTCCCGTCAGGTCAACAGTCGCTGGGAGACGCTCAAGGCGGAGGAGCGCGCCGCGCGGGCTGCCAGGGAGAGGGTGCCTCGGAATCTGGCTCGACGTCGGTGCCCGATAGCGCCGCGGCCGTCGGTGCTGGATGATGTCCCGCGCAACCTGCCGGCGCTTTCGCGTGCCGCCAAGCTGTCGAAGCGCGCCGCCCGGGTGGGCTTCGATTGGCCCGACTCCTGCGGGGTGATCGCCAAGATCCGCGAGGAGCTCGACGAGGTGGAGGAGGCGCTGGCCGCCGTGGGACCGCGAGCACGCCGCCGAGGAGGTGGGCGACCTGCTGTTCGCGGTGACCAACCTCGCCCGCACCCTCAAGGCCGACCCCGAGCAGTGCCTGCGCGCCACCAATGCCAAGTTCGAGCGCCGTTTTCGTCACGTGGAGGCTGCCCTGGCCGCCGAAGGTGGCAGCCTCGGATGCTGCCGACCTCGAGACCATGGAGCGTCACTGGCAGGCCGCCAAGCGAGACGAGCGCCTCGATGTCGCCACATCTTCCGGAGAATCCCGGCCATGAGTCACGATCTGCACGAATCCCTGCGCGACAACGTCCGTATCCTGGGTGACAGCCTGGGACGCACCATCGCCGATGACCTGGGCCACGGCTTCGTCGACCGGATCGAGGCGATCCGCGGCTTCGCCAAGCGCGGCCGCCAGGGTGATGAGGCGGCCCAGCGCGAACTGATCGACTACCTGCGTCGCCTGCCCGACCGCGACCTGCTGCCGGTGACCCGGGCCTTCAACCAGTTCCTCAACCTGGCCAACATCGCCGAGCAGCACTACCGGGCGCGCTTCCGGCGGGTCGAGGACTATCGTCCGGGAACCCAGCCGGTGCTCTCGGAACTGGTGGAGCGGGCGCGCCGCGCCGGCAACTCGCCGCGCAAGCTGGTGGAGAGCCTGGCCGGCATGCGTGTCGAGCTGGTGTTGACCGCCCATCCCACCGAGGTCATCCGGCGTACCCTGATCCAGAAGTACGATGCCATCGACGACTGCCTGACCGCCATCGAGTCCTCGGCGGACTATCCCGAGCGTGGTGCGCGGGCCAAGGGGCGCCTCGAGGAGCTGATCAGCCAGGCCTGGCATACCGACGAGATTCGCCACGAGCGGCCCTCGCCGGTGGACGAGGCCAAGTGGGGCTTCGCGGTGATCGAGAACTCGCTGTGGCAGGCGGTGCCCGACTTCCACCGCGACCTCGACAACCTGCTGCTGGAGACCGCCGGCGAGCGCCTGCCGCTGGATGCCGCGCCGATCCGCTTCGCCTCGTGGATGGGCGGCGATCGCGACGGCAACCCCAACGTCACCTCCCGGGTGACCCGTGAGGTGCTCCTGCTGGGGCGCTGGATGGCCGCCGACCTCTACCTGCGCGACCTCGAGCAGCTCAAGGCCGAGCTCTCCATGTGGAAGGCCAACAGCGCGCTGAAGGCCGAGGTCGGTGATGCCGCGGAGCCCTATCGCGAGCTGCTGCGCCGGCTGCTGGCGCGAGGTCGGGCGACCCGCGACTGGGCCAAGGCGAGCCTCGACGGCAAGCCCTACGATGGCGGCCCGATCATCGAGAGTCGCGACCAGCTCTATGCGCCGCTGCTCGCCTGCTACCGCTCGCTGTGCGACGTGGGGCTCGACACCATCGCCAACGGCGCGCTGCTCGACACCCTGCGCCGGGTGGCGGTGTTCGGGGTCACCCTGACCAAGCTCGATATCCGCCAGGAGGCGGGCCGCCATGCCCAGGTGATCGAGGAGCTTACCGATGGCCTGGGGTTGGGCCACTATCGCGACTGGAGCGAGGAGCAGCGTCAGGCCTTCCTGCTCGAGGAGCTCGCCTCGCGGCGACCACTGATTCCCCGGCGCTGGGAGTGTTCGCCGGAGTCCCGGGAGGTGATCGACACCTTCCGGGTCATCGCCGGCGAGCAGGCCGAGGCACTCGGTACCTATATCATCTCCATGGCGGCAGAGCCCTCCGACGTGCTCGCCGTGGCGCTGCTGATGAAGGAGGTGGGGGGCGAGGTCAAGCTGCCCATCGCGCCGCTGTTCGAGACCCTGGATGACCTCAACCACGCCGGCGATGCCATCGACCGCCTGCTCTCGCTGCCTGGCTATCGCCGCCTCACCGGTGATCGTCAGGAGGTGATGATTGGCTACTCGGACTCGGCCAAGGATGCCGGCCAGCTGGCCGCCGCCTGGGCCCAGTATCGCGCCCAGGAGAGCCTGGTGGCGGTGTGCCGCCGACACGATGTCGACCTGACCCTGTTCCATGGCCGCGGCGGCACCGTGGGGCCGCGGTGGTGGCCCGGCCCACGCGGCGATCCTCTCCCAGCCGCCGGGCTCGGTGAACGGCAGCCTGCGGGTGACCGAGCAGGGCGAGATGATCCGCTTCAAGTTCGGCCAGCCGGAGATCGCCCTGCGTTCCATGGAGATCTATGCCTGTGCGGTGCTGGAGGCGACCCTGCTGCCGCCGCCGGACCCCGAACCCCAGTGGCGCGAGGAGATGGACCGCCTGGCCGAGATCGCCCATGGCGCCTACGTCGGGGTGGTGCGCGAGGATCCCGACTTCGTACCCTACTTCCGGGCGGTGACCCCGGAGGGCTCACTGGGGCGGCTGCCGCTGGGCTCGCGGCCCACCAAGCGCCGCCAGGATGGCGGGGTGGAGACCCTGCGGGCGATCCCCTGGATCTTCGCCTGGACCCAGATCCGTTTGATGCTGCCGGCCTGGCTGGGCAGTGGCGAGGCCTTCGCCACGCGTCTTGCAGAGGAGGGCGGCCGTGAGGTGCTTCAGGAGATGCGCGACCGCTGGCCCTTCTTCGGTACCTACCTGGACATGCTGGAGATGCTGCTGGCCAAGGCCGACGTGGGTATCGCCGCCTACTACGAGCATCGCCTGGTCGACGAACCGGCCCTCAAGGCGCTGGGCCAGCGCCTGCGCGACCGTTTCGAGCGCCTCAACACGGTGCTGCTGGAGATCCTCGAGCAGCAGGAACTGCTCGAGAAGACCCCGTTGATCCACCAGGCGATTGCCGTGCGCAATCCCTATATCGACCCGCTGCACGGCCTGCAGGCGGAGCTGTTGCAGCGCAACCGCGACGCCGACGGGGCGATCAGCGCCGACCTGTCGCGGGCGCTGATGGTCACCATGGCGGGTATCGCGGCGGGGCTGCGTAATACGGGTTAGGCCTTCGGCCAGGAGCAAGGAAGCAAGGAAGCAAGCAAGGAAGGATGCGATGGCGTTGCGTTCATGCCTGGGAGCGTCGCTACGCTGCTTGGGCCTTGAAGCGGCGTAGCCGCGCTCTTAGAAGGGAATATTGACCGAGGCGGTCAGCAGGTTGAGATGGGCCATATCGGGGGCGTCGTACTCCTCAAGCTCCAGGCGGCTGGTGAAGCCCGGGAACTGCAGCCGCGCCCCGAAGCCCTGCACCCGGGTGGTGCCGGCCTCATCGAAATCACCGCGGGGAATCACGGCGTCGCCTTCCCAGCCGACCAGGCCGGACTTGGCATACAGGCCGAAGCGCCCCATTCGCACGCCCGCCACCAGGCTGCCACCGAGGCTGACGGTGTTGACCAGTAGCTGCTGGTCGCCGAGGCGGGTGGGCACCTCGTCGCTCTCCCGATAGCTGAATTCGGCACCCAGATCGAGCTTGGGCAGCTGGAAGGGACTGAAGCCGGCGATCAGGCGAAAGCCGGAGGTGAAACCGTCCGGGGTCTCGATGTCCTGGCCGTCGATGACGACGCCGTTTTCCAGGCGCATGAGGTCTTGTGGCTGACCCGCGTAGGCGGGGCTTACTCCATTGCCTCGTTTGGCTTTCGTGACGATCTCGACGATGTCGTCGTTGCCATCCTCGGCGGCGACGGCCCCGAGCGAGGCGGTGAGGGCAAGGCAGGCCAGCAGCACAGCGAAGGTGTGGCGGGATTTCATGGGTCCCTGTCCTTGCGCTACGGCCTGGCCCGCAAGGGGTCAAGCCGCAGGGCGAGTAGCGATGAGATTCATCTAGGCTAGCAAGCTCACCGGGTATTCGCCAGTCGCCGCTGCAGCGCCTCCAGCCTCGGGGTGGCCAGGGCGTGGCGCTTCGCGGCCTCGTCCAGCGGGCCGAGGATGGCGGCATGCTCGGTGGGCCGACCCGCGAGGACATCCTGAAGCATCGAGGCACGGTTGGCGGCGGTGGCCTCCACCACCTTCCAGACCAGTGCCCGCCAGCCCTCGAGTCCCGTGCCGCTGGGCGGGGCAATCCCCTCGGCCTGCATCACCTCCGCTACCTCGCCGATGACCGCCTCCACCTCGTCGCGGTAAGGGGCATCACGCAGCGCGCCATTGCGAATCCGGTAGTGGGCCACCAGCGGGTTGATGGCGGCGTTGATCGCCAGCTTCTGCCATAGCCGTTGCCGAATATCGGTCACCGCCCGGGTTGGCAGCCCGGCTTCGCTCAGCAGGCCGGCCAGTGATTCGGCGAGGGCAGCATGACCGCCGTCCAGCGAGCCGATGGCGGTGTCGCCGTGACCTGCGTGAACCACCCGGTCATCCGCTTCCACATAGGCGCCTTCGGTGGTGGTGGCGCAGAGCACCGGCCCCGGGTGACACGCGCTGAGGCGTGGCTGGGTGAAGAAGCCGTTCTGCCACAGCACCAGCGGGGTGTGCGCAGGAAGGTGCCCGGCCAGGGCCGTATAGGCGGCCTCGGCGGCGTAGGCCTTGGTGGTCAGATGAACCACATCCGGAAAACCCTGGGGCGGCCCGGTTCGGGTGGTGACCTCGAGAGTCGACGCTTCACCCTCGGGTGTGACAAGGGTCTGCTGGTCAGGGAGGGGCCGGCGACCGATCAGCGTCACCCCATGGCCGTCGCGGATGAGGCGCAGGGCCAGCAGTCGACCGATGGCTCCCGGGCCGATGATCCAGTGGGTTTGCCAACTCATCAGCTGCCCTCCTTGCGGCGTCGCGGCGCACGGCGCTTGCTGCCCTTGCTCGTCGCGCGTCCCGTGCCGCGCCGTCGTGACGCCCGCTGGGGTGCCTTGGCCTCCTCGCCCTCGGCGTTATGCAGCGCCTGGCGCAAACGGCCGGCATCCGCGGCGCCGAGCAGGGCATGCAGGTCGCTGATCAGCGAGTCGAGGAAGGGGGCGGGGGCGGAGGCCTCCTCGGCGATGGCGGTGAGCCGCTGTTCCCATAGCGCGGTGCGCTCGGGACGACCGACCGCCTCGGGCAGCGAGGCGATCAGTGCACTGCCCAGGCGGGTGGCGCGCAGCGACTTGCCCTGACGCACAAGGTAGCCACGCTCGACCAGGGTCTCGATGATGCCGGCACGCGTCGCCTCGGTGCCCAGGCCATCGTGCTCGCGCAGGGTGCGCCTGACCGCGGGGTCGTCCACGTAGCGGCCGATGTTCATCATCGCCTTGATCAGGCTGGCGTCGTTGAAAGGCTCGGGCGGGCGGGTCTCGCGATCCTCCACGCCGGCTTCCTGGACCCGGCACGCCTCGCCCTCGGTGAGGGGCGGCAGCGGCGGCGCCTCGTCGCGGGTGGTGAACAGCGGCTTCCAGCCGGGGTCGAGGATCTCATGGCCACGGGCGCGAAAGGTCTCTTCGAGGATGTGGAACTCGGCCTTGACCTCGCGGGTGGAGAGCGCGGGGTAGAACTGGGCCAGCACGTTGCGGGCGATCAGCCGGAAGACATTGGCCTCGGTGGCCGAGAGCCGCGCCGGGTCCATGGGACGCCCGGTGGGCGCCAGGGCGTGGTGGGCGCCTACCTTGGTGTCGTTCCAGGCCCTGGAGCGACGCGAGAAGTCGGCGCCGGAAAGCCACCCGCGCAGGGTGTCATCCTCCCGGCAGGCGCTCTCCAGAGTGCTGCGTGCGGCGGCGAAGTGCTCCTCGGGCAGGTAGCGGCAGTCGGAGCGCGGGTAGGTGATCAGCTGGTGGCGTTCGTAGAGCGCCTGGCAGGTGTCCAGGACGATCTTGGCGGAGATGCCGTAGCGCCTGGCGGCGTCGACCTGCAGCGCCGACAGAGAGTAGGGCAGGGGGCTGCCTGGCGTTTCTGCTGGGTCTCCAGGGCCACCAGGCGACCTGCGGCTCCCGGCAGGCGCTCGGCCAGGGCCGCGGCGGGCTCCCGGGCCAGCAGGCGCCCCTGGTCGTCGAGCGGGTGCTGCTCAGCGGGGGCCCACCAGGCGCGCAGCTCACCGTGCGCCACTGCGAGGTCGGCCCACAGCACGAAGAAGGGTCGGGGCTCGAAGTCGCGGATTTCGGCGTCGCGGCGCACCACCAGGCCCAGCACCGGAGTCTGCACGCGGCCCACCGAGAGCACACCATCATGGCCGGCCTGGCGACCGGTCAGCGTCCAGGCCCGGGTCAGGTTGATGCCATACAGCCAGTCGGCGCGGGAGCGCGACTCGGCGGCGCGGTAGAGCGGCTGGTAGCGGGCATTGTCCTCCAGGCGTGCAAGCGCCCGCTGCACCGCTGGACGGTTGAGGTCGCTGACCAGCAGTCGGGATACCCTGCCCTTCCAGCCGAGGTATTCGATCACCTCCTGGACCAGCAGCTGACCCTCGCGGTCGGGGTCCCCGGCGTGCACCACCTCGTCGGCTGTCTTCGAGGCAGCTTGCGAATCGCTGCCAGCTGGCCGCGGGCCTTGGGGCGAGGCGTGAGTTTCCAGCGCTCGGGCAGGATCGGCAGGGTATCCAGGCGCCACTGCTTGAGGGCGGGATCATAGGCATCGGGTGGTGCCTGCTCCAGCAGGTGGCCCAGGCACCAGGTCACGGTGGTATCGCCCACGGCGATCGCCCCCTCCTGCTTGCGGGGAGAGCCGGGCAGGGCGTCGGCGATGGCCCGGGCCAGGCTGGGCTTCTCGGCGATGATCAGGCGCATGGTGGCCTCGGCGGCGGTGAAGTATGGACATTCTTCCAGTGTTCGTGGTGATTGGCCAGGTGTCACGTCGCAATCATGGTGTACAATTGTTGTAACACTATTCTTCCGCGGAGCAGGCGATGCGTGAGCGAGGCAGGACGAGGCGGTTGCTGGGGCTGGGGGCACGCACCGGTGGGGCGCTGTTGCGCACCCGTCTGGGTGGCCAGGCCGACTGGCGCGCCCTGGGCGAGGCGTTGTTCGAGGGGCTCTCCGAGCTCAAGGGGCCGGCCATGAAGCTGGCCCAGATCATGTCCCAGTGGGATGACCTGCTGCCGCCGGACCTCGCCGAGGAGCTGGCCCGGCTGCAGCGCCAGGCCGAACCGATGCCCTGGGAGTCGATTCGCCGCACCCTGGATGACCACTACGGCGATATCGATGACGTGTTTCGCGAGGTCGAGACGCGCCCCTTCGCCAGCGCCTCCATGGGGCAGGTACACCGCGCCGTGACCCACGACGGCGAGACGCTGGTGCTCAAGGTGCAGTATCCGGGACTTGCCGAGGTGCTGGAGGGGGATCTCGCTCAGGTCAGGCGTCTGATGCGACTGGGGCGCTGGTTCAAGGTGCCCCAGGCGCGACTCGATGCGCTGTTCGAGGAGCTGGCGGCGAGCCTGCGCGGTGAGCTGGACTACCACGCCGAGGCCGCGGCGCTGGCACGCTATCGGCAGCGCTACGCCGACTGGCCGGGGCTGGTGATCCCCGAGCCGCTGCCTGACTACTCGGGTGAGCGGGTGCTGGCGATGCGCCATGTGCCTGGCACCCCGCTGCGCGAACTGGAGGCCGCCGACGATGCCACCCGACAGCGCATCGCCCAGACCCTAGCCGACTGGCTCACCGAGGAACTCTTCACCCATGGCGAGCTGCACGCCGATCCGCATGCCGGCAACTTCGCCGCCGACGCCGAGGGGCGGCTGGTGATCTATGACCTGGGCGCGGTCATACCCGTGCCCGAAGAGCGGCTCAAGGCGATGATGCGCCTGCTCGAGGCTACCCTGGCCGGAGACCCGATGGCCATGGACAGCGCGCTGCTCGAGCTGGGTGGTCGCCAGGGGCAGGGTGCGCCGCTGGCGCTCTACCGGGAATCCGCCGAGGCGGTCTCGGCGTTGTTCGCCCCCGGCGAGCAGGACTTCGGCGACGTGCGGGTGCACCGTCGCCTGCGCGAGCTTTCGCCCAAGGTGTGGGCGGCCATGGACCGCCTGCAGCCTCCCGCCGACACCCTGCTGCTGTCGCGCACGCTCAACGGCCACTACTGGAACCTGGTGCGCCTCGGCGCCCGACTCGACATGCGCTCGCGCACCGCCCCTGCTGGCGTGGGCCAGACCCTAGCGGTTATTCCGGGCAATGTTATCGTGGAAGGACCGCTCGCGGCTGTTCCAAGTCGACAGGCCTTCGGGGAGGCGCTGTGAACCCTTCCCTGGGCGCTACCGATGCCATCCCTGGCATAGGACCTCCCCTTCGACCTGTCCCCGGCGCCTCTCGCTTCGGGTAGCTGGATAGCTCGAACACAGTAGCTGGCGGCTGCCAAGCCCCCGTGCAGACTGGTAGACTGTGCCGTTTTCCGGACGGTGGAGTGCGCAATGCTGGCGGTATGGGTCGAACAGCTGCTGGGATTTGCCTCGGGAGCGCTCAAGGCGATTCGCCAGGACGAGCGCTATCCGACGCTGATGGCCTGGGCTCGGGAAGAGGGACCCGCGCTGGTGGGCGGCGATCTGCCGCTGGCCCAGGCGCTGGCGCCGGAACTGTGGTCCCAGGCGCCGCTGGCGCGCCTGGATTTCCGCTGCGAGCCACTGGCGCGCCCGGGGCGTAATGAACCCTGCTGGTGCGACTCCGGCCGCAAGACCAAGCACTGCTGTGGCGCCGTGACACTGCCCGGCTCGGTGCCGGATCACCTGATGTGGATGCTCTCGCTGCGCGACTGGAAGGGCGACGCCCTCAAGGCGGCGCTGGCGAGTGGCCGGGCCCCGGCCCAGGCGCTGCTCGAGGCGGGCCTGATCGCCGCCGAGACCGGCCAGCGTGGCCGCGCCCAGCAGATCCTCGAGTCGCTGTTCGAGCGTGGCGACTGGTCGCGGCTGCCGGAACAGGCCGAGCCCGCCTTCGAGATCCTGATCGACCTCTACCAGGAGCGCGGCTTCCATCGCAAGCGCGAGAGCCTGCTCGATGCCGTGCTCGAGCACGGTCCGCTGTTCCTGCGTGGCGTGGCACTGGAGCGGCTGTGCCTGATGCACCTCGACAACGACGACCTGGACAGCGCCCGCGCCGCCTTCGTGCGCGCCCAGCAGGCGCTGCCCGACTCGCCCACCCTGGCCTATATCGAGGCCATGCTGCTGCTCCACGAAGGGCATGAGGAGGAGGCCGCCGAACGGGCGCGCTTCTGGTTCCGGCGCCTGGCTCGCCGGGGCGACCTGGACCCCGATCAGCTGCAGTTCCTCGCCGATCTGGCCGAGAACCCCGGCGCCACCCTGGCCGAACAGCTGCTCAACGCCGAGGAGGACCTGGCCGAGCCGCTGGCCTCCCTGCAGGCGCTCCTCGAGGAGCTGCCCATCGCGCCGCGCCTGGCCGTGTCATGCACCCCGGAAGGCCGGCTCGAGTATCACACCACTGCCCGCGAGGACACCCTGCACGCCGCCTGGCGCCAGGTGTTTCCCGTGTCTGCCGTCTCCGACTCGCCGCTGGGACTCGAGGATGACCCCTGGCCGAGCGCTGCTGAGTGGCTCCCCGAGCTCTGCAGCCACCCCGAATGGCTGGATGCCCCGGCGGTGGTCCAGGAGCTGGCGCTGGCGCTGACCACGCGCTTCGGCAGCCTGCCGTGGATGGCTCCCAGCCTGTTCGTGCCGCTGGCCAGCCGGCTGGAGCGCTGGCTCGAACAGGTGGCGGCCGAAGGCCCCGGCACCCTGGCCTGGGAGGATGCCGACAACGCCCTGCTGCTGCGCACGGGGCTGGCGTTGGTGGTGGGCATGGAGCGCGGCGCCCGCGAACGTTCCCGCCAGCTGGCCGAACGCCTGCTGGTCCTGGACAACCATGACAGCCTGGGCCTGCGGGAGCTGGTACTCGACCAGCTGCTGCGGGATGGCCGCGACAGCGATGCCCTGGCGCTCAGCGAGCAGCCGCCCGAAGCCGAGGCCGAGGGGCCGGCACTGGGCGTGCTGATGGGGAGGGCCCTGGCGCTCTATCGCCTCGATCGGCCCGAGGAGGCAGGCCAGGCACTGGCCGAGACCCAGGCACACAACGCCCACGCGCTCAAACTGCTGTGCGCCGACAGTCCACGGCCACTGTCGGGAAGCGATGATGACCCCGCCGAGCCCGGCAGCCTGCGCCGAGGCCTGGCAGTATCGCACCCTGATGCGCGACCAGTGGCGGGCGACCCCAGGGGCGCTCGCCTGGCTGCAGGGGTGGCTGGATGGTTAAGAAAGGATGCCTCGCAGACTAGCGGGAATTAGTTCGGTTGGGGCGCCTGGCGGCACTGTTCGCCGCACTGCCGGCCTCCCACAGGACTGCATTTCGCGCTAGTTGTGGGCAGGTTCCCGCGCCTGGCGTCTTAGGTTTCCCCTGGTTGCGGTGCCGGCTGCGGCGCGGGCACGAGTTCCCGGTCGCGGCTGATCCATAGCGCCAGCAGCACCGCCGGAATCCCCATGACGGCGGAGATCATGAAGAAGGTGGCGTAGCCTTCGACCTCGACCACCAGCCCACCGAAGCCGCTCAGGAACTTGCCGGGCAGGGTCATCAGCGACGAGAACAGCGCGTACTGTGTTGCGGTGTAGGCCCGCGATGTCAGGCTGGAGAGAAAGGCGATAAACACCGCGCTGGCCAGGCCGTTGGCCAGGTTATCGCCGATGATGGCCATCACCAGCAGCGGCAGGCTCTGGCCGGTCAGTGCCAGGGCGGTGAACAGCAGGTTGGTCAGCGCCGCCGCGGTGGCGCCCAGCACGAGGATGGGGCCGATGCCGTAGCGCGCCACCAGCAGCCCCCCCAGCATGCCCCCGGCGATGCTCATGGCAATCCCGAAGGCGTTGGTGACGTTGGCGATCTCGGTCAGCGTGAACCCCAGGTCGATATACAGCGGGTTGGCCATGGAGGCCATGGCCAGGTCGCTGATCCGGAATACCGCCACGAAGAGCAGCAGCCACAGGGCCTTGCGCCGATAGCGGGTGAAGAAATCGGTGAAGGGGCAGACGATGGCACCGATCCCCCAGGCGCCCAGGCGCCGCAGCGTCCTGGGCTTGCCGCGGCTGGCCCGCAGGAAGGCGCGCACCCGCGGCTCATGGATCAACTGGCTGGTCAGCGAGAGCCGCTCGGGCTCGGGACGCACCAGCACCGTGACCACGCCGATGCCGACCAGCGCGGCCATGGTCAGGTAGGCGGCCTCCCAGGAGAGCCAGGAGGCGACATAGAGCGCCCCGGCACCGGCCGCCAGCAGGCCGCCGCGGTAGCCGATGATATAGGTCGAGGCCATGGCCGCCT
Source organism: Halomonas sp. (assembly GCA_018401555.1). Classification (GTDB taxonomy): domain Bacteria; phylum Pseudomonadota; class Gammaproteobacteria; order Pseudomonadales; family Halomonadaceae; genus Halomonas. The sequence continues at coordinate 47,356 of JAGYKP010000100.1, forward strand.
GGATGTCCTCCGGCGCCGACTCGATGCGAAAGGCGTCGATGGCGATGTCCTGGGTGGCGCTGCCGAAGGCGACCAGCAGGGCGAAGGCGGCCACCAGCGGCAGGTGACCCACCGGGTCGACCCCGGCGAGTCCCACCAGGCCGGCGACGATCAGCGCCTGGGCCAGCAGCATCCAGCCGCGGCGCTGGCCGAGGTGACGGGTCAGCAGCGGCAGTGGCAGGCGGTCCACCACCGGGGCCCAGAAGAACTTGATCGAGTAGAGCATGCCGATCCAGGCGAAGAAGCCGATCGCCGCCACCTCGACGCCGTCGCTGCGCAGCCAGGCCGAGAGCGTGGAGAACACCAGCAGGAAGGGCAGGCCGGCGGAGAAGCCCAGGAACAGCATGGTGATGACGGGGGCGCGCAGGTAGATCGCCAGGGAGGCTAGCCAGCTTCTCTGGACGGTAGGCGTCGGCATGGGGCTCTCCTTGCAACGGTGTTAGAATCCTTGCCTCTTTCGCCGGGCTCCCGGCCCGCGAGACGGGTCGCGCAGGGCAGCAGCCGATTGTTGCAGAGCCCCGGCAGCGATACCAGCGTGCAGCGTGAAGGGAGAGCCATGAACGAGAGCGATGTGATCCGCGACGAAGGTGAAGCAGCGGTACCTCGCTGGTATGCAATCCAGTGCAAGGGCGGCGAATCCTTCCGCGCCACCGAGAAACCTGGTCAATCAGGGCTTCGAGGTCTTTCATCCGGTGCTCGAGGTGCAGAAGAAGCGCCGCGGCAAGCTGACCTGGGTGGTCGAGCCGCTGTTTCCCTATTACCTGTTCATCCGCCTCGACCGGCTGGTGAGCAACTGGCGTCCCATCCGCTCGACCCGCGGCGTGCTGAAGCTGGTCAGCTTCGGCGAGACGCCCATCGCCGTGGATGATGCCCTGGTGGAGACGCTGCGCGAGAAGGGCAGCGAGCGCGACCAGGATGCCAACCTCTACTTCCACGCCGGCGAGGCGGTGCAGATCACCGACGGCCCCTTCAAGGAGCTGCAGGCGGTGTTCGAGAGCCACAAGGGTGAGGAGCGCGCCATCGTGCTGCTCAACCTGCTGCATCGCCAGCAGCGCCTGGAGATGCCGGTGGCCAATCTGCGCCGCAACTGAGTCGGTCACCACCGCCGGCTTCCACCCGTGATACCCCCATTCAGGAGATCCGCATGACCATTGCCCCTCAGCGCGTCGTCACCCTGCACTATGTCCTCAGCGACGCCGACGGCCAGGTCCTCGATGACTCCCGTGCCCGCCAGCAGCCCCTCGAGTACCTGCATGGCCACCACAATATCGTCGCCGGCCTGGAGCGTGCCCTGGAGGACCAGGACACCGGGGCCGAGCTGACGGTGACCCTGATGCCGGCCGAGGCCTATGGCTTGCGTGACGAGGCCCTGCAACGCGAGGTGGGGCGTGACGCCTTCCCGGTTCCCGACCTCGCCCCGGGCATGCGCTTCCAGACGCCCGGGGATGATGGCCCCGAGATCGTCACCGTCATCGAGGTGCGTGATGACAGCGTGCTGATCGACACCAACCACCCCCTGGCCGGCCGCACCCTGCGCTACACCCTCCAGGTGCTGTCGGTGCGCGACGCCACCCGCGCCGAGCTGGCCAAGGGCCACCCCCTGCCCCCCGACACCGATCACACCCAGGTCGAGGACAAGAAGCTCCCCTGAAAACTGACCTGAATCAATTACGCTCCCTCTCTCGTCAGCCCCCGAGTCGTAACTTGATTCAGGTCAGGTTTCTCCTTGCCTTCCCGGCCTATAGTGCACCCATCACATCGAGTCGGGGAGGACACCACCATGTATCTGGATGACGCCGTAATCTTCGGGCTGGTCACCGTCGCGATGATGATCGCTTTCATGGGTGGCTGGATTGCCTTCATCGTGCGGGACCACCGCAAGAAGCACTGAAGCCAGCCGCAGCACGAGTCGTCAGGGGAGGGGGGAGTCTTTCCCCCCAGTGGGCCGACCTTCACGGGTCGGCCCTTTTTTATGCTCGGAAGGATCGTCGTGGCAGGTCGGTGTCGCGGTTCGGCAACGCCCGTGGAACAAATCGACAACGCTTCTCCGGCGGCGGCATCTCGCGGCCTCAGTGGCTAGGATGAACAGTGTTCGATCGCGACACTGCTCGCCGAGCCGCAGGAGGTTCCCATGTCACACCACGATCATGAAATCGAGGCCGCCGAGACCCATCGCCGGCGTCGGCGCCGGCTCCTCGCCACCCTCGGCGTGGGCCTGGCCGGTGCCTATGTTGCCCCCACGCTGTTCAGCGTCGGCCAGGCCCAGGCCTGGGATGGGCGCCGCCGTTCGCGTCCCAGTCGCTCCCGGCCCAGCTGGTCGCGCCCCAGCCGCTCCCGGCCCAGCCGCTACGACGGCGCCTATCGGCGGCACGAGCGGGCCCGCCAGGAGCGCCACTATCGCCGCGGCGATGACCGCTATCACCGGGACGACCGCTACTACTCGCGGCGTGAATACGAGCACGACCGCCGCCGGCTGCGCGACTATCGTGAAGACCCGGTGACCATCGTCGAAGATATCGTCTTCGGTCGCCCCGATCGCCGCTGGTAATGGTCGACGCCCGGGATATTTCCCTGCCCGGCCTGGGGAGCATCCTGCGCGTGCAGGAGGCGCCCGACGTCGTCGCGGCCCTTGGGCAGGCATTGCCGGGCTGGCCCCTCACCATCACACCTGCCCGGGGCCTGGCCCCGGCGATACGCCTGCGGCGCAGCCGCGGAGGCTATCTGCAGCGCTCGCCCCAGCTGCCCCGGGGGCTCGAGCTGCCGACGCCGACCTCGGCGGTGTGCAGCCTGATCGCGGATCTGAGTGGCGATTTTCTCGATCGGGATGGTTCGCTTCTGGGCCTGCACTGCGCCAGCGTGGAGGTGGGTGGCCGCCTGGTGCTGTTTCCCGAGAGCCATCGCGCCGGCAAGAGCACCCTGGCGGTGGCCTTCGCCGCGGCCGGTTACCGGCTGTTCGGCGATGATGTGCTGGGCCTGACGCGGGAAGGCAAGGGAGTGGGGCTGGGCATCGCGCCGCGGCTGCGCCTACCGCTGCCCGAGACGTTGGCCCCTGAGCTGCTCGACTATGCCGAGGCCCATGCCGGCCCCGAGGATGCCCGCTACCGCTTCGTGCTGCCGCCCGGGAATGCCCTGGCTCGCCATGGCGAATCGGGTCCGGTGGGGGCGCTGGTGCTGCTGGAGCGTGATGACCAGGCGAGCATTCCCGAGGTCGTCCGGCTCCAGCCGGGAGAGGGGCTGCTGCAGCTGCTCTCCCAGAACTTTGCCCGGCATGCTGCCCCCGAAGCGCTGCTGGCACACCTGTTGCCGCTGATGCAGGGCGTCCCCTGCCTGCTGCTGCGCTATGCCGAGCCGCTGGCGGCGGCCCGCCACCTGGGCGCCGTACTCGAGGGTGAAAAGAGCGAGGTCGGCCAGGGGGAGAGCGACAGGTTCGTGGTGGCCAGGCGTGAGGCCTCGCCTCTGAACGGCCCGGTTCCCGCAGGGCGGCGCTGGCTGGCGACTCGTGAGGCGAGAAGCTACCCGCTCGGTCGTGAGCTGTTCCTGATCCAACCCGCCAGTGGTGCCATTCATCGCTTGAACGCCACCGGCGAGGCGGTGTGGCGACTGCTGTGTCAGGAGCCGCTCAGCGGGGAGGAGCTGGGGGAGCTGTTGGCCGAACACTTCGGCGAGCCGCGAGAGTCGGTCAGCGAGGATGTCGGCTGGTTGCTGGCGGGGCTTGCCGATGCCGGCCTGGTGGCCGCCGCCGAGTAGCAGGCCGCAGCTATCGCTGGACCGTGACGCGCTCCTCGGCGGGGCGCCGAGTGGCGCTGCCAGGCGCGCATCACGCGTTCCGGGTACCAGGTCTTGCCCAGGCTGCCGTTGTAGCGGGCCAGGGCCCGGGTGAAGTCGCCGCGCTCCACTGCCAGGTAGTGGGCGAGTATCGTGCAGCCATAGCGCAGGTTGCGCCACGGATCCTTGAGGTCGTCGGCGGGCAGGCCCAACTCACGGATCCAGAACGGCATGATCTGCATCAGCCCCACCGCGCCGGCGGAGGAAACCGCCTCGACCCGGAAGGCACTCTCCACCTGGATCAGGGCCAGCACCAGCTCGGGGGCAGTCCCGCCAGCGTCGCCTCGTGATAGACCCGCCGCAACAGCTCGCTGCGCAGCAACGGATCTTCCACATGGCGCGACAGCGCCGGCTCCATGGCGGTGAACCACTGGCGCGCGGCCCACACCTCGGCCGGGGGGCGGGAGACGGAGAGCGCCTCGTCGAGGGTGGTGCGCAGCGTATGCGGGGTATCCGGCAGCAGCTGGACCAGCAACGGCCGACCATCGGCCGCCAGGGATGCCAGGAAATCGCCGTCATCGGCCGCCACACCCGCCGCCAGCAGCCAACTGGCCACCAGGGCGGCAAGCGAGCGGCGCATCCTGGCCAAGGTGAAACTAGCCGAGCTGGATCTTGTGGCGCAGGAAGTCGAGGATCTCCCCGGCCGGCACCATGGTGGCATCGCTGTCACGGCGTCCCTTGTACTCCAGTTCACCCTTGTCCAGTCCGCGATCCCCGACCACCAGGCGGTGCGGCAGGCCCATCAGCTCGTGGTCGGCGAACTTCACGCCGGGACGCAGGTCGCGGTCGTCCAGCAGTACCTCGAAACCGGCGGCGGTCAGCTCGGCGTAGAGTTTCTCCGACTCCTCGCGCACGCGCTGCGACTTGTGGGCATTCATCGGCACCAGCGCGATATGGAAGGGGGCGATGGGGTCTGGCCAGATGATGCCGGCGTCGTCGTGGTTCTGCTCGATGGCAGCCGCCACCACGCGGGTCACCCCGATACCATAGCAGCCCATCCAGGGATGGATGGCACGACCTTCGTCGCCCAGCACGGTGGCGTTCATCGCCTCGCTGTACTTGCGTCCCAGCTGGAAGACGTGGCCCACCTCGATGCCGCGCTTGATGGAGAGCGTGCCCTGGCCGTCCGGCGAGGGGTCGCCCTCGACCACGTTGCGGATATCGGCCACCTTGGGCAGCGCCACATCGCGCTCCCAGTTGATGCCGAAGTAGTGCTTGCCATCGATATTGGCACCGGCACCGAAGTCGCTCATCAGTGCCACCGAGCGATCGATGATCACCGGCATGTCGAGGTTGACCGGGCCCAGGGAGCCGGGGCCGGCACCCACCGCGGCGCGGATCTCCTCTTCGCCCGCCATGGCAAGCGGGGCGGCCACCTCGGGGAGGTTCTCGGCCTTGACCTCGTTGAGCTCATGGTCGCCACGCACCAGCAGGGCGATCAGGCCGCCCTCGGCGGCGTGGACCATCAGCGTCTTGATGGTCTTCTCGATGGGCAGGCCGTGCTGCTCCACCAGGGCGGCGATGGTTTTGGCATCCGGCGTATCCACCAGGCGCAGCTCCTCGCTGGGCGTGGGGCGCTGGGCATCGCTGCCCAGCGGTGCCGGCAGCGCCTCGGCCTTCTCCATGTTGGCCGCGTAGTCGGAGCCGGTAGAGAAGACGATGTCGTCCTCGCCGGAGTCGGCCAGCACGTGGAACTCGTGGGAGCCGGTGCCACCGATGGCGCCGTTGTCGGCGATCACCGGGCGGAAGTCCAGTCCCAGCCGGGTGAAGATCCGCGTATAGGCGTCGTACATCGCCTGGTAGGTCTCCTTGAGGGAGTCCTCGTCGACGTGGAAGGAGTAGGCGTCCTTCATGATGAACTCGCGCGAGCGCATCACCCCGAAGCGCGGGCGGATCTCGTCACGGAACTTGGTCTGGATCTGGTAGAAGTTGGCCGGTAGCTGCTTGTAGCTGGAGATCTCCTTGCGGACCAGGTCGGTGATCACCTCCTCATGGGTGGGGCCGACGCAGTAGTCGCGATCGTGGCGGTCCTTGAGGCGCAGCAGCTCGGGGCCGTACTGCTCCCAGCGGCCGGACTCCTGCCACAGTTCGGCGGGCTGGACCGCCGGCATCAGCACCTCCTGGGCGCCGGCCCGGTCCATCTCCTCGCGCACGATGCGCTCGACCTTGCGCAGGGTCTTGAGACCCAGCGGCAGCCAGGTATAGAGGCCGGAGGTGAGGCGGCGGATCATGCCTGAACGCAGCATCAGCTGGTGGCTGATGACTTCCGCATCGGCGGGGGTTTCCTTCAGGGTGGCGATCAGCATCTGGGTGGCGCGCATGGGTCCGGCGTGTCCTCGGTGGTCAAACGGGATGGCCGCAAGGGCGGCGATGATGGAGGCATTGTACGGCGAAGCCGGGGGCGCGGCAAAAGCCGTCGCGCCGTGGGTCGGCGTTGCGGTGGGCCTTGATGGGGATCAACTTGATCACGCTTATGTATAGCAAGCTAAAAGAAAGCATGAAATCATCATGCCGTGATCCAATTCTGCGGCCTCGCCGCGGATCGTGAAAGGAGATGACCTTGGACAAGCTGGACAGGAATTCCATCGAAGCGCGCTGCCGCTGGCCCGGCTGGCAGGACAAGCTGTGCTCCGCCGAAGAGGCTTCTGCCCTGATCGAGGATGGCATGACCGTGGGCATGAGCGGCTTCACCCGGGCCGGTGAGGCCAAGGAGGTGCCGCGGGCACTGGCCGAGCGCGCCGCCCTGGACCCGCTGTCGATCACCCTGATGACCGGGGCCTCACTGGGCAACGACCTGGACAAGCTGCTCACCGATGCCAACGTGCTGTCGCGGCGCATGCCGTTCCAGGTCGACGTCACCCTGCGCCGCGCCATCAACGACGGCCGGGTGATGTTTATCGACCAGCATCTCTCCGAGACGGTGGAACTGCTGCGCAACCGCCAGCTCGCCGAGCTCGACGTGGCCGTGGTGGAAGCCTGCGCGATCACCGAGGAGGGCGGTATCGTGCCCACCACCTCGGTGGGCAACTCGGCCAGCTACGCGATCCTCGCCGACAAGGTGATCATCGAGCTCAACCTCGACTCGCCCGCCGAGCTGGAGGGGCTGCACGATATCTATATCCCCCAGATGCGGCCCACCCGTCCGCCGATTCCGGTGGTGGCGCCGGACTCGCGCATCGGCACGCCCTATATACCGATCGATCCGGAGAAGATCGCCGCCATCGTGGTCACCCGGGGCAAGGACAGTCCCTCCACGGTGTTGCCACCGGACGCCGATACCCGACATATCGCCGATCACCTGATCCGCTTCTTCTCCGCTGAGGTCGAGGCCGGGCGTCTGGCCCCCTCCCTGCTGCCGCTCCAGGCCGGCATCGGCAGCATGGCCAATGCGGTGATGAGCGGGCTGGCCGAGGGTCCCTTCGAGCACCTCACCATGTACTCCGAGGTGCTGCAGGATTCCACCTTCGACCTGCTGGATGCCGGCAAGCTCGACTTCGCCTCCGGCTGCTCCATCACCCTCTCCGAGGCGTGTGGCGAGCGGGTCTGGTCGAACCTGGACGCCTATCGCGATCGCCTGATCCTGCGCCCCCAGGAGCTCTCCAACCACCCGGGGATCGTGCGCCGCCTGGGCATCATCGCCGTCAACACGGCGCTGGAAGTGGATATCTACGGCAACGTCAACTCCACCCATGTGGGCGGCACCAGGATGATGAATGGCATCGGTGGTTCCGGTGACTTCGCCCGCAACGCCCAGCTCTCGGTGTTCGTCACCAAGTCGGTGGCCAAGGGCGGTGATCTCTCCAGCGTGGTGCCCTTCGTCAGCCACGTTGACCATACCGAACACGATGTGGATGTGCTGGTGACCGAGCATGGGCTGGCCGACCTGCGCGGCCTGGCGCCGCGGGAGCGCGCGCAGCGGGTGATCGAGCAGTGTGCCGACCCGCTCTATCGCCCGGCGCTGCGCCGCTATTTCGAGGAGGCCTGTCGGCGTGGCGGTCACACGCCGCACTGCCTGGAGCAGGCGCTGTCGTGGCATATCGCCGTGGAGCGTGATGGCCATATGCGCAGCCTCCAGAAGCAGGACGCCGAGGCCGTGGGCGCCTGAGCGCTCGGTTCAGGCCTGAAACAGCATCAGGCGCACCAGCATACCCAGCACCAGGGTGGTGGAGACGCTCAGCAGGGTGCCGAGCAGCACGTATTCGGTGAGCTTGCGGTCGGGGGAGTCGCGCAGGTCGCCGAAGCGCAGCACCGACTTGGCGGCGAGCAGGAAGCCGACCGCGGTGAGCTGGTCGAGCAGCACCAGGGTCAGTACCAGCAGCCGCTCCAGCACACCGATGCGCGCCCCGGCGCTGGCCAGGGTGCCGGTCTCCTCGAGCTGCTCGCTCCAGCGCTGCATCACCATGGCGATGGCGATCGAGAGCGGTCGTGTGATCAGCAGGTAGGCGGCCGCCGTCCCCAGTACCGTCGGCGAGACCAGCCAGGCAGCAAGCTCGCGCAGCGCGTGCCAGGCTGCCCAGCCAGGCCAGCCAGAGCCCCAGCAGCACCAGCAGGTGGGCGGCCTGGTCGAGCAGGAACCAGCGCAGTTCGCCGGCCGGCAGCCGGGCCTTGACCAGGTCGATCAGCCAGTGGCTGGCGGCCACCGCCAGGCTACCGATCGCCACCGCGGCCAGTCCCCGGGGCTGGACGGCACTCGCCGCCAGCAGCACACCCCGGTGAGCAGGCCATGCAGCCCGGCATGCTGGAGCAGGTGCTTCGAGCGGTGGCGCAGCCGATAGCGCTCCGCCACCCAGGCGGATGGCTGCAGCAGGAAGTCGCCCACCAGATGGGCGAGTACCAGGCCCATGAGCAGCGACAGGGGATCGAAGCTCATGACCTTTCCTCCTGGTCGGCGAGGCGCTCTCGAAGGTAGGCGAGGGAGTCGGAGAGCAGGGCCCAGCGGGCGACACGCAGGCGCTTGTGCACGCTGGGCTGGCCGGATGCCGAGACGCTCGGCCAGGGCCTGCTGGGAGTCGTCATGGCGCAGGCTCAGGCCGACGACCTCGGCGGGTAGGGCGACCAGCCGTCGATCATGTCGTCGATAAAGCGTACCAGCAGGGCAGGCCGGGATCCTCGGGTGCCTCGAGCCGGGTCAGCGAGAGATGGGCGACGCCATCGGCCAGGGCATCAGGGCGCGCCCCGAGGCGACGAAGGTGGCGCCGTCGGCCGCCGCGATACCGCGCTCGGCTGGCCCGGCCGCACGGCAATCCGGGCATCCCAGCGCTGGTCGGCTTCGGAGTGCTCGATCAGCGCCGCCCGCAGGGTCCACCGCCGCCTCCATGGCCGGCGCCGCCTGCGGCAGGGCAAGCTGGAAGCCGTCGCCCCGGAAGCGTTCGCCGTGGCCGCCGTGCCGGGAGGCCAGCTCGGCGAGGCTGTCGTCCAGCAGACGATAGAGGCGGGACCGGTCCTCGACCTTGCGCGAGTCGATGACGTCGCCGGTCAGCACCGCGATGCGCTGTGGCATGGCGTTATCCTCCGAGGGGCTGCCTGGAGTATAGCCCTAATGGGCTATTTATCAATCTAATAGCCCTTAAAGGTTATATTTATGATAAATAGCCCGTGTGGGGTATAAATAGCCTACCTGGGCCAGCTCCCGCATGGCGTTCTCCAGCCCCTCGAGGGTCATGGGGTACATGCGGTCATCGATCAGCTGGCGGATCAGCTGGGTGGAGTGGGTGTAGTCCCAGGCGCGCGGCGGCATGGGGTTGAGCCAGGCCAGGCGCGGGAACTTGTCCGCCAGGCGCTTGAGCCACACGGCCCCGGCCTCGTCGTTGAAGTGCTCCACGCTGCCGCCGGGATGGGTGATCTCGTACGGTGACATGGCAGCGTCACCGACGATTACTACCTGGTAGTCGTCGCCGTAGGTGTGCAGCACGTCCAGCGTCGGAATGCGCTCATGCCGGCGACGGGAGTTGTCGCGCCATAGCCCCTCGTAGGGGCAGTTGTGGAAGTAGTAGGCCTCCAGGTGCTTGAACTCGGAGCGCGCCGCCGAGAAGAGCTCTTCGCAGGTGCGGATATGGTCATCCATGGAACCGCCCACATCGAGGAGCAGCAGCACCTTCACCGCATTGTGGCGTTCGGGGCGCATCTGCACGTTGAGCAGGCCGGCGTCGCGCGCCGTCTCGCGGATGGTGGCGTCGACATCGAACTCTTCTGCCGCCCCCTGGCGAGCGAACTTGCTGAGCCGGCGCAGCGCCATCTTGATGTTGCGGGTGCCCAGCTCCAGGGAGTCGTCGTAGTCGCGGAAGCGGCGCTCGTCCCACACCTTCACCGCGCGGCGATGGCGTGAGCCATCCTGGCCGATGCGGATCCCTTCGGGGTTGTAGCCATAGGCGCCGAAGGGACTGGTGCCGCCGGTACCGATCCACTTGTTGCCGCCGGCGTGGCGCTCCTTCTGCTCCTCCAGTCGCTGCTTGAAGGTCTCGATCAGTTGCTCGAGGCCACCCAGGGACTCGATCTGTGCCTTCTCCTCCGCGGAGAGCTGCTTCTCGAACTCCCGGCGCAGCCAGTCGTCGGGGATCAGCGCCTCGATGGCGGCGTCCAGGTTCTCCAGGCCCTCGAACCAGGCGGCGAAGGCACGATCGAAGCGGTCGAAGTGGCGCTCATCCTTGACCATCACGGTGCGGGCGATGCGGTAGAAGGCCTCCATGTCGGCGAACACCACGCCGCGCTCCACCACCGCGTGGAGGTCGAGCAGCTCGCGCAGCGACTACCGGCACCCCGGCGCGCTTGAGGGTCTCGAACAGGCCGATAAACATGGGTCAGCGCCTCTGGTTGCCCTGGCGGCGCATCATGAAGGCCAGCCGCTCCAGTAACTGGGTATCCTGCTCGTTCTTGACCAGCGCCCCGGCCAGCGGCGGGATCGCCTTGGCGGGATCGCGCTGGTAGAGCGCCTCCCGGGCCAGGTCGTCGGCCATCAACAGTTTCAGCCAGTCCACCAGCTCCGAGGTCGAGGGTTTCTTCTTGAGTCCCGGTGCCTGGCGCAGCTCGAAGAACACCTCCAGCGCCTCGCCGACCAGCTTCGGGGCGATCTCGGGGAAGTGCACGTCGACGATCGCCTGCATGGTCTCGCGGTCGGGGAACTCGATGTAGTGGAAGAAGCAGCGGCGCAGGAAGGCGTCGGGCAGCTCCTTCTCGTTGTTGGAGGTGATGACGATGATCGGACGGTGTTTCGCGCGAATGGTCTCGCCGGTCTCGTAGACATGGAACTCCATACGATCCAGCTCCTGGAGCAGGTCGTTGGGGAATTCGATGTCCGCCTTGTCGATCTCGTCGATCAGCAGCACCACCCGCTCGTCGGCGGTGAAGGCGTCCCACAGCTTGCCGGGCTTGATGTAGTTGGCGACGTTCTCAACGCCCTCGACCCCCAGCTGGGAGTCGCGCAGGCGGCTTACCGCATCGTACTCGTAGAGCCCCTGGGCGGCCTTGGTGGAGGACTTGATATGCCAGGTGTGCAGCTCGGTGCCTAATGATGCCGCCAGCTCCTCGGCGAGCAGGGTCTTGCCGGTGCCCGGCTCGCCCTTGATCAGCAGCGGACGCTCCAGAGTCACGGCGGCGTTGACCGCCTGCTTGAGGGCCTCGGTGGCCACATAGGTGGAAGTGGAATCAAACGCCATGAGTCTGCCTCGGCTTGTCGTCAGCGGGTCAAAGGGATTCGAGCGAGTGTACGGAAGGGCCGGGGCGGGGACAAATGCGCGCTTGACGGCATCGGATCGGCGGCGGCGAGTCGGTTAGGATGTTGGTCCGGTGCACGAAGGAAGAAGGAGCCTGCGACATGACCGACAACCTGTTCGCGTCGATCCCCCTCACCCTGGAGGCGGAGCGGTTCGATGAGCTGGCGGCCGGCAAGGACGTGCGCATCGAGCGCATCGTCTCCCGTGGCCACGCCTCGCCGGAGGAGGGCTGGTACGACCAGCCGCAGCATGAGTGGGTGACGGTGCTGCAGGGGCGAGCGGTGCTGGCGTTCGCCTCGGGGGAGGAGGTCGAGCTGGGTCCGGGCGACCATCTGACGATTCCGGCCCACTGCCGGCACCGTGTGAAGTGGACGGATCCTCAGCAGGCGACCGTCTGGCTGGCGGTGCACTATTCCGCATAGATCATCCTGCGGGTCATGCCGCCGTCCACCACCAGGTTCTGGCCGGTGATGAAGCCCGCCTCGTCGGAGAGCAGGAAGGCCGCCATGGCGGCGATATCCTCGGGGCGCCCCACGCGCCCGACCGGGTGCTGGTCACGATCGATATCGCGATGCTCGACGGGCGTGCGCCTGGCCGCCTTCTGCCGGTCGCCGACCTCGATCCATCCCGGGCTGATGGCGTTGACCCGGATCTCGGGGCCCAGGCTGACCGCCAGGGCGTGGGTGAGCGCCACCACCCCGCCCTTGCTGGCGGCATACGCCTCGGTGTCGGGTTCCGACTGTAGCGCCCGGGTGGAGGCCATCAGCACCATGGCGCCGCGGCATTGTGCGCAGGTGGGGCGCGGCGTGCTTGGCACAGAGCATCGCCCCGGTGAGGTTGGTGTCGAGGTAGGCCTGCCAGGTGTCGAGAGGCAGCGTCTCCACCGGGCCCTGGAAGGGGTCGGCCAGGCCGGCATTGTGGATCACACCGTCGAGCCGACCGAGAGGGCCACCGTCCTGTCGAGGCTCTCGGCCACCTGCCGCTCGTCGCGCACGTCCGAGACCATGGCCAGCAGGCGGTCGGGATGCGCGAGGCGCTCGCGGCACTCGGCCAGCGCCTCGGCGTCGATATCGGTCAGCGCCACGCGGTAACCGCGGCCGAGCAGGTGCTCGGCGATGCCCAGGCCGATGCCCTGGGCGCCGCCGGTGAGATAGATCACGCGGGGTTCGCTCATGCGCCGCTCTCCTCGCGGGCGGGGCGGTAGGCCTCCACCAGGGTCGCCGGGTCGTGTTCGGCATGGCCGCGGGTGGCGTGGGCGCGCAGCAGCTGGGCGGCCAGGCCGCTCATGGGCGTGGCGCTGGCGCTGCGGCGGCTCTGGGCCACCGCCATGTCCAGGTCCTTGAGCAGGGTACGCAGGTGCCAGGGCGGATCGGCGAAGTCGCTGGCCGCCATGCGCGGGGTGAGGATCCGGAAGGGGGTGGAGTCCGCGAATCCGCCTGCAAGCGCCTCGGTCAACCGGCCTGACTCCACGCCGCTGGCCTCGGCCAGGGCCACCATCTCGGCGAGCACCGCGGCCTGGCAGCCTACGACCATCTGGTTGCACACCTTGGTGACCTGGCCGGCGCCCACCGGGCCCATATGGGTGACACGCGAGGCCAGCGGAGCGAGCAGCGGGCGCAGGGCGTCGATCCGCGACGCCTCGCCGCCGGCCATCATCACCAGGCTGCCCGCTTCGGCGCCGGCCACGCCCCCGGAGACCGGGCAGTCGACCCACCCCATGCCACAGCGCGCCTCGAGCCGGGCGGCAAAGTCACGCGTCGCCTCGGGGTCGCTGCTCGAGAAGTCGATCAGCGTCTGGCCGTGGCGGCCTTGCTCCGCCACGCCGCCCTCGCCGAACACCACGGCTTCCACCACCTCGGTATTGGCCAGGCACAGCATCACCACGTCCACACCCTGCACCAGCTCGCCGATGGAGCCGGCGACTCTTGCCCCGGCCCTGCCCAGCGCCTCGCTCTTGGTCGTGGTGCGATTCCAGACGGTCACGTCGAAGCCGGCGTCGAGCAGGCGGCGGGTCATGGGGTCGCCCATCAGGCCGAGGCCGATGAAGCCGAGCGTGGGGTGGGGCATATCACTCTCCTTGGCAAACGGAAGGCCGCCCTGAGGCGGCCTTCATGATGCGGCAGGAAGCGATGACCGGCAACCCAGCGCTACCCGTAGACCTGGAAGCTCCCGGCGTTGAGCCACAGGTGCACCAGGATGCTGGCGACATAGCCCAGGGCGATCACCGGCGCCCAGCGCAGGTGGCCGGCGAAGGTGTAGTAGCCGCGGGCCTGGCCCATCAGTGCCACCCCGGCGGCGGAGCCGATGGAGAGCAGGCTGCCACCGACGCCGGCGGTGAGGGTGATCAGCAGCCAGTGGCCGTGGGACATCTCCGGCTGCATGGTCAGCACCGCGAACATCACCGGGATGTTGTCGACCACCGCCGAGATCAGGCCCAGGGCGATGTTGGCCCAGGTGGCGTCCCAGCCGGTGTAGAGGGCCTCGGAGAGCAGGCCGAGATAGCCCATGAAGCCCAGGCCACCCACGCACATCACCACGCCATAGAAGAACAGCAGGGTGTCCCACTCGGCGCGCGCCACGCGGTTGAAGACATCGAAGGGCACCACGCTGCCCAGCTGGGCCAGGCGCTTGTCGTCGCCGAGGCGAGTGTAGCGGGCACGCTTGCGCTCCAGCGAGCGGGGCAGGGTGCGGCGCAGGAAGAAGCCGAAGAACTGCAGGTAGCCCAGGCCCGTCATCATGCCCAGTACCGGCGGCAGGTGCAGCAGGCTGTGGCAGGCCACGGCGGTGGCCACGGTGAGCAGGAAGAGCAGCACGATGCGGCGTGCGCCACGCTTGAGTTCTACCTCCTCCTGCACACCCTCCGGGGTGCGATTGCCGATGAACAGGCTCATGGCGATGGCGGGTACCAGGAAGTTGACCAGCGAGGGGCCCAGCAGGGCGAAGAACTCGTAGAACTTGACCATGCCGGCCTGCCACACCATCAGGGTGGTGATATCGCCGAAGGGGCTGAAGGCGCCGCCGGCGTTGGCCGCTACCACGATATTGATGCACGCCATGTTGATGAAGCGCTTGTCGCCCTCGGCCACCTTGATCACCACCGCGCACATCAGCATGGCGGTGGTCAGGTTGTCGGCGATTGGGGAGATCACGAAGGCCAGGCCGCCGGTGATCCAGAACAGCTGGCGATAGCTGAAGCCCTTGCGCACCATCCAGGCGCGCAGGGCATCGAACACCCGGCGCTCCTCCATGGCGTTGATATAGGTCATCGCCACCAGCAGGAACAGCATCAGCTCGGTGAACTCGAGCAGCGTCTCGCGGAAGGCATGCTCGGCCTCGGTGGGCATGCCGGCCTGCACATAGACCCAGCCGATCAGGCCCCAGATCAGGCCGGCGGCAATCAGCACCGGCTTGGACTTGCGCATATGCAGCTTCTCCTCGCCCATGACGAGTGCATAGGCGAGGATGAACAGCGCCACCGCCACGAATCCGGCAAGCGACCCGGTCAGGTCCAGGGGGCCGGTGGCGGCATGGGCGGGAGCGCTGGCAAGCAGCAGAACGGGAACGACGGACAGCAGTTGACCCGGCCGGCGGAGGTTCCGCGGCCAGGCTGAAGGGTGACAGCCGGTAGGCATGGCAGTGTGTCCTGGGAAGGAAGGGAAGGGTGGGAAAGCTCCTTCTTTATAGCACGCGATGCTGCGCTGCGGTATCGGCGCGCACTTCCCAGGCCATGCCAATTCGGTATGAGCGCGATCGGGCCTGCCGGATGCCCCCACATGAGCAGTAGAGTTTGCTCGAAGCGTGTATCACACTGGCACGAGCGGTCGTTGCAAAGGGAACCGATCATGCGATTAAGGATACTTTCCGACCTGCATCTCGAATGTTTCGACAAGGAGCGAGAGTTGCCGGACAAGGCGTGCGATGTGGTGATCCTCGCCGGCGATATCTCGCGCAAGACCCGTGGTCTCGAGTGGGCGGCGAAGCGTTTCGCCGGCACACCGATACTCTATGTTCCCGGCAACCACGAGTTTTATCGGAGCAGCATGCCGCAACTGCGCAGGGAGCTGGAGGTCGAGGCAGACCGTCTCGGTATCCATCTGCTCGACAACCGCACCCTGACCCTGGGTGGCGTGCGCTTTCATGGTTCCACGCTATGGACTGATTTCGATCTCTATGCAGGGAAGCCGGATCACGATCCGGCACTCACCGAGGAGAGGGTGCTGGCCTTCATGCCGGATTTCCACATCATCGAGCAGCCCGACGGGGTGGTGTTCTCCCCGGCGGAGAGCCGACGCCTGCATGCCGAGGCGCTGTCCTGGCTGGAAGGGGAACTGGCACAGGCGTTCGATGGTCCGCGGGTAGTGATTAGTCACCATGCGCCCCTGGCCGAGTGCATTCCGCCCCGTTACCGCGGTGATGCGGCTTCTCCGGCCTTCGCCTCGCATCTGCCGCAGCTGATGGGCCGGATGGATCTGTGGATCCATGGCCATGTGCACGAGCCGGTGGACTTCGAATCAGGTGGTACGCGTATTATCGCCAACCCTGGCGGTTATCCTGATGAGTTCGACTTGCCCCTGTTCTCGCCCGACCTGACCGTCGAAGTGAACGTGCCATGATGTTGCTGATTGGTCTCTACCTGCTGGCGAGCCTGGTGGACCTGGGCCTGTATGGCATCGACAAGGCCGCGGCGCGCCGAGATCGGCGACGCATCCGCGAGTCGACCCTGCATCTTGTCGCTCTGGTGGGAGGCTGGCCCGGCGCCCTGCTGGCGCGGCGCTGGTTTCGCCACAAGACCCGTAAGCAGCCCTTCGGGATGATCCTCTGGGGATGCGTCGCCTTGAATCTCGGCGCCGTGACCTGGCTGGCCATGGCGGATTCCGCGGCAGGGCTTCGGCGACTGGTCGCTCTGGAGTAGCCCCTTGCCGAGTCGACAAGGATTCATCCTGCCCTTCGTGGGCGACGACTTCGCCGCCCTGGTCGATCGCCAGCTGGGGCTGTTTGGCTAGCCCGCTCAGCCGCGCTCGGCGGCGAAGGTGTCGTAGGCTTCCAGCGCCTGGGCGCCGGTGGTGAAGGCCGGGCCACCCCCCATGTAGATGCCCACACCGATGGTCTCCATGATCTCGTCGCGGCTGGCACCGAGATCCGCAGCCGCCTTGGCGTGGAAGGCGATGCAGCCCTCGCAGCGGGTGCTGATGCCGATGGCCAGGGCCATCAGCTCCTTGTGCTTATGGGAGAGGGCGCCATCGACGTTGGCCCCCTTGGCCATCTGGGTAAAGCCCTTGGCGACCTCGGGAACGCCCTTGCGGACCTCCTGCATGAGGGCAGAGAGGTCCTGGGTGGTCTTCTTCCAATCCTTGTGCATCGCGCAAACCTCAATGTGGTTATCAGGGTATTCGGTAGCGCGATATGCTAGGGCCCGGGCCGACCCGCCACCGTGACCTGGATCAAACCCACTGCTGGCCCGGGTCGGGCGGAATGTCGCACTCATGGGCCGCCGATGAACGCTTGCCGAACTGCAGCTCGGCCAGGTGGCGATAGAGTGGGCTTGTCTCCATCAACTCGGCGTGGCGACCGGCGGCGACCAGGCGGCCCTCGTCCATCACCAGCAACCGGTCTGCGGCGACCACCGTGGCCAGGCGGTGGGCGATCACCAGACTCGTTCGACCCACCATCAACCGGTCCAGCGCCTGCTGCACCAGGCGTTCGCTCTCGGCATCCAGGGCGCTGGTCGCCTCATCCAGCAGCAGCACCCGGGGATCCTTGAGCAGCGCCCGGGCAATTGCCAGGCGCTGGCGCTGGCCACCGGAGAGCTGCACGCCGCCGGGGCCCAGTGGGGTGTCGAATCCCTCCGGCAGGGCGTCGATAAAGGCCAGGGCGTTGGCGTCCCGGGCCGCTGAGCGCAGCGTCTCGAGGTCCGCTCCGGGATCTCCATAGCGCAGGTTGTCGGCCACGCTGCCGGTGAACAGCACGGGCTCCTGGGCCACCAGGCCCAGCGCCGAGCGCAGCTCGCCCGGATCCAGGTCGCGCAGGTCGATGCCGTCCAGGCGCAGGGTGCCGGTGTCGGGATCGTGGAAGCGCAGCAGCGTGAGCAGGGTGCTCTTGCCGGCCCCGGAGGGACCCACCAGCGCCACCCGCTCGCCCGGCTGGATGGCCAGGTCGAGGGCTGCCAGTGCCGGGGTATCGCGCCCCGGATAAGTAAAGCTCACCCCTTCAGGCGGATCTCGCCGGAGAGCGGTCGGGGCAGCGGCACGGGGCAGGCCGGTGGCGCGATGGCGGGGCGGGTATCCAGCAGCTCCAGCAGGCGTTCCGCGGCCCCTGCCGCCGCTGGACATCCCCGGCCACCTCGGCCAGGGTCGCCACGGCGCCGGCCGCCAGCACCGCATAGAAGACGAAGGCCGAGAGTTCGCCGGCGCTCATGGTGCCGGCGAGCACCGCCTGGCCACCCTGCCACAGCATGATGCCCACTGCGGCGAACACCGCCAGCATGGCCAGCCCCGTCAGCATGGCGCGCTGGCGGGTGCGCGTCACGGCGCTTGCGAAGGCCTCCTCGACGCGCCCGGCGTAGTCGCGCCGGTCGAGTGTCTCGTGGGTGAAGGCCTGGACGGTGCGGATGCCGGACAGGGCCTCGCCGGCATAGCGGCCGAGTTCCGCCACCCGATCCTGGCTGATACGGGAGAGCCGCCGCACCCGTCGCCCGAACCACAGGATCGGCAGCACGGTGGCAGGGATACCCAGCAGCACGATGGCCGAGAGCCATGGCTGGGTCACCAGCATCAGCGCCACGGCGCCGATCAGCATCAGCAGGTTGCGCAGGGCCAGCGAGACCGAGGAGCCGAACAGGCTCTGCAGCACGCTGGTATCGGCGGTAAGCCGCGAGGTGATCTCCCCGGCGGCCTGGCCCGGCGCCTGGGCACTCTCGAAGAAGCCCGGCTCCAGGGTCAGCAGGTGGTCGAAGACCCGGCGGCGCAGGTCCGCGGCCAGCCGCTCGCCGATCCAGGTCACCAGGTAGTAGCGCAGCGCCGAGGCCATTGCCAGTACCGTCACCACGGCGAGCATCACCCCCAGGGTGCGCCCCAGGGCGGCGCTGTCGGCGGCCAGGAAGCCTCGGTCGATCACCAGGCGCAGCCCCTGCCCAAGCAGCAGCACGCTGCCGGAGGCCACCAGCAGGGCCAGGGCGGCCAGGGACAGGCGCCATCGGTAGGGGGCGAGTAGGCTCAGCAGGCGCAGCAGCACCCGCGGGTCGGGGCGTGAACGCATCGCGGATCTCGACAGGCAGGGAAGGAGGGCAGCATGCGCCGACCATAGCAGTCGGGCAAGGTGCCTGCAGGGGCACTCAGTCTGGCCAGAGGTGGGCGCGACGGCATGTCGCTTGAAGGGGAGGCGGGCAGGCGCCATATTCGAGTGAGATGATTTCCTATCTGGAGACTCCACCATGTCCGATGCCCTGACCCTGGGATGCCCCCATTGCCACGCCGTCAACCGCGTCAGCCGGGGACGCCTGAACGACGGCCCCACCTGCGGCAAGTGCAAGCAGCCACTCTTTACCGGCGAGCCGGTGGCGCTGACCTCGGCCAACTTCCGAGCCCTGGTCGAGCGCAGCGAGTTGCCGGTGGTGGTGGACTTCTGGGCCGGCTGGTGCAGTCCCTGCAAGATGATGGCGCCGATCTTCGCCGAGGCGGCCCGCGAGCTGGAGCCGCGCATGCGCTTCGCCAAGCTCGATACCGAGGCGGAACAGGCCCTGGCCGGGCGCTTCGGCATCCGCAGCATTCCCACCCTGATCGTGTTCAAGGGCGGGCGCGAGGTGGCACGCCAGGCCGGCGCGATGCAGGGGTCACAGCTGCGTCAGTGGTTGCAGCCCCACCTGGTGTGAATCTTGCTGCCAGGGAGGCGCACGGCTATCCCTGGCGCTTGAGCTGCTCCTTCAACTGCTTGGGCACCTGCTTGATGATCAGCCGGTCGCTGTGCTCGTCGTACTCCACGCTGGAGCCCAGCAGGTGGGAGTCGAAGCTGATCGAGACCCCGCCCGCGCGGCCGGTGAAGCGCTTGAACTGATTGAGGGTCTTCCTGTCCGGCGGAATCTCCGGCGACAGCCCATAGTCGGCGTTACGAATGTGGTCGTAGAAGGCCTTGGGCTGCTGCTCGTCGAGCAGGCCCGAGAGCTCTTCCAGGGTCACCGGCGCTCCGCGGCTGGCCTGCTCGCTGGCATAGTCGACCAGCGTCTCGGTCTTCTCGCGACTGGCCTCTTCGGCGAGATCCTCCTTCTCCACGTAGTCGCTGAAGGCCTTGAGCAGGGTGCGGGTCTCTCCCGGGGCATCGACGCCTTCAACCCCGCCGAGCAGCGCCGCGAAGCCCTCGGCCAGCGCCTTGCCGCCGCGCTCGCGGGTCCAGGAGAGGTACTGCCGGGAATCGCCGCTCTGCCACTGGCTGATATCCAGCCGGGCGGCCAGGCTCATCTGCGTCAGGTTGAGCTGGCGCGCCGGCACCGGCTGCAGGTCACCGTCGATGGCGAATCCCTCGCGATGGTGCAGCAGGGCCAGGGTCAGGAAGCGCGCATCGCCGAAGCGGGTATCCAGCACCATCAGATCGCCGGACACCGAGAGGTGCGCGTCCAGCAGCCTGGCTAGACGCTCGGCGATGACGCGCGTCAGGGCAACGAAGTCGCGCTTATCCGCGAGGTAGTCGGTGATCTCCGCGGCCAGCGGAGAGGCGGGCGCGTCGTCTTCCTCATCTTCCCCGGTGCCGGCTCCCGTTGGCGTATCGCTGAAGTGGCCCCAGGCCTTGCTCTTGGCGTGGTAGGCCCGCGTCAGGCCCTCGAGCATGGCCTCCAGGGTATCCGAGGCGGACAGGGGCTCGCTTGCTGCCAGCAGGCGGGCCGGGGCGTCGCCGGCTTTCTCGATGCGATGAACGATGGCGTTGAGAATCGGCATGGGGGCTCCCGCGGTGGTGGACGAGGAGCTGGATGATACCTGTCGCGGTGCCTTGCCGATAGGCAATGTCGGATCACCGCCCTTCGAGATAGGCGGTCATCGAACCGGCCATCAGCAGGGCGATCAGGTCGGCCTGGCGATGGGTATCGGTCTTCTGGAAGAGGTTGCGCAGGTGAAAGGCCACGGTGGTGGGGGAGACGCTCATCTGCTCGGCGATCTCCTCGCTGCGCAGCCCCTCCAGCAACGCCAGCGCGATACGGGTCTCGGTGGGGGTCAGCCCGAACAGGCTGGCCAGCACACCGCGCGGCAGGGTGGGGCGTTGATCCGGTGCCGACAGCAGCGCCACCACGCTGGCCTCGGCCCCGCCGGCATCCGGCGATTGTCCCAGGGCGCAGACCAGCACCAGCAGGCCGTGATCCCCGGGTCGATGGGGGAGGCGCAGGGAGAAGACCGGCTCCTCCCCGCCGGCTGGCCTGGGTCGCCGCCGTGATGCACTCGCGCAGGCGACGGGCCATGGTGCCGCTTGCGCTGAGCGTCGTGTTCAACTGCAGCGTGTCACTCTCGCCTGCCAGCTGCCGGGCGCGCTGGTTGGCGAAGGTGACGCGAGCCTGGCTATCGAGCAGCACCATGCCGGGGGCGACCAGGTCCAGGGCGCGAGTGGCCGCCTGGAAGGCCTGCTGTGAGGCCTCGAGGTGCAGGCTCGACATGGCCTGGCGCAGCTCCTGCAGTTCGTGGTTGGACTTGTCGCGCATGCGCCGCACCTGGCGCAGGCGGGCGGCAACGGTGGCCAGCAGCAGGTCGTAGTCGATGGGCTTGACCAGATAGTCATCGGCGCCGAGCCGCTTGCCGTCGACCACGTCCCGGGGGTCGGAGAGCGCGGTCAGAAACACGAAGGGCGTATCGGCCAGGTGAGGTCGGCGTTCGCGCACGGCATCGAGCACCGCGTAGCCGTTGAGGCCCGGCATGTTGATATCGCACAGGATCAGGTCCGGGGTGCAGGCGTCCAGCTGCTGCAGGGTGGCGTCACCGTCGGCCGCCTCGAGCACGGCATAGCCGGACTCCCTCAGCTCGTCGCAGATATCCGCGCGCAGGTCCTCCTGGTCCTCGGCACACAGGATCAGCGGCCGACGGGAAGTGGGCTCATGGCTGCTCATCGTTGGCCTCCCGGGTATCCGCGGCGGGCAGCCACAGGGTCACGCGGGTGCCCTCACCCGGCGTGGAGAGCATTGTCAGGTCGCCGTGCTGGATGCGTGCCAGGTGGCGGGCGATGTTCAGCCCCAGGCCGGTACCGTCGGTGCCCGCCGCATTGCTGCCGCGGAAGAAGCGTTCGAACAGCTGCGGCTGCTCTTCGGCAGGAATCCGGGGCCGAAGTCAGTGACCTGGCAGATCACCCGGTCGCCTTCGCGCGCGGTGGTGATGCGCACCGGCCGATCCTCGGGAGAGTACTTCAGGGCATTGTTGACGAGGTTGGCCAGCACCTGCTCGGTCAGTGCGCGGTCGCACCAGGCCCAGGGCTCTGGTGTGCCATGCTCCGTCTGCAGTCGTCGGGTGCCGGTGGCTTCCGACTGCAGGCGGCAGAGGTGGTCGACGATACCGCTCAGGGAGTGGCGGCCCATGCTGGGTTCGACCTGCTTGCCGTCGAGTCGCGCCGCGGTCAGCGAGGACTCCACCAGACGCGTCATCTGGGCCACCGCCTCGCGCAGACGTGTATAGCGCTCGCTGCGCTGCTCCGGGGTGAACTGGTGATGACGGCGCAGCAGTCGTTGCAGGCCGGAGTCGATCACCGCCAACGGTGTCCTGAACTGATGCGACACCATGGCCGCGAAACTGCGGTAGAACTCGCTGACGCCGCGTTCGCGGTCGAGTGCCTGGGCAAGGGCCTCGGCGGCCTGCCGGTAGCGGTAGATATGCCGCTCCACTTCCTCCTCCAGTCGGTCGCGATGGGCCATCAGCCCGCGCTGGGCCGCGCGCCGCTGGCGCAGGGCGGTGACCAGCAGCATGACCAGTATCGCACCGCTGAGACCGATGCCGACGATGGCGGCGATGACCTTCTCGAGGCTGTTGCGATAGGTATCCAGGCGTGACCCGGTGCTCTCCCATTCGGCCATCATCACCTGGTTGGCGATGCGGTTAAGGCTGGCCATCAGCGCATCCAGGTGTGGCGTGAGTCGCTCGGGGTCGAACCGCGCCTCGCCCGGTGTTGCCGTGATGATCTCGCGCAAGGCCTGCATCCGGTCCAGCGCCTCGTCGAGACGCGGCTCCAGCCCCTCGGCCGCCAGATAGCGCCGCTGCGGGCCATCATCCATCAGGGTCAGGCGGCTGGAGAGGATGTCCAGGCGCAGCTCGGGATCTTCGGCGCTGTTGCCCAGTGCCCGTCGGTTGACCGCCTGGTCCAGGCGGTGACTGGCCACCTGCGCCTGGGTGACGACCCACAGCATGTTCTCGTCGACGTTGACGCGCATGGCCTGTTCGACCTGGAAGAGGCGCACCAGGGCGAAGGCCAGGAAGGCGGTCAGGGCCACGATCACCAGGCTGGGAACGGCGTAGGGTGGTACGGCACGCAGCCTGGTCATCACTCGACCTCGAGGCGGTACAGCTGCCAGACCCAGCGGTAGTCGTAGCGGATGTCCTGCAGTTCGGCGTGATCGTCGCGGGGATAGACAATCCAGAGTGGTCCCTTGTCGCGCCGGGTCAGGCGCTCGCAGTTCATGGTGTCGGCGAGCAGGACGTCGTAGCGTTCGAAATCCTCGACGGGGATCTCGGCCAGGTAGTCGTTGAGGGCCAAGGCCGTCACCGTCTCGCCTTCGGCATGCAGGGCATCCAGCAGGTCCCTGGCCAGAAAGCCTTCGAACGTCTGGGGACCATCGGTGACGCTGGTGTGGGTCGTCAGGCGTTCACGGGGCAGGGCCGCCAGCATCGCGGCATCCAGGTGGGCCTCGTCATCCACGTTGGTCAGGCCGACCTCGCCGCTCACCGTCAGGACGACCTCCCCCGAGGGCGGTGGCAGAGGGGCAGCGGCGAGTGATGGTGCGGTCAGCAGCACTCCCCAGAGCAGCAGGGCATATCCGCGTTGCCTTCACATCGTTCCTCCTTTCCCCGGGCCTGCCCTCAGCCTAGTCGAAGCGCCGGCCATGTCCCCCCTGCAAACGAAGGGGGGCGAGTCGGCAGAAAGTGGCTAACCTGCGTTTAACCTGCCAACTCTCGGCGGACTCACCATGCATGGGCGCCACAGCAACAAGGAGAACAGCCATGAAAGCAGGCATCACGTGGATGACAACAGGGTCCTGGTCACTGCACTGGGTGCCTCTTCCACTGCCCTGGGGCAGTCGGATGAGGTCACGGAGCAGATCGAACTGGGCCTGGAGCTCTACCAGGAGCAGGAGTATGGGGCGGCGATCACCGAGCTGGAGTTCGCCATCAGCGATATTCGCGAGTTGATGGCGGGGCGCATCGGCGAGACTTTCCCGGAGCCTCCCGAGGGCTGGAGTGCCGCCGAGGTAGCCTCCAGCGGCGGAGGTGGCGCCGCGGCGAGTGTTCGGCGGCGGCGGCAGCATGCTGGAGCGTGAGTACCAGCAGGAGGGTGGAGAAGGGCGGCTGACCGCCAAGCTGATGATCGACAACCCCATGATTCAGGCGATGTCGGCGATGTTCAACAATCCGGCACTGATCGCCGCCCAGCCCAATATGGAGCGTATCCGCATCGGCCGTGACTCGGCGTTGCTCAAGTGGGAGCCCGAACGCGGTAGCGCCGAGGTCTCCTTCCTGATGGATGGACGCATCCTGGTCCAGGTCGATGGTCAGGGGCTGGAATCCAGCGACCCCGCAGTAGCGCTACTCAAGGCGTGGGATCTCGACGCCCTGCGTGAGCAGGCCGCTCGCTAGAATAGGTGTTCGACCTCATCGGGTCTGGCCCCGGCGTTCAAGCAACCCAATAAGGAAATGGATATGAGAGACATCGGACAATCGTTCTGCCTGGCACTCTGCACCTGCGCCATGACCCTGGCCTCGGCGCAGGCTCTGGCCAACGAGATCCATGGAAGCCTGGATGGCGAGGAGCGCGAGTGGCATGTCGTGACCCATGCCGAGGGCTCGACGGCCAACTACCACGAGCTGATGCCCGGCATGCTCAACGTCACCATCCAGGGGCATCGGGAGGAGAAGTTCGCGACCCAGGGCACGCTGAGCATCGATTTCATGGTGATGCAGGGGTCGCCAGGTGCCGCCTCGGTGACCTACTTCCCCGAGAATGGCCTGACCCCGCACTACGGCACCGAGACGGAGGTGCCCATCGAGCTCGAGTGCTGGAACTCGAGGGCGACAGCGGGCGCGCCAAGGGGCGGGTCAGCACTTCGTTGGCCTATGTGGAGTCGATGCAGAGTTCCCACGATGCGGATAAAGCAGTCGCCCTCGACGTCGAGTTCGACGTGACCCTGGTGCGGGAAGAGCTGGAGCTGTAGGCAGCGGCGTGAGGCGAGGTGAGCCGCCGACACGGTTCTCGGCGGCGGTTCCTCGATGTCACGACTTCAGGCGGTACCCGGTGCGGAAGATCCACGCCACCAGGGCGATGGCCGCCCCCAGGAACAGCAGGATCATGGCCAGGCTGACCAGCGGGCTGACGTCGCTGATGCCGTAGAAGCTCCAGCGGAAGCCGCTGACCAGGTAGACCACCGGGTTGGCCAGGGTCACCGCCTGCCAGAAGGGCGGCAGCATGTCGATGGAGTAGAAGGTGCCGCCGAGGAAGGTGAGCGGGGTGATCACCAGCAGCGGCACCAGCTGCAAACGCTCGAAGCCCTCGGCCCAGATGCCGATGATGAAGCCCAGCAGGCTGAAGGTCACCGCGGTGAGCAGCAGGAACAGCACCATCATCAGCGGATGCTCGATGGAGTAGGGCACGAACAGCCGCGCGGTGATCAGCGCGATCACGCCCAGGATCAGCGACTTGCTGGCCGCCGCCCCCACATAGCCGACCACTACCTCCCAGTAGGAGATGGGCGCCGAGAGTACCTCGTAGATGGTGCCCGAGAAGCGCGGGAAGAAGATCCCGAAGGAGGCGTTGGAGACGCTCTGGGTGAGCAGCATCAGCATGATCAGCCCGGGCACGATAAAGGCGCCGTAGCTCACCCCGTCCACTTCGCTGATCCGCGAGCCGATGGCGGCGCCGAACACCACGAAATAGAGCGAGGTCGAGAGCACCGGCGAGACGATGCTCTGCAGCACGGTACGCAGACTGCGCGCCATCTCGGCCAGGTAGAGGGTCTTCACGGATTCGAGGTTCACGCTGTCTCCTTCACCAGGCTGACGAAGATCTCCTCCAGGGAGCTCTGGCGAGTGTGCAGGTCCTTGACGGCGATGCCGGCCCCTCCAGGTCGGCGAGCAGCTCGGCGATGCCGGTACCGTCATCCTCGCCCGCCTCGGCGTCATAGGTGTAGACCAGGGCGTGGCCCTCCTCGGTCAGCGTCAAGCCATGGCCCGAGAGGCGTTGTGGCACCGCGTGCAGCGGGTCGCGCAGGTGGATGGTCAGCTCCTTGCGACCCAGCTTCTGCATCAGCGCCTGCTTGTCCTCCACCAGCACCAGTTCACCGGAGCGGATCACCCCGATGCGGTCGGCCATCTCCTCGGCCTCCTCGATATAGTGCGTGGTGAGGATGATGGTGACGCCGCTGTTGCGCAGCTGGCGCACCACCTCCCACATGTCGCGGCGCAGGGCCACGTCGACCCCGGCGGTGGGCTCATCGAGGAACAGGATCTCCGGTTCGTGGGCCAGCGCCTTGGCGATCAGCACCCGGCGCTTCATGCCTCCGGAGAGGGTGATCATGCGGTTGTTGCGCTTCTCCCACAGCGACAGCGAGCGCAGCACCTTCTCGATATGCGCCGGATCGGGAGGCTTGCCGAACAGTCCGCGGCTGAATCTCACCGAGTCCCACACCTTGATGAAGGCGTCGTTGGTCAGCTCCTGAGGCACCAGGCCGATACGCGCCCGGGCCTCGCGGAACTGGCGCACGTTGTCGTAGCCATCGACCAGCACCCGCCCACGGCTGGGGTTGACCAGTCCGCAGATCACGCTGATCAGGGTGGTCTTGCCGGCACCGTTGGGGCCGAGCAGGGCGAAGATCTCGCCACGGCGGATCTCCAGATCGATGTCGCACAGCGCCTCGAAGCCCCCGGCAAAGGTCTTGCCAAGCCCCTCGACACGGATCACGGCCTCACTCAAGGGTGATGTCCCCGTCGAAGGTCAGCGCCAGGCTGAGGCCGTCCACCTCCACGGTGACCCGCGCCGGGAGACGCTCATTGCCCTGCAGGTGGCCCGCCTCGAGGCCTTCGGCGACGGCCTTCTCGATCTCCTGCTGGGTGGTCACGCCGACGTTCTTGAGCAGCTTGCGGATGCTGTGCTGGAAGGTGTCCTGGTCCATGGTGGGCTCTCCTGATAGCGGTAGATGACGATAGCCCTATCCTACTCGCTCGAATCGATTCGTACAGGGCCTGTATAAAAAAAGCGCCCCTTGCAGGGCGCTTCGTTCATCGGCTCCGGCCACCGCGGACGGTGGCCTTCGATGTTGCGAGCATCGGAGTCGAACCTGAGGGTATCAGAATACCGCGTATCAGGCTTCCTGGGCGATCGGAATCACGTTGGAAGCGGCGTTCTGATACTCCTCGATCTCGTGGAAGTTCATGTAGCGATAGATCTCGCCGGCCATGGCGTCGAACTCGCCCATGTAACGGCGGTATTCGTCGACGGTGGGCAGGCGACCTTTCCACGGCGGCCACGGCCGCCAGTTCCGCGGAGGCGAGGTAGACGTTGGCACCGTCGCCCAGGCGGTTCGGGAAGTTACGGGTGGAGGTGGAGACCACGGTGCTCTTGGCGGCAACGCGGGCCTGGTTACCCATGCACAGCGAGCAGCCCGGCATCTCCATGCGCGCACCGGCACGGCCGTAGATGCCGTAGTAGCCCTCCTCGGTCAGCTGGTGCTGGTCCATCTTGGTCGGCGGCGCCAACCACAGGCGGGTCTTCAGGCTGCCCGCCGGCTGCTTCTCGAGCAGCTTGCCCGCGGCGCGGAAGTGACCGATGTTGGTCATGCACGAACCGATAAACACTTCGTCGATCTTCTCGCCAGCCACGTCGGAGAGCAGGCGAGCGTCGTCCGGATCGTTGGGAGCGCAGAGAACAGGCTCCTTGATCTCGCTGAGGTCGATCTCGATGACCTCGGCGTACTCGGCGTCCCTGTCGGCGCGCATCAGGCTCGGGTTGGCCAGCCACTCCTCCATGCCCTGGATGCGACGCTCGATGGTACGGCGGTCGCCGTAGCCGTTGGCGATCATCCACTTGAGCAGGGTGATGTTGGACTTCAGGTACTCGCTCACGCTGTCCTCGGACAGGGTGATGGTGCAGCCCGCGGCGGAGCGCTCGGCGGAGGCGTCGGAGAGCTCGAAGGCCTGCTCGACGGTGAGGTCCTCGAGACCCTCGATCTCCAGCACGCGACCGGAGAAGGCGTTCTTCTTGCCGGACTTCTCGACGGTCAGCAGGCCGTCCTTGATGGCGTAGTAGGGGATGGCGTGGACCAGGTCGCGCAGGGTGACGCCCGGCTGACGCTTGCCCTTGAAGCGCACCAGCACCGACTCCGGCATGTCCAGCGGCATCACGCCGGTAGCGGCGGCGAAGGCCACCAGCCCGGAACCGGCCGGGAAGGAGATGCCCAGCGGGAAGCGGGTGTGCGAGTCGCCGCCGGTGCCCACGGTGTCGGGCAGCAGCATGCGGTTCAGCCAGCTGTGGATGATGCCGTCGCCCGGACGCAGCGAGACGCCGCCGCGGTTCATGATGAAGTCGGGCAGGGTGTGGTGGGTGTCCACGTCGACCGGCTTCGGGTAGGCGGCGGTGTGACAGAAGGACTGCATCACCAGATCGGCCTGGAAGCCGAGGCAGGCGAGGTCCTTGAGCTCGTCACGGGTCATCGGGCCGGTGGTGTCCTGGGAGCCCACGGTGGCCATCTTCGGCTCGCAGTACATGCCGGGGCGCACGCCGTCCAGGCCGCAGGCCTTGCCGACCATCTTCTGGGCCAGGGTGAAGCCTTTACCGGTGTCCTTGGGCTGCTCGGGCAGGCGGAAGACGTCGGAGGGCGCCAGGCCCAGGGACTCGCGCGCCTTGGTGGTCAGGCCGCGACCGATGATCAGCGGGATACGGCCGCCGGCACGCACCTCATCGAGGATCAGCTGGGTCTTGAGCTCGAAGGTGGTCAGCACCTCGTCGGTGCCATGCTTGCAGACCTTGCCCTCGTAGGGGTAGACGTCGATGACGTCGCCCATCTCGAGCTTGGAGACGTCCATCTCCACGGGCAGGGCGCCGGAATCTTCCATGGTGTTGAAGAAGATCGGGGCGATCTTGCCGCCGAAGCAGAAGCCGCCGGCGCGCTTGTTCGGCACGTTGGGGATGTCGTCGCCGAAGAACCACAGCACGGAGTTGGTGGCGGACTTGCGCGAGGAGCCGGTGCCGACCACGTCACCTACATAGGCAACCGGGAAGCCTTTGGCTTTGACGTCTTCGATCTGCTTGAGCGGGCCCTTGACGCCGGGCTCCTCGGGCTCGATGCCGTCACGCTCGTTCTTGAGCATGGCGTTGGCATGCACCGGGATATCGGGGCGCGACCAGGCATCCGGGGCGGGGGAGAGGTCGTCGGTGTTGGTCTCGCCCGGCACCTTGAACACGGTCAGGGTGATCTTCTCTTCCAGGGCGGGCTTGGAGAGGAACCACTCGGCCTCGGCCCATGACTGGATGACGTCCTTGGCCACGGCGTTGCCCGCCTTGGCGCGCTCTTCCACGTCGTGGAAGGCGTCGAACATCAGCAGGGTGTGCTTGAGCTGTTCGCCCACTTCCTTGGCGAGTTCGGCGTCGTCGAGCAGCTCGACCAGCGAGACGATGTTGTAGCCGCCCTGCATGGTGCCCAGCAGCTTCACCGCATGGATCCGGTCGATCAGCGGGGACTCGGCCTCGCCCTTGGCGATGGCGGTCAGGAAGCCGGCCTTGACGTAGGCAGCCTCGTCGACGCCCGGGGGTACGCGATTGGTCAGCAGGTCGAGGATGAACTCCTCCTCACCGGCCGGCGGGTTCTTCAGCAGCTCGACCAGGGCGGCGACCTGCTCGGCGTTCAGCGGCTTAGGCGGCACGCCTTCGGCGGCACGCTCCTCGACATGTTGGCGATAGGCTTCAAGCACGTTAGGGCCCTCATTGCTAGTGGGGCCAGAGTGTCGCGACCCGGCAAGAAAAGCATCGCCGGAACAAGCCTCTGGCGCGTGGAACAGGGGGTGAACTCCCGTCTCAGGTGGCCGCGATTCTACGCGAGACTGTCGACAATGTTAAGCGAGGCCCATGGCGGCGGGCCTTGCACTTTGGTCGGCGGCATGTGGGTTTGGCTACAGGAAACACACACCTGGGGTCAGACCCCTCAGCAGACTTTGGGGTCTGACCCCACAGGGAGTTAGAGCTCAAGGCTGAGCTGGCGCCGGGCGTCGGCCTCCACCAGTCGGGTGCCGACGCCGAGCAGGCGCACCGGTCGGCGGCCGCGCTCCCAGGCCTGTTCCAGCAGGCGTGCGTAATTCTCCGCTGTCGGTGCCAGGCCACGGCTCTCCAGGGTGGTCAGGCTGAAGTCGTCGAAGCGCACCTTGATCACGATACCGGAGAGGGCGGGTGGCCGTGGCGGGCCAGGCGCTCCTCTAGCTTCTCGCAGAGCGGCACCAATGCCTCCCGGCAGTGGGCCAGGTCGGGCAGGTCCCGGGAGAAGGTGGTCTCCACGCTCACCGACTTGCGCTCGCGCTCCACCTTCACCGGGCGGTCTTCGATGCCCCGGGCCAGCTCGAAGAGGCGCTTGCCGAACTTGCCGAACTCCTCGACCAGTCGCTCCAGGGGCAGTTCACGCAGCTCGGCGCAGGTACCGATGCCCAGCGCATCCAGCCGGGCCCCGGTCGCCGGGCCGACGCCGTGAAGCTTCTTCACCGGCAGGGCAGTGATGAAGTCATCGACACGCTCGGGGGTAATCACCGTGAGGCCATCGGGCTTCTCCCAGTCGCTGGCGATCTTGGCCAGGAACTTGCTGGGTGCTGCACCCACGGAAACGGTGATGCCGGTGCGCCTGAGGCTTTCCTGCTTGATCCATTGCGCCATCCAGGTGGCGCTACCCGAGAAGCGCTCAACGCCGGTGACATCGAGGAAGGCCTCGTCCAGCGAGAGTGGCTCCACCAGCGGCGTCAGCTCGTGGAAGATCGCCTGGATCTGGCGGGAGACCTCGCGGTACTTGTCGAAGTCGCCGCGCAGCAAGGTGAGGTGAGGGCAGAGACGCAGGGCGCGCGCCGTGGGCATCGCCGAATGGATGCCGAAGGCGCGTGCCGGATAGTTGCAGGTAGCGATCACCCCGCGCCGCTCGACACTCCCGCCGATGGCCAGAGGGATGTCGCGCAGCGCCGGATTATCGCGCATCTCCACCGCCGCATAGAAGCAGTCGCAGTCGGCGTGGAGGATCTTGCGCTCAGGAGAGGGACTGACCGTTACCGCCACGAATCACACCCACGCCGATGCCCTCGATCTCCAGCGGATCGTGTCGCAGATCCAGCTCGATGGGAGCGAACTCCGGGTTCTCTGCCAGCAGGGTCACCCGGTGGCCCTTGCGCTCGAAGCGCTTGACCGTGACCTCCTCCTCCAGGCGTGCCACCACGATCTGGCCATTGCGCACTCGGTCGGTCCGGTGCACGGCGAGCAGGTCACCCTCGAGGATCCCCACGTCTTTCATGGATAGGCCGCGCACACGCAGCAGATAGTCGGCCCGCGGCGTGAAGTATTCCGGGGGCAGCGGGCAGTAGCGGTCGATATGCTCGGCGGCCAGGATCGGACTGCCGGCGGCGACCTCGCCGATGATCGGCAGGCCCTGGGAGGAAGGTTCCTCGCTGCCGGTATCTGTCTCGGCCTCCTGGGCGGGCAGGCGGATGCCTCGTGAGGTGCCGGCAATCATGCGGATGGCACCCTTGCGCTCCAGGGCACGCAGGTGCTCCTCGGCGGCATTGGGCGAGCGGAAGCCCAGGGCGCGCGCGATCTCGGCGCGTGTCGGCGGGTAGCCGAGCTCGTGCATGGTCTTGACGATGAAGTCGTAGACGTTCTGCTGGCGCTGTGTCAGGGGGCGAGCCATGGGTCCTCCAGTGCGGATGGCGTACTCGTATTGATCAAGTATACAGCATGTTGTTCCATCCAGTAATATTTCACCCCGTTTCAACAAGCCAGTCGCAGTTACCGACAGGGTGATAGCGAAAGGCGCCGGGGATAGGCCGGAAAGGGGGTCCGAGGACCAGGGATGGCCGAGGTAGCCTACAAGGACGTACTCGTAGCGCCCCCTTGAAGGCCTGTCGCCGGAACAGCCTTGAGCGGTACTGCCATCTGCGATGACGCTGCGTGTTTCAAACGCTGCGTGGGCCCAGCGTTGAGCAGTAACGTGCGTCTGACGTAGAATTGCGCCACGTTTGAAACAATTGTTTATAACCAGGCGCTCCATCCATGGCACAGAACGATACCGTCACCCGGATCCTCGACACGGCCGAAGTGCTGTTCGCCGAACGTGGCTTCGCCGAGACGTCGCTGCGCACGATTACCAGCAAGGCCAAGGTCAACCTGGCGGCGGTGAACTATCACTTCGGCTCCAAGAAATCGCTGATCCAGTCGGTCTTCGCACGCTACCTCGACCCCTTCACCGAGCGCTTTCATGGCGCCCTGGACGAGCTCGAGGCGCGCTACGCCGGCAAGACCATCCCGCTGGAGGAGCTGCTCGAGACCATGGCCCGCTGCGTGCTCGAGGTGCCGGCGGAGCGCAACAGCCTCAAGGTATTCATGCGCCTGCTGGGCCTCGCCTACAGCCAGGCCCAGGGCCACCTGCGGCGCTATATCCAGGAGGAGTACGGCGGGGTCTTCACCCGCTTCACCGCCCTGATACGCCAGGCAACCCCGGAGCTCCCCGATGCCGAACGCTTCTGGCGCCTGCACTTCATGCTTGGCACGGTGATCTTCACCCTCTCGGGCCTCGATGCCCTGCGCGATATCGCCGAGAAAGACTACGACGAGCACGTCACCGTGCGTGACCTCGTTCGCCGCCTGCGTCCGGTGGTGGTCGCCGCCATGCAGGCGCCGTTGCCGGCACCGGCCCCGGCCCCGGCCGACGCCCAGGAGGCCTGATCATGACTGACAGCAACCCCCGGCCTCACCCGCAGCCCCACCCGCAGCCCCAACCGCTGGGCCCGGTGATGCTCGACCTCGAGGGTACGCAGCTGGCGCCCGACGAATACCAGCTGCTGCGTCGGCCCGAGGTCGGCGGGGTCATCCTGTTCGCCCGCAATGTCGAGTCCGCCACCCAGGTCCGCGAACTGTGCGCAGCGATCCGCGCCGTGCGCCCCAACCTGCTGATCGGCATCGACCAGGAGGGTGGGCGAGTGCAGCGCATTCGCCAGGGCGTGACCCGTCTGCCCACCATGCGTCGCCTGGGCCGCGATGCCGCCAGCCACCCCGAGGTCACCCGACGCCTGTGCCAGGATGCTGGCTGGCTGCTGGGCATGGAGATGGCCGCCTGCGGCCTCGACATCACCTTCGCCCCGGTGCTCGATGTCGATGGCGGCACCTCCACGGTGATCGGTGATCGCAGCTTCTCGAGCTACCCCGAGACCGTGGCGGCGCTGGCCGGGGCCTTCATCGATGGCCTGCACGAGGCCGGCCTGGTGGCGGTGGGCAAGCACTTCCCCGGCCATGGCAGCGTGGCGGCGGATTCCCACCTCGAGCTGCCCGTTGACGAACGCTCGCTGGAGGCGCTGCGCGCCCACGACCTGGTGCCATTTCAGCGCCTGGCCCCGCGGCTAGATGCGGTGATGCCGGCCCACGTCGTCTACACCGCCTTCGATACGCGCCCCGGCCGGCTTCTCGCGCGCCTGGCTGGGCATGTTGCGCGAGAGCCTCGGCTTCAAGGGGGTGATCTTCTCCGACGACCTGAGCATGGCCGGTGCGGCCTCGGCGGGCTCTCCCGGCGAGCGGGCCCTGGCTGCGCTCTCCGCGGGTTGCGACATGCTGCTGGTCTGCAATGATCGCCAGGCGGCTCTGGAGGTGCTCGACGCCTGTCGTGAGCACCGCGCCGCACCACGCCTGTCGAAGCTGCGCTTCGCCCGTGCCCGCCCGGCACTCGAGAGCCTACCGGCGCTCTCCCGGTGGCGGCGCCTGCACGCCCACCTCGAGGCCATGGGGTCAGACCCCAAAGTAAACTGAGGGGTCTGACCCCAAATTCGACTCAACCACGAGACTTGCTTCCGATGTCCAGACTCGACCCCGAGATCCATCAGTCGTTGACCGATATGCGCGAGCTGATGGCCAGCGCCGATTGCCTGATCAGCCAGGAGGAGGTCGAGCGCGCCCTCGACCGCATGGCCGAGGAGATCACCCGCGACCTGGGTGACAAGCTGCCGGTGTTCTACTGCGTGATGAATGGCGGGCTGATCACCACTGGCCACCTGCTGACCCGCCTCGGTTTCCCGCTGGAGGTGGATTACATCCACGCCACCCGCTACCGCGGCAAGACCCGCGGCGGCGAGCTGTTCTGGCGTGTCTCGCCGGAGGTCCCCATGGCCGGACGCCATGTGGTGATCGTCGACGACATCCTCGACGAGGGCGCGACCCTGGCCGCCATCCTCGACTACTGCCGTGAGGCGGGAGCCGCCAGCATCACCACCGCGGTGCTGGTCGACAAGCAGCACGACCGCAAGGCGGTGCCCGGCCTCAAGGCCGACTACTGCAGCCTCGAAGTCGCCGACCGCTACGTGTTCGGTTTCGGCATGGATATCAAGGGCTACTGGCGCAACGCCCCGGGGATCTTTGCGCCCAAGGGGATGTAAGCCACAAGCCGCCAAGCGCCGAGCCGCCAAGCCGTTCGGGGGTGGGGCATGACCCTGCGCCTGCAGAGTGGCAAGGTGAAAGTGACAAGTGCTGCTCTGCAAGTACAAGAAACCCCGCGAGACCTCAGGTCCGCGGGGTTTCTCTTTTCACTTTCTACTTTCTACTCTTCCCATGGCCGCTTGGCCCCTTGGCGCTTACGCCAGCCCCAGCTCGTGGGTTGCTTCCTCGCGCATCTTGAACTTCTGGATCTTGCCGGTGACGGTCATCGGGAATTCGTCGACGAACTTCACGTAGCGCGGGATCTTGTAGTGGGCGATCTGGCCCTTGCAGAACGCCTTGAGACCTTCCTCGTCGAGCTCCTGGCCGTCGGCGAGCTTGACCCAGGCCATCACCTCCTCACCGTACTTCTCGTCGGGCACGCCGATCACCTGGACGTCGGAGATGGCCGGATGGGTGTAGAGGAAGTCTTCGATCTCGCGTGGGTAGATGTTCTCACCGCCGCGGATGATCATGTCCTTGATGCGCCCGACGATGGCCACGTAGCCCTCGTCATCCATGGTCGCCAGGTCGCCGGTGTGCATCCAGCCGGCCTCGTCGATGGACTTGTCGGTGGCCTCGGGGTTGTTCCAGTAGCCGAGCATCACGCTGTAGCCGCGGGTACACAGCTCGCCGGTCTCGCCGCGGGGCACCACGGCGCCGGTCTCCGGGCTCACCAGCTTGACCTCCAGGTGGGGATGGATGGTGCCCACCGTGGTGACGCGCTTCTCCAGCGGGGCGTCGGTCTGGGTCTGGGTGCTCACCGGGCTGGTCTCGGTCATGCCGTAGCAGATGGTGACGTCCTGCATGTTCATGCGGTCGATCACCTTGCGCATCACCTCGATGGGGCAGATCGAGCCCGCCATGATGCCGGTGCGCAGGTTCGAGAGGTCGAAGTTCTCGAACTCCGGGTGCTCCAGCTCGGCGATGAACATGGTCGGCACGCCGTAGAGGGCGGTGGCCTTCTCCTCGGAGACCGCGCGCAGGGTCTGCTCGGGGTCGAAGCCATCGCCCGGGTAGATCATGGTGGCGCCGTGGGTCACACAGCCCAGGTTGCCCATCACCATGCCGAAGCAGTGGTAGAGGGGCACCGGGATCACCATGCGGTCCTCCTCGGTGAGCGCCATGGTGCGCGCCACGAAGAAGCCGTTGTTGAGGATATTGTGGTGCGAGAGGGTGGCCCCCTTGGGCGCACCGGTGGTGCCGGAGGTGTACTGGATATTGATCGGGTCGTCGAACTGCAGGGTGGCCTGCACCTCGGCCAGGTGCTCGGCGGAGACCTCGTCGGCGTGAGCCAGCATCGACTGCCAGCTGAACATGCCGGTCAGCGCACGATCGGCGTCCAGGCAGATCACCCGCTTGAGCTCGGGCAGCTTGGCGCTCTTGAAGGTGCCGGGGCCGCCGTCGCGCAGTTCCGGGGCCAGCTCGGCCAGGGTCGCCACATAGTCGGAGGCCTTGAACATGCCTTGCAGGATCAGTGTCGCGGCGCCGGACTGCTTGAGGGCGTACTCCAGCTCATGGGTGCGGTAGCTGGGGTTGATGTTGACCAGGATGGCGCCGATCTTCGCCGTGGCGAACTGGGTGATGGTCCACTCGGCGCAGTTGGGCGACCAGATGCCGACCCGCTCGCCCTTCTTCACGCCCAGGGCGAGCAGGGCGCGGGCGGCCTCGTCCACCGCTGCCTGCAGCTCCTTCCAGGTGTAGCGCAGGCCCTGGTGACGGCTCAGCAGGGCGTCGCGATCCGGAAAGCGGGCCACGGTGTCATCGAAGCAGTCACCGATGGTCTGGCCCTTGAGGGGGGTGTCGCTGATGCCGCTGACGTAGCTGGTCGGTTTGTGTTGGCGTGTCATGAGCGTGTCTCGCGATTGTTGTGGCCTGGAATTGTTGGGCGTTGGGATACCACGATCATGATCCTGGCGGGTGGCTGGCTCAGTCCGGCTGGTCGGCGAGGCTTGCCAGCACGTCCCGGGCGCGGCGCTCGACATCGTCGATCTCGAGCTGCATCAGCCGGATATCCTCCTGCTGACGCTCGAGGTTGGCGCGCTTGTCGGCCAGGATCTCGAGAAGACGCCGCAGCTGACGCCGATTCCCGTCGGGCATGGCGTCGTACATCATCACCACCTCACGGATCTCGGCCAGCGAGAAGCCCAGGCGCTTGCCGCGCAGGGTCAACTTCAGGCGCACGCGATCCTTCTCATCATAGACGCGAGTCTGGCCGCGCCGCTCCGGGGCCAGCAGGCCCTCCTGCTCATAGAAGCGGATGGTGCGCGTGGTCACCTCGAACATCTTGGCCAGCTCGCCGATGCTGTAGCTGCGCCGCTGGCGGGGCAGCGGGCCGTCCTGAGCGGTAGCGGGAGCCGAAGGGGAGGTTGGTTGAGTCATGAGCGTCTTCCGTTTTTATTGGCAAGCGGAGCGCTGCCCGCCCGCCTGCTGGCAACACTAGCCGAGGTTTACGTTAACGTAAAGTGCTTGTTCGACCATGGGGTGATATGGGATAAACCAAGCAAGTGCTAGGTTGGTGCCATTGCAGCGCACCGCGAACTTTTAAAATAAGAGACGACGAGGAACCTTCCATGGACTTCTCCTTGACCGACGACCAGAAGGCGCTGGCTCAGGCCGCCGCCGACTTCGCCCGGGCCGAGCTCACCGATCGCGCCGCCGAGTGGGACGCCAATGCCCACTTTCCTGTCGACGTGATCCGTCGCGCAGGGGAGGCCGGCTTCCTGGGCATCTATACCCCCGAGGAGCACGGTGGCCTGGGGCTCTCACGCCTCGACGCCTCGCTGATCTTCGAACAGCTCGCCCAGGGCTGCGTCGCCACCACCGCCTATCTCACCATCCACAATATGGTGGCCTGGATGATCGCCAACTGGGGCGACGACGCCCTGCGCGAGGCCTGGGTGCCTGCCATGGTAGCCGGTGAGGCGCTCGGCTCCTACTGCCTGACCGAGCCCGGTGCCGGCTCCGATGCCGCCAGCCTGCGCACCAAGGCGGTTCGCGAGGGCGACGAGTATGTGATCAGCGGCTCGAAGATGTTTATCTCTGGTGCCGGGGCGACCGAGGTGCTGGTGGTGATGGCCCGCACCGGCGCGCCCGGACAGCGGCGCCGGTGGCGTCTCCGCCATCGTGGTGCCGGCCGATGCCGCCGGCATCGAGTATGGCAAGAACGAGGAGAAGATGGGCTGGAAGAGCCAGCCGACGCGCCTGGTCAGTTTCGATGGCGTGCGCGTGCCGGTCACCAACCGCCTGGGCGAGGAGGGCGAAGGCTTCAAGTTCGCCATGAAGGGCCTCGACGGCGGCCGCCTGAATATCGCCAGCTGCTCGCTGGGCGCCGCCCAGCAGGCGCTGACCCTGTCCCGGGACTACCTCGCCGAGCGCAAGCAGTTCGGCCGCGAGCTCAGCCAGTTCCAGGCGCTGCAGTTCAAGCTCGCCGACATGGCCACCGAGCTCACCGCCGCGCGGCTGATGGTGCGCCAGGCCGCCTGGCGCCTGGACAACAGCGACCCCGAGGCCCCCGCCCACTGCGCCATGGCCAAGCGCTTCGCCACCGACATGGGCTTCAGCGTTTGCAACGAGGCCCTGCAGCTGCATGGCGGCTATGGTTATATCCGGGAGTACCCCCTGGAGCGGCTGGTGCGCGACACCCGCGTCCACCAGATCCTCGAAGGCACCAATGAGATCATGCGCCTGATCGTCGCCCGGCGCCTGCTCGCCGACGGTGTGATCGAATCGCTTCAATAGCTCGCACAAACAACAAGGAGACCAGGATGTCGGATCTTCCCGTGATCTTCGACGAGCTGCCCACCGCCTGCGGTGGACGCATCGGCGTCGCCACCCTCAACGCCCCGCGTTCGCTCAACTCGCTCTCTCTCGAGATGGCGCGTCAGCTCGAGGCCAAGCTCGACGCCTGGGCGGTGGACCGCAACGTGGTGGCCGTGTGGCTCGAGGGCGGCGGCGACAAGGCCTTCTGCGCCGGCGGCGACGTGGTCGCTCTCTATCGTGCCCTGACCGAAGAGGGCGAGAACCGTGGCTCGGGTCGCGACAGTGAGCTGCCGGCCACCTACTTCACCGTGGAGTATCGCCTCGACTACCGCATCCACACCTACCCCAAGCCGGTGATGGTGTGGGCCGACGGCATCGTGATGGGCGGCGGCCTCGGGCTGACCGCCGGCGGCCTCCACCGCATCGTCACCGAGACCACGCTGATCGCCATGCCCGAGATCACCATCGGGCTCTACCCGGACATCGGGGCCAGCTGGTTCCTCAATCGCATGCCGCCCGGGGTGGGTGCCTACCTGGGCCTCACCGGCGCGCAGCTCAACGCCCGTGACGCCCTGGATGTGGGCCTGGCCGACCGTTTCGTGCCCCGCGAGCGCCGCGC
This sequence comes from Halomonas sp., assembly GCA_018401555.1. Taxonomy (GTDB): domain Bacteria; phylum Pseudomonadota; class Gammaproteobacteria; order Pseudomonadales; family Halomonadaceae; genus Halomonas. The sequence goes on from JAGYKP010000100.1 coordinate 86,167, forward strand.
GGCAGTGCTCGAGGCACTGGGCGAGGCCGACTTCGGCGATCGCAGCCTGCCCGGCCCGCTGCGTGCCGCCGGGTGCAGGCCGTGCTCGACCGACTTCGAGGCCGCCGCGACCAGTGCCGGACGGGTCAGGTGCGGCCGCATCAGGACCACCATCCAGGCGCTGGTGGGTCGGTGTGGACGTCGCACGGCCGCCAAGGCGCGATCCTGCGCGATGCACAGCGACGACGGCTGGCTCGCCGCCAACCGCAAGCGCCTCGCCGCCGGCTGCCCGATCAGCGCCCACCTGGTGTGGCGCATGCTCCAGCGCCACGCCCACACCAGCCTCGCCGACGCCTTCCGCGACGAACTGGTGCTGTCGGTGCAGTGTTGTCGCCGAGGAGACCTTCGTCGAGGGGGTACGCGCGCTGCTGGTCGACAAGGACAGGCGCGCACGCTGGCGGCAGCACGACAGCATCGCCGGGGTGCCCCAGGCCGATATCAGGCCTATGACCCGCTCTGGTCCAGCGAGGCACACCCTGCGCGACCTTGCGCCGGCCGTCGGGCTCCCGGGTAGGGCAGGGCAGAACCTCAGCACTGCGCGTCATGCCCCCATAGCACTTCAACAACACCAAGGAGCACAGCACATGAACATCGCCTTTATCGGCCTCGGCAACATGGGCGCGCCCATGGCCATCAACCTGGTCAATGCCGGCCATGACGTCACCGTCTTCGACCTGGTCGAGAGCGCCATGCAGGCGCTGGAAGCCGAGGGCGCACGGAGCGCCGCCGGACGCCGGAGCGGCGGCCCGCCGGGCGCCGAGGTGGTGATCTCGATGTTGCCCGGCCGGCGGCGCACGTCAAGGGCCTCTACCTGGGCCGCGAGGGTGCCCGCCGGTCGCATGCGTGCGCTGGACGGCCCAGCCGCTGATCGTCGACTGCCTCGACCATCTCGCCGGAGGATGCCCGCGAGGTAGGGGCCGCCGCCGCGCGGAAAAGCGGCCTGACCTACGCTGGATGCCCCGGTCTCCGGCGGTGTGGGTGGTGCCAAAGCCGGCACCCTGACCTTTATCGTCGGTGGTGAGGCGGAGGGTTTCGAGCAGGCCAAGCCGGTGCTCGAGGCCATGGGCAAGAATATCTTCCACGCCGGCCCCCATGGCGCCGGCCAGGTGGCCAAGATCTGCAACAACATGCTGCTGGCCATCCTGATGGCCGGCACCAGCGAGGCCCTGGCGCTGGGCGTCAAGAACGGCATGGACCCCGCGGTGCTCTCCGAGATCATGAAGCAGAGCAGCGGCGGCAACTGGGCGCTCAACGTCTACAATCCCTGGCCCGGGGTGATGGAGGGCTCCGCCGCCTCCGGGACTACCAGGGCGGCTTCCTGACCGACCTGATGGCCAAGGACCTGGGGCTCGCCTGGGAACTGGCGCTGGGCTCCAAGGCCACCGTGCCCATGGGCTCCCAGGCCTGACCTGCTCGCGCTGCACAGGTGCCCAGGGCAGCGGCCAGCTCGACTTCTCCAGCATCCAGAAGCTCTACAGGGCAGGGGAGTGGTGACTCACCCCAACTGTGTCAGACCCTCAATCCGCTTAGGGGTCTGACCCCAGCCGCTGGGAAAGACGTGGGAAAATGAAAGGGGCTTCTGCTGGCGAAGGCGTGGCCTCGTCTCGTCTGGTGGCGGATATCCTCCAGCGTAAGTGTCGGTGGAAAAGAGGGTCCCTGAAGAGTCGTCGATACTGGCGTTGGCGAGCTTCTGGGTCCTGGCCACTCGCCAAGTAGGAGTCATGCGGTGTGATCACGGAATCGTCTACACCCAAGGCATTGGCGTGATAACTCGACCAACGATATTCCCCGGGCTCCTTCACCATCCCCGCACGTACCGGGTTCATCTCGATATAGTGGTAGCAGGCGAAGAGGTAGGCTTCTTCGCCGATCAGGCAGGAGTGATAACGTCCCTCGAACAGTCCACCCGTTCGCTGGTGGCGCTTGTTGAAGTTCTGGGCATAGCGCTGACCGAGAAGCTTCATCATCTGGCTGACGCCTTCGGGTTCACCAGGTGGCGTGACCAGAAGATGGATGTGGTTTGTCATCAGCACGTAAGCGTGGATATCGACCTGACTCAGCTTCCTCGCCTCGTCGAGAAATTCCAGATACCGTCGAGCATCACCGAGAAACTCAAAGACGGTGCCGCGGTTGTTGCCGCGCTGCACGAGATGTAGCGGGGTCTCCGGAAGTAGAATGCGCGCTGAGCGAGCCATGCCAAACCTCATGTCACTCATCCTGATGGCTTTCAGTGTAGATGCTCGCTCATTTCCGTAGTGGGTCAGACCCCAAGCGGGATTGGAGGGGTCTGACCCCACCTTCCCACCAAGGTCTAACGCTCTCCTATCCGGGCGCGGTTCGCGCTACCATGGCGTTTTAACGTTATCTTCACCCGGTGAGACGCGAACCGATCATGTCCGAGACCCTGACCGAGCCTGTTGCCGTGTCTGATGCCGCCGTGGCCGATGCCGAGGCGCTGCTTTCCGCCGAGTTGCTGGCCTTCCTGGGCTGTCGTACGCCCGATGCGTGGGTGGCGTGGGCGCTGGAGAATCCCGAGCTGCTGCTGATCGACACCATGCCCAGTGCGAGAGAAGAAGGCGGCCTCTACCGCCATGGACGCCTGCTCTACCGCTACGTCGATCAGCCGCTGCTGCTCACCAAGATGAGCCAGCTGGCCCGCGAGGAGCTGCTGCACTTCGAACAGGTGGTCAAGCTGATGGAGGCTCGTGGCATCGCCTACCGGCACCTGAGCGCCTCGCGCTACGCCGAGGGCTGGTCGCCACGTGCGGCCCGCCGACCCCGAGCGGCTGATCGATATCCTGATCATCGGCGCGCTGATCGAGGCACGCAGCTGCGAGCGCTTCGCCCGCCTGATTCCCCACCTCGATGCCGAGCTTGCCAAGTTCTATCGCACTCTGGTTAAGTCGGAGGGCCGCCACTATGAGGACTACCTGATGCTGGCTCAGCACCTGAGTACCGCGCCGGTCGAGTCCCGAATCGCCTTCTTCGCCGAGCGCGAGGCGGCGCTGATACAAGAGCCGGATACGGCCTTTCGTTTTCACAGCGGCGTGCCGGCCTGATCCCGGCCTGCCGCTCAGGACGCAGGAATACCATGATGCGGGATGCTTCCGACGTCGCCGATACCTCCACTTCGGCTCGGCTGACACTCTTCGGCCACTTCTCGCTGTGTCTCGGCGAGGACACCTTCACCCAGTTCAGCTATGACAAGGTCAAGGCGCTGCTGGTCTACCTGCTGCTGCACCATCAGCCGGTCAGCCGCGCCACCCTGGCCGAGCTGCTGTGGCCCGACCAGGGCCTCTCGTCGGGGCGCACCAACCTGCGCCGCGCCCCTGCTGCCTGCGTCAGTCGCTGGGCGAGGAGGCCGGAGCGAGGTGCTGGTGGTGTCGCGCCAGACCATCGCCTTCCAGCTGCCGGAGCGCGCTGGCAGTCTCGACCTCCGCGCTCCAGGCAGCCGCTCGAGGGGCCGCGCGCGACCTGCGCCGACCCCCGAGGCGGTGCTCCGGCACTGCCAGCGGCGACCTGGCGGAGGAGCCAACGCTCTCCAGCTGTGCCGAGTACCAGCGCTGGCTGGTGCAGGTGCGCAACGAGTGGCGTCAGCCGGGTGATCCCGCTTCGCCGAGAGCGCTGCTCGGGCGCTACGGGAGCCGCTGCCGGATGGCGTTGCTGGAGTCGCTGGTCAACCGCTTCTCCGGCTACGGCCCCTTCCGCGAGTGCCTGGTGCGGGCCAGCCGTGCCGGAGCAGGGGCCAGCTGGCCCGCCGCGCCCCCGAGCAGTACAACGCCTTACCTGCAGCTGCTGGCGCTCTCCGGGGCAGCAGCCCGAGGCCGGCTTTCTTCTGCAGCTGGCCCGCTACTGGTCCGACGCTCCAGGCCGAGGGGCGCACCGCTCGGCGCCAGTGCGTGGGCCTCTCGCGCACCCTGGCGGCGGACAGCTCGCCGCTGCGCGAGGACGAGATCGAGCAGCGTCAGCTCTCGGTGATGGCCATTCGCCTGCGGCTCGCAGGGCCGACCTCTCGGCCCGCGCCGCTACCAGCCGCGCCTGCCTGATGCTGCAGTTCGATCTGATGCGCTGGCTGGAGGAGCAGTGCCACCACCTCGGTGGCTTCTGGCTGCCCGGGGCGACCGGCGGCCTGGGCCTGGCCTGCTTCGGGCACCCACGGCCCGGCGCACCAGCTGGCCGAGCTGGTGGCACTCTACGAGCACTGTCGGCGCATGCTGCCCGAGGAGTCGGCGCGCCACTGGACGGGGGAGGGCGAGCCGCCGCTGCGTGGAGGCTGGCCGCCGGCTCCGGACAGCGGCCGCGTGGTCCACCCCGCCTGAGCGCCGCCTGGTCGACCCGCTGGGCCAGGTCACCCAGGGCTCCCTGGATCTGATGAGCGCCGCCGAAGGCAGCGAGCTGGTGATCTCCCAGGAGGCCAGCCGGCACATGCCGCCGGCCCTCGACCTCGCAGCCGCGGCTGCGCCACGCGGCTGGTGTGCCAGCGACGGCCGGGTGCGGCTGCGGGCGCCTTGGTCCTGGGGGCCAGCGAGGGCGGGCGCAAGAGGCGCCTACCGCCGAGCCTGGTGGGGCGCGAGGCGCATCCCTGCGCACCCTGCGCGACGCCCTGGCCCGTGCCGGCATCGGCCTGCGCCAGAGCGTGCTGGTCCGTGGCCCCTCGGGGATGGGCAGCGTGCGGTCGCTGGTGGGCTTCCGCCAGTCCTGGGAGCAGAGCCGCGGGCGGCGCGATCTGCCGGGCAGCCTCACCCACGCGGCTCTCCGGTGCAGGAGCTCCACGGGGTGGCGCGGCAGGTCTGCTGCGCTGGCACCTGGGGGGCGCATCTGACGCCGAGGGCGCTGGCACGCCCTGCTGGCCGCGGCGAGGAGCTGCCGAAACTGGCGCGCCGGGCCAGTGCACGCCTGCTGCTGGAGGAGGCGCTCGGCGCGCGCGAGGCCGCGGGCCGTGGCCGGTGCTCGCCCGCTAGAGCGGGAGGCCCGTGGAGCTGGTGGTGGGGCTCATGCGCAGTCGCCTGATCGGGCGAGCTCGCCGCGCGAGCGCACCCTGGTGCTGATGATCGATGACCTGCAGTGGCTCTGACGAGCCCTGCGTCAAGGTGCTGGCCGGCTCTGCAGGCGCGCGCTGCCGATCAACTGCGGCTTCATGCTGGTGGCCAGCCACCACGGCCGCGGAGGCGCTGCCGGCGAAGCTGCACTGGGACCAGCAGATCTCCCTGGGGCAGGCTGCGATGCCGTGCGTGGTCCTCCGCGGCTGCTCTCCCCAGCTGCGGCGCGCCGCTATCGGCATCGCACCTCAGCCCACGGCTGCGCGGCCAGATCATCGAGCGCTGCGATGGCGTGCCGCTCTACCTGCAGGAGATCGTGCGCCGCGTCGACATGGATCGCCGCGAAGGGCGCAGCGTGCAGCTCGGACGAGCTGCCGCGCGGCCTGCTGCGGGCTGCTGGCCAAGCCGCATCGACCAGCTCGACGGCGACCGCGAGGTGGCCCATGTGGCGGCGGTGCTCGGGCGGCGCTTCCGCTACGACTTCCTGGCCGAGTGCAGCGAGCTCGACGGCGCGCGCCTGACCCAGGCCCTGGAGCAGATGCGCCGCCTGGAGATCATCGAAGCCGGCCGAGGGCGGGGAGGGCGGGCGCGAGTTCCAGTTCACCCACCAGCTGCTGCAGGAAGCCGCCTACCTCTCCTGCCCGCGGGACGTGCGCACCGCCATCCACCGCCAGGTGGTCGAGCTCATCGAGGAGCGCTTCCCGATGTGGATCGGCCGCCACCCGGGAGACTTCGCCACCCACCTGCGGCGCAGCGGCCAATATGCCCGCGGCGCGCGCTACTACGATGGCCTGCTGCCCGCGAGGCACTCAAGGTCAGCGCCAATCGCACCGCGCTGAAGATGGCCGACCTGGGGCTGGTCAGCCTGCGTCAGGTGTCCGGCCAGACCGAGCGCGAGATCAGCCTGCTCACCGTGCGCGGCCAGGCCGCCTTCGCCCTGGAAGGGCACGGCTCGCGCACCGCCCACGAGAGCTTCGTGCGTGCCCGCGAGCTGATCAATGCGTTGGCCGAGGAGGGCGAGAGCGTCGATCTGGAGCAGGCCTTCCTGGTCAAGTGGGGCCTGTGGGTGGGCTGCAGCCAGCGCCACGCGCACGCCGACGCCTTCCGCCTGGCGACGCGCGCTGGCCGACCTGGCCCGCCAGCTCGACGACCCGCGCTATTCGCGCCTCGCGGAGTACGCCCAGGCCAGCTGCGAATACTGGGCCGGGCGCATCCCGCTCGCCTATGACCACCTGGACGAGATCAACCCACTCGAGTGCGAGATGATGATCGAGTGGACTGCCGTTCTCGGACCACCCCCAGGTGGCGGCGGCCTGCTTCCAGGGCTGGGCGCTCTGCCTGCGCGGCGACTACCGTCGCGCCGAGATTCAGGTGGAGTCGGCCATTCGCCTGGCCGAGCGCATCGGCCACCCCGGCAGCCTGGCCATGGCACTGATGTACGCCGCCGCGCTCTATCGCCAGCCGGGACACGCGCCTGGCCACCATGCGCCAGCCGAGCGCGCCTTCGAGCTGACCGGCACGCCCGACCTGCACCTCGTGGCAGGTGGCCGCCGCGCCGGCGTGCTGGGCTGGCAGCGGGCCCTGGCCGGCGACCGCGACGGCCTGGCCCAGATCGAGGCGGCCCAGGAGGAGCTGGCCGAGGCGACTGGGCGCGGTCCCTACCAGCGCCCGGCCCCTCGCTGGTGGCTGGTGGACGCCCGCATGGCCCTGGGGCGCTTCCGGCCGGGCCGAGGACTACCTCGACCGGTGCGCTGATGATCGCCCGCGAGCGCACCACGCTGTCTCGTCGCCGAACTGGCGGCGCACCTGGCGCGCGTCCGCCACCGCCCGGGCCATCTCCCGCGAGGAGGTCAGCGCCTCGCCGAGCGAGCTGGCCTACTGAGCCAGGCCCGGGAGGACGAAGCAGCCTCCACCAGCAGATCGGCGCCCTGGAAGCCTGGCTCACCCTGATCGATCCCGCCGACGCCGGCGTCCAGGCAGAGTTCCGCGCACCTGCTGCGGCGAGGTGAGCCACGGCGATGCGCCAGTGCTGACGCGCTGGCGCAGCCTGCTCGACCGCGCCCAGCCCAGGGCGTTGGATACTGCCTTGTAGGAGGGAGGCTTTGCCTCGCGACTGCGCCGGGCAGGCGCCCCGCGGTGTTGCTGAACCTTCTGGCGCTACCGGGGAGGCCTTCGGTTCTAGTCGCGATGCGGAGCATCCCTCCTACCAGAAGGGCGAAGGCGCCGTCAGGCGCCCTGCGCCGTTGCTAAGCTTGATAGAATTGCCGCTAATAGCTGGCCACCTGAAGGGCGCCTGCTGCAGCCATCCAGCTAACGAAATACCTCAAGAACACCGAAAGGAATCACCATGAAGATCGCCATCGCCGGCACCGGCTACGTCGGCCTGTCCAACGCCATCCTCCTGGCTCAGCACAACGAAGTCGTCGCCCTGGACATCGTCCCCGAGAAAGTCGACGCCGCTGAACGCAGACAAGTCGCCCGATCGAAGATGCCGAGAGATCGAAGACTTTCCGGCCCAACGCGCTCAACTTCCGCGCCACGCTCGACAAAGCCGATGCCTACACCGGCGCCGACTTCGTCATCATCGCCACCCCCACCGACTACGACCCCGAGACCAACTACTTTCAATACCCGGTCCATCGAAGCGGTCATCAAAGACGTTATCGGCCATCAACCCAAACGCCGGTGATGGTCATCAAGTCCACGGTGCCGGTGGGCTACACCGCCAAGACCAAAGAAGCGCTTGGCACGCAGAACCTCGCTCTTCTCGCCGGAGTTCCTGCGCGAGGGCAGGGCGCTCTACGACAACCTGCACCCGAGCCGCATCATCGTCGGCGAAAAGTCCGAACGCGCCGAAACCTTCGCCAAGCTTCTGCAACAGGGTGCCATCAAGCAAGACATCCCCACGCTGTTCACCGACAGCACCGAGGCCGAGGCGATCAAGCTCTTCGCCAACACCTACCTGGCCATGCGCGTGGCCTACTTCAACGAGCTGGACACCTACGCCGCCACCCACGGCCTCGACACCCGCCAGATCATCGACGGCGTGTGCCTGGACCCCCGCATTGGCAACCACTACAACAACCCCAGCTTCGGCTACGGCGGCTACTGCCTGCCCAAAGACACCAAGCAGCTGTTGGCCAACTACCGTGAGGTTCCCCAAAACCTCATCCACGCCATCGTAGAGGCCAATACCACCCGCAAAGACTTCATTGCCGACGAAATCATTCGTCGCAAGCCCAAGGTGGTTGGCATCTACCGCCTGATCATGAAGAGCCGGCTCCGACAACTTCCGCGCCTCCAGCATCCAAGGGATCATGAAGCGCATCAAGGCCAAGGGCATTGAGGTCATCGTCTATGAGCCGGTGCTGGAGGAGGAGACCTTCTACGGCTCCCGCGTGCTGCGCGACTTCGAGGCCTTCAAGGCCGAGGCCGATGTGATCCTGAGCAACCGCATGGCCGCAGAGCTCACCGATGTGGCAGACAAGGTGTACACGCGGGACCTGTTCGGCAGCGACTGAAGTGGGCAAATCCTGGGACTTAAGGTGTTGGTGCCCCATGCGAGCACGGTGTCGCGCTCTTGGGGCGGGCCCCGTTGTTGTATGCGATGGCGCCGAGGCCGAGTCGTGAGGGCGGCGACCGATAGCAGGGATGGCATCGACAGCGCCAGGGTGGGGGCACAGCGCCTCCTCGACGGTCCAGCTCTCCGGCGCCTGTCGCCGGGAAAGCCTTGAGCGGTGCTTCCATCAACAACCGAGGGGGGCTGACCCAAGGGGTTGCCCTCAACTCGCTGCTACAGATGCAACCCACACTCCCGCTGCATGCCGAAGAAGCGCGTTTCCTCCTCGGTCATGCCGGGCTGCAGCGGCTGGCTGATGTGCCAGTCGCCGACCGAGGTGTAGCCCTGCTCCCACAGTGGGTGGTAGGGCAGGTCATGCTCGGTCAGGTAGCGGTGCACGTCGCGGCTGTGCCAGTCGATCAGCGGATAGACCTTGTAGCGGCCATCGCCGCGCTGCTCCACCACCGGGCGCTGCTCCCGGGTGCTGGACTGCTGGCGACGCAGCCCGGCGAACCAGGTGCCCACCCGCAGCTCATTCAGCAACCGCTCCATCGGCTCGACCTTCATCAGCCGGTTATAGCGTGTCAGGCCTTCCTGACCCTGCTCCCAGAGCTTGCCGTGGCGCATCTCCAGATGCCCCGGCGACAGCGCCGGCCTGGCCACCTTGAGGTTGAGGTTCAGCCGCTCGGTCAGCTCGTCGACGAAACGGTAGGTCTCGGGAAGCAGGTAGCCGGTATCCACCAGCAGCACCGGCAAGTCCGGCACGATGCGCGTCGCCAGGTGCAGCAGCACGGCCGACTGGATGCCGAAGCTGGAGCTGAGCACGAAGGTGCCAGGCAGGTTCTCCAGCGCCCACTCGATACGCGCTTGCGCCGACTGCGATTCGAGCAGCACGCTGGCATGGTCGATATCGATCTCTTGCTGTAAGGCCGCAGATCCCATTGGGTGACTCCGTCTACTCGATTTCTCCCTAGAGTAGAGGTGATTTGAAAGATAAAAAAGAAATCAATATCTATTCTTTGATGTCTTTTTGGAATATGCGGCCATAATCGAGATTGGTGCTTCCGGCTCCTACCTCTGTCCCCACACCACGAAATAGGGGTTTAGCTTCTCGGAGGGTGTGGCATAGCTGAGCGCTTCGCCCTCCAACGTCTCGACCCGCCCGTCGGCCTGCTCCACCACCGCATGGGCGGCGCCGGTGTCCCACAGGCAGGTGGGGCCGAGGCGCGGATAGACGTCGGCCTTGCCCTCGGCGACCAGGCACAGCTTCAGCGAGCTGCCCATGGGCACCATATCGTGGCTGCCGAGCTGCTCCAGCCACTCGGCCAGATCGGGACTCGGGTGTGAACGGCTGCCCACCACGCGCCAGGTGGCGCCTTCGGTGGGCTTGCCGGCCGCACGGATCGGCTGACGCTCGCCGCCTTATCCTTACCCACTCCGACCTTGAACGCCCCCACGCCCTGGGCGGCGAGATACGAAACCTCCAGCGCCGGGGCTACCACCACGCCGAGAACCGGCTTGCCGTTCTCGATCAGGGCGATATTGACGGTGAACTCGCCGTTGCGCTTGATGAACTCCTTGGTGCCATCCAGCGGATCCACCAGCCAGTAGCGGCCGTTGGCATCGGCGCCGGCGAAGCCCTCGGCATCCTCCTCGGAGAGCACCGGAATGCCTTCGGGTAGGGCATTCAGGCCCGCCACGATCACCTCATGGGCGGCCTTGTCCGCCTCGGTCAGCGGGCTCTTGTCGTCCTTCTCTCTCGATGGAGAAGTCACGGGCGTAGACGGCCATGATGGCATCGCCGGCCTTGAGGGCGATGCTGTGCACGTCGTTCAGCAGGGTAGAGAAATCCATGGGAATTCCTTGTCCAGTGGCGGTGACCCGCGCTCTTGGGTCAGACCCCGGCAAAACCCCGCCGGTGTCTGACCCGCAAGCGCTGCTTAGGAGATCAGCTGGCGCTTACGCAACATCTCGACGATGGCATCCGCCGCTTCTTCGCTGCTCATCTCGGTGGTCTTGATGTGCAGGTCGGGGTTCTCCGGTGCCTCGTAGGCCGAGTCGATACCGGTGAAGTTCTTCAACTCGCCACGGCGGGCCTTCTTGTATAGCCCCTTGGGATCGCGGTCCTCGGCGACATCCAGCGGGGTATCGACGAAGACCTCGATGAACTCGCCTTCCTCCATCAGGTCGCGGGCCATCTGGCGCTCGCTGCGGAATGGCGAGATGAAGGCGGTCAGCACGATCAGGCCGGCGTCGACCATCAGCTTGGCGACCTCGCCCACGCGGCGGATATTCTCCACGCGGTCGGCGTCGGTGAAGCCCAGGTCGCGGTTGAGGCCGTGACGCACGTTGTCACCATCCAGCAGGTAGGTGTGCTGGCCCGCGGCGTGCAGCTTCTTCTCCACCAGGTTGGCGATGGTCGACTTGCCGGCACCGGAGAGCCCGGTGAACCACAGCACCGCGGGCTGCTGCGCCTTGGAAAGAGCGCGTGCCTGCTTGTCGATATCCACGTGCTGCATATGGATGTTCTGGCTGCGCCGCAGGGCGAAGTGCAGCATGCCGGCGCCGACGGTGTTGTTGGTCATCCGGTCGATCAGGATGAAGCCACCGGTGTCGGCGTTCTCCTTGTAGGCATCGAAGGCCACCGGCTTGCTCAGGCTCAGGGTGCACACGCCGATGCCGTTGAGGTCGAGCTGCTTGGCGGCGGTGTGCTCCAGGGTGTTGATGTTCACCTGGTACTTGATATCGGTGACCGTGGCCGACAGCGTCTGGGTGCCCAGCTTCATGAGATACGGGCGACCCGGCAGCAGCGGCTCGTCGTGCATCCATACCAGGCTGGTCTCGAACTGGTCGGCGATCTCGGCGGGCTGATCCACGTCGGAGATCACATCGCCTCGCGAGATATCGATCTCATCCTCGAGCAGCAAGGTCACCGACTGGCCGGCGATCGCCTCGTCCAGATCACCGTCGAAGGTGTAGATCTGCTTGATGGTGCTGGACTGGCCGGAAGGCTGCACGCGGATGGCATCGCCCGGCTTGATGCTGCCGCTGGCGATCATGCCGGTGAAGCCGCGGAAATCCAGGTTGGGGCGGTTGACCCACTGCACCGGCATGCGGAACGGCTGGCGCTGCAGGCGCTCCTCGTCCACCTCCACGGTCTCCAGGTAGGCCATCAGCGTGGGACCGTGATACCACGGCATATGGTGGCCATGCTCGATGACGTTGTCGCCCTTGAGCGCCGACATCGGGATGAAGGTGATCTCTTCCAGGCCCAGCTGCTTGGCGAACGCACGATACTCCTCGACGATCTCGTCGAAGCGTTCCTTCGAGTAGTCCACCAGGTCCATCTTGTTGATGGCCACCACGATATGGCGCATGCCGATCAGCGACATCAGGAAGCTGTGGCGGCGGGTCTGGGGCAGGATGCCCTGGCGCGCATCCACCATCAGGATGGCGGCATCGGCGGTGGAGGCGCCCGGTCACCATGTTGCGCGTGTACTGCTCATGCCCCGGCGTATCGGCGACGATGAACTTGCGCTTGTCGGTGGAGAAGAAGCGGTAGGCCACGTCGATGGTGATGCCCTGCTCGCGCTCGGCAGCCAAGCCATCCACCAGCAGCGCGAAATCCATCTCGCCGCCCTGGGTGCCCCACTTCTTGGAATCCGCCTCGATGGCGGCCAGCTGATCCTCGAACAGCAGCTTGGACTCGAACAGCAACCGCCCGATCAGCGTGCTCTTGCCGTCGTCGACGCTGCCGCAGGTGATGAAACGCAGCAGGCCCTTGTGCTCGTGCGACTTCAGGTAGCCCTCGATGTCGCCAGCGATCATGTCGGAAGAGTGAGCCATCAGAAGTATCCCTCTTGTTTCTTTTTCTCCATGGAAGCGGCGCTGTCGTTATCGATAACGCGGCCCTGGCGTTCGGAGGTCTTGGTGAGCAGCATTTCCTGGATGATCGCCGGCAGGGTGTCGGCCTCGGATTCGATGGCGCCGGTCAGCGGGTAGCAGCCCAGGGTGCGGAAGCGCACCTTGCGCATCATCGGCACCTCGCCCGGCTCCAGCGGCATGCGCTCGTCGTCGACCATGATCAGCGTGCCGTCGCGCTCCACCACGGGGCGCTCGGCGGAGTAGTAGAGCGGCACGATGGGAATGTTCTGCAGGTAGATGTACTGCCAGATATCCAGCTCGGTCCAGTTGGAGAGCGGGAAGACACGGATCGACTCACCCTTGTGCTTGCGGGTGTTGAAGAGCCTCCACAGCTCGGGGCGCTGATTCTTCGGGTCCCAGCGGTGCTGGGCGGTACGGAAGGAGAACACCCGCTCCTTGGCGCGTGACTTCTCCTCGTCGCGACGGGCACCGCCGAAGGCGGCATCGAAGCCGTACTTGTCCAGTGCCTGCTTGAGGCCCTCGGTCTTCATCACATCGGTGTGGATCGCCGAGCCGTGGCTGAAGGGGTTGATGTCCTTCTCGATGCCCTCGGGGTTGATATGCACGATCAGATCCATGCCGGTTTCCTCGGCCATCTTGTCGCGGAACTCGTACATGGCCCGGAACTTCCAGCGCGTATCCACGTGCAAGAGAGGGAAGGGCGGCGGCGCCGGCGCAAACGCCTTGCGCGCCAGGTGCAGCATCACCGCGCTGTCCTTGCCCACGGAGTAGAGCATCACCGGATTCTCGGTCTCGGCGACCACCTCGCGCATGATCTGGATGCTTTCTGCTTCCAGCTTTTGAAGATGGGTGAGTGACGTCATGTCATTGGCCTGTTGTCGATGGATAGTAATGTCGTCATGACAGAAAAAGTGATGGGGCTTACCAGCGGATGCCACGACAGGTGGCTGACATGGGGTCAGACCCCGGCCAGGCCACCAGGCCCATCAACGTGAGCTTCACCGGCATTATCGACGCCTTCGGGGTCTGACCCCATGTCGGCACGCAAGGCGGCGCCAAGCTAAAACGCATCCGCAGGTACGGCCATAAGCCGCATTTTCGGGTTCTGATCAATCCACCGCCCGACCTCAACTGCCGCCCCGAAATACGCGCCATGAAAGATCAGCGCCACCGGCTTGCCTTCGGCCTGGTCGAGCAGGCGCTGGAACAGCGCCAGGTAGTCATCGACCATCGGCGGTGCCGTCAGCACGCGGCTATACAGCACGCCGCGCTTGCCGTGCAGGTAGAGCTGGTAACGCTGGCGGCTCGGGCTGAGGCCTCTACTGCCTCTTGCTGCGTGGGCCGGGCGATACGCACGCCGCCCTGCCAGATGTTGCCACCGGCCTTGCCTGACCTCCTCGAGCACCGCGCGCGACCTGCTGGCGATACCAGCGACCCACCTGACCACGCTTGCGCTCGAGTGCTTCCAGGGCCATGGGCTCGGGCTTGAGGTCGCGCGCCTCCAGCCAGTGATCGATGGCACGCGGTGAGACGCCATGCCCCGCCTCCGTGAGCGCATCGGCCAGGGCGCGACTGCTCCAGGCCGGCTCCGCCGACTCCGGAAGCTCGCGCAAGCATTCGCCCAGCACCAACTGCGCCACGCGCATCCAGGCGCGCCGCCTGGCCTGCCCTGCGGCCCCGCGGGCGCACCGGCACCGCCTCCCAGCCACCCTCGCGGAAGGCCTTCCAGGCCGCCGAGACGGTAGGCGCCGACAGGCCAGTACGCGTAGCGACCTCGGCGACGGTGTGCCCATCCAGCCGCAACCTTACGGACTGCAGCCGGCACTCATTGAGCATTTCAGGCGATAAATATTTTGCGCTCATTAGTTGGCATAACCTTATGTTCTAGCGCGGAATTACTGCTGGTATTCATTAATGATCGAAGCCCGTTATCGACATTATCATAAAAGGCGACGTAGACTCCCACAAGCTGGATTTCCTTCCCACCCTGCAAAGAGCTTCAAGGACGACGCGTGATGACCTGGGCCGTGCTTCTCTCCATTGCCGGACTCCTCGGCCTGCTGATCAGCGGCGTGGTGCGCCCGGCCATCGCCTTCGTCGGCCTGGCCGGCGCCTACCTGCTGCTGGACCTGGTGGATACCGCCACCCTGCTGGCGCAGTACACCAACCCGGCTCTGGCCACACTGCTGCTGTTGCTGCTGGTCTCCCTGGCCCTCGAACGCACCCCGCTGCTCGATTGGCTCTCCCAGCGCCTGCTCACAGGCAGCGAGAAGACCGCCACTGCCCGATTGATGGGGGCCAGCGCCGTCCTCTCGGCATTTCTCAACAACACCGCCGTGGTGGCGCGCCTTCCTAGGTGCCATCTCGCGTCAGAAGCGCATCGCCCCCTCGCGGCTGCTGATCCCGCTCTCCTACGCCTCCATCCTGGGTGGCATGACCACCCTGGTAGGCACCTCTACCAACCTGGTGGTCAACTCCTTCGCCCTGGGTAGCGGCGGCTTCGAGCTGGGCATGTTCCAGTTCAGCCTGGTGGGTGTTCCCGTGGCGCTTCTCACCTTCGGGGTGTTGCTGTGGCGGGCGCGCAAGCTGCCGGCTCACCCTCCCGAGGACACCGCGGAGAAGCTCTCCTACTTCCTGGCCGCCGACCTGGAGGCCGGCTCGGAGATGGTGGGCAAGAGCATCGAGCAGAACCAGCTGCGCAGTCTGGAGGGACTCTACCTGCTGGAGCTCGAGCGGGAAGGGCGCCTGATCAGTCCGGTGGGGCCCGAGGAGATCCTGCAGGCCGGCGATACGCTGGTATTCACCGGCGAGGTGGGCAAGGTGCAGGCGCTGCAGCGCTTTCCCGGGCTCAACCTGTTCGGCCACCAGGCCGACGACCTGCTGGCCACCAATCTGGTGGAGGTGGTCATTTCCCATGAATCGGAGCTGGCCGGCCAGACCCTGCAGGACGTCGACTTCCGCAGCATGTTCAACGCCGGCGTGGTGGGCATTCGTCGCGGTGGCAAGCGACTGGAAGGGCAGCTGGGACAGATCCCGCTGCGCGTGGGCGACTGTCTGGTGCTGGCGGTAGGCAGCGACTTCCGCCAGCACCGCAATATCGAGCGCAACTTCCACCTGCTCAGTGGCAGCTTCAAGCGCCCGCAGCTCAAGCGGACCGAAAGCATGCTGACCCTGGCTGGCTTCACGGCGGTGATCGGCCTGGCGGCCCTGGAGTGGCTGCCGCTGTTCCACGGTCTGTTGCTGCTGATGGCCGGACTGGTGGCCGGCAAGGTGCTCAGCCCCGCCGAGCTGCGCCGACGCTTCCCCTTCGAGCTGTGGCTGATCATCGGCTCGGCGCTGGCCATCGCCCAGGGGCTGGAGAGCTCCGGCGCCGCGGCGCTGCTCGCCCAGGGCATGCAGACGCTGTTCGCCGGCTACGGCATCTACGCCGCCTTCGTGGGCTGCTACCTGATGACGCTGCTGCTCACCGAGACCGTCACCAACAACGCCGCTGCTGCACTGGCCTTCCCCATCGCCTGGACCACCGCCCAGGCCTTCGGCGCCGATCCCATGCCCTTCATCATGGCCGTGGCCTACGGTGCCAGCGCCTGCTTCTTGATACCTTACGGCTACCAGACCCACTTGATGGTCTACTCCCCTGGCCGCTACAGCATGGGCGACTTCCTCGGGATCGGCCTGCCGGTCAGCCTGACCTACTCGGCCGCCGTGCTGCTCCTCACGCCGCTGGTGTTCCCCTTCTGAGAGGGTTCATGCTGCGCCGCCGTTGTGGGCATAAGAGGCGGGCTGTATCCTTCACAAGCCAAGTCGCCTTAGCCTCTGGCTATCGTTCTCGGCGCTCGCTCCGCGTTCAGCGTGGAGCGGTCCGGCGCAGTTGCGTAGAATGGCGCGATCATCGAAGGATGTCGGCACGGGGCAGGATTACCCGGCGATATCCCTGTTTCTGAAGGGCATGGGAATGCGCCCGGGACAATCCCCGGGCGGTAGCGTGTTCAGGCACCAATGAATTGCCAAGAGGACACGCCGTAGAAAACGTAAAAACCACTCTACGAATGGATTTGTATCTCTTTATAAAGAATGGCTAATGTCAGCATCCAGCCAGTTTTCTCTTGGATGCCTCATGTGTATGGTCCCGGGAAGTAGTGGACAGGGTCACTATGGAATCTCTCGGGGTCATCCTGCCAGCGTTCGAGAATGAACCCAATGGGCGTTTTTCCCTTGAGTGCACGTAGCGGGCGAGCTCTGGCAGTCTCAATGACCAAGTGCAACACGTGACCCATCAGGTACGGTGTTGCCATGACTCACTGCTATCGCCACCTCTCTGCTGAAGACCGAGCCGCCATCATGATGATGCGAGCCACGCACTCGATCCGGGCCATCACCACTCATCTGGGCCGGGCGTGTCGCGAGAGCTCGCTCGCCACACGGTTTCCCCCGTCAAGGGCTACGATGCCAGCCTGGCGGGCTACCGGGCCCTTGACGCGTCATGGCCTCGTCGCGCCCAAGCTGCATCCCGGTGGAGAGCTCTTCGAGGTAGTGGTCTACCTGCTGCGCAAGTACTGGTCACCGGAACAGATAGCCCGCACACTGAAGCGCATGTCTCCCAACGATTCACGTCGGCAGGCCTCGCATGAGGCCATCTACAACGCGCTCTATGTGATGCCCCGTGGCAGCCTCAAGAAGGAGCTCATCGCCTGCCTTCGGCAGGGTAACGGCAACCGCCGGCCACGCAGTCGTGGCAAGGATCGACGCCAGCAGATTCCCGAGCTGGTCAGCATCCATATGCGGCCGCCTGAGATCGAAGACCGCCTGATGCCTGGCCATTGGGAGGGCGATCTCATCATTGGCGCCAACAATCGCTCTGCTGTCGGTACGCTGGTGGAACGCACCACGCGCTTGGTGATCCTGGCGAAAGTGGATGGCACCACGGCCACGGCAGGCAGCCGTCGGTTTCAGCGACAAGCTCAATGAGGTGCCGCGAGCCCTGCGTCTGTCCATGACCTACGACCAGGGCAGGGAGATGGTGAAGCATGCCGAAATCACGCAGAAGACCGGTACGGCGATCTCACTTCGCTGACCGCGCATAGTCCATGGCAGCGGGGCTCCAACGAGAATACCAACGGGCTGTTGCGGCAGTACCTGCCGAAGGGCACGGACCTCTCCGTCTACAGCCAGGAAGAACTCGACGAGATCGCCGACTCACTGAACACACGGCCGCGCAAGACACTGGACTGGCGCACGCCGCTGGAAGTTTACGCCGAGGTGCTGAAGAAATCGGTCGCTGGCCCGAGCACCCTTCAATAGCGTTGCGCTTGGAACTTGAGACCGCCGTTTTAGCGCAACGAAGCAATAGCCTTCTGTGAGCATTAACGTGCAGATTCTCACACCGCGAATGCTGCTCCTGATGGACGGCTCCGTCAGTGCAGGGCTTCACGATGCTCGATCAGCATCCTCGTGAATGAGGAGAGGTCATGGCGTACTACTGGACTAAAAGGCTTATCTAAAATATTGGATGATGAATTTTTGATGCTTCCGTATGATCTTGAGTTCAATTACCGGAGTAAAAAATGCAGGTAACAAAGTCCATTCCGGGTCAGGACGACCTCATCGAGGAAGTTATTGCGAGTTTTCCTAACAAAGGCTCAATAATCGATATTGGAACTGGCTCTGGCCTCGCGGCTCGATCTTTTTATGAAGCCGGTTGGAATGTGACCGCCAGTGGTTTCGATATGAGTGCTTACTACGAAGGTGATGGTGGGCTTCCGGGAAGTATCCATGTTTTTCCAGATCTCGATATTTGCAATATGGAAGCCATTGAAGATGCTTCTATGGATGCGGTTTGGTGTGCTCATGTACTGGAACATGTGTCGGATACTGGTCGAGCCTTGTCCGAAATCCGCAGAATCTTAAAGCCAGACGGTTGGCTCTTCGTAGCCGTACCACCTTTTAAGCCCAATGTGGTTGGTGGCCATGTAAATACTGGTTGGAATATCGGCACCCTAATGTATGTTCTTGCCGATGCGGGATTCAGCCTGGCTGATGGAAGGTTCGTACGGCACGGTTATAATGTTTTCGGCATGGTTCAATGTGGGCCAGGACCTCTGACGGATGGGGCTCTGCATCGTGCCAATGGCGATATCGAAGCACTTTGTGAAGCGGATCGTTTTCCAAAAGGTCTCAAAGTTAAGCAAGGCTTTAATGGCAACCTGCCATCTGTTAACTGGAAATGGAAGCGCCCACCGCGTTCGATTTCTGTCCTGCGCTCAATGCTCTCTTCGCCGGGTCCGGTTCCATCAATGAGGATTGGTTTTTTTGTTTCCTGGATTACACAAGGTAAGGGGGTGACAGAAAATGTCGGTCATATGATGGCGAATGCGATGGCTGAGCGCGGACACGAGGTGGTGATCTTCACCTTCGACAATAAGGCCGGCCCGTCGCTTTGGCCTCTCGACGACAGCATCGAGCTTGTCCACTTGGCTGAGGCCAATGATGAGGTAGCGGATCGGCCCGTGGTCGCTCGAAGTGGCAAGCCGCAACCTGGACCTGCTTGTGGGGCTTCACGTTAACCGTACCATGATGCGTTACGTCTGCTGCGCGCAGAAGACTGGACTGCCTATCGTGCTCTCGGAGCACACTGATCCGAGTTTGCCAGATTTACTCGGGACTTTCCCGGCCGACGAACGAGTGGTGGCCTCATCCGGGGCCACGCTGATCCATACTGCCGTAGAGTCGTATGTCCCGACCTACCCCAACTTCCTGAGACCTCGCGTGCGCGTCGTTCCAAATACCATTCGCGAGCCCGAGGCGCTGGCGGCTCCCGGTAGGGAGAAAGACGTCAAGACCCTCCTCACGGTCGCTTGCCTCGTTCCCTACAAGAATACATCTCGTCTCGTCGAAGCCTTCGTTGGACTCGCCCCGGATTTTCCTGACTGGAAACTTCGTATCGTTGGCGGTGGCCCTGAGGAAAGAGCTCTCAGGGAGCAAGCCCGGAGGCTTGGCATTGAGGGTGCCGTCGAGTTCTACAGGTGGGCCCAGAATGATCCTTTCCCCTTCTACCGCGAAGCGGATATTTTCGTGATACCGTCGATTTTCGAGGGGTTCTCCTTGACGCTCTGTGAAGCACTTGCGCATGGCGTGCCATCTGTTGGCTATAAGGTGTGTAACGGCGTTAACGAACAAATTGATCATGGGAAGAATGGCTTTCTGGCACGAGGTGGGCATGGCGTAGGTACGCTCCCCGACGAGATATGCAAGCTTATGAAGGATGGCGAGCTACGTGAGAGAATGGGGCGGGCTGCACGTAGATCTTACCTTTCTCGTTTTAGTAACACAGTTATCCACACAGCATGGGAAGAGATGTTTTATGAGGCTCTCGAAATCGGGCCGGTTCCTCTCCAAATGAGTGAAAGTGCTATGGCCTTAACTCGCCTTTGGGAGGCCATTTGGGGTCCTGCACAACAGGGAAATTCCATCCCATCTAAGGGAGGTTTGAGTAGATGAGCAACAACCAGATTGCCTATAATAGGTTTAAAGAGTTTTTAGAATATCGCCAACTTACGTACGATCCAGATCTCGATATTCGAGAGAGCGTCTTGTCGATTACTGATCTAAAAGTCGGTTTCGGTCTGGTGAGAAGTGTGCTTCAAAGCGGCTTCGGTGCCAACTTGCCGAGACTCTTTTCTGATTTCATCCCAGTTGATGCCATTGGTTGCGAAAGCTGCGATGCCTTTATTGCTCACGGTACGGTCAGTTCAGATGTTGCGAGTTCTCACAAAGGGGCAGTAGAGCTATTTAACAAGATATCCTTCGATAAAAGTGTATTTCTAGTTGAGACTGGATTTCTTGCCACGACTCATAGTTGGATTCACAGTAGCCGAGAAAAAGATCCTAGCTATGCATGCCTAGGATATGTGTATGATGATATTTCCCATTACTTTATGGCGGATTATCCAAACCGGATTATCCAGAAGCTTAACAGCGATGATCAGTTGAGTGCTAAAGAACTGGAACGTGCACGCCATCTTATTCAGCGAATTGTTGAGCGACGCATTAGCAAGTATAACGCACAACCCATGCATGCCCCGGCAATGACCGAGGGATATACGCGCCGGGTGCTGGTCTGTGATCAGGCCTACGCAGATGCTTCAACAGTATATGGTAAAGTCGATGAAGCAGCTTTCGAGAAAATGCTTGTCGCCGCACTCAAGGAAAATCCGGATGCTGAAATCCTCGTAAAGACACACCCTGACAGTAGCTGGGAAAAGAGTAAACGTGCTGGATATTACTCTCATTTGAAGTCATCAGGCCGCGTTCGTTTGCTACGCGAACCTGTCAACCCTTACGCAATCTTTGAACTGGTGGATAAAGTCTATGTCGGCACAAGTCAAATGGGGCTTGAGGCCTTGTTTGCAGGCAAGAAAGTGGTATGTTTTGGCGCCCCCTTCTATGCTGGCTGGGGACTGACGGACGACCGCCAGCTGATTTCTCACCGCAATCGACAACGCTCTCTGGAAGAGCTTTTCTACTATTTTTATATCTGGTACACGATATACCATGTCCCGGGGCACGCTGTTCCCAGTAAAATCGAAGATGTGCTCGATTACATCGAGGCTAATCGACCATTTTCCCTCCCGCCGACTAAGGCCGAAGTAGCAGCCCCTCCTAAGGTTTCGGTGGTTATTCCGGTTTATGGTGTTGGGAGGCGGCATTGAAGACTGCATCTTCTCTGTGCGGAACCAGACACTAAAAGAAATTGAGATTATTCCGATAAATGATTGTACTCCTGATCGTTCTCAAGAGATAATTGATCGTCACGCGGCCGAGGATCCACGTATTCGTCCAATTATTCTGGATAAGAATATCCAGTTAGGTATGGTCCGTAACCGTGGCATTGAAGAGTCGCGTGGCAAATATATCTGGTTCCTCGATGGCGACGATTGGCTTGCGCAGAGAGACATGCTGCGCGAGCTGTACGAGCTATGGCGTAAAATACGAACTAGATATGGCGCGTGCGCGAAAAGCATTCGAAGCGGTATTTGACAGTAACGATAACCTGCTTCACCATCGTTCGGATCGGACCGAAAATAATTTTACGAGTGTTGTCCCTAAGACCGACTTTGTAGAATCCCCAGTTATACTAAAAAATCGGCATTGCTGGACATGGCTTTATCGACGCGAGTATCTGAATGACAATAATATTCGGTTCCTGACACAAAAGTGGGAAGAGCGTGCATTCTTACACCATGCTTTCATTAAGGCAGAGGCCATAGGCTTGTTCCCGATTGATGGTCCCGCGTATCGTGTTAGGATGAATTCTATCTCACGCCGAGAACATGATGTGCGTGACTTTGAACTGATGTTGGAAAATTTTAAAAACACCTTCGACTTCTATCTGGAAGAAGGTGCGGCGGGTCATGATCATCCTTTACGTTATCACTTAGAGTTTCAGCTTTCAGAGTTTGTTCAGCATATGCTGATCGGTAACCCTTATCGACATTTTAGATATCTTGGCGACGAGTCTGAACAAGGATTTATTGGAGCGCTGCGTGAGGAGTTTGTTCGTTGCAACTTCCAGCCAGAGGATTTCGTAACCGATACGCGGAACTTACGAGCTGAATTAGTGGCCACGGGGGCCTATCCATTGCTAGTAGCGGCGGTACTAGCTGACCGCAGAGATCTTGTGCGGCTTGTAGTAGACTTCAAGCCGATTCCTCAAGGGTTGCTTTATGAAATTTTGCTGCAAGAAGCTGTGGATAGTACAATCCAGTCATTACAGCTGGCATTGTCAGCACTATGCGCGCAATGAACTAGTTGAAACATCCGAACCACAGGCCCCAGTGAGTCATAGAAAACCACGCATTGTCGTCCATATTGGTGCAACAAAGACTGGTAGTACCTATATTCAGCATTTTCTGGAAAAAAATCGGCCTGCGCTCCTCCGAGCAGGGGTGTGGTTCCCTGAAATTGGTCTTTACTGGCAGTCAACCCGGCCTCATAAGCAAGCAGGGCATAGTAAGTTTTCCTGGGCAGCAGTCAATAATCATCCTGGCCTTCGTGAGCATATCGAAGCCGGTTTGGCGTTGATGAAAGGTAAGGTTCACACGATCGTGCTATCGAGTGAGGCTTTCTTCCTGCATGAGTATGCGCATCGTATTGCGGAGTACTTTTCAGGGTACTCGGTAGAAATGGTGGCTTATCTTCGTCGTCAGGATGAATGGGCCAATGCCCAGTATTGTGAATTTGTGGCCGGTGGCGCCGTTGGTCGGGTTGATATTCCATTCGCTGAATGGTTGAAACTTCCAGAAACACAACGCCGGCTCGACTATCGTGTGCCGCTTTCTGCATGGGTGAGTGCGGTAGGTGCGGAAAACGTGAATGTTCGCGTATTCGAGAAAGCCCAGCTTTACGGTAACGATCTCCTGACCGATTTCGCTGAGGCTACTAAACTCCCTATCCTGCTGGATTTACCTGAACCAGTAGCCGACGATAGAAATAGTGCACGCCTGTCGGCAGCACACGTCGAACTGATTCGAATTTTCAATAGTCGTCCTTTTTATGATCGTGATTCCTATTTTAACTTTATTGAAGATATAACACGAAAGCTACAGGCATGGCGTGCTGATCATGGGCTGCCAATGCCCAAACCTTGGGTTTTATCCGAGGAAGTGGCACTAGAGATCATGGCTAATGCTGAAGCGGTCAATCGTGAGATAGCATCTACTTACCTCGGACGAAAAGAAGAAATACTATTTGGGCCGGCTTCACCTGTGCCAGAAAGTACCATACTTTATTCTGAAGAGCTAACTTTGGTTTCAGAGGCTTATGAGCGAGCCAAGCCAAGTGATGTACTGGCACTAAATTCAAAATTAGATGCACGCATGACTACTAGTAGAAGAAAATTGGATTCTCCAAGAAAATCGAAATCTTCCAAAAAAGGCAATCAGCGGCAAAAATTGTTAATTATGGGTTTTTGGTTGATTTACTGGGTTTTGACCCCAGTTTTGGCGACAGTATATGCACGCCGCGCAAAGCCAGAAAAGTTCCGCAAATTTTTGTCTGAGCCTGCGGAGTTTGCTCGTAACCATTGGGCTAAACGGCATCCTTTCGTGACAGGATTAATTTATCCTAATGCAGATCCTATGGGACCGTTTAGAATTCTTCGTGCTTGGAAGCCTGTGATGAGAAAGTTTGCCAAAATTACTGGCCGAGCAAGGTTTTCGAAGGCCGCTATGGAAAATCCGATTTTGTTTGCTCGAACAAGACGTAATCCTTTGAAACGGGCTATTGGGCGATTAATGTTCCCATGCGGGGAGTTGCGTTGATCTTGGTTGTTTTAAATTAATTTCCGTATTTATTATCAGAATTTATTGTGCGTGTCGTCTCTGGCCACATTTGATCTATATGCAGTTTTTTGGCTTTTTGGCTTTTTGGCTTTTTGGCTTTTTGGTTTTATGGCCTTTTGGCCGTTAAGCATATATAAAGCGATGTTTTCATATAGCTAGTAATCTATAAGCTATGTAAATTAAGATATAGGTTTTTTAGCTTTTATTTAACGATAGATAGGTAGATTCATGGACCATTTGGAAATTGCTAGAGAGTCTTTGCTGGCTCAGTCACAAGCTATCTCGCGACTATCGGATAAACTCGATGAAAGATTTCAAGATGCAGTTACTGCTATTCTTGAGTGCCAAGGTCGCATCATAGTTTCAGGGATGGGGAAATCCGGTATTATTGGAAAGAAAATGGCTGCGACTTTTGCCTCCACGGGAACACCAAGTTTCTTCATGCATCCGGCCGAAGCATTTCATGGCGATCTCGGTATGATCACGGGACATGACATAATTGTTTATTATCTTATAGTGGTGAAACAGAGGAAGTTATAAAACTTATTCCAAGTTTGAAGCGATTTGGCAACCGGATTATCGCGATGGCTGGCGTAAAGAATTCCTCTCTCGCTAAACACGCGGATATTTTTTTGAATGTCGAAGTGGAGCGGGAGGTTTGTCCTAACAATCTGGCGCCGACGACTTCTACATTGGCCACCATGGCCATGGCGGATGCCTTAGCGGTATCGCTTATGCATGCGCGGGATTTTCAGCCGATGGACTTTGCACGCTATCACCCAGGAGGAAGCCTAGGGCGTAAGCTTCTTACCCGAGTTAAAGATGTTATGCATACTGATGTGCCGACTGTCCCTCCGGATGCTAGCCTTCAGGAGTGTTTGATTGCTATGACGATAGGTCGCATTGGTATGGTTGTTGTGCAGGAGGGTGAGCAACTGGCTGGTCTGATTACCGATGGAGATATACGTCGTGGTATTCTAAAGAGCGATACAATTTGTAGTAAAGCTAATGAATTGATGACTCAAGAACCACTGACGATTACTGAAAATGTCTTGATTGCAGATGCAGAGGATATTATGCGTGAAAAGAAAGTACGTGTGCTTTTGGTTACAAGTGAGGCGGGGGAAATTAGTGGTGCTTTTGAAATTTTTGATTGACAGGGTTGCTCAATGTTAAATCGGTTGCGCAAAAAAATCGTTAGCCGTGTTAAGCTTATATTGAATGCCAAAAAGTTTGATGCGCTGGCTGTGAATATTGCTGCTTGGAAACGCCCATACTTCGAGTCTTTTGTAAGTGAAAAGGAAATCTTCTATATCCCGAAGAATGTTTCTGAGCCAATGCTTCGTAGGTTAGTGAAGTATTCTGGAATAAAGAAGATTTATGCATGGGGTTGTTTGGAGTCAGGTGCTGTAAAAGAAGTTTTGGCCAATATGCAAGACATTAATCTGGTGAGGGTAGAAGATGGCTTTATCCGCTCAAAAGGGTTGGGTTCAGAGCACACCCCACCGCTGTCTTTGTGCTTTGATACACGAGGGATTTACTTTGATGCAACATGCGAGTCAGATCTAGAATATCTTCTTAACACATATGATTTTGATGCACACCCTGAGCTGCTCGCTCGTGCCAAAAGATGCATACAAGATATAGTAGAGCATGATATAACAAAGTATAATGAGAAGCCGACAAAAAGAGCAAAAGATATTTATGGAGAGAAAACAAAGAGGCGAATTCTTGTCGTTGGCCAAGTAGAAGATGATCAATCTATCAAGTACGGATGTGATAGGCCTATAAATAATAATGATACTGTTCGCCTTGCTTATCAAGAAAACCCTGATGCGCAAATTATTTACAAGATTCATCCTGATGTTCTTGTAGGTAAGCGAGAGGGCTTGTCGAATCCTCAAGAAGTGAGTGATATTTGCCTGATAGTATCAGAAAGGATGTCCCTCTCTGATGCTTTAATCGGTGTTGATCATGTATATACGATAACTTCTTTGTTAGGTTTTGAATCTCTGTTGCGAAATGTAAAAGTAACTACTTTGGGATGTCCATTTTATTCTGGGTGGGGGTTGACGGATGATAGGCAGCCTTGTCTAAGGCGTAACAGAAAATTGTCGTTGGAAAAGGTTTTCTTGGCAAGCTACTTGTTATACCCACGTTATAAAGTCCATGGTGCTGGTTTTAGTGATCTTGAAGATGCGATTAAGGAAATAAAAAGGCATAGTTAATTTTGTCGATATTCATGTTTGTTTGAACGCTAAGTTTTTATGCAACAAATTTCTAATTTTATGTGAATCTAGGTGCGGTTGGTAAATCTAGGAAATTTTTTACTAGGATTAAATATGTTTGATTTTCTGTTCGGTAATGATAAGCCTTTTGTTCTTTTTGGCGGCATCAACGTCATAGAAGACCTCGATAGCACACTCAAGGCTTGTGAAACTTATGTCGATGTCACTTCACGTCTGGGCATCCCTTACGTCTTCAAGGCGTCATTCGATAAGGCCAATCGTTCTTCCATCCATTCTTTCCGTGGACCCGGGCTCGAAGAAGGGCTGAAGATCCTGCGAAAGGTCAAGGAGACCTTCGGGGTGCCCGTCATTTCTGACGTCCATGAGGTCGAGCAGGCCTTGCCTGCGGCCGAGGTGTTGGACGTGCTTCAGCTTCCAGCCTTCTTAGCGCGCCAGACGGATCTGGTGAAGGCCATTGCCAGTACGGGTAAGCCGGTCAACGTGAAGAAGCCGCAGTTTCTCAGCCCGCATCAGATGAAGAACGTTGTCGAGAAATTCTCTGAATGTGGTAACGACCAAGTGATTCTCTGCGAGCGCGGGGCCAATTTTGGCTATGACAATCTGGTAGTCGATATGCTTGGCTTCGGTGTGATGAAGCAGGTGACCAACAACTGCCCGATCATATTCGATGTAACGCATGCCCTGCAGTGTCGAGATCCCTTGGGCGAAGCCTCGGGCCAGTCGTCAGTGCTCAGGCCAGCAGAGTTAGCTCGTGCGGGGATGGCTACGGGGCTGGCAGGGCTATTCCTGGAAGCACATCCGGATCCCGACAATGCCAAGTGCGATGGCCCCAGTGCCTTGCCGCTGGGTAAGCTGGAACCCTTCCTTCAGCAGATAAAGGCAGTGGATGATCTGGTAAAGTCGTTCGCACCTATCGATATCTCGCAGTAGGAGCCTGAAACCGTGACCGTTCGCATCGTGATTCCACCCGTTATGGCTCGAACGACTGCCTGGCAAGCCGCTGGCGGATATTGTGGCAAGCCGATGATTCAGCACGTGTATGAGCGTGCGTTGACTGTGGAAGGGCCGCCAGCGTGGTTGTTGCCACGGATGACGAGCGCGTGCTGGAAGCCGTCGAAGGGTTCGGCGGTACTGCGGTCATGACCGACCGTGGCCGCTGAGTCGGGTACCGATCGCCTGATGGAGGTGGCCGAGCAGTATCCCGCAGATATTTTCGTCAACATCCAGGGCGATGAGCCGCTGTTTCGGCCTTCGGACGTCGAGCAGCTGATCGCCTGCATGACCGCCGATGCCTCGGTGGACGTTGCCACCCTGTATCACACGGTCGATGCTGAAGAGGCGCGTAATCCGAATTCCGTCAAGCTGGTGTTGAATGCCATGGGCGATGCCTTGTATTTCAGTCGTTCGCCGATTCCGCATGATCGAGATGGTGAGGGAGCGATCTACCGAAAGCACATCGGGATTTACAGCTATCGGCGCGCCGTCCTGGATCAGTACGGTGAGCTAGCCCAGCCGATGCTGGAGACGGCGGAAAAGCTCGAGCAGTTGCGGCTCTTACACGCTGGTTTCAAGATTCGTACTACCGTCAGAGGTGCCAGAGTACAGCGGCTCGAGTCATCTGCCGGAATGCCTGGAGCGTGTTCGTGCCATAATGGTGGGAACTCAGCCTTCCCAGACGCGTTTGCCGACGGCATAGCCGATGTAAGTTCGCTGATCAAACCGACGTGGATGGCGTACTGACCGATGGACGACTTGTCTATGACGCAGAGGGTGAGAGCATCAAGACTTTCCACGTGCGTGATGGACTTGCGATCCGGGTGCTGGAGATGTCGGGCGTCGCGGTGGCGGTGCTGTCGGGCCGAGATTCAGGCGGCAGCTGAGCCGCCGCACTGGTCTCGGTCTCGACCGGGTACGGCATCGGGAGCCAGGACGAGCGTTTGGCTCGTCCGAATGCGCTGCATGAGAGGATAGTTGGGGTCGGCTCAGAGTGCACTCTGTTCGTCGGTGATGACACCCTGGACCTGCCTGCCTTCGAAGTCTGTGGCTTATCGGTAAGTGTTGCCGATGCGCCTGATTACATTCGCGATGCAGCCGACCTCTGGTGCTCTGCATCGCAGGCAGGCGAGGTGCCTTTCGTGAACTGGCTGATGCTATTCTCAGTGCTTCAGGGGAAGTTTGAAAATATATCCACGGCTTCCGGTTATGAAACAACCGTCCGGTTCTTCGGTGACGGCATGAAGTTCTGTTCGCATCAGCTGGCGTACTTGAACCGCTGCAGCAAACCCGCCGAATCTCATCGTGATGTGGCCGGCCTCGACAAGGCCGGTCACGCCAGGGATGCCATTATCACTGATGGGGGAGCGGACCGGAAAGCGCGCAAACTCGCCAGGAACGGGGGGCTGCCGCTCTATCGGGTCGCGCCAGGGCCAATGGCACCCTACAGGTGTCAGGCAGCTGATTCAAGCGCGAAATGCTTCCTATTCGGCTATTACCGCTAGATGACGCTCCGGAACTTCCTTCTACGATTCAAGAGGTGGAGGTACTGCTCGCAGAGTGGCGGGAAGCTGACATTTCGTGGGTGAATGACACTCCGCCTTTCCAGAGGGAGCTTCGACCTGGCTTCGAGTTGATTATCCTCGATGAGCAGGACGTTAATCGCGCCGGTTCTGCGCGCAAGGCACTG
The DNA here is from genome assembly GCA_018401555.1 of Halomonas sp. Classification (GTDB taxonomy): domain Bacteria; phylum Pseudomonadota; class Gammaproteobacteria; order Pseudomonadales; family Halomonadaceae; genus Halomonas. The sequence goes on from JAGYKP010000100.1 coordinate 114,960, forward strand.
TCAGATATTTTTTCACTGTTGCAAAACGAAGCAAGCCTCCATGTCGTGGTCTACTTGCCTGAGCGACTGGATGACCATTCCCTGCGCCAGTGGATCAAAGAGCGGCTGGGCAATCCTGACGTCACTCTGGTGAGCGATGCCCATCATGTGTCATCGTTGATGCGTGTGGCCCGATCGGTGTATCTGTACGCCTCGGTGCTGGAACTGGATGCCCGTATGAAGGGCAAGAGATGCCATACCGTGCATCCTGCCTTTGCGGGGGAGCTGAAAGCCGAGGTGGAAAAGTGGCTCATGCGCGGCTGTTTCTATCGACACCCGGAAACCCGGGCCCCAACATCGCTCCTGAGCCTCGTCGGATGGTTGCATTTGCAGCGAGAAAAGCGGTTCTCCTTCACCGGTGATATCTATGCCTTGGGCTTCTCCCGCTGGAAGTATCCTGTCTTGCGAACCTACTTTCAGGGGGCAAACGTTCACAGGATCTCCACTGCTAGTAACGTTTCCTTGCCGGAGGGTGCCACCGTCGTGGTCTGGGGGAGCAAGCCCCTGCGCGAGTATCCTGGGGGGGAGTCGCTGACGGAGGGTGACAACAAGGTCGTTCGCCTGGAGGATGCATTTATCCGCTCGGTGGGGCTGGGAGCCAAGTTGGTCCGACCGCTCTCCTGGGTCATCGATGATAGGGGTATTTACTATGACCCAAGAACACCTTCTGCCCTTGAAGACTTCTTGAACTCGACGTGCTTCTCGGCCGCAGAATAGAGGAAAGCGCGAGCGTCTGGTGATCATGCGTGGCGCCTGGCTGAAGACAACGTCACCGAGAGTACAATGTCGGTGTCGATCTGGCAGCGCCCTCGGTAAAGCATCAAGTCATTCTGGTTCCCGGGCAAGTAGATCCGACGCTTCCATCCGCTATGGGGCGGGCATTATCCGGACAAATCTTGGACTGCTAAAAGCCGTCCGATCCGAAAATCCTGAGGCGACATATCATGCGCCAAGTCCCCATCCGGATCGCAAATTGCGCGAGGAGGGGGAGAGCGAAAGTGGCACGTGGGGATACTGTGACGAAATAGTGACTGATGCGGTCATGGCACAGCTGCTGGATGACGTGGATGAGGTTCACGTGATGACTTCGCTGGCAGGCTTCGAGGCGTTGATTCGCCGCAAGCGAGTAGTCGTCTATGGTAGCCCCTTCTACGCTGGCTGGGGGCTGACGCAGGATAAGAAATCACATCCACGACGTGGAAGGCCCCTCTCCCTGGAGCAACTTGTGGCCGGAACGCTAATTCATTATCCAACTTATGTGAGCTTGAAGACGAGCTATTACATGACGCCAGAAGAGGCTCTGGATCAGTTGGTGGACTGGCGAGAGAATGGCACATACGACCCTGGGCGGCTGAAGCTCCTGCTGGTCTGGCTTCGTCGAAGGATACTCAACATGCTTGGTCGCTGATATAAAATCATGATGTTCTTCCGAATTTCATTCCGTGCTGGCCCGATATTTGAGATACGTAAGCCGCGTTGCCGTAAGCTACGGTCGACATTTTATGATTGCCGTCTTCTGTCTGTTTTCATCGGAAGTGTTGAAGGTTATATCTTTTATTATTCCATTAAAGATAATTCTTCTACTCTCGGCTAAGCAAATACCTCAGGCACTATCCTCTTATATGGCATTTGGGACATTGAAAGGGTGGGTGCTTTTTCTTTCCTTTATGACCGTTCTTGCCTACTTGGTATCAATCGGATTCTTCTATTGTGCTAAGGTGTTTACCCGAAGAGGGAGCCAGGCAGTAAGAGCCGCTCGGCAGCATGATGAAGGAAGCTGGAGTTCGCGTAAGAGCAGAGAGGTGGTGCTTTTACAAAGCTTTTCTCGGAGTCTTTAGCAGACTTTATTTTGGTTTCTATATGTTTCTCCGTGGTAGCCGCTGTGAATACAAGGTGGCGGGGTTTCTAGTTGCAATGCTTGTGATGATGCTTTTATGCTATCATTGCATGTCTGAATTATAGGCTGAGAGAGGTTTTTGTTTGGTGAAAAGTCAAGCTTCCTCGTCCAGTGTTGTACCAAAGGTATCTTCTTTTCGATCTTTCTTTTTATGATATTTGATTATCTGCTCTGGACCCCGATCGACCCAATATTGGCGATGGTTACTCTTATAGTAAGCAGGCGAATGGTTTCGGCTTCCGAAAGATTTTTCAAGAAGCTTACGAGAATAAATAAACTGCATGCTAGGGCTGTTGTTGCCCTGAAGCTGGAAAGAACAACGTCATGACGGTTTTAGTTTTTGATCCCGCGTATAGCGACTACATGCAAGATCTAGGGGGCGAGATAGCCCGTATTACCGATAGACCATGTGAAGCCGTACTTTCCTCGAGTGCCTACTCGCTCTATGCAACTCGAATTGAACGGAATGTTTATCGGCAACCGGATTTCGCCAGAGAACCCTGTTGTGACACTGGTATTACAGCCAATTCCTTGGTATGGGGAAAAAAGAATATTGACGAGTTTAGTCCTTTCTATGAACAGTGGTTGCGTGATCTTTTCTCGGTTAAGGCTCCTTCTTTCTGCCTTTTCCATAACGAACGATTTCTCTGGTGTGCACTTGGAATTGCGTTGTGCAAGGAAAAGGAAATTCCGTTTGTTGTTCTCGAAAGAGGGGCCTTCAGGCCAGTAACAACATCGGCTGACCGCGAAGGTACAAACGCGAACTCAAATTTTAGAAAATTGCCTTACAATGAGGTCATGCAGCATGGTAGCGTTGAGCCTTTCAGACTGCGTGTAAATAGAAAAGTGCACTTGAGTGTATTTTTTTTTGCCCGGGGTTGTAATATTTCTGATTTTGGCGTCATTGGAGACCTTGATCCAGTCCCCGAGGAGATTTCTTTTCCACAAAAAATATTCTCTTGTTAACTATTTTTTTATGGGATTGGAGCTGGTTAAGAGTCATGTAATGAAGCGTGAGTCACCCGTTCCGAGTTTGAAAGAGGGGAGAGTTCTTTTAGTGGCGTTACAGCGTCCGGGTGACACACAGTTGACTTTTTCGGAAACATATCCAGGGATGCAGGAGATGATTGATCTAGTTGCATCGGCCGTTAATACCCTCGAGCCTGACTGGCAGGTCATTCTAAAGACGCATCCCTACGACACAGCGACTTATGATAGCCGAGGCTTGCACTTAGTACGATCAGGATCGGTCTCGACCCTCATAGACGAGAGCAGTGTCGTACTGACTTTTAATTCCACAGTTGGTTTCGAGGCCCTTCTAAAGCAGAAACCTTGTGTCTGTCTCGGTGAGAGCTTTTTTACCAAACCAGAGTATGTCTATAAGCCTCTCACTCTTACGCCGGTGTCGGTCGGAGATGCCATAAGAGAAGCGGCTGCTGGCGGTCCAAGGCTTTCTGGTGACTCTATCATGCTTAGTGTCTTGAATAGTTATCAAATTCCCGGTGATTTTTTTCGATATGACCTCCTCGACATCCGTCATGCGGCCGAAATGATCCGTGAACGATGGTACTCCTGATGGGTAAGCCAAAGACCCTTTCTGGATTCGATGCATACTCACATGTCGCTGCCCGCTTAGCAGATGCCATTGCGCTTATCGCCGGGGGCTTACTGGCCTACTGGATGCGCTTTGGCTATCTCGTCGACATGGTCGAGCGCTACCAGTGGATGATGCTTTCAGGAATGCTGCTGGGTCTTACCATCTTCAGTTCATGTGGCATCTATCGCTCCTGGCGGGGTGCGGTACGCGTAGAACTGGTGGTGCGTATCGTCCACGCCTTCGTGATCCTGGCTGGGATCATTTTTACCTACCTCTATTTTACCAAGACGGGGGAGCGCTTCTCTCGCCTGTGGTTGGGGCTTTGGCTCACTAATGCCCTCGTGCTTAGCGTCGGCGCGCGTACCGTGGCGTATCCGGTACTGAATCGACTGCGTAGGCAGGGGAAGAACCGCAAACGCGTAGTGCTGATCGGTGATGTCAACTCATGCCTGATCGCGCATCGACACATCGTGTCACAGCCCTCTGCAGGCTTCGATGTCACCGCCGTTCGGCTGATGAACGAGGGTGGTTGTCACAAGATTGATGTGCCCGATTGTCGTGCCTTCGATAGCCAACGTGACAGCAGCATTGTAAGTGACGAGGTCTGGGTTTGCCTGCCTCTGGCTCGTGGCAACCTGGTGGAGGAGATTCTGAGTAGCCTGGATCACTGTGTCGGTAATGTTCGTTACATGCCGGACATGAAGGGGCTGCGGTTACTTAATCACGATATCTCGAGCGTGGCCGGGCTGTACCTGTTCGATATGAGCTGCAGCCCCATGAGCGGCAAGGCGCGCCTGATCAAGTCGGTGGAAGATAAGTTGCTCGCTGGACTGGCGTTGTTACTACTTTCACCGCTGATGCTGTTTATAGCCTTGGCGGTCAAGTTGACGTCTCGTGGGCCGATATTTTACCGCCAGGATCGCATGAGCTGGAATGGCGTTAGCTTCGAGATGCTCAAGTTCCGTAGCATGGCCGTGAACAATGAAGAAGATGGTGTCCGCTGGGAGCGCCACCAAAGCTCACTCCCATCGGGCGGATTCTGAGGCGCTCCAGCCTGGATGAGCTTCCACAGCTAATTAATGTGCTGAAGGGCGAGATGTCACTGGTCGGCCCTCGTCCCAGAGCGCCACCCAGTCTTCGTCCGAGGCGCTACTCGAGCATGAGGATCCCAGGCTATATGCAGAAGCATATGGTGCGTGCCGGCATTACGGGTTGGGCTCAGGTGCATGGCTGGCGAGGGGATACCGACCTCAAGATGCGCATCGAGCACGACCTCTGGTACATCGACAACTGGTCGGTGTGGCTGGATCTCAAGATACTCTTTCTTACCGTGTGGCGAGGGTTCTTTCACCCCAACGCACAGTGATCGATTCAAGGATGGAAAACATGCAGGTATTGGTGACGGGAGGCGCCGGCTATATCGGCTCCCATACCGTGGTCGAACTGCTTCAGGCGGGTCACGAGGTCGTCGTCATCGACAATCTCTGCAACGGCTCTCGGGAGGCCGTAAGACGCGTGGAGCGCATCACTGGGAAAGCGGTGCACTTCGTCGAGTGTGATATCCGCGATCTACAAGCACTTGATGGTGTCTTTACCGAGCATGACATCGATGCCGTGATTCACTTCGCCGGTCTCAAGGCAGTGGGGGAGAGCGTCGGCAAGCCGCTTGCCTACTATGACAACAACGTTAATGGCACCCTGGTGTTGTGCGAGGCGATGAGCTGCCGCCGGCGTGCACCGCATCATCTTCAGTTCCTCGGCGACGGTGTATGGCAGCGAGGCGCCGGTGCCCTACCTCGAGAGCATGCCGCGCGGCACCACGTCCAACCCCTATGGCACCTCCAAGGCGATGGTGGAGAAGGTGCTGGAAGACCTGGCCTCAGCTGACGAGCGCTGGTCGGTGGCGCTGTTGCGCTACTTCAATCCCATCGGTGCGCACCCGTCCGGTTTGATCGGCGAGGATCCCCAGGGCATTCCCAACAACCTGATGCCCTTTATCGCCCAGGTGGCCGTGGGCCGCCGCGATGAGCTGACGATCTTCGGCAATGATTACCCGACGGTGGATGGCACCTGCGAGCGGGACTACCTGCATGTGGTGGACCTGGCGGTGGGCCACCTCAAGGCGTTGAAGGCACTGGAGGCGCCGGGTGTCTCCGTCTATAACCTGGGCACCGGCCAGGGTGTTTCAGTACTGGAGATGGTCAAGAGCTTTACGGGCGTGACGGGTGTGGAGGTGCCGTATCGCTTTGGTGATCGCCGCCCCGGCGACCTGCCGGCGTTCTGGGCGGATGCTGCCAAGGCAGAACGTGAGCTTGGGTGGGCCACCGATAAGAACCTAGATGACATGATGGCGGATACCTGGCGCTGGCAGTCAGCCAATCCGCAAGGCTACGCAGAGTAGCGAACAACAGGAATCACCGCGTGCTAGAATGGCCGGCCTTAAGCCGGCCATTCCTGTTTCTGGCCCCTGGAATTCCCGACCATCGAGCCTGTTGCCTTCATGTCCACTCACTTCGACACCGGATCGCCTGCGTCCTCCAGTCACGTATCACAAATCCGGTACTACACCAGCCTCGCCGTCTTCCTCTTTAGTGCCATATCCCTGATCGTACCTTCCGGCTACTCGCTGGGAGCGGTGATGTTGCTGCTCGGCAGTCCGGTGCTGCTGATCAAACGCCCGGCGCTTGGCCTGGATCGCCGCGACCTGGCCATCATGCTGGCGATGGCCGCCTATGCGGTGGTAGGCATCGCCGAGGCGTGGTGGGATGGCCAGGGTTGGTCGGGTGTCGATAAGCCCATTCGCTTCGTGCTGGCGATACCAGCGATGCTGCTGGTGATGGTGTATCCCCCCCGGCTGAGCTGGTTGTGGAGTGGCCTGGTCATTGGTGCCATCGGTGCCGGCAGTTGGGCCGGTTGGCAGAAGCTGGTGGTTGGCGTGGATCGTGCGACTGGCTATACCTATGTGATCCAGTTCGGCAACCTGAGCATGCTGCTCGGCATCCTATGCCTGGCGGGCCTGGGGTGGGCCTATGCCCAGCGGCACCGTCACGCCTGGTTGACCTTCCTGGCGATTGGGGCGTTGTTTGGTATCCTGGGCTCGCTATTTTCCGGCAGCCGCGGCGGCTGGGTGGGTATCCCGTTCATCCTGTTGGTGCTCTATCGGGGGTATGGCAGACATCTCCCGCTGCGCCTGAAAGTCGCTGCGGCGGCCTTGGTGCTCGGGGGGCCGCGCTGGTCTATACAGTACCTCAGACCGGCGTACAGCCTCGTGTCCTCAAGGCGTTCGAGGATATTGAGCGATATGCTGAAGGTGAGAGCCGTACCAGTTCGCTCGGTGCGCGCTTCGAGATGTGGAAGGGCGCCACTCGGCTGATCATGGAGAAGCCTGTGCAGTCGGCTTCAGGGGGAGGACGGATGTCGCCCGAGGGATTAGGGAGGCTTTGGGGAGATGAGGGATAAGTCGATTCATCCCAGGGTGGCGGAAAATACGGTTCTGTCCCCACCGACAGAGTTTCTCAACGCGTTCGCCAAGCGGGGGGGGATCGGGCTTGTCGTGCTTCTGGCGCTCTATCTGGTGCCGATGAGCCTGTTTGGCCGAGAACTGCACGCGCCAGACCTGCAGCGGCGTTCGTTGGCGATCGCCGGGGTGCTGCTCTCGGTGGCTTATATCGACTTCGGCCTGTCGCAGTCTTTCCTGACGCATAACAGCGGGGTGATGATGATCGCCTTCCTGCTGGCGGTGTTGTGGGGCTGCTTCCAGAGCCGTGGGTAAGCCTCAGGCAGCCCCTTGACCCTGTTTCAGATCAGGAAAAACCGCCCATACACCGCCATCAGCGGCCTCGCCGGCGAGCAGCGCGATCCAGCCGGCCAGCGCCAGGTAGGGCCCGAAGGGCATTGGGGCGCCGCGCAGCTTGGGCACGGCGAGCTGGATAAGGATGCCGAGCACCGCGCCGACGCCGGCGGAGAGGATCAGCAGCAGGGGCAGGTACTGCCAGCCCATCCAGGCGCCCAGGGCGGCGAGCAGTTTGAAGTCGCCGTAGCCCATGCCTTCCTTGCCGGTGATCAGCTTGAAGGCCCAGTAGAAGCTCCACAGCACGAGATAGCCCGCCATGGCGCCGATCACCGCACTCGGCAGCATCAGCGGCTGGAACAGCAACTGGTAGAGCAGGCCGGCCCACAGCAGTGGCAGGGGTGAGGCTGTCCGGCAGCAGCTGGGTGCGCAGGTCGATCACCGCCATGGCGAGCAGTGCAAGGCAGGCCCCGAGCACGAAGAGTCCCTGCCAGGTGGCGCCGAACCGCGCGACCACGGCCAGTGCCAGGGCGCCACCGGCCAGTTCCACCAGCGGGTACTGGGGACTGATGCGCGCCTGGCAGTTGGCGCAGCGTCCGCGGCGCTTCAGCCAGCCGATGACCGGAATATTGTCATGCCAGGCGATGGGGTGCTCACAGCTGGGACACATGGAGCGCGGAGTGAGCAGGTTGAAGGTTTCCTGGTGCTCATCGGGTAGCTCTAACGCCTCACGAGCCTCGGCCCGCCAGCCGCGCATAAGCATTACCGGCAGGCGGGCGATCACCACGTTGAGGAAGCTGCCGAGGCAGAGGCCGATGAAGGCTGTGAGGGGGTAGAGGAGGGTGGGGGGGAGGTCTAGCAAAACAGGGCCTCAAGGAAGCAAGGGGTTAGGTGCCTGCCGCCCCTTTTGGGGTCAGACCCCGGCCAGGGCGTCAGGCGTTGTCAGGGTGAATGATCCTGGCGGAGTTACCACCGCCGGGGTCTGACCCCAAGGGGATTTGGTTGGCACCGCCGGGAAGCTGCGGCCTCCATTCGCCGCAGCCGGCCTCCTAATGGTGGTGGCCTTGCTAGATGACGGAACCCAGCTCGAAGATCGGCAGGTACATGGAGATGACCAGGCGCCGACGACCTTGCCCGCTACCACGATGATAAAGGGTTCGAGCAGCGAGGTGAGGGTGTCGACCATGTTGTCTACCTCCTCCTCGTAGTAGTCGGCGACGCGGTTGAGCATGGCGTCCAGCGAGCCGGCTTCCTCGCCGATGCCGACCATCTGCACCGCCAGCGCCGGAAACTGCTCTGTCATGCGCATGGCGAAGGCGAGCTGCTGGCCGGTGGCGACGTCCTCGCGGATCTGCCACACGGCACGTTCGTAGACCTTGTTGCCGGTGGCGCCGGCGGCGGTGTCCAGGGCTTCCACCAGTGGCACACCGGCGCCGAAAGTGGTGGCCAGGGTGCGCGAGTAGCGCGCCACGGCGGACTTGTCGAGGATCTGACCGATCACCGGGATCTTCAGCGACCAGGCGTGCATGCGGTAGGCAAAGCTCTTGGACTTCTTCACCCCGGTGCGGATAAAGAAGATCAGCGCGGCGATACCGGCCACGCCCCACCACCAGTACTTCTGGAAGAACTCGGAGAGGGCGATGGTCATGCGGGTCATGGCCGGCAGTTCGGCACCGAAGCCGTGGAACAGGCTCTCGAACTGGGGCACCACCTTGATCAGCAGCAGGGCGGTAACGCCGATGCCCACCGCGATGACGGCAGCGGGATACCACAGTGCCTTCTTCACCCGGGCCTTGAGGGATTCGACCTTCTCCTTGTAGGTGGCCACGCGGTCGAGCATGCGGTCCAGCGAGCCGGACTGCTCGCCGGCCGCCACCAGGTTGCAGAACAGCCGGTCGAAGTACTGCGGGTGGCGCTGCATCGCCTCGGAGAAGCTGGCGCCGGCGCCCACGTCGTTCATCAGCTCCTGCACCAGGGCGCGCATGGCCGGCTTCTTCATACTCTCCGCCACTACCTGGAAGGCCTGCAGGATGGGCACGCCGGCACGGATCATGGTGGACATCTGGCGGGCGAACAGCATGATGTCGCGGGGCTTGATCTTGCCCATGCCCCCGCCGATGCCGCCCTTGCGGCGCACGTTCTTGACGATGATGTTCTGGCCGCCGAGGATCCGTTCGACCTCCTGCTTCTGGGCGGCGATCAGCTCGCCACCCACCTTGCGCCCGCCGGGGCCCTTGCCGGTCCAGTTCCAGCGGTAGAGCTTGGTCTTCTGGTGAGCCCTGAGTTTGCGTGCCGTGGCCATGGTGTGTTCCCTGTTCCCTGAGTCTTATGGTGCCTTGGGTGGCCGGCCCTCTTGGGGTCAGACCCCGGCCAAGCTGGCAGGCGCATCGTTGTGCGGTTCTCCATCAATGATGCCCCCGCTGGGGTCTGACCCCAAAGGGCCTTCGAGCATCGTGGCCAGCCAGAGTTTTAGTAGAAAGTGGAAAGTAGAAAGGGGCAAGGAGTCAATGGATTGAGGAGCTAGTAAGCCAGGAATCAAGGTGGATGACACCGCTCGCTCACCGACCCTCCATCGCTTCAATGGCACCGGACCTTGTTACTTTCTACTTTCCACTTGTTACTTTGCCCCCCCGGCGATTAGTCCTTCGTCACCCTGAACACTTCCGCGAGGCTGGTCACGCCCTGCATTGCCTTGAGCAGGGCGCTGCGGCGCAGGTCCGGGTGGCCCTCCTCGCGGGCCTGGGTGTCGAAATCCATGGAGTTGCCGTTGCGCATGATCAGCTGGCTCATGGCATTGCTGATTGGTACTACCTCGTAGATGCCCACGCGGCCCTTGAAGCCCTTGGTGCAGTGCTTGCAGCCCACCGGCTCGAAGATGGTGGCGCCGGCGATCTCCTCGGGCGTGAAGCCCTGGGCCTCCAGCACCTCGCGGGGAATGTCCGCGGGCTGCTTGCAGTGCTTGCAGAGTCGCCGTGCCAGGCGCTGGGCGATGATCAGGCTCACGGAACTGGCGATATTGAACGGCGCCAGGCCCATGTTGGCGAGACGCGTCAGGGTTTCCGCCGCCGAGTTGGTATGCACGGTGGAGAGCACCAGGTGGCCGGTCTGGGAGGCCTTGACGGCGATCTCGGCGGTTTCCAGGTCGCGGATCTCGCCGACCATTACCACGTCCGGGTCCTGGCGCAGGAAGGCGCGCAGGGCGCTGGCGAAGTCCAGGCCGATCTTGGGCAGCACGTTGACCTGGTTGACCCCGGGCACCTTGATCTCCACCGGGTCCTCGGCGGTGCAGATATTGCGCTCCACCTCGTTCAAGATATTGATGCCGGTGTAGAGCGTCACCGTCTTGCCGCTACCGGTGGGGCCGGTCACCAGGATCATGCCCTGGGGCTGGTCGAGCACCGTCTCGTACATCGCCTTCTGCTCGGGGGTGAAACCGAGCTGCTCGATGCCGATCTGCGCCGAGGTGGGGTCGAGGATACGCAGCACCACCTTCTCGCCGTACACCGTGGGCAGCGAGTTGACACGGAAGTCGATGGAGCGCGACTTGGAGAGCCGCAGCTTGATGGCGCCGTCCTGGGGCAGGCGGCGTTCGGAGATATCCAGCCGCGACATCACCTTGAGGCGCGCGGCGATGCGGGTGCGCATGGCGAAGGGCGGGTGGGCCACGTCGTGGAGCATGCCGTCGATGCGAAAGCGCACCCGGTAACTGGTCTCGTAGGGCTCGAAGTGGATATCCGAGGCGCCGCGGTTGATGGCATCGAGCAGGATCTTGTTGACGAACTTGATGATCGGCTGGTCTTCGCGGGCCGACTGCGCCTCGGCATTGATATCGACCTCGGCGCTGCCGCCCTCCTCGGCGTAGCCGAGCTCGCCGATGGCGTCGTCCACGCCCTTGAGCGAGTCGAGCATGCTCTTCTCGCTGTTGGCCAGATACCCCTCCAGCACCGGCACCAGCTGGTCCACCGGCGCCAGTATTCCCTCCGGCGTCAGGCCGGTGGCGAACTGCAGCTCGTCGAGCTGGGCGAGCGTTGACGGGTAGGGCACCGCCACGGTGAGCCGGTGGCCGTGCTGGATGAGCGGCAGCACCTTGAGCTTGCGCAGGATCTTCTCGGGGAAGCGCTCCGCCTTGGGCAGCGTCTCCGGGCGGATGGCGTCCAGATCCATGATCGGCAGGCCATACTCCCAGGCCGCTGTCAGCGTGGCCTGGCGGGCCGAGACCAGCCCGGTATCGATCACATGCTCCAGCAGCGAGACCTCACTTTCCTGGCCTCCTGCTCGGCGCGCACCGCCGCCGCCACCGAGAGCCGACCATCCGCCACCAGCCGCCGCGCCAGCCCGCGCAGCCCGTTGGTATCGGGCTGTGCGGCGTGCAGGGGGGCGTGGGGCGAGAGCGGTAGTCGTTCATGGCGTCTCGCGTGGTGGGGGTTGGGGCGATTCGCGGATGGCAAATGCCATACCGGCTTAACGATAGGCCCCATTCTAGCCCCCAACCCCACTCCGCGCCCAGCCTCGCCGTGCCCGCCAACGACGCAGATTCAACACCGCCCCTCCCTGCCCGCATGCGCCGGGCGGTGAAACGTTGACCCAGGGCATGAAGAATTTGCGCTGAAAGGCTACCCTGCATCTTGCAAGAGCGTGGTTCGTAACTTAATGTAACCTTAGGTGCTCAAGCTGACAGTGTTGGCACCTCGAAGTTGAGAATAGCCGTGACACCGGGCGCAGCGATGCCCATCACAACCCGAAGGGCCGACGGGCCGGACGGACAGGAGCAAAGGGGCAAGACGATGAAAAAACATGAAATGGTCAAGATGAAGCAGGGGCAGGGTGGTTTTACCCTGATCGAGCTGCTGATCGTGGTGGCGATCATCGGTATTCTGGCGGCGATCGCGATTCCTAGATATCAAGGTTACATAGCACGTTCACAAGCAGCCACTGCACTCTCAACTATTAGGGGGGTACAGACAATTGCAGAAGATTTGGTTCTTAGAAGTCAAACGGTTTCTCCGTCAGCGCTCGCTTTGACAAACGTGACAGGGACAGGTGCAGCTGAATCTTCAGAGCATGAGTATGGAGATATAACAGTACTTAATGGTGATCCTGCAAGTAGTACAGAACCCACGCTTTTATATACATTTAGGGCGGCTGATTCAGTTTTTGAAGCTACAGATGGAATCTGGCTTGTCAGAGATGAAGATAATGGCTGGTCTTGCCAAACTACCTTTGGTGAGGTTACTACAGGGGCGGGCACAGAAGCGGATCCAACAGTCACTACTGATAATAACTCAGCTGCGCGTCCAGATGCTTGTGAGGGAGGTCAGTCTCTTCCTGGTTCCTGATGGAAAACGCTGGATAATTGGGGAAGCCCCCATTTCACATCCAGTCTGAACACCCAGCGGCCGGCAGTGATGCCGGCCGCTGGCGTTTCTACTATCCTGCTTTCCCCTTTCCCCTTTCCCCTTTCCACTTGCCTCGCTCAATCTCCGCTGTCGATGTTGCACTGCATCATAGGGGCTGCTATTGTGCATTGCAGCAGAACGGGGCCTTCAAACGAGAGATCCCGTTCCCATCAGCCAGAACCGGAGTATCTCGATATGACCAACGCATTCGCATTCGACACCAAGCAGTTCGACACCGCCCAGCTCGACTCGCTGTTCTTCGCCCCGGCCCGCGCCTTCGCCGCGCTCTCGGTCGACTACACCGAGAAGCTGGTCAATGCCCAGCTCGAGGCCACCAAGGCCTACACCGACACCAGCATGGCGCAGCTGCGCAACCTGGTGCAGGTCAAGGACGCCGAAGGCCTGAAGAGCTACCTGGAAGGCCAGCAGCAGGTCGCCCAGGAACTCAGCGAGCGCCTGAAGGGCGATGCCGAGAAGGTCGTGGCCCTGCAGCAGGAGTTCGTGCAGGAGAGCCAGAAGCTGACCGAAGGCAGCGTCAAGCAGGCCCAGGAATCCGCCAAGCAGGCGACCGAAACTGCCGCCAGCGCTACCAGCAAGGCCGCCAAAGAAGCCGCTCCGGCTGCCGGTGCCATGACGCCGCCCAGGTAGCGTAGGTCTGGTGGTCTGCACCGCGGGCTGAAGCAGAGCTGGAAGACCAACGGCAGGCCACCGACTGAGCGGGATCGGTGGCCTGCCGGTTCTCTGGAATCACTGGGAGGCTCTTCGACCTCCTGCTCACGTTTATAGGCGGACCGCCGAACCGTGCCCTCCTGCAGGTGCGCGCTTGCTGCCTGCATATACTCTTGCCGCTTGGCCGATTGACCCCCTGCCTGTCGCCTACACTGAAGGCGATTCCCCCGGCACGGAGGCCCGCGCAATGCCCGATTACCCCTATCTTGAACACTCACAGCGCCAGCGGCGTGACCGGTAGCTGTCATCGCCTGCAGATCTCGGGTGACCGGGCGTTGCTGGTGGACTGCGGGCTGTTCCAGGGCCAGGATGCCGACCACGTCGACAGCTTCGAACAGCTCCAGGTGCGTTTCCCGGTGGAGGATGTGCTGGCGCTGGTGGTGACCCATGTGCATATCGACCATATCGGCCGGCTGCCCTACCTGCTGGCGGCGGGGTATCGCGGGCCGATCCTCTGCTCGGTGCCATCAAGCAGGCTGTTGCCGCTGGTGGTCGAGGATGCGCTGAAGATCGGCTTCACCCGTGACCGGGCGCTGATCGAGCGCTTCCTGGCCGAGGTGGAGGGGCGCCTGGTGCCGCTGCCCTATCGGGTATGGCACACCCTGGTGGATGACGAGCGCCACCGGGTGCGGGTCAAGCTGCGCCGGGCGGGGCATATCCTCGGCTCCTGCTATGTGGAGGTGGACGTGCTCGAGCGGCAGAGTGGTCGCACGCAACGCACGATCTTCTCCGGCGACCTGGGCGCGCCCTATGCGCCGCTGCTCTCGGTACCCCAGGCCCCGTGGGGATGCGACACCCTGGTGCTGGAGAGCACCTACGGCGACCGGCGCCACGAGGATCGCCGCCAGCGCCGCGGGCGGCTCAAGGTGGCCATCGACCGGGCGCTGGAGAACGGCGGCACGGTGGTGATCCCGGCGTTCAGCATCGGCCGCACCCAGGAGCTGCTCTACGAGATGGAGACGCTGATCCATCAGGCGGATAGCCCGCGCTGGCGGGAGCTCGAGATCATCGTCGATTCGCCGCTGGCGGCGCGCTTCACCGCGGTGTATCGCGAGCTCAAGCCGTGGTGGGATGCCGAGGCCCATGCCCGGCTGCGGGCCGGGCGGCATCCGCTGAGCTTCGAGAACCTTTATACCGTTAACTTGCATGAAGAGCACGAGCGCACGGTGGCCTATCCTGGCCGAAAGCCATCGCCCGGCGGTGGTGATCGCGGCCAGCGGCATGGTCAGCGGCGGGCGGGTGGTCAACTACCTGAAGCGCATGCTGGGCGACCCGCGCCACGGCGTGCTGTTTACCGGCTACCAGGGCGCCGGCACGCCGGGGCGTGATATCCAGCGCTATGGCCCGCGGGGCGGCTGGGTGGAACTCGACGGTGAGCGCATCGATATCCGCGCCCGGGTGGAGACGGTCTCCGGCTACTCGGCTCACGCCGACGGCCAGGACCTGCTCAACTTCGTGCGCCGCATGCGCCGCCCGCCGCGGCATATCCGCCTGGTGCACGGCGAGCGCCACGCCCAGCAGGCTCTGCGCGAGGCGCTTATGGCCTGGGCGGCCCAGAAGGGGCATGAGATGACGGTAACGCTGGGGGTGGATCTTGGCGAGGGCTGATCGACTCTCTCCGCGGTTTTCCCAAGGTGCCTGCAAGCTGCGATACTCTGCATTGCCCTTGGAGCCTGTGAGGAGACGAAATGCGTCTGGAACAAACCGAGTGCCGTGTCATCGCCGATACGCTGCGCAAGCGGTTCGGGGAGCAGAGCAGGATCTGGCTGTTCGGTTCGCGAGTCGATGACACGGCGCGGGGCGGAGATATCGATATCTACCTGGAGCCGGAGATCCAAGCGCCCGAAGCCATCGTCGATGCGCGACTGGAGGCACTGGTCGAGCTCAAGCAGCGACTGGGCGACCAGCGGATCGACCTGGTGATTCATCGCGCTGCCGCCCGGGAGCTGCCCATTCATGCCATTGCCAGGGAAACGGGGGTGAGGTTGTGAGAGCGCTGGAAGCCTTCGAAGGTAGCCTCGATGTCTGTGAGCGCCACGCCGATCGACTGCGCTGGGCCATGGGGGAGCTCTCCCGGCACTTTCCGCTGTCTCCAGGAGAGCTCGGCCAGTTGACTGACGTCGAGCTCGCCATCATCGACCAGTTCATCGTGCGTTTCTCGAAGCTGCAGGATGCCATGGGCGCGAAGCTCTTCCCGAATGCGCTGGCCTTGACCCAGGAGCACGGTGACCTGCCGACGTTTATCGACAAGTTGAACAAGCTGGAGAAAATTGGGGCTATCGAGTCGGCATCGGCCTGGTTGCGGTTGCGCGAAATGCGCAATCAGTTCGCGCATGACTATCCCGACGACCCCGAGATTCAGGCCGGTCTGCTGAACAAGGCCTACGCCATGGCAGATGACTTGTTGGATTGTCTCTCACACATCAAGGTTTTTTCGGAGCCCTACCGGGCAATGTGAGCCCGATCATCGTTGCAGGGAGCACACCATGGCCACCATCGAACACTCCACAATCCTCGCGGCGCCGCCGGGGCGGGTTTTCGCGCTGCTGGAGCGGGTGGAGGACTTCGCCGACTATTCGGACCTGATCCACAGCATCGAGGCGCTGGGCGATGACCGCTACCGCTGGCACGTGCATGCGGTGGGGCCGCGACTGGCACTTCGATGTGGAGATTACCGAGCGCCGTGCTCCGGAGGCGCTGGCCTGGGCATCGCTGGACGGGGTGGAGAACCAGGGGCGCTACCGGCCTGCGCCCGGTGGAGGGCGGCACCGAGGTCAACCTTGACCCTGACCTACAAGCTTGGCAACAAGCTGCTGGAGAAGGCGGTCAACAAGGCCGCCACGCCGTTGGTCGGCCGGGTTAGCCGGCAGATCCTGGAAAGGGTGGCGGAGAGATTGTGAGAGGTTAGACCTTGGGGTCTGACCCCCATGTAGTTGATTGTTCAACCATTCCAGAGTGTTGGCGCAACACGCAGCAACGGGGTCAGACCCCAAGGGCGATCAGCTTCAAAGGGCTAAGTCGAACTCTGGGGCTGACTCCAGAAGATAAATCAGCGCCGTCGACGGCATCTTTCGAACTATACTGAACCAGCCTGGCTTGTCGGCACCGTCGCAGGGGCGGCGGGGTGGCCGCATCCACAGGGAGGGCGAGAGATGTTCAAGGAGTTCAAGGAGTTTGCCGTTCGCGGCAACGTGGTCGACATGGCGGTGGGCATCATCATCGGCGGCGCCTTCGGCACCATCGTCACCAGCCTGGTGAATGACGTGCTGATGCCGCCGATCGGCCTGCTGATGGGCGGGGTCGACTTTTCCAATATCTTCTTTGTTCTGAAGGGTGAGGGGCCCTACGCAACCCCGGTGGATGCCGCCGCCGATGGTGCGGTTACCCTGAATATCGGGCTGTTCGTCAATAACGTGATCAGTTTCCTGATCGTGGCGTTTGCGGTGTTCCTGCTGGTGAAGGGCATCAACCGCCTGCGTCGCCAGGAGGCCGCGGCGCCGACCGAACCCACGGCGCCACCCGAGGATATCCTGCTGCTGCGCCAGATTCGCGATAGCCTGGTCGAGCGGGGCGATGACAGCCCGGGGGAGCCGGTCGACCCGGCCCCCACTAAGGTGGGCTGAATCAGTTAGTTGCGGAACGGGGCCGGCGCCATGCCGGCCCCGCGCGTTTGTGGGCTATCGATTACCCCGGAGAGATGTGCAAATTCTATTAGCCGGCTATCTAGCTCGATATCAATCGCGGGGCTATGATCATTGCTGAGGAGGCCGCGGTGACCTCCCTTGAGGATATTGTGATGATCAAGGCGCTGTTCTGGTGTTTCCTGGTGCTGTTCTCGCAGCTGTGGCTGCTGCGCTGGGTCGATGGGCGGGTGTTGGGGATGCAGTTCGGTGACAAGGCAGAGAGGGACGAGCTGCCGGAAGAGGTGCGGCCGGAGGGCTGACGCCCTGGTGGTTGGTGCTACTGCCGCCTGGCGGCCTTGAGATAGATGCTGTTTCGATCCCGCTTGCCCACGGCGATGACCAGCACGACCAGTTCTCTGTCTCGTACCTCATAGACAAGACGGAAACCCGCGCTGCGCAGCTTGATCTTGTAACGATTCTGGCTGCCAGACAGGCGAGAGCCGGGAATGATGGGAGACTCGATGATGGCCCGGAGCTTCTTCTTGAACTGCTCACGGACGCTGCCATCGAGCTTGTGCCACTCCTTCAGCGCCTCGGCGCGAAAGCGCAGTTCATAGCTCATCCAGTGTCACCGTGATCTCCGGCTGGTCCCGACGCTCGTCAGCGACGTGGTTGAGCTCGGCGTCCTCCAGTTTCTCGAGCAGCTCTCGTAGACGGCAGCCGGAATGCAATAGAAGGCGGGCTCGTTGCGGTTCAGCACGGCGACGGGGAAACCTTCTCCGGCTGCCACGGTGGCCATGGGGTTCTTCTTCAATTCCGAGATGCTGGCGGTTGTGGTTGCCAGGATATGGTGGGGCATGAGGAACCCTCCTTGTTTGCTTACGCCACTCATTCTAGACCTGTTACAAGTCTTTTAACAGGTCTTCTGGTAGCCGGGGGCTGTCCCCGATTAACTGCGATAACGGTAGACCCGCAGGCTGGGCAGGAAGGGCTCGTCCTCGAGGCGTTCGTCGCGGCGGCGGGCGCGGGTGCGTGCCTCGGGCGGTTGCAGCGGCGGCAGGTTGTGGTCGGGCAGGCGGCCGTCGGGCGCGGGGATAAACAGCGGCAGGGCGACGTTCATGGCGCGGCGGGTGCGGCCGTCGTCGAGGGCTCGCGATAGAAGAGGTTGGCGCGCATCAGCGGCGCCTGACGCTGCACCTGGGCCAGGGGCTCGCCGCTGGGCAGGCCCGCCAGCTTGCGCAGCTGGATGCGAATATGCGGTGCGTCGCTGTCGAGGGCCAGCAGCTTCTGCTCGGCCTCTCGCACCGTCAACTTCTTGATCGAGCGCCCGCTCGAGTACCAGGCCAGGCGCACTCGGGCCAGCGGCGCCTCACTTGCGGGAATGGCGCGCCAGCACTGCTTGAGGTGCACCCGGGCCAGCCCCTCGCCGCGCAGGTGGTCGTGCAGGGCAGGGTGGCGGAAGGGTAGCACCGCCTTGGCCTCGGGGATCAGCGCCGGTACCTGGTCGCGAATCCTGGCGGTCAGGGCGGCGAACTCGGCCTTGGCCGTATTGGCCGCCGCCACGGCCTCCATCACGCTCTCGCTCGCCGCCACCAGGCCGATATGCGCACGCGTGGCGCGGCCGTCCTGGCCATCCTGATACCAGACATCCTGCAGCGCCCGGCGCAGCCACTCCTCGGCACGGGCGTGCTCGACCGGCTCGGGCTCGCCGAAGATCCAGCAGGCGCCGGAGGCGCGGGCATACACTTCGGCGACCTCGGCGGTACGCTCGATCAGGGCGTCGAAGACCGCCTCCAGCTCGGCGAGCAGGCGGTACTCCGGCGGCTGGATATGGGGCGCCGTCATGGCTATTGCTCGTCCTGGAAGGCACGCTCGGCGCGCATGATCATCTCGTCGATCTCGGTCTCGTCCATGGCCGGCTCACCGGCGATGCGGTGGCTGCCATCGGCCCAGGCGCCGAGATCGATCAGCCGGCAGCGCTTGCTGCAGAAGGGGCGGTAGGGGTTGTCCTCGCGCCATTGGACCTTCTTGCGGCACTGGGGACAGGCGACTTCCAGGGGGCGATTTGAATCGGTCATGGGGCTCCGGGGAGAGGGTTGGTTGTTGAGTACATAAGGGGCAGGTCCAGAGGTATCCTCAGAGTTTTACATTTAAATCAAGAGACTGCATGTTTCTAGCGGATGCCAGAGAGATCGGTGTAGCCCTTGGGGTCTGACCCCCATGTTGTTGATTGCTCAGTCATGTCAGATTGTTGGTGCAACACGCAGCAGCGGGGTCAGACCCCAAGGGCGCGGCAGCGTGCTAAGCCCCATGGTCTGACCCTAAAGGGGCTGAGATGCCAGCTGCCGATAGCGCCGATCCAACCCGGCGACCTGGCGGCGCATCTCGGCTTCGCTGCCGCCATTATCCAGCACGTCGTCGGCGCGGGCCAGGCGTTCGGCGCGCGGCATCTGGGCGGCGACGATGGCGCGTGCCTGGGCTTCGTCGACGTCGTCGCGGGCGGCGGTGCGCTCGATCTGCAGCGCCTCGGGGACGTCGATCACCAGGGCGCGGTCGACCATCTGGTGCTGGCCGGATTCGAACAGCAGCGGCGAGACCAGCAGCACATAGGGAGCGCCGCTGGCGGCGAGGCGCTCGAGATGGGCGATCAGCCGCTCGCGGATGCGTGGGTGGGTCACTGACTCCAGCCAGCGCCGCTCTCCTTCATCCTGAAAGACGATCTCGCGCAGCGCCCGGCGGTTGAGGGTGCCATCGGCGTTGAGCACCTCAGCACCGAAGCGCGCGGCGATCTCGGCCAGGGCCGGCTCGCCGGGTTCTGACCACTTCGCGGGCGACGTCGTCGGCGTCCACCCAAGGCGCACCCAACGCCTCGAAGGCGCGCGCCACGGTGGACTTACCCGAGGCGATGCCGCCGGTGAGGCCGATGATTAGGGCCATGTCGCTGCTCTCCTTGAAGCTCGCGTGTCGGGAAGGTCGATGCTGCTGTGGTGGCATGATGCCATTCGGCGGGGGTGTGCTCCAGCAAGTCGAACGATACTTGGCTACTGGCATTGTGCCGAAATGATAGGGTAGCCATCCAGAATCCGCAGGGTACCCACACCGTCCAAGGTGTACGGGGGAATGGGGGAATGCGGTGTGAGCCGCAGGCTCACTGGGGAGCCCAGGGCAATCGCATGTCAGCAGCAGGAATCGGCCACCCGGGCGATCAGGCTGGCACTCGATAGAGTGCCTGAGAAAACAGTGAAGGGGGGGTAGGGCGTTATCGGCTTTTCGACCACCGTTCCGGCAGCTTCCTGCAGTTGCTCAACAGCCTTTTTTGCAACCTCTCCAACAGCGTCCGCTCCGCGCCCTGATGAGCCTGGGGGCACAGAGCGACGAGGGTGCTGTCGATGGCCGCCGGGATGCGTTCGGCGAGTCCAAGCCCTTGGCGCAGGAAGTAGCGTGGCTGGAACTGCATTGAGCGCGCTAGTGTTTCGAGGTGCGAGCGTTCGATGCTGCCGGGGCGATCCTCACCGGCGATGCGAAACGCGAAGCGTCGAGAGAGGCCGCTGTAGAGCGTCGTGCTCATCAAGTCGTAGAACGGTGCCAACCGCGGACCTTCTTCCGTGTAGAGGATGGCGAGGTTCTTGGCGTGGCTATCGTTGTTGCCGATCAGCAGGTTGAAGAAGATCCAGGCGATCAGGCGTTGCAAGTCCTTGGCCGGTGTTCCCACCTGCTGCAGGAGTTCACGGCAGCGCACCAGGCCGGGGCCTCCGTCACTTTCGTATTTGATCAGCGAGGGAGTGCCGGCAAGCTGGCAGAAGTCGAGCTGGTGCAGACGCTGCAGCCTGCCCTGTTCGTCGGGCATCCGGTCGTATCGTCTTACGAGGCAGGCGCGGGTATCGGGCTGGTAGCTAGCCTCAGCGACTTCGAGCCCGAGTTCGGCGGCCAGCTGCATGCAGAAGGTCTCGTTGATGGCGGTGGCCCATATGCCTCCCAGGCCTCGAATGTCCGGCTTGAGAAGATGGCTGGACGGTGCCGATCCTTCCGGTATGGCGGGGCTTCCGTCTGCCTTCACCATCACCAGCAACTTGTCCTGGGCACCCGCCAGCGAGATACGAGCCTCTTCGCCCTGTTGTGAGAGCAGAGGGCCACGTTCCCTGTGCCGCAGGTGTTCCGCCAGCGCTTCCCAACTGATGGGCCGATAGTGCGGTGGAGCGGGTGTCACCCCTGGTGGCAACAGAGTGAAGCCGCTGGCCGTGTCTCCGCCGATGGCTTTCAGCAGCCCGAAAACGGTAGTGGTGTGGTGGCGAAGCTCTAGGTGATGACGCAAGTCGCCTTCCGGCAGCAGGTTCTCGAAATAGGCCAGCACCGCATCGCCTATGTGCACCTGCTGCGAGAGGGGCAGGGAGGGTGAGAGACTCACCGCTTCAGGGTGTTCCAGCCACTCTGGGGCATACTCGAAGCGCAGCGGTTGAGCGTCATGCAGTCGACCGACATGCTTGTCGCTGTGGTAAACCTCCAGGGTATCGTCACTCGCCATGGTGGCTGCAGCCCTTGCGCCGTACGACCACCTCGAGCCCCATCAAGTCCAGCACGTCCAATACCTTCTGCAATTGCAGGGTCGGCTTGCCCCGCTCCAGGTCGACGATGAAGCGATTGCCGGTGCCGGCCAGCCCGGCCAGGTCGATCTGCAACAGCCCCTGCTCGGTGCGCATCTGGCGCACCAGCCTGCCGAGCTCTTCGCTGTCACGGATGGTGGCGGCCTGGGGAGTGAGGGAGTCGGTGGTCGGCATGGAAACCTGTATGTGATTACCGTTCGGTAATTCTAGCCAGGATTCCGGTGCCTCGCAACGAAATAATTACCGAGCGGTAACAATTCTAGCAGCTAAGGTTAGATTAATGAACGAAATTACCGATCGGTAATCATTCGATGGAGTCGTGGGTGAAGCAGGCATTATGCTGGTGGTGAGATGTATGGATGCCTGGGGCATGCCTGTCTCCTGGGCTTGGGCCATGATTTCCGTTTGCTTGCTAGGCCAGCTCGATCAGGCGTCTGGCGTAGGCCAGCAGGTCGTCGGTATGTTTTTCGATAATGGCGACCACAATGGGGATCTGCACCGCCTGGTAATCGTGAACGGCGATATTGCGAAAGCCGGTCATCTGCTTCATGGCAGTGGCCAGGCTTCCATCGATGACTTTCTCACGCGCCAGGATGTTGAAGACATCCCTAACGCCCTGGGGCAGCCCCAACTGGCGTGTGCGTATCAGCCGGTTGCCCGCATCTATGGTGGCTTCACAAGCCCGTTGCAGGTTGAGGGATGGCGGCGTCCGGCGGGTCTGGTCATCCAGAAAAGTGTCAGGATCCTTGGCGTACTCCTCCCGAGCACGCGCCACGCAACGTTCGATGCTGGCTGCCTTGTTCAACAGGACGTCATCGGCCATGCACACTGCCTCGTTGCTTGATGTCATCGATCAGTCCCCGCCGCTGGATGGCGAGGTCCCAGTATTCGCTCTGCACCATCAGCTCGAATTCGTCGGCCTCTGACCCGCACGCCCAAAGCCGCCTGCCCTCGCTGAGTACCTGCTGCTGGAACACCGTCGAGGCCTGACGCAGGTCGACCAAGTCCACTTCCCGGTTCAAACGCTCGGCGAGCTCACCGGCCAGCGCCCAACGCCGGGCGGCACTCAGCGGCTTGGGTAGCAGGATGGCGATGTCTGCGTCGCTCTGTTCGGTTGCATGGCCCGTGGCCTGGCTGCCGAACAGATAGATTGCCTGCAGCTCGGGCAGGGGCTCTCTCAAGTATTCGATGCTGGTGGTGAGATGGTTGGATGCCTGGGGCATGCCTGTCTCCTGGGCTTGGGCCATGACTTGAGTCTATCACCTTGATCTGGGTGCTGGCGGCAAGCCCGCTCCTGCTCCATGGTTGTCCTATCACTCATGGATGTTGCAACAGGAGAGGATGATGGTCGAGCCGCTTGGCGTGACGCAGGTGTTTCAGGCGTGTTCGGAGGAGGCGTTCACCTTCGAGGTCTCGAGCGAACTGGAGTCGCTGGATCTGCTGGCCGGCCACGAGCGGGCCCGGGAGGCGCTGGCCTTCGGTACGGCGATCCGCAGCGACGGCTTCAACCTGTTCGTGCTCGGTCAGCCGGGGCACGGCAAGCACAGCCTGGTGGGGCGCTACCTGAACGAGCGCTCGAGCAACGACCCCGCGCCGCCGGACTGGTGCTATCTCTACAACTTCGAGGATCCCTCGGTGCCGCTCTATCTGGAGTTGCCCCGGGGGCTGGGTCGCCAGCTGCGCGGCGATATCGAGTCGCTGACCGACGAGCTGCGCGGGGCGATCCCGGCGGTGTTCGAGAGCGACGAGTACCAGAATCGCCTGCAGGAGATGAAGCAGGCCATGGGCGAGCGCCAGCGCGATGCCATCGAGGCGGTGCGTCGCGAGGCCCGCGAGCAGGGCGTGCTGCTGCTCTCTACGCCCAACGGTTTCAGCTTCGCCCCCGCCGACGGCGACAACGACAAGATGATGTCGCCCCAGGAGTACGAGAAGCTGCCCCAGGAGGAGCGCGAGCGCATCGAGCACACGGTGGAGATCCTGCAGCGCAAGCTGACCCAGACGATCCGCCGTATGCCTCGGTTGGCCAAGGAGCTGCGCGAGCAGGTCCAGCAGCTCAACGAGGAGGTGCTGCAGAACGCCATCGGTGCGCCGCTGGCGGAGCTGGAGGAGCGCTACCAGGCCGAAGAGGGCGTCATCGCCCATCTGACGGCGATTCGCGAGGCGATCCTGCAGCACGCCGAGGCCTTTACCGCCGACGACCCGGAGATACCGCCGGAGGCGATCTTCAGCCGTTTCTATATCAACCTGCTGGTCGACAACGCCGATACCCAGGGCGCCCCGGTGATCTATCAGGACCTGCCGGGCCACCAGCACCTGGTGGGGCGCATCGAGCACCATGTGCACAACGGCACCCTGCTCACCGACTTCTCGCTGATCCGCGCCGGGGCCCTGCATCGCGCCAACGGCGGCTATCTGGTGCTGGATATCCGCGGCCTGCTGACCCAGCCCGGCGCCTGGGAGACCCTCAAGCGGGTGCTGCATGCCGGCGAGATTCGCACCGAATCGCTGGAGCAGGCCTACGGGCTGATCAGTACCGTGAGCCTGGAACCCCAGCCGATCCCGCTGGACGTCAAGATCGTGTTGCTCGGCGAGCGGTTGCTCTACTACCTGCTCTGCGAACACGACCCGGAATTCCTGGAGCTGTTCAAGGTGCAGGTCGACCTGGAGGACGAGCTCGAGCGCAACGAGGAGAGCCTGGCGCTCTATGCGCGGATGATCGCCACCCTGGCGCGGGAGGCGGCCCTGGCGCCGCTGGATCGCAGCGGCGTCGCGGCGACCATCGAGCGCGCTAGCCGCCTGGCCGACGACCAGCAGCGCCTGACCGCGCGCCACCGCGACCTGCATGACCTGCTGATGGAGGCCGATCACTGGGCCACCGTGGCGGGTTCCAGCGTGATCCAGCGTGAGCACGTGGAGAAGGCGGTGGCCCAGCAGCTGTGGCGGGCCGGGCGCATCCGCGAGCGCAGCCATGAGCAGATCACCCGCGGCACCCATATGATCGCCACCGAGGGGCGCGTGGTGGGGCAGGTCAACGGTCTCTCGGTATTGGCGCTGGGGGACTTCGCCTTCGGCCAGCCCACCCGCATCACCGCCACGGCACGCCCCGGCAGCGGCCAGGTGGTAGATATCGAGCGCGAGGCACGCCTGGGCGGGCGCATTCACTCCAAGGCGGTAATGATCCTGTCGCGCTACCTGGCCGGCCGCTATGCCCGGGAGGCGCCGCTGTCGCTGTCGGCGAGCCTCGCCTTCGAGCAGTCCTACGGCGGCATCGAGGGGGACAGCGCCTCGGTGGCTGAGGTGTGCGCGCTGGTCTCGGCGATCACCCAGGTGGGGCTCGACCAGTCGTTCGCGGTCACCGGCTCCATCAACCAGCACGGCGAGGTGCAGGCGGTGGGCGGCGTCAACGAGAAGATCGAGGGCTTCTTCGATGTCTGCCGTGCGAGGGGCGAGCTGAGTGGCCAAGCGGTGATCCTGCCGGCCACCAACGTCGAGCACCTGATGCTCAAGCACGAGGTGCGCGAGGCGATGGCGGCGGACGAGTTCCGCATCTACGCGGTGCGCCACGTGGATGAGGCGCTCGGCCTGCTCACCGGCGAGACCCTGGGTGAGGCCGAC
Organism: Halomonas sp.; assembly: GCA_018401555.1. Taxonomy (GTDB): domain Bacteria; phylum Pseudomonadota; class Gammaproteobacteria; order Pseudomonadales; family Halomonadaceae; genus Halomonas. Next base: position 140,247 of record JAGYKP010000100.1, read on the forward strand.
GAAGAGGGCAACTTCCCGGCGGAGAGCCTCAACGGTCGCGTTCAGGCACGCCTGGCGGCCTTCCAGGCCGTGGTCAAGGCCGCTTCCGGCGACGACAAGGGGATGCCGTCGATGGCGGCGAGGAGGGCGGCGATGGCGACTGAGGCGCAGGGCCCGTTGGAGCAGGGCCCCTTGAATCAAGATCCGTCGGTGCAGGCGGTCGACGCCGAGGCGCTACGCGTGCTGGCGCTGCTGGATGACTCCCGTCAGGGGCTGGCCGCACTCCAGGCCGCGGTGGCACTGGCGGAGCAGGCGCGTGCCGAGCTGGTGGCGCTGTTTGTCGAGGACCTGGACCTGCTGCACTGTGCCGCCTTCCCGTTTTCCCGGGAGGTGGGCGCCAGCAGCGGGGTGGTGCGACCGCTCAGCCTGGAGCTCATGGAGTCGAACCTGACCCGCCAGGTGCATCGGGTGGAGCGCGCGTTGCAGCAGGCCGCGGCAGGCAGGAGCTGCGCCATCGCCTGCAGGTCAGCCGGGGCCAGGTGGCAAGCGAGGCCCTGGCCGAGGCGTCGCCAGGCGATGTGCTGGTGCTGGGCAAGGCGGGCCTCTCGGCGCGCTGGGGCAGCCGGCTGGGCTCCACCAGCCGGCGGCTGATCCTGGAGGCGCCCTGCACGGTGATCATCTGGGACGAGCGCCACCCGCCGGAACCGGGGCCGCTGCGTTACTTTGGTGGCGAGGCCCCGATACTGCCCTGGGGCGAGACGCCAGAGGAGGCGGTGCGCCGCCATCCGCTGTTCCTGGGGCGCGAGGAGCTGGCTTCCATGGATGCGTCGGCACTCGAGCGCTTCCTGGCCCGCGCCCGCCGCGGCGCCCTGGCCATCACGCGTCAGCGGCTGATCACTTTGCTGGAACAGGACGCCGACCTGCTGGCCCGCATCCCGGTGCCCATCGTGGTGGTGCCGTGAATAGGGAACTTTGCCTACCCCTTGTTGTACAAAAACAAGTACAATGTATCTCGTGCATTTTGAGGAGCCAGTAGTTATGGACACGATCACCTATAGCCATTTCCGTAATCAGCTAGCCAAGGTGCTGGATCGGGTCAATGACGACCATGTCCCCGTGCTGATTACCCGACAAAATGGGAAGCCGGCTATCGTCATGTCGGTCGAGGACTTCAAGTCCTACGAGGAAACGGCCTACCTGATGGCAAGTCCGCGCAATGCCCAGCGACTCAACGAGGCCATCGCCGAGGTCGAGCGTGGTGAGGCCGAAAACCACCAGCTCCTGGAGCCATGATGCTGTCCTGGGCCAGTAGCGCCTGGGAGGACTATCTCTACTGGCAGTCGCGCGACAAGAAAACGCTCAAGCGTATCAATACGTTGATCAAGGACATCCAGCGGCAGCCTTTTGACGGGCTGGGAGATCCTGAGCCGCTGCGCCACCAATGGTCAGGGTATTGGTCGCGCCGCATCGATCGGGAGCATCGCCTGGTCTATCGTGTGACTGATCACGCCATCGTCATTGTTCAGTGCCGCTATCACTACTGAGTTCACATTCCCCAGCTGACCCGGAACGATAGCCCGGTGGCCACGAAGGCCACCGAGAACAGCGTGACCGCGGCGATATGCCAGCCCATCAGCGGCAGAGTGGCGGGGGAGAGCCTGGGAATGACCCGGAAGCGGGCATGGGCGGCGACCAGGGCGGTGAGCAGCAGAAGCAGCAGCTTGATGCGGATAAGGTGGGCGATGGGGCCGGCGTCCAGGTCGAACCACAGCGCCAGCGACGGCACCTTCTGCCAGGCCAGCCAAACGCCGGTGACGATCTGCACCAGCAGCGCCGGCATGCCGAGCCTCTCGTAGCCCTGCTCGAACCAGTGCAGCGCGGCGACGTCGCGGCCCTTGAGTACCCGGGGCAGGATGGTGAAGGCGAGCACCAGGTGGCCACCGGTCCAGATGGTGGCGCCGAGCAGGTGCAGGAGCAGCAGGGTGGCGGTCATGTCGCCCTCCTTGGGCGAGAATGATTTTCGCTAATTCTACCGGGATGCCCTGGCCTGGCTATCTACCAGAGGAGGTAGGAGGTGCTATCTTGGGCCTCGATCGCCTATCGCAAGGAGCCGCCATGACCACACCTCCTGATACATCCTCGAAGCCCCGGGACGAGAACGCCACCGCAGGCGAAGAGCGGCCGCTACGAGCGCACCTTCGAACGCTTCCTGTGGAACAGCCGGCTGCTGGTGATGTTGGCGGTGGTGCCGAGCCTGCTGGGGGCGCTGGTGCTGTTCATCATCGGCACCATGGATATCCTCAAGCTCACGGTGACCGCCGCGACCTACTACCTGGTCGGCGGGCAGCCCGATATCCACGAGACGGTGGTGCCGAGCGTGGTGATGGCCGTGGACATCTACCTGGTGGCCATCGTGCTGCTGATCTTCGGCCTGGGGGTGTATCGGTTGTTCGTGTCGCCGATCGAGCCAGCGGAGTCGCACCCGGCGTCTAATCCCTTCAATGTCTCGTCGTTCGACGAGCTCAAGGACAAGATCGCCCGGGTGGTGATCCTGGCGGTGATCATCGAGTTCTTCCGCGCCGTGGTGGATATCACCTTCGAGACGCCGCTGGATGCCATCTACCTGGCGCTCTCGGTGCTGGCCCTGGCCGGGGCCCTCTACCTGATGAGTCGCGCTCACAAGCACCATCGGGAGTAGGCTCGCCGACGCTATGGCACAATACTCCTTTTGATGTTCGACAAGGATCGCCAATGGCGTATGTGCTGGTGATGGGCGGCCTCGCCCTCTCGGTAAGCTTCACCCTGGGCTGGGCGCTATGGCGCCTGGGCCGTGCTGCCCTGCGTTGGCTTGGCGGCGGCCCCGCGACGGGCAAGTCGAAGGTCAAGCCGCGGGCCCGCAAGCCTGCGGCGAGGAAGCCGGCCGCCAGCAAGGCGGCGACCCCGCGCAAGACGACCGCCCGGCAGCCGGCCAAGACGCCCAGCGAGCCTTGGGGTCTCACCCGCTGGCTGGCGGCGCGTCACTCCCTGTTACCCCTGGCCAGCCTGGCACTGATGCTCTATGCCCTCGGGCGTATCGTGGTGTTCGGTCTTCAGCACCGCCCGGTGGAAGCCCCGGCATCATTTGCCCAGGTCGTCGACGTGGTGGGCTGGACAGCGGCAGTGCTTCTGGGCCTGGCGCTGCTCTCCCTGCTGGCGCGCTGGCGTTGCCGGGGCTAAGTCCCCCTTGGGGTCAGACCCCTAAGTGGATTGAGGGGTCTGACCCCATCGGGGCTGGCGAACCCCAGGGCGGCTGGCAGGTCCCAGCCTTAGCGAAGAGAAAGGAGACACCCGTGTTAGCCAATATCCAGCGATTCTTCCAGGAGATGCTCGCCGAGGGGGAGGGTGGTGCCGGTCGCGAAGCGCCGAGCCTTGAGCTTGCCGCGGCGGCTCTGCTCTGCGAGGTGATGCGCGCCGACTACGAGGTGACGCCGGAGGAGCTCGACACCCTGCGCGCTCAGCTGCGCGACCATCTGCGGGTCAGTGATGAGGCCCTCGACGAGCTGATGACCCTGGCTCAGGAGGAGGTCGATGGCGCCGTGGATCACTACCAGTTCGTCTCCCTGATCAAGCAGCACTACGACTACGACAGGCGCTGCGAGCTGGTGCGCATGATGTGGGCCCTGGCGCTGGCCGACGGTGAGCAGCATCATCTGGAGGAGCACCGCATCCGCCAGCTGGCCGATCTGCTGCATGTCAGCCACGCCGACTTCATCCGCACCAAGCTGCAGGTTCAGGAGCAGGCCGGGGCCTCGGCCGGCGGTGAGGGTGGCCCGGCGAGCGCTTTCTGCTGTTATGTTTTATTTAACACTCAGGATGAGCCATGCTAGGGGGACAACAAGACGTTTCCCCGAGGAGCCTTCGCTATGCTGGAAACCCATTCCGCCCGCCAGTCTGCGGCCCATGACCACTCAACCCGCGCCGAGCACGCCGCGATCAACCGCCACTTCTGGATGCCGTTCAGCGCCAACCGGGACTTTCATGCCCATCCACGGCATGATCACCGGCGCCGAAGGGCGCTACTTCATCGACGATAGCGGCCGCCGGCTGTTCGACTCCTCTCGGTCTCTGACCCGCGGCGCCGGGCTACAATCGCGAGGAGATCCAGCAGGCCGTGGCCCGCCAGCCCGGCACCCTCGACTATGCCCCGGGCTTCCAGGTGGCGCATCCGCTGGCGTTCCAGCTGGCCGAGAAGATCGCCGAGATCACGCCGCCGGGGCTGGATCATGTGTTCTTCACCGATTCCGGCTCCGAGTCGGCGGACACCGCCGTGAAGATGGCCAAGGCCTACTGGCGCGCCAAGGGGCGCCCCGAGAAGACCCGCCTGATCGGTCGCGCCAAGGGCTATCATGGGGTCAACGTGGGCGGCACCAGCCTGGGTGGCATCGGTGGCAACCGCAAGCACTACGGCCAGCTGATGGAGGTGAGCCATCTGCCGCATACCCTGCAGCCGCAGCTCGCCTTCACCCGTGGCCAGGCCGAGAGCGGTGCCGAGCTTGCCGATGCGCTGCTCGAGCATATCGCCCTGCATGACGCCTCCAACATCGCCGCGGTGATCGTCGAGCCGATGTCCGGCTCCGCCGGGGTGATCGTGCCGCCCAAGGGGTATCTCGAGCGGCTGCGCGAGATCTGCACGGCCCACGATATCCTGCTGATCTTCGACGAGGTGATCACCGCCTTCGGTCGCAGCGGGGCGCGCACCGGTGCCGAGGCCTTCGGTGTGGTGCCCGACATGATGACCATCGCCAAGCAGCTCACCAATGGCGCGGTGCCCATGGGGGCGGTGATCGCCTCAACCGAGATCTACGACACCTTCATGCACGCCGGCGGCCCCGAGCACGCCATCGAGTTTCCCCACGGCTATACCTACAGTGCCCACCCGGTGGCCTGCGCCGCCAGTCTGGCGGCACTCGAGTTGTTCGAGCGCGAGGACTTCCCCGCCCAGGTACGTGCCATCGCCCCGGCGTTCGAGGCGAAGCTGCATGCGCTGAAGGGGCGCTCCCATGTGGTGGATATCCGCAACCACGGCCTGGCCGGGGCGATCCAGCTCGCGCCATGCGACGGCGACCCGACGATTCGCCCCCGCGATGCTCACCTGGCGCTGTGGGAGGCGGGTTTCTATGTCCGCTACGGCGGGGACACCCTGCAGTTCGGCCTCCCTCTTCGCCAGCACCGAGGCGGAGCTGGAACGGCTGTTCGATGCGGTGGCCACGGTGCTGGACTCGATAGCCTGAGGTTTTTCGTATTCCTGGATTATTCATCTAGAAAAGGTCGATAAACAAGAATAAATCATTCCTTAAGAGGGTTCTTTGGCATCCTGGTCTGCTGGTGCAACGTTATGATGCGTTGAGTGTTCAGCCACCGTGTCGTCGGTCGACCGGGTGGCGCTTGTGCGTCTATCGTTGAGTCAGGCCTCGCCGCATGGTGAGGCCTGTGTCCTTTTCCAGGAGGTGTTGGTGATGTCTCGTGAAATCGTGGTTCTGGGTGCCGGCATGGTCGGCGTATCGGTGGCCTGGCATCTGGTGCGCCAGGGCCATTCGGTGACGCTGGTGGATCGCCGCGAGCCCGGCCGCGAGACGTCGTTCGGCAATGCCGGCATCATCCAGCGCGAGGCGGTGCGTCCCTATCGCTTTCCTCGTGACCTCGGCACCCTGATGCGTGTGCTGCCCAACCGCGAGGTGGATATTCGCTACCGCCCCACGGGCATGTTCGGCGCGGTAAGCCCGCTGCTGCAGTACTGGATCAACTCCGGCAAGTCCCGCTACGCCAAGATCGTGCCGGAGTACGCCTCGCTGATCATGCGCTGCCTGGAGACCCATGCCCCCATGGTCGAGGCCGCCGGTGCCGATCACCTGGTGCGTCGTGACGGCTGGCTGGAGCTCTATCACACCCAGAAGCCCTTCGATGAGCGTATCGCCGAGGCGCGCGAGAACCGTGACCGCTTCGGTGTGGAATTCGAGGTGCTCGACGCGGCCGGCCTGTATGCCAAGGAGCCGCACCTGAAGAAGGGGCTGGTGGGCGCCATCCACTGGATCCAGCCGTGGACGGTGGCGGATCCCGGTGCCCTGGTGCAGGCCTATGCCGAGCACTTCCAGCAGCAGGGCGGCCGCTTCATGCAGGCCGAGGTCAAGGGTGTCGAGAAGGGCGGCAAGGGCTGGAAGGTGACAACCACCGGTGGCGAGACACTGGAGGCCGAGCAGCTGGTGGTCGCCATGGGCCCCTGGAGCGGCAAGCTGCTCTCGCGCCTGGGCATCTCGGTGCCGCTGTTCGTCAAGCGCGGCTACCATATGCACTACGCCAGCGCCGACGAGTACACCCCAACCACTGGATCATGGATGCCGAGACCGGCTTCCTGCTCGAGCCGATGCGTGCCGGCATTCGCCTGACCACCGGGGCGGAGCTGGCCGACCTGGATGCGCCGCCCAGGTTCAAGCAGCTCAAGGCGGCTGAGCAGGCCGCCAGGGAAGATCTATCCGCTGGGTGAGCGTCGGGATCCAGAGCCCTGGAAGGGCGCGCGTCCCTGCCTGCCGGACATGAAGCCGATCATCGGTCCGGCGCCCGGGCAGGAGGGGATGTGGTTGGCCTTCGGCCATGGCCACCAGGGCTTCACCCTGGGTCCGGTGACCGGACTGCTGCTGAGCCAGATGATGGCGGGCGAGACCCCCGAGGTGGATATGGCGCCGTTCAGCGCCACGCGCTTCTGAAACGCCTCCGAGACATGGGTGCCGCGGGGTGTGCTATGCCTTGCGGCGCTGCTTGACCTGATGGGTACCCAGCTTGACCAGCAGGGTGACGATGAATACCAGCCAGCCGGCGGTGGCCACCACGTTGAAGAGCAGCAGTTTCTGAATGCCGCTCAAGGGCGTGAAGATCAGTTCGAAGGTGATCCCGAACAGGAAGGCGATGAACAGCGGCAGCGCCAGGATGTGCATCCACATCTCGGTGCGCCGCTTTCTGACGTGATAGCGCCGCAGCAGCACTCGCGTCGGGCGGTGCACGAAGGTGACCAGCACGGTGGTGCCGAGCAGCAGCAGGGCGGCCAGGGTCGGCTCCAGGTTGCCCAGCTGGGCCGACAGGCTGATCGACCAGTAGACGATCAGCCACATCAGGCCGGCCAGGGTGGCGGCCAGATCGGCATAGTGGCGAACCTTGGGCATCGTCTCTCCCTCGTGAAGCTGGCCCTCGTCAAATCTGGCGGCATGATACGGGATTTTCTTGCTCCCTGGCGAGTTCCTGCGAGTGCCGGGCGACCTCTTCTGCGGCTTGTCCCCAGCGCCCCGCGCTGGTGGGCTTGCTACCTGGCAGAACGCAGCACCAGCTTCCGTACCCAGTACCAGCGATTGATCAGCAGGGCGGCGAAGATCAGCGAGCAGCCGGCGAGCTGCAACAGGCTCATCGTCTCGCCGTACCAGGCGGCGGCCAGCAGCGCCGTCCATACCGCCTCGAGCATCAGGATGACGGCGGCGTGGCTCGGGGTGGTCAGGCCCTGGGCGTAGACCTGCAGGAAGAAGCGCAGGGTGCTGGCGAGCAGCACGCTGGCCGCCAGCCAGCCGAGGGTGATGCCACCGATACGTGCGGGCCAGGGTTCGATCAGCGCCGAGACCAGGCCCAGCAGGATTCCCACCACGGTGAGCTGGATGGCGGTGAGCGGCAGGGCGGGGAGGTGGCGCACCACCCGTGTGTTGACGTTGATCAGTAGCGAGAACAGCACCGCGGAGGTGGCGATCAGCCACTGGCTGGGCTCCAGGCGCAGGCCGGCGTTGAGCGAGAGCAGGGCGAAGCCGGCCAGGGCGATGGGCAGCGCGATCCAGGTGGTGCGTGGCGGGCGGTCGCCGAACAGCAGCTTCGCCACGATCGGCACCAGCAGGATGCCCAGGCTGTTGATGAAGGCGCTCTCGCCGAGGTGGTTCGAGTGGTAGAGCCCCATGATCCAGAAGCCCAGGGCGCCGCTGAACAGCAGGCCCACACCGGCGCCGGCGGCGAGGTCGCGGGGGGAGAGCCGGCGCAGGGCAGGCAGGCCGAACAGCGCCAGCAGCAGTCCGGCCAACAGGAAGCGCGTGCCGATGAACAGCAGCGGCGGCATGCCGTCCAGCGCCTCCTTGAGAAGATCCAGCCGGCGGCGGCGAGCAGGGTGACGGTGAGCAGCAGCAGGTCGGCACGCAGCGGACTGCGCTCGAGGGAGTCGGCCATGGAAGTCCCGGTAAAAGTCGAAGCCCATAGGTTAGCAGAGTAGTGGGTGTCGGGCTCTGCCTCGCCAGGCGGCATTGGGTATACTGGCGCCACGCCGATTTGAACCCGCCAACACAGGATCCGCCGTGACTACCCTGACCCTGACTCGCCCCGACGACTGGCATCTCCATCTGCGCGACGACCAGGCGCTGGCCGCCGTGGTCGAGGCCTCCGCCCGCCAGATGCGCCGCGCCATCATCATGCCCAACCTGAAGCCGCCGGTGACCACCACCGAGCAGGCGCTGGCCTATCGCGAGCGGATCCTGGCGGCGTTGCCCGAGGGCAGCCGCTTTCAGCCGCTGATGACGCTCTACCTCACCGACAATACCCCGCCGAGGAGATCGAGCGCGCCCACGCCAGTGGCCTGGTGCAGGCGGTGAAGCTCTATCCTGCCGGGGCCACCACCAACTCCGACTCCGGGGTCACCGACATCACCCTGTGTGACGATGCCATCGCCGCCATGGAGCGCCTGGGTATCCCGCTGCTGATGCACGGCGAGGTGACCGATGCCGACATCGATATCTTCGATCGCGAGGCGGTGTTCATCGAGAAGGTGCTCAAGCCGCTGCTGGAGCGCCACCCGAACCTCAAGGTGGTGTTCGAACATATCACCACCGCCGAGGCGGCCGAGTTCGTCGCCGCGGCGCCGGCCAACGTGGGCGCCACCATCACCGCCCACCACCTGCTGTTCAACCGCAACCATATGCTGGTCGGCGGTATCCGGCCGCACTACTACTGCCTGCCGATCCTCAAGCGCGAGCGGCATCGCCAGGCGCTGCTGGCGGCGGCCACCTCGGGCAGCCCGAAGTTCTTCCTGGGCACCGACAGCGCGCCCCACGCCCAGGGCGACAAGGAGAGCGCCTGTGGCTGTGCCGGGGCCTACACTGCGCCGGCGGCGATCGAATACTACGCCACGGCCTTCGAGCAGGCTGGCGCCATCGAGCGTCTCGAGGGCTTCGCCAGCCACCATGGCCCGGACTTCTACGGCCTGCCGCGCAACAGCGATACCGTCACGCTGGTGCGCGAGCCCTGGCAACTGCCCGAGTCGCTGCCCTATGCCGGCGGTGCTCGCATCGTGCCGCTGATGGCCGGCGAGACGTTGGAGTGGAAGCTAGCTGGCGAATACGGCTCGGCTTCGATACCTCCGCTAAATTTGCTCACAAGATAAATCAGATCTCCGGCAATCGACAATTTGCTAGTCTCACGACGATAGCGTGGATAGGCGTGGCTATGCATCACATGTGTTGCTATTCTGTCTTCAAAAGCAACAGATATGGTGCGTTTTTATGAGCATTCACGAGGAGCTGAAGCGTCGCCGTCATGACCTCGGCTTTACCCAGTCCCAGATCGCGGACCGTATCGGCATGACTCGCCAGCAGTACCAGCGCCTGGAGCGGGGGGGCAATCCGCGGCTGGATACCCTGCAACTGGCTGCGGATGGTCTCAATACCCGCCTGATGCTGATCCCCGTCGAGCAGTGGTATCGGGTCAAGGCGCTTCTCGAGGAGGGGCAGGAGGAGACGGTCCCCCTCGATGAGGATCCCTGGCAGGGCCTGCTCGACGAGGAGGACTGAGCATGGTCAACGAAAGTGTCGAGATGCTGTCGCTGTGGCTGCACGGCCGCCGCCTGGGTTGGCTGGCTGGATATCGTGGTGGTCGCAATGTGCTGGTGTTCGACGACGACTGGCGACTCGACGAGAGCCGCGCCACCTTGTCGCTGTCGCTGATGCCTTCGGCACCGCATAGCCAACGACTGCTGCAGTCGCCTTGGATACGTCGCCAGCGGCTGCACCCCTGGCTTTCCAACCTGTTGCCGGAGGGCGCGCTGCGCGAATGGCTTGCCGCCGAACTCAAGGTGCATCCGGACAACGAGTTCCCTCTGCTGGCGGCTCTTGGCCATGACCTCCCGGGGGCCCTGGAGGTCGCCGCCGTGACGCCCGATGAGATGCCCGCCTGGGTTCTTGCCCATCGCCGGAGCGTCAGCCCGGAGCCTCGCCAGGTCGCCGTGGGGCGGGGCTTCTCCCTGGCGGGGGGTGCAGATGAAGTTTTCCATGCGTGAGCAGGACGGGCGTTTCCTGGGCGCCGGGCAGGCGCTGCCCGGGGACTGGATCGTCAAGCCGCCATCCCCTGTTCATCCGTGGCTCGTGGAGAACGAATACTCCGCCATGCGCCTGGCGGAGGCGGCCGGGGTGACGATTCCGGAGATTCGGCTGATTCCCTCGAGGAGCTGGATGGGCTGCCGCGCCTGAACCTGCCCGATGAGCCGATGGCCTATGCGACCAAGCGATTCGATCGGGCTGGGAGCGAGCGGGTGCATGCGGAAGACTTCGCCCAGGTGCTGTTTCGCTACCCCCACGAGAAGTACGCCGGCCCTAGCTATGAGCAGATCGGGCGGCTGGTACGCGAGTTCTCCGCCGATGGCATGGCGTGCGCGGCGCAGATGGCGCGGCGCCTGTTGGTCAACCTGCTGCTGGCCAATGGCGATGCGCACTTGAAGAATTGGAGCCTCGTCTATCCCGATCGCCATCGACCGCGGCTGTCGCCCGCCTACGATATTGTCACGACCCGTGCGTATCTCCCCGGGGAACGGGAGGCGGCGCTGAACCTTAACGGCAAGAAAGGCTGGGAGCAGCTGCGGCTCACCGATTTTCAGCACTGGGCGGGCAGGGTAGGCGTCAGCTGGCCGGCCGTGGAGTCGGAACTGCAGGATACGCTGCGTCGTGCCAGAGATACCTGGCCCGATATGTTGGAATCGCTGCCCATGGCCGAGTCGCACAAGGCATTGCTTCGTGAGCACTGGCGAAGCCTGGCAACGGAGTGGCGGATCGGTTAACGCTCCTCGTCGATCTTCGACGGGTAGTGAGGAGCGCTAACCTGTCGCTCCAGGAAGTCGAGGCCGGCCTCGATGGCACGTGCCACGGGTTAGGAAGCTGAGGAAGTGGCCGCGACCGTGCTGGAGGAAGAGCTCGGCCTCACCGCCCTGGGCCCTCAGCGCCTGGTAGAAGTCGGTGGCATGATCCACCGGGACCAGGCGGTCCCAGGTGCCGTGGAACAGGAAGAAGGGCGGCGGCGTGCTCTGGATCTGTCTGGCCGGGGAGGCAAGCCGATACTGCTCGGGCACCTCGGCGCGGGTGCCCCCCAGAAACTGCACTACCAGCTTGCCGTCAGCGAACTTGAACAGGTCGGTGGGCGTGCCGCCCGCCACCACGGCCGCCAGGCGGGCATGTTCACCTCCGTGGGGCGCGGCCAACGGGCCGTGGCTGCCGGCCAGGGCGAGCAGGCTCACCAGGTGCGCCCCCGAGGAGAAGCCGACGCCGGCGATGCGATCGGTATCCACGCGCCACGCCTCGGCGTTGGCATGCAGCCACGCCATGGCCTGCTGGAGATCGTGCAGCTGGGCGGGGAAGCGGTAGTCGGGGGCGAAGCGGTGTTCGATATTCACCGTGACGAAGCCGCGCCGGCTCAGCGCCTCGGCGATCTCTTCCATGTCGTCCGGCGTGCGATTGCGCCAGCCGCCGCCGTGAACCAGCAGGGCGGCCGGGCGCAGCCCGTCGCCATCGCCCTGGGGCAGGCGCACCCGTGCGCTGAGCGGCTCCGGCCAGTCGTCCGGGGTGTAGCGCTGGTCTGCCAGCTGCCGGATGGTGGCCGGCGTCTCGTCGCGTCCAGGGTGGTCGGCGCCTTCGACCTCGCGGCCGTCGCTGCCCAGATGGGTGCTGGCACAGCCGGCGAGGCCCAGACTGGCCAGCAGCAGGGCGCCTCGCCACCAGGTCGTGCGCTGCCATCGCCTCAGGCGCCCGCCACCGCAGCCTCGCGACTGTACGGTCGGCCGAGGCGTGCCACCATCGCCTCGATCATCTTCGAGGAGTGCAGGGCGGCCTTCTCCAGGAACTGCTCGAAGGAGAGGTGGTTGTCGCCGCCGCCGGCGATATCGGAGAGGGCGCGGATCACCACGAAGGGGCAGTCGTAGAGGTGGCAGGTCTGGGCGATTGCTGCAGCCTCCATCTCGGCGGCGAGCATGGTGGGGAAGCGCTGGCGGGTCTGAGCCACCAGGTTGGGGCAGGCCATGAACACATCGCCGGTGGCGATCAGCCCCTCGACCACATTGACCTCGCCCAGCGCCTCGACACACTCCCGGGCCAGGTGGACCAGGCGCTCGTCGGGCAGGTAGGCCGCGGGCATGTCGGGGACCTGGCCGTGCTCGTAGCCGAACACCACGGCGTCGACGTCATGGTGTCGCACCTCGCTGGAGACGACGATATCGCCGATCTCCAGCCCCGCGCCGAAGCCACCGGCGGAGCCGGTGTTGATGATCGCCTCGGGCTTGTACATGTCGAGCAGCAGGGTGGTACCGACGGCGGCATTCACCTTGCCGATGCCCGATTGCAGGATCACCACCTCGACGCCATGCAGCAGGCCGCTATGGAAGGTGTTGCCAACATGGGTGTGGGTCTCGCGCTCCTCGAGCAGGGAGGCGAGCCGTGCCACCTCCTGGCTCATGGCGCCGATGATGCCGATGCGCTTCATCAGGCGAACACCTGGGACCACTCGTCGCGCTTGGCCAGGAAGCCACGCGCGATCTGTTTGGCGCCTTCCAGGCTGTGGCTGGCGGCCCAGCCGCACTGCATCTCGTTGCAGGCCGGGACTTCGCTGGCCTCGAGCACGTCCTTGAGGGTCTTCTCTACCAGGTCGAGCACGGCGTCGTAGTCGTCGTGGTTAAGCATCGCCCAGTAGAAGCCGGTCTGGCAGCCCATGGGGCTGATGTCGACCACCTTGTCTGTGTGGTTGCGCGACATTTCTGCCATCAGGTGCTCCAGGGAGTGCAGGCCGGGCATCTCCATATGCTCCTGGTTGGGCTGGCAGATGCGCATGTCGTACTTGTGGATGGTGTCGCCATGCTCGCCGGTCTTGACGTCGGCCAGGCGCACGTAGGGAGCCTTCACCTTGGTGTGGTCGAGGTTGAAGCTCTCGACGTTCATCTTGTCGCTCATAAAATCCTCATTCTGCTGTGGGGTCAGACCCCTAAGGGAGCTTTGGGGTCTGACCCTTAGGGGAAACTAGCTGGCGTCGTGGAGGTCGGCGGCCTGCAGGGTGTTCTCCAGCAGGCTGGCCACGGTCATGGGGCCGACGCCGCCGGGGACGGGGGTGATCCAGGCGGCACGCTCCGCGGCGGCCTCGAAGTCGACGTCGCCGACCAGGCGGCCGTCCTCCTGGCGGTTGATGCCCACGTCGATGACGATGGCACCCTCCTTGACCCACTCACCCTTGACCAGGCCGGGCTTGCCCACCGCCACGATCAGCACGTCGGCACGCCGCACGTGCTCCTCGAGGTTGCGGGTGAAGCGGTGACAGACGGTGGTGGTGCAGCCGGCGATCATCAGCTCCAGGGCCATGGGGCGGCCGACGATGTTGGAGGCGCCGACCACGGTGGCGTCCAGGCCGCGGATCGGCAGGCCGGTCTCCTCGAGCAGCGTAATCACCCCTTTGGGCGTGCAGGGGCGCAGCAGCGGCAGGCGCTGGGCCAGGCGACCCAGGTTGTAAGGGTGGAAGCCATCCACGTCCTTGTCCGGACGGATGCGCTCGAGGATAGGGCGGGCATCGAGCTGCTCGGGCAGCGGCAGCTGGACCAGAATGCCATCCACGGCCGGGTCGGCGTTGAGGCGGTCGATCAGCGCCTCGAGCTCACCCTGGGTGGTGTCGGCGGGCAGCTGGTGACGAAACGATTCGATGCCGGCCTCGACACAGGCGTTGTGCTTGTTGCGCACATAGACCGCGGAGGCGGGATCCTCACCGACCAGCACGACGGCAAGACCCGGTGCTCGGCCCCCGGCCTCGCGGCGCGCCTGCACCTGGCGGGCGACCTGCTGGCGAACACGGGCGGCTATGGCTTTGCCATCGATCAGTTGCGCGGTCATCGAGGATCCTCTGGGTGGCTGGAATGGGTGGCTGAAAAATCAGAGGCATGATTTTCGCATGCCGGGCCCTCGAAACAAAGCGGGCGATAGCGGAAGGTGGTACGTATTTACTTGACCGGGCGGGAAAGTCACGTAGAATACGCAGCGCTCGACGAGGCCTCTGCGGCGGCGTCCAGCCCGCTTGATCGCCGGCGGAGTGTAGCGCAGCCTGGTAGCGCGCCTGCTTTGGGAGCAGGATGTCGGGGGTTCGAATCCCTCCACTCCGACCACAACTTCTTGAATGTCTTGCGGTTTCTTGGCACTCAGGGTTGCGGCGAGGCGACCTGGAACGTAGAATGCGCCCATAGCTCAATCGGATAGAGCAACGGCCTTCTAAGCCGTAGGCTGCAGGTTCGAGTCCTGCTGGGCGCGCCATCCGGGTGCGGTAGCAGGAAGTCGGTTCGAGCAATTGTCGATGTGGTGGATGTAGCTCAGTGGTAGAGCCCCGGATTGTGGCTCCGGTGGTCGTGGGTTCGATCCCCATCATCCACCCCACCTCGACATCATTAGGCAAGACCAAGGCAATGGTGGATGTAGCTCAGTGGTAGAGCCCCGGATTGTGGCTCCGGTGGTCGTGGGTTCGATCCCCATCATCCACCCCACGCCTTGACTCCTCAGCAAGAACCTCCGAACGTGCTCCATAGATTGCCTTCGTCAGATGCTCTCCGCGAGGTCGTCTGATTGGTGTGGCTGGCTCTTCGTCAATAGTTCGTCGTCAACCGATATCCTCCAGGCATTCCAGTGCGTGGCGCAAGGTGTGCGCATGCGGTCGCCCTGGCGTCGGCGATTTCTGGCATAGATGCGTCGCCAAGCCTTGTAATCTCTCGCTTCGCCCCCATTTGTCTCGCCATGGCGCTTGCCAGTGCCGGGCGGGATTCATAAAATCCCCCCTTTGAATTTCCATTCACGCAACACGATGCCCCCAGTCGGTAGAGGACATTTCATGCAAGTTTCCGTCGATACGACCTCCCAGATCGAACGCCGCATCACGGTTCAAGTACCGGCCGCCGAGATCGATGAGGCCGTCAATGCCCGTCTCAAGGATGCCGCCAAGAACGTTCGTATGGACGGTTTTCGTCGGGGCAAGGTGCCGATGTCGGTGATTCGTCAGCGCTACGGCAGCGACGTGCGCAACGAGGTGGTGGGCGAGGTGATGCGTGAGCGCTATGTTCGCGCCATCTCCGAGCACGAGCTCAACCCGGCTGGCTTCCCGCAGATCGAGCCTACCGTCAACGAGGCGGGCAAGGACCTCGAGTTCGTGGCGACCCTGGAGGTCTACCCGGAGGTCGAGCTGGCCCCGATCGAAGGCACCGAGGTCGAGCGTCCCGTGGTCGAGGTGACCGAGGCCGACGTCGACGAGATGATCGATACCCTGCGCAAGCAGAATGCTGCCTGGGAAGCGGTCGAGCGCGCCGCCGAGGATGGCGACCAGGTGACCATCGACTTCCAGGGCTTCCTGGGTGACGAGCCCTTCGAGGGCGGCAGCGCAGAGGGTCACGACCTGGTGATCGGTTCCGGCAGCTTCATCCCCGGCTTCGAGGAGCAGCTGATCGGTGCCCAGGCCGGCGAGGAGAAGGAGATCAAGGTCACCTTCCCCGAGGACTACCAGGCCGAGAACCTGGCCGGCCAGGAAGCCACCTTCAAGGTCACAGGTCCACGCGGTGAAGGGCCAGACCCTGCCCGAGGTCGATGCCGAGTTCGTCCAGAAGTTCGGCGTCGAGGACGGTGATCTCGACAAGTTCCGCGCCGAGGTCAAGAAGAACATGACCCGCGAGGCGAGCCAGGCGGTGGACAACCGCGTCAAGCAGCAGGTGCTGACCGCGCTGCAGAAGGCCAACGAGATTCCGGTGCCCCAGGCGCTGGTCCAGCAGGAGACCGATGGCCTCAAGCGCCAGGCGGCCCAGCAGTTCGGCCTGGGCGAGGACTTCGACGTCTCCCAGCTGCCCAACGAGCTGTTCGAGGAGCAGGCCCGGAGCCGCGTCGAGGTGGGTCTGCTGCTGGCCGAGGTGATCAAGGCCAACGAGCTGGAAGCCAGCGACGACGAGATCCGCGCCAAGGTGCAGGAGCTCGCCGAGCAGTACCAGGAGCCCGAGCAGGTGGTCGAGCACTACATGGGTAACGACCAGCTCAAGACCCAGGTCAAGTCCGCTATCCTCGAAGAGAAGGCCGTGGACGTGCTGCTTGGCCAGGCCAGCGTCAAGGACGTCGAGATGTCCTACCAGGACGTGCTGGCCGCGGCCCAGCAGCAGGAAGAGGCCGACGAGGAAGAGGGCAGCGAGGAGGCCGGCGAGCAAGAGCGCCAGGCCTGATCGATGTCCCTGCGCCCCGGCTCAAGTCGGGGCGCTGTTTCTCTTCGCTTCCATTCATCGGATGCAAGGACAACACGCAGATGAGCAACGAGTTCGATATCCAGAATGCCGGCGGCCTGGTGCCCATGGTGGTCGAGCAGAGCGCGCGCGGCGAGCGTGCCTACGACATCTATTCCCGCCTGCTCAAGGAGCGTGTGATCTTCCTGGTGGGTCCGGTGGAAGACTACATGGCCAACCTGGTGGTGGCGCAGCTGCTGTTCCTGGAGTCCGAGAACCCGGACAAGGACATCCACCTGTACATCAACTCGCCGGGTGGTTCGGTGACGGCGGGCATGTCGATCTACGACACCATGCAGTTCGTCAAGCCCGACGTCTCCACCGTGTGCATCGGTCAGGCGGCGAGCATGGGCGCGCTGCTGCTGGCCGGCGGGGCGGCAGGCAAGCGTTTCTGCCTGCCCAACTCGCGGATGATGATCCACCAGCCGCTGGGCGGCTACCAGGGCCAGGCCTCGGACATCGAGATCCACACCCGTGAGATCCTCGGTATCCGCGACAAGCTCAACCGCATCCTGGCGCAGCATACCGGCCAGGACATCGAGACGATCGCCCGGGATACCGACCGCGACAACTTCATGGACGGCAACCAGGCCGCGGAGTATGGCCTGATCGACGCCGTGCTGGATAAGCGGCCTACATCCTGATAGCGTGATTTGCATTACACGCTGAATGTTCCCGGCGGCGCAGGCCGCCGTTGCGAGCTCGGTGGCGCCGGCTCTGGCGGGCGCCACCAACATGAAAAGAGGTAAGCGAATGGCCGACGGCAAAGGCAAGGACGACGGTGGCAAGCTGCTCTACTGCTCGTTCTGCGGCAAGAACCAGAACGAGGTGCGCAAGCTCATTGCCGGCCCGTCCGTCTATATCTGTGATGAGTGTGTCGACCTCTGCAATGACATTATTCGCGAGGAGGTGCTCGATGCCGATGCCGAGAGCGACGACGAGCGTCTGCCGACGCCTCGCGAGATCCGTCACACCCTCGACGATTATGTGATCGGCCAGGACCGCGCCAAGATGGTGCTGTCCGTTGCGGTCTACAACCACTACAAGCGCCTGAGCTCCGACGTGAAGAAAGACGACGTGGAGCTGGGCAAGTCGAACATCCTGCTGATCGGCCCCACCGGCAGCGGCAAGACGCTGCTCGCCGAGACCATGGCGCGGCTGCTCAATGTGCCGTTCACCATCGCCGATGCCACCACGCTGACCGAAGCGGGCTACGTGGGCGAGGATGTCGAGAACATCATCCAGAAGCTGTTGCAGAAGTGCGACTACGATGTGGAGAAGGCCGAGCGCGGCATCGTCTACATCGACGAGATCGACAAGATCTCGCGCAAGTCGGACAACCCCTCCATCACCCGTGACGTCTCGGGGGAGGGCGTGCAGCAGGCGCTGCTGAAGCTGATCGAGGGCACCACCGCCTCGGTGCCGCCCCAGGGTGGCCGCAAGCATCCGCAGCAGGAGTTCCTGCAGGTTCACACCGGCAACATCCTGTTCATCGTCGGCGGCGCCTTCGCCGGTCTCGACAAGGTGATCCGCGACCGCGCCGAGAAGGGCGGCATCGGCTTCAATGCCGAGGTCAAGAGCAAGGATGACAGCAAGCCGGTGGGCGATATCCTGGCCACCGTGGAGCCCGAGGACCTGGTCAAGTTCGGCCTGATCCCCGAGTTCGTCGGTCGCCTGCCGGTGATCGCCACCCTGACCGAGCTCACCGAGGACGCGCTGATCGAGATCCTCACCGAGCCCAAGAACTCGTTGATCAAGCAGTACGCCAAGCTGTTCGAGATGGAAGGCGTCGAGCTCGAGTTCCGCGACGACGCCCTGCGGGCGGTGGCCGGCAAGGCCATGGCGCGCAAGACCGGCGCTCGTGGCCTGCGCTCGATCCTCGAATCGGTGCTGCTCGACACCATGTACGAGATCCCCTCGCTGGAGGGTGTCAGCAAGGTGGTGATCGACGCCTCGGTGATCGGCGGCGAAAGCGAACCGCTACTGATCTATTCGCAGCAGCAGGAAGCCGCCAGCGACGGTACCGACGGCTGATCGATCGGGATCTATCCCACGGGAGCGCCCTGTCTCCATCGCCGGCCCGGCCGGCTGGAGTCGCGGCAGCTCCTGCTTTTTGTCCTCTCGGCTCCTGCCTTGCAAAGTCACCCGGTCGCCCCCATTCCACGGGGCATCCCTTCGTTTTCTTTGAGGTACGTCTGCGATGCAGCAGAACGCTGATCAGACCCTGAGTCTGCCCCTTTTGCCGTTGCGGGACGTGGTCGTCTACCCGCAGATGGTCATTCCCCTGTTCGTGGGTCGCGAGAAGTCGATCCAGGCGCTCGACGCCGCCATGAGTGCCGACAAGAGAGTGCTGCTGGTTGCCCAGCGCGAGGCCAGCAAGGACGATCCCGACCGCGACGACCTCTTCGCCATCGGCACCGTGGCAGAGATCATGCAGCTGCTCAAGCTGCCCGACGGTACCGTCAAGGTGCTGATCGAGGGCGTGTCGCGCGCCGATGTCGGCGAGCTGCAGGCCGGCGATGATTACACCAGCGCCGAGGCGCTGCTGCGCGAGAGCATTCCGCTCACCGAGCGTGAGCAGGAAGCGCTGGTGCGCGTGCTGCTCAACCAGTTCGAGCAGTACGTCAAGATGTCGAAGAAGGTGCCTAACGAGGTGCTCAATTCGCTCTCCGGCATCGAGGACCCCAGCCGCCTGGTGGACACCATCTGCGCGCACCTGTCGCTGAAGATCGACGACAAGCAGCAGCTGCTGGAGATGGACAAGGTCCGCGACCGCATCGAGCACCTGATGGCACTGATCGAGTCCGAGATCGACCTGCTGCAGGTGGAGAAGCGCATCCGCTCGCGGGTCAAGGACCAGATGGAGAAGTCCCAGCGCGAGTACTATCTCAACGAGCAGATGAAGGCCATCCAGAAGGAGATGGGCGAGCTCGAGAACGTGCCCAACGAGGCCGAGAAGTACGAGCAGGCCATCGAGGAATCCGGCATGCCCAAGGAGGCCCGAGAGAAGGCCACCCAGGAGCTGGGCAAGCTGAAGATGATGTCGCCGAACTCCGCCGAGGCCACGGTGGTGCGCTCCTACCTGGACTGGCTGGTGTCGGTGCCGTGGAAGAAGCGCACCCGGGTCAAGCATGACCTGGTCCACGCCCAGAAGGTGCTGGATGAGGACCATTATGGCCTCGACGAGGTCAAGGCGCGGATCCTCGAGTACCTGGCGGTGCACAAGCGGGTCAAGAAGCTCAAGGGGCCGGTGTTGTGCCTGGTGGGCCCGCCCGGGGTGGGCAAGACCTCGCTGGGCAAGTCCATCGCCCGGGCCACCAACCGCAAGTACGTGCGCCTGGCGCTGGGCGGGGTACGCGATGAGTCCGAGATCCGCGGTCACCGCCGCACCTATATCGGCTCGCTGCCGGGCAAGATCGTGCAGCGCATGTCCCGCGCTGGGGTCAGGAACCCGCTGTTCCTGCTCGACGAGGTCGACAAGATCGGCATGGACCATCGCGGCGACCCTGCGTCGGCGCTGCTCGAGGTGCTCGACCCGGAGCAGAACGACACCTTCAGCGACCACTATCTGGAGCTGGACTACGACCTCTCCGAGACGCTGTTCATCTGCACCGCCAACTCGATGAACATCCCCGGACCGCTGCTCGACCGCATGGAGGTGATCCGCCTGCCCGGCTACACCGAGGACGAGAAGCTGGCCATCGCCAAGCGCTACCTGGTGCCCAAGCAGCTCAAGGCCAACGGCTTCAAGGATGAGGAGCTGGCGTTCTCCGACGAGTCGCTGCTCGAGCTGATCCGCTACTACAGCCGCGAGGCCGGTGTGCGTGAGCTGGAGCGTCAGATCGCCAAGGTGTGTCGCAAGGTGCTGCGCGTGCGCCTCGAGAAGGAGAGCACAGGAGGGGGCCCAGGCACCCATGCTGCTGGCCGCCGCGGATATCGAGGAGTATGCTGGGGTGCGCCGCTACAGCTACGGGCTGGCCGATCAGGAGGATCAGGTCGGTCGCGTGACGGGGCTTGCCTGGACCTCGGTGGGTGGTGAGCTACTCAACATCGAGTCGGTAGTGACCCCGGGCAAGGGGCGCGTCAACAAGACCGGCTCGCTCGGCGACGTGATGAAGGAGTCGGTGAGTGCCGCCCACACCGTGGTGCGTGCACGCGCGCTGTCTCCTGGGCATCGACCCCGAGCGCTTCGAGAAGGAAGACCTGCATATCCACGTGCCCGAGGGCGCGACGCCCAAGGATGGTCCCAGCGCCGGCATCGCCATGGTCACCGCCATGGTCTCTGCCTATACCGGGCGACCGGTGCGCTGCGATGTGGCCATGACCGGTGAGGTCAACCTGCGCGGCGAGGTCATGCCGATCGGCGGCCTGAAGGAGAAATTGCTGGCCGCCAGGCGCGGTGGTATAAAGACCGTGCTGGTACCCGAGGAGAACCGCCGGGACCTCAAGGAGGTGCCGGATAATATCAAGGAGGTCTCGATATCAGGCCGGTACGCTGGATCGACGAGGTGCTTGAGGTGGCATTAGCTAAAAGGAATGAGGAATCCGAGGGGGAATCCCGTTCCGAAGAAGCCTCTTCAGCGCAGTCAATGATCAGCACGCATTGAGGTCAATTTCCCCACCATTATTCTTCTCAAAGCCTGATATGGTGGGGCTCTGCCCCGAATGTTGCTTGACAGCGCTTTCTCCGCATTGCTATAAATTACCTCATGCTGTGATCGTGCTTGTTGGTTGAAATACCGGTTCGATTGGGGCCAATTTCCGAAAAAGTCAAGGGGTGAAGTGTGAACAAGTCTGAGCTGATCGAAGCCATCGCCGCGTCTGCCGATATTCCCAAGGCATCCGCCGCGCGCGCTCTGGATGCCATGGTGGATTCCGTGACCGATAGCCTGAAGAAAGGCGACAGTGTCTCCCTCGTCGGTTTCGGTACCTTCCATGTGAAGGAGCGTGCTGCTCGCACCGGTCGCAACCCCCAGACCGGTCAGCCGATCGAGATCAAGGCGGCCAAGGTGCCCGGTTTCAAGGCCGGCAAGGCGCTGAAGGATTCCGTCAACTAATCCTGGCCAACTGGAGAAGCGCGCCGTCTGCGCCGCCGCTGGTTGACCGCTGATGGTTGATTGATACAGGCGCATCGCCCTCGGCGGTGCGCCTGTCTTCGTTATCGGCAGCCGAATTCCCAGATATCCATTTCGAGGCAACACTTCCGAGGCCTGCATGCTGCAAAGTATTCGAGACCGCTCCCGAAGCTGGGGAGCCAAGATCATCGTCGGGGCAGTGGTCGTGACCATGGCGCTGTTCGGCGTGGAGTCGCTGGTGGGCCTGTTCGGCAACAGCGGTGACGAGGTCGCCGAGGTCAACGGCGAACCGATCATGCGCCAGGAGCTCGAGCTCTCCGTCCAGCGGGCCATCCGCAGTGGTCAGGTCCCGCCGGAGCAGGAGCGCGCGCTGCGTGGTCAGATGCTCGACCAGCTGATCACCGACAAGGTGCTCAGCCAGTACGCCGAGGAGGGCGGCCTGCACCTCTCCGAGGAGCAGCTCGACCAGATCATCGTCTCGCTGCCCGAGTTCCAGAACCAGGACGGCCAGTTCGACAGCGAGCTGTTCCGCAACCGCCTGGCCAGCGC
Source organism: Halomonas sp. (assembly GCA_018401555.1). GTDB lineage: Bacteria > Pseudomonadota > Gammaproteobacteria > Pseudomonadales > Halomonadaceae > Halomonas. The sequence goes on from JAGYKP010000100.1 coordinate 162,432, forward strand.
CGGCTACACGCCGGTGGGCTTCCGCGACCAGCTGCGCCGCGACATGCGGCAGCAGCAGCTGCAGCAGGGGCTGGCATTCAGCGATTTCACCCTGCCCAGCGAGCAGCAGCGCCTGGCTGAGCTGCAGCGCCAGACGCGGACCTTCCGCCATGCCGTGCTGGGGGCCGAAGTCCTGGAGGAGGAGATCGTTCCCTCCGAGGCGGCCATCGAGGAGTACTACGACGAGCACCAGGATAGCTTCCGCCGGCCCGAGCAGGTGCGCCTGAACTATGTGGTGCTCGACCGCCAGGCCATGGCCGAGCAGGTGGAGATCGACGAGGAGGCGCTGCGCGACGCCTGGCGTGAGCAGACTGCCGATGCCGATCGTCGGCTGTCGCACATCATGCTGAGCTTCGGTGATGCAGCGCAGCCGCGAGGAGGCGATGGCCGAGCTGGAGGAGGTTCAGGCACGCCTCGCCGAGGGTGAGTCCTTCGCCGACCTGGCCGCCCGGGTGTCCGATGACACCGTCTCCGCCGAGCAGGGTGGCGACCTGGGCGTGGTCAGTCGCGGCTTCTTCGGCGATGCCTTCGACGAGGCCGCCTTCTCGCTGGATGAGGGGGAAGTCTCGGAGATCGTCGAGACCGACAATGGCCTACACCTGCTGACCGTGACCGGTCTGGAGCGCGAGTCGTTCGACTCGATGCGTGACGACCTGCGCCGTCAGCTGGCCCAGGACCGGGTCAGCGGGGAGTTCAACGACCGGGCCCAGCAGCTGATCGACGAGAGCTTCGCCGCCGACGACCTGCAGAGTGTCGCCGAGGATCTCGGACTCGAGCTGCAGACCAGCGACTGGGTCTCCCGCGACGACGCCGAAGGGGTGCTCTCCGAGCCGGGCGTGATGTCCCAGGCGTTCAGCGGCGACGTGCTCGAGGAGGGCTACAACAGCGAGGTGATCGAGCTGGACAACGATCGCCGTCTGGTGCTGCGTGTGGCAGAACACCGTGAGGCGACCACGCTGCCGCTGGTTGATGTGCGCGACGAGGTTGCCGCCGAGGTCGAGAGGGAGATGCGTCGCGACGCGCTGCGTGCCCGGGCCGATGAGCTCGTTACCGCCCTGCGTGACGGCGAGTCGGTCGACCTCGACTGGCAGCAGGCCGAGGAGGTCAGCCGTCAGGACAGCCAGGGGCTTTCGCGTGGCATCGTCGACGCCGCCTTCCGGCTGCCGGCCCCCGAGGGTGATGCCGCGGCCTATGGCACGGTGGTCGATGGCGATCGCGCGGTGATCATCGCCCTGGAGTCGGTCGGCGAAGGCGAGGTCGACGAGCAGGTCGAGCAGTTCGTCTCCTCCATGGCGGAGCGCCTGCGCGCCCAGGCCGCCATCCAGGGGCTGATCGAGCACCTGCGCAGCGAGGCGGAGATCGCGAGGTCAAGCGTATAGGCGGCCAAGCTAAGCGGCCAAGCGGCCAAGTAAAAGTAGAAAGAGAAAGTAGAATGAGAGAAACCCCGCGCGCATTTAGGGCCCGCGGGGTTTTCTTTTGGTGCTTTGCAGCTTGATGTGAAACCAGTCCGTAGGAGGGCAGCTCCGCTGCGCGACTGGAGGCCGAAGGCCTCCCCGGATGACGCCACCCCAGATCGGCAACTTCACGTTAATGCGCGATGAGCTCTAAAATTGTTATGGTGTAACATCTTGACCCCCGAGAGGATCCTTATGCCCGCGCCCCTGGCCAATATTCCCGTCCACCTGATCACCGGCTTTCTGGGCAGCGGCAAGAGCACGCTCATCCATCGTTTGATCGACCAGAAGCCCGCTGGCGAACGCTGGGCGGTGCTGGTGAACGAGTTCGGCCAGGTGGGCATCGACCAGGCGATGTTCGATGAGCGGGACGACCTGGTGGTCAAGGGGCTTCCCGGAGGTTGCCTCTGTTGCCAGCTGGCTTTCGTGATGCAGGCGACCCTGGTCAACCTGCTCCATCGCTATCGGCCGGACCGGCTGATCATCGAGCCTTCGGGGCTGGGTCATCCGGCGGGGCTGCTGGAGGTACTCCGCGGGGAAGTCTTTAACGACGTGCTGGCGGTTCAGGACATCATCACCGTGCTGGATCCGCGCCGCCTCGACGACCCTCGCTGCCGTGAACACGAGACCTTTCGTGATCAGCTGGCTATCGCGGATGCCGTGGCACTGACCATGGTCGACCTGGCAACGCCCAGTCAGCGCGCCGCCGCCGAGGCCCTGCTGGCCGAGAGTTGGCCGGCCAAGAAGTGGGTACGAGCAGCGCCCCATGGCGAGTTGCCTCTGGCGCTGCTGTTCGAGGGAGCGGGCGGAAGCCGAGTGCCATCCCGGTCGTCACCCGACAGCGAGACGCACCGCCAGTTGCGCGAAGCGGCAGGTCCTAGTCTGGTGCTGGAGGGGTTCGGCGAAGCCACGCCGACGCCGGGGCAGCCCGTGCGCCAGCAAGGCGACTCGCTGGGCTATGCCACCCTGGGATGGCGCTGGCATCCGGAGGATCGCTTCGATCTGGATCGCATCACGGCGCTGCTCGGCGAGTTGCCGGTACAGCTGCGCATCAAGGGGGTACTGCATACTGATGCCGGCTGGAAACGCTACAACCGCGCCGATGCCACGGTGAGCCTGGAACAGGCCGGCTGGCGACAGGATTCGCGACTGGAGATCATCGGTGAGGCGGGTAGCCTGCCGGAGGCGGCGGCCCTGGAGGACCGCCTTGCTGCCTGCCGACTTGCGCCGCCTTCAGACTAAGGCGATCTCGCGCAGCTCGGGCTCCCCATCGCCGTCGACCACGATCTCCCACCCCTTGCCGGGTTGCCAGTCACCGAGCACGATGCGCTGCGCGGGCTGGTCGTCGACCTCGAGTTCATGCACCGCCGGGCGATGGGTGTGGCCGTGGATAAGCGTGGTAACGCCGTGCTCGGCCATCACCTTGACTACCTCCTCGGGCGTCACATCCATGATGTCCTCGGCCTTGTTGGAGTTGGCCTCACCGGATTGGGCACGCAGCTGGCTGGCCAGGGCGGCGCGCTGGTCGATGGGCATCGACAGTACCTGCTCCTGCCACAGCGGGTGGCGGGCCTGGGCACGGAAGGCCTGGTAGGCCTCGTCCCGCGTGCACAGGCTGTCGCCATGCATCAGCAGCACGGGCTTGCCGCCCAGCTCGACCACGCTGGGATCATCCAGCAGGGTGGCGCCGGCCTCGCGGGCGAAGCGCTCGCCGAGCAGGAAGTCGCGGTTGCCATGCATCAGGAAGATCTTGGTGCCATCATCCGCCAGCCGGCGCAGCGCTCGGGCGATACGCGCCGCCAGGTCGGCATTGCCGCTGGGGTCGGCACCGGCGAGATCCAGCAGGTCATCACCGATCCACGCCTCGAAGAAGTCGCCGAGGATATACAGGGCATCGCTGCCGCAGGCGCGCTCCTCCAGCCAGCGCAGGAAGCCCTCGGTGATCTCGGGGGCGCCGGGGTGCAGGTGCAGATCGGAAATCAGCAGGGTGGCCATGGTGGTGAGTTCTCACGTCGTGCGTCGCAAGGCAAGACGCCCGCACGGGGCGGGCGCCAGATGAGGCAGGGCAGGTGGATCAGTCTTCCTTGACGTAGGCCTTTTCGATGATCACGTCCTGGGCCGGCACGTCGGCGTGCATCCCACGACGGGTGGTTTCGACGTTCTTGATCTTCTCGACCACGTCCATGCCGTCGACTACGCGTCCGAACACGCAATAGCCCCAGCCCTGGATGGACTTGCCGCTGTGGTTGAGGAAGGTGTTGTCAGCGACGTTGATGAAGAACTGGGCGGTGGCGGAGTGCGGATCCTGGGTGCGCGCCATGGCCAGGGTGCCCTTCTCGTTGGCCAGGCCGTTGTCGGCCTCGTTCTCGATCGGGTCGCGGGTGGGCTTCTGGTTGAAGTCCTCGTCGAAGCCGCCGCCCTGGACCATGAAGCCCTCGATCACGCGGTGGAAGAGGGTGCCGTCGTAGAAGCCGTCGCGCACATACTGCTCGAAGTTGGCGGCGGTCTTGGGGGCCTTCTCGTGGTCCAGCTCGACGCTGATGTCACCGTAGGTGGTCTGCAGAACGATCATGGCTAAGTTCCTGTGTGCTAAAGGGGCTTCGCCTTGGCGTTGCCCATGGACGTGGCGCTATAATAACGGTTTTGCTTCCATGCGCGAAGCGAGCGTGGGGGTCACATCGGTGTTGGGCGGCCAGCGTTGCCTGTAGCGAGAGGCGCCGGGGACCGGCCGAAGAGGAGGTCCTACGCCAGGGATGGCGTCGGTAGCGCCCAGGGAGGGGTTCACAGCGCCTCCTCGTCGGTCCGGCGCTCCGGGGCCTGTCGCCGGATCAGCCTCGAGCGATGCCGTGCAGTGTGACTTTCCCCCGGCGCCCCTCGCTGATGCGCGTTGGCAACGCTTGCGCCGTCAGGCCCGCACTTTCAACCAGAGGCTGTTCTTCTCAACATGTCCACCGAAACCACCAGCGCCCCGAATTTCATCCGCAATCAGATTCGCGAGGAGCTCGAGGCCGGGCGTACCGGCAAGATCGTGACCCGCTTCCCGCCGGAGCCCAACGGCTTCCTGCATATCGGGCACGCCAAGTCGATCTGTCTCAACTTCGGGCTGGCCGAGCAGTTCGGTGGCGACTGTCATCTGCGCTTCGATGACACCAACCCGGCCAAGGAGGAGCAGGCCTATATCGACGCCATCAAGGAGGACGTCAGCTGGCTGGGCTTCGAGTGGGCAGGGGAGGTGCGCTTCGCATCCGACTACTTCGATCAGCTCTACGCCTGGGCCCAGCACCTGATCCGCGAGGGCAAGGCCTATGTCGATGACCTCTCGCCGGACGAGATCCGCGAATACCGCGGTACCCTGACCGAGCCGGGTCGTCCGAGCCCCTATCGCGAGCGCAGCCCCGAGGAGAACCTCGACCTGCTGGAGCGGATGCGCACAGGCGAGTTTGCCGAGGGCGAGAAGGTGCTGCGGGCGAAGATCGACATGGCCTCGCCCAATATCAACCTGCGCGACCCGATCCTCTACCGCATTCGCCATGCCACGCACCACCAGACCGGCGACAAGTGGAAGATCTATCCTTCCTACGACTTCACCCATGGCCAGTCCGACGCCATCGAGGGGATCACCCACTCCATCTGCACCCTGGAGTTCGAGGATCACCGCCCGCTGTACGAGTGGTTCCTCGACAACCTGCCGGTGCCGGCCAAGCCGCGCCAGATCGAGTTCGCGCGACTCAACCTCAACTACACCCTGACCTCCAAGCGCAAGCTCAAGCTGCTGGTGGACGAGGGCATCGTCGATGGCTGGGACGATCCGCGCCTGCCGACCATCTCCGGGATGCGTCGCCGTGGCTACACGCCGGCGTCGATCCGCAAGTTCTGCGAGATGATCGGGGTGACCCGCGCCGACGGCGGCCTGGTGGATATCGCCATGCTCTACCACGCCATCCGCGCCGACCTCGAGGACAATGCGCCGCGGGCCATGGCCGTGCTCAAGCCGCTCAAGGTGGTGCTGACCAACGTGCCCGAGGGCCACGAGGAGACCTACGAGGTCCCCGGTCATCCGGCGCGCGAGGACATGGCCGTGCGCAGGGTGCCCTTCACCCGCGAGATCTATATCGATCGCGATGACTTCATGGAGGAGCCGCCCAAGAAGTTCTTCCGCCTGGCACCGGGCAAGGAGGTTCGCCTGCGCAACTCCTACGTGATCCGCTGCGACGAGGTGGTCAAGGACGACGCCGGCGAGATCAGCGAGCTACGCTGCTCCGTGGACTTCGACACCCTGGGCAAGAACCCCGAAGGGCGCAAGGTCAAGGGCGTGATCCACTGGGTCAGCGCCGAGCACGGCGTGCCCATGGAGGTACGCCTCTACGACAACCTCTTCCTCGAGGAGCAGCCGGACAAGGACAAGGACGCCGACTTCCTGGAGCACCTCAACCCCGAGTCGCTGGTGGTCTGCCAGGCCGTGGGTGAGCCCAGCCTGGCCGAGGTCGACCCCGAGAGCCGCTTCCAGTTCGAGCGCGTGGGCTACTTCTGCGCCGACCGCCACGCCTGTCGCGATGGCAAGCTGGTGTTCAACCGTACCGTGGGGCTGAAGGACAGCTGGGCCAAGGTTCAGAAGAAGGAAGCCCAGAAGAGCGTCCAGGACAAGCAGAAGGGCTGACATGCAGATCTACAACACGCTGACCCGTCGCAAGGAACCCTTCACGCCGATCGAGCCGGGCAAGGTGCGCATGTATGTCTGCGGCATGACCGTCTACGACTACTGCCACCTGGGCCATGCCCGGGTGATGGTGGCCTTCGACGTCATCACCCGCTATCTGCGCTACCGCGGCTATGACGTCACCTATGTGCGCAACGTCACCGATATCGACGACAAGATCCTGCGCCGCGCCGACGAGAACGGTGAGACGATCTCGTCGCTCACCGAGCGCATGATCGCGGCGATGCACGAGGACGAGGCTCGCCTTTCCGTGCTGCCGCCGGATCACGAGCCGCGCGCCACCCGGCATATCGACGACATCCTCGCCATGATCGAGACCCTGATCGCCAAGGGGTACGCCTATGCGGCGGACAACGGCGACGTCTACTACCGGGTGCGTCGCTTCGAGGGCTACGGCAAGCTCAACAACCGCGATCTCGACGAGATGCGCTCGGGAGCCCGGGTGGAGGTGGACGAGCACAAGGAGGACCCGCTCGACTTCGTGCTCTGGAAGGCGGCCAAGCCCGGCGAGGCGAGCTGGCCATCGCCCTGGGGCGAGGGGCGTCCCGGCTGGCATATCGAGTGCTCGGCGATGTCGAAGTGCTGCCTGGGCGAGACCTTCGATATCCACGGCGGCGGGCCGGACCTGACCTTCCCGCACCATGAGAACGAGATCGCCCAGTCCGAGGCGGCCAACGGCAAGCCGTTCGTGAATACCTGGATGCACGCCGGTGCGGTGCGGGTGAACCACGAGAAGATGTCCAAGTCCCTGGGCAACTTCTTCACCATCCGCGAGGTGCTCGAGCATCACGACCCCGAGGTGGTGCGCTACCTGCTGGTGGCGAGCCACTACCGCAGCGCGATCAACTATGCGCCGGAGTCTCTGGCCGAGGCCCGCAAGTCGCTTGAGCGCTTCTACAATGCTCTTGAAGGGCTGTCACTTGAAGGTGTTTTGCTCGAAGGGCAGCTGAAGGCGTCGAGTCCGTCGGCGAGGTGGATGGCCGCTTCGATGATCGCTTTACCGCCGCGATGGATGACGACTTCAACACCCCTGAGGCGCTCTCGGTGCTCTTCGACCTGGCCCGGGAGCTGAACCGAGCCAGGAAGGAGGCGCCCGGCGAGGCGCCGGCCCTGGCCGCCGAGCTCAGGCGTCTGGGGGGCATCCTCGGCCTGCTGCAGCAGGATCCGGCGACCTTCCTCAAGGCCGGTGCCGGCGACCTGCCGCTCTCCGAGGACCAGATCCAGGCGAAGATCGACGAGCGTGCCGCGGCCAAGAAGGCGAAGGACTTCGCCGCCGCCGACGGTATCCGCGACGAATTGGCCGCACTGGGCATCATCCTCAAGGATTCCCGGGAAGGCACCAGCTGGGTGTTCGAGAAGCCTGACGTCGAGGCATAGGCCAGGCCTTGAGCTGAACGCCTTACTCCAGAAAACCCGCCACAGAAAACCAGGACGCCCGGCCCCCTGAGCTTTATTCACAGGGGAGTCGGGCGTTGTGGTCTCCGGGGTGGAGGGCAGGCGGACTATCCGGTCAGAAGAGCGCGGTTGGCTTTCTGGAGAGCGTCCAGCTGCTGCGCTATTTCCCGTCGCACGCCTGGACTGATGCCCAGCGTCCTGGCCTCCTCATCCCATGCGTTGACCGCCGCCACTACTTCCTCGATGACTTGCCGAGCCTCGCTCCAGCGTGTGAAGCCGGCCTGGTCGGCCAGTGCTTGAACGACCTTTAACGGCGGGTTCTTGCCGTGCCCCTTGAAGGCGGTGGCGTGCTCGCCGTAAGGGCCGGGGCTAAAGGTCATGTCATAGGCGGGGGAGAGGCGCCATTGGCCGTCATCCTGCAGGAGAAAGGCCCAGTTCTTGCTGTGGTCGTCCTGGTTGCATGCGAAGAGGTTGAATATTGCCCGACGAAATAGTGCTCTGCCGACGGCGGGACTGCCGCAGAGGCCCTGGCCGGCCTTGATGAGGTCTTCGTAATCGAGCGATGGTAGGCGGAAGTCGGCGTCCAGTAGTCCGCAGGCACTGCTCATGTGGTAGCGCCCCTGTTGGCTGCAGTCGAAGCGCCGCAGCGCCAGCCACGCTAGTGCCGGAGAGCCTGTGGGTGGGGTGATGAGCTGCCAGTCAGGCGTTTCGATTCCGCCCCGCTTGGCCAGGGTCAAGTAGACCGCCTCGCATAGCCCTTCTTCATGCCCCAGCGCCAGTGCACTGGAGGTGAACTTGACCAGCCAGGGCTCCAGTCCCGGGCGAGGGCGGGTGCTGGCCCGGTCGGTGCTGCCTGGCGAGAGGTAGACCTGCACCTTGGGGCGGGCCCCTCCTGAGCTGCCCGCCTGGGCGAGTGTGGTGAGCACGGTATCGGTCTGGCCCTCGAAGAGCTGTCGGGCCTGTTCACCCAACTCGCCCAGGCGACTCCAGTGGTCGGCTTCGTCTGAACCAATAAGTGCCGAGGCCGGGTGATAGCTGAGAGCTCCCATGCCGTGCTCGCCGACGAAGGCCAGCCGGTCCATGGCAGTCACCGCATGGGGTGGTATGCCGTGCTGCCGAAACAGGCGATCCATCAGCATCAGCCCCCAGCCGTCTGGCAGCGAGTCGGCGAATAGGCCGTGGAGCCCCTTGTGGGGAGCGGGAGGGGCAGCATGCAATCGCGCGTCGAAGGGGAGCTGGAACGGCGACAGGCTGTGGTGCTCGCGACAGTAGGCGTCGTCGTACTGGAAGAAGACGCCCTGCCTGTTCTGGGCCAGGCGGCCGACGAGTACCCGATGGCCATCGCTGAGGCGACGTCGCACGTCCAGTTGTCGGATGGGAGTGAAGTCAATCGTCACGCAGCACCTCTTCTATGCTGCCAGGCATGGTCGGCGCTGGCGCCGCCAACTCTGCCACACGCTCCAGGCGATCCACGCTCTGCCACAGCAGCAGGAACTGCCGCAATGAAATCTGGCCGGTCGTCTCGAATCGCTTGATCGTGGGGGCCGGCACGCCGCTCCGCTCTGACAGGGCGTCGCGGGACAGCTTGAGCTCGCGCCTGCGCTGCCTGATAGCTCTCGCCAAGTTGTGCTGGACATCGCTTGCGGTAAGTAGCGTGAGTCGCATGGCGTCCTCATTTTGGATATTATATTACTCACTATATCCATTTTTTAATATTTTTGGATATAATATTACCCATTTTTTGGCTCGTAAACCGCGTATCTTCTCGACCGCGCCGTGATTTTTCCGACCGGCAGGAGTCAGCACGGGTGGAGCAGGCTCCAGCAGTAGCGTCACTACCTCGTCAGCCAGCGCCGACGCGCGGCAGCTTGGTAATCGGTGTTGCTGGGCCAGTCGTTGTGAAGGGTTTTTGTGCGCTAAACTGCGCAATCCCATGGCTTCCTGGCATTTGTGAGCAGCAGCTTTCTCACTAACGGTCTTGAAGCCCAGCCTGCCGGCGCAGGCCCTGGAACCCAACGAGTAAATGGGAGCCCGCTTGGACTACACCCCCTTTAGCTATGTCACTGCCGAAAAGGCTGAGCTCTACCGGAGGGTTATGCGCGCCTTCGTGGAGGCAAAGTCGCACTTCCTGGTGCATCTGCGCCCGGAGGATGTGCAGCAGCAGATCGGCGAGCCGGAACTGGCCACCGTGCAGTCGGCGCTGACCCAGCTGGTGGCCTGGGGCAACCTGGATGCCGAACGTGACAATGCCCGGGTGACCAGTGTCGAGGACTACTATCGCGCGCTCTACGTCTATCAGATTACCCGCCAGGGCGAAGCCGTGGAGGCGGCCCTGGCGACCTTCGAACAGGAGCTGGGGCGCCGTGGTGCCCTGCAGAGCGTGGCGCTGGAGGATATCCGTACTCGCCTGCGCGCCCTGCTGACCCTGGCACAGAGCGAGTCGCCCTCGACCACCGAGAGCCAGCTGCTGCTGCGCGACCTGGCCGGCGTATTCGCCGATCTGGCTGAGAATGCCCGGGCCTTCATGACCGGGCTGAATCGCACCCTGGAGGGGCAGGGCAGTGATGCCGATGCCTTCCTGCTCTACAAGGAGCGAGTGATCGGCTATATCGAGCGCTTCCTCGGCGACTTGACCACCGCTTCCGGCGAGATCGCCGAGCTGATCCGTGCACTCGATGGCGACGGCGATGCAGAAGCGCCCGTGGCGCGGCTGCTGCGCCAGGCCGCCGAGCGCGAGCTCCTCGACCTGGCGCCGGGAGAGTCCCCGGACGACGACGAGCGTGCCCGGGCCTTCGCCGAGGCGTGGCGGCGCTGGCACGGCCACTGGGAGGGACTGCGCGCCTGGTTTCTCGACCAGCCGGGGCGTCAGGCCCAGGCCCGCCTGCTGCGCAGCAGTGCCCGCCGTGCGGTGACCCAACTGCTGGAGATGGTCGGCCGGCTCAACGAGCGGCGCATGGCGCGCAGTGACCGTTCCGCGGACTTTCGTACCCTGGCGCGCTGGTTCCTGGAGTGTGACGGCGACGGCGATGCGCATCGCCTGTGGCGAACCGCCTTCGGCCTGACACCGGCCCGCCATCTGGTGATCGATGCCGAAACCGCCGAGGCGTGGCAACAGATGCCGGTGCCGGCCAGCACGCCCTGGGCGGAGGCCCCGGGCATGCAGGTGCAGGCGCGGCTGCGCGCCACCGGCAGCTACCAGAAGCCCGGGGCGCCGCCCAAGCTGCGCAGCCGTGCGCGCGAGCGCGAGTTGCTGGCCCGTCAGTTGGCCGAGGAGGCCAGCGCGGCGCGGGCCGCTCGGCGCCAGTTGGTGGAGCAGCGTGCTGAGCGACTCTCGGAACTGGGCGAGCTGGACGATGGCGCCTTTCGCCTGCTGCTCAACCTGCTTGGCGATGCCCTGGCGGCGAGTTCTGGCGATGATTCCCCGGTTACGACGACCACCGGCGACGGTAGCCTGCGCATCACCCTGGCGCCGCTGGGGCCCGAGACCGCCGCGATAGTGCGCACGGAAGCCGGCGTACTCCGTGGCCGCGACTATCGCCTGGAGATCGTCGATCTGGAGGAGGACGCATGGAGGAGCTGAGCGATGCCCTGACGCGGCAGCGCATGGAGGAGCAGCGCCGTGCCTTGCGTGCGCTGCTCGCGAGGCCACTGATCCGCAGCGATGATAGTGCCTTCCCCCTGATTCGCCGTCACGCGGCCAGCTTGCGCGACTGGCTGGCCCGGGAGACCGGCTGGCACCTGCAGAGCGAGCGTGACTTCGTGCGCCTGCACAAGAGCCCCGCTGATCTCGAAGACCCGACTCGCCCAGCGACGGTAGGGCGGGGGACCCAGCGCAAGACCTTCAATCGTCGCCGCTATGCGCTGTTCTGCTTGCTGCTGGCGGATCTCGAACGCGGTGATGCCCAGATCACCCTGGGGCGCCTGGGGGAGGGACTGGGGCAGGCGGTCGATGATCCTGCCCTGGCCGAGCGCGGGCTGGCCTTCTCCCTTGACCATCAGGAGGCGCGCCGCGACCTGGTGGTGGTCGTGCGCCTGCTGATGGAACTCGGGGTGCTGGTGCGCGTGGCCGGCGACGAGGAGCAGTTCCTGCGTCGTGGCCTGGAGGGCGATGTGCTCTATGACGTGGACCGCCGACTGCTGGCCGCCCTGCTGGTCACCGCCCGAGGCCCTTCCCTGGTGGCCCTGAACGGTGCCGATGCCGAGCTCGACCTGGACGCACGCCTGCGTGCCCTGAGCGAGACCTTCGTGCCGGATACCCCCGACGGGCGCAATCGCGAGCTGCGTCACCGCCTGGCACGACGGCTGCTGGACGACCCGGTGGTCTACGGCGACTCCCTCGACGACGAGGAGGCTGCTTATCTGGCCAATCAACGCGGGCCCATGCTGCGTCGCCTGCAGCAGGCCACGGGGCTGGTCGCCGAGGTACGCGCCGAGGGATTGGCGCTGGTAGATCCCGAAGGCGAGCTCACCGACGAAAAGATGCCGGCGGAGGGCACCGAGGGACACTTGGCATTGCTGATGGCTGAGCGCCTGGCCGAGGACGCCCCCGCCGAAAGTGGCCCCAAGGGCATTACCCTGGAGGAGGCGGAGTCCTGGATCTTTCAGTGGCAGGCCGACTACCGACGCTACTGGCGCAAGTCCGCCTGTGAGCCGGGCGCCGCCCATGGCCTGGCACGCCAGACCCTGGCCCGCCTCGCGGCGCTGGGTCTGGTCCGGCGCCAGGCTCAGCATGAAGGTGGCCGAATTCTGCCGCTGCCGGCACTGGGGCGCTTCCGCGTGCATGCACCAACACTGCCGGATGCCTCCGGTACCCCTCGATACGCCCAATCCGATCTGCCCGAGTCCTTCACCGATGACTGAGCCTTACGTCCCGATGAGCGAGCTTCCCGAACCGCAGAGCACCCGCTGGCAGCCCCTGCGCTGTGGCCTGGTGGAGATCTTCTACTACGACGAGGAGGTCTTTCACTTCCACGACGGGCGGTTGCTGCTGCGTGGCAACAACGGGACCGGCAAGTCCAAGGTGATGGCGCTGACCCTGCCGTTTCTGCTCGATGGCCAGCTGCTTCCCTCGCGGGTGGAGCCCGATGGCGACAGCGCCAAGCGCATGGAGTGGAACCTGTTGGTGGGTGAGTATCAGGAACGCCTGGGCTACACCTGGCTAGAGTTCGGGCGCCTGGGGAATGAGGGGCCCGAGACCTTCACGGTGGGCTGTGGGCCTCAAGGCAGTCGCTGGGTCGACCGGTGCGCTCCTGGTTCTTCACCACGCCACAACGTGTCGGGCGGGACCTCTTCCTGATCGATAGCGGAAGAAGCGTGAGTCGTGAGCGCCTCGGCCAGGCACTGGGTAGCGTGGGGCAGCTGTATGATCGTGCCGCGGACTATCGGCGAGCCATCGACGAACGGCTCTTTCACCTGGGCGAGCAGCGTTATGGAGCCTTGCTCGACCTGCTGCTGCAGCTGCGCCAGCCACAGCTGGCCAAGAAGCCTGATCCCAATCGCCTCTCCCAGGCCCTCAGCGACGCCTTGCCGCCACTCGGACGAGGCCTGATCGGCGAGGTGGCCGAGGCCTATCGCAGCCTAGATGTCTACCGCGAGGAGATACAGGGGCTGGAGGAAACGGCCCGTGCGGTGGAGGCCTTCCTGGGCCACTACCGTCACTATGCCGGCATCGCGGTGCGCCGCCGGGCCGACTTCCTGACCGCTGCCCACGCCGAGTATGAGAGGGTGCGCCTGCAGCTGGGCCGCGATCGCCAGGCCCACGCAGAGGCGCAGGAGAGTCGCGAGGCGCTGGGTGAGTCCCGCGAGGTCCTCGCCGAGCAGCAGCGAGAGCTGGCGGCACGTCAGCGCACCCTGGAAGCCAGCGACGCCATGCGCTCGGCGGAGGCGCTGCGCAATGCCGACGAGTTGGCGCGCCAGCGCAGAACTCGCGCTGACCTCGAACATCGACGGCTCGGCCGGGAGCGCGAGAGTGACCGGCGAGCCGAGGCCCGCTTCCTGGAGGCCGAAGAGTCATTGAAGGGTGGCGTCGCGAATCTGGAGACACGCCGCGATGAGAGCGCGGCGCTGGCCGATGCGGCGGGTGTGGGCGGCGACCATCGTCGAGAAATCGCCACGCGATTATCGGCGGAAACGGGCGAGCAGGCGCCTCCCGATGCCCGGGGCGTAGAGTCGCTGCAGCAGGCGCTGCGGGACCTGCAGCGTCGTCGCGAGGAGGGCGTGACACACCTCAACCGCCGCCTCGATGAGATCGACAAGGCCGAGCGGGCCTTCCACCGGGTGGAGGATGCGGCGCGCCGGGAGGAGGAGACCCTGGCGAGTCGCGAGGAAGAGTGCCAGGAGGCGACGGGTGCGCGTGCCGAGGCGGCTGAAGCCCTTCAAGCTGACTGGCGTGAATACTGCGCCGCCCTGAAGGAGCTTAAACCCGAGGATCCTGGAGGCGCTGCTCGCCGAGCTCGCTCCCTGGTGCGATCACCTGAGCGGTGATGACCCTGTCGAGGCAGGGCTCTCCATGGCGCGAGATGCCCGGCGCGAGGCGCTGGGCCAGCAACGTCATACGCTGGAACAACGGCATCGAGAGGCTGGGCGTCGAGCGCAGCTGGAGCACGAGGCAGGAGCGATCAGCGCCTGGCAACGGGTGAGGCGCGCGTGCCGCCGGCGCCTCATACTCGTAGCGAGGGTGGCCGTGAGGCTTCGTCCCGGTGCCCCGCTCTGGCAGCTGGTGGACTTCCAGGCGGGCCTCGAGGCGAGACAGCGTGCCGGACTGGAGGCGGCCCTGGAGGCCTCAGGGCTGCTGGACGCCTGGGTGCTGCCGGATGGCGAGCTGCTCGCCCCCGGCACCGTGGGATACATTGCTCACGCCGCTCGCCGATGGCGCCATCCGAGTGGGGAGGAGAGCCTGGCCTCCGCCCTATGCCCCGACCTTCCCGAGCATTCTCCGGTGAGCCTGGCGGTGGTCGAGAAGCTGCTGGCCAGCATTGGCCTGGGCGTGTCCGAGACCTTCGCCTGGGTGAGTCCCGAAGGTGCCTGGCGGCTGGGTCCGCTTGGCGGGCAGTGGGGCAAGGACGAAGCGGTCTATATCGGCCACGCTGCCCGGGAGGCGGCACGTCAGCGCCGGCTGGCAGAGATTGCCAAGATGTTGGAGGGCCTTGCCATGGAGGCTGACGGCATCACCGCCGAGCTCGAGCACCTCGATGCGTGTCTCGAGGTCATCGACCAGGAGTGGAAGCGTCGTCCCAGTGCCCAGGCGCTGCGTGATGCCCACGCCGCCGAGGCCGGCAGCGCGGCGCGCTCGGGATACGCAAGCCGAGCGTCTGGAGCACGCCCAGGCCAGACGTGAAGAGGCCCGCGAGGTGCTGGAGGCCCAGCGCGGCGAGCTGTATCTCGCCGCCCGGATCTGCGTCTGCCGGCCGAACGCGAGTCCCTGGCCCGCCTTCAGTCCGCGCTTAACGATTACCGGCTCGCCATCAGCGAACTGGTGCAGGCCATCACGGCCTGGCAGCAGGCCAGGCTCCGTTGTGGCGAGACTGAAGGAAGAGCACCAGCTGGCCCGTGAGGCGTTGGCCCAGGCCGAGCGGGATCACGCCGAGGCCGAGGAGCAGGCCCGTGAGGCGGAGGTGCGCCGGGATACCCTGCGCGACACCATGGGGGCCGAGGTGCAGGAGCTGGAGCGCCAATTGGCGGCCCTTAAGGAGCGCAGCGAGGCGTTGGCACAAGAGCAGCGTGAGCTCGCCTCACGCTACGAGGGCCTGCTCGGCGAAGTGGCACGCCTCGCCGAGAAGGTGGACCCAGGGCGAGCAGCGCCTGGTCGAACTGGACGAGCGTCGGGCAGGGAGGATCGCCGACTTCCGGTCCCTGGTGGAGGAGGGCTGCTGCGGGTGGCTGTCGCCGGAGCGCTTCGTGGGCGAGGAGGCGCCTACGCTCCTGGGCGGCAGATCCCTGCCGTGCGTCTGGCCTCGGGCCGCCGCCCAGGCCACCGCCGCTATCAATGCCGATGACGAGAGCTGGCACGACCACCAGGGGCGGCTGCACGAGCACATCAAGTTGCTCACCGATGTGCTCTCCCGCGGCGGTCACGACTGCATCGCCGAGGCCCGGGACGACCTGCTGCTGGTGCGCATCGTCTTCCAGGGGCGTCGCCAGGATCCCGATGCCCTGCATCGCCAGCTCAACGACGAGATCAGCCAGCGCCAGGCGCTGCTCAATGCCCGGGAGCGTGAGCTGCTCGAGAACTACCTGATCGATGAGGTGGCAAGCCACATCCAGGAGCGCATCACCGACACCGAGCGTCACGTACGCGAGATGAACGGCGAGCTGGAGAGTCGTCCCACCAGTACCGGTATGCGGCTGCGCATCCGCTGGCAGCCACTTGGCGAGGGTCAGAGCGCCGGTGGCATGACCGCCCCGGCGGGACTGGAGGATGTCTGCCAGCGGCTGCGGCGTCAGGCCCTAGATGCTTGGTCGGTAGAAGATCGCGAGGTGGTGGGCGACTTCCTGCGCCGGCGCATCGAGGAGGCACGGGCCAGTGACGAGGGCGGTGCCCTGCAGGAGATTCTCGAGCGTGCCCTGGACTACCGCTTCTGGCATCGTTTCGTGGTGGAGCGTCATCAGAACGGTCAGTGGCGCCCCGCCTATGGCCCGGCCTCCGGGGGCGAGCGCGCCCTGGTGATCACCCTGCCGCTGTTCGCTGCACGCGGCCAGCCACTATGGCAGCGCCCATGAG
The DNA here is from genome assembly GCA_018401555.1 of Halomonas sp. Lineage (GTDB taxonomy): Bacteria > Pseudomonadota > Gammaproteobacteria > Pseudomonadales > Halomonadaceae > Halomonas. The sequence continues at coordinate 178,756 of JAGYKP010000100.1, forward strand.
CACGCGCCGCGTCTGGTGATGCTCGACGAAGTGTTTGCGGGGATCGACGACGACGCACGGGCCAAGAGCATGGGGCTGCTGGCCCAGTTCGACCTCGACGCCGTGATGACCTCGGAGCGTGAGTGGGGTTGCTACCCCGATGTGCCGGGGCTCGCCATCGCCCAGCTGGTCCGTCGCGAAGGGGTCGATGCCGTGCATGTGACCCGTTGGAAATGGGACGGCAAGCGCCGGACAAGAGACGAGGTGCCCGTCAGTCAGGCGCCGCAAGAGGTTGCGGAACCAGCGGAAACCTTAACGCCGGGCGGAATGGACAGTCTGTTCTAGTGATCCTATTCGAGCCGAGCCAGCGTCGGCGCATGTTACGCTGAGTCTTGTGGCGCTTCGGGAGGGGAAAATGGCCAAGCGTAAACTGCCCATCGGCATCCAGACCTTTGCCGATATCGTCAGCGGTGAATACTACTACGTCGACAAGACGCTGCATGTGCATCGCCTGGTGGAGCAGGGTAAGTACTTCTTCCTGTCCCGCCCCCGGCGCTTCGGCAAGAGTCTGCTGCTCGATACGATGAAGTCGCTGTTCGAAGGTCGCGAGACGTTGTTCCGAGGCCTCTATATCCACGACAAATGGGATTGGCAGGTCGCCTATCCGGTCATTCGCATCAGCTTCGCCGATGGGGTGATGCGTTCGCGTGACGATCTCGACAAGCGAATCCGTTACCAGCTTCGCCATAACCGGGAACGCCTTGGGCTTGCCGATACTCGGGCCGAGGATATTCCCGGCGAATTCGCCGATCTGATCGCTCAGGCCCACGAGTGCCATGGTCAGCGTGCCGTGGTGCTGGTCGACGAGTATGACAAGCCGATTCTCGATAATATCACCGACCCCGAACGGGCCCGCGAGCTGCGCGAGGGCCTGAAGAATCTCTACAGCGTGCTCAAGGATGCCGACCCGCGCCTGCAGTTCTGCTTCCTGACCGGGGTCTCCAAGTTCAGCAAGGTCAGCCTGTTTTCAGGCCTCAACAACCTGAACGACATCACTCTCGATGCCGAACATGTCACGATTTGCGGCTACACCGATCGTGACGTCGACAGCATTTTTGCCGACCAGCTGGGCGGATTGGATCGCCATGAGATCCGCCGCTGGTACAACGGCTACCGCTGGGGAGGGGCTGAAACGACAAGCGTCTACAATCCCTTTGACCTGCTGCTCTTGTTCGATAAACGCAAGTTTTCCCCCTACTGGTTCGAATCTGCCACGCCGACCTTCTTGGTCAAGGTGCTGGCCGAGCGCAGCGTCTACACCCCGGCCTTGACCGAGTGGCAGAGTCGTCCGGCACTGCTTAACCGCTTCGATGTGGATCAGATCAGCACCGAGGCGCTGCTGTTCCAGACGGGTTACCTGACCTTGACCGGTGTCGAGGAGGAGATCCCCAACAAGCCGATCTATCGGCTGGGATTTCCCAACTATGAGGTGGAGAGCAGCCTCAACGAGGCGCTGTTGCCGGCGCTGGGGTTGGATGACGATATCCTCGATGAGTTGATTTTGCGGCTGCCTAAGCTGCTGAAAGAGGCCGACATGGAGGGTCTGGAGACGTACTTCAAGGCGCTCTATGCTGGCTTGCCCCACGACTGGTATCGCAACAATCCCATCGCCCGTTACGAAGGCCACTACGCCAGCGTCTTCTACAGCCACTTTGCGGCGCTGGGGCTGAGAGTAAAGGTAGAGGATGCCACCCACCGTGGGCGTGTCGATATGACCGTCGATTTCGCAGGACGGCTCTTTCTCTTCGAGTTCAAGGTGGTGGAGCAGCTTCCCGAAGGCAACGCGTTGCAGCAGCTCAAGACGAAGGGGTATGCCGACAAGTACCGCGCGGCGGGCAAGCCGATCCATCTCATCGGCGTCGAGTTCTCACGCGAGCAACGCCAGATCGTGGCCGTCGAGTGGGAGACGGTGGCGGCGTGACCGATGACGTCGACCACCCCTGCCTGCGGCGGCTGCTGGGCGGCCCCGAGCTTTGCCCGCCTGCGCCAGCGCCTGAGAGGCAAGCTGCTGCGCGATGGTGGTGGCCGCCTGACCATGAGCCAGGCCAGTGATCTTGAACGCGCCACTGTGGAGCGCCTGGTGGGGCGGCCTCCGCGCCAGGGCAAGTCACTGAGCGTGAAGCTCGAGGTCCTCTCCCATGCGCTGGCGCGGGCCGGTGTGTCGACAGATCTGCAAAGCGCCCTGGAGGCGCTGGATGGTCCGTTGGTCGATCGCAGAACCGTTCGCGAGGAGGCACGACGGCGCTGGGACGAGCTCCTGGACGCTTATCGTCCCGAGGCCGAGCGGCTGGGGGTCAGCGTCTGGCTTGCGGACCTGCGCCGGGGCGGCCAGCTCAAGCGCTTGGCCGGTGGCAGTGAAGAGCGGGGCGCTCGCCTACTCTGGACAGGCACCTCGGTACTCGAGCGTCTGCCGGCACAGGGGACGACACTGAGCACCCTGGCCGCCGATTGTCTGGGAGATGCCCACGCCCTGGATACGGGGCGCCCGTCTCGGCTCTGGTACGGCGAGCCCTGTCTCGTCACTGGCGCGGCGGGGTAGCGCTTGAAAATCCTGATGAACGCTCGACCTGGGCCCATGCCGGGGTCCTGCTGGGCGGTGATATCACCAGTGCCGCGCTGACACTGCGTCTGCCGGTGCGGGGCGAGAGTGACGTTGATGCGGCGCTTGGGCACTACCATCGGCTTGCCGAGCCTACCTGGCTGACCTTGCGCCAACTCCTGCGTCATCCCCCAGAGTGGGATGTCGATGGGTGCGATGTCTTCGTTTGCGAAAACCCGGCGGTGCTTGCCGAGGCCGCCGAGCGGCTGGGGCCTGGAAGTGCACCGCTCATCGTGACCTGGGGGCGCCCCGGCGCCGCCGTGCTGGCGCTTCTCGAACAGCTGGAGACGGCAGGTGCGGTGCTGTACTACCACGGCGACTTTGACTGGCCGGGTATCAGCATCGCCAATGCGCTGTTGAGCGCGCTTCGCCATGCGCCCCTGGCGCATGGCAGCAGAGGACCTGAAGTCCCACGCCCATCTCGAGGGCAAGCCGCTGGAGGGCAGGGCCCAGGAGGCAGCCTGGGACCCCCAACTGCGCGCCGCGCTGGAAAGGCGAGGCCGAGCATTGCATGAGGAGCAGCTCATCGAGACCCTGCTGCACGATCTCCGGCTGCCGCCGGAACGTCAGTTGTCGGGATAGGGCGGCAGCGGTATCTGCCTTGGCCAGTCGTCGGCGACCAGGAAGACACGGTGCCAGCCGTCGTCGGGGTGCCAGAGGGCGACCTGCACCGGGGCGGCCGGGATCCGGAAGTGCTCGCTGAGCTGAGCCTCCAGGTCGCGCAGGCCCAGCAGGTGCTCGGGGCGGGGCAGGGCGAGCCAGTGGGGCTTGTGGAGCCGGGTGCCACGGGTGCCGCGGGGCAGACCGTCGCGGTAGCGGTGCCAGTCCCGCCAGTAGAGCCAGCATCCGCGCAGGTGGTCGTGAGTCGCCTCCCGTGGCGGCGGCAAGGGGTGTTGCCAGGGAACGAAGAGAACGCCGGGCATGGCCACCCGGCGCTGCAGGTTCGCGAGCCCGTCGCCCCCATGGCGGTGCGATCCCAGCTTGGCCCTGATGGCGTCCCGTGTCTCGGGCAGGTCGGTCAGCCGCAGCTGGTGACGGTGCAGGTGCTCACGCTTGCCGGCCAGGCTGTCGGCGCCGCCCGGGCCGATCCAGCGTGCCTGACTTCGGGCTCGCCCGGCCCTCGAAAAGCCCCAGATAGAACTTGATGGCCACCTCGAGGTGGGTGATCGAGGCCTCGCCACGGCGTCGATAGAGCAGGTCCAGCTCGCCGAGGGTCAGCTTGCCGCTCATGATGCGCAGGTTGTGGGCGAGCAGTTCGGTGCCCGGTGCCCAGGCCAGCAGGAACTGCCAGAGCCGCTCGTGGTAGAGCCCCATGCGGCCCTTGAGCATGTTGCCGACGTACCGCTCCAGCGGCTGAGGCCAGGCCTCCAGGGTCTCCAGCCAGCGCGCGGTGCGCTCGTCGTCTTCCAGTTTCAGCGTGTCCCGGTCCGGGCGCCCCGGCCACGGCATGCGGAGCAGGTCCGGGGCCAGCAGCAACCACGCCAGATCGCGCACCAGCGGATGGTGGCAGCGGTCCAGCAGGGGCAGGGCATCGGTGGTCATGCAAGCTTCCTGTGCGTTGGCGGTGGAACACTGCAGGTATTCCCATGTTTCCTTATACTTCAGCCTACATCCATGAACCGCCAGGTGGTATTTCGCCATGCGACACGCCCTGCTTCCCATCGCCAGCCTCGCCGCCGCCGTTTCACTTGGCGCCTCCCCTCTGCATGCCCAGGAGCCGGTCACTGTCTCCTCCAAGATCGATACCGAGGGTTCTGGTGCTGGGCGAGCTGATCATTCAGCGCCTGGAGGCCGGCGGCGTCGAGGTGGAGGAGCGCCTGCAACTGGGCGCCACCAGCATTGTGCGCGAGGCGCTGCTGGCCGGCGAGATCGACCTCTACCCCGAGTACACCGGCAACGGTGCCTTCTTCTTCGACATGACCGATAGCGACGTCTGGCACGATCCCCAGGCCGCCTATGAGACGGTCCGCGAACTGGATGCAGAGAACGGCCTCACCTGGCTCACGCCAGCTTCCGCCAACAACACCTGGGCGATCAGCGTGAGGGGCGATCTGGCCCGCGAGCATGAGCTGGCGACCCTCGAGGACCTGGCTGCCTTCCTGGATGAGGGCGGGAGGCTCAAGCTGGCCGCCAGCGCCGAGTTCGTCGAATCCGAGCAGGCACTGCCGGCCTTCCAGCAGGCCTACGGTTTCGAACTGGACGATGATCAGCTGCTGGTGCTCTCCGGGGGCAATACCGCCTCCACCATGCGCGCCGCCGCCCAGCAGACCAGCGGCGTCAATGCCGCCATGACCTATGGCACCGACGGCGGCCTCAAGGCGCTGGATCTGGTGGTGCTGGAGGATACCCAGGGCGTGCAACCGGTCTACCAGCCGGCGCCGGTGGTGCGTGCCGAGGTACTGGAGGCCTGGCCCGAGATCGAGGGCCTGCTGGCGCCGGTGTTCGAGTCCCTGGATCTCGATACCCTGCAGCGGCTCAACGGCGATGTGGCGGTGAACGGGCGTGCCCCGGCCGATGTGGCCGCCGACTTCCTCTCCAGCCTGGAGGAGTAGGCGAGTGCTGCGCAGGGACGCGCCCATCAACCGGGTGATGCTGTCGCTTGCGCTGGTCGCGCTGGTGACGTGGCTCTCGCTTCCCATGGGGAGTGTCGCCCCTAATCGCATCGTGCCCGGTACCGCCTACACCATCGCCTCGGCTATCGGCTGGCCGCTTGCGCTGGTGAGCTGCCTGCCGCTGCTGGGCCTGCTGGCGCTGGCCTGGCGGCCCGGCAGGAATGGCTATCCACTGGCGCTGGGGCTGACCCTGTTGCTGCTGCTGGCGCTGCCGGCCTGGCTGGCGCTGATGGCGGCACGGCACCTCGACCCGAGCTTCCCCAGGCCGCGGCTGGGCATCGGCGCGGCCTGGTGGCTGATGCTGTTCTGGCTCTCGCTGCTGTTGATCGAGTTGCGTACACGCCTCGCCCTTGCCGGCTGGCGGTTGGCGCTGCTGATGCTGCCCGTACTGGGCGGCTGGTGGTTGGCGGCCGGCTGGCTCGAGCCGCTGGCGCTCTGGCAGGAGCTGGTTGGCCGCCGCGGCGCCTTCCTCGAGGCGGTGGTCGACCACCTGCCGCTGGTGGGCGGTGCCGTGGGGGCGAGCCTGCTGCTGGGGGCGGTCATTGCCCTGGCTATGCGCCAGAACCCTCGTGTCGAGCGTCTCGGCTTCGCACTCCTCAACTTTCTGCAGACCATTCCCAGCCTGGCGCTGTTCGGCCTGCTGCTGGCGCCGCTGGCCTGGCTCGCCGCTCACGTTCGAGTGGCTCGCCGCATTCGGGGTGAGCGGCATCGGTTGGGCGCCGGCCTTCCTGGCGCTGCTCGGTTATAGCCTGTTGCCCATGGTGCGTAATACCTTCGTCGCCCTCTCCGAGGTGGACCCCGGCGTGCTGGAGGCGGCCCGCGGCATGGGCATGAGCCGAGGCCAGGTGTTTCGCCAGGTGCGCCTGCCGGCTGGCCTACCGGTGGTCATCGAGGGCGTGCGCATCACCACCGTCAGGCGATCGGCTTGACCGCGTGGCCGCGCTGATTGGCGCCGGAGGCCTGGGCACCTTCATCTTCCAGGGGCTGGGTCAGGCGGCCATGGACCTGGTGCTGCTCGGCGCCCTGCCGATACTGGCCATGGCGCTGGCCGCCGATGCCCTGCTGGGTGCCCTGACGCGGCGCCTCGATCACCGTACCGACCTGGCCGCAGGAGCCACCCCATGATCGAACTCAAGAGCGTCACCAAGCGTTTCGGTGGCGAGACGGCGGTGGACGCTATCTCGTTGACGGTGAATCGGGGTGAGCTGTGTGCCCTGGTGGGCACCTCGGGCTGCGGCAAGTCCACCACCCTGCGCATGATCAATCGCCTGATCGAGCACGATGGTGGCGAGATCCATATCGATGGGCGGCCGATTCGCGAGTTCGATGGGCGGGTCCTGCGCCGGCGGATCGGCTATGCCATCCAGAGCACCGGGCTCTTTCCGCACTGGACCGTGGCCCGCAATATCGGCCTGGTGCCGCGTCTGCTCAAGTGGCCGGCGGGCCGGGTCAACGAGCGCGTCGAGGAGCTGATGGTGCTGCTCGGGCTTTCAGTCGAGCAGTTCGCCGACAAGTACCCCTCCCAGCTGTCGGGTGGTCAGGCCCAGCGCGTGGGGGTGGCTCGGGCGCTGGCGGCGGATCCCTGATATCCTGCTGATGGACGAGCCCTTCGGCGCCCTGGACCCGATCACCCGCGAGGGGCTGCAGGTCGAGCTGCGCGACCTGCAGTCACGCCTGCAGAAGACCATCGTCTTCGTGACCCACGACATGGATGAGGCCCTGGCGCTGGCCGACCGACTGGTGGTGATGAATGCCGGACGCATCGTCCAGCAGGGCAGGCCCCTCGAGCTGCTGCGGGCACCGGCCGACGACTTCGTGGCGTCGCTGCTGGGCGGGGATGATCGCGGCCTCAAGGAGGCCGCCATCACCCGGGTCGCCGAGCGCGGCGTACAACCACCCTCTCGCCCCGTCTGCTGCCCCAGGCCCGGGTGCATCGCGACGCCACCCTGCGTCAGGCCCTGGCGGTGATGTTCCGTGAACATGCGGACAGGCTGGCTGTGGTCGACGACGAGGCGATGCCGGTCGGCGAGCTCTCGCTGCGGCGTATCGTCGGGGCCGGCCGCGAGGGAGGCAGTGACACGTGAGCATGGCCCTCCTGACACGCTGGTCCGCGCCGTTGGTATGGCTCGCCCTGCTGCTGGCCCTGGCGGTAGGGGGCGAGTGGCTCGAGCCGCTGCTGCGCTGGAGCGAACCCGATGCCCGCCGGTTGCTCTACCCACAGGCCGACCTGCTGACTTTGCTGGCGCGCCATGTGCAGGTGGTGGCGATCGCCTCCGGCCTGGCGGTGGTGATCGGGGTCGGCGCGGCGATCCTGGTGACCCGCCCCGGGGGGCGCGATTTCCTGCCGCTGGTGGCGCAGTTTGCCTCCATGGGGCAGACCTTCCCGCCGGTGGCGGTGCTGGCCCTGGCGGTGCCGGTGCTGGGCTTTGGCACCTGGCCGATCATCGTGGCGCTGCTGCTCTACGGGCTGCTGCCGATCGTGCGCAATACCCTGGCAGGCCTGGAAGGACTCGACCCCGCGGTAGAGGAGGCCGCTCGCGGCATGGGCATGGGCGGCGGCCAGCGGCTATGGCAGGTGGAGCTGCCCCTCGCGGCACCGATCATCCTCGCCGGCATCCGCACCTCGGTCACCGTGAACATCGCCACGGCGGCGCTGGGGGCCACCGTGGGGGCGAGCAACCTCGGTGCGCCCATCATCGCCGGTATCGTCAACGGCAATACCGCCTATATCCTCCAGGGCGCCGTGTTGATCGGTCTGCTGGCGCTGGCCGTAGACAGCCTCTTTGCCCGGCTGTTGCCCGAAAGGCAGTAAGATCGTCTGCTGATATCGACCAAAGGGGGAGGCCTTGCGGCTGTCGATGCTCATCAGTTTACGTTAACGTCATCTCGGGTTGCGTTGATCCCTCGGGAGTGATCCTCCTGGCAAGGGGCGAGACAAGCGACAACACTGCCCTCAAAAGGGGGAGAGGATGACAAGATGACAACGACACAAGATATCCATTCGCCGCAGTTCCTCAGCGGCGACGAGTTCTCCATTCCGACCTTCCGCCTGCTGAAGCAGGACGGCAGCCTGTATGACGGTGCCGAGGCGCCCGAGCTCTCCCGCGAGCAGGCGCTGAAGATCTACCGCTCCATGCTCGCCACCCGGGTGCTCGATGAGCGCATGATGGCGGCCCAGCGCCAGGGCCGACTGTCGTTCTACATGCAGTGCACCGGCGAGGAGGCCGCGGTCATCGGTGCCACCGCGGCACTCGACGATGCCGACATGATCATGGCCCAGTACCGCGAACAGGGTGCGCTGGTCTACCGCGGCTTCAGCTATGACGAGTTCATGAACCAGCTGTTCGGCAACGAGCTGGACTACGGCAAGGGCCGGCAGATGCCGATCCACTACGGCTCGCGCAAGCTGCACTACATGACCATCTCCTCGCCGTTGGCCACCCAGATTCCCCAGGCCGCCGGCTACGCCTACGGTCAGAAGCTCGCCGGCGAGGGCCACTGCACGCTGTGCTTCTTCGGCGAGGGGGCCGCCTCCGAGGGCGACTTTCACGCCGCGCTCAACATGGCCGCGGTGCACGAGGTGCCGGTGATCTTCTTCTGCCGCAACAACGGCTATGCGATCTCCACTCCCTCCATCGAGCAGTTCGCCGCCGATGGGGTGGCGCCGCGGGCCTTCGGCTACCGCATGCATGTGATCCGCGTCGACGGCAACGACCTGCTGGCGGTGCTCGCCGCCACCCGCGAAGCGCGTCGCATCGCCGTGGAGCACAACAAGCCGGTGCTGATCGAGGCCATGAGCTATCGCCTGGCGGCCCACTCCTCCTCGGACGACCCCTCGGGCTATCGCTCGAAGAAGGAGGAGGAGGCCTGGCGGGAGAAGGATCCGATCCTGCGCATGCAGCACTGGCTGACCGCCCAGGGCTGGTGGAACGACGATGAGGAGAAGGCGCTCCAGGAGTCGCTGCGCCGCGAGGTGCTGGAGACCATGAAGCGCGCCGAGAAGCGCCCGCCGCCCCCGCTGGACAGCCTGGTCAGCGATGTCTATGCCGATGTCACTCCGGCGCTGCAGCGTCAGCTCGACCGCCTCAAGACCCATATCCGCCAGTATCCGGAGACTTACCCGAAGGGGGCGCGCTCCCTGGATCCGGACGTGAAGGTCCGTGACGACGAAAGCGCCGCCGACGCCCAGGGAGGGGAGTGAGATGCCGACCATGAACATGCTGCAGGCGATCAACAACGCCCTGGATATCGCCATGGCGGAGGACGACAAGGTGCTCTGCTTCGGCGAGGACGTGGGTATATTCGGCGGCGTCTTCCGCGCCACCAGCCATCTGCAGGAGAAGTACGGCCGTGCGCGCTGCTTCAACACGCCGCTGGTCGAGCAGGGCATCATCGGCTTCGCCAACGGCCTGGCCGCCCAGGGCTCGGTGCCGGTGGCGGAGATCCAGTTCGCCGACTACATCTTTCCGGCCTTCGACCAGATCGTCAACGAGACGGCCAAGTTCCGCTACCGCTCCGGTGACCTCTTCAACGTCGGCGGGCTGACCATCCGTGCGCCCTATGGCGGCGGCATCTCCGGGGGGCTCTATCACTCCCAGTCGCCGGAGGCCTACTTCGCGCATACGCCGGGGCTCAAGATCGCGGTGCCGCGCAACCCTTATCAGGCCAAGGGGCTGCTGCTGGCGGCCATCCGCGATCCCGACCCGGTGCTGTTCTTCGAACCCAAGCGGCTCTATCGCGCCTCCACCGGCGAGGTGCCCGAGGAGGACTACCAGCTGCCCCTCGGTGAGGCGGAGGTGACCCGCGAGGGCACCGACGTCACCGTGCTCGGCTGGGGAGCGCAGATGGAAGTGATCGACCGCGCCGTGGAGCTGGCCGAGAAGGAGGGCATCTCCTGCGAGGTGATCGACCTGCGCACCATCCTGCCCTGGGACGAGGAAAGCGTGGTGGAGTCGGTACTCAAGACCGGCCGGCTGGTGATTACCCACGAGGCGCCGCTGACCGGCGGCTTCGCCGGCGAGATCGCCGCAACCGTCCAGGAGCGCTGCTTCCTCTACCTGGAGTCGCCCATCGCCCGGGTGACCGGTCTGGATACTCCCTTCCCGCTGACTCTGGAGAAGGAGTATCTGCCGGACCACCTCAAGGTGTTCGAAGCGATCAGGGCCAGCGTGGCCTTCTGATCCGATATCGGAAGCGACCAGTCGAGGAGACGACGAGATGAGCGATTTCATGCTGCCCGATATCGGCGAAGGTATCGTGGAGTGCGAGGTAGTGGAGTGGCGCGTGGCCGAGGGCGACGTGATCGAGGAGGACCAGCCGGTGGTCGAGGTGATGACCGACAAGGCGCTGGTGGAGATCACCGCGCCCGAGGCCGGACGCATTACCCGGCTGCATGTGGCGAAGGGCGATACGGCCCGCGTGCATGCGCCGCTGTTCGCCTATGAGGCCGAGGGTGAGGCAACCACCGAGGCGGCCGAGCCGTCGACCAGTGCCGCCGAGGAAGCGGCCGCGCTGGAGCCGTCGTCTACGCTGGCAGCCACCGGGAGCGCGGCCAGCAAGGACTTTATCCTGCCCGATGTGGGCAGGGGATCGTCTGAGTGCGAGGTGGTCGAGTGGCGGGTCCAGGGAGGGCGAGACCATCGCCGAGGACCAGCCGGTGGTCGACGTGATGACCGACAAGGCGCTGGTGGAGATCACCGCGCCCCAGGCGGGAGTGGTCAGCAAGCTGCATGTCGCCCAGGGCGAGATCGCCCGGGTCCATGCGCCGCTCTATGCCTACCGCCCGGAACACGCCGAAGGCGTGGGTGGCGAGGTTTCCACCACCGCCGAGCCTGAGTCGCGGCCTGTGACCCGAAGTGTGCCGTCCGCCGCGAGTAGTGATGCACGGGAGGCAGAGCCCGGCCGTGGCCCCTACGGACGGATCCCCGCGGCGCCGGCGGTCCGTCGCCTGCTGCGCGAGCACGGTCTCTCTCTGGAAGCGGTGCCCGGCAGCGGCAAGCAGGGGCGCGTGCTCAAGGAGGATGTGCTGAGCTATCTAGAGAAGGCGTCGGCGTGCTCGAGCAGGGGCAAGGCGAGCGTCGCCGGCGAGAAGGCGACGGCCGCTTCCTCGAAGCCCCCCGCGCAGGGTGAGGTGCGCGTGGAGCCGCTGCGAGGGCGCGCGCGGTAATGGCCAAGCGCATGGTGGAGGCGGCCAGCACCATTCCCCACTTCCAGTATGGGGAGGAGATCGATGTCACCGAGCTGCTGGCACTGCGCGAGCGGCTCAAGCCCCGCGCCGAGGCCGAGGGCGTGCGCCTGACGTTGATGCCCTTCTTCATGAAGGCCATGGCGCTGGCGGTGCGCGAGGCGCCGATCCTCAATGCGCGTCTCAACCAGGCGGTTGATGAGATCCACTACCTGCCCTCGGTCAACGTCGGCATGGCGGTGGATAGCCGTGCCGGCCTGCTGGTGCCCAACGTCAAGGGGGTGGAGGGGCTATCGCTGCTGGACATCGCCTCCGAGGTGGCGCGCCTTACCGAGGCGGCACGCTCGGGCAAGGTGGCCCAGGAGGACCTGCGGGAGGGCACCATCAGCATCTCCAATATCGGCGCCCTGGGTGGCACCTACGCCGCCCCGATCATCAATGCCCCGGAGCTGGCCATCGTCGCCATCGGCAAGACCCAGTGGCTGCCGCGCTTCGATGCCGAGGATCGGGTGGTCAAGCGGGCGATCATGACGGTGACCTGGGCGGGCGATCATCGGGTCATCGACGGCGGCACCATCGCGCGCTTCTGTAATGCCTGGAAGGGCTACCTGGAAGCACCCGAGACGATGCTGCTTCACTTGAGCTGAGACCATGCCCCAGGCGCCCCTGCAGCAGTTCTATATCCCCGAGGAGCAGTCGGTCTACCTGCTCAGCCAGGACGACGCCCGCAAGCTCAAGGCGTGGGTGGCGCTCTGCCAGGAGCAGCTGGAGCAGCTCGGCTACCGGGATATCGAGCTGGTCGGCAAGGGCGCCTATGGTTTCGTCTTCGCCGGCGTCACTGCCCTGGGGGACCAGTACGTCTTCAAGTTCACCCGGGTCAACCTGCCCCAGCATCTGCAGGATCGCCTCGAGGAGGAGGCCTTTATGCTGGAGCAGGTCGAGCATCCGCCGGGTGCCGCGGCTGATCGCCTATCAGCGGGTGCGCCACCAGTCGATCCTGGTGATGCAGCGCGCCCCGGGGCTGAACCTCGAGGAGGTTCCTGCGCGAGGGGCGGCTTTCGCCGCGGCTGATCGTGCGCATCGCCGACCAGCTCGCCGATATCCTGCGCAGCCTGCGGCGCGAGTCGGGCCCCGCCGGCAAGCCCATCGTGCATGGCGATATCAAGCCCTCCAACCTGGTCTTCGACGACCGCGACGAGACCATCGCCCTGATCGACTGGGGCTCCTCGGTGTTCGCCCAGCTCGATGCCAACCAGCAGTTCGTGGCTTCCAATGTCATGGAGCTGATGTCCGACAACCTGCAGCAGACCAACGCCCGGCTGGGGGATGTCTACTTCATCGGCGAGGAGCAGTTGAACGGGGCGCTCTCCTCGCCGCGCTTCGACGAGCAGGGCGCCGCCGGCACCCTGTATGCGCTGGCCTCGGCGCAGTCCTGTCGCTTCGGCTATCACGCCATTCCGGCCACCTCGCTGGGGCTGCCGGTGGAGTTCGCGCGCATGCTCGACGGCATGCTCGACCCCGATCCGCGCCTGCGGCTCAAGGCCGGTGACCACTTCATTCGCGAGATGCCGCGCCTGGCGCGCACCGTGATGATCGACCTGCCCGAGCCCGCCGAGGCGGCGCTGGTGCCGGTGTGGGCGCGCCCCACCAGCCGCGAGATCGATACCGTAGTGTACAGCTCGCGCAAGGCCTTCCTGCGCGAGGAGGGCGCGCCTGAGACCCTCAACGACGTCAATGACGTGCAGCTCGATCGCTACTACAAGAACTTCATGCAGGGCATGGGGGAGACCGAGAAGGCCTTCCTCGCCGCGGTGAGTCGCCTCGGCCGCTATCCGGTGGTGGGGGGACTGGCGGTGCGCTGGGAGAGCGACGGGGTATATATCGATACCACCCTGAACCTGCATGATCCGGCGCTGAAGCAGGCCTTCATCGCCGCGGTCAACAACATGGTCAACCTGGCCCGGGCCATCTACCGCCGGGGGATCTTCAAGAGCTGCCTGTTCAATGCCCGGGATACCCTGCACCTGGAGCGTGAGAGCCCGGAGCAGCCGTTCGAGATCGAGCCGGGGATGCGGCTGCACTACGAGGTGAGTGCGGTGCCGGAACTGGAGGATCGGGCGCGCCTGCACAGCTACTTCGAGGATGGCCCCGACCCCGAGGAGTTCCTGGTGCTGCCCGAGGCGATCATCACCTCGCTGGAGGCCCTCAACGATATTCACCACACTGGCATGATCATCTTCGAGGCGCTACCGGCGCATCTCAAGATCCACAGCTACTACCGCCTGCTGGATCCCTCCCGGGAGGCCGAGTTCCGTGCCCGGCTGGAGGAGATCCTCGCTGCCGTGGGGCTGATCGAGGGGCTCGGCGTCTCCGGCTTCATGAAGATGCCCTACAAGGACACCCGCTTCTTCCCCCATGTGGAGCGCCAGCCGGAACGGTTCTACCCGCGCAATCCACGTCAGGTCTTCGACTAGAACGTTCCGTGTCCCGTGATGGGTTTGTGCTATTATTGTGTCTGTAGACACATAGCGCGAAGGGGTTAACCATGGCCACCATGGAAGCACCGGCAACCGACAGGTCGAAAAGTGCCACTGGGTTGAAGACTGCCGTCGCGATCCTGGAGAAATGGGGAGCGAGCGGTGAACAGGTCGCGGCAATCCTGAGGGTATCGCGCAGTACTTATGCCCGGGCCAAGCGAGCTGACCCCGAGTGGCGGGTCAGCCTGGACGAGGATCAGCTGACGCGTGTCAGCCTGGTGCTTAACATCCATGCAAGCCTGCGGGTCCTCTTCGACAATCCCCGCAACCTCTATGGCTTTATGGCCATGGCCAACCATAATGCGCCGTTCCATGGACGCTCGCCGCTTGAGGTGATCTCGGGTGGCGACATGCTGGCGCTCTACGATGTCTTTCGCCATATCGATAGCCTGCGAGGCGCCCAGTGGTAGCACTGTCATCGCTACCGTGGCTGGAGGCGAGTGAGCAGCAGGGCTATCGCCTGGTCAACTCCAAGTTCCCACCCATCCACCTCTTCGACGATGTCGCCAGTGCGGATGAGTTTCAGGCTCTCCATGAGCTCCAGGCATTGACCAACCCCCGGCTACGCGCCGAGGTGGGGGATCTGAGTCTGCTGCCCATCGAGGAGATTCCCTTTGATACCCCGGGCTGCTCCTATGCCGTGGCACCTTTCACCCACGTCAATCCGGCAGGGTCGCGCTTCAGCTCGGGAGAGTACGGTGTGCTATATATTGCCGATGCCATGGCTACGGCACTGTCCGAGGTGCGGCATCATCAGGAGGCCTACTGGCGCAATCTGCCCGATCTTAACTATGAGCGCTTCGTGTTGCGGGGCTTGAAGTGCCGATTCCACGAGACAGCCATGCTGGATGCTCTCGAACTCCCTGCAACTCATCCGATCTATGACCCGGACGACTACACGGCGGCCCGGACATTGGGGCAAAGCGTTAAACGCGCCGGCCTGCCGGGGCTTCGTTACCGCTCGGTACGCCGTCCCGGTGCCGCCTGCTGGGCGCTGCTGACCCTGAAACCGGTGATCTCCATGGTCGAGGCCGCTCACTATGAGATGGCTGGACTGGCACCATCACCGGCGTTAACCGGCTGTCCAGAACCTGAACAGGAACCCAGATGTTAGAGCCGATGCTGTTCAGGCTGCTGGCCACCGCCGGCATCGTCATCCTCGTCGCCCTGGCGGTGGCCCGGGTGGGGCCGCGCCTGGGTGGGATACTGGCCGGCACCCCGGTGATCCTGGGCCCTGGGTATTTCTTCATGCTGCGCGAACAGGCCCCGGCCTTCGTGCAGGAGGCGGTGCTCTCGACGCTGCATGCGCTGGTGGCGACGCTGCTGTTCACGGTGTGCTTCGTGATCAGCGCCGCCCGGCTATCGGCATTGAAGAGCCTGAGCCTTGCGAGCCTGCTGTGGGTGCCGGCGGCCCTGCTGTTCACCCAGCTGCCGGGCGGACTGATGGTCGCCCTGGGCGCCTACCTGGCGGTGCTGCTGTTGGCCGAAGGGATCAACCGCTGGCTCAGGCTGGGGCAGCCGGTGGTGGTGGCGAGCTCGGGGTGGTTCGACCTGCTGCTGCGCGGCCTGCTGGCCGGTGGACTGGTGAGCCTGGCCACCACCCTGGCGGCCCGGGCGGGACCGGGCTTCTCCGGCATCATCCTGGGGTTTCCGGCCGGCATCCTGACCATCGCCTGGGCGCTGCATGAACGCTACGGGGCGGAGGTGGCACGCATGACCGTGAGCATGACCCAGCGGGGCATGCTCAGCCTGCTGGCCTTCTGCACGGTGAGCTATCTCGGCGTGGGGCTGCTGCCCGGGATGGTGGTATTCGCGCTCTCCCTGGCGGCCTCGATGGCCACCAGCTTCCTGCTGTTCATGTTCAGCCTGTGGCGGGCACGGCGGCGGTATGCCTGGCAGCCGTCGGCAGAGCCGAGTGAGAGCGTGCTGGCGACAGGCTGCCGAGCCGCGGCGCGCCGCGGAGGTGCCGTCAACCACTCCCCCGGCAC
Source organism: Halomonas sp. (assembly GCA_018401555.1). Taxonomy (GTDB): domain Bacteria; phylum Pseudomonadota; class Gammaproteobacteria; order Pseudomonadales; family Halomonadaceae; genus Halomonas. The sequence continues at coordinate 194,715 of JAGYKP010000100.1, forward strand.
CCTGAGGTACCCGGGGCGTTGCGCTTGGGGCGTGAACCTGGACGCTCACGCTCCCAGGCCGCTCTCGCGCAGCAGCTGGTCGATGCTGGTGGCCGCGCGGGTGGAGTGGGACCCCTCCAGCAGCAGCTCGGCCTCGAGTGCCGCGACACCGCTTTCCAGGCAGCGTTCGATGAGTAGCGTCTTGCTCAGGCCGGTGGTCTGGGCGAGGTGCTCGAGACGTTCATCCAGTTCACGCGGCAGTCGCAGTAGATGAGGCATGTCACGTTCTCCATGGTGAGGGGCTTGCCGTGTTACCCGACATTGGCCATCCTTGCAGGCCTTCATGTCGCTACCATGACAGATTTCTCTGGAGTGTGGCACCGGGACGACCCGGCTTGCCTTCCACGCTGCGGGGACGGCCTCGCCAAGCAAGGGATGAACGACCATGGGAATGGCCTGGACGCTACTGGTCCTGGCGGGGCTGCTGGAGGTGGCCTGGGCGCTGGGGCTCAAGGCCTCGGAGGGCTTCACGCGGCTGTGGCCCAGCCTGTTTACCGTGACCACCATGCTGGTGAGCTTCTATCTACTGGCCCAGGCCATGAAGGTGCTGCCCGGTCGGCACCGCCTATGCGGTGTGGGTGGGTATCGGGGCGCTGGGTACCGTGGTGCTGGGTATCCTGATCTACGGCGACAGCGCCTCGCCCTTGCGCCTGGCCAGCCTGGCGCTGGTACTGGTGGGGCTGGTGGGCCTCAAGCTGGCCGGCTGAAAGGGGAGTTTCCCCTCAGGCTAGCCCCTGCTGACGCATGGCCTCGGTGATGATCGGCACCGGCGTCATCAAATGTTCGCGCGTCATCTCGGTGGCGCGCTCGGTATCCCGGGCCAGGATCACCTCGACCAACTCGGCGTGCTCCTGATGCTTGCGCGTCAAGGCCTCCTCGGAGAGCACCGTCTCGCGCAGCCAGAGATGGCGATAGCGCTCCACCTGGTCGAACAGGCTGTCGCGGATCTGCAGCAGGTGCGGCGAGCGACAGCCACCTGACGATGGCGGTATGGAAGGCCTGGTGGCGTGTGTCCCAGACGTCGAGCAACTCGTCGGTGGAGTCGACCTTCATCACCTTGGGAGGGTGTGGGCC
>JAGYKP010000101.1 GCA_018401555.1 Halomonas sp.
CCATGTGTGTGGGTGTGGGGCAGGGCATTGCTACGCTGATCGAGCGGGTATAACAGGAGACTTTCATGGCATTTCTGACTATCAACGGGCGCAGTGTCGCCTATCGCCTGCTCGGCGCCGAGGCCAACCCCCTGGTGGTGCTGGCGCATCCCCTGGGCATGAGCCAGGCGGTGTGGGATGACGTGCTGCCGGCGCTGCTGCCGCGCTATCGCGTGCTGACCTGGGACCTGCCCGGCCATGGCGCCAGCCAGGCCTGGAGCAATGGCCCGATCACCCCGGCCGACCTGGCCGCCGAGGCCCTGGCGCTGGTCGACCATGCCGGTGCCGAGCGCTTTCACTTTGCCGGTACCTCCATCGGCGGCGTGGTCGGCCAGGCGCTGATCGCGGAGCACGGTGAGCGCCTGCTTACCGCCACCCTGACCAATACCGGGGCGGTGATCGGCAACGCCGAGCTGTGGAACACCCGCGCAGGCCGCGTGCGCCAGGAAGGCCTGGCGGCGATGTCTGAAGAGATTGTGCCGCGCTGGTTCGCTCCCGCCTGCTTCGAGGCCGAGCCGGCCCTCAAGGCGGGCTGGTGCACCCAGATGGGCCGTGGCGACGATGAGTCCTACGCCCAGCTGTGTGAAATGCTGGGCCGCGACACCTTCGACGGCAAGCTCGCCGGCAAGGGCGTGGCGGTGCAGCTGCTGGGTGGCAGCGAGGACCTGGCGACGCCGCCGGCGACCCTGGAGGCCCTGTCAGCCGAACTCGACGGTGCCCCCCTGGAGATCCTCGAGGGCGTGGGCCATGTGCCCTCCGTGGAGGTGCCGGGTCTGTTCGCCGAGAAGCTGCTGGCGGTGATGGCGGTGGATCTGGGCAATGTAGGTGCCAACGGCGTGGACTACGCCACCGGCCTTGCGACCCGCAAGCAGGTATTGGGCGAGGAACACGTGGCGCGCTCCACCGAGAACGCCACCAGCCTGGACGCCCCCTTCCAGCAGATGATCACCCGTCTGGCCTGGGGCGAACTGTGGAGCAACGCGGACCTGACCCGTCGCGAGCGCAGCATGATCACCACCGGCATCCTGGCCGCCCTGGGGCGCGAGGAGCTGACCCTGCACCTCAAGACGGCCAAGCGCATCGGCCTGACCGAGGCGGAACTGCGCCAGGTGCTGATGCACGTGGCCATCTACGGCGGCGTGCCGGCGGCCAACCACGCCTTCGCGCTGGCCAAGGAGCTGGGCTGGGGCGAATAGCCCCGTTCAGCCGCCGGCAAGATCGACGCCCCTCGGCAGGAGGTCTGAATGCTCAACGCGCGAATCAAGCTACGTCATCTCCAGGCCTTCCTGGAGGTGGCACGCCAGCGCAGCTTCGCCCGGGCCGCCGAGCGGATGTCGATCACTCAGCCGGGCATCTCCGAGACCATCCGGGAGCTCGAGGAGACCATCGGTGCCAGCCTCTTCGAGCGCACGCCCCGGGGGGTCTCCCTGACCCAGGCAGGCCTGACCCTGCTGCGTCATGCCGGTCCGGCGCTGCGTGCCCTGGAGGAGGGCATCGGCGCCGTCGGCGAGGGCCGAACCGGTGGTTGCTGGCTGCGCGTCGGGGCCCTCTCCACGGTGGAGAGCCGGCTGCTCCCGGAGGCGATCCTGCGCTGGCAGGAGGGCATGGAGGGGGAGTGCGGTGTCAACGTGGTCACCGGCCCCAGTGCCTTCCTGCTCTCGCGGTTGCGGCGCGGTGAACTGGACCTGGTCGTGGGGCGCATGACCGAGGCGCGGGAGATCCTCGACCTCTCCTTCGAGCACCTCTTCTTCGAACGATTGATTCTGGTCGTGCGCGGCGGACACCCGCTCGCCAGGGAGACGCAGCTGGAGCCACGCCAGCTGATGCGCTTCCCCTGGGTGCTGCCGCCTCCTCAGACCACGCTGCGACAGCAGGTGGACAGCTTCTTCGTGCGCCATGGTCTCGAGCTGCCGGCCCGCCAGCTGGAGACCCTTTCGCTACCGCTCAGCCGGCACTACGTTCAGGTGAGTGACGCGGTCTGGGTGGCGCCCGAGGAGGCCGCACGGGAGGCGGTGCGACTGGACAGCCTGGCCGAACTGGCGCTGTCCCTGGAACAGCAGGGCGGTTCGGTGGGGATGTGCACCAATGCCAGTCTGGCGCCTTCCCTGGCCCTCGAGTCCTTCTGCGAGACATTGCGGGGGATGGCCGCGGATAAGGCATAACCCCTGGGTTATGGGTAGGGGGCGAGGCGTCAATTGGCAGGCTGCGTGAGTGGCGCCAGACTGATCCGGGTCAATGAAATCTCCCAGGAGAGAGGATCGATATGCAACACAACAAGCGATTCGTCGAGCGCGACCGCAACTGGCATCCGCCGGCCTATGCCCCCGGTTACAAGACCTCCGTGGCCCGTTCTCCGCAGCAGGCGCTGGTCAGCATGCAGAAGCCCACGATCTCGGAGCTTTCGGGTCCCGATTTCCGGCATCTGCGCATGGGGCCCCACGATAACGATCTGCTGCTCAACTTCCGCCAGGAGCAGAACCAGGGCCTTCCCAGGGTGAGCGCATCATCATGTTCGGTCGCGTGGTCGACCAGTTCGGCAAGCCGGTGCCCCACACTCTGGTGGAGATGTGGCAGGCCAACGCCGGCGGCCGCTATCGCCACAGAAACGACAACTACCTGGCACCGCTGGACCCGAGTTTCGGCGGCGTCGGCCGCTGCCTGACCGACGATCAGGGCTGGTACCGCTTCCGCACCATCAAGCCGGGCCCCTACCCCTGGCCCAACGATCCCAACAGCTGGCGGCCCTCGCATATCCACGTCTCCGTGATGGGCCCAGCGATCTCCACTCGCCTGATTACCCAGATGTACTTCGAGGGGGACCCGCTGATTCCGCTGTGCCCCATCGTCAACACCCTCAAGGATCCCGACGCCGTGGAGACCATGATCGGTCGCCTGGACATGGCCCACAGCAATCCGATGGACTGCCTGGCCTACCGCTTCGACCTGGTGGTGCGTGGCGAACTGCAGACCTATTTCGAGAATCAGTGAGAGGGGTGACGAGATGAACCAGCCGAATTCCCGACCCACCAGCGAGCTCATGCTGCGCGAGACCGCCTCCCAGACCGCGGGTCCCTACGTGCATATCGGCCTGGCGCTGGCCGCCGCCGGCAACCCGACCCGTGACGAGGAGATCTGGAACGAGATGGCTCGCCCGGAAGCAGAGGGAGAGCATATCGAGGTGGTCGGCACCGTGATCGACGGCAACGGCGACCTGGTCCGCGATGCCTTTATCGAGGCCTGGCAAGCCGACGCCAACGGCGAGTACCAGCGCGAGTTCGACCTGAAGAAGCCCTTCAACAGCTTCGGGCGCACCGCCACTACCTTCGACCACGGCAGCGAGTGGACCCTCAAGACAGTCAAGCCGGGCCCGGTGGTCCACGCCAGCGGTCAGACCCAGGCGCCGCATATCAATCTGTCGATCTTCGCCCGCGGCATCAATATCCACCTGCAGACCCGTCTCTACTTCGATGACGAGGTCGAGGCCAACGCCACCTGCCCGGTGCTCTCCCGCATCGAGTCGCCGACTCGCCGCCAGACGCTGATCGCCCGGCGCGAGAAGGTCGACGGCAAGGTGTGTTATCGCCTCGATATCCGCCTGCAGGGCGAGGGTGAAACTGTCTTCTTCGACTTCTGATCGGGCACCCTGGCCTCCAGGGGCTGATCATCCGCGCCGCCCCCCGGGGGCGGCGCTCGGCGCTGGTGGCGCCGAGCACACGCCACGGGGGGAGACGCCCCCTGACGATAATATGAGCCACAGTACCGTTGCGGTACCAAGAGAGGTCACCATGTCCAACCCCTGCATTATCTGTGTCGCCATCACCGGCAGCCTGCCGCGCAAGGAAAATAACCCCGCCGTGCCGATCACCGTCGAGGAGCAGATCGAGAGCACCCAGGCGGCCTTCGAGGCGGGCGCCACCATCGCCCACTGCCATGTGCGCAACGACGACCAGACGCCAAGCTCCGACCCGGAAAAGTTCGGCCGCCTGCTGGAAGGGCTGAACAAGCACTGCCCCGGCATGATCGTGCAGCTCTCCACCGGCGGACGCTCCGGGGCCGGTGAGAGCGCGGTGGCATGCTGCCGCTGAAGCCCGACATGGCCAGCCTCTCGGTAGGCTCCAACAACTTCCCCAACCGAGTCTACGAGAACTCGCCCCAGCTGGTCGACTGGCTGGCCGAGGAGATGCTCAAGTACGACATCAAGCCCGAGATCGAGGCCTTCGACCTGTCGCATATCCACCAGGCGGTCAACCTGTCGAAGCAGGGCAAGCTCAAGGCCCCGCTCTACGTGCAGTTCGTGATGGGCGTGAAGAACGCCATGCCGGCCGACAAGCCGACCTTCGACTTCTATATCGAGACCCTCAAGCGCCTGGCCCCGGATGCCCAGTGGTGCGGCGCCGGTGTCGGTTCCAACCAGCTGATGCTCAACGAGTGGTCCATCGCCGCCGGCGGCCACACCCGCACCGGCCTCGAGGACAATGTGCGCCTCGACCGCGATACCCTGGCGCCCTCCAACGCGGCCCTGGTGGAGCGCGCCGCGGCGCTGTGCGAGAAGTACGAGCGTCCCGTGGCGACCTGGCAGCAGGCCCGCGAGATCCTGGGCTTGCCGCAGCCCGCCTGATCCATCCGCTGATATCCACCACGCCGCCTGCCGTCTGACGGCAGGCGGCGCTTGCATTAATTCGATACCAGGAGGGGAAGAGCATGAACACGAAAGTCGACGAACGTACGCCTGATCATGACGAGATCGTACGGGTCGTGCAGTGCTATGTGGAAGGGTTTCAGGGCCGACTGGACAAACTACAGGAGGCCTTCCATGAAGACGCCTGGATCCTGGCGCTGGATGCCGAGGGCAGCTTCAGCAAGGACCTGATCAGTGATCGCTTCGAACGCTGGGCGGCCAGCCACCGGCAGGTCCGCGGGCGCGTCATCCAGGTGACCCAGGCCGGCGAGGTGGCCAGCGTTCTGCTGGGCTTCGACAACACCGAGAACCTGGCGGACTCCTGGGTGGACGTGTTGGCTCTGATCAAGCTCGACGGCGTCTGGAAGATCACCCACAAGAGCGCCGTGCACAGCAGCAGGGCGGATTGGGCAAAGCCCTGACCCCTCGGGATCAGCGCAGGTCGTATTTCTTCAGGCGGTAGGCGTAGGCGGGGCGCGTCATGCCCAGCCGGCGGGCAGCGGCGGCAAGGTTGCCCTCGCTCTCTTCCTGGGCCGCCATCAGCATCTCCCTCTCGATATCCTCAAGGGTCAGCCCGGCATGGAACAGCGCCTGGATCTGCTGGCGGGGCGTGACTTCCGAGCTCGAGGCGTCTGCTGACGCCGAGAGTCGACCCCGCTCGTCCAGTCCCTGCCCCCTGTCCCGCTGCAGCGTGGGTACCCGGTAGTCGCCAAACAGCGCGCGTTCGGTGATGTGCTTCTGGTCGTCGGTGAGAATCACCCCGCGCTCGATGCTGTTCTTCAACTCGCGTACGTTGCCGGGCCAGGCGTACTGAGTGATGGCCGAGCGCGCCTGGTCGGAGAAGCCCAGGGTGCGGCGCTGATAGTGGTGTTCGCAGCGGGCGAGGAAGTGTTCGGCGAGGGCGGGAATATCCTCGTGACGCTCACGCAGGGGAGGTACCGTGAGCGTGAAGGCGTTGAGCCGGAAGAAGAGGTCGCGGCGAAAGTGACCCTCCTCGACACGCTGGAGCAGGTCGGTGTGGGTGGCCGCGACCACCCGCACATCCACTTCCTTCACCCCCTGGCCGCCGACTCGCTCGATCTGGTGTTCCTGCAGAGCGCGCAGCAGGGCGGCCTGGGCACGCGGGGAGAGTTCGGCCAGTTCATCGAGAAACAGGGTGCCGCCGTGGGCGCGCTCGAAGCGCCCGAGGCGTGATTGGACCGCTCCCGTATAGGCGCCCTTCTCGACGCCGAACAGCTCCGACTCGATCAGCTCCGGCGGGATGGCCGCACAGTTGACGGCGATGAAGGGACCCGCGGCGCGCTGGCTCTGCTCGTGGAGCCGCCGCGCGAGGATCTCCTTGCCGGTGCCGGTCTCGCCGAGCAGCAGTACGGGCACTTCCGCGGCGGCGGCGCTGTCGAGCATGGCCAGCATCTCACGGAAGGCGGGTGCTGCGCCGATGGGGCCCCAGTCATCCTCGTGCTGGCGGCGGGTGAGGTCCCCTTCCAGGGTCGCCACTCGCGCCTGCAGCTCATAGAGCTCGTCGATCAGCGGCGCTTCACGCAGCACGGCGGAGAAGGCCTGGTGGTCGGGCCACTCCTCGGCAAACTTGCCGATGATGCGGCAGTGGGCATCACCACAGCCCAGGCACTCCACTTCCCGATACTGTACCTCGCGTCCCAGCAACTGGGTGGCATAGCCGGAGGCATAGCCCAGCAACGTCCAGCATACCGGGGTGCTCGGCGTGTCCCGGCCACGCCAGACCTCCACTTCGAAGGAACCTTTCCAGATGAACTCGCTGTAGAAGCGGTCATTCTCCAGGTCGATATCCAACTGGCCGGGCACCGCCTTGACGTGCCCCTGCAGGGCATGCAGCTGCGGGCCTGCCAGGAAGCTGTCGCGTAGCCCGAGCCGCTCGCCGCGCAGGGACTCGCCAAGCTCGGCATCCTGCAGGCCGGAGTAGTAGCCCAGGCGGATGAAGACGCCTCGGGCGCGCTCCACTCCCAGGGTGGTGACGAGCTCGTTGCGAAAGAAGGCCGATGCCTGGAGCGACATCAGAATCATGCGTTGCTCGCCGAGCCAGATCTGCCCCTCTTCCGGGAGGAAGCGCAGGGCATCCATCAGGTCACGGGCGCTGGGGTACTGGGGGGTGCTTGAAGGCATGGAAAGCTCGTCGATAAGGCGCGGCGACAGAATATCACCCATGCTCAGTGTGGAGGCGACGCTCCGGATGATGATTTGCGCAGGGGTGATGAAATGGTTAACCCATTTTAGCGAACGCGTGTTCGCATAGCGAACCTGGATTCTCGAAGGCTCCCCTAGTGCCTTGAATGATTGGTTTTTTCAGTTCCGGCACGTTTCTTGAGAGGTAAATGGGGCAGGTATCCGGTGCTAAGCTATTGATTATACTAAAGTCTAACGAGCCGGATTCCTTTGACGACAGCCCATGACGACCAGACGGGTGACAATGACCATGCAAAACACAACAACGGTGCCTTCCCGGCACCTCCCCTCACGGACCTTCGGGGCGCTGGCCCTGTTCGGTGCCCTGCTGCTGCCCCCGTTGGCGGCCAACGCCTCGGAAGCCCGCGAGCCCGACGAGGTCTACCGGCAGGTCTGCGCTCACTGCCATGCCCCGGACAAGGCCGTGGGACCCGAGATCACCATGGCCTTCCCAGAGGCGGCCTGGGAGGCGCGCGGCAACTACATCCGCAACACGGTGCGCCATGGCCGCGCCGCCATGCCGGCCTTCCGCGTGGCCAAGATCAGCGACCCCGAGCTGGAGGCCCTGATAGAGGCTCTGGTGCGCGGTGACATGGCGGCCACGGCAGCCAGCGAGGAGTAGTGCCATGAACCTGACGCGTCGACAACTCATGAAGAATGGCCTGCTGCTGGGGGCCGCCATGCCGCTCTCCCTGGGGGCCGCCTGGGCCGCCGACAGCGGGTTCGCCGATGCCCCGGTGCACGGCCCGATCCGCCTCTACGGCGCCGATCGCTCCACCACCGAGCTGGGACTGGGGCTGCGCCAGCAGGGCTGGGCCCCCAGCTATGAGGGGCGTCTCGATCCGCTGGCGCTGAATGCCCAGCCCGCCGGCACGCTGGCGGCCGGCTTTACCGACGAGGCGGGCCTGGTGCTGCTGACCAGCCTGCTGGCCGGCCGTGGCCGCGTGCTGGCGCTTGGTCGCCACGAGGCGGGACGCCACCAGCTGCTGAGTCATCGCGGGCCGCTCGCGGCGCCGCTGGCGGCAGAGGCGGGCAGCTGGCAGGCCGCGCTGGGACGGGAATATGCCCGTCTGGCGCTGGCGGCCGGGTAGCGCACGCCAGACCCGGGATGTCAGGCGTCCGGCCAGCGAGGCCACCAGCGCCACCGAGCTGAGCTTCCTGGTTCGGCTGTAAGCCCCCGAACACAACAATCGAGAGACGACTCCATGAGCACTACACAGCGCATTCTTCCCAAGGGCGTGTCCGAGGCCGACTTCGACGCGGCCCTTGCCCGTTTCCGCGAGATCCTCGGGACCGATAGCGTCCTGACCGAGAGCGATCAGCTGGCGGCCTACAGCAAGATCATGATGGCCGGCGATGACGCGGACTACATCCCCTCTGCGGCCCTGCTGCCCACCACTACCGAGCATGTGCAGGAGATCGTGCGCACCTGCAACCAGTACAAGGTGCCGATCTGGACCATTTCCACCGGCAAGAACCTGGGCTATGGTTCCGCCGCCCCCGGCGAGACCGGCCAGGTGATGCTCGACATGCACCGCATGAACCAGATTCTCGATGTTGACCCGGAGGTGTGCACGGCGCTGCTCGAGCCCGGGGTGACCTACCAGCAGCTCTACGACTACATCAAGGAGAACGACCTCAAGCTGTGGCTGGATCCGCCGGCCCCCTCGGCGATCGCCGGACCGGTGGGCAATACCCTGGACCGTGGCGTGGGCTACACCCCCTATGGCGAGCACTTCATGTTCCAGTGCGGCATGGAGGTGGTGCTGGCCAACGGCGAGGTGATTCGTACCGGCATGGGGGGCATCGAGAACTCCAGCTCCTGGCAGGTCTTCAAGTGGGGCTACGGTCCCTATATCGATGGCCTCTTCACCCAGTCCAACTACGGCATCGTGACCAAGATGGGGCTGTGGCTGATGCCGGAGCCGCCGGCCTATCGTCCCTTCATCATCCAGTACCAGGACCCCGAGGACATCGAGGAGATCGTCGATGTGCTGCGGCCGCTGCGCATCGCCCAGGTCATCCCCAACGCGGTGGTGATCGTGCATACCCTGTGGGATGCCGGCACCCACGTGGTGCGCAAGGACTACTACGAGGGCAGTGACTCCATCCCGCGTGAGGCCATCGAGCGCATCAAGGCCGACGAGGGTATCGGCGAGTGGAACGTCTATGCGGCCCTCTACGGCACCCCGGAACAGATCGAGGTCAACTGGAAGATCGTCGAGCAGGCCTTCGGCGCCAGCGGCAAGGCCAAGATCATGTACGGCGAGGAGGCCGAGAAGCGCGGCGGCGGCTTCGAGTATCGCTCGGCGCTGATGAAGGGCGACATGAACCTTCAGGAGTTCGGCCTCTACAACTGGCGCGGGGGCGGTGGCTCCATGTGGTTCGCCCCGGTCTCCCAGGCCAAGGGCAGCGAGACCAAGGACCAGACCGAGCTGGCCCAGCAGATCCTCGGCAAGTACGGCTTCGACTATGTCGCCGAGTACATCGTCGGCTGGCGCGACATGCACCACGTCATCGACCTGCTTTACAACCGCCAGGACCCGGAAGAGACCCAGCGTGCCCACGACTGCTTCGCCGAGCTGATCGACGAGTTCGCCAAGCGCGGCTATGGCCTCTACCGCACCAACACCGAGTTCATGGAGCAGGTGGCCGGCACCTTCGGCGAACCGCTGCGCGAGGTGCACAAGACGCTGAAGAATGCCCTGGACCCCAACGGCATCCTGTCGCCCGGCAAGTCGGGTATTCGTCAGTAACACCGGCCCGCGAGTTTTCAGAGGAGAGTGAACCATGAGTACTGCATATCGCGATTTCCACCTCCAGCCGATTGCCGGCGAGTGGCGCGAGGGCTCAAGCGGACGCACCACCGCGGTGACCAACCCCTATGATGGCAGTGAACTGCTGGATATCCGCCTGGCGGATCGCAGCGATCTGGATACCGCCTTCCTGGCGGCAGAGAAGGCCCAGGCTGCCTGGGCGGCAACCCCGCCTGCCCAGCGCAGCGCCGTGCTGCAGCGGGCGGTGGAGATCTTCGATACCCGCAAGGAGGAGATCATCGACTGGCTGATCCGCGAGTCGGGCAGCACCCGCCTCAGGCCAACGTCGAGTGGGGCGCGGCCCGCGGCATCACCCTGGAGGCCGCCAGCGCGCCCAGGGCTGTGCACGCGCATGACGCCTCGCCTCCAACATTGCCGGGGCAAGGAGAACCGTGTCTATCGCAAGCCGCTGGGCGTGGTGGGGGTAATCAGTCCCTGGAACTTCCCGCTGCACCTCTCCCAGCGCTCCATCGCCCCGGCGCTGGCGCTGGGCAACGCCGTGGTGGTCAAGCCGGCAAGTGACACCCCGGTCACCGGTGGTCTGCTACTGGCAAAGGTCTTCGAGGAGGCCGGGCTGCCCGAGGGACTGCTCAGTGTGGTGGTGGGTGCCGGCAGCGAGATCGGCGACGCCTTCGTGGAGCATCGCGTGCCGCGGCTGATCTCCTTCACCGGCTCCACCCAGGTGGGGCGCGGCATCGGTCGCATCGCCAGCGGCGGCGAGCATATCAAGAAGGTCTCCCTGGAGCTGGGCGGCAACAGCCCCTTCGTGGTGCTGGACGATGCCGATATCGGGCAGGCGGTGAACGCTGCGGCCATGGGCAAGTTCCTCCACCAGGGCCAGATCTGCATGGCGGTCAACCGCATCATCGTCGCCGAATCTCTCTATGACGCCTTCGTCGAGCGCTTCGTTGAGAAGGTCAAGGGACTCAAGGTGGGTGACCCCGACGACATGGCCACCGTAGTGGGTCCGGTAATCAACGCCAAGCAGCGTGAGGGACTCGAGGAGAAGATCGCCACCGCCAAGCAGGAAGGCGCGACCGTGCTTCTCGATGGCGAGATCGAGGGCCAGCTGGTGCCGCCCCATGTGTTCGGCGATGTGACTCCCGACATGGAGATCAGCCGCGAGGAGATCTTCGGCCCGCTGGTGGGCATCCAGAAGGCCCGTGACGAGGCTCATGCCCTGG
>JAGYKP010000102.1 GCA_018401555.1 Halomonas sp.
GACCACGTTCTCGACGGTGAAGCCGAAGTGCTTGAACAGGTCGCCCGCCGGGGCGGATTCGCCATAGCTGCGCATGCCGATGACGCGGCCGTCGAGGCCCACGTATTTGAACCAGAAGTCGGCGTGGGCGGCCTCGATGGCGATGCGCTTGGTCACGGCTTTCGGCAGCACGCTCTCGCGGTACTCGGCATCCTGGCCGTCGAAGCGGTAGGTGGAGGGCATGGAGACCACGCGCACGGCGCGGCCCTGGGACTCGAGCTCGGCGGCGGCGTCCATGGCCAGGCCCACCTCGGAGCCGGTGGCGATCAGGATCAGCTCCGGGGTGCCCTCGCTGTCCTTCAGCACGTAGCCACCGCGCTGGATATTGGCCAGCTGCTGCTTGGTGCGCGCCTGGTGGGGCAGGCCCTGGCGGGAGAACACCAGCGCCGTGGGGCCGGAGTTGCGCTTCAGCGCGGCATCCCAGGCGGCGGCGGTCTCGGTGGCGTCGCAGGGGCGCCAGGTGGCCAGGTTGGGAGTGGTGCGCAGGTTGGTGAGCTGCTCGATCGGCTGGTGCGTGGGGCCATCCTCACCCAGGCCGATGGAGTCGTGGGTGAACACGTAGATGGCGCGCTTGCCCATCAGCGCCGCCATGCGCACCGCGTTGCGCATGTACTCCATGAAGATCAGGAAGGTGGCGCCGTAGGGGATGAAGCCACCGTGCAGGGCGATGCCGTTCATGATCGCGGCCATGCCGAACTCGCGCACCCCGTAGTGCAGGTAGTTGCCGTCCGGCGCCTGCGGGGTGATCGCCTTCGCCCCTTCCCAGAAGGTCAGGTTGGAGGGAGCCAGGTCGGCGCTGCCGCCGAGCAGTTCGGGCAGCTGCGGGCCAAGCTCGTTGAGGCAGTTGAGCGAGGCCTTGCGGGAGGCGATGGACTCGCCCTGCTCCTGGGCGCGCTGCACCATGGCCTCGCTGGTGAATTCGGCGGGCAGCTTGCACTCCATGCGGCGGGCGAACTCGCGGGCCAGTTCGGGGTGGGCCTCGGCGTAGCGCTCGAAGCGGGCCTGCCACGCCTCCTGCTGGGTCTGGCCGGCCTCGCTGGCGTCCCAGCCGCGATAGATCTCCTCGGGCACATGGAAGGGCGCATGGGGCCAGTCGAGCTGCTTGCGCGCGGCGGCGACCTCGTCATCGCCCAGCGCGGCGCCGTGGCACTCCTCCTTGCCCTGCTTGTTGGGAGCGCCGAAGCCGATGATGGTCTTGCAGATGATCAGGCTGGGCCGGTCATCCTGGCTGCGTGCCATCTCGATGGCGGCACGGATCTCCTCGGGCTTGTGGCCGTCGACATTGGGCACCACGTGCCAGCCGTAGGCCTCGAAGCGCTTGGCGGTGTCGTCGGTGAACCAGCCCTCGACCTCGCCATCGATGGAGATGCCGTTGTCGTCATAGAAAGCGATCAGCTTGCCGAGCTGCTGGGTGCCGGCCAGGGAGCAGGCCTCGTGGGAGATCCCCTCCATCAGGCAGCCGTCGCCCACGAACACATAGGTGTGGTGGTCGACGATGGCGTGACCGGGGCGGTTGAACTGGGCCGCCAGGGTCTTCTCGGCGATGGCCATGCCCACGGCATTGGCCAGGCCCTGGCCCAGCGGACCGGTGGTGGTCTCGATGCCCGGTGCATAGCCGTACTCGGGGTGGCCGGCGGTCTTGGCGTGGAGCTGACGGAAGTTCTGCAGCTCCTCGAGGCTCAGCTCGTAGCCGGTCAGGTGCAGCAGGGAGTAGAGCAGCATCGAGCCGTGGCCGTTGGAGAGCACGAAGCGGTCACGATCGGCCCATTTGGGGTCGGCCGGGTTGTGCTTGAGGTAGTCGTTCCACAGCACCTCGGCGATATCGGCCATGCCCATGGGCGCGCCGGGATGGCCGGAGTTGGCCTTCTGGACGGCATCCATGGAAAGGGCGCGAATGGCATTGGCCAGTTCGAATCGGGACGGCATGGGCTAGCTCCTCGCCTGCGGGCATGATATGCGTGCGACCCACGCCGTGGGGCGGCGGGGACGGGCTGTCTGGCTGGATCGGGTGCCGCGCGGGACGGGCGCGGCACGGTCGAAGTCGGTGGCGTATTGTCGCCGACTTGACGGCGTGCTTCAAATCGTGGATGCCGGGTGCAGGCCCAGCGTGTAGACTCTTGGCCCCGATATGAGGGCCTCCGCGGCCTGTTTTTGTGACTTGTTGTGACATCCGTGACATCACGGTCGAGGACGCCATGAGCGAATACTCCCTGTTTACCTCCGAATCCGTCTCCGAGGGGCACCCGGACAAGATCGCCGACCAGATCTCCGATGCCGTGCTCGACGCCATCATCGCCCGCGACAAGCAGGCGCGGGTGGCCTGCGAGACCCTGGTCAAGACCGGCGTGGCGATCGTTGCCGGCGAGATCACCACCTCCGCCTGGGTCGATCTCGAGGCCATCGTTCGCGAGGTGATCACCGGCATCGGCTACACCTCCTCGGACGTGGGCTTCGACGGCCAGACCTGTGGCGTGCTCAACCTGATCGGCAAGCAGAGCGTGGATATCGCCCAGGGCGTCGACCGCAGCAAGCCCGAGGACCAGGGCGCCGGCGACCAGGGGCTGATGTTCGGCTACGCCACCAACGAGACCGACAGCTACATGCCGGCGCCGATCCACTACGCCCACCGCCTGGTGGAGCGCCAGGCGGAGCTGCGCAAGCACGGCCTGCTGCCCTGGCTGCGTCCGGATGCCAAGAGCCAGCTCACCTTCCGCTACGACGCCGCGGGCAGGCCCTGCGCGGTGGATGCCATCGTGCTCTCCACCCAGCATGACCCGGGCATCGACCAGCAGGAGCTGCGCAAGATGGTCAAGCGCGAGATCATCGAGCAGGTGATTCCCGCCGAGTGGCTCTCAGCCGAGACCAAGTACCATATCAACCCGACCGGCAAGTTCGTGATCGGTGGCCCGGTGGGCGACTGCGGCCTGACCGGTCGCAAGATCATCGTCGATACCTACGGCGGCACGGCCCGCCACGGTGGCGGCGCCTTTTCCGGCAAGGACCCCTCCAAGGTCGATCGCAGCGCCGCCTACGCCGGCCGTTATGTGGCCAAGAACATCGTCGCCGCAGGGCTCGCTGACAAGTGCGAGATTCAGGTCTCCTACGCCATCGGCGTGGCCGAGCCGACCTCCGTCTCGGTCAACACCTTCGGCACCGGCAAGGTGGATGATGCGAGGATCATCGAGCTGGTCCGCGAGCACTTCGACCTGCGGCCCAATGCCATCACCCGCATGCTCGACCTGCTGCACCCCATGTACCGGCTGACCGCGGCCTACGGCCACTTCGGTCGCGAGCCCTTCGAGACCTCCTACACCTGGACCGACACCCAGGGCCAGGAGCATACCGAGACCTTCACCGCCTTCCCCTGGGAGAAGACCGACCGTGCCCACGCCCTGCGTCAGGCCGCCGGTCTCTAGGGCAAGCAAGGCCATGTAAGCCCAGGCTTACAGGGAATGACGGGCCCCGCCGGCAGCGTCGCGCGGGGCCCGTTGCTAGGTGAGGAATAACGCTCGTCCTCGGTGCCCTACCATGTTCCCGCGCCTCCTTGCCTGCCTCGGGCTGCTGCTCCTGCTGGCCGTGCCGGTCACCGCCGCCCCCTGTCCACCCCCGCCTTCATCCGCCGCGGTCGAAGCCCTGGTGGCACGCCTGGCCGAATGGGACGACGCCTACTACCGGCGCGGCCAGTCTGCGGTAAGCGACGACGTCTATGATCAGGCCCGGGCACGCCTCGAGGCCTGGCGGCGCTGCTTCCCCGAGCGGGTGCCCGCGGCGGTGGCGCCGGGCTACCCGGACGGCGAGGCGCGCCATCCTATCCCCCAGACGGGGCTCGCCAAGCTACCGGATGCCGAGGCGGTGGCACGCTGGCTGGTGCGCCGCCGCGATGCCTGGATCCAGCCCAAGGTGGATGGGGTGGCGGTGACCCTGGCCTATCGTCGCGGTGAGCTGGCGGCGGCCATCAGCCGCGGCGACGGCGAGCAGGGGGCAGGACTGGACCCGGCGGGCGAGGCGCCTGCCAGGCGTGCCGCCGCCCGCCTGCCCGAACCGCGGGATGCCGTGCTTCAGGGCGAGCTCTACCTGCGTCGCGATGATCATGTGCAGGCCGAGGTCGGCGATGGAGGGGCGCGTGCCGAGGTAAGCGGCCTGATGGCCCGCGATCGCCTGGATGACGCCGAGGCGGCGCGGATCGGGCTGTTCGTCTGGGACTGGCCCGACGGCCCGAATGACATGGACGAGCGGCTGGAAGGGCTCGCGGCGCTGGGCTTCGTGGATACGCTGGCCTATACCCATCCGGTGGTCGACCTCGCCGAGGCCAGGCGTTGGCGCCGGGCGCTGGTTCCAGGGCCCGCTGCCCTTCGCCACCGACGGGGTGGTGCTGCGTCAGGCCTCGCGCCCGGCCGCCGCTGCCTGGCGGGCCGAGCCACCCGACTGGGCGGTGGCCTGGAAGCATCCGCCCCGGGAGGCGCTGGCCGAGGTGCGCGGGGTGGAGTTCCGCATCGGCCGCACTGGCCGCATCACCCCGCTGCTCCATCTGCACCCGGTGACGCTGGAGGGGCGCACCATCCGTCGGGTCGGCGTGGGGTCGCTCTCCCGCTGGCGTGAGCTGGATATCCATGCCGGCGACCATGTCATCATCGCCCTGGCCGGACTGACCATTCCCCGCCTCGAGGCGGTGGCCTGGCGCGGCGCCGAACGTCGACCGCTGCGCGTGCCGGACCCCGAGGCCTATCACGCCCTGAGCTGCCTGCGCTCGACGCCGGGGTGCGAGGCACAGTTCCTGGAGCGCCTGGCCTGGCTCTCGGGCCCCGCGGCGCTGGACCTCGCCGGCATCGGCCCGGGAACCTGGCGCGCGCTGGTCGAGGCCGGCCTGGTCGAGGGGCTGCTCGACTGGCTGACCCTGGATCAGCGCGCTCTCCGCCGCGCCCACGGTATCGGCGAGGTGCGCGCGGGCAGGCTGGTGGCCACCTTCGCGGCGACGCAGGAGTCACCCTTCGCTCGCTGGCTGCAGGCGCTGGGCGCGCCGCCCGGGGTGGAGGCCGGTCTGCCGGCCGACTGGAGAACCCTGGCCGGGCATGGGCGCGATGACTGGACAGCCCCTGCCCGGGGTGGGACCGGAGCGCGCCGAGGGGCTGGCCGAGTTCTTCGCCCACCCCGAGGTGCGGCGCCAGGCCGAACGGCTTGCCGGGCTCGGGGTGGCCGGCTTCGGGCGTTGATTGTCGCCGGCTCGGCTCCCTGCCTATAGTGAGGGGCATGCCTTTCGCAACCCACGAGGTGAGCCCATGAACCAGCCCGCCGTGACCACGCCTGCGACGCAGGACTTCAAGGTCGCCGACCTCTCCCTGGCCGACTGGGGGCGTCGCGAGATCCGCATCGCCGAGACCGAGATGCCGGCGCTGATGACGATTCGCGAGCAGTACCGCGAGTCCCGGCCGCTGGCGAGAGCCCGGATCGCCGGCTGCATCCACATGACCATCCAGACCGCGGTGCTGATCGAGACGCTGATCGATCTGGGCGCCAGTGTGCGCTGGTCTTCCTGCAACATCTTCTCCACCCAGGATCACGCCGCCGCCGCCATCGCCGCCGCCGGTATCCCGGTATTTGCCTGGAAGGGCGAGACCGAGGAGGAGTTCTGGTGGTGCATCGAGCAGACGGTGGCGGGGCCGGATGGCTGGGCGCCCAACCTGGTGCTCGACGATGGCGGCGACCTGACGCTGCTGCTCCACGAGAAGCGCCCGGAGCTGCTCGAAGCCATCCACGGTATCAGCGAGGAGACCACCACCGGGGTGCACCGGCTGCAGGAGATGCTGCGCGGCGGCTCGCTCAGAGTGCCGGCCATCAACGTCAACGATGCCGTGACCAAGTCGAAGAACGACAACAAGTACGGCTGCCGCCACAGCCTCAACGACGCCATCAAGCGTGCCACCGACCACCTGCTGGCCGGCAAGCAGGCGCTGGTGGTGGGCTACGGCGACGTGGGCAAGGGTTCGGCGGCCTCGCTGCGCCAGGAAGGCATGATCGTCAAGGTCGCGGAGATCGACCCGTTGTGCGCCATGCAGGCCTGCATGGATGGCTATGAGGTGGTCTCGCCCTATGTCCGCGGTGAGAATCTCGGCCTGGAAAGCATCGACCGCGGCCTGCTCGCGCGCATCGACCTGGTGGTGACCTGCACCGGCAATATCGGCGCCTGCGACGCCGCCATGCTGCAGACCCTCAAGCCCGGGGCGGTGGTGTGCAACATCGGCCACTTCGACAGCGAGATCGACACCGGCTACATGCGCCGCCACTGGCACTGGGAGGAGGTCAAGCCCCAGGTGCACAAGGTCTATCGCGACAGCAAGCCCGGCGAGTTCGACCCCGTCAGCCGTGATTACCTGATCCTGCTCTCCGAGGGACGCCTGGTGAACCTGGGCAACGCCACCGGCCACCCCTCACGGGTGATGGACGGCTCCTTCGCCAACCAGGTGCTGGCGCAGATGCACCTCTACCAGGGGCGCTTCGCCGAGCTGCCGGCCGGGGAGAAAGCCGCAGCGCTTACGGTGAGCGTGCTGCCGCGCCACCTCGACGAGGAGGTGGCCCGCTACATGGTGGAGGGCTTCGGCGGGGTGATCACCCGCATGACCCAGGCTCAGGTCGACTACACCGGCGTGCCGGCGGACGGCCCCTACAAGCCCGATGACTATCGCTACTGATCACAGTCCGGCCAGGCGCATCATCAGCGTCAGGTAGAAGGGGATCAGCAGCGGGGCGGCCAGGGTGGTGACCAGCACTGCCTGGGCGCCCTTGCCCGGGGCGATGCCCAGCTCCATGGCAACCACCACCACGTTGGCGGCCATGGGCACCACGCCCAGCAGCAGCATGGCCATGGCCAGTTCGGGAGAGAGCGGAGCCACTGACTGGAGCAGCAGCACCGCGCCCAGCGCCAGCAGCGGCCAGAGCACACAGCGGATCGCCACGCAGGCACCGATAAAGCGGGCATCCACCTCGCGGATGCTGACCCGCCCCAGCGTCATGCCGATGATCATCATGCCCAGCAGGGTGTAGGTCGCCGGGAATACCGCCAGTCCCTCCATGGCTGCCGCCGGCACCTCAAGCCCCAGGCCGCTGACCACCAGCGCCGCCAGGAAGGCGTAGACCAGCGGCAGTCGCACGATCTTGGCCAGGCTCTCGGCCACCGAGAACTGTCCCCGGGCGCTCAGGTAGAAGCCCACCGTGAACTCGTACAGGGTGATGCCCAGCACGCAGAACAGGTAGAGGGTGACCCCCTCCGGCGGCAGCAGCACCAGCGCCACCGGCAGGCCGAAGTAGCCGGTGTTGCCGGTGCCGGCGGAGAAGGCCAGCAGGGCGCTCTCCTGGGGCGCGAAGGCGCCGCGGGTCAGGCGATGCACCAGCAGGGCGAGCAGACTGGCCACTGCGAAGGCCGCCAGGGTCAGCAGCAGGTAGGTGGGGGTGGGGCCGCCCTGCACCAGGCCGCGGAAGAAGGTCAGCGGCGCCACCAGGTAGATCAGCAGGGTGGCGATGGGGCGCGGGTCCACCGCGAGACGCCGGGCGGCCAGCCAGCCCAGGGCGACATAGCTCAGGAGGGTCCACAGCGGGCCCATCAGGGCGCCTGGGTCGATGGCGTGCATGTAATGTCCCCTGTTGCATGACTCGAGGGCACATGATGCCCGCGGTGGTGCCGGTCGCCAACTTGAATGAAATCAATATGGCACCGCGAATCTTTCATTGGTGGGGAGGACGTCGACTCGTCACAATGGCCCCATCATGCAAACGCCTCATGAGGAGACCCGATGAGCACGCAGCAACACCCGCTGGGTATCAGCTTCGAATTCTTCCCGCCCAACACCGAGGCCGGCCGCGAGAAGCTGATCGGGGTGCGCGACGCTCTGGCCGAGTGCTCGCCGCGCTTCTTCTCGGTGACCTACGGCGCCGGTGGCTCCACCCAGGACCGTACCCTGAATACCGTGCGCCAGGTCCGTGAGGCGGGCATCACCACCGCGCCGCACCTCTCCTGCATCGGCAGCGAGAAGGCGCAACTGCGTGACCTGCTGGCCCGTTACCGCGAGGAGGGCATCGATAGCCTGGTGGCCCTGCGCGGTGACCTGCCCTCGGGCATGGGCGGCATCGGCGAGTTCCGCTATGCCAACGAGCTGGTGGAGTTCATCCGCGAGGAGACCGGCGACCACTTCGAGATTGCCGTGGCTGCCTATCCGGAGTCGCATCCCCAGGCGCCCAGTTTCGAGCGTGACGTCGAGAACTTCGCACGCAAGGTGAAGGCCGGTGCCAACCTCGCCATCACCCAGTACTTCTTCAATGCCGATGCCTACTTCCACTTCGTGGACCGGGCGCGTGCCCTGGGCGTCGAGGCGCCCATCGTTCCGGGC
>JAGYKP010000103.1 GCA_018401555.1 Halomonas sp.
CGCCGGGTAGTCTCCCGGTGCGCGATGGACCGCGCCGACGGAGGAATCGGGAAAGGTTCTGGCGTAGAACCTCGCCGCCTCCTCGGCATCGCGCTCGTACCACAGGCAAATCGTGTTCTTGGCAATCGTCGTCATAGGCGTCCTCCCTCATGGCTGCAGGTCGAGTACCGCCCGGTGGCTTCCCTCCAGGCCCAGGGCCACTGCCAAGTGGCCGACGCCGATTCACCCCTGTGCGCTACCGGGACCTCTCACCCAGTCGTCGCGGGACGACGGCCCAGATCGTCAGCCGGCGAGGTTTTTCCATGGTGGCCGATCCGACGGGGCGTCGCCGGCATGCGCTATGGCTCAGGGGTCGCAAGGGCGGCCTCCACCGTCTGTTCTGCGTGGATGGCGGTGGTATCGAAAGGGGAACGTCCGTGTCGTCAGACTGGATCAGCAGCCCGATCTCCGTGCAGCCGAGGATGACGCCCTGTGCGCCCTGCCCGGCCAGCGAGTCGATGATCGCCAGGTAGGCGGCCTTCGACTCCAGACGCGGAGTCTCGCCGCGGCACAGCTCCTCGTAGATGACGGCGTGGACCCGCTCGCGCTGGGCGGCGTCAGGAATCAGCACCTCGATGCCCTGCGCCTCCAGGCGCTCGCGGTAGAAGGCCTGCTCCATGGTGAAGCGGGTGCCCAGCAGCCCCACCCGGGTCACGCCCCGCCGATGCAGCGCCTTGGCGGTGGCATCGGCGATATGCAACAGGGGAATCCCGACGGCCTGCTCGAGCTGCGGGGCGACCCTGTGCATGGTGTTGGTGCACAGCACCAGGAAGTCGGCGCCGGCCGCCGCCAGGGAGCGGGCCGCCGCGCCGAGGATCTGTGCCGTGGCCGCCCAGTCGCCGCGGTGCTGCAGCGCCTCGATCTCGGCGAAGTCCACGCTGTAGAGCACCAGCCGGGCGGAGTGCAGCCCGCCCAGCCGCGCCTTCACCCCCTGGTTGATGAGCCGGTAGTAGGTCTGGGTCGATTCCCAGCTCATGCCGCCGATCAGCCCTATCGTCTTCATCTCCCCTCCTCTCACCCCAGGATAAAGATCACGCAGGCGGCGGTGAGCGCCCCCATCACGCCGTTGAAGATCCGCCAGGCGCGGGGCGTGTCGAGCCAGCGGCCGATCCGCCATGCCGAAGCCCCGCCCAGAGCGCGATGCAGGGCAGCGCCACCAGCTCAGCGAACCCGGCCAGCAACGGGGCGTTGACCGGGTGTTGCCCTGGCCGGGCAGGAAGCCTGCCATCAGCGCCAGCCCCATCACCCAGGCCTTGGGGTTGGCGAACTGGAAGACCGCCGCCTGCCAGAAGCAGCGGACGCCCCTCGCCGCGCCGCCACAGGTCCGGCGGCGGCGCCGTGGCGATGCGCCAGGCCAGGTAGAGCGAGTAGCCGCTGCCCACCACCCGCAGGATCGTCTGCACCAGCGGGTAGCGCTCGAAGAGTAGGCCCAGCCCCAGGGCGATGCCGGCAAACAGCAGGAAGCAGCCCCCCAGGATGCCGAGCATGTGCGGCAGGGTCCGCAGGAAGCCGAAGTTGGCCCCGGAGGCAGTGAGCATCCGTTGTTGGGGCCCGGGGTGATGGTCATGGAGATCATGTAGAGGGCCGCCGGCCCCAGGAACGCCACCGCTTCCAGCATATTGCACCCATACAATTCAGGGGTTATTGTCGATATAGCCTGTGAATTTTCAGCTTAATGGGCGCAATCCTGGCGTCAAAGGTTTTATTGTCACCATGACAATCTGGACACCCCGGCTCGCCGAGACGGGCCCCGCTACCGCGCCATCGCCGGGCGATCGCCCGGGCCATCCAGGCCGGCGAGCTGCCCCCGGGCCGCAAGCTACCGCCCCAGCGCCACCTGGCCGATGCCCTGGGCGTCACCGTGGGCACGGTGTCGCGCGCCTATGCCGAAGCCGAGCGTCAGGGCTGGGTCTCCGCCCGGGTGGGCAGCGGCACCCGTATGTGCGCGGCGCCGAGCAGACGGAACGCCTCCCCTTCCCTGGCCTCCGCCTCGGCGGAGGGACGAGGGCCTGGTCGACCTGAGCCTGAGTCTGCCGCCGCCCCATGCGCTGC
Organism: Halomonas sp.; assembly: GCA_018401555.1. Classification (GTDB taxonomy): domain Bacteria; phylum Pseudomonadota; class Gammaproteobacteria; order Pseudomonadales; family Halomonadaceae; genus Halomonas. The sequence continues at coordinate 2,092 of JAGYKP010000103.1, forward strand.
GCCGCCTCGCTGCTGGGCCAGGCGCTGGCCGGGATCGCCGAGGATCGCGCGGCGCTGGAGCGCGCCGTGGCCTATCAGCCGGAGCGCGGCCTGGCGGGGCACCGCGAGCGCCTCGCCGCCTGGATGACCCGCCTGGGCATGCCGGTCGCGCCGGAGGCCTTCGTGATCACTGCGGGGGGCCAGCACGGCATCGACCTGACGCTGCGGGCGTTGACGCGCCCCGGCGAGCGGATCGCCGCCGATGCCCTCACCTACCCCGGGCTGATCGGCGCCGCCCGCCAGGCGCACCTCAAGACGCTGGCCGTGCCCCTGGACGACGCCGGCATGGACATGGAGGCCCTGGCGCGGCTGTGTGCCCAGCAGCCGCCGCGGCTGGTCTACGTCACCCCTGACCAGAACAACCCCACCGGCGCCGTGCTGAGCGAGGACCGGCGCGAGCGCCTGGCGGCGCTGGCCCGGCAGCACGAGTTCTGGATCCTGGAGGATGGGGTGCAGTACCTGCCGGAGGCGAGCGCGGCACCCCGCTCTTCCGGCTGGCCCCGGAGCGCACCCTGTTCGCCTTCAGCTCCGCCAAGGTGCTGGCGGGCGGGCTGCGCATCGGCGCCCTGCGGGTGCCCGAGGCGCTGCAGGAGCCGCTGGGTGCGGCGGTGCGCGCCCAGAGCTGGATGGTGCCGCCCTTGATGGTGGAGGCCGTCTGCCGCTGCGTGGAGAGCGCCGATGCCGAGTGCCTGCTGGCCTGGCAGATCGAGGAGCAGGCCGAGCGCCAGCGCCTGGCCCGCCGATGGCTGGGGAGTACGCCCCGACCGGGCGGCCCCACGGCAACAACCTCTGGCTGACGCTGCCGGAGGGCTGCGCGCCGCCGAACTGCTCGCCGCCCTGGAGGAGCGCGGCGTGCGCCTGACCGGCCCGGAGCCCTTCTGCGTGGGCAGCGAGCCGGCGCCCCAGGCGGTGCGGCTCTGCCTGGGCGGGGCCCGCTCGCGGGAGGCGCTGGCCCAGGCATTGAAGGCAGTGAAGGGGACCCTGCAGGCGCCCCCGCCGATCCCCTGGCGCACGCTCTGACCGCCGCCGGATGCCCCGGCACGAGTCCGCCCATGGCAGCGCCACGACGCCGGGCCCCCGAGCCGGGTGAGTGACTCGGGGGCCCGGTGGGGTTAGGTTCAGGGAGTGCCCGCCAGGGCCGCGTCGGCATCCCCGCCATCCGCACCCTGGCGCGATATGTGTTCGTTCACCAGGAGCCGCCATGATCGCCGTCATCTTCGAAGTCGAGCCCCACCCCGACCAGCGCGACCACTATCTCGACATCGCCGCCGGCCTGCGCCCGCTGCTGGCGGAGATCGATGGCTTCATCTCCATCGAGGCGCTTCGAAAGCCTGGCCCAGCCGGGCAAGCTGCTCTCGCTCTCCTTCTGGCGAGACGAGGAGGCCATCGCCGAATGGCGCCGGGTGGAGCGCCACCGTGCCGCCCAGGCCAAGGGCCGGCAGGAGGTCTTCGCCGACTACCGCCTGCGCGTGGCCGGGGTGATCCGCGACTACGGCATGCACGACCGCGAGCAGGCGCCGGCCGACAGCCGCGAACGGCACGACCAGGGCTGATACCGAGCGCTCCCCTCCTTGACGCCCTCTGCGGCTACTCGGGCTTGCGCGCCAGCAGGGTGGCGAACTGCAACCGCGCGCCATTGTGCATGGTGCCCACATCCTCGTTGTACTTGACCAGCTCCCAGCCCACGTAGGCCTCGCGCAGCTGCCCCTCGCCGAGGGTGAAGGGGAAGCCCACCGGGCAGGGGTAGTCGTCCGTATCCATGGCACAGACGATGGTGTTGTAGCCGCCGGGCAGGGTGTGCTCCTGCATGTCGGCGATCACCGCCTCGACACGCGACGGGTCGAGGAACATCAGGGTGACGGTACAGACGATCAGCCCGTAGTTCCTGTCCAGGGCGGCCCGATTGAGGTCGTACACCTGGGCATCGAGTTTCTCGATCCCCTCGCGGCTGACGATCTGCTGCAGCATGTCGATGGCGCCGGGGTTGTGGTCCACCGCGGTTACGTCGAAGCCAAGCTGGCTCAGGTAGAGGGCGTTGCGCCCGTTGGAGCAGCCCATGTCCAGGGCGCGGCACGGCGCCACGATCCGGCATGTCTCGACCACTTCACTGTGCGCAGGATTCAGGCCATAGCGGCTGTTCAGATCTGACGACATCGTATCTCCCCTGCGTTTCCATAAAGAGCATTGATTTTACTCTTTTCAGGGCGCAGCGAAACCGCAACCGGCAACAAGGTAAAGGCTCGGGTCGTCGGCTCGCGCTAGAAGCTGGGATTGATGCTCAAGGAGAGCATCGCCGAGAGCTGGCACAGCGGTCTGCCGGACGCCTGCTGCAATTCGTTGAAGGCGTCCTGCACCCGCTGCTTGTCACGCTGGCTGGTGGGGGCCTGGTCGACGATGCCGGCGGCGACCAGACGGGCCACCACGTCGCTGGTCAGCAAGAAAGTGTCCTTGCCCACCAGGCGCAGGAAGCCGGCGGCGGAGCGCCCGCCCAGGCGAGCGCCTCGCCTGGCCAGCAGGCGCCACAGGCCGACGATGTCGCTGCTCGGCCAGTCGGCGATGAACTCGCCGAAGCTTGTGCCCTGCTCCTGGCGGATATCCAGGATGAACTGGGCGTTGCGGGGGATGGTCTGCAGCTTGGTGCGATGGCGGATGAGGCGCTCATCCTGCATGAAGCCCTCGATCTGCTCCGGGGTGAGCAGCACCAGGGTACCGGGCTCGAACCCCCAGAAGGCCTCCTCGAAGGCGGGCCAGCGGGCATCCACCACCGAGTGCTGCATGCCGGCCCGGAACACCCGCCGACTCATGGCGGAGAGGTAGCGGTCATCCCCCAGCCGCTTGAGCCCGTCGGGCGTCAGCGCCCGAGGCAGGAAGGCCTCCATGGCGGCGTCGGAGTCGAAACGCTGCCGGACCCTGTCGTGGAGCCATCGGTATTCGAGTGTCATGCCTGCCTCACCGTGTCGGTGCCATTCCCTTCCTCCACGTCCACGCCGATGAAGCCGCCGGACTGGCGCCGCCACAGGGCGGCATAGAGGCCGTCTCGCGCCAGCAGCTCGCGGTGGCTGCCGGTCTCGATGATACGCCCCTCATCGATCACCACCAGGCGGTCGAGCATGGCGATGGTGGAGAGGCGATGAGCGATGGCGATCACCGTCTTGCCCTCCATCAGGGTGTAGAGCTGCTCCTGGATCGCCGCCTCCACCTCGGAGTCCAGCGCCGAGGTGGCCTCGTCCAGCACCAGCAGGGGCGCGTTCTTGAGCAGCACCCGGGCGATGGCGATGCGCTGGCGCTGGCCGCCGGAGAGCTTCACGCCGCGCTCGCCCACGTGGGCATCCAGGCCGCGGCGCCCCTGCAGGTCCACCAGATCGTCGATGAAGGTGTCGGCATGGGCGCGGCGCACCGCCTCCTGGATCGCCGCCTCGCTGGCCTCCGGGCTACCGTAGCGGATGTTGTCGCGCACCGAGCGGTGCAGCAGCGAGGTGTCCTGGGTGACCATGCCGATATTGCGACGCAGCGACTCCTGGGTCACTCCGGCGATATCCTGGCCGTCGATCAGGATGCGCCCACCCTCCAGGTCGTAGAAGCGCAGCAGCAGGTTGGCCAGGGTCGACTTGCCGGCGCCGGAGCGGCCGATCAGCCCCACCTTTTCGCCCGGGGCGATGGTGAGATCCAGGCCATCGAAGACGGGTTTTCCCTCCCCATCCGGCCGTGCATAGCCGAAACGTAGCGCCTCGAAGCGGATCTCGCCGCGGGGCACCGCGATTTCGGCGGCGTCGGGGGCGTCCTTCACCGCGGGCTCCCGGGCGATGGTGTTGATGCCGTCCTGCACCGTGCCGATGTTCTCGAACAGGCTCGCCACCTCCCACAGGATCCAGTTGGACATGAAGCGGATGCGCATCACCAGGGCGATGGCCACGGCGATGACGCCGAGCGACACCGCCTCCAGGTACCAGGCGCCGATGGCCATGGCCGCCACCCCGGCCAGCAGCAGCGAGTTGAGCAGCGTCAGGCTGACGGTGAGGCCGGTGGCCAGGCGCATCTGGCGGTGCACCGTGGTCATGAAGCCCTCCATGGCGTCGCGGGCATAGGCCTGCTCGCGGCGGGTGTCGGCGAACAGCTTGATGGTCTGGATGTTGCTGTAGCTGTCGACGATGCGTCCGGTCATCACCGCCCGGGCGTCGGCCTGCTCCATGGAGACCCGGCGCAGGCGCGGCACGAAGACCCGCATGATGACGATGTAGCCCATCAGCCACAGCACCAGCGGTAGCATCAGCCAGGGCTCGGCGCCGCCCATCAGCAGCATGGCGCCGGCGAAGTAGACGACCACGTAGACCATCAGATCCATCAGCTTCATCACCGTCTCGCGGACCGCCAGCGCCGTCTGCATCACCTTCTGGGAGACGCGCCCGGCGAACTCGTCCTGATAGAAGGCGAGGCTCTGGCCCAGCATGTGGCGATGCGCCAGCCAGCGGCCGATCATCGGGTAGTTGCCGAAGATGCCCTGGTGGGTCACCAGCGCCTGGAGCAGGGTCAAGAGCGGCAGGCCGACCACCACCAGCGCCGCCATGCCGGCCAGGCGCCAGCCATACTCGGCGAAGAAGCCCTCCCGCTCGGCGCTGGAGAGCCAGTCCACCAGCTCGCCCATGTAGCCGAAGAAGACCACCTCCGCCGCCGACACCAGGGCGGTGAGCAGCGACATCACGATCAGCAGCGGCAGCACCGGCCGCGAAAAGTGCAGGATGAAGGGGAAGAGCCCCCGCGGCGGCGTGCCGGGTTCGCCGGAGGGATACGGGTCTACCAGTTGCTCGAAGTAGCGAAACAGCATGGCAGCGACCCCGTTACGAAGCATGGATTCAGTCTCGGCGAAGCGGCCAGCGTCTCACAGGTGGGCCAAGTCCAACAGCCGCACACCGAGACGGCGAGCGAGCCCTTCGGCACCGTCTCGCATCACCGCGTGGTGGCTCCAGACGAACAACGGCCGAGCCAGCGGAGCCACCAGGTTCATCCACGGCCGTGCGGTGTGCACCTGCCACTCGTGGCACACCCGCGTCACCCCAGCCTGCTCACTGACCCGCCAGCGACCGACACCGCACACATCACCGCTGGCCGTGCCTTCGATGAGCCATGGCCTGATGACACGGGTCACCCGCATATCGAAGCACAGGCGATAGCCCAGGCGGCTTCGCCAGGTGTAGTGGTAGACCCGCCCCGTGCCGTCATCCGCCCCTAGGTCACGCTCCTCCACGGCGAGCAGGCCCGGCCACCAGTCGGGCCACTGGGGCACCTCGCCGAGGATGTCGAACACCCGGCTGATGGGCGCGTCCAGATACCAGAGAGTCGTCAGGGAGTAGGTTGCCATGCCCGCGTCGCTGTCAGGCACCGTACCCGGCTGACCACCATCACAATGCCACTTCAATGGGATCCACGAGCCGCTGGAAGTCCCCGTAGGACAGCTGGAAGTGCCTGCCGGTCACATGGACGGACTCGGCGACCTCCTGAGCGGTATAGGCGGGAGAGTGCTGCAGAAGGGAATACTTGATGTTCTGCTCATCGAGATGCTGTCTCACTCGCTCCATGGACATGGCGTTCACCTTTCTCGTTGCCGCGACAGAGCACTGCTATCTCTACAAGAGTAGTCAGCATCGCAGCAGCGAGCCTCACGGGTCGCCTGGCCCACACCCGCGTGCTCGTGCTGTACGGACCGCTCGGCGATTGCACGGGCCTGGCGGCGCTCGCCTGCAGCGACTCACGCCCTGTGCTAGCGTGGAGACTCCGCCATAGGCATTGACCAACGCAACGGAGGCGCGTGTGCTGACATGGCTACAGCGTCGTCTCGGGCTCCAGACCATACCCGGAGTCTTCTTCACCTCGGCCGGCATAGCGGCGCTGTTCGTCGCGATAGCGATCCCCTTTGACGAAGCCGTTGCCAGCAGTTTTGGCCTGCTGACCGGCTGGGTCGCCGCCAACCTGGGCTGGTTCTATATTCTCGTGGTCAGTGCACTGCTGATCTTCCTGCTCGGCCTGGCCGTCAGCCGCTATGGCAATATCCGGCTGGGCGCCGACGACAGCCGTCCCGACTACTCCAACCTGACCTGGTTCACCATGCTGTTCGCCGCCGGCATCGGGACAATCCTGATGTTCTGGGGCGTGGCGGAACCGATTTCCCACTTCGCCCGTCCACCCTTCGATGGCGTCACGCCACGCTCGGAGCAGGCGGCCAGCGATGCCATGACCCTCGCGCTGTACCACTTCGGCCTGCACACCTGGACCATCTTTGCCCTGCCGGGCCTGGCGATCGGCTACTTTGCCTACCGCCATGACCTCCCCATGCGCATCAGCAGCCTGTTCTACCCCATCCTGGGCGAGCGGGCCTTCGGGCCCTGGGGATGGACCATCGACGTGATCGCGGTGCTGGGCACCCTGTTCGGGGTGGCCACGTCGCTGGGGCTCGGCACGCTGCAGCTGAACAGCGGCCTGAACTACCTGGTCGGTGCGCCCTCCAGCCCACTGGTCCAGGTCGGCCTGATCGCCGTCATCACCGGCATCGCGGCCACCTCCGTCGCACTCGGGCTGGACAAGGGCGTCCGCCGCCTCTCCCAGGTCAATATCCTGCTGGCCGTGGTACTGCTGGCATTCGTTCTTCTCGCTGGCCCCAGCGTGTTCATCGCCGAGGGCATGGTGCAGAGCGTGGGCGACTACCTCAGCGCCCTGCCCTGGCTGGCCTTCTGGACCGAGACCTACAAGGAGACCGACTGGCAGCGGCAGTGGACCCTCTTCTACTGGGCCTGGACCATCTCCTGGGCGCCCTACGTCGGCATCTTCATTGCCCGCATTTCACGGGGACGCACCATTCGCGAGTTCGTGGCCGGCGTGCTGTTTGCCCCCACGGCCTTCACGCTGGTCTGGTTCGGCATCTTCGGGCTCTCGGCCATCCAGGCAGAAATGAGCGGTCAGCTGACGCTCGCCGGGCAGGTGCAGCAGGATCCCTCGGTGGCCATCTTCGCCTTCCTCGAGGGGCTGCCGCTGACCAGCGTGGTATCGGCCTTGAGCGTGGCCATCATCGTGATCTTCTTTACCACCTCGTCGGATTCCGCCTCGCTGGTGATCGACATGCTGACCCGTCGCGATGACCAGCCTTCGCTGGTTCGCCAACGGATCTTCTGGGCCGTCGCCCAGGGGATGATTGCCGCGACGCTGCTGCTGGCCGGCGGCCTGGACGCCCTGCAGAACGTGATCACCGCGCTGGGCCTGCCCTTCTGCATTCTGCTGGTGTTCATGGCGATAGCGCTTTTCAGGGCACTGCGAGCGGACTATCGCGGCTTCGGCGTCGATGCGCTGGTCCAGGGGAGAGTATTTCCCGAGGTCGAGGCCACTTCCGCGGTGAAACAGGAGACCACCGATGTACCAGAAACTATTGCTCGCCATTGATCCGGAAGACGATGGCGAAGGCAAGTGCGCGATCGAGGCGGCCATGGAGCTGCTGGCCGATGACGGCGAGCTTCACCTGGCCAGCGTCTATCATCCCGGCGGCGGCGGCTTCTTCCCCATGTGACGGAAGAAGCCCCGGAGCAAAAGGAAGCCGAGGTTCACAAGACCCTGGACCTGCTCGTGCGCAAGTACCTGCCGCTGGATCACAACGCGACGCTGCACGTGGTGGCCGGCAACGCCGGCGAGAAGCTGGTGGGCCTGGCGGGTCAGCTCGGTGCCGACCTGATGATCCTGGTGTCCCGCGGGAGCAGCGGCCGCTGGCCACTGCGCCGTGCCACCGTGGAGTACGTGGCGGTGAACGCCCCGTGTCGGGTGCTGGTGCTGCCGGCGCTGGAGAAGGGCGATGCCCGCGCCAATGAGGAGCCGCCCGCCCAGGCCTGATGCCGTGCGCGCCTGGCTGTCGCGGGTGAAGCGCCTGGTGGCCGACGCGCCCGATAGTCCGGTCTGGCCATGGCTGTCGCGGTGCGCACCTACGAGCGGCGCCGCTTGATGCGGTACATATCGCCGTCGGCATGGCTCAGCAGGGAATCGGCGTCTGCGCCGTCATCGGGATAGCGGGCCACCCCGATACTGCAGGACGGCGTGATACCGCCAAGGTCTGTGTCGAACGGCTCGGCCATGACCCGGCGTATCTGTTCCACCTTCCGGGACACGTCGTCCGCCGAGTGAATATCGGTCAGCAGCACGGTGAACTCATCACCGCCCATCCGGGCCACCGTGTCCGTCGCCCGCACGCAGCCCTCCAGACGCCGCGCCACCCAGCAGATCACGCGATCCCCCATGGCATGACCATGGAGATCATTGACCATCTTGAAATCATCGAGATCCACGAACAGCAGCGCCACCCCACTGTGGTGGCGCTGCGCCGCATGGAGGGCGGCCTCCAAGCGATCGTAGAACAGGGCCCGGTTGGTCAGCCCTGTCAGCGGGTCATGATGCGCGAGGCGGCGCAGTTCGTCCTCGGCCTCCCTGAGCGCCGTCACGTTGCGGGCGACGCCAATTCGCACGCCCTCCTCTTCGACCCACTGCGCCGACCACAGGATATGGACGATGCCGCCATCCTTGCGGAGGTAGCGGTTGCGGAAATCGATGTGGGGTGTCCCCTCCATGACGCGAACGATCGAGGCCCGGCTGGCCTCCAGATCGTCAGGATGCATGTAGTCCAAGATCTGAGTGCCAATCAGCTCGTCGGCCCGGTAGCCCAGAAGCGTCTCACAGGCATCGCTCACGAAGACGATCCGGTTGTCGCGGTCGACGACGAAGACCGTGTCCAGCATCAGGTTGATCAGCTTGGGAAAGAGGGCGTTCAGGTCAACGGGCATGGGGCTGGAGAATCCGGTTCATGAGTGGGATGTCAGGCCGTTAACAAGAAGACGCGCGATCTCGCCTGGCATGACCCGGCTGGCGGGGAGAACAGGTCGCCAGCCATCGACACGAAGATGCCTGCGGCGCGTCGAATAGGCCGCAGCATAGCACCGCCATGATGATCGATGACGGGCATGGAGTCTCCAAAAGGCAGGATCGCTGCCTCGAGCCTATGCGTGCCGACGCTGGTCACCCGAATATCGAAGCACAGGCGATAGCCCAGGCGGCTTCGCCAAATGTAGTGGTAGACCCGCCCCATGCCGTCATCCGCCCCCACGTCACGCTCCTCCACGGCGATCAGGTTCGGCCACCAGTCGGACCACATTGGCGCCTCGCCGAGGGTGTCGAATACCCGGATGATGGGCGCTTCCAGGTACCAGAGGGTCGTCAGGGCATAGGTCGCCATGCCCGCGCTGCCATCAGGCGCGGCGCCCGGCGGCCCTCCGTCACAATGCCACTTCAATGGGATCCACGAGCCGCTGGAAGTCCCCGTATGACAGCTGCATGACGTCCGTGTGGCTGCCGGCATTGAAAGCGATGCGATCGGCGGCGGTCAGATGCGGGGAAACGAATACCTCCACCCCGAAAAGATTACCGAAGGGCGGCATCGCACCGAGTTCGCAATCCGGAAAACTGCCCTTGAACTCGTCCTCTTTAGCCAGCTCGACGGACGTTGCGCCGACGGAGTGTGCCATGCGTTTCAGGTCCACCTGGTCGGTTGCCGGTAGGACCACCTGCGCCAGCCGTCCGTCGAGCTTCACCATCACGCACTTGGCGAAGTGCCTGCCGGTCACATGGACGGACTCGGCGACCTCCTGGGCGGTGTAGGCGGGGGAGTGCTGCAGGATGGAATACTTTACGTTCTGCTCATCGAGATGCTGTTTCACTCGCTCCATGGTCATGGCGATCACCTTCTCGTTGCCTTTTCAGGGCACTGCTATCTCTACAAGGATAGCCAGCATCGGAGCAACGGTCCTCAAGGATCGCTTGGTCCACACCATCATGCTAGGCGGCCTGCTGACCGATGACTCGGGCTCGGCGGCGCGAGGCCCGTACACCATGGAGGCGGTCCACCACCCAGTCCAGCCTCAACAGCGCCTGGTCAGTACGGACGCTGACCTCCGGCAGCAGAGGAAGGGCCTACTGCAGCTGCAACCGCATCCCGCGGAATCGGCGCCGGTACTGACGCGGCGTCAGGCCCACTCGCCTGGCAAAGAGCCGACGAAAGAAACTCGGATCGGCATAGCCCACCTGTTCGGCCACCACCTCGATGGGTTCGTCACCGCTCTCCAGGAGCTGCTTGGCCTCCTCCAGGCGCAGGGTGTGGACGTACTCCATTGGCGTCATGCCGGTGGCGGCCTTGAAGCGTCGCTTGAAGGAGCGCTCGGAGAGTCCGCTCTCATGGACCATGCCGGCCACCGGCGAGGGAGTGTCGTAGTGGTAGGCGACCCAGGCCTGGCAGCGCGTGATGCAGGCGTCCTCCACCTGCCGCGAGATCGTCAGGGCGGCGTAGGGCTGCTGTCCGTCATGGTGCCAGTCCACCAGGTTGATGCGCGCCAGGTGCATGGCCTCCTCGACTCCCACCAGACGCGCCACCAGGTACAGGGCCAGATCCACCCAGGAGGAGCCGCCGCCGGCCATGATCAGGCGCCCACCCTCGCCACTCACCACCAGGCTGCGGTGGGCGTGTACGCGTACCGTCGGAAAGCGTCGCTTCAGGGCATCGCAATAGGCCCAGTGGGTGGTGGCATCCTGGTGCTCCAGCAGGCCCGCCTCGGCGAACAGCAGGGCGCCGGTGCAGGCCGCGGCCAGCAGGGCACCGCGGCGATGGCAGGCCTGCAACCACTCAACCTCCGCCGCATAGTCCGCCAGACGGGCACCGGGGGCGACATACAGCTCCGGCACGCAAACCACCTCGGGGGCAACCAGCGCCTCCAGGGCGGCATGGGGCTCCACCCAGGCGCCGTTGGCGGTGCGGAAGCCCTTACCGTCGCGGGAGACGATCACCGGCCTGAGCAACGGCTCCCCATGCGCCCGCGGGTCAGGAACTCCCAGTCGCGCCCGGCCGAGCCGAACAGGTCGTACATGCCATAGAGGGCGGAGGCGGTCGCATCGGGTCCGGCCAGCAGCGCGATGCTGGTCTTCATGGAGGATTGGCTGGGTTCGCTCATGGCACAAACCCCTCGCTTGTGTCGCGATACGCCTGCGTGCCGCCCTCGAGCCGGCGTTATCTTGCTCCCGTGCCCCTACCACATCACAACCACAAGAGGAGCAAGATCATGTGTGATATCGCCGTCATGTCCCAGGACCAGGCCGCGGCCAGCGACTTCGAGACGCGGCTGGTACAGGCCCTCAACCACGGCGGCCTGCTGCTGCTGACCTCCATCGGCCACCGCACCGGCCTGCTGAATGCCATGGCCGGCCAGCCACCGCTTACCAGCCAGGCGCTGGCCGAACGTGCCGGCCTCCAGGAGCGCTACGTGCGCGAGTGGCTGGGCGGCATGGTGGCGGTCCGAGGTGGTCGAGACCGACCCCGCCACCGCCCGCTACTGGCTGCCGGACGAGCATGCCGAGCTGCTTACCGACCAGGGTGCGGCAAACCTGGCCGTCTATGCACAGTTTATGCCCTTGCTGGGCAGCGTGGAGGATGATGTCGTGCGCTGTTTTCATGAAGGCGGCGGCGTGCCCTACTCCCGCTACCCGCGCTTCCAGGAGGTGATGGCCAGCGACAGCGGCCAGACCGTGCTGCCGGCCCTGTTCGACGCCATCCTGCCGCTGGCGCCGGGGGCTGACCGAACGCCTGGAAAGCGGTATCCGGGCACTGGACTGCGCCTGCGGCCGTGGCCTTGCCTTGATGGCCATGGCCGAGCGTTTCCCGGCCAGCCGCTTCGTGGGCTACGACCTCCGCGGAGGCGATCGACTGGGCCGGTCGCGGGCCGCCGAGGCGGGGCTTTCCAACCTGACTTTCGAGGTCCGCGACCTGAGCGACTTCGATGTCAGCGCCACGCCCGAGGCCTTCGAGCTGGTCACCACCTTCGATGGCATCCACGACCAGGCCCAGCCGCGCCGGCTGCTCAAGGGCATCCGCCGCAGCCTGACCGCCGAAGGGATCTACCTGGTGCAGGATATCCACGCCTCGAGCCATCACCACCTGGATCGCGAGCACCCGCTGGGGGCGATGCTCTACGCCGTGTCGCTGAGCCACTGCATGACGGTGTCGCTGGCCCAGGGCGGCGAGGGGCTCGGCACCATGTGGGGCCGCGAGCGCGCCCTGGCCTATCTGGAGGAGGCCGGCTTCCGCGATATCCGCGTCCACCAGCTGGAGCATGATATCCAGAACGACTACTTCGTCTGCCGGCCCTGAGGGGCCATACGCAACCACAGGCCGCCCGCCCGACGCTTGTCGGGCGGAGCCTCGTTGCTGCCACTACCATGCCACTGCAGCCATCAGGCCAGGCGAGTCGCCGGGATCGTCAGACGCCGGCCCTGGCCGCCGCGCCACATGCAGCTTCCGGTA
>JAGYKP010000104.1 GCA_018401555.1 Halomonas sp.
TTCCATGTTTTCTCGGTCAAAACGTTATATCAATAACCATGATCGCATCAAACACACTGCTGAGAAAGTGGGTGCTCAGGTGGGAGCACAGAATCATGTTGAAAGCACCGTAGCCTCATCTGGGGTAGCTGAAGAGCTTATTATTAACGTAGACGGCGGCCATATTAATACGACTGAAGAAGGTAAACGCAGCTTTAGTTATTGACCAGTGATTTTATTTCACAGAAGCTCAGAGCAGCCGACAAAGGAACCCGTAATAATTAACCAGTAACATTGTGTTGTGTCAGTTTTGATGACGGCCAGAAGAACAGATTATAATAACACGATTGTTGCGGCTCTAAAGCAAGGTTTGTCTCCATGTCAATGCGTCATGCACTCTGTGATTAATATAATTATTGCAAATAGTTGGGGCACTTATCTCTGCTGGTGCATCAATGACGCACATATTAGACTGGTTCCACCTAAGCATGAAAATTCAAAATATTACTCTGCCTGAAGATCTCAGTCAAATTAACTGAATCAAATGGCACCTTGGTGGAAACAGAGGACAAATTGAAAAGATTGGTGTGAATGATTGATGCTTATCCTGAAACCTATAAAAGAAGGCTGAAAATCACAAATTATGGTAAGTAAAAATAATACCAAGCAAATTAAGATTGAGAACGGCAAAATCAGATCGGTTTTTACTAGTAACTTAGCTGAGTCAACGGTAGAGAGCTTGATCAATCAACGCTGGCGATACAGCACATGCGATATCGTAAGATAGTGACAGATCCTTTTACCGTAAATATGAGCTGCAATTGATCCACGATTGGGATAAAATTGAAATGTGCTGTTATGAAATTAATATCTGTATATGAACGTTTTTTATATTACACTTCCGTTGATACCTCAGTGGTGCCGCTAAGTTGGTAAAAAACCCTCGAGCCTAGGTTCAAAGGAGTTGTAATGTAGGGTGGTAATTTAAAATAGTGCTACACTGGTATAATTGAACTCAATTAGTGAGAGATTGCCATGGGAAAAGCATACCGGATTATCGTTGAATGTTATGATAAGAATAGCCCTAAAAAGTAATATCACAATGTTCTGTTTTAGAGGGTGATATAAATAAACCGACAAACTGTATGGACTTTACCATTGGCATTGAAAAACAAATAGCTCTATTACAAAACGTACAGGATTATGTGCTTTTAGAGAAAGCATCTTTGTTAAATCAAGAAGAAAAAATGTGTCCATGCTGTACAATAAAACTGGCTAAATTTGGGAAGCATAGCTCAACAATTCATGATGTTTTAACTGACCATGAAGTGCAAATACAAAGGTTGAAATGCAACAAGTGTAAATATGAGGAACCCTCTACTGTCAGGACAGTATTGAACGGTACTCTTTCAGGTGATTTAGTAAAAGTTCAAGCGTCATTAGGTGCTGATCATACTTATAGAGAAAGCGAAAAAATACTTGAGATTTTTTCTCAAAAAGATCGCCAAGTAAACAATCATGATCGTGTCAAACATGTTGTTGAATCTGTTGGAACAGTTATCAAACAGATGAACGAAGATGAAAAAGAAATTATAAAAGCAAATCCTGCGCCTGAGTTGATTGTAAATGTTGATGGCGGCCATATTAAAACTGTTGAAGACAAGCGTAGCCTAGAGGCAATGGTCTCTGTTGTCTATAGACCTGACGCTTTTAGAAGCAAACAAAAAAGGAACCAGGAACTATTTGTCAAGTAAAAGTTGCGCTGCTTCTATCAAAGATGATGGCCAAGAACAAATGATATGCAGTACAATTATTGCTGCATTAAAACAAGGATTGAATGAAAAAACACACATCACAGCCCTCTGTGATGGAGCTGATAATTGCTGGAAAATAGCCGAGTCTTTAGCTCCATTATGTGGTAAAATTACGTATATTTTAGATTGGTTTCATATGTCAATGAAAATGGAAAATATTGCTTTGCCAGAAGTATTAAAACTCAAAATTAATACGTATAAAATGGCACTTATGGAGAGGGGAATGTAGATCGAGCCTTAGTACGGACTAGATGAACTTAAAATCCTCACATCTAACATAAAAGAAAAGATAAAATAACTAAATTTTCAGTCTATATACAAACGAATAAAAGCAGAATAGATTATAGAAAAGAAAAATGATGGTTTTGTTTTCACCAGTAATTTAGCAGAATCAACCGTTGAAAGTTTGATTAATAAACGCTGCAAGGGTCAACAACACATGCGGTGGTCAAGAGACGGGTTTGATCCATTATTACAACTTCGCGCCACAATACATAGTGATGAATGGGGCGGAAAGTGGAGATTCATGAAGGGCGCGGCGGCAACACTTACCCGCTGCATTATACTCTATCGTTAATGCGTACCAGTTTTTTTGAATTTGATGTTCTGTTCAAGATAAACTGTTCTCACTTAGTGGTAAACAGTTCGGCAATGGAGCAGGCGGTTCATCATGTCCTGTAAATCCACCAGATAATCTGAGTAGTATCATTTTTCTGCACACTGATTCATGTGTGCAGGGTTGATATCACCTGAAACAGCTGCAGCGTTGACAGCTTCCAAGAGCTGTGGTCTGCTCAAACTGGCTTTTCAAGACCTACCACTTTCTGGCTGTTCAATGTTATGGCACATTTTCTAAAGAATTCTTACTCATACTTATCCTCTTGTTGATGGTGTCTAAATGGTTTATTGTGGCTCAGCTGCCCAGTAAGATTTCAGACTCTCTGTTGAGCTCAGAAGGACTTCTTTGGAACAACATTGGATTTTTGCTCCAAGTGCATTACAATGACCAATTCCAGACTAGCATAAGTTTATTGGTGAGGGCTGAAGATTTAAATTTGACTTATTATTATAATAAAGTGGAATATTTTATAATCTTCCATTTTTCAAATGTAATACTTAATTGGGGAAGAGAGAATCAAGGAGGAAAAGTGAGGTGAGTTGTTTTAGTAACGGGTGGATTCATGGTGGCTGGTACCGCCATATGCCAGAGATGAAAAACTGAATTCATTGTGGTAATTGCCTATTACTTAAACATAGTAATCATGATTTGCTTTTGCAAGAAATATAACAAAAAACAAGCCACCCAAGGATTTGATATTGATATTATTGGTAGATATTCC
The DNA here is from genome assembly GCA_018401555.1 of Halomonas sp. Lineage (GTDB taxonomy): Bacteria > Pseudomonadota > Gammaproteobacteria > Pseudomonadales > Halomonadaceae > Halomonas. Next base: position 3,134 of record JAGYKP010000104.1, read on the forward strand.
TTCCTTCCACGATTGTGAAAATTGACAGAATTTATTAAAGGGGAAGATAGATATTCTAACTGACAATGGTGGCGTGACAAAACATGCAACCTTTGCAAAATGACCGTAGAAAAATGGCAGATGTTTAGATGCGACTGGAATAGTGTTTTTAATATAACCAAAACTGTAATATATCTAATATGTTGATAACGCTTATGTCGTATTATTGTTGATTTCCTTCAATCATTGGTAGAAAAGGAGAACTGGTTTGGTGTAATTATTCAAAAGTAAATCAGCACTCTATGGTTTACTAAAAGCCCACAAGAAGTGGCAAAAAGGAATTACTGTCAATACTATATCTCCTGAATAGGTTAAAATGAATGTTGACCTGCGCCTGGTGCTGGTGTGTTCGCTATGGGGCGGCCTGGCGTGCTGCATCGCTTTCCCGCCGGCGTTTCCCGGCGCCGTCTCTCCGCCCTCGCCTGGCTGCTGCTGGGTGGCCTCTGCCTGGTGTGGCACTGGCAGGGGGCCAGGCTGGGTCCGGCCCTGGTGATGGCGGTGAGCATGCTGCTGCTGCTGGGCTGGTGGCGGCGGGCTGACGCCGGCAAGCGATCTGGCGTGGGCCGACGATGTGGCCCACCTGGCGACCGGTCGCCGCCAGGGCGAGTGGCTGGTGCTCGACCATGTGCGCTGCTTCGACTGGCTCACCCGTGACGAGGCGGAGGTGGCCGGGAGCGGCGCGAGTACGAGCCTCCGGCGACTGGCCTCCCTGGATCTGTTCGTCTCCGGCTGGGGCGCCCGGGTATTGCCCACGTGCTGCTCTCCTTCGGCTTCCGCCGATGAGCAGGGCCGCATCGAGTGACTTCGTGGCCTTCTCGGTGGAGGTACGGCGCGAGCGCCACTGAGCCCTTCTCGGAGATCGGCGGGTTCTTCAAGCGCTTCGAGCTGGCGATCATCGCCGCCGATGACGCGACGACGTACGCCTGCGCAGCAACGTGCGCGGCGAAGCGGTGACCCTCTATCGGGTGTTGCTCGGCCAGCACGAGCGTCGCGAGCTGCTGCTGGCACTGGTGGAGCAGGCCAACCGACCGGAGCGTGGAGCCGCGCTTCTACCACACCATTACCGCCAACTGCACCACCCTGATCTACGCCATGATGCGCCGGATCATCGAGGGGCTGCCGCTGGACCATCGGCTGCTGCTCAGCGGGCCTCTGCCCGGCTATATTCATGATCACGGCGGCCTGCGCAGCGGCTCCCTGGACCGAGCTCAAGCCGCTGCGGATATCACCGACGCGCCGTCGCGGCCCACGATGATCCCGACTTCTCCCGAAGGATACGCGAGGCGTGCCCGGCTGGGCGTCGACGTGCTCCAGCCTCACGAGGTCAGCAGCGCCGACGAAGAACGCGCGGCGGAGGCGGCGATAGGGCTCTCCATGGGCAGCATCCTGCTGCCGTTGCTCCCGCGAGGGCGTCCAGCCCTGTGCGCATCCGTGGCGGATAGTCGGCGGTATCCCTTGCCGCGTCCCGCTGGACGCCCCTTTATCGCCGATTCGCGGTAACAGCGCAGTGACCGTCGCGTGTCGGATTCGCATGACATCCGCCCGGCGTCCTGGGCGCGAGGCAAGGGCGCCTTCTGGTAGAATCCTGCGCCGTTTCGTCTCAATCCAATTCCTTGTTCGGGGAAACCTGCCATGAATGCGGTAATCATTGCGGTGCTGGTGATGGTCGGACTGTCACTGGCACGGGTCTCTGTCGTCTTCGCCCTGGTGGTCGGGGCACTGGTGGGCGGCCTGGTCGGGGGGCTCTCCGTCGAGGAGACCCTCGGCGCCTTCAACGACGGCGTGGGTGGCGGGGCCAAGGTGGCCCTGGCCTATGCCACCCTGGGTGCCTTTGCGGTAGCGATCTCGCGCTCCGGGCCGCCGGACCCGCTGGCGCACGGCGGCTGATCCGGCCTGCTGGGCCAGGAGGCCTCGGCGAGCCGCCAGGCGGTGGTCAAGTATCTGCTGCTCGGCGCGGTGCTGCTGGTGGCCATCTCCTCCCAGAACCTGATTCCGGTGCACATCGCCTTCATTCCGATCCTGATTCCGCCGCTGCTCAAGGTGATGAACCAGCTGCGCCTCGATCGTCGCGCGGTGGCGTGTGCGCTGACCTTCGGCCTTACCGCTCCGTACATGCTGTTGCCGGTGGGCTTCGGGGCGATCTTCCTCAACGATATCCTGCTCGCCAACATCAACCAGGCCGGCGAGGCGCTGGGCCTCGAGATCACTCGCGGCATGGTGCCCCTGGCCATGGGCGTACCGGTGGGCGGCATGGCGCTGGGCCTGCTGGTGGCGGTGTTCATCAGCTATCGCAAGCCGCGTGACTACGAGGCGCTGGACGTGGCCACCAGCAACGTGCCGCACCACCACCCGGAAACCCATGAGCCGCATGCCCTTGGCCTGGTGATGTCGGTGGTCGCCATCGTGGCGGCCCTGGGCATCCAGCTGTGGACCGGGTCCATGATCCTCGGCGGGCTGGTGGGTTTCGCTCTGCTGTCGGTGGGGGGCATCTTCAAGTGGCGCGAGGCTGATTGACTCTTCACTAAGGTATGCGCGATATGCTGATCGGCTTCATCGGCGATCTGCACTGGTTGTCGTGGTGGAGACCGCCACCGGCCAGATCGAGACCCTGGTGGAGTCCAGCGTCGAGGTGATCGCGTTGCCCGCGGTTTCAGCTGCGCCGCTGATGCCGCGTGGGCCTGTTCACCACCGTACGCTCGCCGTCTCCACCATCCCGATCATCGCCGCCATCTTCAAAGCCGCTGGCGGTGGTCGGGTTTTCCGCCGCTGGCTTACTGGCCTGGGTTGGCTGCTGCAGCAGGCATGCACAAGATGCTGGTTCGCCGGCCTCCGACTCCACCCTGGGGCCGACCTCCGGCCTCAATGTCGACCGCCAGCATGATCATATCTGGGACAGCGTGGTGCTGACCTTTGTCCACTACAACATCCCGCTGATCGCCTTCGGCTTGGCCATTGCCAGACCGTAGGTGTAAAGCATTGAGGATCTTTTCGATCGGCAATTGGTGGGCTGCGCCGTCGTTGTGGCAGATCTACCTGGGCAGGTGGGCCTGCAGCAGAGCCAGTAATTCCGCAGCAGCGAGTTCGCGGCGGGAGGCGCCGTGCGCGGGCGAACAGCGCATGGACAGGTGCGCCCGGTACGCGCATGGGGCTGGGTGATGAAGCCGCTGCGCTGCATCACCCGGCCCAGGTGGTCGTGGAAATGGCACTGACCCTGTTCCTGCGGCCGGGCTGGCGCCCGGCGGGCAGCGCCGGCCGGTAGCCGCCTCGGTCGCCGGCGCCAGGCCTTGAACGTCTCGTAGGCGAGCACCTGCACCGCCTGCGAGAGGTTGAGGATGCCGTAGTCGGGGTTGGCGGGAATGCTCACCTGGTGACTGCACAGGCCGATCTCGTCATTGGTAAGGCCGAAGCGTTCACGACCGAATACCAGCGCCACCGGATCGTGGGCGGCATGCTCCACCAGGTCACGGGCCATCTCGTCGGGCTCGTCGAAGTGCGGCAGCGGCAGGCTCCGCAGCCGTGCGCTGGCGCCTCACGACTTCTGGCACGACGGTCGCTCACGGCACGCCGGCCAGCGAGCCGACCACCCGGGCGCCTTCCACCAGATCCTCGGCTCCTGCGGCGAGCCGCGAGGCTTCGGGGTCGGGAAACTGCCGGGGATTGACCAGCACCAGATCGGTCAGGCCCATGGTCTTCATGGCCCGCGCGGCGGCGCCGATATTGCCGGAATGGAAAGTCTGGACGAGGACGATGCGGATATTCGATAGCATGGGCAGGCGGCTGGCGTCAGGTGATGAGCGGAGGTACGCCCGGCATCTTAGCGCTGGCGCCAAGCGGCCAAGCGGCCAAGCGGCCAAGCAGCCAAAGGCCATGGCCATGCGACAAATAGTTGCTTGGCGCTTATAGCTCGAGTTGCGCCAGAAATCCGCCGGCTTTCATCGGCGGAATCATCCCAGGGTTTGCCTGAAGGGCAGTGTCTTCCAGGGTGGCGGGGGCCACATCATGCCGCCCATGCCACCCATGCCGCCCATGCCACCCATGTCCGGAGCGGCGTCCTTCTCGTCCGGATCGTCGGCGATCATGGCCTCGGTGGTGATCATCAGGCCTGCACACGGAACCGGCGGACTGCAGCGCAGAGCGGGTCACCTTGGCCGGGTCCAGCACGCCCATCTCGAACAGGTCGCCGTAATCGCCGGTCTGGGCGTTGTAGCCGTAGTTGCCTTCGCCAGCCTTGACCTGGTTCAGGATGACGGAGGCTTCCTGACCGGCGTTGGTGACGATCTGGCGCAGCGGGGCTTCCATGGCGCGCACGGCGATGGCGATGCCGTGGGTCTGGTCCTCGTTGTCACCCTTGAGGCCGGCAACCTTGGTCAGCACGCGCACCAGTGCGGTACCACCGCCAGGCACCACGCCTTCCTCGACCGCGTATCGTAAGGCAAACCCGACGTGCTTCCCTTCATCTCCACCCGGTGGCGGCACCGACGCGGATCACGGCGACACCGCCGGCCAGCTTGGCGACGCGCTCCTGGAGCTTCTCACGATCGTAGTCGGAGGAGGTCTCCTCGATCTGGGCGCGGATCTGGTTGACGCGGGCCTCGATGTCGGCGTCGTTGCCGGCGCCATCGATGATGGTGGTGTTCTCCTTGGACATGGTCACGCGCTTGGCGGTACCCAGGTGGTCCAGGGTGGCCTGCTCGAGGTCCAGACCCACTTCCTCGGAGATTACGGTGCCATTGGTCAGGATGGCGATATCCTGGAGCATGGCCTTGCGGCGGTCACCGAAGCCCGGCGCCTTGGCGGCGGCGACCTTGACGATGCCGCGCATGGTGTTGACCACCAGGGTGGCCAGCGCCTCGCCCTCGATGTCCTCGGCGATGATCACCAGCGGCTTGCCGGCCTTGGCCACGGCCTCGAGGGTCGGCAGCAGCTCGCGAATGTTGGAGATCTTCTTGTCGACCATCAGGATGTAGGGGTCTTCCAGCTCGACCGCCATGGGTGTCCTGCTGACAGACGAGTAGGGCGACAGGTAGCCGCGATCAGAACCGCATGGCCTGGGACGACACCGAGCTTCTGTCCCCGCTTTCGAAGCCACGACCCTCGTCGACGGTAATGACGCCTTCCTTGCCGACCTTCTCCATGTGGCTCCACGACGATCCTCAATCGAGGCGTCAGTGGTCGCCGCGTTGGCGGAGATGGTGCCGACTTGGGCGATGGACTTGGAGTCGGTGCAGGGCACGGACAGGGCCTCGATCTCCTTGACCGCAGCGACCACGGCCTGGTCGATGCCGCGCTTGAGGTCCATCGGGTTCATGCCGGCGATGACGCCCTTGAGGCCTTCGGTCACGATGGACTGGGCCAGCACGGTGGCGGTGGTGGTGCCGTCACCGGCGACGTCGGAGGTCTTGGAAGCGACTTCCTTGACCATCTGGGCGCCCATGTTCTCGAACTTGTCCTTCAGTTCGATCTCCTTGGCCACGGAGACGCCGTCCTTGGTGACGGTGGGGGCACCGAAGGACTTCTCGATCACCACGTTGCGGCCTTTCGGACCCAGGGTAACCTTGACCGCGTTGGCCAGGAGGTCAACGCCGCGCGCCATGCGGTTACGGGCATCATCGGAAAACTTGACTTGTTTCGCTGCCATGTTCGCTATCTTCCTTTTAATTCGTGAACGTCAGAATTCGCTGCGTGCGAGGCGTGAGCGGTTTCGCTCAGCCTTCAGCTCAACCTTCGACTACGGCCAGGATGTCGGACTCGCTCATGATCAGGACTTCTTCGCCGTCGATCTTCTGCTTCTCGACGCCGAAGCCATCCTTGAAGATGACGGTGTCGCCGACCTTCACGTCGAGAGCGCGGACGTCGCCGTTGTCGAGGATCCGGCCGTTACCGACGGCGAGCACTTCGCCACGAGTCGGCTTTTCCTGGGCGCTGCCCGGGAGCACGATGCCGCCAGCGGTTTTCTGTTCTTCCTCAACGCGACGAATGATGACGCGATCGTGCAAGGGACGGATGTTCATTGCTCACGTTCTCCTGATGGTTCATGTGCCGATGATCCGGCGGTTTGTATCACGACCTCGCCACCGAGGCAGCGAGGGGAGGCGTCGGACGCCTTCCGTGTCAATGGCGCGAGAGTCGCGCCGAAACCTGTTGCTGACGTGTAAGTGGGGCTAGCCCATGGCCTTTCAAGGCCCACCCGGAAATTTTTTTGCCGATCTGGCCGGATCAGCCGCGGCGCTCGTCCCGGGAGATGAACTCCCCCTCTATGACGCCGTCGTCGGCGTCTCCTGACGCCGGCTCGTCGGCGCCGCGGCGGTGACGGCCCTCGTCGGCCTGTGCCCAGTCGTCCCGGGGCTTGCCGGCGCCGTTACCGGAGGCGCTGGTAAAGCCCTCGCTGTGGACATGAAAGCCCTGGGTGCGAATGCCCAGCCACGCCAGCAGCTTGCCCATCAGGCGTCGGGCATCGGGGATCAGGCACAGAAAGCCCAGGGCGTCGGAGACGAAGCCCGGGGCCATCAGCAGGGGCGCCACCGAAGATCAGGGCCGCCCCGGTCAGCAGTTCGCCGGAGGGCACCTCGCCGCGCTCCAGACGCTCCCGGGCCCGGGCGAAGGTGGCGGCACCTTCGCGGCGGATCAGGTGCAGGCCGATGAAGCCGGTGGCCAGCACCAGCAGCAGGGTGGTGAGCAGGCCGATCTGGCTGCCCACCGAAAAGAGGATGACGAAGTCGAGCAGGGCGAACAGCGTGAAGATGAGGAGAAAGGGCATGTGGCCTCCCGTGGTGACGTTCACGGGGAGATGGGGGCGAAGGCAGGGAAATCAAGCGTTGGTCGGCGGCGCTGGCCAGCGGGAGATAAAGACGGGAATATAAGCTTAGTCATGGTGTGATGATGCACTGCACAAAAGTCTGCTACAGTGCCAACCATCAACCGCTGAGCAACCACCTCCCGGAGAAACCACGATGCAACTGCAGAACTCTGTTATCGCCATTACCGGTGGCGCCCGTGGCCTGGGTCTGGCCATGGCCGCCATGCTGGGCCGCCAGGGGGCCCGGCTGGCCCTGCTCGATACCGATGCCGCGACTCTCGACGAAGCCATCTCCGGGTTGCACGCGTCGGGTGTCGAGGCGCGTGCCTTCGTCACCAACGTGGCCGACGAGGCCTCCGTGAAGCAGGCCTTCGCCGATATCTCGGCCTCCATGGGGCCGGTCAGCGGCCTGGTCAACAACGCCGGTATCCTGCGTGACGCCCTGCTGGTGAAGGCACGGGACGGCAAGGTCGAGAAGACCATGTCCCTCGAGCAGTGGCAGTCGGTGATCGACGTCAACCTGACCGGCGTGTTCCTGTGCGGGCGCGAGGCGGCGGCACAGATGGTCGAGGCGGGCAACGAGGGCGTGATCGTCAATATCTCCAGCATCTCGCGGGCCGGCAACATGGGGCAGAGCAACTATGCGGCCTGCAAGGCCGGCGTGGTGGCCCTCACCACCACCTGGGCCAAGGAGCTGGCACGCCATGGTATCCGTGTCGGTGCCGTGGCCCCAGGCTTCATCGAAACCGAGATGACCGCCTCGATGCGCCAGGACATGCTCGACAAGCTGACCGCCGGCGTCCCGCTCAAGCGGCTTGGCCAACCGGATAACATCGCCCAGAGCGCCCTGTTCATCTTCGAGAATGACTACTTCACCGGGCGCGTGATCGAGTGTGACGGCGGCCTGCGCCTGTGATCCACGGCTAGCAAGGTGAGGCTCGGTGGCGGCCGTCCGCTGGCCGCCCATGGAGCGCAGGATCAGAAGGTTACCTGGTCCTCCAGGTTGGCTACCGTACCGTCGCCGATGCCGCTGACGCGAGTCAGGTCCTCGGCGCTCTCATAGGGACCGTTGGCCTCGCGGTCCTCGATGATGGCGGCGGTCTCTGCTCGACCCGATGCCGGCAATTCGGCGAGAGTCGGCCCTGGTCTGTGTTGATGTTGATCGGTTCGACTCTGGGCTACTGGCGCCGGAGCGGCGGAGTCCCAGCATGAGCGCGACGAGGCAGGCCCCGAAGAGGGCGTGAATCCTGTTTTTCATTGTCACTTCCTCCCGCATTGGAATCGCATCCGGATGGGTGCCTCTTCAAGCTAGCCATGGTGGCGGCATAGATCAGAATCACTTTTGCCGAAATTCTTGTCCGCCAGGACGTCACTCATTCGACGACATGACGACAGGAAGTAGGAGATAACGTCGCGCTCGGGTCGGTTAACTCTGACCGCTCACTTCGGTCATGACTGCTATACTCTGGCGTCGTTTTCCGCTTGCCAGGAGCCCGGCGTGTCTACCGATTCCCCTCTGATCATTGCCCTCGACTACCCTTCCCTGGATGCCGCCCTGTGCATGGCCGACCGCCTCGATCCAGGCGCGCTGCCGTCTCAAGGTGGGCAAGGAGCTGTTCACCCGCAGCGGCCCCGACGTCGTGGAGGCCCTGCACGGGCGCGGCTTCGAGGTGTTCCTCGACCTCAAGTTCCATGACATTCCCAACACCGTGGCCGGCGCCGTCCAGGCCGCGGCGGAGCAGGGGGTGTGGATGGTCAACGTCCACGCCGGGCGGCGGGCGGCGCATGATGGAAGCGGCCCGGGAGCGCCTGGAACGCCATGGCCTGAGCACCCGACTGATCGCGGTGACCGTGCTGACCAGCATGACGAGCGAGGACCTGGCCGAGGTAGGGGTGGGCGTCTCACCCGCCGAGCAGGTGGAGCGCCTGGCGATCCCTGGCGCGCGACAGCGGGATGCACGGCGTGGTGTGTTCGGCCCATGAGTCGGCCCGCCTGCGTGAGCTGTGTGGCGATGACTTCCTCAAGGTGACCCCGGGCATTCGCCCCGCCTTCGCCCAGGCGGGCGACCAGAAGCGCATCATGACCCCGCAGGATGCCATGGCCGCGGGCAGCACCCACCTGGTGGTGGGGCGCCCGATCACCCAGGCCGAGGAGCCCATGGAGGTGCTCGCCGCCATCGAGGCCGAGCTCAGCTAGTCGCTATTCGCCCTCGATCCCGGTGATCGGACGGGTGGTGCCCCAGCTGCGGCAGCGGGGCACTGCCAATGCAACTGGTCACCGGTGAAGCCGCAACGGCGAGCAGCGGTGGCGAGGCAGCTGCTCGAGCAGGGTGGCAGTGTGGCGTGCAGCAGCGCCAGCTGCTCCGGCGCCGTGCCGTCGCCGCGCTGGCGATAGAGGTCGATCAGGTAGTCGAGGGCCCCCAGACTCGCCTCGCGATTGAGCTGTTCGCTGACCAGGGTGATGGCAGGCTCGATGCCCTGGCGATGGCGAAGGGTCTCGGCCAGCAGGATGATCACGCTGGTGTAGGGGGTCTTCTCTAGCAGTTCATGGAGGTGGCGTATCAGGCCATCCTCGTCGTCGAGCAGTCGGTAGGCGTTGGCCAGGGGCGCCAGCAGGGTCGGGGTGAAGGCCGGATCCTGGGCGGGAATCCGCGCCAGCAGGTTGATCTCCTGGCGGTAGTGACCGGTGTCGTGCTCGAGAGCGGCCAGCAGCAGGTTGGCGCGCACGCAGTGCGGGTCGACGTTGAGGGCCTGCTTGAGGTGGCGCCGGGCCAGCACCGGCGTGGCGTTGCCGCGCTCCTCTTCGGCCAGTTGGCAGAGCCAGTGGGCCGCGGCGCGCCGCAGTTCCTGATCCTCGCGGATCAGCTGGGGGTTGGCCACCGCGAAGGCTTCCGACCAGTCGCCTTCGCGCCCGAAGAGGTCGGCCAGCAGCCGGCGTGCTAAGCGCCGCAGTTCCTCGTCATGGCTGTCGCGCAGCAACCCCTTGAGCAGCCGTCTCGGCGCGATCCAGCAGCCCCAGGGAGAGGAAGTCTCGGGCCAGCTCCAGCTGCACGCGCTCGCCCTGGGCGGCGGTCAGGCTGGGGCGGGCCAGTAGGTTCTGGTGGATCTTCATCGCCCGGTCGGCCTGCGCCGCGGCTGCGGAAGAGGTTGCCCAGGGTGATATGGGTATCGATGGTCTCGCTGTTGACCTCCAGCGCCCCGACGAAGGTCTCGATGGCGCGGTCCTGCTCGTCGTTGAGCAGGTAGTTGAGGCCCACGAAATAATCCCGCGCCAGTCCTTGCGGAGGCGCGGGATCGGTCGGTTTGCTGCGTCTCGCGGCGGCCCAGCCACCAGCCGATGGCGACGGCTGCCACCAGGGTGGTCAGCAGCAGGGCATCGGGCATATCAGGGGAGTTCCTTGAGCTCCTGGACGCGCAGCTTGTCGAGCTCCTTGCGCTGCTGCTGGTTGTGGCGCTGGGCGCGGGTCAGCAGGGCGCGCAGGCGCAGGTAGATCGCCGCTCATGGCCAGCATGCCCAGCAGCACGCCAACTGCCAGCGAGGCCAGCAGCCATACCGACAGCGAGGCGGGAGGCAGCTCGATCCAGATCAGGTTGAGCGGCAGGGCCTCGCGATTGTTCACCGCGAACAGGATGCCGACCAGTAGAACCGCCAGCAGGATGATGGCCAGGATCAGGCCTTTGAGCCAACGCATGCGAAGTGTCCCCTGTTGATGTAAGAGTTGGGCCGGGAAAGCGGAGCGTCGGGCTCAATAGCCCAGCACGCGGCTGGCGTCCACCTGCTCGCGCAGCTCCTTGCCGGGTTTGAAGTGTGGCACGAACTTGCCGTCCAGCGCGACCGGTTCGCCGGTCTTGGGATTGCGCCCGATGCGCGGCTCGCGGTAGTGCAGCGAGAAGCTGCCGAAGCCGCGTATCTCGACGCGTCCCCCGGCGGCCAGGGTCTCGGTGATGTCGTCGAGAATCAGCCGAACCGCCGATTCCACTTCCTTGAGCGACAGCTCGGGCTGTCGCATGGCGATCTGTTCGATCAGCTCGGACTTGGTCATCTCGGGTCTCCGTTGGCGGCGCGGCTGTTGTTTTCTTCCAAGCATACTCGGCAAAACGAGACAAAACAACGCACTACGACCATAGGTAGAGACCTCGATCCGTGACCGGCGTCAGCTGTGTCGCCGCGCCGCCTCGGTTATACTGGCGCCACACCCCAAGGCAAAGGCGAGGTCGACCTTGAACGAACCATCAAGCCCGGAGACGGCACAGCGCAAGCGGCTCTACTGGCACTCCCGCCGCGGCATGTGGGAGCTGGATTTGCTGCTGGTGCCCTTCCTCGAACAGCGCTATGACGCCCTGGAGCCAGCCGACCAGGCTGCATTCCGCGACCTGATCGACGAGGAGGACCAGGACCTCTTCATGTGGCTGATGCGTCGCGAGCTCCCCGCGGAGCCGGTGCGTCGGCGCATCGTCCAGATGATCATCGAGCATGCCGAGAGCGCCGACAGCGTGTCGCATCGGCCGGTCTAGGCTGGCTTTGCTGGCACATCTCCTGCCGGCCGCTGCGGTGGCCGGCCTCCTCGCGACTGTCCTTCCTCTCTGGTGGTGGCTCCCCGTGGCACTCGGCCTGGGGGCCATTACCTTCTGGTGCGTGCGTGACCAGCCCCAGGGGAACTGAGTGCCGAGGCCTTGCCCGGCGGAGAGCTGCAGTGGCAATGGCGGGGTGCAAGGGATGCGACCCCGCGACCGGTCAGCCTGCGCTGTGACTACCTGGGGCCCTGGCTGATCGGGCTGCATCTGAATGGCAGGCGGCTGTGGCTGTGGCCCGATAGCTGTTCGCCGTCAGCCCATCGGGAACTGCGTCGCCACCTGGTTCGCCACTAGGCCGACTCACGCTCCGGAGCCGTCCATCGGCCTGGCCACTCTCCGTGCTTGCTGCACTGTTCAGTCGAGCTCGCCCAGCCGAATCCGGGAGGGCCGGGGAAGGGCGTCGCCATGCTGCGGGCAGTCCGGATTGTAGTGCAGGCCGCGGGACTCGCGACGCGCCCGGGCGCTGGCCACGGTCAGCCGCGCCAGGCGCAGCGAATGCCACAGGCTCATCAGCTCGGCGGGTGGCTGGCCACGCTGAGCGACCACGGCGACCTCTTCCTGCAGCTCGGCCAGCGTTGCGGCGGCCTCCAGCCAGCCCGGCGTCACGGCGGACGATGGCCACCCGAGTGCTCATCACCCCGCGCATGCGCTCGCGCCACTCGACGAGTGCCGCGGGTGCCGCCTCGGCCCTGGCCTGGGGGCGGGGCCGCCGACGAGCGGCACCCGCGAGGCATCCCGCAGCACGGCGGCGCAGCTGCGCGCAAACACCAGGCACTCCAGCAGCGAGTTGCTGGCCATGCGGTTGGCACCGTGCAGGCCGGTGCAGGCCACCTCGCCCACGGCGAAGAGGTGGGCCACGTCGGTGGCGCCGCGCTGGTCGGTGGCTACCCCGCCACAGCTGTAGTGGGCCGCCGGCACCACCGGGATCGGGGCCTTGACGATATCGATGCCGCGGCCGGCGCAGTGGGCGTGGATGGTGGGGAAGTGCTCGCGGATCGCCGCCTCGCCCAGATGGCGCACGTCGAGGAAGACATAGTCGCTTCCGGTGCGCTGCATCTCGGCGTCGATGGCGCGAGCGACCACGTCACGCGGCGCCAGTTCGGCACGCGGGTCGATGGCCGGCATGAAGCGTTCGCCGCGGATATTGAGCAGTCGCCCGCCCTCGCCGCGTACCGCCTCGCTGATCAGGAAGGGGGTGCCCTGGGGATCGTAGAGGCAGGTCGGATGGAACTGCTGGAACTCCAGGTTCATCAGCGTGGCGCCGAGTCTCGGCGGCCATCAGCATGCCCTCGCCGCTGGCCGGCTGGGGGCTAGTGGTGTGGCGATAGAGGCCGCTGGCCCCGCCGGTAGCCAGCACGGTGTCGTGGGCCGGCAGGTCGATCCGTCGTCCGGCAGCGTCGAGGCAGCGTGCGCCGCGGCAGCGCCCAGCACCGTCCTGGAGCAGGCCGATGGCAGTGAGGTCGTCGCGGATGTGGATCGCCGGGTGTGCCGCGACATGGGCCTTGAGGGTATCCATCAGCGCACGCCCGGTGGCGTCGGCGGCGTGGATGATGCGTCGCGCGCCGTGTCCGCCCTCGCGGGTGAGGTGGTAGGGGTAGTCGGCCCCGGGGCTGGCATCCCGCGTGAAGGGGACGCCCAGGCCAAGCAGCCATTCGATGGCCGCCGGCCCCTGCTCCACGGTGAAGCGCACCGCGGCCTCGTCGCACAGGCCGTCGCCCGCCACCAGGGTGTCCTGGATATGCGCCTCGATATCATCGCTGGGGGAGAGCACCGCGGCGATGCCGCCCTGGGCCCAGCGGCTGGCGCCCCGGTCGTCGCTGGCGGGGCGCAGCAGGGTCACGCCACGTTGATCGGCCACCTCCAGGGCGAGTACCAGGCCGGCGACACCGCCGCCGATGATAAGCACGTCATGGTTGGCGTGGGACATCTTGCGCTCCTCTATCGGGCGTGGCGGTATGGCGGCGCGCCCACTTGCGCCCCGAGGCGCGGCGCAGGCGGCGGCTGGGCAGGCGGGTCAGGCCACCCAGGCGGGTGACCAGGGCCTCGGTGAGGCGTGCCAGCTCGCGGTTGAGCCACAGATAGCCGCTGGGGCTGAACAGCGCCCGTCCCTGCGCACTGACCGCGGTGGTGGCGAGCGGGGCGTAACGCTGGAGGTCGAACTGGCTGATCTCGACCGCGATGGGCTGGCCGGTACGTACCTGATAGGCCAGGGTGCCCAGCTCCCGGGCGAGGCGGTGCTGTTCGTCGCGCAGGCCTTCCATCGCCTCGATGCGATCATGGCCGGCACGGGTGTTCCAGTGGGTCTCCAGCAGCAGCTCGATGGTCGAGAGCATGCGCCGCTGCAGGGAGATGATGTCATCCAGCTCGTCGCGGCTCAGGCGGCGTTCACGATGGATGGCATCGACCAGGCCGCGCTGCTTGACCAGTGCCGAGCTGGTGGCCTTGAGCAGGGCGCGGGTATCGATATCCAGGGCCGTCGAGGCGGTGGTGTGCACATGGAACAGGCGTGCCATGCGATCGAGGTTCTCGGCCAGCATGAAGCGCATCATGTCGGTGGCCTTCTGGGGCAGCACCAGCACCGTGATCACGATGCCGACCAGGGTACCCAGCAGCACGTCGAAGGCACGCCACAGCCCCACATCCAGGGCGTGGCTGCCGTCGCCGACCACCAGCAGCAGGCTGATGGCGAACATCAGGCCGCTGTAGCCGTGGCGGTTGCCGAAGGTGAGCCAGGTGGCGATGCCGATGGCGACCAGGCTGCCGGCAGGGATCAGCAGCGGCAGGTCGATGGGCAGCAGGATCAGCAGCAGGCCGGAGCCCGCGCCGAGCACGGTGCCCAGCAGCCGCTGGCGGCCCTTGTCGAGCACGCCGCCGATATGTGGCAGGTTGCCCATCACCATCACGGTGCTGACCAGCGCCCAGCCGGAGTGGGGGATCGCGAACAGGCGGATGATGATAAAGGTGGTCGTCAGCGCCAGCAGCACGCGCAGGACATGCAGTCGGCGACGATAGCGGTAGGTAAAGAAGGGATCGCGCAGGGGCGGCAGGTTCATCAAGCGGTTGCCCCGCAGAGGTATCGACTAGCTCATCGATTGATGGCTGGTGCCCGGAGCCGGGCTCGAACCGGCACGGTGTCGCCACCGAGGGATTTTAAGTCCCTTGCGTCTACCAATTTCGCCATCCGGGCGGCACGGTGTCGGGCAGTACAGGAAATCGGGGAGTGGAGGCTGGAGTCGGAATCGAACCGGCGTACACGGAGTTGCAGTCCGCTGCATAACCACTCTGCCATCCAGCCTCATCGAGTCGGGCCATTCGAAGGAATGGAGCGGGAAACGAGATTCGAACTCGCGACCCTCGCCTTGGCAAGGCGATGCTCTACCACTGAGCTATTCCCGCCTGACTCGAGAGCGAATTATACGGATAAGCCGGTGACTGTCAAACGGTTTTGCGCCTCGCCTACATCGAGCGCCGGAGGTGGGGCCAGGCCGCGCGAAGGTAGAGAACCATCGACCACAGCGTGAGTACGGCGGCCACGTAGAGCGTTGCTACCGCCAGCATGGCGATGGGGGTGCCGGGGGCGAAGGCCAGCAGCAGGAAGATCGCCACCATCTGCAGGGTGGTCTTCAGCTTGCCGATCCAGGACACCGCCACGCTGCCACGCTTGCCCATCTCGGCCATCCACTCGCGCAGTGCCGAGATCACGATCTCGCGGCCGATGATCACCAGCGCCGGCAGGGTCAGCCAGATCACGTCGTAGCGCTCGATCATCAGCGCCAGCGCCACCGCCACCATCAGCTTGTCGGCCACCGGGTCGAGGAAGGCGCCGAACGGCGTGGTCTGGTTCCAGCGCCGGGCCAGGTAGCCGTCGAGCCAGTCGGTGACCGAGGCCAGGGCGAAGAAGGCGGCGGCCAGCGGCATGCTCCAGGTGAAGGGCAGATAGAACAGCACTACCAGCAGCGGGATGAAGGCGATACGGACCAGGGTGAGGATATTCGGGATGTTCATCGCGCGAAGCTGTCCTTGCCAGTGAGGGGGGAGCGTTAAGCGTGGGCTTATTCTATCCCCCTTGGCGGCCATCATCCATGCAGGGCGCGATGGATCGTCTCGGCCAGGCTGTCGCTGATGCCCGGCACTCGGGCGAGTTCGTCGCGGCTGGCCTGCTTGACCCCCTGCAGGCCACCGAAGAAGCGCAGCAGTTCGCGCCGGCGCTTGGTGCCCACGCCGGCGATCCCCTCCAGGGTAGAGGTGCGGCGTACCTTGTCGCGGCGGGTGCGGTGGCCGGTGATGGCGAAGCGGTGCGACTCGTCGCGGATGTGCTGGATCAGGTGCAGCGCCGGAGAGGAGGCCTCGAGGTTCAGCGTCCGCTCCACGGTCTCCAGGAACAGTGTCTCCAGGCCCGCCTTGCGGGTGGTGCCCTTGGCCACGCCGAGCAGGGTAACGCCGGTGACCCCGAGGGATTCGAGCACCTCGCGGGCCATGTTGAGCTGCCCCTTGCCGCCATCCACGACAAGCACGTCCGGCGCCTGGCCCTCGCCCTCCTTGACGCGTCGGAAGCGGCGGGTCAGCGCCTGCTGCATGGCCGCGTAGTCGTCGCCCGCCGCGACTCCCTCGATATTGAAGCGACGGTAGTCCGACTTGCGTGGCCCGTTCTGGTCGAACACCACGCAGGAGGCGACGGTGGCCTCGCCGTGACTGTGGCTGATATCGAAGCACTCCAGCCGCGCCGGGGAGCCTGCATGCCCAGGGCCTCGCGCAGCGCCTCGAAGCGCCGCGCAAGCTGGTTCTGGCTGGCCAGCTGGCCGGCCAGCTGCTGTTCGGCATTGGTGCGCGCCAGCTCCTTCCACTGGGCGCGGTGGCCGCGCACCTGGTCGGTCAGGCGTACGCGGCGGCCGGCCTGTCTGGCCAGCGCCCCGGCGATCAGCTCGGCATCGGGGACGGCGTGGCTGGTGATCACCTCGCGGGAATCTCGCGGGCCTGACCCAGGTAGTACTGGCTGATGAAGTCGCCGAGCAGCGCCTCCTCCGACAGGTCCAGGCCGTTGGCAGGGGCGTGGTGGCGCGCCCCCAGCAGGCGCCCCTGGCGGATCGCCAGCACCGAGATGCACAGCGCCCCGGGGCGGCTGGCCAGCGCAAAGGCGTCGGCGTCGCCGTCGCCGGTATCCACGAACTGGCGCTGCTGCAGCTGGCGCAGCTGCTGGACCTGGTCGCGCAGCCGTGCCGCCTCCTCGAAGGCCAGTTCGCGGCTGGCCGCCTCCATGGCGTCGCTCAGCTCGCGGGTGACCTGTTCGCTCTTGCCCTCCAGGCACTGTACGGCGTGTTCCAGGTCGCGGCGGTAGTCGGCCTCGCTGATATAGCCCACGCAGGGCGCGCTGCAGCGATTGATCTGGTACTGCAGGCAGGGGCGCGTGCGGTGGGCGAAGACGCTGTCCTCGCAGTTGCGGATGCGAAAGATCTTCTGCATCAGCGAGAGGCTGTCGCGCACCGCGTGGCTGCTGGGATAGGGTCCCAGGTAGCGGCCGTCATCGCGACGCTGGCGGGCGCGCTTGTACTCCAGGGCGGGGAAGGGATGGCGGTCGGTGACGAAGACGAAGGGGTAGGACTTGTCGTCACGCAGCAAGATGTTATAGGGCGGGCGCAGCTCCTTGATCAGGGTCTGTTCGAGCAGCAGGGCCTCGGTCTCGCTGTTGGTCACCGTGACCTGGATATCGGCGATGCGCGCCACCAGCGCCTGGGTCTTGGCGTTCAGGGCACCACGGAAATAGCTGGCCAGGCGCGTCCGCAGGCGGCGCGCCTTGCCGATATAGAGGGTGTCGCCGCATGCATCGAACATGCGGTAGACGCCGGGGGCTTCGCTGACGTTGGCCAGGAAGCGGCGATGGTCGAAGGTCATGGCGCGAAGGTTACTGGACGCTGGAGAAGCCTTCCACCAACCCGTGGCGCAGCCCCAGGTGGGTGAGCTCCACGTCGGAGTTGACCCCGAGCTTCTCGAAGACGCGGTAGCGGTAGGTGTTCACCGTCTTGGGGCTGAGGAACAGTCGGTCGGAGATGTCCGCGACCTTCTGGCAGTTGATGATCATCATCGCCACCTGCATCTCTCGGGAGGAGAGCTCATCGAAGGGGTTCTCTGGCGCATCGATGCGCGACAGCACCAGCCGCTGCGCCACATCGGGGCTGACATAGCGCTGGCCGTGAAATACCTCGCGGATGGCGCAGACCATCTCGTCATGCTGGGAGTCCTTGCTGACCAGACCCCAGGCGCCGGCGTCCAGCAGGCGCTGGGCGAAGGTATCCTCGAGCCAGGCGGTCAGTACCAGCACACGGGCATCCGGCAGGGTGCGGGTGATCTTGCGCGTGGCCTCGAGGCCACCGATACCCGGCATGCGCACGTCCATCAGCACCACGTCCGGCTTGAGGCTGGCGGGTCTGGGTGATCGGCTTCCTCGCCATTCGAGGCCTCGCCGATGACCCGCAGGTCCTTCTCGGCATTCAGCAGGTGCGCAAGACTGGTCCTTACCAGGTGATGGTCATCTGCAATCAGTACCTTGATCAACGCGGGTGACTCCTGAACGGCTCGACAGCAGCGAGACTTCTCATCAAGGGAACGGGTCCTGACAAATTTAAGAGTCGCACAACTGGTCAGCGGGTAGGAAAGCCTACTTAGGTTACTGGGCTAATGAAAAAAGCGCTTGACGCTGAAGGTGTCGCTGCGTAATATCTGCCCCGTTCTCGCAACGGCGAGACGCTGTGGGGCCTTAGCTCAGCTGGGAGAGCGCAACACTGGCAGTGTTGAGGTCAGCGGTTCGATCCCGCTAGGCTCCACCAACAAGTTTCAACGAATCAGCCGCTTAGCGCACCCCGCTAGGCGGCTTTTTCGTGTGCGCGGGATTCCGCCATTTCCCCTGCTCGTCCGGGGTGACGTTCTCGTGTCTGGGGGGCATGGCAGGGAGGCCATGGCGTCGACATGTCGCAGCAGCATTGTTGTGTTCCGTCTGGTGCCGGCCACCGCGCTTGCGTACTCTGTTGGCACATTCACGAGTGTATGGAAGTGGGCGAGATGGCTGACGAGGCGCGGGCGCTGGACGAACTGGCCGATCAAGTGTCGCGGACCCTGGAGCAGGGCAGAGGGCGACGGCGCCTGGCAGTCATGGTCTGGGGCCTGTTGTTGTTGCTGCTGGTGGCGGTGGCGGCATGGTGGTGGTGGCCCGGAGGAGGAGACGACCCGCTGGCAGCAGGTGGCGCTGGAGCGTGGCGACATGCGCCTGACTGCGACGGCCACCGGCAACCTGGCGGCGAAGAGCGAGGTGACGGTGGGCGCCGAGATCTCCGGGTTGATCACCGAGGTGAACGTCGCCGAGAACGATGTCGTGGCGCAGGGCCAGGTGCTGGCGCGCTTCGACACCGAGGAGCTGGAGGTAGCGCTGACCCAGGCCGAGGCCCGCCACGCCTCGGCCGTGGCGGCGGTGGACGAGGCCCTGGCCACCCAGGAGGAGGCGGGGCTGGCCGAGCGTCGCCTGGCCTCCCTGGTGGCTCGGCAGAGCGTCTCGCGGGAGGCGCTGGATACCGCCCGTGCCACCCGCAAGCGCGCCGATGCCCGGGTGGTCACCAGTCGCGCGGCGGTGCTGGAGGCCGAGGCGGCGGTCAGCCAGGCGCGAACCCGGTTGGGCAAGAGCGTGATCACCTCACCCATCGACGGGGTGGTGCTGAAGCGCCAGGTGGAGCCGGGCAATACCGTGGCGGCCAACTTCCAGGCCCCGGAGCTGTTCCTGCTCGCCGAGGATCTCCAGGTGATGGAGCTGCATGTGGCGGTGGACGAGGCCGATGTGGGCCTGGTGGCCGCGGGTCAGCCCGCGCGGTTCGGTGTGGACGCCTGGCCCAACCGCGAATTCGAGGCCGAGGTGCTGTCGGTCTACCTCTATCCCACCATCGAGAACAACGTGGTGACCTATACCGCGGTGCTCGGCGTGGACAACACCGAGGAGCTGCTGCGACCGGGCATGACCGCCACCGCCACCATCACCACCGGCGAGCGTCACGACGTGCTGCTCCTGCCCAACCAGGCGCTGCGTTTCTCTCCCCCGGCGGCACAGGAGGGCGGTGGAGGCCTGATGATGGGGCCGCCGGGCACGCGCGGCGGCGGCCAGGCCGCCGCCGGCAATGCCGTCTGGGTGCTGCGCGATGGCACGCCGCTGCGGGTGCCGGTACGTACCGGCTACACGGATGGGCAGCACACCGAACTGCTGGGCGGCGACCTGGCCGAGGGCGACGAGGTACTGGTGGGGTGCAGGCCGATGCCCGCTGAGGCCGGACTGGCACCGGCCAGGGGGCTGCCGATCCTCGAGATGCGCGGCATCCGCAAGGTCATGGCAGCGGCGGCGGCACGGCGGTGCATGCCCTGGCCGGGGTCGACCTGACCATTCGTGCCGGGGAGTTCGTGGCGGTGATGGGGCCGAGCGGCTCCGGCAAGTCCACCTGCATGAACCTGCTGGGCTGTCTCGACGTGCCCAGCGCCGGGGAGTACCGCTTCTGCGGCGTGCCGGTGGCGGGGCTCTCCCGGGATGCCCTGGCGTTGCTGCGCCGTCACTACATGGGCTTCGTGTTCCAGAGCTTCAACCTGCTGCCACGCATCACGGCGCTGGACAACGTGGCGCTGCCGCTGGTCTATGCCGGCGAGGGGCGCGAGCGCCGGCGTCGCCGCGCCATGGCGGCACTGACATCGGTAGGCCTGGCGGAGCGCGCCATGGCGACCTCGAGCCAGCTCTCCGGCGGCCAGCAGCAGCGGGTGGCCATCGCCAGGGCCCTGGTCACCGAACCGCCGCTGCTGCTCGCCGACGAGCCCACGGGCAACCTGGATACCGCCCGGGCCGAGGAGATCATGGGGCTGCTCGCCGCGCTGCGTGCCGACCGTGACATCACCATCGTGATGGTCACCCATGAGCCGGATATCGCCGCCCACGCCGACCGGGTGCTCTACTTCGTGGACGGGCGGCTGACCTGCGACGGCACCCCGGCGGAGGTGCTGGCATGAGGCTTGCGGATACCCTCGGCATGGCCGTGCAGGCCATCGTGCGCAACAAGCTGCGCTCCTTCCTGACCACCCTGGGCATCATCATCGGCGTAGCCAGCGTGGTGGCCATGGTCCACCTGGGCCAGTCGGCCACGCGCAGCGTCACCGAGCAGATCGCCAGCATCGGCTCCAACCTGCTGTTCGTGATGCCCGGCACCGCCCAGCGCGGCCCCGGCGGGGTGCGTACCAGTGCCGAGCCATTCGCGATGGACGATGTGGAGGCGCTGCGCCGCGAGATCGCCGGCATCCTGGTGGCGCCGGGGCTCTCGCGTTCAACCAGCGTGGTGCTGGGCAACGCCAACGAGACGCTGAGCGTGGAGGGCACCAGCAACGAGTACTTCACGGTGCGCAACCATGCGGTGGCCCAGGGCCGCGGCTTCGAGGCGGCGGAGCAGCGTTCCGGGGCGGCGGTGTGCGTGATCGGCCAGACCGTGGTGGACGAGATGTACGGCCTGCAGGAGCCCCTGGGCAGCACCCTGCGGGTGGGACGCACCGCCTGCCAGGTGGTGGGCGTGCTGGAGGCCAAGGGGCAGTCCATGGGCCAGGATCGCGACAAGGCGGTGCTGATGCCGATCAAGGCGGTGCAGCGCCGCCTGGTGGGCGAGCTGGATGTCGGCGTGGTCTACGTCTCGGCCCTGGTCGACGGTACCACCCAGCGCGTGCAGGGGGAGATCGAGGCGCTGCTGCGCCAGCGCCGCCGCCTGGCCGAGGGGGAGCCGGACGACTTCTACGTGCGCGATACCCAGGACATCGCCGACGCCCTGGAGCAGACCACCGCCACCCTGACCATCCTGCTCGGCGCCATCGCCGCGGTGAGCCTGCTGGTGGGCGGCATCGGGATCATGAACATCATGCTGGTGTCGGTGACCGAGCGGACCCGGGAAATCGGCATCCGCCTGGCCATCGGTGCGCGAAGCGGCGATGTACAGACCCAGTTCCTGGTGGAGTCGGTGCTGCTGGCCACACTGGGCGGGCTGGTCGGGCTGCTGCTCGGGGTGGGCGGCACCTGGCTGGTGACCGAGAGGCTGGCGATGCCCTTCGTGCTTTCGCCCGCGGTGATGGCGCTGGGCTTCTCGTTCTCGGTGGCCATCGGGGTGGCCTTCGGCTACTTCCCGGCCCGCAAGGCGGCGCGCCTCAACCCTATCGAGGCGCTGCGCCACGAGTAGCCCAGCCTCAGGGCTTGGTATGCCAGAAGGGCTGACCCAGGGTCGGCGTGCTGGGACTCGCCGTCTGGCGCTGCTCCATCAGCCCGGCGCGGAAGGCCTCACGCCCCGCCTCGATGGCGCGGGCGAAGGCTCTCGCCATCTGTGCCGGTCGACGTGCCCTGGCCACGGCGGTGTTGAGCAGCACGCCGTCGAAGCCCATCTCCATGGCCTCGGCGGCCTGGGAGGGGGCGCCGAGGCCGGCATCGATGATCAGCGGCACGTCGAGGCGTTCGCGCAGGGTGCGCAGGGCGTAGCGGTTCATCAGACCGCGTCCGGTGCCGATGGGCGCGCCCCAGGGCATCAGCGCCTGGCAGCCTGCCTCGCGCAGCCGCTGACAGAGCACCAGGTCGTCGGTGCAGTAGGGCAGCACCTTGAAGCCCTGGTCGACCAGCACCCGGGCGGCCTCCAGCAGGCCGAAGGGGTCGGGCTGCAGGTTGTAGTCGTCGCCGATCACCTCGAGCTTGATCCAGGGGTGTCGAACAGCTCCCGGGACATCTCGGCCAGGGTGATCGCCTCCCCGGCGGAGCGGCAGCCGGCGGTATTGGGCAGCAGCCGGCAGCCGCTCTCGCGCAGGATCTGCCAGAAGGCGTCGCCGTCGCCGCCGGCGGGGTTCTGGCGGCGCAGCCCCAGGGTGAGCATGTCGCAGCCGGCGGCGGCGATCGCCTCCTGCATCACCGCCGGGGAGGGGTAGAGGGCGGTGCCGAGCAGGAAGCGGCTGGTGAAGTCCTCGCCGTAGAGCACCAGGGCGTCGTCTTGAGCGTCGTGGGGCGTGTTCATCAGCCACCTCCTACCGGGGCCACGATATCGATGCGGTCGCCGTCGTCGAGGGTGCGCTCGGGCCAGGTGGAGCGCGGAGCGAAGGCGTCGTTGATGGCCACGGCGACACGGCGCTCGCCGTACCCCCAGCGCTGCAGGGCCTGGGCCAGGGCGATGCCCTCGGGTAGCCGGGTGGGTTCCCCGTTGAGGCTCAGGGTGATCTCGTTCATGGGGCTCTCCTCTTCAAGGAATTCGACGCCGGGTCAAGCCAGCGACTCCCGGGGTACGGCATCGGCGAGCACCGCGGCGAAGGGACGTTCGTCCTGGCCACGGATCTCGGCCAGCACATGCTCGACCACCGCCGGGGCCAGCAGGTAGCCATGGCGGAACAGGCCGTTGGCGCCGATCAGGCCGTCCTCTCGGGTGACGTGGGGCAGGTTGTCGCGAAACGCCGGCCGCAGGTTGACGCCCTGCTCGAGGATGCGCGCCTCGGCGAAGGCCGGCGACAGGGTGTAGAGGGCCGTGGATAGCTCCAGCGATGACTGCAGCGAGATCGGCGAGCGGTCCTCGCTCTCGATGGAGGTGGCGCCGATCACGAAGCGCCCGCCGGGCTTGGGGACCACGTAGAGCTGGTAGCGCGGGTGCATCAGGCGTACCGGACGGGACAGCGTCACCTCGTCGGTATGCACGTGCAGGGTCTCGCCGCGTACGCCGCGCAGGGTTGGGTGCCTCGGCTTGGCGCCGTGGCCGCGGCAGTCGAGCACCAGGTCGAAGGCGCGTCGGCCGGTGGGGGTGACGACCTCGCCGGGATGGGGCTCCACCGGGGTGCGGGCAGTGGCACTCGCCGCCCAGGGCATGGATCGCCTCGAGCAGTCGGGCGAGCAGCTCACGGTTGTCCAGATGGGCCTCAGCGGCGAGAAACAGGCCGTGGCGAAAGCCCGCCAGGTCGGGTTCCAGGGCATGGACGCCGGCGGCATCCAGCATCCGGTAGCCTGGGGGATCGCCAAGGGCGTCATCCAGGTCACGGCGGAACTGGGTCAGCTCGTTCTCGTCCTGGGGGTGGGCCACCACCAG
The DNA here is from genome assembly GCA_018401555.1 of Halomonas sp. Taxonomy (GTDB): domain Bacteria; phylum Pseudomonadota; class Gammaproteobacteria; order Pseudomonadales; family Halomonadaceae; genus Halomonas. The sequence goes on from JAGYKP010000104.1 coordinate 26,642, forward strand.
GCTGCCGTGCTGGTGCCACAGTCCCGGCGCCTCGAGTTCGGCGAGCCACTGCGGCCAGCGCTCGAGGGCGACCCGACCCATGTCGAAGATGCAGCGTTCGCCGACCACGGTCTCGGCCAGCGGGGCGACCATGCCGGCGGCGGTCCAGGCCGCCGCCGGCGGAGGTGTCGAGATCGCCGGCGTCATACAGGGTGACGGCGTGGCCGTCGCGCAGCAGCTGCCAGGCGAGAAGACGGCCGAGCAGGCCGGCGCCGGCCACGGCAATGCGGCGTTGGGAAGGCGTGTTCATGGGTCTGGTATCCGGCGGTTGGCGGTGACGAGCAGGCCGGATGCGGGGCAGGGGCGGGCAGCGATGCACGATCTTGTTCCCTCCGCAGGCATCAACCTGATCAGGTTCAACGGGTTCGGCCGTACCGATCTCAGCCCCCGTGTCCACCGCTGTGCGGCTACCGGGGCTCCCCGACAAGCGTGTCCAACATAACCAAGGAGGCCCGCCGACGCAATCGCGTCGGCGGGCCTCAGGACGTCCTTCGGCGGTGGGCCGGTCAGGGCGCAGTCGGCGGCACCCTCGCCGAACATGTCGAACAGCAGCTCGCGGCCCATGCCGGTAAGCACGAAGCGCCGCTGGTCATTCCAGGTCGCCGCCTCGCTGGACTCGAGGATGCGCTGGCAGGCCGACCACTCGCGGCTCGGTCGCTCTCCAGCGTCTCCAGGGCATCGGGGTCGAGGCCGCGATGGGGCACGGTGACGGTCTCGAGGACATGGCCCTGGCGGTAGAGCAGGGCGGCCATGTTGGAGAGGCACTGGCGCAGGCTGCGCTGCATGCCGAAGGTATCGATCGTCTGTGTAGTCATGCGCCGCGTCTTCCTGATTGGAATGTGCTGCGGCGGCATTGATGCGACGAAGGTCGACATAAGACCAAGGTCTAATGAGGGCCGGTCTCAGTCGTCTACCTGGCCCAGCAGCAGGAACTCGATCAGCGCCTTCTGGGCATGCAGGCGGTTGCCGGCCTCCTGCCAGACCACGGCGCGCGGGTCGTCGAGCAGGGTCTTGCTGATCTCCTCGCCGCGGTGGGCGGGCAGGCAATGCAGGAAGAGGACATCGTCGGCGGCGCGGTCGAGCAGCGCCTCGCTGACCTGGAAGCCGGTGAAGGCCGCCTCGCGCCTGGCCTGCTCCTCCTCTTGACCCATGGAGGCCCAGACGTCGGTGGTCACCAGGTCGGCACCGCTGACCGCCTCGGCGGGATCGCGCAGGATGGTCACCCGGTCGCCGGCGGCCGCGAGGATATCCTGGCGCGGCTCATAGCCCTCGGGGCAGCAGATGCGCAGCCGGAAGTCGAACTGGCGGGCGGCGTTGATCCAGGAGTGGCACATGTTGTTGCCGTCGCCGATCCACACCGCCGTCTTGCCCCGCACGCTGCCGCGCAGCTCGGTCCAGGTCATCACGTCGGCGAGCAGCTGGCAGGGGTGGTAGTAGTCGGTGAGGGCGTTGATCACCGGCACGCTGCTGGCCGCCGCATACTCCTCGAGCCCGGCGTGGGAGAAGGTGCGGATCATCACGATGTCGACCATCTCCGAGAGCACCCGGGCGGTGTCGCCGATGGGCTCGCCACGGCCGAGCTGGGTGTCGCGGGGCGAGAGGAACAGCGCATGACCACCGAAATGGGCCATGGCGGTCTCGAAGGAGACCCGGGTGCGGGTCGATGACTTCTCGAAGATCATCGCCATGGTGTGGTTCGGGAAGGGGGTATAGGTGGGCCCCTCCACCTTGAGCGCGTTCTTGATGGTGATGGCGCGCTGGATCAGGTTGCGCAGCCTGTCGGGGCTGAGCGTCCAGCAGGGTGAGGAAGTGGCGAGTGCCGCCGGGGTCGCTCCTCGGGAAAAAACGCACCATCCTTAGCCAGCCGCCGGGGGATGCGCAACGCGCCATGGTCATCAGCAGAATGGTCCTCATCCATCAAGGCCGACCAGCCGGAGTCGGGTATTGCCCGGGCGCCTGCCGGCCACGGTCTGTCGAGGCCCGCCCGCCGGGGCCACGGACATACGAGAAAAGGGAGACGTCATGAGCACCACCGTCGAGAACATCCAGCGCCAGATCGGCGAGAATCCGATCCTGATCTACATGAAGGGCACCCCCCAGCTGCCCCAGTGCGGCTTCTCCGCCCAGACCGTGCAGGCGCTGATGTCCTGCGGCGAGCGTTTCGCCTTCGTCAACATCCTGGACAACCCGGACATCCGTGCCGAGCTGCCCAAGTACGCCAACTGGCCCACCTTCCCGCAGCTGTGGGTCGAGGGCGAGCTGGTCGGTGGCTGCGACATCGTGCTGGAGATGCACCAGAACGGTGAGCTCGAGACGCTGATCAAGGAGACCGCCGCGAAGCACAAGGATGACGCTGGAGCCGGAAGCGCCGAAGCGCCGAGCCACTGGCGCCGGTGCCGTCCTTGGGCTTGACGGGCGGCGCCTCGCGCCTGAGAAGCGAAGGATGTCCCCACCCGGCTGCGATGGCTGGCGGGGGTGCTTTGCTACATGGTCGTCACTTGACGCCTGGTGGCCGCCTTGGCCAGCTTACCAGCTTGGCCAGCTTCCAGCTTCCAGCTTCCAGCTTCCAGCTTCCAGCCAGCTTCCAGCTTCCAGCCTACGGCTGCTCCTCCATCCCCTGTTCGCGCTGGGCCTGGGCCCAGCCGCCGATCTCCTTGTAGCGATTGACCATGGCACAGAACAGCTCGGCGGTACGCTCGGTGTCATAGCGCGCCGAGTGGGCCTCGCTGGTTGCTGAACTCGATGCCGGCGGCGCGGCAGGCGCGGGCCAGCACGGTCTGGCCGTACATCAGACCGGCCAGCGAGGCGGTGTCGAAGCTCGAGAAGGGGTGGAAGGGGTTGCGCTTGATGCCGCAGCGGTTCACCGCGGCGTTGAGGAAGCCGTGGTCGAAGGCCGAGTTGTGGCCGACCAGGATGGCGCGGGTGCAGCCATGGGCCTTGATCGACTTGCGCACCGGACGAAAGATCTCGCCCAGTGCCTCGGACTCGGAGACCGCCACCTGGCGGCGCAGCGGGTCGTCGAGATTGATGCCGGTGAAATCCAGCGCCGACTGCTCGACGCTGGCGCCCGCAAAGGGCTCCACGTGGAAGGCGTAGGTGGACTCGGGAATCAGGTTGCCCTCGGCGTCCATGGTCAGGGTGACCGCGGCGATCTCGAGGATCGCGTTGCGCTCCGGGTTGAAGCCGCCGGTTTCCAGGTCCACCACCACCGGCAGGTAGCTGCGGAATCGCTGTGCCATCAGGTCGCGGGCGATCGCCTCGCTCATGCACCTCTCCTTCGTGTTTGGCCTTCGTGTCGCGGGCAGGTCGGCCATGGCCCGGTCAGAATTCGCGCAGTCTAGCAGCTCGCTCCGGAGACGTCCCGCGGGGCGGTATTCGAGGCCCGGCTGGCGCGCTATACTGACGGGCTCTAGCGTTCATCAGAAAGGAGCTCCTCGAATGTCCGATGTCAAGAAGGTTGTGCTGGCCTATTCCGGCGGCCTGGACACGTCCGTAATCGTCAAGTGGTTGCAGGAAACCTACAACTGCGAGGTGGTGACCTTCACCGCCGACATCGGCCAGGGCGAGGAGGTGGAGCCGGCGCGTGCCAAGGCGCAGGCGCTGGGCGTCAAGGAGATCTACATCGAGGACCTGCGCGAGGAGTTCGTGCGTGACTACGTCTACCCGATGTTCCGCGCCAACACCATCTACGAGGGCGAGTACCTGCTCGGCACCTCCATCGCCCGCCCGCTGATCGCCAACCGCCTGATCGAGATCGCCAACCAGACCGGCGCCGACGCCATCTCCCACGGCGCCACCGGCAAGGGCAACGACCAGGTGCGCTTCGAGCTGGGTGCCTACGCGCTGAAGCCGGGCGTCAAGGTCATCGCCCCGTGGCGCGAGTGGGACCTGACCTCTCGCGAGAAGCTGATGGCCTACTGCCAGCAGCACGATATCCCGGTGGACTTCACGGGTCAGAAGAAGAAGTCTCCCTACTCCATGGACGCCAACCTGCTGCATATCTCCTACGAGGGCGGCATCCTCGAGGATCCCTGGGCCGAGGCCGAGGAGGACATGTGGCGCTGGAGCGTCTCGCCCGAGGCGGCACCCGACGAGCCCACCTATGTCGAGCTCACCTATGAGAAGGGTGACATCGTGGCCCTCGACGGCGTGCCCATGAAGCCCCACGAGGTGCTGGAGAAGCTCAACAAGCTGGGCGGCGACAATGGCATCGGGCGCCTCGACATCGTCGAGAACCGCTACGTGGGCATGAAGTCCCGCGGCTGCTACGAGACCCCGGGGGGCACCATCATGCTCAAGGCCCACCGCGCCATCGAGTCGCTGACCCTGGACCGCGAGGAGGCCCACCTCAAGGACCAGTTGATGCCCAAGTATGCCGAGGTGATCTACAACGGCTACTGGTGGAGCCCGGAGCGTCGCATGCTGCAGGCCGCCATCGACGAGACCCAGCACAACGTCTCCGGCGTGGTGCGTCTCAAGCTCTACAAGGGCAACGTCATCGTCGCCGGCCGCCAGTCCAAGCAGTCGCTCTTCGACGAGTCCATCGCGACCTTCGAGGATGATGCCGGTGCCTACGACCAGAAGGATGCCGAGGGCTTCATCAAGCTCAATGCCCTGCGCCTGCGTATCGCCGCCGGCAAGGGCCGTCAGCAGGATTGATGCCGTTGCGGGGCACCCGGTGGGTGCCCCGCTGGCACAAGGAGCCTCACCATGTTCAAGAAGCTTCTCTCCGGACTGTTCGGCGCCGGCGATGACGATGCCACTCCGGGCAACGCGCCGCCCGCCGAGCCGGTGGAGTACAACGGCTACCTGATCATCTCCGAGCCGGCCAAGCAGGGCGGCCAGTACCGTGTCAGCGGGCTGGATCCGCCGGCCACTGACCGGTGACGGCGAGGAGGAGGAAGACGAGGTGCTCGAGCATCGCTTCGAGCGCTCGGACATGGTGCCCGGCCGCGAGGCCTGCGACGAGCTGATGATCAGCAAGGCGCGACGCTTCATCGACGAGATGGGCGACGACATGTTCGCCCGTTAGAGGCCGTCGCCAGCCGTGCGCTTCCTGCATCGTGCCTCACCATGGCGGGAGCTGTTCGCCGGGGAGACCCCGCCGGATCCCGCCACCCTGCCTGACCTGCTCGCGCCGCTGCGCGAGGCCCTGGCAAGCCTGGGGCCCCATCCCGATCTCGCCGATGCCCACGCCTGGCAGTCCCGCCTGGTGGAGGCCCTGGTGCGTCTCGACCTGCCCGGCTGGCGCATCGCCCAGCTGATCAGTGATCACAACGCCTGGCTCTACCGGCGTGCCATCCGCCTCGCCGAGATCGAGATGCGCGGCCAGGGCTGGGGGGCGCCGCCGGTAGGCTATTGCGTGCTGGTGCTGGGCTCCGGAGGGCGCCACGAGAGCCTGCTGGCCCCGGACCAGGACAATGCCATGATCATCGACGACTATCCGGATGCCCGGCACGTCGAGATCGACGGTTACTTCCAGTCGCTGGGCGAGCGCTTTACCGCACGGCTCGATGCGGCGGGCATCCCCCTGTGCAGCGGCCATGTCATGGCGCGTTGGCCGATGTGGCGCAAGCGCCTCTCGGAGTGGCAGCGCCAGCTCGATATATGGAGCGCCGAGCGGCGGGTGAAGCGGGTGCAGCAGGCCAATATCCTGCTCGACTTCACCCCGGTGCACGGTGACGAGGCCCTCGCCGAAGGGCTGCGTGACTGGGTAGCCGGGCGGCTTCCCGCGGCGGGGCTCTTCCTCGACGAGATGGCCGCGCTGCTCGACGAGCAGCCGGTGGCCCTGGATCGCTTCGGCAGGCTGGCCGGGTCGCTGGAGGGGGCGCCCCACGAGCAGGGCCCTCAACCTAAAGCACCAGGCGGCCGCTGCCGCTGGTCGCCGCGGTGCGCCTGCTGGCGCTGCGCCACGGCGTGCGCGAGACCGGACACCCCGGCGGCGTCTCGCGCGCCCTGGTTGCTGCGGCAGGCCATCGACACCGCGACCTGCCGGGCACTCACCGCCGCCCACGGTCGTCTGCAGGAGCTGCTGCTGAGCGAGCAGCGCCGTAACCTCGGCCGCCGGTCGCGCCGCGGACGGCTGGGTGGATGTCGCCCACCTGGGCGAGGACCAACACCTGCTGCTGCGCCACGACCTGCAGCAGATCAGGGCACTGCAGCGGCGGGCACGCCGGGCGTAGCCGGGGGTGCCTCCGGGAGCTCCATGATCAGGCAGGCGCCGCCCAGGTGGCGGCGCCTCTTCCACCCATAGCCGGCCGCCGAGATGGGCCACGATGCCGCGGCTGATGGGCAGGCCCAGGCCGCTGCCGCGGGGGCGCCCGCGGCGCTTGTCGGGCGACTCCTCCGGGCGCTGGATCTGGTGGAACTTCTCGAACACCCGCTCGCGCTCCTGCGCATCGATGCCGGGGCCGTTGTCCTCCACCGCCAGGCGGTAGTGGGTCTTGTGGCGTATCAGGCTCAGGCGCACCCGGGGCCTTGCCTCGTCGGCGAACTTGCCGGCGTTGTCGAGCAGGTTGATGATCACCTGCTCCAGCCGATCCGGGTCGCCTATCACCGGCGCCTCCTCGAGCTCGATCGCCACATCCAGCGCCACGCCACGATCCTCCTGCATATGGTGCACTGCATCCACGCTATGGCGGGCCAGCGCCACCAGGTCCAGGCGCTGGGGGTTGAGGGTCAGACGCCCGCTCTCCAGGCGCGCCAGGTCGAGGATCTCCTCGATCAGCCGCGACAGGCGCTGGCTCTCCTTGACGACCACGTCGAGGAAGTGGATGCGCTTCTCCTCGGGCAGCTCGCCACTGTCGCGCAGGATCTCGGCGAAGGCGCGGATCGAGGTGAGCGGGGTACGCAGCTCGTGGCTGACCATGGCCACGAACTCGTCCTTGAGCCGGTCGAGCTCACGCAGGCGTTCGTTGGCGGCGCGCAGCTCCTCGCTGGCCTGGGCCAGTTCGCTGGACTTCTGCTCCAGGCGGCGGTTGATCTCCAGGGTCTCGGAGGTGGTGTCGAGGATACTGAGGATCGACTCCAGGTCCAGCGCCTCGCCGCGCACCACCGAGTTGATCAGCACCCGCGCCGAGGCGTTGCCCAGCGCCCCGGAGAGCGCCTGTTCGGCGCGGGCGATCCAGCTTCGGCGGCGTGGGCTGGCTGTCCTCGGCATCGCCTCCTTGGCCTCGGCGTCGGCGAAGACTCGGGCAGTAGCTCCGGTCCCCAGGTAGCGGTCGAGCAGCGCGCGCAGCTCGCCGCGGGTGGTCTGACCGTGCCATAGCGAGGTCTGCAGCAGATGGGGGTGCATCGCCTCGGCGAACAGCGCCGCCTGGGTCTGCTCCAGCGGCGACTGGCGGCTGAACAGCGAGACTCCCACCAGCAGGCCGAGGTTGGCGGTCAGGCTCCACAGCAGCGAGTGGGTGTAGATGTCCCAGCCCTCCAGGCCGAACAGCGCGTAGGGGCGCAGCCAGGCGATGCCGAAGGGGCCCTGCTCGAGGAAGCCGGCGTCCAGCCAGCCGGACTGGGCGAAACCGGGTATCAGCAGCGTCCAGGCCCACACCAGGGTGCCGGCGATCAGTCCCAGGGCGGCGCCGCGACGATGGGCGCCGCGCCAGTACATGCCGACCAGCATGGCCGGGGCGAACTGGCAGGCGGCGGCGAAGGAGACCAGGCCGATGGTCACCAGGCTGTAGGCGTCACCGACCAGGGCGTGATAGAGGTAGCCCATCAGCAGGATCAGCACGATAGCCACGCGGCGTATGCCCAGCAGCCAGCCGGCCAGCTCGCCGCTGGCGCTGCGGTGCAGGCGCCGGGTGCGCAGCAGCAGGGGCATGATCAGCTGGTTGCTGACCATGGTGGAGAGGGCAATGGTCTCGACGATCACCATGCTGGTGGCCGCCGAGAGCCCGCCGATGAAGACCAGCAGCGGCAGGCCCTGGAGGTCCGCCGAGAGCGGCAGGGTGAGTACGAAGCTGTCGGGGTCGGCATCGCCCATCAGCAACAGCCCGGCCATGGCGATGGGGATCACGAACAGGTTGATGGCCAGCAGGTAGAGCGGGAAGAGCCAGCTGGCGCGGGCCAGGTGGCGCTCGTCGACGTTCTCCACCACCAGCACCTGGAACTGGCGGGGCAGGGTGAGGAAGGCGAGGAAGGCGAGCACCAGCATGCCCACCCAGCCGGTGGCGCCTCCGGGCACGGCATCCAGCCCCAGTCGCTCGGCCAGCTCCGGCGTGGCGGCGACCTGGGCGAAGAGATCGCCGGGACCCTGGAAGAGCACGAAAACGGTAAACACCCCTACCGAGAGGAAGGCCACCAGCTTGACCAGCGACTCGAAGGCGATGGCCGCCACCATGCCCTCGTGGCGCTCGCTGGCGTCCAGATGGCGGGTGCCGAAGAGGATGATGAACACCGCCAGCACCAGCGCCACCCAGAACGACTTGTCGAGCCAGAAGGGCTCGTCGGCCAGACGCAGGTCGGCGGCCTGGGGGTAGTTGACCAGCACGGCGTGGCTGACGGTGATCGCCTTGAGCTGCAGGGCGATATAGGGCGTGATGCCGATCAGCGCGATCAGCGCCACCAGCGCGCCCAGGCTCGAGCTCTTGCCGTAGCGGGCGCTGATGAAGTCGGCGATGGAGGTGATGCGCTGGGCGCCAGCGATGCGCACCATCTTGCGGATCAGGAAGGGGGCCATCAGCATCGCCAGGGTCGGGCCCAGGTAGATCAGCAGGAAGCTGGGGCCGATACTGGGCGGCGCGCCGCACGCTGCCATAGAAGGTCCAGGCGGTGCAGTAGACGGCGATGGAGAGCGCATAGACGTTGGGCGAGCCGATCAGCGAGCGGCCCAGCTCGGCGCGGCGGTCGCCCCAGGCGGCGATCAGGAACAGCAGTGCCAGGTAGCCGAAGGCGACGCCGAGCACCACGAGATCGCTGCGCATGGCCTACTCCTCGGGTGGCGTGCGATGCGTGGGTGCCGCCGGGTGCTCCATCAGCCAGGCGGCCAGGCCGATCACCAGGCCCCAGGCGACGAACAGGTAGAGTGGCAGCCAGCCGAGGATCGCCGCGGCGCGGTCCGGCACCAGCACCAGTGGTGGTGTGAACAGCAGTGCGGCGCAGCACGATCAGTGCCAGCAGCCGTTCGCGGCGGCGCGGGGCGCTCAGCATGGCCCGCTCCTGGGGTCAGTGGTGGCGGTCATGAGGCGCAGGCGTCCTCCTTGTTGAGGGCGCTGTTCTGCAGGGCCAGCGCCTTCTCCAGGGTATCGATGCCGCCGCGGCCTCCGGAGCCGCGGCAGCAGCGAGAGCCACAACTCGGCGGTGACCCGGGCGTCGCCCAGGGCGGTGTGCCGGGTGCCGGGCGGGAAGGCGAGGTCGTAGCGCTCGGCCAGGGTGTCGAGGTCGTGGCCGTCGAGGCTGGCATCGAGCGCCCGGGAGATCAGCAGGGTGTCGAGCACAGGCATGTCCAGCTCGATGCCGGCCCCCGGCGGCTGCAGGGCCAGCAGGTCGAAGGCAGCGTTGTGGGCCAGGATTACCGCATCCCCCACGTAGTCGCGGAAGCGCGGCAGAGCCACCGGAGAGGGGCGGCGCGCCGGCCACCGCATCGTCGGTGATGCCGTGGATGGCGGTGCTGGCCGGCGGGATCGGCTTGCCCGGATCGACCGTAGAGATCGAAGATCTCGCTGGCCAGCAGGCGGGCGTTGACGATGCGACAGGCGCCGATGCTGATCACGGTGTCGCCGCGGCGCAGCTCCGAGGCCGGTGGTCTCTGCGTGTCGAAGGCGACGACCTCCAGGGCGCGCAGCGGGCGCGCGGCCAGCTCCGCATCGGGGGCCGGCAGGTCGGCGATGCCGAAGTCGTGGAACTCGGGGCGTGGCGGGGTCGCCGGGAGCGTGCGCCCCGACGCGTTCGGTGGCCGGCAGGGGCAGGCGCAGGCGGGCATGCTCGCCGTCGTCATCGGCCGAGGCTCCAGGCGTCGCTGGCGTGCTGACGCAGCACGTCGGCCACCCGCGGATTGAGGGGCAGTGACTCCAGGTGCCTGCTGCTGCCACTCCGCCGAGGCAGCGCTCGGAGAGCGGCGCCCCCTGCCAGATCAGGTCGAGGTAGACCCGCTTGTTGCCCAGGCACACCTCGCCCTCCAGGGGCGTCTCGCCAAGCTTCGCTTCCAGGGTGTCGAGCAGCGAGCCGAGCAGCACCAACAGGGCGCTGGCGTCGCCCTTGAGCCAGGCCGGCATGCCCACGGCGGTGACCTGGCGCTCGGCGGGGCGACGTTCATTGAGGCTGGCCCAGAGGGTCGTTGGACCACAGCGGGATCAGGCGCTCGCCCTCCTGCTGCATGCGCCTCGACCAGCGAGGCGAGGCCCTCTGATGTCCTCGGCCAGGCCCTGGCTCTCCTCATGGATCACCCGGCTCCAGCCGGCGGCGCATCTCCCCGGCCCCCTCGGGCAGGGCGGAGAGGGCATCGGCGGCGCTGGGTCAGGCTGGCACCGTGGCGGCGCAGGCGTGGCAGGCCGTCGAGCAGCTCGGCCCGGGCACCCATCTCGCTGGTCCAGGCGGCGGTGGTGTCCGGTGAGCGTGAGCAGGGTCTCGCCATGGCTTCCGGGCACCCGGCGCAGCACTAGCCCGCAGCCAGCGCTCGCCGCTGGGGACCAGCACCTCGCGCGGGGCGCCATTGGCGGGCAGCTGGCGCAGGGCGTCCTGCAGGCTTGCGGCCGACAACAGGGTCTCGAGTCGCTTGCCCAGTCCCAGGCTGGCGTGGTCCTCGAACAGCGCCTCGGCGGCCTGGTTGAAAAGCAGGATGCGACGATGGTGGTCGCACAGCAGCAGCGGTGTGTCGAGCACCTGCAGCAGCGTCTCGAGCTCCTGGCGGATACGCGCGGCGCTGCGGGCCCCTCGGCGTGGGCGGTGGCCAGGCGCGAGCGATCGCTGCGCCACGCCTCGCGCACCCGTACCAGGTCGGGCCCGAGGGCTCGCAACCAGCCCTCGGGCGGGTAGTCGTCGCGGGCATCGGGGTTGGCCACCAGCCGCGCCAGTTGCACCTGCAGGTGGCGCAGCGGGGTGAACAGCTGGCGCTCCAGTAGCAGGCCGACCAGGAAGATGGTACCGCCGCCGGAGAAGCAACCCGCCCACAGCACCAGCCGGGCGAGGCCCTGGGGCTGGAAGAGGGTGTCGAGCCACAGCGCAAAGGTGGCACCGCCGAAGATGCTGATGCCGCTGAGCAGCAGCCACAGGCCGATGAGGCGCTGGCGGCGGGGCAGGCCGGAGGGACGACGCGCCATCAGGACACCTCGGCGAGCAGAGACTTGACCTTCTCCACCAGCGCCTGGGTGGAGAAGGGCTTGGTGACGTAGTCGTCGGCGCCCAGCGCCAGGCCCTTCTCACGCTCCACCTCACGGCCGTGGGCGGTGAGCATGATGATCGGCAGGCGCGCGTGGGTCGGGTCGCCGCGCAGGCGCTCGAGGACATCGAATCCACTGATGCCGGGCAGGCTGATATCCAGCAGCACCAGGTCCGGTGGGCCCTCCTCCACGCGCGCCAGGGCGCTCTCGCCATCCTCGGCGGTGACCACCTCGAAGCCGGCCTGCTGCATCAGGAACTCCAGCGACAGGACGATATTGGGTTCATCGTCCACCACCAGCACCTTGGCCATGACGCCCTCCTGTTATTTATCGTCGTTGTTGGCGTCAGTCTAAGTGGCCGTCGATGGCCGGGCAAAGACGACCTTGGCAGGAGGCGCGCTTGCTGCCGTGCTAGGGTGACCCCATGGACAACCGGGAGAGCGCGATGATCGAGGTTCACCATCTGGAGAATTCCCGCTCGCAGCGGGTCGTGTGGCTACTCGAGGAGCTGGGTGCCGAGTTCGAGGTCGTGACCCATCGGCGCGACCCCCAGACCCTGCTGGCGCCCGACACCCTGCGCGAGCTGCACCCGCTGGGCAAGTCGCCGCTGATCCGGGATCGCAGTCGCAGTGAGCGTGTGCTGGCCGAGTCGGGGGCGATCCTTGACTACCTGGTCGAGCATCACGACCCCGAGCGTCGGCTGGTGCCGCCCAGCGGCAGCGAAGCCTTCGAGCGCTACCGCTTCTGGATGCACCACGCCGAGGGCTCGGCGATGCCACCACTGGTGATGCGGCTGGTGTTCTCGCGAGACTCGGTCAGCCACCGGTGCCGGCTCTGGCGCGGCCGCTGGGCAGGATGTTTGCGCGCGGGGTGGAGCAGCAGTACCTGGGACCGGACATCCACCGCCTGGTGGCATTCTGGGAGGATGAGCTGGCCCGCGGACCTGGTTTGCCGGCGAGGCGTTCAGTGTCGCCGATATCCAGATGAGCTTCCCGGTGCTGGCCCTGGCCAGCCGGGGCGGCCTGGAGGGCTACCCGAACCTGCAGGCCTTCCTCGCGGCGTGCCGCGAGCGCGAGGCTTATCAACGCACGGTGGCGCGTATCTAGCGAGTTCGAGCCTTCACGCCGCGTGATGCCCTCTGACTCGATGGCTCTAATACTTTCGTCGCGAAAGTGGTGATTAGCCGGCGAAGCGCATGGACGCGAAGGTAACAAGGTTAGACCATTGTCTGCAGGGTCCCATACCGAGGCCTTGCATCCTGTTCAACCCACACCCACCTGCTAGGAGTGAGCCATGAGTGCCATTCTCGTCCTGGTCCTGGGTCTTGCCGCGATGGCGGCCGGGTACTTCCTGTACTCGAAGTTCATCGCCGAGAAGATCTACCGACTGGACCCCGACTTCAAGACGCCCGCCCACGAGTATGAAGACGGCGTCGACTTCGTTGCCCACCAACCGCTATGTGCTGTGGGGCCACCACTTCACCTCCGTGGCCGGCGCCGCCCCCATCGTCGGGCCCGCCATCGCCGTGATCTGGGGCTGGGTCCCGGCCTTCCTGTGGGTAGTGCTGGGCACCGTGTTCTTCGCCGGGGTGCATGACTTCGGCGCCATCTGGGCCAGCGTACGCAACAAGGCCAAGTCGGTCGGTGCCCTGACCGGCGACGTGGTCGGCAAGCGAGCGCGCAGCATCTTCATGATCGTCATCTTCCTGGTGCTGCTGATGGTCAACGCGGTGTTCGCCGTGGTGATCGCCGGCCTGATGATGAACTTCTCCAGTGCCGTGGTCCCGGTGTGGGGTGCCATTCTGGTGGCCCTGGTGATCGGCCAGATGATCTATCGCCGCAAGATGAGCCTGCCGATGGTCTCTATCGTCGGCGTCGTGGCCCTCTACGCGTTGATCGGCATCGGTCCCTCGGTGCCGCTGCAGATGCCGGCGGAAGTCGCGGGTGTCTCGGGTAACGCCATCTGGATCCTGCTGCTGTTCGGCTATGCCGCCATCGCCTCGCTGCTGCCGGTGTGGGTGCTGCTGCAGCCCCGCGACTACATCAACGGCCTGCAGCTGTTCGTCGGTCTGATCATCCTCTACGGCGCCATCCTGCTGCTCAACCCGAGCATGGTCGCCCCGGCCTTCAACGACAATGTGCCGGCCGGTACCCCATCACTGCTGCCGCTGCTGTTCGTGACCATCGCCTGTGGTGCGATTTCCGGCTTCCATGGCCTGGTCTCCTCCGGCACCACCTCCAAGCAGCTCAACAAGGAAACCGACGCCCGCTTCGTCGGCTACTTCGGTGCCGTGGGTGAGGGCATGCTGGCGCTGGCCGCCGATCCTCGCCGCGAACCGCCGGCTTCGCCAGCCTCGCCGACTGGGAGGCGATGTACACCGCCTTCGGTCAGGGCGGCGTCAACGCCTTCGTCGAGGGCGGTGCCTTCATCATCCACAACGGCCTGGGCCTGCCCGAAGCCACCGCGGCGACCCTGCTCACCGTGATGGCGGCGCTGTTCGCCGGCACCACCATGGATACCGGCCTGCGCCTGCAGCGCTACATCTTCCAGGAGTGGGGCGAGATCTATAACCAGCCGTGGATGAAGAAGCCGGCCGTGGCCACCCTGCTGGCGGTGGGCAGCTGCCTGCTGCTGGCCTTCGGCGCCGGCGGCGCGGATGGTTCCGGTGGCCTGATCATCTGGCCGCTGTTCGGTACCACCAACCAGCTGCTGGCGGGCCTGACCCTGCTGGTGGTCGCGGTGATGCTGGTGCGCCTGGGGCGCCGCTGGATGTGAGTACACCCTGGCACCCCTGGCCTTCCTGCTGGTGATGACCATCGCCGCGCTGCTGATCCAGCTGCGCACCTTCTTCGACCAGGGCAACTACTTCCTGCTGGGCCTGGACATCGTGGTGCTGGTGGCCGCGATCCTGGTGGCGCTGGAGTGTGTCTCCGCGCTCAAGCGGCTGCGCAACGAGGCGCCTGCCAAGCAGGAGTGAACGCAAGGAGAGAAGGATGAGCGACGACCGACACGAAGGTCGTGAGGCTCGTCTCGAACGGATTCGGGCCTGAGCTTGAGCCAGGCCTGTTTCTTCGCGGAGGGAGGGTCTACTCCTCCCCCTACCGGGGCGCGATAGCCCGCGCCCGGCGAGACGAGGACGACCTCTTCATGCTGCTGGTGTTCTCCGAGATGATGGGAGTGCCCAATCCGGCGGCCTACTACACCCTGGAGCTGCAGCTCCCTGCTGCTGGAACGCTTCCATGACTGGCACCGCCGCATGGGCATGGAGCGTTCGCCCCTGGATCACTTCAAGTGCTGCTGAGGCCCTTTGGGCAGTAACAAGGGGCAAGTGACAAGGAACCCCCTTGCCGGGAGTGATGCGGGGGAAACACCATCCTCTCTTGCAGCTTGCAGCTTGCAGCTTGCAGCTTGCAGCTTGCAGCTTGCAGCTTGCAGCTAAATAACCACGGAACCGCATATGAGAGAGTTACTCGACAAGCGCCTGCTGTGGGTAGGCGGCAAGGGCGGGGTCGGCAAGACCACCGTAGCCGCGGCCCTGGCGGTACTCGCCGCCCGCCGCGGGAAGTGCGTACTGGTGGTCTCCACCGACCCGGCCCATAGCCTCGGCGATGTCTTCGATCGCGAGCTGTCCGATGCGCCCCGCCGCCTGCTGCCCAACCTCGATGCCATGGAGATCGACCCCGACGCCGAGGTGGAGGCCCACCTGGCCCGGGTCACCGCGCAGATGCGGCGCTATGCGGCGCCGGAGATGATGGCCGAGCTGGAGCGCCAGATGCGCCTGACCCGGCAGTCGCCGGGCACCCAGGAAGCGGCGCTGCTGGAGCGGCTGGCGCGGATCATCACCGATGACGAGGCCGACTGGGACCTGATCATCTTCGATACCGCGCCCACCGGCCACTACCCTGCGGCTGCTGACCCTGCCCGAGGCCATGGCGGCCTGGACCGATGGCCTGCTGGCGCATAATCGCAAGTCCGAGGAGCTGGGCAAGGTGCTCTCCCACCTGACGCCCAAGCGCGGCCGCGACGTTGGCCAGCCCCTTCGACGATCCGAAGGAGAACGAGCTGGCCGACCTGGACGACAAGACCCGCGACGTGGCGAAGACCCTGATCGATCGCCGGCGCCTCTTCCACCAGGCGCGGCGACGCATCGAGAACGCCGACGAGAGCGGCTTCCTGTTCGTGCTGACGCCGGAACGGCTGCCGATCCTCGAGACCGCCCGTGCCGTGGCGACCCTGGAGGAGGCCCATGTCCCGGTGGCCGGGACCCTGGTCAACCGGGTCATTCCCCCGGAGGCCGATGGCGTCTTCCTCAACGCTCGCCGCGAACAGGAGGCCACCTATCTGGCACGCATCGACGTGGAGCTGGGTCACCTGCCGCGCCCGCGGCTACCCTGGCTGCCCACCGACGTGCAGGGCATCGAGATCCTCGAGCAGCTGGCGGAACGCCTGGAGGCTGAAGGCTTCTAGCGGTCTCGGCAGCTGGGCCCTGAGCCAGCTTACCCCGCGACCCAGCCACTCGTGCAGGGCGCGGGTGCTCTGGTTGAGGTGGTAGGCGCGCGGGATCCAGGCGTGGAGGCCCGGCGGCGGGGCGCTGGCGAACTCGGTGGTGCCGCTACCACCTCCAGGCCTGCCCGCTCGAACTCCGCGCTCGCCCGGGGCAGGTGCCAGGCCTGGGAGACCAGGGCGACGCGCTCGATCCCCGCGCCGGCCAGCATGGCGGCGCTGAAGTGGGCATTTTCTGCGGTGTTGCGGCTCTCGCCCTCCAGCCAGCGTACCGGCACCCCGAACACCTCACGCAGTGCCGCGGCCATCAGGCTGGCCTCGGCGCTGTGTTCGTCATGGACGCGACCGCCGCTGACCAGGATCGGCCAGTCGCTGCCACGCTGCAGCCAGGCGCCATAGGCCAGGCGTCGCCAGGTGGGATTGCTGGGGCGTCGCCCCAGCCGAACTCGGGGCTCCGGTAGTCGCGGCCGCCGCCGAGGATGACGATGGCCCCCTCGCCTCGCAGGGCCGCGGGGCCGGAGAGCGGCGGCGGTTCCAGCCCCTGGCGCAGGGCGTGGCTCGCTATCGGGGTGGCGAGCACCAGCGGGCTGGCGAGGCCCACGGCGATCAGCAGACCGCCTGTCAGCCGTCGGGCCCGGCGGCGAGGCCGGCGAGGCCGGCGAGGATCAGCAGGGCGTTGATGACCGGCGGCAGCAGGAGGTATTTCAGCGCTTCCATGGAGTGAACTCGTCGGGGCCTGCCGCCAGTCAAGCAGGCTGTGACGGTCGATGCCAGCCTTCGCTGGTCAACGGCTGTCCCGCTACAGCTCGGTCTTTTCCTTGAACTCGCAGAGATCCTCGATCACGCAGCTGCCGCAGCGGGGCTTGCGCGCCACGCAGGTGTAGCGGCCATGCAGGATCAGCCAGTGGTGGGCGTCCTGGCGAAACTCCTTCGGCACATGGCGCAGCAGCTTCTTCTCCACCTCGACCACGTCCTTGCCGCGGGCGATGCCGGTGCGGTTGGAGACCCGGAAGATATGGGTGTCCACGGCGATGGTGGGCTGGCCGAAGGCGGTGTTGAGGATGACATTGGCGGTCTTGCGGCCCACGCCGGGGAGCGCCTCCAGGGCAGCCCGGGTCTCGGGGACCTCGCCGCTGTGCTTCTCCACCAGCAGGTGGCAGGTCTTCATCAGGTTCTCGGCCTTGGTGTTGTAGAGGCCGATGGTCTTGATGTGCTCCTTGAGCCCGTCGAGGCCGAGCTCGATGATCGCCTGGGGCGTGTTGGCGACGGGGAAGAGCCGGGCCGTGGCCTTGTTGACGCCGACGTCGGTGGCCTGGGCGGAGAACAGCACCGCGGCGAGCAGCTCGAAGGGTGTCTCCCAGTTGAGCTCGGTGGTGGGCTCGGGGTTGTGCTCGCGCAGCCGCGCGAAGATTTCAAAGCGTTTCTGGGCGTTCATGATGTTCCGTTTGTTGGTTCTTCGCACATTAGCGTGAAGCCGCATTGTGGGAGGGCGGCGCTGCCATTGCGAATGGCGCCGAAGAGCGCCCGGAGGTGGTGCCCAGTCTGTTTCGATCACCGTCAGGAGGCCTGCGGCCTCCATTCGCTCGGGGGAACCCGACCTCCCACCACTCCCTGCCAACGGGTTTGCGACAGCTCGTGATGAACCTCTATAGACCTGCGCCATGGCCTGTCGCCGGATCAGCCCCAAGCGGTGAGTCGGGTTCGTGTCATCAGATCATTCGGCCGTGCCTGCTTGCTTCAGCGCGCCTCTGGCTTCGGCGAGCAAGCGTTCGGCCTCGGGCAACTGGGCCAGGGCGGTGGCCTCGGCCTTGTCATCGCCGCGGCGCCGGGCACTCTCCAGCTGCTGCTGCACGCGCTTGAGGGCCTGCTCGGCGGCCTTGAGCGCCATCTGGCGCTGGCGCTTCACGACTGAGCTTCCCGAGGTGGCGGCACCGCCGGTGCTGTCGGCGCGCCGGCGCTGCTGCATCAGGCGCTTCTGGCGCTCCAGGCGCTTGTCGCGGGCCTCCGCGCCAGACGCGCCTGGCGGGCACGGTGGCGGCGGCGTCCCAGCTCGGCACGCCGTGCCAGGTAGGCGTCGCGCTCGGCCTCGCTCTCGGCGGCCTGCCAGGCGGGATGGGGCACCAGGTCGATGCAGTCCACCGGGCAGGGCGCCACGCACAGCTCGCAGCCGGTGCACTCGTCGGTGATCACCGTATGCATGCGCTTGGCCGCGCCGAGGATGGCGTCTACCGGACAGGCCTGGATGCACTTGGTGCAGCCGATGCATTCATCCTCGCGGATCACTGCGGCCAGCGGCAGCTGGGCGGGCTCGCCGAGGGGCTGTGCGGGCTGGCCGGTCAGCTCGGCCAGCTGCGCGAGGGTGGGCTCGCCACCGGGCGGGCAGCGGTTGATCGGCTCGCCCTCGGCGATCGCCTCGGCATGGGGCAGGCAGCCATCGAAGCCACACTTGCCGCACTGGGTCTGGGGCAGCAGGGCGTCGATGGCCTCGATAAGGTCACGGCGACTCACGGTGGCTCAGGTCACCCGTTGGCCGGGCTCGGCGCCATTATCCGGCGAGAGCAGGTAGATGCCTTCGTCGTTGGCCGAGGCCAGCACCATGCCTTCGGAGACACCGAAGCGCATCTTGCGCGGCGCCAGGTTGGCGACCATCACGGTGAGTCGGCCCTCCAGCGCCTCGGGGGCGTAGGCGGCGCGGATACCCGAGAAGACAGTTCGGCTCTCGCCGCCCAGGTCCAGGGTCAGCTTGAGCAGCTTGTCGGCGCCCTCGACGTATTCCGCCTTGGCGATGCGCGCGATGCGCAGGTCCACCTTGATGAAGTCGTCGAAGGCGATCTCGGCGGCGATGGGCTCCTCGGCCAGGGGCCCTCGGGGTCTCCTTGAGCTTCTGTTCTTCCACCAGGTCCTCCTTGGACGCCTCGATCATGGCGTCGATCTTCTCCCGCTCCACGCGGGTCATCAGCGGCTTGAACTTGGCGATCTCGTGGTTCAGCAGCACCTCGTGTCGGCTATGCCAGTCCAGCGACTCGAGCTTGAGAAACTCGCGGGCACCCTCGGCCATGGCCGGTACCACCGGGGCCAGATAGACCATCAGCTGGCGGAACAGGTTGATGCCCACCGAGCAGATATCCAGCACCTCCTGCTCGCGACCCTCCTGCTTGGCCAGCACCCAGGGCTCGGCCTCGGCGATGTAGGTGTTGGCCTCGTCGGCCAGCTCCATCACCAGGCGCATGGCGCGGCCGAACTCGCGAATCTCGAACTGTTCGGCGATCTCGTCGCCGGCACTGATGAAGCGGGCCACCAGTCTCGGGTTCGGCGCAGTGGGTCGAGAGCCTGCCGCCACCCAGCTTCTTGACGAAGCCCGCGCAGCGGCTGGCGATGTTGACCACTTTGCCGACCAGGTCGCTGTTGACCCGGGCGGCGAAGTCCTCGAGGTTGAGGTCCAGGTCGTCGACGCGGGAGGTGAGCTTGGCGGCGAAGTAGTAGCGCAGGTACTCAGGGTTCAGGTAGTCCGCGTAGGTGGCGGCCTTGATGAAGGTGCCCCGCGACTTGGACATCTTGGCGCCGTTGACGGTGACGAAGCCGTGGCAGTTGACCGCCGTGGGCGTGCGGAAGTCGGCACCGTGCAGCATGGCCGGCCAGAACAGGGCGTGGAAGTAGACGATGTCCTTGCCGATGAAGTGGTAGACCTCGGCGTCGCTGTCCTTCTTCCAGTAGCTGTCGAAGTCGATGCCTTCGCGGTCGCAGAGGTTCTTGAAGCTGGCCAGGTAGCCGATCGGCGCATCCAGCCAGACGTAGAAGTACTTGCCCGGGGCGTCAGGGATCTCGAAGCCGAAGTAGGGGGCGTCGCGGGAGATGTCCCACTCGTTGAAGCCGGACTCGAACCACTCCATCAGCTTGTTGCGGATCTGCGGCTGGACGTGGCCGTCATTGATCCAGCGCTGCATGAAGTCGGCGAAGTCGGGCAGCTTAAAGAAGTAGTGGGTGGAGCCGCGGACCTCGGGGGTGGCACCGGAGATCGCCGACACCGGGTCGATCAGCTCAGCCGGGGTGTAGGTCGCGCCGCAGGCCTCGCAGTTGTCGCCGTACTGGTCGTCGGCCTTGCACTTGGGACAGGTGCCCTTGATGAAACGGTCGGCCAGGAACAGCCCCTTCACCGGGTCGTACATCTGCTCGATGTCGCGGGTGGCGATATGGCCCTTGTCGCGCAGGCGGGTGTAGATCAGTTCGCTGAAGTAGCGATTCTCTTCCGAGTGGGTCGAGTGATAGTTGTCGAAGGCCACGCCGAAGGTGGCGAAATCCGCCTGGTGCTCGCGGCTGACCCGGTCGATCAGCGCCTCGGAGGTGATGCCCTCCTGCTCGGCGCGCAGCATGATGGCGGTGCCGTGGGCGTCATCGGCACAGACATAGTGGCACTGCTGGCCGCGGCTCTTCTGGAAACGCACCCAGATGTCGGTCTGGATGTACTCGAGCAGGTGGCCGAGGTGGATGGCGCCGTTGGCGTAGGGCAGGGCGCTGGTGACCAGGATCTTGCGCGTGGCGTTCGTCGACATATCGGCTCTTGAATCCCAGGAAAATCAGACGCTCGATTGTAGCCGGGATGGCGCCTGACTGCACCCGGCAGGCAGGTTCAGGAAGCCTCGTTGGGCTGGCGGTATCGTCGGCCATCAACGAGCTCGGGTGGCGAGCCGGGATGGCAGCGGGTCTGCTCTTCCGGGGTGAGGTAGGGGCTGAGCAGGGGGGCCATGCCCTTGAGTACCTGTACCGGCAGTGCCGAAGTGAAAGCAAAGTTTGCGGCGTCGCTGCCGGGGACATAGGCGGTGAGGGTGCCGAAGTGGTTGTCGCCGAGGTGGAAGACGAAGGTGGCGGTGCGGCTGCGCGCCTCGGAGTGGGTCACCTGGCCCGAGGCGGTGACGGTCTGGAAACGGTTGTCGCCGGTGCCGGTCTTGCCGCCCAGGGCGAGCGGGGTGCCGTCCTCCAGGGCAAAGCTACCCTGCAGGCGCCGCGCGGTGCCGCCCTCGACCACCTGTCCCAGGGCGCGGCGCAGGGTGGCGGCCACTTCCGGTGCCATCACCCGACGGGCGCGGGAGGCATCGGCGACGAAGCGGGTCTCGTAGGGGGTGTCGGCGGCGAAGTGCAGCGTGTCGATGCGCCGGGTGGGCAGGCGTACGCCGTCGTTGAGGATGATGCCGACCAGCTCGGCCAACGCGGACGGGCGGTCGCCCGAAGCTCCCAGCGCCGTGGCCAGCGAAGGCACCAGGTGGGCAGAAGGGGTAGTCCAGCCGCTCCCAGCGACGCTGGATCTCGGTGAAGGCCTCCGTCTCGAGCATGGTGCGTATGCGTGAATCCCGGGCCCCGCGGTGACGGGTGCGGAACAGCCAGCCGTAGACCTCCTGGCGCGCGTCGCGGCTGGCCCGCTCGGCGTCGGCATAGTCGGCGTCGGGGCGGTCGATCAGAAGCCCACCAGCCACAGCTCCAGCGGGTGCACCCCGGCGATATAGCCCTGGTCGGAGAGGCTGAGGGTGCTGGGGTCGCTGCGCTCGTGGAGGGCGGTGAGGTCGAGATCGAGCCGCCGGTCGTCAAGCCGCTCGGCGAGGAAGGCGGTCAGGGCGATAGAGTCGCCTTCGGGGTAGAGGTAGCGAAAGACCGCGGCGAGACGGTGGGCGTCGGGCTTGAGGCCGCCCAGCAGGGCCTGCTGGCGTGCGGCGGTGTCGAGATGGTGGTACTTGCCCCAGAAGCGCTGCAGGAAGACGCGCCCCTCGCGGTCGGCGAAGCCCTGCAGGTAGTCGAGGCGTCGGGGGTCGTCGTCGTCCTCCAGCAGGCGCCGGCGATCGGCCTCCTGATGAATGGTGAACTGCACCAGGTCGCGCATCAGGCGCACGAAGGGCAGGTTCAGCGACTCGCGCAGCGCCTCCTCGAGGGTCGGTCGGCGGCGGTTGTCCTGGCGGCTGAAGTTGCTGAAGGTGTGGCGTCCGCCGCCGGTGAAGAAGGCCTCGTGGGGGCTGGCGGAGTAGCGGCGCTGCATGGCGCCCTCGAGCAGCTCGGCCAGGCTGATCTCCGGTCGGGCGACCAGGCGCTCGATCACGAAACGGCGGATGGCGTCCTGGCGATCCACCGGCAGGGCGCCGCAGGGTCCTCGCCCGGCTGGCCGGCATACTGGGCATGGAGCTCGGCGACCACTTCCAGGTAGCTGGCCAGCACGCGCAGCTTGGCGGTGGAGCCGAGCTCGAGCTTGCTGCCCTGGTTGAGGTCGAAGGGCTGGTCGCCGTTATCGGTCTGCACGCGAACGTCGAAGCCCGCCTCGCCACGCTCCAGCAGGGTGAAGCTGTAGCGCACGGCGGCCGCGCTGTCGGCATCCAGCAGGCGCTCGCCGACCAGCCCCTGGGCGGCGGCGAACTCGGGGTCTGCGAGCCTGTGGAGGTGCTCGGTGACAGCCGCCTGCAGCTCGGCGTTGAGGGTGGTGGTGGCCGCGAGATCGATGCGATCCAGCTCCTGCAGCGAGACACCCAGCAGCCCGGCCAGGCGGGTGCGAGCGACCTGCAGGGTCTTGCCGGCCTCGACACGCGGGCGAATGGGGTCCTGGGCGAAGTCGCGGAACTCCAGCCGCTGGTCCTGCGCGATATCGCGCAGGGCGGGGGAGATCACGCCGTGCTCGGCCAGCAGCCCGAGGTAGCTGTCGGTCAGTGTCTCGAGGGACTCCCGCCCGGCATTGAGATAGCCGCTGGGGCGGCGCTGGGCGATCATCAGCGCCAGGGTGCGGCGCAGGGCCTGGCCGTGGGCCGCGGTGGGCGGCGTGGCGCCGGGCGTCTGGTGCAGCAGGCGGTTGGTGGCGGCGAAGTCGGCACCGAACCACGCCCAGAGAGCATCGCCCAGGCCGTGCACCTCACCGCTGCCGGGTACGGCGGCAAGCGGCACCGTATTGAGGTAGTCCAGAGCGATATCGCGACGCGTGCTGAGGGTCTCGGGGCCATTGCGGTAGCTCTGCGCACGCTGGCCGAGAGCATCTGGCGGAGCTTTTCCGTGGGCGAGTGGGTGAGGCCACCGGGGGAGTGGCGGTACTTCTCGATCTGGGTGGCCAGGGCGTGCTGCCGCCGGCAGACTGGCCGGGCAGCGTACAGTGCCTCGCCCACCCGGGAGAAGGCCGCGCGGCGAAGCGCGGCCAGTCCACCGCGGGGTTGGCGTGTGGGCTCTCGCTGTCCAGCAGGCCGCGATTCTCGATGAACAGCAGCATCGCCAGTGCCACGGGCGGGATGGACTCGAAGTCGGGATAGTGGCGCTCTGGGTGGCGAAAGCGGTAGAGCGGCTCGCCGCTGCAGGTGGCGAGGTCGAGCCCGGCCGAGGTCTTCTCGCGATAGGGCGGGAAGAAGCCGCGTTCGGCGTAGCGCATCAGCGCCGGCGAGAAGCGCGCCTGTTGCTCTATGCGAAAGTCACTCTGCAGCAGCCGGCGCTGGAAATCGGCCAGGCGGGTGTAGCCCAGGCGTGCGTCGAAGGGGCCGTGTACCGGCGGTTGCCAGCGCTCGCTGGCGCCGGGGGCCAGTGCATAGCTGAGCTGGCCGGCATAGCGGGAGAGCCTCGCGGGCCTGCCACACTGAGAGAGCGCACCTCTGCCACCACCAGGCCGGCCACGGCGGTACCGAGCAGGGCGAGGACGAGAAGCAGCCAGGGCCATAGCCGGCGCCGCCGGACCTCGCGGGGCTCGGCCAGTCGCGGCGGCCGCGGCCAGCCGTCGTCGAGCAGGATCTCGCCGCTGCCGGCGTCTCTGCATGGGGCCTGACGCCTGCGCCTGACCATCGTCTCGCTCCCGGAGTGCCCCTTCGTGTAACGAAAGGTATCTTTCCCTCCAGCGTAGTCGTTCCCAGGCCTCGCGGCGCAACGAATTCACCCTCTCGTGGAGGCGCGATAATAGATGCCGAAGTGGGTGAGGCCGCGATCATGCAGATGCAGGGCCTGCATGCGACTCATCACCCCCTGGTCGCAGTAGAGGAAGTAGCGGCGGTCATCGGGCAGGTCCGGGGCTCGCTGCTGGAGCTCGTAGAAGGGGATTTCCAGGCGCTGGCCCGCCGCCAGGGGGAGCGGGGCCGCTTCACGCTCCCCGGGGGCGCGGATGTCGATGACGCTGACATCCTCGCCCTCCCTCGCCTCGAGTACTTCGCCCCCGGGCTGGGCAGCAGCTGCCAGGTCCAGGGATTGGGCGAGACGATCGATGCGGGTGATCTCGGCGGCGTCGACGGCGGCATCGAGCACCGCGAAGTCGAAGTCGGCTTCGGCCGCAGCGATCTGGTCGCGGCGAGCGCGGGTGTGGGGGCGGCGCGAGATCACCCCGCAGTACTCCGGCATGCTCTCGGCGAAGCGCGCGGTGTCGATCTCGCGGGCCTGGGTGATGATGGTCTGCTTGTCGTCGGTCAGCAGCGGGCGCAGCAGCGGGAGTTCGCTGGCATCGTCGATCAGCGCCAGGTTGGTGAGGGTCTGGCTGGAGACCTGGGCGATGGCGTCGCCGGTGACCAGCGCCGGCACCCTGGCACGCCGGGCAAGGCGTGAGGCGGCGCGCACCATCATGCGCTTGAGCACCACGCCCATCATGCCGTCCGGCACCTGGCGCAGGATCTCGCCGACCACCGGCTCGAAGGGCACCGAGACGAAGTTGACCCGGTGTGACGCGCTGTAGCGCTGCCAGAGGTGGTGGGTCACCTCGCGTACGCCGCGCTCATGCTCGGGGCCGCCGAGGTTGAAGAACAGGAAGTGGGTCTTGATGCCGCGGCGGATCATCCGCCAGGCGGCCACCGGCGAATCGTAGCCGCCGGAGATCAGTGCCATGGCCTGGCCCTGCAGGCCGAGGGGGTAGCCGCCGAGACCCGCCAGGCGGCGGTCGATCAGGCGCAGGCGTTGATCCAGGACCTCCACCGTCACCTTCACCTCGGGATGCGTCAGATCGACGCGGGCATCGGGGGCCGCGGCGAGCAGCGCCGCGCCGAGATGGCGCTCAAGGTCCGCCGAGGTGAAGTCGTGGGAGCCACGCCGCTTGGCCGAGACGCGGAAGCGCCGCCCGGCAATGTGAGCCTGCCAGCGCGGCACGACCTCGGCGGTGATCTCGTCCAGGTCGCTGAAGTCGACCTCGCGCACCTCCTGTACTTCCTGCACACCCGGCATCCGGGTAAGGCGGGCCTCCACCTCGTCGACCAGCGCCGCGCTGGCACTTGCGGGCAGCGAGACCCGCAGCAGGTCCCAGCCATCGCGTACCGCGATGCGTCGATCCAGCGGCTTCAGGGTATTGCGCACGTTGGCGGCGAGGCAGCGGGTCATGTGTCGACGCACGGAGCGCGACTTGATGGTGATCTCGGGAAACAGCTTGAGCAGGTAGTACATGATGATGAGGGCTGTACAGCTCCAGTAAAAACAAGGTTTTACCATTCTACCAGAGCCGCAGTGCCCGGACACGACGACGCCCGGACGGAGCCGGGCGTCGTGGGTGCCGCTGTCGAGCGGGGAGGAATCAGTAGAGCGCCTGCTCCTCGCCAACCACCTCGCGCAGCAGCTCGAGGAACAGCTTGTCCGCCTCGGAGTGCTCGGCGGGGTCCTCCGGGATATGCACGCTGGTGGTGTCCGAGATCTCGTTGGCGATGCGTGCCATGACCGCCTGGGAGCTGCCTTCAGGCAGGTGGCGACGGGCGATCTCCAGCGACTGCTCGAGGATCCTTGGGTCCTGCAGCAGCTTCTTGATGAAGCCCCGCAACTCGTTGATGACGCGAGTCTTCTGGATTTCCGATGAGGACATGGCGTTCTCCTTGTGATGACCGGCCGTGTCGATGGCCGAGACGATAGCACGTTTGCTCGCGTGGGGTAGAGGCCTTGAGGTGCCTTGTAATCTTTGTCCTACATCAGAAAAGCACAATCTCCTAAAGGAGTCTGTGCAATTGTGCTGGACAATGCCCCACCCTGAGTTACGCTAAGTTACAAATACGTCATGACGCTGGACTGAGTGATCTGGTCACCCAGGATGAGCCGAGGTCTGGCGCCTCGTGAAAAGTGGGCGTGAATGGCGTAGCCAAGCTGCAGGGGAATCATCAGGCGGGAAAGGAAAGGAAGCGCCAGTCGCGCGCGATTCACAGGCGGCGGCTGCGGCCCGACAACAGCAAGCTCGTGTTCCGCGGGTCTCCACAGTGAGCCCCGGATCATTCATCGCAAGGGAATCGTCATGAATCGCACACTCGCAACGTCCTCCTCTCGTCGTCTGGCCGGTGCCGCCACGCTGGGTGCCGCCCTGACCCTAATGCCCATTGCCGCGGCGGTGGCCCAGAGCCTGCCGCCGGGCCTCGCCGCACCGGGCTCGGCGGACCTGACCAGCGTGGTGCGCCAGGCGCTGACCACCAATCCCGAGGTGCATGCCGCCTGGAACGGCCTGCGGGCCGCCGACAACGACGTGGATGTGGCCTTCGGCAACTACCTGCCTAGCGTCGATGCCAATGCCGGTATCGGCCGCGAGTATCGTGAAGGTGATACCGGCAGTCTCTGACCTAGTCTCACAGCGGCAGCTACGAGACCCGTTTCGCCGAGATCACCCTGACCCAGATGATCTACGACGGCTTCGCCACCGCCAGTGAGGTGGAGCGCCTCGACCGCGCCAAGCTGGTGCGCTACTACGAGCTGATCGGGGCCAGCGAGAACGTCACCCTGGAGGCCACCCGTGCCTACCTGGACGTGCGTCGCTACCGCGAGCTGGTGAGCCTGGCCCAGGAGAACTACGCCGACCACCTGCGGGTGTTCAGCCAGATCGAGGAGCGCGTGCAGTCGGGCGCCGGCCGCGGGGTGGACCTGGAGCAGATCAGTGGCCGCCTGGCCCTGGCTGAGTCCAACCTGATGACCGAGGCCTCCAACCTGCATGACGTCACTGCGCGCTTCCAGCGTATCGTCGGTGAGCTGCCCGCCGCCCAGCTGGCGCCGGCGCCGGAGCTTGACGATCGCCTGCCGCCCAACGTGGCCGCGGCGCTGGACATGGCCTTTCAGGGCAACCCGGAGTTCCATGCCGCCATCGAGAACATCGAGGCGAGCCGCGCCGAGCGCGAGGGTACCAAGGCCGCCTTCCATCCGCGCCTCGACCTGCGCGGGCGAGCCGGCACCTACCGCAATGATTCCGGCTACGAGGGGCTGGGGGATCGCGAGCGCCAGACCATCGAGCTGGTGGCGAGCATGAACCTCTACCGCGGCGGCAGCGACCTGGCCTCGTTCCGCGCCGCCAGCGACCGGGTCGAGCAGTCGATCAACCTGCGCGAGAAGGCCTGTGTGGACGTTCGCCAGACCACCCAGATCGCCTACAACGATACCCAGCGCCTACGCGAGCAGCTGCAGTACCTCAACCAGCACCGGCTCTCCATCGACCGCGTGCGCGGTGCCTATCAGCAGCAGTTCGATATCGGTCAGCGGACCCTGCTCGACGTGCTGGACAGCGAGAACGAGTACTTCGAGGCCAGCCGCGCCTTCGTCAACGCCCAGTACGACGTGGCCCTGGCGGATGCCCGCACCCTGGCGGCCATGGGGCAGCTGATGCAGACCCTGGGGGTGGTGCGCGACGACATGCCGACCCTGGCCGAGATGGGCAGCGACGGCGTGGCCCTGGACCCCGAGACCATCTGTCCGGCGGATGGCCCCATGGGCTTCACCCTGGCGGACTTTACCGGCGGCATCGAGGCACCCACCCGGGCACCGGACATCACCCTCTCCGCGGACGCTCTGTTCCAGATCAACAGCGCCGAGCTCTCCGCCGAGGCACGCGGCGAGCTGGCGGACCTGGCCGAGCAGATCCGCGGTCGCACCGACCTGGCACGGGTCTTCATCGCCGGCCATGCCGACACCACCGGCAACGACGCCATCAACGACCCGCTCTCCCAGCGGCGTGCCGACAGCGTGGCCAGCTACCTGGCAAGCCAGGGGTGGATAGCGATCTTCTCCAGACCCGCGGCTACGGGTCCCACCAGCCGGTGGCCACCAACGCCACCGTGGAGGGGCGGCGCCAGAACCGTCGCGTCGAGGTGACCCTGGAGCGGGTCGGCGAGAACCTCGACATGACCGACTTCCGTCCTGCCGCCCTCGATTCCCTGGCGTCGCGTTCCGCCGCTGGCGAGCCAGCGCCGATGGCCGCCGACTTCGCCCCCGTGGCCGGCGGCCTCTACGCCGAGATCGATGCGCTGGTGGCGGCGGAGCCGGCGAGCTACGCGCAACTGTCCCCGGAAGTGGCCTCCCGCGGCTGAGCTGCCTGCGGCCTTTTGCCGGGGGAGACGGACTCTTCCCCGGTGCTACTCTGGCCCCATCGCCCTAGTGCCGATGGGGCCATTCGATGAAAGAGGTGTGTGTGACGCAGAGAGAGCCGCTGGAGTCATCGGAAGGGTCATCGCGTTCCGCGGTTCAGGATGAACTGCTCGAATGCCTGCAGACGGTGGCTACCTGTCACGACAGGTCGACCACCGCCGAATCCCTGACCGCCGGGTTGCCCCTCGAACAGGGGCGTCTCACCCCGGCGTCTTCCCGCGCGCCGCCAGCCGTGCCGGTCTCTCGGCGCGCCTGGTCAAGAGCCGCCTGGTGCAGCTCAACCCGGCGCTCTTCCCGGTGGTGCTGCTGCTCGAGCCGGGTCGCGCCTGTGTGCTGCTGGGGCTGGACCTCAAGGCGCGCAAGGCCAGGGTCATCTTCCCCGAGCTGGGCGATGCCGAGAGCGAGGTGGCGCTGGATGGCCTGGAGTCCAGCTACAGCGGGCAGGCCATCTACGTGCGCCCCCGCTTCCATTTTGATGCCCGCGGCCCCGAGGTGAACCGCCAGCATTCCCGGCACTGGTTCTGGGGCGTGATCCGCGAGAATCGCAAGCTCTACCGCGATGTCATCGCCGGCTCGGTGATGATCAACCTGTTCGCGGTGGCCATGCCGCTGTTCGTGCTCAACGTCTACGACCGGGTGGTGCCCAACCACGCCACCGAGACGCTGTGGGTGCTGGCGGTGGGCATCTTCGTGGTGCTGTGCTTCGATCTGGCGCTGCGCCTGATGCGCAATGCCTTCGTCGACCTGGCGGCGAGCCGGGCCGACGTCAAGCTGTCATCGTCGATCATGGCCCGCGTGCTGGGGCTGCGCATGGAGGCGAGACCCGCTTCCACCGGTTCCTTCGCCGCCACCCTGCAGTCCTTCGAGTCGGTACGCGCCTTCATCGGCTCGGCCACGGTGGTGGCGCTGGTGGACCTGCCCTTCGTGCTGATGTTCGCCGCCATCATCGCCCTGATCGGCCCGCCGCTGGTGATCCCGGTGCTGGTGGGCATCGCCTTCGTGCTGCTCTACGCCATGGCCGCCCAGGGCAAGCTGCACGAGCTCTCCGAAACCACCTGGCGGGTCAGCGCCCAGCGCAACGCGACCCTGGTGGAGTCGGTCTCCCAGCTGGAGACCGTCAAGACGCTGCGCGCCGAGAGCCGCATACAGAACACCTTGGGAGAAGGCCTCGGCCTATCTGTCACGCACCGCGGCCCAGTTGCGCCTGGTCAGCTCCTCGGTCTCCAGCGTGGCGCTGTGGGCCCAGCACAGCGTGGCGGTGTGCGTGATCATCATCGGTGTCTACCAGATCATCGAGGGCAACCTCACCCAGGGTGGGTTGATCGCCGCCTACCTGCTCTCCTCGCGGGCCATGGCGCCGGTCAGCCAGGCCGCCGCGCTGCTGGCCCAGTACCATCAGTCCGCCACCGCGCTGCAGTCGCTCAACGGCGTGATGGAGCGTCCGGTGGAGCGCCCCGAGGGCAAGGCGTTCGTCAGCCGCCCGGTGATCCGCGGCGAGATCCGCTTCGACAAGGTCTCGCTGCGCTATCCGGAGCAGGAGAACGAGGCGCTGCGTGATGTCTCGCTGACCATCCAGGCCGGCGAGAAGGTGGCGCTGCTGGGGCGCATCGGCTGCGGCAAGACCACGCTGAACAAGCTGGTGCTGGGGCTCTACGAGCCCACCGCCGGAGCGGTGATGATCGATGGCGTGGACCTGCGCCAGTTCGACCCCATCCAGTTGCGCCGCCAGATCGGCTATGTGCCCCAGGACGTCAGCCTGTTCTACGGCACCCTGCGCGACAACATCATCGCCGGGGGCGGCAGCGAGGGAGTGGATGACGAGACGCTGCTGCGGGCGATCAAGCTCAGCGGCCTGGAGGGGCTGGTCAACGGCCACCCCAGGGGTCGACCTGCCGGTGGGCGAGCGCGGCCAGGCCCTCTCCGGTGGCCAGCGCCAGTCGGTGGCGGTGGCCAGGGCGCTGGTCAATGATCCGCAGATCCTGCTGCTCGACGAACCTACCAGCTCCATGGACCACACCAGCGAGGAGGCCTTCAAGGCCAATCTCAAGAGCTACGCGCGGGCCAAGACCATGGTCGTGGTGACCCACCGTACCTCGCTGCTCTCGCTGGTGGACCGCATCATCGTCATCGACGCCGGCCGGGTCATGGCCGACGGTCCCCGCGACAAGGTGGTCGAGGCGCTGCGCAAGGGACAGATCGGGAGGGCACGCTGATGGCCAGGAAGAAGGGTGCCAGCGCCGAGCAGCGTGGCTTCGAGGCGATCGGTCGCTTCTCCGAGGTGGGCGGCAAACCGTTTCGTCCCTTCATGGATCGCCTGTTCGCCAAGCGGGTCACCGCCGCGCACCTCAACCGCGACTGGGCCAGCGATGCCGACTGGGCCCGCCTGCAGCAGGATCCGATTCGCGCCCGCTGGTTCCTCTATGTGGTGCTGCTGGCCATCATCGCCCTGCTGGTGTGGGCCTATTTCGCGCCCATCGACGAGGTGACCCGCGGGGCGGGCCGGGTGATTCCCTCCACACAGCTGCAGCGCGTGCAGACCTACGACGGCGGCGTGGTGCAGGAGATCCTGGTGCGCGAGGGGCAGGTGGTGGAGCAGGGGGAGGTGCTGATGCGCATCGACCCGACGCGCTACCTGGCCAACTTCCGCGAGAATCGCTCCCAGATCCTGTCGCTGCAGGCCCGGGCCGAGCGGCTGCGGGCGCTGGTCACCGATACCCCCTTCGCGCCCTCCGATGAGCTGCGCGCCCAGGCGCCGGATATCGTCGCCCAGGAGCGTGAGGCCTACGAGAGCGCCCGCGAGGAGCTGCGCGAGCAGGAGAACGTGCTGGGCGACCGCATCCGCCAGCGCGAGGAGGAGCTCCGCGAGGCGCGAGCCAGGCGCGACACCGCCCAGCGCGAGGCCAACATGGCCGGCCAGGAGCTCAACCTGACCCGGCCACTGTTGCAGTCCGGGGCGGTCTCCGAGGTGGAGGTGCTGAGGCTGCGTCGCGAGGTATCCCGGGCCACCGGCGAGCGCGACCAGGCGGCGGCGGCGGTGTCACGCCTGCAGGCCGCCGTGGAGGAGGCCGAGACCCAGCTTCGCGAGCTGGGGGCCGAACGCCGCAACGACTGGCGTAACGACCTGAGCCAGACCATCGGCGACCTGAGTGCCCTGGAGGAGTCCGGGACCGGGCTGCAGGATCGCGTGCGCCTGGCCGAGATCCGTTCGCCCGTCGACGGCGTGGTGCAGCGGCTCAATATCAACACCCTGGGCGGTGTGGCCCAGCCCGGCCAGGAGGTGGTCGAGATCGTGCCCAGCGATGACCAGCTGCTGGTGGAAACGCGGATCGCTCCCCAGGATATCGCCTTCCTGCGTCCGGGCCAGCCCGCCAATATCAAGCTCACCGCCTACGACTTCGCCATCTACGGCGGTCTCGAGGCCGAGCTGGAGCATATCAGTGCCGATACCATCACCGACGACAACGACAACACCTTCTACCTGGTCCGCGTACGCTCGATCGAGGATGCCAATGCCGATCCCGAGATGTCGGTGATTCCCGGCATGACCGCCCAGGTCGATATCATGACCGGCAAGCGAACCGTAATGCAGTTCATGCTCAAGCCCGTGTTGCGGGCGTGGAGCAATTCGATGGGAGAGCGATAGATGGCGACCTACTTCGTCAGTCAGGGGCGCGACGAGATACCGCGCTGGCGCGAGGCCTTCAGTGATGCACGCCTGATTCGCGCCGATGACATCAAGGCCAGGCTGGTGCGTGGCGACTGTGTGTGGGTGATGGTGGACAGCGAGAGCTGGCCGGAGCAGGTCGCCGAACTCCATCGGCGTGGGGCCCAGGTGGGAGTGATGACCTACTCGCCGAGCGCCGCCGAGGCGTTCCAGGCGCTGGAGAGTGGAGCCCGTGGCTATGTGCATGCGCTGTCTCCGCCTGATCTGCTGCGTCAGGCGCGGCTGGTGATCATGAACCAGGGGATCTGGGTGCCGCCGGAGCTGATGGCGCGGGTCGTAGGCGGCGCCTTCCAGGCGTTGGGTGGTGCCGGGCGTATGCGCAGCGAGGCCCTGGCAGGGCTGACCGAGCGCGAGCGTGCCGTGGCCCTGGCGGTGGTGGAGGGGTACAGCAACAAGGAGGTCGCCCGCCGCCTCGATATCACCGAACGCACCGTCAAGGCGCATCTGGGTTCCGGTGTTCCGCAAGCTCGGCGTGCGCGACCGCATGCAGCTGGTGCTGCGGCTGTCGCCGGTGCATGAGGCGGCTCTCCATAGCGGCAGGGCCTGAGCCAGGCTGGCAGGGCACCGTTACCGCAGGAAAGTCTGACCAGCGTCAGGTTTCCTGGCCTTACTGTCCTACGGTCCAATATTGCCGATGTCGGCCATTGCCTAGATTGCAGGTATCGAACGGGCGTTTAGCGACAGGCTCGTCCACCGCTACCCATTGCTGAAGGGATCCACACCATGACCATCGCCACCGTTACCGCCATCTCCGGTCAGGCCTGGGCGCGCGACGCCGCGGGTAACCTTCGCGAACTGGACATCGGTGACACCCTGCAGGAGGGCGAGGTCCTCGTCACCGCGGAAGGCGCCAGTGTCGAGCTCGACTTCGCCGACAACCTGAATCCTGCGGTCATCCAGGGCGAGCAGGAAGTGACCATCTCCGCCGACCTCGCTGACGATCAAGCGGTCACCGAGGAGGCGGCCAGCGCTCTGGATGAGGATATCGAGGCGCTACTGACCGCCATCGAGGAGGGCGAGGGCGACCTGCTGGTCGACCTCGACCCCACCGCCGCGGGCGCCGGCCCCGGTGGCAGCGCGGAAGGGGGCCACGGCTTCGTGCGGCTCGCACGTATCGTCGAACCGCTCACTCCGCTGAGCTATGAGTATGGTCTCGGCCAGTTCGACGAGGTCGAATTTCCGGAAGATGCCTTCCTGGCCCAGGCCGCCGAGGAGGAGGACGCCACTCCCCGCGTCGGCACCGCTGACCTGGATGACGACGGCGACACCGTCTGGGAGTCCGCGCTTGGGCAGGGTAGCGGCGGTGGTGTGGCGAGCACCGACGGTGCCTTCCAGATCGATACCGGTAGCGACGAACTCGCGCTGATCGAGGTCCAGGATGCCGCCGGCAACTGGGTGGCGATCTCCACGGCCAGCACAGAAGTGCAGGGCATCTATGGCGTGCTCAGCGTCAACCCGGATGGCAGCTGGAGCTACATCCTGACCGAGCCCCTGGCGCATCCGCTGGCCGGCGAGACCGGGGCCAGTGATCAGCTGCCTGCCGAGACCTTCGCCGTGCGCGTCACCGATGATGATGGCGATGTCTCCGCCCCGGCGACGCTGACCATTACCATCACCGACGATGGTCCCACGGCGGTTCAGGACGGCGCTCTCGTGGCCGAAGACACCACCACGGCGCTCGAGCGGCGACGTGCTCGCCAACGACACCCTGGGCGCCGACCGCCCCGAAGGTGTGGCCTTCGACGACACCCAGGCCAGCTACGGCACCTTCACCGACAACGGTGACGGCACCTGGAGCTACGTGCTGGACAACGACAGCAGTGCGGTACAGGGGCTGAGCGTGGGCGAGACGCTCACCGAGACCTTCGATTACACGCTGACCGATGCCGACGGCGATACCAGCACCGCCAGCCTGACCATTACCATCACCGGCCAGGACGACGGCGTGACCCTTACCGGGCTCAGCACCGAAGGTGGTGAGCAGATCGTGTACGAGGCCAACCTGCCGGCCGGCTCCGACTCTGACGCCGCCGCGCTGACCCAGAGCGGCACCTTCAGCTTCACCGCCCTGGACGAGCTGGGCAGCCTCACCATCGCCGGCGAGAACCTTACGCCTGGCCGAGCTGCAGGCGCTGTCGGCCACCAGCCCGCTGACCATCACCAGCGACCACGGCACCCTGCTGCTGACCGGCTTCAGCGGCGACGCCGCCGGCGGCACGCTCAGCTACACCTACACGCTGGACGCCACCGTCGACAACGACACGGTCACCGGCGCCACTGGCACCGAGTACCTCGACAGCTTCGCGGTCAGCCTGGTCGATGCCGACGGCAGCAGTGCCAGCGCCTCGCTGGATATCCGGATCGTCGATGACGCGCCCACCGCGGTGGACGATCCCGATGCCAGCATCGTCGAGGACACCACCACGGCGCTCACCGGCGATGTGCTGCTCAACGACACCCTGGGCGCCGACCGCCCCGAGGGCGTGGCCTTCGACGACACCCAGGCCAGCTATGGCACCTTCACCGATAACGGCGACGGCACCTGGAGCTACCTGCTGGATAACGACAGCAGCGCGGTCCAGGGGTTGAGCGAGGGCGAGACGCTGACCGAGACCTTCGATTACACCCTCACCGATGCCGACGGCGATACCAGCACCGCCAGCCTGACCATTACCATCACCGGCCAGGACGACGGCGTGACCCTCACCGGGCTCAGCACCGAAGGTGGTGAGCAGATCGTGTACGAAGCCAACCTGCCGGCCGGCTCCGACACTGACTCCGCCGCGCTCACCCAGAGCGGCACCTTCAGCTTCACCGCGTTCGACGAGCTGGACAGCCTCACCATCGCCGGCCAGAGCCTGACGCTCGCCGAGCTGCAGGCGCTGTCTGTCACCAGCCCGCTGACCATCACCAGCGACCACGGCACCCTGCTCCTGACAGGCTTCAGCGGCGACGCCGCCGGCGGCACGCTCAGCTACACCTACACGCTGGATGCCACCGTCGACAACGACACGGTCACCGGCGCCACTGGCACCGAGTACCTCGACAGCTTCGCGGTCAGTCTGGTGGATGCCGACGGCAGCAGTGCCGCGGCCTCTCTGGACATCCGCATCGTCGATGATGAGCCCTTCGCGGTGGATCCCGATACGGGCTATCTGATCAACCTGGTGGGTGTCTCGGGAAGCCTCGAGGGCATTCCGCTCGATCTGGACAGCAATATCGACGACAACTATGGCGCCGACCAGGGCGGTACCCTCCAGTTGGTCGCCGACAGCAGCGTGCCGAGCGGCTATACCGCCGGCAGCCAGGATATCTATTACTACGTGTCGGAGGATGGCTCGCGGCTGATTGGCTCCACGCTTGCCGGCGGCGACTTCACGACCGTATCGGCCATGACAGACGGAAGTTACGCGGACCATGTGGTCTTCGAACTCGTACTGAATGCCGATGCCAGCGCTGATCAGGCGCAGGATACCTACTCCTTTACCCTCTACCAGCAGGTCGATGGTGGGGTAGGAGAGTTCAATACCAGCACCGGCAGCTGGGCGATCTCTGGCGGCAACACCAACTATGTCTACTACACCGATACCTCGGGCAATGACCTGCCAAGCATCTTGATCACGCCCACAGAAGGTGCCGTGAAGGTCAATACTACCGCCAATGGCGTGGGGGCTTCCGGTTCAGGCCCGGGTCAGGATATCGGCAGTGGCGAGGCCATCAGGGTGGACTATGTCGAGAATGTGACCGGCGACCCGGTGCAGAAGGACTATGACCCTGCGCTCGCCGATTTCAGCTTCGACACCCATCTCCTGGTCAACGGCGCCATTGCTACCTTCTTTATCAATAATGGGACCTCGAAGGTACGCATCGAGGCCTTCGATGACCTCGACTACGGCCAGGCCGACGAACAGGACGATGTGGGGGATTACATTCGGGATGCCATCACCTGGATCACCATCAATGGCACCGAGGTGCTGCCAGATGGTCCGATTCCCGATGGCTACAGCGTAGATTTCACCGGCGACGGCGTGATAGTGGGCGGCGTCGCGGATGGTGACTCCATCGCCGTCTTCACCGACACCGGCTTCACAACCGTGGAATACGCCTATCTCGATGGCTCGACCTTCGAGATGGCGGGTTTCGGTGCCTCCAGTTATGACCCCGGCGCCCTCGTCAATATCGACTTCGACCTCCAGGTGGTAGACGCTGATGGCGATAGCGTGCTGGTCGAGGATGCCATCAGTCTGCAACTCAGCCCGGATGATCATGAACTGCTGATGGGGACAGAGGATGCCGACACTCTGGAGGCCGAGATGGACCAGGCTTCCACCTTGGTGGGACTCGAGGGTGACGATACCCTGGCCGGTGATAGCGGTGAGGACATCCTTGTGGGAGGAGAGGGGGATGACACCCTCTCTGG
The DNA here is from genome assembly GCA_018401555.1 of Halomonas sp. Classification (GTDB taxonomy): domain Bacteria; phylum Pseudomonadota; class Gammaproteobacteria; order Pseudomonadales; family Halomonadaceae; genus Halomonas. The sequence continues at coordinate 62,940 of JAGYKP010000104.1, forward strand.
TGATTCCGGCGCCGACACCTTCATCTGGAACCTCGGCGACGAGGGGGATGCCGAGTCGCCTTCGTTGGATACCGTGACGGATTTCTCCATCGGCGAAGGCGACATGCTGGATATCTCCGATATGTTGAGTGGCATACCGGACGGCGCGGATCTCTCGACCTTCATCCAGGCAGCGCCCAGCGACAGCGGCACCATGCTCTACATCAGCACCGAGGGCAGCCTCGCCGATGGCGACCTTTCCGGCGCCGATCAGATGATCCTGCTCAGCAATGTGGAGATGGGAGACCTCTCGTCCCTGCAGTTCCTGCAATCCCTGATCGAGGATGGTCAGCTCGAGATCGACTAGGCAGTTCTAAACGACACCAAGCGCCCGGCATAGCCGGGCGCTTTTCCGTAGCAGCACCTGCCACTCAGGAAGGGGCCTCGTCGCTTGATCGTGGGCTGGCACCCATGACATGGATCAAGTTCCCTGCGTTTGTGGCCAGACCTGTCCATCGGTCCAATATCCCGCCTCATGGTTATTGCCTAGCTTCAATGTATTGACCGGGCTTGCGTCGGCACGCCTGTTATCGCCAGATCACCCTGCAGGAGTCACACCATGACCATCGCTACCGTTACCGCCATCACCGGTCAGGCCTGGGCGCGCGACGCCGACGGCAACCTTCGCGAACTCAGCATTGGTGACACCCTGCAGGAGGGCGAGGTTCTCGTCACCGCGGATGGCGCCCGGGTCGAGCTCGACTTCGGCGACAATCTCGACCCCACCGTGATCCAGGGGGGCCAGGAGGTGGCGATGACCCCGCAGCTCAGCGGTGAGGAAGCGGTGGCCGAGGAGGAAGCAAGCGCCCTGGATGAGGACCTCGAGGCCCTGCTCACCGCCATCGACGAAGGAGAGGGCGATCTGCTCGCCGAACTGGATCCCACAGCCGCGGGTGCCGGCCCCGGTGGCGGTGCGGAGGGCGGCCACAGCTTCGTGATGCTGGCACGCATCACCGAGCCGCTCACCCCGCTCAGCTACGAGTATGGCCTCGGTCAGTTCGACCAGGTCGCGTTCCCGGAGGATACCTTCCTGGACCAGACCGAAGAGGATTCGATTCCGACCGTCACCACGCTGGATCTTGATGGTGATGGCGATACTGTGTGGGAGTCTGCCCTCGAGCAGGGCAGCGGCGGCGGCGTAGCTACCACTTCCGGTGCTTTCCAGATCGATACCGGCAGCGACGAGCTGGCCCTGATCGAGGTCCAGGATGCCGCTGGTAACTGGGTGGCGATCTCCGCCAGCGGTACCGAGGTGCAGGGCACCTACGGTGTGCTGAGCGTCAACCCGGATGGCAGCTGGACCTATACCCTGACCGAGCCCCTGGATCATCCTCTGGCCGGCGAGACCGGTACCAGCGATCAGGTGCCCGGTGACGCCTTTGCGGTGCGTGTTACCGATGACGATGGTGACGTTTCCGACCCGGCAACGCTGACCATCGACGTCAACGACGATGGTCCGGTGGCCAGCGGTGATGCCGTGGGCGAGATCGCCGAGGACAGCAGCGTCGACATCGACGTGTTCGCCAACGACACCGCCGGTGCCGACGGCGTCGACCTGGCCACGGGCGTTGCCGTGGCCACCGCGCCCACCAAGGGCAGCGTGGTCTACAACAACGACGGCACCTTCACCTACACCGCCGCGCCGGGTGCCGAAGGCAGCGACAGCTTCACCTACACCATCACCGATGCCGATGGCGACACCAGCACCGCCACGGTGACGCTGAGCATCGCCGAGGACTCCACGCCCACGGTCGCGACCCCGGATCTCAACGAGGACGGCGACACCGTATGGGAGTCCGCGCTGGCCGACGGCAGTGGCCAGGGAGGCGATGCGATCACCACCACCGTGGCCGGCACCTTCCAGATCACCACCGGCGCCGACACCCTCGACCAGATCGAGGTGCAGGACGCTTCTGGCACCTGGGTCGTGATTGCCACGGACGGCACCGAGATCAACGGTGACTACGGCACCCTGACCGTCGACACCGACGGCAGCTGGAGCTACACGCTCAGCGACAACACCCTGGATCACGACACCGCCGACGCCATTCTGGGTGCCGACCAGGTGCAGGACCTGTTCGATGTGCGCGTCACCGACAGTGACGGTGACGTCTCCGATCCGGCAACACTGACCATCGATGTCAACGACGACGGCCCGACGGCCTACGCCAACACCGACAGTGCAGCGGAAGGCGAGCAGAACGTCAGCGGCAACGTGCTGACCGACGGTGACACGGCCGACGTGTTTGGCGCCGACGGAGCGGACGCTGCCGGTGGCGTGGTGGGTGTGGCACTGGGCGATACCGGGGCCGTGCTGGATGACAGCACCACCCTGGGCACCCAGTTGGAAGGTGACTACGGCTACCTGACGCTGAACGCCGATGGCAGTTACGACTACGACGCCAAGGCCAACGTCACGATCCCTGATGGGGCACAGGACATCTTCACCTACACCATCAAGGACGGTGATGGTGACCTGGCCAGCAGCACCCTGACCATCGATGTGGCCGACAGCGGCCTGATGGCACCGGACGATGACGACGTCACGGTGGACGAGGCCGCGCTGGACACCAATACGCTGCCCGATGGTGATGACCTGGCGGTGGGCACGGTGACCGGCAGCCTGCCGGGCAGTTCTGCCGAGACCGCCAGCGACAGCGTCACCGCCACGGGTGGCGTGGGCACGCTGACCTACAGCCTGGTGGGCTCTGCGACTGGCGCCTACGGCCAGATCCAGATCAACAGCGACGGCAGCTACACCTACACGCTGACCAGTCCGGTGACCGACACCACCGGTAACGACGGCACCAACGTCGTCGACAACGCCGACAGCTTCACCTACCAGGTGGCAGACGCCAACGGCAACACCGAGACCGGCACGATCTACATCAACATTCAGGACGACGTGCCTTACGTGATTGATCCAGATAAGGCCTATCTGATTAATCTGGTTGGTCAGTCAGTTACTGCTATTCCCCTAGATGTTGACAGTAATATTGATGACAACTACGGGGCGGACCAAGGTGGAACGATCAGCTTTGCCGGAATCGCCGCTAGTGGAACACCATCAGAGCTCACTGCGTCTGGTTCTTTGATTTACCTGTACACCGATGGGCTTACACTCATCGGCTCGACACTGGCTAATAGCAGCTTTAGTGCTGTTTCAGCTGCGATAAATTCAGGTGATAAGGTTTTCACTGTTGAGCTAAATCCCGATGCCGATGTGAATGATTCGAGCGATACGTACTCGTTTATTCTGCACCAGCAGATAGACGGCGGCGCATCATCGTTCTCAGTGACTGAAGGGGGGTATACACCCAGTGGTGGTAACTCTCCGTACTATTTCTTCGATGACACAACAGACGATGATCGGGATATACTGCTTACTCCAACAGAAGCTGGTTCTACTATAAATACCAGTGATAATGATTTTGCGACTGGTACGGGGATGACGATTGGGGATAGTGAGGGTATTAGAATTGATTTTGTGAAAGGGTTGGCTGGGGACGCTAAACAAGGTCCTATCACCTACGATAGCCATTATACTGTGCAGGGGGCTGGAGCCATAATTGGTGTTAAAGGTACCACGACAGTCCGTATTGCTGCCTATGATGATTATGGTGACGGCACTAGCGCTGATCCCGATGATATTACCATAGGCGATGGTGATATTGATCCGATTGCTGCAGTCGTCATTCAGTACGGTACTGATTCACAGACAATATATTCTGGCACCGAAACGGCCATAGTGGGTGGCCAGTCTTTCACGCTCGTATGGGATGATCCCGCTTACGTAGGCCAAGTTCTTATCGGTGGGGTTGTCGATGGCACTGCTCTTGCCGCGGTGACCGATGATGGATTCAGCAGCCTTGAATTCCACTATGATGCTGGAACCGCATTTACGGTTAACAGCTTCAGTGGCGTCGCTGTCACGCCGGGTGAAGCCGTAGACTTCGCCCTTGATCTGAACCTGACAGACGGCGATGGTGATACGGTGCTGATTGAGGATGCCATCGATATTCACCTAAGCCCTGACGACCATGAAATCGACATGGGTACTCCTGGCGATGATAACTTGGCAGCTGATGCGGAACAGGCCATGACCCTTGTCGGTCTCGAAGGTGACGACACGCTAATCGGCGATATAGGTGAGGACATCCTGGTGGGTGGGCCCGGTAACGATACACTCACTGGCGGCGCCGGTGCCGATACCTTCGTCTGGAACCTTGGTGATGAAGGTGAGACTGGCACACCTGCGAGTGATACGGTCACCGACTTCTCCGCTACAGAAGGCGATGTGCTGAATCTCTCCGACCTGCTGAGCGGGATGGATGATGGTGATAGTTTGTCGTCTTATATTCAGGCTGAAGCCAGTGCCTCAGGTACTCTCCTGCATATCAGCACTTCAGGAGAGCTTAATTCTGATGGTACTACCATCAGCGGTGCCGATCAGACCATTCTTCTGGAGGATGTCAGTTACACCAGCACCCTGCTTCAAACCCTCATCGATGACGGCCAGCTCGATATCGAGTAACCAATGCTAACCTACCCCAGCGCCCGGCCCAGCCGGGCGCTGCTTTTTCTGATACAGCACCTTGCCGCCTTATACCCCCAAGGCCTAAGCTGCCTTTATACCCTGTTCAGGAGCTCACCCATGTACATCAAGCGCGACAGTGACGGTCGCATCGAACTGGTCAGCCGGGAGGTGACGGCGGAGTGTGACGAGTACCTGGCGGCGGATTCGCCGGAGCTGCTGGCGTTCCTGACCGAGGGGGAGTCGAGTCGTGGGCGTGCCTACTTCCAGGCGACGGACCTGGCCTTCGTGCGGGTACTGGAGGACGTGCTCGAGCTGTTGATGGACAAGGGGTGATCAGCTTTACCGAGCTGCCGGAGGCGGCCCAGGGAAGGTGATGGAGCGCCAGTCGCTGCGTCGCCGGCTCAATGGGCTGCATCTGGTGGGTTCGGAGGATGAGGAGAGCGGGGTGATCTGAGAGGGGGCGGGCCTTTCGAAAGGGAGGCCTTCGGCCTCCAGTCGCGAGGCGGAGCCTCCCTCCTACCAAAACGTTGTCTGCAACAACACAGTCCACATAGCGCCGCCTGGCTTGTTTGCCAGGCGGCGCTTCTCGTCGTGGGCGCTGGTTCTCAGCCGCCGGGTCGGTCGAGCTGGCGGATACCGGGGCCGGTGACGCCGTCGATGCCGAGCTCATGGACCAGTTCGGATTCCTGCAGGCTGTCGACGCCCTCGGCGATGGCCAGGATGCCGATGGAGTGGCAGAGGGTGGCCATGCCGCGCAGCAGGGTCTGGCGTTCGGGGCTCTCGGCGATGCCCTTGACCAGCGAGGCGTCGATCTTGAGGTAGGCGAGCCCCAGGTCCTTGAGGTCGGAGATGCGGCGGAACTCGCGGCCGACATGCTCGAGGCCGAGCTTGCAGCCGAAGGGCTGCAGCTGGCGGCACAGGCTGCGGAAGCTCTCCAGGTCATGGATCACCATGGCCTCGGGTACCTCGATCCACAGTTGTCGGGCGGCCTCGCGGTTCCCTTGCAGCAGTCCGCTGAGGTCCATTACGAAGCGGCCGTCGTGCACCGAGGCGGGAGAGAGGTTGATGCCCAGCGGCTTGCCGTGGCGGTTGATCTCCGCGCAGCGTCTCTCGGGCCACCGCCAGGTCGAGACGCGCATCCAGGCCGAGCCGGGAGATCCACGGCATGAAGATGCCGGCCGGACGCCACTCCCCCTTGAGGCGCAGGCGCGAGGGGCACTCGAGGTGCAGCAGCTTGCCGTCGGCGTCGAGCACCGGGAAGCGGCCGAGGTAGATGCCGTCCTCCAGCGCCTGGGTCAGGGCCTGGCGCCACTCGGCTATGACTCTGGTAGAGCGGCAGGCGCTGTTGTCCCTCGGCCACCAGCTGGGCGAGGTCGCCGCGGTGCTCGGCGGTGGAGAGGGCGCCGTCGAGGCTCGCCAGCAGCGCGCGGGGGCGGTCTCCCTGGGCGTAGGCGATCAGCGCGGAGGGCATACCGAGCCGGATGCCCTGATGTTCCTGCTTGAGTGCGGCCAGCCGCTGGGTCAGCTCCTGGCCGATGGCATTGGTATCGGTGTTGGCCGGTACCAGCAGGGCGAAGTCGCTGCCGGAGAGGCGCCCGGCGATGCCCTCGCCGCGGATATCGACCGAGCTGCTCGAGGCTCTGGGCCAGGGCGTGCAGCAGCTTGTCGGTCTCGGCATGGCCGAGGTGTTCGCTGACCTCGCCCAGCTGCGCGACGCGCAACCATCAGCAGGGTGCCGGTGGCACGGCGGTTGTTGCTCTCCAGCATGATGCGCAGCTGATGCATGAAGGCCTCGCGGTTGAGCACGCCGGAGACCGGGTCGTGCTGCAGTCGCTTGCGCAGCAGGTCGAGGCGCTCGCTCTCGCGGCCGAGCATCTCGGCCACCGAGCCGGAAAGCTGGTTCATGGCCTGCACCACCTCCTTGAGCTCGTGGGTGCGCGGTTCGGGGGAGGTGGTGAAGCGGCGGTCGCCGATGTCCCGGGCCTGCTCGACCACCTGGCGCAGCGGGCGGCGGATGGTACGCACGACCCAGGCCGCCAACGCCAGGCTGATCACGCCGGCCAGGGCGAACCAGCCCATCAGTTTCAGAGTGCTGCGCCACAGGGAGCGATAGGCGAAGCTGTGCTGGCTCTCCAGGGTGAGGGTGCCGTACTGGTTCCAGCGATCCTGGATCACCGCGCGGCCGGGGGCGACCTCGAAACGCACCAGGTTGACAAACCACCCCGGCACGTCGGGCACCGTCTCGGGACCCTCGCGCAGATCGATGATCTCGCCCTCGGGGTCGCGCAGCTCGATGCGCCGGTAGTGGCCGGTATCGAACTGGGCCGCCAGCAGCAGGCCGATGGTGACCGGGTCCTTCTCCATCTGGCTCATGGTCAGCGCCAGGGCGTTGGCGTTGTCGCGGTTCTTGATCTCGACTTCCTGCTCGATATAGCCACGGCTGGTGGTCACGCCGATGAACAGGCTGCCACCGAAGGCGAGCAGCAGCAGTAGGATGACGGTGAGCCAGAGCTGCTTGATAAGCGACATGGTCGTTGTTCTCCCCACGGGTGTGGCACCCGGTTCAGATGAATCCCTGGTCACGCATGCGGTCGATCACCCCGCGCCAGCGCGAGAGTCGGGCCAGAGGGTCGGCGCGGGACTGGCGCTGCCACCGGCCCAGAGCCCCTGGCTGTTGAAACTGAACACCGGGTCGAGGTCGGTGCGCTGCTCGGCGGGGGTGATCGACGGCACCAGGTTGTCGAGGATCAGCGGCTGGGCCGAGGGCGTCGCGTACCAGCCCAGCACCATGTGCGCCTGGGTGATGCTGCTGCGCCCGATACGCGCCTTTACATAGATCATGCGCAGCTGGTTGCCCGGCACCCCGAGCTGCTTGAGGGTCACGTACTTGGCGATGGAGTAGTCCTCGCAGTCGCCCTTGCCCTGGCCCAGCGTCTCCAGTGGCGTGGCCCAGTGATCCACCGGGCCCCAGTTCTTGTCGTCGTCCACCCAGCGCACCCGGCGGTTGAAGAAGTCGTTGACCCCCTTGAGCTGGCTCTGCAGGTCGGCGCCGGCCAGGCGGTCGAGGAGCGTGAACCACTCCTCGAGCACGGCCAGGCCGCTCTGGCCATACAGGCGCTGCATGCTCTGGCGCAGCTGGGAAGGGTCGAGGTTGGCGTCGACGGCCGGGATCCGCAGGCCCAGCCCCGCGGCCAGCGCCATGCCACCCAGCCCCGCCAGGAAGCGGCGGCGCGTCGGCGAGGCGAGCGGGCGGGAGCGAGGCGGGCAGGGCGTCTAGACATGACAGGGCTCGAGGGGTGGATCAGTGTTTGCTGAAGTCTAGGTGGCCAGACACCGCCATTGCGAGCCCCGTGCCGGGGCTCGCTCGGCTTGCTACGGCCCGCTCTGTTCTGCTAGGCGGCAGGATCGTAGGGCGCGCGGCCTGCCTTGTTGAGTACCGGGTTGGCGTACTGGGCCAGCCACCAGTCGCGCAGCTCGGCCGGCACCTGTTGCAGGCGGGCCTGGAAGCGGATGCGGTCGGCGTCGGTGACCTCGCTGAGGTCGACCAGCTCGGGGGCCTCCCCCAGTGCCTCCAGCGCCAGATAGTGGCTGGGGAAGAGGTGATAGCCGTCGAGCACCTGGCGGTCGATCTCGGCGGCGACGGCGTCCGGTGCGCCGAAGGAGGCGTCCAGCGGTGTCCCGAAGCTGAGTCTGACGCGACCCTTGTGGCCGGTGATGCCGGCGACGATGGACTGAATATCCTCGTACTTGCCCCTTCTCGTAGGCGCCGCTGGAGTGCAGCGCATGCAGTTCGCGGGCCTTCTGCACGTCGCAGGGGTCGTACTCGTAGCTGATCGCCACCGGCACCAGCCGCAGCTCGGCGATCGCCTCGCCGAGGCTCGCCTGGCGATCCTCGGCGCGCCGCGCCATGGTCATCATCTTGATGATCGCCGGGTCGGTGCGGTCGATGCCGTCCTTGGCGCGCCCCTCGCGCTGGGCCATCCAGATGGAGTGGTTGTCGGCGGTGATCGAGTGGCGGATATAACTGGAGAGCTTCTGGTAGGCGGCCAGCATCGCGCGCTTGCCACGGGCGCTGCGCGGTACGATGAAGCTCTTGTTGAGGCGCATCAGGTCGGTGACGTAGGGCTTCTTGAGCAGGTTGTCGCCGATGGCGATGCGCACCGTGTTGCGCCCGGCCAGGTAGAGGGCGTAGTTGACGAAGGCCGGGTCCAGCGAGATGTCGCGGTGGTTGCCGATGAACAGGTAGGCCGTCCCCGGATCCAGCACATCCAGGCCCTCGGTCTCGAACTCGTCGGTGGTGGTGCGAATCATCCGCTCCATGTAACCGGCGATGCGCTGCTGGAACTCCCTGACGCTCGCCACGCCCCGCGCCTGCCGGCGCAGTGCCAGGCTGGCCAGGGTGCGCGAGAGCCCCGGCATGAAGCGCGAGAGTCGCGGCAGGCGGAAGCGGGTCAGGGCGTCGAGCAGTTCCGGCTCATGGGTCAGCCGCGCCAGTACCCCGGCGACCTCGTCGTCGTTGTAGGGGCGGATCTCGGCCCAGGGATCCTGGGCGTCGCTGTCGGGTCGATTCTCGGTCATGATGCTCAAGCGTCGCTTGCGGTGCCGGCCTCGCCGCCCAGCCAGGCGATGAGGCGCTCGGTGTTCTCGCCCAGGGCCTGGGCCATCAGCACGAAGTCGGTATCCAGGCGCAGCAGGGCATCGTCGCCGTCGTCGGTGGCGTTGGCCTCGTCGATCAGGGCATCGCCGAAGCGAATGGACTTCAGCGCCAGGTCGTCATGCAGCACGAAGCTTAGCCGCCCCTCGACCTCCACGGCCAGCTTGCTGGCCTGGCGGCCGCTCTCCAGCAGCTGCTGTATCTCGTCGCTGTCGAGGTCCACCTGGCGGGCCCGCAGCACGCCGTCGTCGCCCTTGGCCTTGAGCTCCACCTGGTCGCCCAGCACCAGGTCGGCGGGGCGTGAGGCGGGGTCGGTGAGCCACTGGGTCATGGCGCGCATGGGCATCACCTGGGTCGCCAGCGGGGTGACCTTGAGGCTGCCCAGGGTCTCGCGCAGCAGGTCGAGGAGCTCCTCGGCGCGGGTGCGCGAGCTGGCGTTGATGCCGATCAGCCGCCGCCGGGTGTCCCACCACAGGTCGATCTTCTGGCTGCGCACGAAGGCGCGCGGCAGCAGTTCCTCGACCACCTGCTCCTTGATGGCGATCTTCTCCTGGCGGCGCAGCTTGCGGCCCTCGCGGGCCTCTACCTCGGCGGCGCGCTCATCGACCTCCTCCTTGACCACGCTGGCGGGCAGCAGGCGCTCCTGGCGCAGCGCGCTGAGCAGGCGTTGGCCCTGCAGCTCGTGGAGGCGGGCGGTATCGGCGCGACCGCCGGGGAAAGTCCAGCCCAGGCGGCGGGGGTCCTGACCACCCAGCGGGCGGGCGGCCTGCTCGGCCAGGGCCTCTTCCAGGGTGGCGGTGTCCAGCTCGGGCGCGTCGTGCAGCCGATAAAGGTGTAAGTGCTTGAACCACATGAAGCATTTTTCCCGGAGAAAAGGGGTGCCATTATTACCGAAGGGGCGCGGGGGTACCAGCGTCGATCCTCGGCGAAATATAAAACGCGTGTTTGAAGTCGAGCCCGGTCGGTGCCTAGAATCGAGGCTTTCCCCCGGCAGGAGCGAACCCCCATGGATAGCCGAATTTCCCGAACGTCGCTGCGCGTACGCGGCTACCACCTCGACGGCTATGGCCACGTCAACAACGCCCGCTACCTGGAGTTCCTGGAGGAGGGGCGCTGGGCCTACTTCGACGATCGCCCCGAGCTGTTTCGTCGCCTGCAGCGTGGCGACGTGGCCTTCGTGGCGGTCAACGTCAATATCGACTACTGCGCCGCGGCGGTGGCCGGCGACGACCTCGAGATCACCAGCCGGGTCTGCGAGCTGGGCAGGCGCAGCGCCCGCATGGCCCAGGAGATCCGCAGGCGCGGCGACGATGCCCTGGTGAGTCGCGCCACCATCACCTTCGTGCTGCTCGACGTGGCCGCCAACCGTGCCATCCCCATCGAGGGCGAGCTGCACGACCTGCTGGCTCCGCTCGTGCTGGAGTAGGCCGCCGGGGTCGGGGCCGGAACAGCCAGCTCCCTTTGCCCGTGCCGGAGTGGTATGATGTGAGGCTGATATGGCGCCCCGGGCAACGCCACGGCGGGCGGCCAACCTCCTGCAGTGCAAAGGATTCGACGACCCATGGGTGACATCGCCAGAGAGATTCTGCCAGTCAACATCGAGGACGAACTGAAGCAGTCGTACCTCGATTACGCGATGAGCGTGATCATCGGCCGGGCGCTGCCGGATGTGCGCGATGGCCTCAAGCCGGTGCACCGGCGCGTGCTGTTCGCCATGCACGAGCTCGGCAACGACTGGAACAAGCCCTACAAAAAGTCCGCCCGCGTGGTGGGCGATGTCATCGGTAAGTATCACCCCCACGGTGACAGTGCCGTCTACGACACCATCGTGCGCATGGCTCAGGACTTCTCCATGCGCCACGTGCTGGTCGATGGCCAGGGCAACTTCGGCTCCATCGACGGCGACAGCGCCGCGGCGATGCGTTACACCGAGGTGCGCATGGCGCGGCTGTCCCACGAGCTGCTCGCCGACCTGGAAAAGGAGACCGTCGACTGGGTCGACAACTACGACGGTACCGAGCGCATTCCCGAGGTGCTGCCCACCAAGGTCCCCAACCTGCTGATCAACGGCTCGTCGGGCATCGCCGTGGGCATGGCGACCAATATCCCGCCCCACAACATGGGCGAGATCATCAACGCCTGCCTGGCGCTGATCGACGACTACACCCTCTCCGTCGACGACCTGATGGAGCATATCCCCGGGCCCGACTTCCCCACCGGCGGCATCATCAACGGCCGTGCCGGCATCCTCGAGGCCTATCGCACCGGCCGCGGGCGCATCTACGTGCGTGCCTGCCACACCATCGAGCATGACGACAAGAGTGGCCGCGACCATATCATCGTCAACGAGCTTCCCTACCAGGTGAACAAGGCGCGTCTGATCGAGAAGATCGCCGAGCTGGTCAAGGAGAAGAAGATCGAGGGCATCGCCGAGCTGCGCGACGAGTCCGACAAGGACGGCCTGCGGGTGGTGATCGAGGTCAAGCGCGGCGAATCCGGCGAGGTGGTGGTCAACAACCTCTTCGCCCAGACCCAGCTGCAGACCGTCTTCGGCATCAACATGGTCGCCATCGACAACGGCCAGCCGAAGATCCTCAATCTCAAGGAGATCCTCGAGGCGTTCATTCGCCACCGCCGCGAAGTGGTCACCCGGCGCACCCTCTTTGAGCTGCGCAAGGCGCGCGAGCGCGGCCATATCCTCGAGGGCCTCACCGTCGCGATCTCCAACATCGACGAGGTCATCGAGCTCATCAAGGCCTCGCCCAACGCCGCCGAGGCCAAGGAGAAGCTGCTCGCCCGCACCTGGCCGCCGGGGCAGGTCACCGGCATGCTCGAGCGGGCCGGCGCGACCTCCTGCAAGCCCGAGGATCTCGAGGAGGGCTTCGGCCTCGACCAGGCCGGCAGCCAGTATCGCCTGTCGCCGGCCCAGGCCCAGGCCATCCTCGAGCTGCGCCTGCATCGCCTGACCGGGCTGGAGACCGAGAAACTGCTCGACGAGTACCTGGGCATCCTCGAGAAGATCGCCGAGCTGATGGCGATCCTGGCCTCCGCCGAACGCCTGCTCGAGGTGATCCGCGAGGAGCTGATCGCGGTGCGCGACCAGTTCGGCAATCCGCGCAAGACCGAGATCCAGGCCAGCCACCTCGACCTCTCCATGGAGGACCTGATCGCCGAGGAGGACATGGTGGTCACCGTGTCGCGCACCGGCTACGCCAAGACCCAGCCGCTCTCCGACTACCAGGCCCAGCGCCGCGGCGGTCGCGGCAAGTCGGCCACCGCCATGAAGGACGAGGACGTCATCGAGCACCTGCTGGTGGCCTCCACCCACGATACCGTGCTGCTGTTCTCCAACCGCGGCAAGGTCTACTGGCTCAAGGTCTACGAGATGCCGGCGGCCAGCCGTGGCTCGCGTGGCAAGCCGCTGGTCAACATGCTGCCGCTGGACGAGGGCGAGGCGATCAACGCCATCCTGCCGGTGCGCCACTATGACCCGGACAACTACATCTTCTTCGCCACCGCCCGCGGCACGGTGAAGCGCACCAGCCTCGAGCAGTTCTCGCGGCCGCGCAGCGTCGGCCTGATCGCCATCGACCTCGAGGAGGGCGACCGCCTGATCGGCGCCCAGATCACCTCGGGCAGCGACCACGTCATGCTGCTCTCCTCCAACGGCAAGGCGATCCGCTTCGAGGAGGGCAACGTGCGCGCCATGGGCCGCACTGCCCGCGGCGTGCGCGGCATGCGCCTGCTCGACGATGCCGAGGTGATCAGCCTGATCATCCCCCAGAGCCAACTGATCGATGCCGAGGCCGGCTTTGATGGAGAGGCGGAGAGCGAGGACGAGGAGGGCACCGCCGTCGAGCACGCCAACGGCGGCCAGATCTATATCCTCACCGCCTCCGAGAACGGCTACGGCAAGCGCACCCGCCTCGAGGAGTTCCCGCTGCGCGGCCGCGGCGGCCAGGGCGTCATCGCCATGCAGACCAGCGAGCGCAACGGTTCGCTCGTCGCCGCCATGCAGGTCTACTCCTCCGACGAGATGATGCTGATCACCGACCGCGGCACCCTGGTGCGCACCCGCGTCGACGAGGTCTCGATCACCTCGCGTAACACCCAGGGCGTGATGCTGATTCGCCTGGGCAACGACGAGAAACTGGTCAAGACGGTGCGTATCGACGAGCCCGAGGAACCGGAATCGGGGACAGACCCCCATTTCGATGGGAAGGACAATGAAGGGGAGCGAGATGGGGAATAAGGGAAATGGGGTCTGTCCCCGATTCGCCACCACAACTTCTGCGCCGGCCCGGCGGCGCTGCCCACCGCGGTGCTGGAGCGGGCCCGCGACGAGATGCTCGACTACCGTGGCCATGGCCTCTCGGTGATGGAGATGAGCCACCGCTCGCCGGAGTATGTCGCCATCGCCGAGAAGGCCGAGGCCGACCTGCGCGAGCTGCTGGCCATCCCCGCCAACTACCGGGTGTTGTTCACCCAGGGCGGGGCGACCCAGCAGTTCGCCGCGGTGCCCTACAACCTGCTGGGCGCCGGCGGCAGCGCCAACTTCCCGTCGATACCGGCATCTGGAGCCGCAAGGCCATCGCCGAGGCGCGCCACCTGTTCGGCGACGTTCATGTGGCGGCCTCCAGCGAGGCCGGCGGCAACACCGCGGTACCGCGGCCGGAGCAGCTCGAGCTCTCCGACGACGCCGCCTACCTGCACTACACCGCCAACGAGACCATCGGCGGGCTGGCCTTCGACTATACCCCCCGGGCGGTGCGCCCGGACGGCAGCGAGGTGCCGCTGGTCTGCGACATGTCCTCGTCCATCCTCGCAGGCCCGCTGGATGTCTCGCAGTTCGGCATCATCTATGCCGGTGCCCAGAAGAACATCGGCCCCGCCGGCCTGGTGGTGGTGATCGTGCGTGAGGACCTGCTCGACCGCGCGCGGCCCGACATGCCCTCGCTGTTTGGCTACAAGGCCCTGGCCGAGGCCGGCTCCATGGTCAATACCCCGGCCACCTACAGCTGGTACCTGGCGGGGCTGGTGTTCGAGTGGCTCGAAGGAGGATGTCGGTGGACTCTCGGCCATGGAGGCGATCAACGCCCGCAAGGCCGCCAAGCTCTATGAGGCGATCGACGCCAGCGAGCTCTACTCGAATCCCATCGCGCCGGCCAACCGCTCACGCATGAACGTGCCTTTCGTGCTGGCCGACGAGCGGCTGGACAAGCCGTTCCGCCGAGGCCGAAGAGGCCGGGCTGTTGAACCTCAAGGGTCACCGCAGCGTGGGTGGCATGCGTGCGAGTCTCTACAACGCCGTGCCCGAGGCTGCCGTGGATGCGCTGATCGACTTCATGGCCGATTTCGAAAACAGAAGGGGCTGATAAACCATGAGTGACACCCCCATCGACCTCGATGCGCTGCGTGACCGCATCGACGACCTGGACAGCCAGCTGTTGACGCTGATGAACGAGCGCGCCGAGTGCGCCCAGCGGGTCGCCCAGGTCAAGACCGCCGCCGATGCCGGGGCGGTGTTCTATCGCCCCGAGCGGGAAGCCCAGGTGCTGCGCCGGATCATGGCGCTCAACAAGGGACCGCTGGACAGCGAGGAGGTGGCGCGGCTGTTCCGCGAGATCATGTCCGCCTGCCTGGCCCTGGAGCAGCCCATCAAGGTCGCCTACCTGGGGCCGGAGGGCACCTTCACCCAGCAGGCCACCCTCAAGCACTTCGGCGAGAGCGCAGTCAGCCTGCCCATGGCCGCCATCGACGAGGTGTTCCGCGAGGTCGAGGCCGGTGCGGTCAACTACGGCGTGGTGCCGGTGGAGAACTCCACCGAGGGGGTGATCAACCACACCCTTGACTCCTTCATGGACTCCGGCCTGCGTATCTGCGGCGAGGTGGTGCTGCGCATCCACCATCACCTGCTGGTGAGCGAGACCACCCGTCAGGACAAGGTCTCGCGCATCTACTCGCATCCGCAGTCCTTCGCCCAGTGCCGCAAGTGGCTTGACGCCCACTACCCTCAGGCCGAGCGGGTGCCGGTCTCCTCCAATGCCGAGGCGGCGCGACTGGTCAAGACCGAGTGGCACAGTGCGGCCATCGCCGGCGACATGTCGGCCAAGCTCTACGGCCTCACTCGGCTCGCCGAGAAGATCGAGGATCGCCCGGACAACTCCACGCGCTTTTTGATCATCGGCAACCAGGACGTGCCGATGTCCGGCGAGGACAAGACCTCCATCGTGGTGGCCATGCGCAACCAGCCGGGTGCCCTGCACGACCTGCTCGAGCCGTTCCATCGCCACCAGATAGACATGACCCGCCTGGAGACCCGCCCCTCGCGCAGTGGCGTGTGGAACTACGTGTTCTTCATCGACTTCAAGGGCCACCGCGACGAACCCCGGGTCGCCGCGGTGCTGGAGGAGGTGCGCCTGCGCGCCGCCGAGGTCAAGGTGCTGGGCTCCTATCCCGTCGGCGTGCTCTGAGGCATGGCGTCATTGGTGAAACAGCCGGTTGCCGAGTCCCGCATCCTGATCGTCGGACTCGGCCTGATCGGTGGCTCCCTGGCCGCGGCGCTGCGGGCGAGTGGCTACGCTCGCCACGCTGGCGATACTGGCGGGTCGCAGGCCAGAGACATCATTGCCTGTGACCCCGACCCGGACGAGATCGCCCGTGGCATCGAGATGGGGCTGATCGATGACGGAGATACGCGTCTCGAGAGCGTCATCGACGGCGCCTCGCTGATCGTGCTGGCGGTTCCGGTACTGGCCATGCGCAGCGTGATGGGCGAGCTGGCCGGGCTGCTCGGGCGTGCCGCCGCGGATGCGGTGATCACCGATGTGGGCAGCACCAAGGCCACCATTCGCGACTGCGCCATCGCCGCCTTCGGCCGCGTGCCGCCGAACCTGGTGCTCGGCCATCCCATCGCCGGCTCCGAGAAGAGCGGCGTGGCGGCGGCCAACCCCGAGCTCTATGTCGACCACAAGGTGATCCTCACGCCCGAACCGGATACCGCCCCGGCGGCACTTGCCCGCGTGCGTGCGCTGTGGGCGGCGTGCGGCGCCGAGGTGCTGGAGATGGACGTGGCCCGCCACGACCAGGTGCTGGCCCGCACCAGCCACCTGCCGCACCTGCTGGCCTTCTCGCTGGTGGATACCCTGGCGCGCCAGGACGAGCGCCTCGAGATCTTCCGCTACGCCGCCGGCGGCTTTCGCGACTTCACCCGTATCGCCGGCAGCGATCCGGTGATGTGGCGCGATATCTTCACCGCCAACCGTGATGCCGTGCTCGCCTCCCTCGACGACTTCGAGGCCGGCGTGGCACGGCTGCGTGACGCCGTGGAGCGCGGCGATGGCGATGCCATGCTGGCGACCTTCGATCGCGCCAGCCACGCCCGGCACTACTTCGAATCCCTGCTCAACAAGACCAGTTATCAGGCGGAATACCAGATGCAACAGCAAGGCAAGTTGCGCTACCGGGTGAGCCCCGGCGGCGCCGTGGTCGGACGCATCCGCGTGCCCGGCGACAAGTCGATCTCCCACCGCTCCATCATGCTCGGCGCCCTGGCCGAGGGGGTCACCGAGATCAAGGGTTTCCTGGAGGGCGAGGACAGCCTGGCGACCCTGCAGGCGTTTCGCGAGATGGGCGTGGCCATCGAGGGCCCCCACCAGGGCCGGGTCACCGTTCATGGTGTCGGCATGCACGGCCTCAAGGCGCCCTCCGGCCCGCTCTACGTGGGTAACGCCGGCACCGCCATGCGCCTGTTTGCCGGGCTGCTGGCCGGCCAGGCCTTCGCTACCGAGCTGACTGGCGATACCTCGCTGACCCGGCGCCCCATGAACCGGGTGGCCGATCCGCTGCGCCTGATGGGCGCCGAGATCGACACCGCCGAGGGCGGCCGCCCGCCGCTGCATATCCATGGTGGCCGTGCGCTCAAGGGCATCACCTACGACATGCCCATGGCCAGCGCCCAGGTGAAGTCCTGCCTGCTGCTCGCCGGTCTCTACGCCGAGGGTGAGACCCGCGTGCGCGAGCCGGCGCCGACTCGTGATCACACCGAGCGCATGCTGACCGGGTTCGGCTACGCGGTGCATCGTGAGGGCGATACCTGCTGGCTCGAGGGTGGCGGCAGGCTGACCGCGGCCCCCATCGACGTGCCCAGCGATATCTCCTCGGCCACCTTCTTCCTGGTGGCGGCGGCGATCACCCCCGGCTCCGACCTGGTGCTGGAGCATGTCGGCATCAATCCGACCCGCATCGGCGTGATCAATATCCTCCAGCTCATGGGGGCCGACCTGCGCCTGACGAACGAGCGTGAGGTGGGCGGCGAGCCGGTGGCCGACCTGCATATCCGCTACGCTCCCCTCAAGGGAATCGAGATCCCGCTGGACCAGGTGCCGCTGGCCATCGACGAGTTCCCGGCGCTGTTCATCGCGGCGGCCAACGCCGAGGGCACCACGCGGCTGCGTGGTGCCGAGGAGCTGCGGGTCAAGGAGTCCGACCGGCTGCAGGCCATGGCCGACGGCCTGGCCGCCATCGGCGTCGAGCACAGCCTCTACCCGGACGGTATCGATATCGCGGGCGGTGGCAATGTCGAGGGTCCCAACTATGGCGGCGGGTGCATCGATAGCCTGGAGGATCACCGCATCGCCATGGCGTTTGCCATCGCCGCCCTGCGTGCCAGTGGGGAGATCATCATCGATGACTGCGCCAACGTGGCCACCTCCTTCCCCGGGTTCGTTGACCTGGCGCGCAAGGTGGGACTGACACTGCAGGAAGAGTCGGGCGAGGAGGACGCATGAGTGAATCCCGGACCCATACCCAGGCACCGGTGCTGGCCATCGATGGCCCCGGCGGTGCCGGCAAGGGCACCATCAGTCGCCTGGTCGCCGAGCGGCTGGGCTGGCACCTGCTGGACTCCGGCGCCCTCTATCGCCTGACCGCCCTGGCCGCCGGCAAGCATGGCGTGTCGCTGGAGGACGAGGCGCGGCTCGCCGAGGTGGCGCGAGGCCTCGATGTGGTGTTCGTGGCCGAGGCCGACTCCACCCGGGCGTGTTGCTCGAGGGCGATGACGCCACCACCACCATCCGCACCGAGCAGGTGGGCGATGCCGCCTCGCGGGTCGCCGCCTTGCCGGCGGTGCGCGAGGCGCTGCTGAGTCGCCAGCGTGATTTCCGCAAGCCCCCGGGCTGGTGGCCGACGGGCGTGACATGGGCACGGTGGTATTCATTGATGCGCCACTGAAGATCTTTCTGACCGCGAGTGCCGAGGAACGCGCCCATCGCCGCCAGCGCCAGTTGCGAGAGGCCGGGGGTGGATGCTAGTCTATCGAGTCTTTTGAAGGAGATTCAGGCGCGCGACGCCCGCGATATGCAGCGCAGCGTGGCGCCACTCAAGCCGGCCGATGACGCCATCACGCTTGATACCACGCGCCTGACGATACCGGAAGTGGTGGATCGGCTGACGGAGCTTCTGACCCAACGCGGTCTGCTCCCCGACGCCTGAAACTCCCTTGCGGCGCCTCCGGCAGCATGTGATGACGTGGCTCGGCACCGTAAGCCGAGAGCCGAGCCAGGTCGAACCAGCGCCAACATCTCCGGGGGTTTGGTGAATAAGGCCCGCACTCGCTGGTGGTGCGGAGGAAGCGGCTCCGCCGCACTTTAACGTTGATCACGTAGGAACATCATGAGCGAAAGCTTTGCTGAACTTTTTGAACAGTCTCTCCAGGACATCAACATGGAGCCCGGCGCCATCGTCGTGGCTACCGTCGTCGACATCGAGGGTGACTGGGTCACCGTCAATGCCGGCCTGAAGTCCGAAGGTCAGATCCCCTCGGCCCAGTTCCGTGACGAGAACGGCGAACTGGCCATCGCCATCGGCGACGAAGTGCACGTCGCCCTGGAAGCCGTCGAGGACGGTTTCGGCGAGACCCGCCTCTCCCGCGAGAAGGCCAAGCGCGCCGAAGCGTGGAAGGTGCTGGAAGCCGCCTTCGAGAAGGACGAGATCGTCAAGGGCGTGATCAACGGCAAGGTCAAGGGCGGCTTCACCGTCGACGTCGACTCCATCCGTGCCTTCCTGCCGGGTTCCCTGGTCGACGTGCGTCCGGTGCGCGACACCACGCACCTCGAGAACAAGGAACTCGACTTCAAGGTCATCAAGCTCGACCCGAAGCGCAACAACGTTGTCGTTTCCCGTCGTGCCGTGCTCGAGGCCGAGAACAGCGCCGAGCGTGAGGCCCTGCTCGCCACCCTGCAGGAAGGCCAGCAGATCATCGGTATCGTCAAGAACCTCACCGACTACGGCGCCTTCGTCGACCTGGGCGGCGTCGATGGCCTGCTGCACATCACCGACATGGCCTGGAAGCGCATCAAGCATCCGAGCGAGATCGTGGCCGTGGGCGACGAGATCACCGTCAAGGTGCTCAAGTTCGACCGCGAGCGCAACCGCGTCTCCCTGGGCCTGAAGCAGCTGGGCGAGGATCCCTGGGTCAACATCAAGGATCGTTACCCGGAAGGCACCAAGGTTCACGCCACCGTCACCAACCTCACCGACTACGGCTGCTTCGCCGAGCTGGAAGAGGGTGTCGAGGGTCTGGTCCACGTCTCCGAAATGGACTGGACCAACAAGAACATCCATCCGTCCAAGGTCGTCCAGGTCGGCGACGATGTGGACGTCATGGTCCTGGATATCGACGAGGAGCGTCGTCGTATCTCCCTGGGTATCAAGCAGTGCACCGCCAATCCCTGGGAAACCTTCAGCGCCACCTACAACAAGGGCGATCGTGTTGCCGGCACCATCAAGTCGATCACCGACTTCGGCATCTTCATCGGCCTGGAAGGCGGCATCGACGGCCTGGTTCACCTCTCCGACATCTCCTGGACCGATACCGGCGAAGAAGCGGTTCGCCAGTTCAAGAAGGGCGACGAGGCCGAGGCCGTGATCCTCTCCATCGATCCGGAGCGTGAGCGCATCTCGCTGGGCATCAAGCAGCTGGATACCGACCCGGTCTCCGAGTTCCTGGCAGTCAACGACAAGGGCTCCATCGTCACCGGTCGCGTGGTCGAGGTCGATGCCAAGCAGGCCCAGGTCGAGCTGGCCACCGATGTCGTTGCCGTGCTCAAGGCTTCCGAGATCAGCGCCGACCGCGTCGAGGATGCCCGTAACGTCCTGAACGAAGGCGACAGCGTCGAGGCCCGCATCATCGGTGTCGATCGCAAGAACCGTCAGATCAACCTCTCCATCAAGGCCAAGGATCAGGACGACACTCGTCAGAACCTGAAGAAGCTGCGTGAAGAGGCGCCCGAGAGCGGTGGCCCGACCACCATCGGCGACCTGATCAAGCAGCAGATGGGTCAGGACTGATCGGAAGCCCGCTTCCGACGGACCATAGCCGCCGCCCTTAGGGGCGGCGGTTTTCTTTGATGGGGCCACATATGCGAAGTTGCCTTGCGGCATCGGCGGGCCCCCTTTCTGTACCGCGGCTGTTGGGTGAACTCTGGGTTCAGAAAATCGTCGAGTCGACATTCACGGCGTCGGTGCCCAGGAGTTCAACTTCCTCGGGTTGCTTGGCAACTCATCCGATGGACTCCATGAAATGTTATCGCCCTTATAAAGTGTGACAACTTGCTTCAATCGGATAACTCGCCCAGACTCTTGCAACAAGGTGTTATTACCGCACATAATGCTTGCCCGTTGTTTCCCGCCAAACCCGCATCAAGGAAAACGCTAGATGTCACTTCTCAATGACTACATGCAGATGGAGCAGCAGCTGAAGGAACTCCAGTCCAACCTGGACAAGCTGCAAAACGACAAGCGTCTCCAGAGCGAGCTCGAGTTCAAGGACAAGCTCGAAACGCTGATGAAGGAGTATGACAAGAGCGCCGCCGACGTTATCGCGCTGCTCGACCCCAAGCCGGCGACCGCATCTCCCAAGGCGGCGTCTTCCTCCGTTACCGGCACGCGTCGCAAGCGCAAGCTGAAGATCTACAAGAACCCCAATACCGGTGAAGTCGTCGAGACTCGCGGTGGTAATCAGAAGACCCTCAAGGCGTGGAAGGACGAGTTCGGTTCCGATACCGTCGAGTCCTGGCTGGTGCGTGTCGAAGAGTAAGTTCCGAGTTATCGACTCGGTGCCGGATTGTGATATGCAGTCCGGCTGGCATGAAAAACGGCGCCTTCGGGCGCCGTTTTATCGTTGCCGTCCCGCCGAGCCGGATCAGCCGGCCTCGAGCAGGGGCAACTGGAGTTCGACTCCCCTGTCACTCTTTACCAGGCGTATCGGGTCGCCGCTGTAGTGCTCGGCCAAATCGGGCAGTGCCGTCAGCAGTGAAGCCAGGGTGCCATCCAGCGAGCGATGATCGGTGAGCTCGATGCAGGCACAACGTTCCGTCGGCAGCCGCAGCATGCGCAGCGACGGGGGGACGGCCAGAGAGTTGGCTGCTTGGTCATCCACCAGCACGCCAGTGTCGCGACGCGGCAGGCAGGCGTCCGTTCGCGGGGTGTAGAGCAGGGTGATGGCCGCCGCCCGTTCGGGGGCGCCGGGCAGGGGCAGCTGATAGCCATTCAGGCACCTGTGCCAGCTATCGGGAGAAGGAAGCGTATCGGTCGCTTCATACTGGCGTGCCACCACCGCCGCGCAGGAAGGTACCTGCCTGATCCGTGGCGAGACATCCAGGCTGGCCCCGCGGGCGGCCTCGGCCAGCGCCTTGCGCCCGTCCCGGCGGTGTTGCCGCGGACTGCAGCGGAAACGGCGCAGGAAGGCACGGCTGAATGCCGAGTGGTTGGTATAGCCGCAGAGCCGGGCGATCTCCCGGATGCTGATCGGCGTATGAACCAGCAACCTGCCGGCCTTCTCGAGACGCAGGGCCTCACGGTAGGCGCTGGGTGACATGCCGAAGTACTGGCGAAAACGCCGCCTGACCTGGGAGGTGGAGTACCCCAGTCTCTCGGCCAGGGCTTCAATGCTCTCCTGGCTCTCCAGAGTGTCCTGCAGCCAGATCTCTGCTCGCATGATCTCGTTGAACATTGTCTGGCCCTGTTCCTTGCGGATGATCCCGTCCGGGCATTGGCCCGGCCCTCTTCTTTGCCAGGCAGTTGCTGAGGCCTCGCAATCCGGGGTGTGGTCGCGTATCGCGCCTGATTCCTTTATGCGTTCTAAACAACATCAAAGGCAAGTTTGGAATACACCTTTGCGCGCTGATGCATAGTTTCACTGTTCCCAGCCCCTGTCTGGGTCAAGGGCATAATTTCCGGGTAATCCCGGGGCTGGGCATCCCCCTTAGCCGCGCGCGTGAATACGGGTATAATCCTCGCTTTCCCATCCGGGCGGCGGCGCTGCGCGCACGTCCCGTTCGCCCGCTTTACGACGATCAGGAATGAAACAGCAGACACCACGCAAAGCCATGGGTGAGCGCGATAAACTGCGCCAGTTCCGGGAGCTCGACGATGCCTTCGCCGAGGCACTACGCGAGCTGGACTCTTCTCCAGGGGCCGAGCCGCCCGCCGAACTCGAAAGCATGCAGCCAGCCGCGGAGGCGGAGGTCGCACTGGCCGAGCCTGATGAGGATTTCGAGCAGCGTCTCGAGGCGCTGATGGCGGAGTACGAGCTCTCTGCCGAGCGCGTCAGGGAGCTGCTGGAGACCCTGCAGCGCTTCGGGCTGAACGACTGACGTCTTCCTTCCTACCCCTCTCCGGTATCCAGTTCCAGCGCGGCGATGCGGGCCAGTGCCTGGTCGCGGTGGCTGCCACACAGCTCGCGGTCGAACTCGAAGCGGGCGCAGACTGTTGGCCGGCGCGGATCGCCGAATAGCCGGCAGAGGTTGGCGTCGTCGAGCTGCACGCAGCGCACCCCCGCCGTCTTGCCGTTCGGCATGCCGGGAATCGGCGAGGAGATCGAGGGGGCAATGCAGCAGGCGCCACAGCCCGGGCGACAATCGTCGTTGCTCATCTGATGCACCAGCCCTGCGCAGGTGGGTCGTGAAGGTGCCATGCTACATCAGCTCCCGACTCGCTGCAGGGCGGCCCGCGTCGCTGCTATAATCCGCACCCCTTCATTCCCTGCGCCCCTGGGCGCCATCGTCCTGACAACGGTGATCTCTCATGCAAGCTCCCGAACTGCTCTCCCCGGCGGGAACGTTCAAGAACATGCGCTACGCCTTCGCCTACGGCGCGGATGCGGTCTATGCCGGCCAGCCGCGCTACTCGCTGCGCGTGCGCAACAACGATTTCAAGATCGACAACCTGCACAAGGGCATCGCCTACGCCCACGAGCGGGGCAAGCAGTTCTATGTGGCCTCGAACATCGCGCCGCACAACAGCAAGCTCAAGACCTACCTGCGCGACATGGAACCGGTGATCGAGGCCGGCCCGGATGCGCTGATCATGTCCGACCCGGGTCTGATCATGATGATCCGCGAGCGCTGGCCCGAGCAGGTGATCCACCTCTCGGTGCAGTCCAACGTGGTCAACTGGGCGGCGGCCCGTTTCTGGCAACAGCAGGGCATCAGCCGCATCATCCTCTCGCGTGAGCTGTCGCTTGAAGAGATCGCCGAGATCCGTGCCGAGTGTCCCGACCTCGAGATCGAGACCTTCGTCCACGGTGCGCTGTGCATCGCCTACTCCGGGCGCTGCCTGCTGTCGGGCTACTTCAACCATCGTGACCCCAACCAGGGCACCTGTACCAACGCCTGCCGCTGGCAGTACAACACCGTGGCCGCGGCCCATGACGAGACCGGCGACCTGGTCCCGGCCAACTCCGCCGCGGCGCATTCCGCCAGCGGCCTGTGGACCCCGGGAGAGGGAGGCGCGCAGGGTGGACTGATCGCCTCCGGCGGCGGCAGCACGCGCCACAGCACCGCCACCGCCGGCGGCGTGGAGGGGCAGGACGAGCTCTCGGCGCTGATCGAGGATGCCACCCGTCCCGGCGAGCTGATGCCGATCTTCGAGGACGAGCACGGCACCTACATCATGAACTCCAAGGACCTGCGTGCCGTCCAGCACGTGCCGAGAGCTCACCGAGATGGGCGTCACCTCACTCAAGATCGAGGGGCGCACCAAGTCCCACTACTATGTGGCGCGCACCGCCCAGGTCTATCGCCGCGCCATCGACGACGCCGTGGCCGGCCGCCCCTTCGACATGCGCCTGATGGACGAGCTCGACAACCTGGCCAACCGCGGCTATACCGAGGGCTTCTATCGCCGTCATGTCCACGACGAGTACCAGAACTACGAGCGCGGCAACTCGGTGGGGGTGCACCAGCAGTTCGTGGGCGAGGTGATCGGCTACGACCCCGACCGCGGCGTGCTGGAGATCGACGTCAAGAACCGCTTCGAGGTGGGCGACGGCATGGAGCTGATGCTGCCCGGCGGCAATCGCCGCTTCGTCCTCGAGCATATCGAGAATCGCCGCGGAGAGTCCGTGGGCGCCGCCCCCGGTTCCGGCCATGTGGTGCGCATCCCGGTGCCCGGCGAGGCCATCGCGCCTGAGCGCATCGAGTTCGCGCTGCTGATGCGGGACCTCGGCTGACCCCGCTACGGGCCTTCTGTCTGGTTCTGTCGCTGGGTGGCGACAGCAGAATCCATGCCGGCTGCATGATTGGGGACTAGGCTAGGGTCATCCACACATGGAACCGGAGGTTCTCATGAGCAAGCGAATCGATCTGCGCACGACCCTGGCCGCATCCGGCTTGGCACTGCTGCTGGCAGCCGGCCCGGCGCTGGCCCAGCCTGCCGACAATCCCGGCCGTGGCCGTGGCCAGGGCCAGGGGCAGGAACAGCGCAAGGCCCCTCCTGGCCAGCAGAAGCAGAAACAGCAGCAGGAGACCCGTGAAACTCGCGAGCGTCGTGAGGAGAGCTACCGCGAGCGTCGTGATGATGACTATCGTGACCGCGAGCGTCGCGACTACGACAAGCGTCGCGATCGCGATGACCGTAGGGACTACGGCGAACGCCGCGATTACGATGACCGCCGCGACTATCGCGATCGCGACAGGCCGATCATCGACGAGCGTGACCTGCGTCGCCTCTTCGGCGAGCGCCGCGACTGGGTCCGCGAGGATGAAGCGCGCGGGTCTGCCGCCCGGCATTCGCATGAACCTCGAGCGTGGCAAGCCGCTGCCTCCGGGGATCGCCAAGCGTTTCGACGAGCGTGCCCTGCGCGACCTGCCGCGCTACGAGGGCTACGAGTGGCGCCGCGTCGGCCCCGATGCGATCCTCGTCGACGCCGCCAACGAGGTCATCTATCGGGTGATCCGCGACGTGCTCTACTAGAGACCCGGCCTGGCCGTAAGCCGAGACAACAGCGAGCCCGCCCCTCGAAAAGGGGCGGGCTCGTTGCATTCCTGCCGAGGGCCTGGTGGGCGGTCAGCCCTTGCGCAGCGAGGTGTTGAGGTGGTCGACCACCTCGGCCCAGTCGGCATCCTCCTCGATCGCTTCGCGCAGGAACTCCGCCTGGCCCTCGTTCCAGCAGGGGGCGTCGGGCAGGGCGATGTCCTCGGGGATCGGGGCATGACGATCGATGAAGCGCTTGATCGCCTCAGGGTCTGAGGCGAGCCCAAGCTGCTCGAAGAGTTCGGTGAAGGGATGGTCGGGGTGTTCCATGACGGCGCTCCTTGCGTTGGCCAGGGGCGGTGCCTGAGCGGCGACCGCGGGGAATGCCCCTCCCACCATAGCCGCTTGGCGCGACCCTTGCCTGACCGGCGTCAACGTTTGGCTTTCCTTACATTCGCTCGCCCACCAGGGGCGTGAGGAAGCGGCGCCGCCGCTCGGCATCGGCAAGCGGCTGGGCGAGCAGATGGACCAGCTTGGTCAAGGCCGCCTCGGGCGTCATGGCATCCCCCGAGATCACCCCGGCCGCCTTGAGACCCTGGCCGGCGGCGTAGTCGCCGGGACTGATGGCGCCATGCGGGCACTGGCTGATGGCGACCAGCAGCTTGCCTTCGCCGCTGGCCCTGGCCAGGACCCCCAGCAGGGCCGGGTCCTCGGGAATATTGCCACCGCCCCATACTTCGAGCAGGGCCCCCTTGAGGTGCGAGTCGTCCAGCCACGCCGCCAGCTGGCGGGAGGTAATGCCTGGCCATAGGGCGATCCGGGCTACACCGCCATCGCACAGGGGAGCGTAGTCGGGCAGCTCGAAACGTGGCGCGCCGCGCTGCTGTCGCTGCAGGCCGCGTCCCGGATAGATCACCGCATCGTTGCCGACCCGCTCGCCGAGCAGCGGATAGTTGGGGCTGGTGAAGGCCGCCGCGTCGCGGGTATGCCACTTGCGGCCGCGCACGCCGCGCAGCAGCCTGCCGTCGAAGGCGATGGCGACCTCCTGGAGCGCCGGGTTGGCGGCGAAGCGCAGCGCCAGGGCCACGTTCTCCGCGGCGTCGCTGCCCGGCGCTTCCAGGGGCTGCATGGCGCCGGTGAGCACCACCGGGCGGTCGATGCCCTGCAGCTGATAGGCGAGGCTCGCGGCGCTCCAGGCCAGGGTGTCGGTGCCGTGGGGCACCACGATGCCGGCGTGGTCGCGGTAGCGAGCGGCGATCATCCCGGCCAGCCGTGACCAGTCGCGGGGAGTGGCGGCGCTGGAGTCGATGGGCGCGTCGAAGGCGAGCAGTCGGTAGGCTGGCAAACCTGCACCAGACCCCGGTGGCAGCTGCTCCAGGGCGTGCGCGAGGCGCTCCGCGATATCGCTGCCCGGTGCCAGCCCCTCGGGCGTCTCGCGCATGCCCAGGGTGCCGCCGGTGTAGATCACCAGCAGGGGACGAACAGGGGCGGGAGTGAGGGCGGTCATGGGCGGCTCCAGGGCGATGGCAGCGCCCAATGATACGCGGTGGTCGTGGCGTCACAGCCCCACGCTGCCAGCCCATCGGCTGTCATGGTGCGACTGCGCAGCGGATGCCATCCTCGACCCGCTCCCGGGGTGCACGATCACGCGGTCCCCGACCTCCAGGCCTTCCAGCACCTGGGTGACCAGCCCGCGGGCCTCCAGGGCGATCTCCTTGCCGTCATCCATTGCCGGCCCTCCTGGCGATGCACTGCCCACAGTCTAGTGGTGGGCGGCATTTCGGCATTGACCCGAGGCAGGGGGAGCGAGGCGCTAGCGGGTCACCACCTGCCCGCTGTCGTCGATCTCCAGGCGTCGATTGCGTCCGGCAAACAGCGCGAAGCCGGCGGAGAGCGCGCAGATGGCCAGCAGTACGCTGGTGATGGCGGCAAGGCCCAGGTCGAACTGGAGCATCACGCCAACTCCCAGCGGACCCATGGCGGCCAGGCTGTAGCCACCGCCCTGGGCTAGCCCGGAGAGCTTGCCGGCCAGGCGCGAGTTGCCGGTACGCAGCACGATCAGCGTCAGCGCCAGGCTGAAACTGCCCCCCTGGCCCAGGCCGAGGAGGATCACGCCGAGCCAGCGCAGCGAGGGCGCGGCCTGGAGCAGCAGCCAGAATCCCGTGGCGCTGAACGTCAGCACGCAGAGCAGGGCGGGTCGCTGGTCCCGACCCAGGCGCGCCAGCCAGGGCGCGGCGAGGGCGGCGGGCAGCTGCACCATCACCGAGGCCCCCATCATCCAGCCCGCCTCGGCCTCGCGTGTAGCCGCGTGGCCACCAGCAGGGTGGGCAGCCAGCCGAAGACGATATAGGCCAGCGACGACTGCAGCCCCATCAGCAGCATGACCTGCCAGGGCCAGGGGCTGGGCCCAGCACCGAGGCATCGAGCCGCCGCCCCCGGGCAGCGCCGTCTCGTCGCGGCGGGGAGCCAGCGCCAGCCAGGCCAGCAGGGCGATCAGTGCCAGCACCGACCAGCCGGCCAGCCCCAGATGCCAGGCACCCAGCCAGTCGGCCAGGGGAATGCTCAGCCCCGCCCCCAGGGCGCCCCCAGGGCACAGCGCCATGGTGTAGACACCGGTCATCAGGTCGGCCCCGGCGGGGAGCTCGCGCTTGACCAGTGCCGGCAGCAGGGTGCCGGCCACGCCGATGGCAGCGCCGACCATCAAGTGCCGATGAACATGGGGCGATCAGCGGCACGCCGCGCAGCAGCAGGCCGGCGGCCAGCAGCATCAGGCCGGCGGCCAGGGCCCGCTCGGGCCCGAGGCGTTTGGCCAGCCAGGGGGCCAGAGGGGCGAACAGCCCCAGGCAGAGCACGGGAAGGGTGGTAAGGGCGCCGATGGCGAGGGGCGAGAGCCCGGTATCCTGCTGGATCCGGGTCAGTACCGGGGCCAGGGAGGAAAGGGCGGGGCGCAGGTTGAGTCCCACCAGCACCATCAGGGCAATGAACAGGGCCAGGCTGGCCTTAGGCGTACGCTCAGCCATCATCGTGGCGGCGCTCCCATCCGGGCTTGGGTCGTGGGGCACGCTGCGTCCCCTCATCACGGGAGGCGATCAGCGGGTGATCCTCGGTGCGGTTCTCGGGGCGAAAGACCACCTCGCCCGGCCGCCGGGGCGCCTCCTGCTCCGCCTGGCGGCGGATGCCGGAGACATCCTCGGCGCTGACCAGGGCGCCGGTACCGCCCAGAGGGTCCTGCCTGGCCACCAGGCGGCCCTGGAAGGTCCAGCAGCGCTGGGGAACCTGGGCGAGCTGCCAGTCGCGCCTCCGCCAGCGGGCCTGGCCATCGGGCAGCAGCTGCAGCTCGTCGATCGGCACCAGGACCTGGAAGAGCTGCGCATTGAGCACGGCTCCGCCCGCCAGCATGGTGACGGGGCCCTGGTACCCGGTTCCGGATTCGGCCAGCGCCGCCAGCACCGCCTTGCGGCTGGGTTTGGCGGGCAGGGTGGCGCGCCCGCACAGGTGAAGCAGGTCGCTGTCGACCTGCTTGATGACCCAGACCTCGATGGGTTGCTTGCCGAAGAGTCGTTTCAGCATGGTGGCGTGACGCTTGGTGGAGGAAACGAGCTACATTCGCATATTGCGATGCTGTCTGCCAGTCTGGCGTCAGGCCTGCTGGCGACCACCGCCGCTACCACCGCCACCACCGCGCCGACGACGCCGAGTGGCGGTGGCTGTTCGGCGCCGCGGCGCTGCCCCTGCCCTCGATCCTGGCCGGCGTCGCCGCGCTTCTGGCCATTGCCGCCGCGTCCACCGCCACCGCCGCGACGATTGCGGCCGTTCTCGATGGGTTCGGGCTTGGCATTGGGGTCGGGCTCGAAGCCGGGCTCGATGCGCTTCTCCAGGTCGCGCTTGATCAGCCGCTCGATGCCCTTGAGCAGCCCGTGCTCGTCGACGCAGACCAGCGAGACCGCCTGGCCTTCGCTGCCAGCACGGCCGGTGCGGCCGATGCGGTGCACATAGTCCTCGGCGACGTTGGGCAGCTCGAAGTTGACCACGTGGGGCAGCTCCTCGATATCCAGGCCGCGGGCGGCGATATCGGTGGCCACCAGCACCTGCAGGTCACCGGTCTTGAAGGCGGCCAGCGCCTTGGTGCGTGCCGACTGGCTCTTGTTGCCATGGATCGCCATGGCCGGAATCTCCTGCTTGGAGAGTTGTTCGGCCAGGCGGTTGGCGCCGTGCTTGGTACGCGTGAAGACCAGCACCTGGTGCCAGTCGTGCTGCTGGATCAGGTGAGCCAGCAGGTCGCGCTTCTTCTCGCGGTCGACGCGATAGATCGCCTGGTCGACGAGCTCGGCGGTGGTGTTGCGGCGGGCGACCTCGATCATCTCGGGGTCGTCGAGCAGCTTGTTCGGCCAGCGCCTGGATCTCGTTGGAGAAGGTCGCCGAGAACAGCAGGTTCTGACGCTTCTCGGGCAGTACGCGCAGGATCTTCTTGATGTCGTGGATGAAGCCCATGTCGAGCATGCGGTCGGCTTCGTCGAGCACCAGGATCTCGACCTTCGACAGGTCGACGTGCTTCTGCTGCTGCAGGTCGAGCAGGCGCCCCGGAGTGGCGACCAGTACATCCAGGCCCGGACGGATGGCATCCACCTGGGGCTGCTGGCCGACACCGCCGAAGATCACGTGGCTCTTCAGGGTCAGGTGGCGGCCGTAGTCGGCGACGCTCTCGCCCACCTGGGCGGCCAGCTCGCGGGTCGGCGTCAGCACCAGGGCACGGACCTGGCGCTTGGCCGGGCGTGGGCCGTCGGCCAGGCGCTGCAGCATCGGCAGGGTGAAGCCGGCGGTCTTGCCGGTGCCGGTCTGGGCACTCGCCAGCAGGTCGCCGCCCTTGAGCACGGCGGGGATGGCCTTGAGCTGGATCGGGGTCGGGGTGGTATAGCCTTGTGCCTCGACGGCACTCAGCAGTTCGGCACGCAGGCCGAGTTCGGAAAAGGTCATGCGGTCTCCGCAGAACGCCTCGGCCGTGCCACGCAGTTGTGCGCGACCAGTCCCGGGCCGGGGCGTATAAAATTCGGGGGTCAGGGCGCGGCAGGAGGGACTCGCTGATGTGCCGCGAGCGCCATTATGCCAGATCGGTGGCCGCGACGCAGCTACTCTGCGGGCGCTCCTGCTCAATGACTGCGGCGAGCTCGCTCGGCCACGCTGTCCCAGCCACGGCCCAGAGCGCGCACCAGCGCCGGATAACCGTCGGCCGCAAGGACGGTCTCCACGTCCAGGCTGTGCATGGCGAGCAGGCTCCCGTCGGGAGCATACAGCCGGAAGCGCCCGCCGATCACCGCCAGGCCGTCGTGGCGACCCTGGAAGCGGTCGATCTCCAACGCCAGGCGCAGCGCCTGGGCCTCGCGACTCCCGGGCTCGTCGAGCATGACCCGCGTATCGGGCAGGCGGTTCGCCAGGCGGTCGCGCAGGGCGCGCTGCAGCTGGCGGCCCAGGGCCTCGGCCCACTGGTGCCCACGGGCCTCCACCAGGGTGATGTCGTCGACCTGCATGACGATGCCATCCACATCCAGGTAATGGGCGAGCCGCGGCGACGCCAGCGGCAGCTGGTGGCGCGCCTCGGCGCCAGCCGCGCTGGCGGTCGGCGCCGCGGGCAGGGTGGCGCTGGGCGGGGTGCCGGACGCGCTGCAGCCCCAGGGCGCCGCCCAGCGCACCGCCATCAGGGTAACGCCGATCCATCGTCTTGCTTTCATCGCCTGGTCTCCTTGTGCTCAGTCGTTGCGCGGTGCGCGGGGCAGAGGGTCCTCGGCATCGAGGCTGTCGAAGAGCAGGGCGCGTGGGTTGTCGGAGAGCGTCCGAGCCAGCGGGCTGCAGGTCGCGCATCAGCCGCTCCAGGCGCTCCACGGCGCCGACCAGCTCCTGGTAGGCCGCGGATTCGGGCGAGAGGCCCTCCAGGGTGCCGCGCAGCTCGGTCAGGGTGGCGTTGAGGTTGGCCGGCATCTGTCGCGTGCCGGGATCCTCGATGACCTCGCGCAGCGAGGTGGAGAGCTGCGCACCTCCTCGAGCATTGCCTGGGAGGCGGCCAGGTTGCGATCCAGGCCCTCGAGCAGCGGCTCCACCTCCAGGTCGTTGAGCTTGCCCAGCAGCTCGGTGACCTGGGATTCGATCAGCGCGAAGCCGCCGGAGGTGGTGGGGAAGACGCGCTGTTCGGCGAAGGTCAGCGGCGCGTAGTCGTCTTCGAGGTCGCGATGGAAGTTGAGGTCCACGAACAGCGCCCCGGTCAGCAGGTTGCCGCTCTTGAGGGTGGCGCGCAGGCCCTGCTCGAAGAAGCCATCGTAGCGCTCTCGCCACTCGTCGATGTCGACCTCCTGGTTCTCGATGCCCAGGCGCTGGGGCTCGATGCGGATCAGCACCGGGATGGCGAAGCCCCCGCGACCGCTGGGCTGCTCGGCGGTGAAGTTCCAGGGCACGGCGGCCACGGTGCCCACGCGGACCCCGCGAAACTCCACCGGAGCGCCTTTGGAGAGGCCGCGCACCGAATCGTCGACCAGCAGCACGAACTCCAGGTAGCGGTTGAAGGTACCCTGGCGAGCGGTGTCCTCGTCCGGGTAGAGGTTGAAGGTGGTGTCGGCCTCCACCGTGCCGCCCAGTGGCAGGTCTTCGGGCACGCCGAAGGTGACGCCGCCGCCGAGCAGCGCCTCGAAGGATTCGACATTGACCCGGAAGCCCTCGGAATCCAGGCGTAGGTCGATGCCGCTGGCCGACCAGAAGCGGGTACTGTCGGTGACCAGGCTGTCGTAGGGGGCCTCGATGAACACGCGATGCTGCATGCGACGGGTAGTGGCGTCGAAGGTGGCCTCCTCGACGCGGCCCACGGTGTAGCCCTGGTAGGTGACCGGGTCGCCGACGCGCAGCGAGTTGCCCAGCTGGCTGATCAGGTTGATGCGCAGGCCCGCGGCGCCGGCCGGTGCGACCGGGGGCTGGTCGCTGACCTCGAACTCGCGGGACTCGATCTCGCTCTCGCCTGGCTGAAGCTGGATATAGGCGCCGGAGAGCACGGTGCCCAGCCCGCTGATGCCCTCGCGGCCGACGCGCGGCTTGACCACCCAGAACTGGCTGTCCTCGACCAGCATCGCCTCGTTGCCGGGGCCCATGCGCGCGGAGATTACCGCCGTGGAGAGGTCCTCGGAGAGGTGCACCTGCTCGACCCGGCCCACCTCCACGTTGCGGGTCTTGATCAGGGTGCTGCCGGCCTCGATGCCCTCGGCGTTGCCGATGGCCAGGGTGATCTGCGGGCCGCGGCTGCGGTAGCTGTCGTCACGACCAGCGCGAGGCACCGATCAGCAGCGCCACGATGGGCACGATCCAGATCGGCGAGAATCGCGCCTGGGGCGTGGCCCTGGCACGGTCGAGGGTGTCGGAGGCGTCGTCGTGACGCGGTGCGTCTTCACTCATCCAGAGTTTCCTTCCGGGTGTCGTCCAGGGGGCGGGCGCGCGGCGCGTTCGCTCGCTGTGCGGCAGCGGGCTGTCCCAGAGCAGTCGCGGGTCGAAGGTCATGGCGGCCACCATGGTGATCACCACCACGGCGCCGAAGGCCAGGGCGGCCGGTCCCGGTTCGATGGACATCAGCGAGCCGGCGCGGATCAGCGCCACCAGGATGGCGACCACGAAGACATCGATCATCGACCAGCGGCCGATGAACTCGGTGAGCCGGTAGAGCCGGGTGCGGGTGGCCGCATTGAGCTCGCTGCTGCGGCGGACCACCAGGCACAGCCAGGCCAGGGCCACCAGCTTGCCCACCGGCACGATCACGCTGGCGATGAAGATGATCACGGCCACCGGCCAGGAGCCCATCTGGATCAGTTCCACCACCCCACCGACGATGGTGGAGGGGGAGCTCTGACCCAGGCTGGTGGTGGTCATGATGGGATAGACATTGGCCGGGATATACATGATCGAGGCGCCGGCCAGCAGTGCCCAGGTCCGTTGCACGCTTTGCGGATGGCGGGCATGCAGCGCCTCGCCGCAGCGTCTCAGCGGCCATGGCCGTCGGCATCCAGGCGGCCGATCAGGCCGCAGGTGTGACAGCTGGAGAGTCGCTGGGGTGCGGCGGTCTCGCCGGTGCGGGTGCCCTCCGGGGCGCGGGGTTCACCGGCCAGGGAGAACCACATCCAGTCGGCATCCAGCGACTGGGTGGTCATCAGCAGCAGCAGGGCAAAGGCGCAGAATGACCAGAACGACACACCGAGGTCGATGTCGGCCATCCCGGCAATCTTGATCAGGCTGACCAGCGCGCCAATGATGAAGACATCGGCCATCATCCAGGGGTTGAGGTGCGCAAGCGACCGGGCGATGGTGCGGCTGGCCGGCAGCGGATCGTCGCGCAGCAGGCCCAGCTGCAGCCAGATCACCCCGGCCAGGTAGACCGCCGGCAGTACCACGATGGTCATGATCACGGCGCCGCCCACCACCGGCTGGTGGAAGCCGATCAGGGTGGTGGCGGTCTGGGTCAGCTCGATGCGATTGCCGATACCGCCCACGCTGAAGCTGAGGAAGGGGAAGGCGAGCGCCAGCCCCAGCGCCATGAGGGCCGCCAGGGCCAGGGCCATGCTGCGCTGGGCGGGGCGGAAGTGGCGCTTGACCAGGGTATGCCCGCAGCGCGGGCAGTCGGCCTTCTCGCCGGGGCGCAGCGGCGGCAGTGCCACCACCCAGTCGCACTCCTCGCAGGCACGCAGGCGGCGGCGTGCGCGACTCTCCGGTGGTGTGCGCTCGACCCGCGGCGCCTCGCCCTGCAGTAGCTGCGGGGAGGTCAGGCGGTTAGGGATGCGCAGGGGGGGCTTGGCCAAGGGGCGTCGTCTCTCCAGGGTCTCGGCTTCACGCGATACCCGGCGCGGGCGTACACTGCGCGGGCCGCGGGCTGGTTGAAAGTGTGACACGTCCCCGCAGGCACTACCATATTCCAACATGCAAGTCTGAATGTAACGGGAACGAGACGATGATCCTACCCGCAGTGGCGGTAGTGGCAGGCCTTGTCCTGCTGGTGTGGAGCGCCGAGCGCTTCGTCGATGGTGCAGCGGCGACCTCCGCTCGGCTGGGGCTCTCCCCGTTGCTGATCGGCATGCTGGTGATCGGCTTCGGCACCTCGGCGCCGGAGCTGGTGGTCTCGGCGCTGGCGGCGGGGCAGGGCAATCCCGGCCTGGCGCTGGGCAACGCCTACGGCTCCAATATCGCCAACATCGGCCTGATCCTCGGCCTGGTGGCGTTGGTCTCACCGCTGGCGGTGCACTCCTCGGTGGTGCGTCGCGAACTGCCGGTGCTGGGGGCGGTGACTCTGCTCTCGGCACTGCTGATGTGGGGAGGCATGATCGGTCGCCTCGAGGGGGTGCTGCTGCTGGTGCTGCTGGCCGCCTTCATGGGCGTCAGCATCTGGCGTGCTCGTGGCGAGGGCGCGGACCCGCTGGCCGCCGAGACCGAGGAGAGCCTGCAGGTCCACCCCATGAGCCTGAAGGTCGGCCTGATCTGGACCGGTGTCGGCCTGGTGCTACTGGTGATCAGCTCGCGCGTCCTGGTGTGGGGGGCGGTGGCCATCGCCCAGGGCTTCGGGGTCAGCGACCTGATCATCGGCCTGACCGTGGTGGCGGTGGGCACCTCGCTGCCCGAGCTCGCCTCGTCGATCAGCGCGCTGCGTCGTCGTGAGCACGACCTCGTGCTGGGCAACGTGGTGGGCTCCAACCTCTTCAATACCCTGGGGGTGGTGGGCCTCGCGGCGGTGATCGCTCCCATCGAGGTGGGCAGTGAGGTGCTGCTGCGCGACTGGAGCCTGATGACCGTCATGACGGTGCTGCTGGGGGTGTTCGCCATGGGCTGGCGGGGGCGCGAGGGACGCATCAACCGCTATGAAGGGGCGGTGCTGCTGTCGATGTTCATCGCCTACACCGGCTGGATGGTCAACCTGGTGGTCAGCGGCGGTGCCGGCTGAGGCAGGCTGCGACAACGAGACACCCCGGAAAGCGTTGCCAGCGCTGTCCGCTCAGTGGCGAATAGGCGTATGCTGATCTTGGGAAAGGAATAAGCTTAGCTGTCCGGGTTATTTAAGGAGCGCTCCTCATTTTTCTCGGGCCTGCTAGGCTTTGCCTGTCCCCTTGGTGTCCAGGAGGAATGCGTCACGGTACCGGCGGCTGTCGGTTCCCGAGGCACAATGCGCCACCGGCGCATCCGCATCCCTTGCGACCTTCTCGAGTTACCTGCGTAACGAGGCAAGCGTCATGGAACTGGATCCTCTCCTGCTGTCGCGATTGCAATTCGCCTTCGTGGTCTCCTTCCACGCCATCTTCCCGGTGTTCACCATCGGCCTGGCGTCCTATATCGCCGTGCTCAACGGCCTCTTCTACAAGACCGAAAATCCCGCCTGGGACCGCCTTGCGCTGTTCTGGACGCGGGTCTTCGCCGTGGTGTTCGGCATGGGGGTGGTGTCGGGCATCGTCATGTCCTTCCAGTTCGGCACCAACTGGAGCAACTTCTCCTATGCCACCGCCAACTTCATGGGGCCGATGCTCAGCTATGAGGTGGTCACGGCCTTCTTCCTGGAGGCGGCTTTCCTCGGGGTGCTGCTGTTCGGCCGTGGCAAGGTGCCCCAGGGGGTGCACCTGTTCGCCTCGATCATGGTGGCGCTGGGCACCTTCATCTCCTCGTTCTGGATCCTCTCCGCCAACAGCTGGATGCAGACCCCGGCCGGTGCCGAGCTGATCGATGGCCGCTTCCATATCACCGACTGGGCGGCGGCGATCTTCAATCCCTCCTTCCCGTGGCGCTTCTCCCACAAGGTGATGGCGTCGTTCGTCACCGGTGGCTTCGTGGTGGCGGGTGTCAGCGCCTGGTACCTGTTGATCGGCCGTGACGTCGAGGCCAACCGCCGGGCGCTCTCCATGTGCCTGTGGCTGCTGCTGGTGCTGACCCCCGCCCAGGCGGTGATCGGCGACTTCCATGGCCTCAATACCCTGGAGCACCAGCCCACCAAGGTGGCCGCCATGGAGGGCAACTGGGAGACCCAGTCCAACGTGCCGCTGCTGGCCGCCTGGCCGGACCAGGCGGCCCAGGAGAATCTCTTCGAGATCGGCATCCCCAGCCTGGCCAGCCTGATCCTGACCCACCATGCCGACGGCGTGGTGCCGGGTATCAGCGAGGCGCCCGTGGATGAGCAGCCGCCGGTGTGGCTGGTGTTCTGGTCCTTCCGGGTCATGGTTGGGCTGGGCTTCCTGATGATCGGTGTCGCCCTGGTTGGTCTGTGGCTGCGCCGCGGAGGCCGCGTCTATCGGCATCGCGGTTTCCTGCAGACGCTGCGCGTGATGAGCGTGACGCCCTTCGTCGCGGTGCTGGCCGGCTGGTTTGTGACCGAGACCGGACGCGCACCCTGGCTGGTCTACGGTGTCATGACCCATGCCGAGGGCGTGACTCCGTCGCTGACCGGCGGGATGGCGCTGTTCACCCTGACCGGCTACATGGCGGTCTACGCCGTGGTGTTCGCCTGCGGCCTCTATTACCTGACCCGCGTGGTACGCCAGGGCATGTTGCCCGAATCGGGGGATGATTCCGGCGAGGCCCACCACGCCAAGCGTCCCTTCTCGGCAGCCAACGCCCGCTTCGACGACGATGCGGCACCGACCTGGAGGCAGTGACATGGAATCCTTCGACCTCTCCGTGATCTGGGCGCTGATCATCGGCTTCGGCGTGATCATGTATGTGCTCATGGATGGCTTCGACCTCGGCCTCGGCATCCTCTACCCCTTCGCGCCGAACGAGGAGGCCCGGGACGTGATGATGAACTCCGTGGCCCCGGTGTGGGACGGCAACGAGACCTGGCTGGTGCTGGGCGGAGCCGGCCTGCTGGGCGCCTTCCCGCTGGTCTACTCGGTCTACCTGCCGGCGCTCTATATCGGGGTCTTCCTGATGCTGGCCGGGCTGATCTTTCGCGGCATCGCCTTCGAGTTCCGCTTCAAGTCGCGGCGCAACCGGGTGTGGTGGAACCGCGCCTTCTGCTGGGGTTCCGCGGTGGCCGCCTTCGCCCAGGGGGCCGTGGTGGGCGCCTATATCGAGGGCTTCCCGGTGGAGGACTTCGTGTTCGTCGGCGGTGCCCTGGACTGGCTGACCCCCTTCGCGGTGCTCACCGGCATCAGCCTGATGACGGGCTATGCACTGCTCGGTGCCACCTGGCTGATCCTCAAGTCGGAAGGCGAGGTGCAGCGCTGGGCCTATCGCATCACCCCGACCCTGCTGCTGGCGGTGCTCTCCGCCTTCGCCATGATCAGCTTCTGGACGCCGCTGGTTGACCCCGCGGTATTCCAGCGCTGGTTCAACCATATCCACCTCATCTGGGTGCTGCCGACCCTGGCACTGGCCTGTGCCGCCTGGCTGCTGATGGCGGTCTACCGCCGCCAGGAGGGCCAGCCGTTCATCGCCACCCTGGGCCTGTTCATCTTCACCTACCTGGGCCTGGTGGCCAGCAAGTGGCCGGTGATCGTGCCCCCCAACTACACGATCTGGGATGCCGCCTCGGCGCCCGAGTCGCAGCTCTTCCTGCTGATCGGGGTGCTCTTCGTGATCCCCATCGTCCTGGCCTACACCGCCTGGACCTACTGGGTGTTCCGCGGCAAGGTCCGTCCCGGCGACGGCTACCACTAGGCGGTGGCGAATCGCCGCAATGCCACCGGGCGGGCGTCCCGGTGGCTGGCCTGCTGCATGCCGCCGCCGAGCGTGTTCGCCTCGGCCTGGCGGTCACCGCCGGGATGGCCGCCACTCTGGCGACCCTCGGGCAGCTGGCGCTGCTCGCCCGCTTCGTCAGCGAACTGCTTGTCGCCGAGGTGCCGGTCGTCGACCTGGCTCCCCTGATGCTGGGCATGCTGGGGCTGCTGGGGGCCGCAGCCTGGCGTTGTTCGCCCAGGAGCGCCTGGGAGTCGCCGCCAGCCTGGCCCTGCGTCATCGGGTACGTGCCGAACTGCTCGATCACCTGGCGCGCCTGGGGCCGGCGGGGCTTGCCTCGCGCCACTCGGCGTCCCTGGCCAGCCAGCTGGTCGAGCAGGTGGAGGCACTGGACGGCTATGTGGCGCGCTATCGACCCCAGCGGCTCCTCGCGATCATCCAGCCGCTGCTGGTGCTCACTGCCGTCGCCTGGCTCGACTGGCTGGCGGCACTCTTCCTGGTGCTCTCGGCACCGCTGATCCCCCTGTTCATGGCCCTGGTGGGCATGGGCGCCGAGCGCCTCAATCGTGAGCAGTTCGAGGCGGTATCGCGGCTCTCCGGCCACTTCATCGACCGGGTCCGGGCGGTCAGCACCCTGCAGCTCTTCGGTCGCACCCGGGAGGCGACCGACGAGGTCCATGCCGCCGCCGATGACTATCGCCGGCGCAGCCTGCGTACCCTGCGCGTGGCCTTCCTCTCCTCGGCGGTGCTGGAGTTCTTCGCCTCGGTGGCCATTGCCGTGGTGGCGATCTATGTCGGCTTCGGCCTGCTCGGCTATATCGGCTATGGCCCCTCGTCCGAGCTGACCCTCTACAGCGGCCTGCTGGTGCTGCTGCTCGCCCCGGAGTTCTTCCAGCCGTTGCGCGTGCTCTCCCAGCACTATCACGACCGTGCCGCGGCCCTGGGGGCGGCCGATGGCCTGGTGGCGCTGCTCGACGCCGATGTGGAGGCGCTGCGTGGCGTGTCCGAGGAGACCGATCCGGCGCCGGCGGGCGAGCTGGTGCGCCTCGAGGGTGCCTGCGTCGACTACCCCGGGCGCGGCCGTGTGCTGGGGCCCCTGGACCTGACGCTGGTGCCCGGCGAGGTGGTGACGGTCACCGCTCCCTCGGGCGGGGGGAAGTCCACGCTACTGCAGCTGCTTGCCGGCTTTTTGGGGCCGGACGAGGGCGTGCGGCGGACGGCCCCGGGCCTGACCTTTGCCTGGATGGACCAGCGCCCGCTGCTGGTGCAGGGCAGCCTGGCCGACAACTTGCGCCTGGCCGCGCCCGAGGCCGATGACGCAAACCTTGTCGCGGCGCTGCAGCATGCCGGCCTGGGCGAGTTGCTGGCACGCCTGCCGGAAGG
Organism: Halomonas sp.; assembly: GCA_018401555.1. Classification (GTDB taxonomy): domain Bacteria; phylum Pseudomonadota; class Gammaproteobacteria; order Pseudomonadales; family Halomonadaceae; genus Halomonas. The sequence goes on from JAGYKP010000104.1 coordinate 102,476, forward strand.
CCTGGCCACTGTCGTGGGGAGCGCGGCGCCGGGCTCTCCGGCGGGCAGGCCCAGCGCCTGGCACTGGCCAGGATCTTCCTGTCCGACGCCCCGCTGGTGCTGCTCGACGAGCCCACTGGCGAGTCTCGACACCGAGACCGAGGCGCGGGTCATCAGCGCGCTGGGCGAGCTCGCCGAGCAGGGCCGCTGCCTGGTCATCGCAACCCACCATCCGGCGCTGATGGCGCTGGCCGACCGGCACCTGGCACTGGATGCAGACGCAGGAGCATTGCCATGAGTCGACCCGGCGAGGGTTTCCGAGGCCTGCTGGCCGAGTTTGCCCCCTGGCTCGCCATGCTGGCCCGCCACCGCGGGCGGCTGGCCGGCGGGGCGGGGTTGATGGCGTTGACCCTGGTCTCCGCCATCGGCCTGCTGGCGCTGTCCGGCTGGTTCATCACTGCCACCGGTCTCACCGGGATACTGCTGGCCGCAGGCGTGGCGGCGCGCCTGGATGTCTACCTGCCGGGGGGCGGCATCCGCACCTTTGCGGTGACCCGCACCGTGGCCCGCTACCTGGAGCGGCTCTACAACCATGACACGGTGCTGCGCCTGCTCGCCGACCTGCGTGGGCGACTGTTCGGCGTGGTCGCCGGCCTAGACGCCCACGTCCTGGCGCAGCGTCGTGCCAGCGACTGGCTCAACCGGCTGACCGCCGATATCGACGCCCTGGACAGCCTCTTCCTGCGCCTGCTGGCACCCGCCGCGGTGGCGTTGCTGGCGATCCTCGGCCTGGCAGGCTTCCTCGCCCTGTGGGCGCCGGCGGCGGGACTCGCCGCCGGCGGGCTGCTGCTGGTCGGCTGGGCCTGGCTGGTGATCGGCCAGGCACGCCTGGGCATGGCCGCCAGCCGGCGCCAGGTCGAGGACCGCGAGGCGCTGAGAGGGCGCCTCGTGGAGCAACTGCAGGGGCTGGCGGAGCTCGAGGCCTACGGGGCCCTGGACGCTCAGCGTCGCCGCCTCGAGGCCCTGGAGGCCGGGCTCTACCGGGACCAGCATCGGCTCGGCACCCTGGTGGCGCTGGGCAATGCCCTGTCGGCCCTGCTGGTCGGGGCGGCGGCGCTCGCGGCGCTGTGGCTCGCCGCCATGGCCTGGCAGGCCGGTGCACTCTCGGGCCCCCTGGCGGTGATGATGCCCCTGGCGGTGCTGGCCATGAGCGAGGCGCTGGCCGGCCTTCCTGCCGCCTTCACCTGGCTGGGGGCCACCCGCGGCGCGGCGGCAAGGCTCAACGGCCTGCGCCAGGCCGCGGGCAGGACCGAGGCGGCGGCTGATGAGACGCCACCTCCCGGGGGCCTCTCGGCAGAACTTGAGGCTGTATCGCTGCGCTACCCCGGCGCGCCGCTGCCCGCCCTGGAGCAGGTGTCTCTGCGCCTGGCCCCGGGCGAAAGGCTGGCGCTGTGCGGTGCCTCGGGGGCGGGCAAGTCGAGCGTGGCGTCGCTGCTGCTGCGCCAGCTCGAGCCCTCCGACGGCGAGATCCGACTGGGCGGGGTGGCGCTTCCGGCCTGGCCCGAGGCCGAGCTGCGTCGCCGCGTGGCGGCACTGACCCAGCGCATCGACCTGATCGATGACAGCCTGGCCGCCAACCTGCGCCTGGCCAGGCCCGATGCGGGGGAGGGCGAGCTGTGGTCGGCGCTGGCCTGGGTCGAGCTGGCCACCTGGGCGCAAGCGCTTCCCGAAGGGCTCGCCACCCGGGTGGGAGAGGGTGGCCGGCGCCTCTCCGGCGGCCAGGCGCGGCGCCTCGCCCTGGCGCGTCTGCACCTGCTGGACCCCGGCCTGGTGCTGCTCGACGAACCCTTCGCTGGGCTGGACGCCGGCAGCGTGGCACGCCTCAAGCCGCGCCTGGATGCCTGGCTGGCGGGACGCAGCGTGATCTTCCTGGTGCACCAGCTGGATGACGGGGCCTTCGACCCGCCGGGGATCGATCGGCGCCTGACGCTGGTCGAAGGACGACTGGCAGGCTATACCTGAACCAGTTTTTTTCGAATCGGCCTACTCAAGGAGTCGACCATGCTTGTCAGGGATGCAGCCCACCGGCGGGACCGCCGCCACTCCATGCTTCACATCGCCGCCGCCCTGGCCACCGTGTGGCCGCTGGGCTCGGCCCTGGCCGAGGAGCTGCCTGTGGAGGCGGTGACCCTCTCCTCCGGTGGCCTGGCCGAGGTGCAGCGCAGCGCTCGCCTGGACGGCGATGGGACCCTCTACCTGGAGGTGCCCCTCGAGCAGGTCAACGATGTACTCAAGAGCCTGATCGTCCAGGATCCCGGTGGCCGCATCCGGGGCCTCAGCCTCGACGGCCTGGCGACCCTCGAGGAGACCTTCCGTCGGTTGCCCTTCGGCCCCGATGACCTGGGTTCGGTGGCCCGCCTGGCCGCGACCCTGCAGGGCGTGGAGGTGCGGGTCAGCTCCGGTGGTCAACGCCTCGAGGGGCTGCTGCTGGGGGTGGCGGAGAGCGAACCCGACGCGGAGGGGCGCCGCGTACACACCCTGTCGCTGCTCGATGCCGAGGGTGGCGTGGCGACGCTGCGCCTGGGTGATGATGCGCGGCTGGAGGTACTGGATAGCGCCCTGCGTGAACGCCTCGGCGAGGCTGCCGAGGTCAGCGGTCGAGCACGTACCGAGGAGATGCGCCGCATCGCCATCGAGCTCGATGGCGAGGGCGAGCGCGAGGTGTCGCTGACCTATGTGGTGGCCGCCCCGGTGTGGAAGAGTGCCTACCGGCTGCTGCTCGAGGCCGACGACGCCGCGCGTCTGCAGGCCTGGTCGGTGGTCGAGAACGCCAGCGGCAGCGACTGGGACGACGTCGCCCTGACCCTCTCCAGCGGCGCCCCGGTGACCCTGACCCAGCGCCTGCTGGAGCGTTACTGGCCGACCCGGCCGGAGGTGCCGGTGAGTGCCGATGCCACCGCGCCGGTGAGGCCCGACGAGGGCGCCATGGACGCTCTGGGCGGGGCCAAGGCCGAATCCATGATGGCCTATGGTGACGCGGCAGTAAGCCGCAGCGTGGCGGCGCCGGCGGCTCCGGCATCGCGTCCCGAGGTGGTCGAGAGCGCGACGGCCGCCACCTGGCGGCTGCCCGACGCGGTCGATCTCGCCGCGGGGCGCACCCTGTCGCTGCCCTATATCGACGCCGAGGTGCCCGCTCGGCGCGTGTCGCTCTACCAGCCCGAGCGCGGCGAGCGCCATCCGGTGGCCGCGGTTCGCCTGGAGAACACCACCGATGCCTGGCTGCCGCCGGGCCTGGTGACCGTCTACGAGGCGCGGGTCGGCCACGTCGGGGACGTCAACCTGCCCGGCATCCCGGCCGGTGAATCGCGCCTGGCCAGCTTCGCTGCCGACCGGCAGGTGCGGGTGGTGGAGAGCACCCGCCCCGAGGAGCGCCTCGAGCGGATGGTGATCGTCGACGGTGCGCTGCGCGTCACCCACCAGTCCCGGCGCCTGACCCGCTATGCCGTGGAAAACGACGCCCGCGAGAGCCGTGAGGTGCTGATCGAGCATCCTCGCCGCGAGGGGTGGGAGTTCGCCTCCGACGCCCTGGTCGAGAGTACGCCGAACCATCGCCGCCTGGCACTGACCCTGGCCGCCGGCGAGAGCGGCGAGGTGGAGGCGCTCGAGACGCTGACCCGCCGCCAGAGCGTGGCCCTGGTGGATGCCGGAGTGGCGCAGCTGGTGGAGTGGCGCGACAGCGCCGAGGGTGATACCGCCGCGCAGCTGGAGGCGGTGCTGGAGCGGCGCCGCGCACTGGCCGAGGTGGAGCGTGAACTCGAGCGTATCGAGCAGGGCCTGGGCCGTGCCGGAGAGGGCCAGGCACGCATCCGCGACAACCTGGCGGCGGTGGGTACCGACAACGAGCTCGGCCAGCGCTACCTGGCCGACCTCGAGGCCCAGGAGGAGCGCATTGCCGAGCTGGAGGATCAGCGCCAGCGCGCCGAGGCGGAGCGAGAGCGGCGTCGCGAGGCGCTGGCCGAGACCCTGCGCCGGCTGCCCTGAGGCGTTGACGGCCGGGGCTTTGCGCCTTGACACGCTTTCCATCAGGATAGGGTGAAAGGACCCGAGGAGAGCGAGACGAGCCATGCGTGACTTCCTGACCCGCCTGCCCAAGGCCGAACTGCACCTGCACATCGAGGGCTCGCTGGAGCCCGAGCTGATGTTCGCCCTGGCCGAGCGCAACGGGGTCGCGCTGCCTTATGCCACGGTGGAGGAGGTGCGCGCCGCCTACGACTTCTCGGACCTGCAGTCCTTCCTCGACCTCTACTATCAGGGCATGAGCGTGCTGCACACCGCCCAGGACTTCCATGACCTGGCGATGGACTACTTCCGGCGCGCCCATGCCGAGGGGGTGGTCCACGTGGAGATGCACTTCGACCCCCAGGCGCACCTGGCACGCGGGATCGAGCTTCAGGTGGTGGTGGAGGGGCTCTCCCTGGCGCGGCGCGAGGCGGCCCGCGAGCTGGGGCTCTCCACCGCCCTGATCATGGCCTTCTTGCGTGACCGCGATGCCGAGGAGGCGATGAAGGTGCTGGAGGCGGCCGCGCCCTACTGGGAGATGCTCGACGCCGTGGGGCTGGACAGCGCCGAGAGGGGCAACCCCGGAGAAGTTCGCCGAGGTGTTCGAGCGTGCCCGGTGCCTGGGCATCCCGCGGGTGGCCCACGCCGGCGAGGAGGGGCCGCCGGCCTATATCCGCGGGGCGCTGGACCACCTCGGCGTGTGTCGCATCGATCACGGGGTGCGCTGCCTGGAGGATCCCGAGCTGGTCGCCCGGCTGCGTGACGAACAGACGGTACTCACCGTCTGCCCGCTCTCCAATGTGCGTCTCAAGGTGGTCGAGCGCCTCGAGGATCACCCGCTGCCGCGCCTGCTCGCCGAGGGGCTCAATGTCACCCTCAACTCCGACGATCCCGCCTACTTCGGCGGCGGCATGCTGGACAACTTCCTCGCCTGCCAGCGCGCCTTCGACTGGAACGAGGCCACCTTCCGCCGCCTGGCCGGCAACGCCATCGAGGCGGCCTTCGTCGACGAGGGTCGCCGCGACGAGCTGCGCCGCCTGCTGGCCGAGGCGTAGGCGCGGTCTCGCACGTTCGTCATGACCCAGTGGCAAAACACTATGCGGCCCCGGGATAGCTCCTCGGGGCCGCGTTGCATTGCGTGCCTGTGAAGGGCCGGGCCGTGAGGGCCCGGCGCGAGGGTCACGGCAGGGCAGGCACGTCGTAGTCCGGCTGCTCGCCGGTCAGGCTGTGCAGGAAGGCGGTGATGTCGGCGATGGTCTGCTCCTCGAATTCGCGACCCAGCATCTCCTCGCCCATGATGGCCACGGCCTCCTCGAGGGTCTCGGTGGCGCCGTTGTTCATGTAGGGGTAGGTGACCGCGACGTTGCGCAGGGTCGGTGTGCGGAAGCGGTGACGATCGCTCTCCTCGCCGGTGACGTCGAAGCGGCCGACGTCGGTGGAGCCGGGTACCTGGATGCGGTGGAACTGGCTGTCGGTCAGCGCTGGGCCGCGGTGGCAGGCGATGCAGCCGTTGTCCACGAAGGCCACCATACCGTCTTTCTGCTGGTCGCTCAGGGCGTCCAGGTCGCCGTGCAGGTAACGGTCGAAGGGCGAGTCGGGGGTGTTGAGGGTGCGCTCGAAGCTGGCGATGGCATGCGCCAGATTATCGGCGTTGATCGGATCCTCATCGTCCGGGAAGGCCTCCGCGAACTTCTGCTGGTAGACATCGAAGCCCTCCAGGCGCTCCAGGGCCTGATCCAGGTCCATGGCCATCTCCACGTCGGCCTCGATGGGACCGAGCGCCTGGCCCTCCAGGTCCGGCTCGCGGCCATCCCAGAACTGCGAGCCCAGGAAGCCCGAGTTCAGCACCGTGGGGGTGTTGCGTTCACCGATCTGGCCGTCGTGGCCGGTGGCCCGTGGGATGCGGTCGCTCCAGCCCAGCGCCGGGTTATGGCAGGTGGCGCAGCTGATCACGCCGCTGGAGGAGATGCGCGGCTCGAAGAACAGCATATTGCCCAGCTCGACCTTCTCGGGGGTAAGCGAGTTGTTCGCCGGGATCGGCGGCAGATGTGGCAGCGGCTCGAAGCGGTCGCGGTAGTCACCGAAGCCATCGTCGGCCAGAGCCGGGGCGGTGATGGCGATGGCCGAGCCGAAGGTGACGGCCGTGGCCAGCAGGCGCTTGTTGAACATGATGATTCCCCTTTCTGTAATGACCCATTCGGCAGTGCTGTCGTTAATCGACGTTTAACGTTCTATCAGCCAGTTAGGCAGCAATCTTGTGTTGAATCAACCTAGCGCAGCACTCGGATAAGGAGGCAGCTTGATCTGCATCAAGAAATTGCCACGATAGGGATTACCGTCTGGACCGGTCACGCCGGGTCATGGAAGCTGGCGCGATATTCCGTCGATGGGAGAGACGCCATGGCTCGCTACCGCTACCCCGCCATTGCCGAATCCGAGGTGACGCCAAGAGAGTTGTTTCGCCAGCGGCGGCGCTTCATCAAGGGCGGGGCCGCCCTGGGCGCGGCGGCGCTGCTGCCGGGCGGCCTGCTGCTGCCGGATAACGCCCACGCCTGGCAAGGGGCTCTGGCCGACAGGCTCGAAGGCGACCTCCCGACGAGGGGACTCGGCGGGGGCGAGGCACCGACGCCTCGCGAGGATGCCACCTCCTACAACAACTTCTACGAGCTCGGGGTCCGCAAGAGCGATCCCGAGGTCTATGCCCACAAGCTGATCACCGACCCCTGGTCACTCACTATCGATGGCGAGGTGGAAAGCCCCGCTACCCTGGCGCTGGAGGATGTGATAACGCGCGAGTCGCTGGAGGAGCGCATCTACCGGCTGCGCTGTGTCGAGGCCTGGTCGATGGTGATTCCCTGGATCGGCTTTCCTCTGGCCGACCTGCTCAAGCGCCATGCCCCTACCTCCCGGGCCCGCTACGTTCACTTCGAGTCGATCCATGACCCCGACAACCTGCGCGGCCAAAAGAGCTCGATCCTCGATTGGCCCTATCGCGAGGCGCTGCGCATCGACGAGGCAATGCATCCGCTCACCCTGCTGGCGGTGGGCATGTACGGCGAGGTGATGCCCAACCAGAACGGCGCACCGATCCGCCTGGTAGTGCCCTGGAAGTACGGCTTCAAGAGCATCAAGTCGGTGGTGCGCATCACCCTGACCGAGGAGCGCCCGGTGAGCGCCTGGATGGAGCAGAACCCCGAGGAGTACGGCTTCTACGCCAACGTCAATCCCGAGGTCGACCATCCCCGCTGGAGCCAGGCCCGAGAGCGTCGCATCGGCGAGCGCGGCAAGCGCGAGACGCTGATGTTCAACGGCTACGCCGAGGAGGTGGCCGGGCTCTACGCCGGGATGGACCTGAACGAACATTTCTGACGACGGGGAGTCGCATGTCGATCGCCAAGGGACCCGTGCGCATCTTCCGCCTGCTGGTGCTAGCGGCTGGCCTGCTGCCGGCGCTGTGGCTTGCCTTGCGCTGGGGTCAGGATGACCTCGGCGTGGTGCCCGAGGAGGCGGTGGTGCACCTGACCGGGCGCATCGGCCTGGCCCTGTTGCTGGCCACCATCGCCTTCAGCCCCGCCTTCCGGCTCACCGGCTGGGTGGGCATCATGATCGCCCGGCGCCCGATGGGGCTGTGGGCCTTCGCCTGGCTCTGCGCCCACGCCCTGTCATGGATGGGGCTTGAGCAGTACTGGGCGTGGGAGTGGATCTGGGAGGATATGCAGGACCTGCCCTATGTGCGCTACGGGGCGGCGGGCCTTATCCTGCTGGTGCCCCTGGCGCTGACCTCCTTCCGGCGGGCACGGCAGGCCATGGGGGAACGGGCCTGGCACTGGCTGCATCGCCTGGTCTATGTCTCGGCTGCCCTGGGTGCCACCCATCTGTGGACCCTGACCCGGGCCGACTATCGCCTGCCGACGCTGGTGGTCGCCGTGCTAGCCACCCTGGTGCTGTTCCGGCTGGTGGACGCCGCCAGGCATCGGCGCTGACCGAAGTGTCCATCATGCCGAAGGGCCGCCCATGGGCGGCCCTTCGGCGTTTCAGGGGCAACGGCAGGGGATCAGGGTGGTGGCGAGCAGCACCACGCAGAGCGCCGCGGAGACCCACATGGCGAGGTGGATCTCGCCGCCTTGCCGGTGGCCAGCTTGATCAGCACGTAGCTCAAAAAGCCGAAGGCGATCCCCAGGGTGATCGAGTAGGTCAGCGGCATCAGGATGATCGCCAGGAAGGCGGGGAAGGCCTCCTCGTAGTGGCTCCAGTCGATGCGGCCGATGGGCGAGAGCATGAACAGCCCCACCAGCACCAGCGCCGGGGCGGTGGCGATGCCGGGCACCAGCGAGAGCAGCGGCGACAGGAACAGGAAGGGCAGGAACAGCAGGGCGATGGTCACCGCCACCAGGCCGGTGCGCCCGCCCTGGGCGACGCCGGCACCGGACTCGATGAAGGTCTGGGCGGCGCTGGTGCCGAGCGGCGCGGCGATCATCGAGGCGAAGGCGTCCACCGTCATGGAGCGCTTGAGGTTGCGCGGGTTGCCGTCCTTGTCCTTGAGGTCCGCCGACTCCGATAGCGCCATGAAGCAGGAGAGGGCGTCGAAGAAGTTGGTGAACAGCATCACGAAGATGAAGGGCAGGTAGGCGACCTTGAGCGCCCCCAGATATCCACCTGCATCACCGCGCCGAAGTCGGGCCAGGCGGCCAGACCGCTCCACTCCACCACCATCTCGCCGCCCCACAGTCGACCCATGGGGGTGGCCAGCAGGGTGGTCAGGGCGATGCCCAGAATCAGGGCGCCGTTCATGCGCAGGATCACCATCACCGCGGTGGCCATCAGGCCGATGAAGAAGGTCACCAGGCCCGGGCCGAAGCTGCCCAGGGTCACCAGGGTAGCGTCGCTGCCGACGATGAAGCCGGCGTTCTTGAGCCCGATGAAGGTGATGAACAGCCCGATGCCGCAGGTGATGGCGTAGCGCAGCGAGGCGGGGATCGCCTCGATGATCGCCTTGCGCACGTTGAACACCGCAAGCACGGCGAACAGCACCCCGGACCAGAAGACGCAGCCCAGGGCCACCTCCCAGGAAAGGCCGGCGCCCAGCACCAGAGTGTAGGTGAACAGCGCGTTCATGCCCATGCCCGGGGCCACCAGGATGGGGTTGCGGGCGTAGAGGCCCATGGCCAGGCTGCTCATGAAGCTGATCAGCACGGTGGCGGAGAGCGCCGCGGAGAAGGGGATGCCCGCCTCGGAGAGGATCGCCGGGTTGACCACAATGATGTACATCGAGGCCAGGAAGGTGGCGATGCCGGCGAGTATCTCGGTCCTGAGGCTGGAGCCGCGTCGGCTGACGCCGAAGAAGCGGTCGAGCCAGGGGGCGTCGGAGACTGAGGCGGCGCTGGCCGCCTCTTCGTGCAGTGAGGAGGTCTCGGTCGTCATGTCGAACCCATTGTTGTTGTGAATGAAATTTATCAGTCGGCGTCGCGGCGGTGCTGGAGCCGCCCGCCGGCCCAGGTCTCGGCCACGCAGCGATCGTCGCCCATCATCATCAGCGCGAAGAGGGTCTCGGCCAGGCTCCGGCTGCGTGCGGTGCGCCGCGCCAGTAGCGGTGTGGCGGCGGGGTCGAGGACCACCAGGTCGGCGTCCATGCCCGGCGCCAGGCGGCCGATGCGGTCATCCAGCGACAGAGCCCGGGCGTTGCCCAGGGTCAGCCCAAAGAGCCCCTGCCAGGCGGTGAGTGGTTGGCCGCGCAGCTGGCCCACCTGGTAGGCGGCCTTCAGCGTGGCGAGCCCCGAGAGGTCGGTGCCGCCGCCCACGTCGCTGGCGTAGGTGACGTTGAGCGCCATCTCCCGGGCGGCCTGGCGGTCGAAGAGCCCGCTGCCCAGGAAGAGGTTGGAGCTGGGGCAGAAGGCGAGGTTGGCGCCGCGCTCGGCGAGCCGCCCGCGCATCTCCTGGTCCAGGTGGATGCCGTGGGCGAAGGTGCTGCGCGGGCCCACCAGGCCGGACTGCTCGTAGACCTCCAGGTAGTCGCGGCTGCCGGGGAAGAGCTCGGCCACCCAGTCGAGCTCTCCGGTGTTCTCGGCCAGGTGGGTCTGCAGCCAGAGGCTCGCGTCGTTGCGCAGCAGCGCCCCGGTGGCGTCGAGCTGCTCGCGGGTGGAGGTGGGGGCGAAGCGCGGGGTCAGGCTGTAGCCCAGGCGCCCCTTGCCGTGCCAGTCGCCGATCAGCCGCTCGCTGTCGCGGATGCCGCCCACGACGTCGTCGGTGAGCCCTTCGGGTGCGTTGCGGTCCATCAGCACCTTGCCGGCCAGCATGCAGAGGCCACGGCGGTGACTGGCGGCGAGGAAGGCGTCCACCGAGGCGGGGTGGCTCGAGCAGAACACCTGGGCGGTGGTGGTGCCGACCCGCTGCAGCTCGTCGAGGAAGGCCTCGGAGAGCGCGGCGGCGTGGTCAGGGTCGGCGAAGCGCAGCTCCTCGGGGAAGGTGTAGTCGTTCAGCCAGTCGAGCAGCTGACGCCCGTAGGAGGCGATGATCTCCAACTGCACGTAGTGGACATGGCTGTCGATGAAACCGGGGGTGATCAGCTTGCCGCGGTGGTCGACCACCTCGATGCCGGGGGGCAGCGCGGCCGCCAGGGTGGCGTAGTCGTCGATGGCCTTGATCCGGCCGTTCTCGATCCACACGGCGCCATCGGTGTGGTGGCGCACGCTGCCCGGCGCCGGGGTGTCGTCGTCGCCGGGGTCGGCATCGAAGCTCAGCAGTTCGGCGCGCAGCACGCGCGAGTCTGTCGTCGTCATGGTGTCGAGCTCATCATCTGGTGTCAGCGGGGCTGATCCGGCGGCAGGCCCCGAAGTGTCGGACCATCGAGGAGGCGCTGTGAATACTTCCTTGTACGCTACCGACGCCATCCCTGGCGTAGGACCTCCTCTTCGCCCTGCCCCCGGCGCCCCTAGGTTCCGGGGGTAGCCCTTTTGAAAGTGGCCCTCAGCACGGCAGGAGACAGGCCGCGCTGGTCGGGGTGTTTGGCCTCGGCGGTCAGCGGCAGCAGCTCGGCGAGGGTGGCCAGCGAGATGGCGTAGGGGCGCTTGTCGCCGCCGGAGTCGCCGATCGGGCAGCGCACCCTGGCGAGCGTCTCGGCGCCGTGGCCGGCCTCAATCAGCCGCGAGCGGAAGCTGGCCCACTTGCTTTGTGATCCGATCAGGCCGAGGGAGGCGCACGCTTCTCCTCGACGCAGCAGCGCGTCCACCAGGGCGCGGTCCTCGGCGTGGTCGTGGGTCATCACCAGGGCGTGGCTGCCGGCGGGCAGCTCCGCCACGGCGGCGGCCGGGTCCGTGGTGCGATGGCGGCTCAGGCGCGGGATCTCGTCTGCCCACGTCGGGAAGGCGTCGTCGCGGCTGTCGTGCCAGAGGAGGCGCCACCCCAGGGGCTCGGCGAGCCGCACGATCTCGCGGCCGACGTGGCCGGCGCCGAACAGCGCCAGGGTCACGGGGCTGCCCGGGAAGACCTCGAGCAGCACGTTGACGAAGCCGCCGCAGCACTGTCCGCTGCGTCCGCCGAGGCTGAAGGCCTCGAGACTCATCCCGGTGTCGCCGTGCTCCAGGCGGCGGCGGGCCGCCTCGATGGTCTGCCACTCGGAAGGTGCCGCCGCCCAGGGTGTCGAAGACGGCATCCGCGGTGATCACCATCCGCGCCCCGGGCTCCCGGGGGTGGAGCCGGCGCTGGTCACCTGGGTGGCCAGGGCGTGGGGCACCCCTCGCGCTGCAGCCGGTGCAGGGCGGCGTGCCAGCTCTCGGCGTGGGCGCTCATGGCGTCGACTCCCCGCGGCGGCGCAGCGCCTCGGCGGCCATCAATACCCGCTCCGGGGTGGCCGGGGGTATCGAGTCGCGGTGCCTCCCGGTAGTCGGTGAGGCTCGCCAGGGCGTCGCGCAGCGCCGACCACACCGAGATGGCCAGCATGAAGGGTGGCTCGCCCACCGCCTTGGAGCGGTAGAGGCTGGCCATGGAGTTGGGATGGCCCTCCAACAGCGCGACGTTGAAGCGCGGCGGCAGGTCACCGAAGGTGGGGATCTTGTAGGTGGCGGGGCCATCGGAGATCAGTCGTCCGCCCTCGTTCCAGCGAAGCTCCTCGCTGGTCAGCCAGCCCATGCCCTGGATGAAGCCGCCCTCGACCTGGCCGGCGTCGATGGCCGGATTGAGGGAGTCCCCCACGTCGTGGAGGATGTCGACTCCCTCCACCCGGTACTCGCCGCTCAGGGTGTCCACGCGCACCTCGGCCACCGCGGCGCCGAAGGCATAGTAGTAGAAGGGGCGCCCCTGGCCGGTCTGGCGGTCGTAGTGGATGAGCGGGTGGCGTAGAAGCCCTTCTCGGAGAGCGAGACGCGTCCGAAGTAGGCCGTCTGCACCAGTTCGCCCCAGGGGATGCGCCGCTGGCTCTCGCCGATGCCCGCCACCAGGGCGCCGTCCTCCAGACGCATGCCCTCGCGGTCGAGTTCATAGTGCTCGGCGGCGAAGTCGAACAGCCGTGCCTTGAGCGTCAGGCAGGCGTCGCGGGCGGCCATGCCGTTGAGGTCGGCGCCGCTGGAGGCGGCGGTGGGCGAGGTGTTGGGCACCTTGTCGGTACGCGTGGCGGTGATGCGCACCGCGTCGAGGTCCAGCGCCAGCTCCCGGGCCACCACCTGGCAGATCTTGGTGTGCAGGCCCTGGCCCATCTCGGTGCCGCCGTGGTTGATCTGCACGCTGCCGTCGGTATAGACGTGGAGCAGGGCCCCCGCCTGGTTGAGGTGCTGGGCGGTGAAGGAGATGCCGAACTTCACCGGGGTGAGCGCCAGGCCGCGCTTGACCACCGGGCTCTGGGCGTTGAAGGCGGCGATCTCGCGGCGCCGTGCCCAGTAGTCGCTGCTCGCCTCCAGCCGCTCCACCAGCTCATGCAGCAGGCCGAGCTGCTCCACGCTCTGGCCGTAGTGGGTGATGTCGCGACCCTGGCGATAGAGGTTGCGCTTGCGGATGGTCAGCGGGTCCTCGCCCACGCGCCGGGCGATGTCGTCCATGGCCGCTTCGATCACCATCATCCCCTGGGGGCCGCCGAAGCCGCGGAAGGCGGTGTTGGAGGCGAAATGGGTGCGCGCCCGATGGCCGGTGACCCGCGCCTGGCCCAGGGAGTAGGCGTTGTCGGCGTGGAACATGGCGCGGTCGACGATGGCATCCGACAGGTCCGGCGAGTAGCCGCAGTCACCGATCACCGTGATCTCGCCGCCCTGGATCACGCCCTGCGCGTCCACTCCCAGCCGATAGCGGTTGTGGAAGGGGTGGCGCTTGCCGGTGACCCGCATGTCCTCGCCGCGGGGCAGGCGCAGCTTGGCCGCGCGGCCGGTGCGCCGGCTGATCAGGGCGGCCACGCAGGCCCAGGGCGAGGCCTGGGTCTCCTTGCCGCCGAAGCCGCCGCCCATGCGGCGCACCTCCACGGTGACCGCATGCAGGGGCACCCCCAGCACCTCGGCGACCAGCTTCTGGGTCTCGCTGGGGTGCTGGTTGGAGGTGTGCACCACCACGCCCTCGTCCTCGGTGGGGGTGACCAGGCAGGCCTGACCCTCCAGGTAGAAGTGCTCCTGGCCGCCGACGAACTGCTCGCCGGTCACCGTCAGTGCGGCGTCCTCCAGGCTGGCCGCCCAGTCGCCGCGCTCCTGTATGTGGGTGGGGCGCACGAACTCGCCGCGCTCGGCGGCGGCCACCGGGTCGAGGCTCGCCGGCTGCTCGTCGATCTCCACGACGCCGGCATCAAACGCCGCCTTCACCGCCTCCCGGGCGGCGCGATGGCTCTCGGCGGCCACCGCGAAGAGCACCTGGCCGGCGTAGCTGATCTCCTCATCAACGAAGAGCGGATCGCCGGGGAAGACCGGGCCGATGTCGGTGTGGCCGGGCACGTCGTGAAAGCCCACGGCGTCCACCACGCCGGGCAGGGCGCGGACCCGGTCGAGGTCGAGGCGCCTCAGCCGCCCATGGGCCACCGGCGAGAGGGCGAGCGCCAGGTGCAGGTAGTCCGCTGGCACCTGGAGGTCGTCGATATAGGCGGCCCGGCCGGTGACGTGCTTGATGGCACTCTCGTGGGCGCGGGCGCTGCCGGCGCCGCCCTGGCCCAGGGTCTCCCGGGCGACGGGGCCCGAGCCCTGGATGCGTCCCTCGAGGTCGCGGCGCGCCGCGGCGGCGTCGGTGTCGAGGTCGACGTGACGGGTGTCGGGCGCCTTGGTGGAAAGCCTAGTGAGCGTACGCATCGAGCATCACCTCCCGGGCGCTGGTGGAAGTCGTGTCCTGGTCGTCGGCGGTCACCACCAGGCGCAGGCGTTCGAGCAGGTTGGCGGCGGAGAGGCGGCGGTAGTCGGCGCTGCCACGCACGTCGCTCATGGGCTGGAAGTCCTCCGCCAGCGGCGGCACGGGCCGCCGCAAAGGCCGCCTCGCTGGGGGACTGCCCCTCCAGCGTCGCCTCGGCGGCCGCGGCGCGTTGCAGGTATGGCCGCCATGCCGCCGAAGGCGAGGCGCACGTCGCGCAGCACGCCCTCCTCGATCCGCCAGGCGAAGGCGCCGAGCACCGCGGAAATGTCGTCTTCGCGCCGCTTGGAGAGCTTCCAGACCTTGAGGTGTCGTTCGGGCTCGGTGCGCGGCAGGAAGATGGCGCGGATCACCTCACCTTCTCGAAGCGCGGTCTTCTTGTAGTCGAGGAAGAAGTCGTCGAGGGGCAGCTCGCGCTCGGCCATTCCATCACCGTCTCGGGGCCCGCCAGCCATAGCCGCGCGCCCAGGGCGAGCAGCACCGGCGGGGTGTCGCCGATGGGGGAGGCGTTGGCGATGTTGCCGCCCAGGGTGCCGCGGTTGCGCACCTGGGCCGAGCCCAGACGATGCAGCAGGTGGGCGAACGCCGGGTAGTGCTCGGCGAACAGCGGCTCCAGGCGCGCGTACGTCACCGCGCCGCCAGATCCACCAGCCGGCACGGCCGTCCTCGAGGGTGGTTTCCTCGAGGGCGGCGAGCTCATCCACCCGGGTGATGTCCACCACCCGCGGGAAGCGCGCCAGGCGCTGGGTCACCTCGAGCCACAGGTCGGTGCCGCCGGCGACGATCGGCGCCTCGGGGTGGGCACGGCGCTCGGCGATCAGCGCCTCCAGAGTCGTGGGCTGGATGAAGGCGGCCTCGGGCGTCGCCTCCGTCGCCGGGGCCGCGGCGTCCGGCGACGGTCGAGCCACCCGTGACGCGCCTCTGGGTGAGTCGCCCATGGCCAGCGCCGCGTCGCGGATCGGGCGGTAGCCGGTGCAGCGGCAGAGGTTGCCGCCCAGCGCGGCCTCCAGGCGCTCCGGGGTCAGGGGCGCCGGACGCTCTCCATCTTCCTGTCGCTGGCTTTCATGCAGGGTGAATAGCGACATCACGATGCCCGGGGTGCAGAAGCCGCACTGGCTGCCGTGGTGCTCCACCATGGCAGCCTGGGCGGGGTGCAGGGTCTCGCCCCGGGCCAGGCCCTCCACGGTGACCAGGGCACGGCCCTGGAGCTGGTGGGCCGGGGTGATGCAGGCG
Source organism: Halomonas sp. (assembly GCA_018401555.1). GTDB lineage: Bacteria > Pseudomonadota > Gammaproteobacteria > Pseudomonadales > Halomonadaceae > Halomonas. The sequence goes on from JAGYKP010000104.1 coordinate 118,049, forward strand.
TTGGCGGCGTGGTAGCGGGTCTTGCCAGCGGCATCGCCCTCGCCGATAGCCACCGTACAGGCGCCGCAGTCGCCGGAGGCGCAGCCCTCCTTGGTGCCGGTCTGGCCCAGGGTGTCGCGCAGGAGCTCGAGCACGCTGGTGTCGGGCGAGGCCTCGCACCGGCGGGGCTGCCCGTTGAGCAGGAAGTCGATCATCGCCTTGTCTCTGTTGTTGATTGCGACTCGTTGTTGCGACCGTCGATCGCGTCAGGGATTCGTCTCAGGAAGCTTCTTGACCATTCGGTCAGGAATAATCTCAGCATGGTCCAGATACCAGTGCTTTGCAAGCTTCCGGGGCATGCGGCAAACTCGCCGCAACCTTTCATATGGTCAGGAGACGCTTGATGAGCCAGGGCGATGTCCCCGCGAACCCCAGGGTGGAAGGTGGCAATGGCGCCACCCGGGAGCGCAACGAGCGCGAGATCCTGGCCGCCGCCGAGCGGGTCTTCGCCGCCCACGGCTACCGAGGCGCCAGCCTGGCTGATATCGCCGAGCAGGCGGGGCTGCCCAAGTCCAACGTGCTCTACTACATGGGCAGCAAGCGGGGCCTCTACGTTCGCCTGCTGGAGCGGATGATGGCGCGCTGGAACGCCCTGCTCGACGACATCTCGGTGGACGACGACCCGGCCGAGGTGCTGGAGGCGTTCATCCGCAGCAAGATGCAGCTCTCACGGCGCCATCCCGAGGGCTCGCGGCTGTTCGCCGCCGAGATCCTCGGCGGCGCCCCCTTCCTGCAGGAGTACCTGCGCGGGGACCTGCGCGACTGGGTGCAGGCGCGCGCGGCGATCTTCCGCCAGTGGGCCGAGCGTGGCCTGATGGATCCGGTGGATCCGGTATGGCTGATCTTCCTGATCTGGTCGGCCACCCAGCACTACGCCGACTTCGAGGCCCAGGTGCTCGGCATCACCGACCGCGAGTCGCTCAGCGACGCCGACGTGGAGGCGATCACCGCCTTCCTGACCCGGGTGATCCTCAAGGGGTGCGGCGTCAGGCCGCGCACCGAGCCGGCCGTCTGAAGCACCGCATGTCACTTCCCATCGAGTCCCGTCTCCCAGCGATCCAGGCGGCCCTGGCCGATCATCCCCGCGCACTGCTGGTGGCCGAACCCGGCGCCGGCAAGACCACCCGGGTGCCGCTTGCGCTGCTCGATTCGCCCTGGGCCCGCCAGGGCCGGCTGCTGCTTCTGGAGCCGCGGCGGGTCGCGGCGCGCCTGGCCGCCGGCTTCATGGCCGAGAGCCTGGGCGAGCGCGTCGGGGAGACCGTTGGCTACCGCATGCGCGGCGAGAGTCGCGTCGGCCCGCACACCCGCCTGGAGGTGGTCACCCAGGGGGTGCTGACCCGGATGCTGCAGGAGGACCCGCTGCTCGAGGGCGTGGCCGGCATCCTCTTCGACGAGTTCCACGAGCGCAGCCTGGAGGCGGACCTGGGCCTCGCGCTGGCCCTGGACGCCCAGTCGGTGCGCGATGACCTGCGCCTGCTGGTGATGTCCGCCACCCTGGATGTCGAGACCCTGCTCGACGTGCTGGGTGGCGAGACCCCGGTGATCGACTGCCCCGGGCGCAGCTTCCCCGTCGAGACCCGCCACCGCGCCCTCACTGCACGCGAAGACACCGCGTCCCAGCAGGCCCGGGCGCTGCTCAGAGGCCATGGCCGGAGCAGGCAGGCGATGCCCTGGTGATCCTGCCCGGGGTGGCGGAGATCCGCCGGCTGGCCCAGGAGCTCGCCGGCCGGGCGCCCGGCTTGCCGTGATGGAGCTGCACGGCAGGCTGCCCCTGGAGGCGCAGCGCCGCGCCCTGCGCCCGGACCCCGAGGGGCGGCGGGTGGTGCTGGCCACCGCCATCGCCGAGTCCAGTGTCACCGTGGATGGCGTGCGCCTGGTGGTGGATGCAGGTCAGGAGCGGCTGCCGGTGTTCCAGCCCAGGAGCGGCCTGACCCGGCTGGAGACCCGTCGCGTCAACCGCGCCAGCGCCGACCAGCGCCGCGGTCGCGCCGGCCGCCAGGGGCCGGGCCTGTGCCTGCGGCTGTGGGCCGAGGAACAGCCGCTGGTTCCCCATGGCGAGCCTGAGATCCGCCAGGCCGATCTGGCGCCGCTCGCCTTCGAGCTGGCCCGCTGGGGCATCACCGACCCGGCAAGCCTCGCCTGGGTGACCCCGCCACCCGCCGCGGCGCTGGCCGCCGGGCGCGACCTGCTGCATCGCCTGGGCCTGCTGGACGACGCCTTTCACCTGACCGAACTGGGGCGCTCCGCCGCCCGCTGGCCCACCCACCCACGCCTGGCGACGATGCTGGAGCGCGCCTTCGAACTCGACGCAGTGGCGCTGGCCTGTGCCCTGGTGGCGCTCCTGGAGGAGCGCAGTGGCGACGAGGAGCGCGACCTGGAGCGGGCGCTGCAGTCGCGGCTGCGCGAGCCCCGCAGATATCGCCAGTGGTGTCGCGATGCCGAGCGCCTGGCCCGGATCGCCGGCGTGCCCTCGAGATGGCGAGCCTGGCTCCGCTGGGGGAGCTGCTGGCCATCGCCTACCCGGAGCGTATCGCCCAACGCCTGGACGCCCCGGGCCGCTTTCGCCTGGCTTCTGGGGGACTGGCGACCCTGCCCGAGGCGCACCCCCTGGCCCACGCCGAGCTGCTGGTGGCCGCCGAGCTCTCCGGCGAGGCGAGCGGGGCGCGGATCTTCCGGGCGGTGGCGCTGGATGTCGCCCGGCTTGAGGCGCTCTATCCCGAGTGCGCCGAATGGCGGGCGCATCTCGAGTGGTCCGACGAGCAGGGCCGCCTCGTCGGCGAGCAGGTGCGCGGCCTGGGGGCCGTGGTGCTCGGAACGCCGCCCGCTCCAGCGGCTGCCCGCCGAGGCGGTGCGCGAGGCCCTGCTCGAGGCACTGCGCCGCCGCGGCCTGCCGCGGGACGAGTCACTCACCCAGCTGCGCGGCCGCCTGGCGCTGCTGCGCGGAGCCCTGGGAGATGACTGGCCGGACGCCAGCGAGGAAGCGCTGCTCGCGACCCTCGCGAGCTGGCTGGGACCGCACCTCGACGGCATCACGCGCCTGGAGGCCGTGGGCGCCTGCCGCTCTCGCGTCTGCTGCTGGATACCCTCGACTGGCCGCTGCGTGCCCGTCTCGACGAGCTCGCCCCCGGAGCGCCTGACGGTGCCCAGCGGCGCCCGTCATCAGGTCGACTATGCCCCCTGCCTGGAGGACCAGCCGCCGGTGCTGGCGGTGAAACTGCAGGAGTGCTTCGGCTGGCACGCCTCGCCGCTGGTGGCCGACGGGCGCGTGGCGGTGCTGCTGCATCTGCTCTCGCCGGCGCGCCGACCGCTGCAGGTCACCGCCGATCTGGCGAGCTTCTGGGCGGGCGGCTATGCCGAGGTGCGCCGCGAGATGAGGGGGCGTTACCCCAAGCACCCCTGGCCTGCGGACCCCGCTACCGCCGAGGCCACCGCCCGCACCAAGCGTCGTTAGATGGGAGGAGCGCGGCGCAGCAGGCGCAATGCCAGACCGCCCACCAGCAGCGAACCGGCCACCAGCACGCCCCACAGCAGCCAGAGAGTCCAGTCCCGGGATGGTGTCAGGGCGGCCTCGCCGGCCAGCGTCTGCCGCTCGCCCAGGCGGGCGGTGGCCGGCTCCCAGCCTTCACCCTGGCGCTGGCGCAGCGCGTCGAGCATCGGTGCCACCGCGGCCTCCTGGCGCCGGACCCGGGCGCTGCCGGCGACCAGCCGCCAGGGGCCTCGCCCTCGGCCAGGAACACCACCCGCTCCGACGTATAGCCCAGGCGTAGCGTTGGCGCTGGGCCGCTGCGTGGCGAGTCGGCGATCAGTCGCCAGTGGCGATCGCGATGGGAGCCGAGCAGCGGCTGGGGCGGCGAGCGCAGTTCGCCATCTCCCTCCACCAGGCGATAGCCCGTCCACGCCGATGTGCGTGCCTGCCAGGCGGCGTCCGGCGCCTCGCGGCTCTCCAGTCGCCAGCGTGCGGCGTAGGGCGAGTCGCTCGTCACATCGGCCAGGCTCGCCGGCAGTCGTGCCGCCAATCGGTAGTGGAACTCGCCGCCTTCCGCGCGAACGCCTGCGAGGGACTCCCAGCTCGGCTTCGCTACCGCTCCCGGCTGACGCGTCACCGCCTCGATCCCGACCAGGGCCACCGCCGGCTGGCCGGGCAGCGGACGCAGGCGCAGGTAGCGGGCCGAGGCCTGGCCTAGCTCGAGGCGGCGGCGCACCAGGCGCTCGCCGTCGTGGGTGATATCCAGCAGCCGTCCCTGTCTCAGCACACCACGCCAGGACTCGAGATCGTCGCTTGCCTCGACGCGGTAGAGGCTGTCCAGCGGGGCGGCGGCGTCGTCCCAGGTGAGGGACAGGGCGGCAACGGGGCGCTGGATCGTGCTCAGGTCGACCAGGGCGGCGCCTGCCTCCCGGCCCTCGCTGGATCCACCGCCGCGGGTCTCGATGCGGCGCAGCCAGCCCTCGGCGTCGGTCTCGCCGATCAGTTCCCAGCGCGCGTCGTCGAGGGGCGGTGGTGGCAGCGGAAACCAGGGCGCCCGTTGCAGGCGCTCGGTCGACGCCGGTGCGGGCGCCGGCTGCACCAGGGTGGGTACCGCCTGGCCACGGGCGTCGACCACCTGCAGGTCGGCAAGCGACGGGGAGTGCAGGGTACGGTAGATCTCCGGGGTCAGCTCCAGTCCATAGGCCGCCGCCGGCTCCTCGACACTCAGCGGCCAGGCGTGACTCCACTCCTCCTCGAGCTCCCCGGCCGCGACGAGAGCCGGCCAGGCCAGCAGTGCCAGATACGCGACGCGTCTCATGTCGTCTCCTCCTGTTGCCGCGGCGGTGCCGGAGCGATGAAGCCCACGCCGATGCACAGCAGCCCGTAGCCGATGAACGAGGCGATGCCCAGCAGGTTGCCCAGGTGCTGGCGATCCACCGCCACCAGCTTGACCAGCACCACCGTCATCAGCAGTGCGGAGAGTTGCCACAGGGTGCGCTGCCGGCGCCGCGAACCCAGCACCCAGCCGATCACGCCCAGCAGGCTCCACAGCAGGGTGAGGCCGGTCTGTACCAGGCCGAGTTCCAGCATCGCCGGCGACCAGGGGGCGCCGCCCGCCAGGTGCGCCCCGCGCAGCAGCTCGACGGTAAGCAACAGGAAGGCCGCGCCGCCCAGCAGGGACAGGGCGTGGCGGTCCGCCGCCGCAGGCCAGAGTCCGCCCCGCCACAGCTGCCAGGCGACCAGCAGCGTCGCCCACTGCACCAGAGCCAGCGGATTGGCCAGCGGCAGCCGGGGCAGCGGGAAGGGGGCGCCGCTGCGCGCAGCAGCGCCAGCCAGGCGAGGGCCAACGCCACCAGCAGGCCGGTCGAGAGAGAGGCCTGCCAGGCCTGTGCCGGCTCGGCCAGGGGCCGCAGCACCAGCCGGGCCGGTGGCAGAGCAGGGCGGCAAGCGTGAGCCAGGGCAGCAGAGCGGCGGCGAGGCTGCCAGGCGGGTGCCAGGTTCAGGACCAGGGTTGCAGCAGCAGGGTGCTGAGGAACAGCGGGGTGCACCAGAGCCAGGCGCCCTGGGCCCAGGCGGCGGCCGGCAGGGGATCGCCCCGGAGCGCCGCGGGATGGCGGGTGAGCCCCTGCAGCTGGCGATAACCGAGCACCATCACCGGGGCCCAGCCCCACGGGGCGAGGGGACCGCTGGCGGAGGTGCGGCGAGGACCCGCTCGAGTGCCCCGGCCAGCAGGAGGGCCGCGAGCAGCAGTGAGCCGGCGACGCCCCAGGCCAGCGCCGCGGCCGGCCGACGCCGGTAGCGCTCGGCCAGTGCCAGCCCGGTGAATGCCAGCAGCGCCAGGCGCCAGTCATCGGCATTGGCCGGGGCGGCGAAGAGGTCGATCTCCCGGGCGGCGATGCCCAGCCACCAGGCCAGGCCCCAGGCGAAGGCGGCCAGCGCCCAGCGTGGGTAACCGCCGCGCCACAGGGTCTCGGCGGAGACGAGGCCCGCCGCGGCGAGGATCACCCCGGCCATGAAGGCGGCGTTGGCGACAGGGTGTCACGGCCGGAGGCGAAGACAAGGCTGCCAAGCAGCGTCAGGCCAGCAACCAGCTGCAGGGCCAGGCCGGCGAGGCGCGGCAGCAGGCGGTGCTGGCGCAGGCCCAGCCATATCAGGGCAGCCCCCTCCACGGCGAAGAGCGCGGCGCTGACTCGCGCCGAGAGTGCCAGCGGTATCGCCAGGGTAGCGAAGCCCAGTGCCAGGGCGGCGTGGGCCTCCCCGAGCGGACGCGTGCGTGGCTGGCGCAGCAGCCAACCGGCGAGCAGGGCATAGAGCAGTGCGATGCCCAGGGCACACAGGGCCAGCGACAGCCGCTCGCCCTCGAGCAGTGCCGCCTGGAGACCGAACGCCACCAGCGGCGTGCCGAAGACCAGGCTGCCGTCGATGCGGTTGTCCGTCCTGTGCGGCGGCTCCTGCGCTCGGCGGCGCCTGGCGTGGAGGATCGGGATCAGCAGGTAGAGCAGGAAGAATAGTGCCAGGAAGGGCTGGGCCACCGCGTAGTGGCGGGGGCTGTAGTCGAGTACGCCCCAGGCGGTGGCGATGGCAAAGGTGGCCACGAAACCGAGCAGGTCGAGAAGCCGCCAGTGGCGCACCCAGGCGATGGCGAAGATGCCCAGGTTGAGCAGGGCATAGTAGCCGAACAGCACCAGTGGATCGCCGGGGGCACGGGCCAGCCACAGCGGCGCCAGGAAGCCGGCCAGGCTGCCCAGCACGGCCAGTGCCAACGCATTCTGGAGTGTACCCAGCACCCCGAGCCCGGCCACCAGTGCCACGCTGAGCAGGAAGGCCAGCGGCAGGGGCAGCAGGCGCGAAGCGCTGGGCGGCGGCGAAGATCACCATCAGCAGCACGCCGATGGCCCCGCCCTGCAGGCTCAGCGCGAACACCCGCCGGGTTAGTCGCTGCCGCCAGCCGAAGCCCAGGGCGGCCACCGCCAGGGCGGCGATCCCGGCCAGGCGCAGTTCGACGGAGAGGGTCAGCCAGCCCTGGGTGGAGGCGTGGCGGATCAGCGCCGCGAGCCCCGCGAAGAGCACCAGGATACCGATCTTGACCGGCAGGTTGCCCTCGCTGAGCCAGCGCGCCGCGGCGCCGCGAGCCACGGCGAGGCGGTGGGCGAGGGCGTCGCGCCAGAGGGTTCGTCGGCTCGCGCCTGTCTCGACCTTCCCGCCCCGGGAGGGGCGGCCAGCGCGTCCTCCGAGGCGGGTCGGCCCAGGGCCGCCTCCAGTGACTCCACCCGATGCGTCAGTCGGGCGAGGCGCACCAGGGCGACGATGGCCACCAGGCTCGGCAGCCCCAGCAGGATCAGCAGCAGTGTCAGCAGCAGCGGCATGGCCTTCCTCTATCGCCGTGGTTACGCAAGACACCCGAGACCTCCACAGCATGGGCCACAAGCGTGCTGCTGTCGCCTGACGCCGCGGCTCAGCGCCGCCGCCGCAGCACCCACTTCTCCGCCTCGATCGCCAGGTAGATGGCCACGCTCACCGAGAGGATCGCCAGCCAGTGGGGTGCGTCGAGCCCTTCGCCGCCGAACACCAGCTGCATGAACGGCAGGTAGGTCCAGCCAAGCTGCAGCAGCGCCACGGCGCCGATCGAGACCCACACCGGGCGACTGCCGAAGATCCCCTGGAGGGAGAGGGTGCTGGCGGTGAGGAAGCGGCTGTTGATCAGGTAGGCGGCGCTGCCCGCCACCAGCATGTTCACCGCGCCGGCCCGGGCAAGCTCGATGCTGCCGCCCTGGGCGTTGAGTATCCAGGAGAAGACGCCGAACACGCCGAGCAGCAGCAGCATCGAGACGAAGCCCACCCGCCACAGCAGGAACAGGTCGAGCAGGGCGGCATCGGGGTCGCGGGGCCGGCGGCGCATCAGGTCCCCTCGCCCTTCTCGAAGGCCAATGCCAGGCCCAGGGTCACGGCCGCCGGGAGATTTGATCCAGCGCTTCTGGCCG
>JAGYKP010000105.1 GCA_018401555.1 Halomonas sp.
CTTGCTGCTGGCCGAGAGGTGGCGCCGGCAAGATCCCCTGTTCGCACAGGCCGACCGACTGTCCGCGCCCGGAGGCATCGTTGGCGATTCCAGTGCCGTTGATACCGCCGCCGATAACGAACAGGTCCAGCGGCTGGGTCGTGTCTGCCTGCTGCATGCCGGCTTTCCTGGTTGAGTGGATGCCGCCCCTGGCGGGGCCCCGCGAGTCTGGCGGTAAGGATCATCCGAGGGTACCGTAGAATGATACGTCAACGGTGATAACAGGAGCCCGCATGGCCCACTATCTGCTCGCCATCGACCAGGGCACCACCAGCACCCGCGCCATCCTCTTCGATCGTGATGGGCAGGCCGTGGCCACGGCGCAGCGCGAATTCCCGCAGCACTTTCCCCACGATGGCTGGATCGAGCATGACCCCGAGGATATCTGGGAGACAGTACTCACCACCTGTCGCGAAGTGCTCGAGGAGACGGGTGTTCCGCCCCAGGAGATCGCCGGGGTCGGCATCACCAACCAGCGCGAGACCACCCTGCTGTGGGACCGGGCGACCGGCGAGCCGTTGCACAACGCCATCGTCTGGCAGGATCGCCGCACCGACGAGGCCTGCCGGCAGCTGCGTGAGGCGGGCCACCTGGAGGATGTCCAGGCACGCACGGGGCTGCTGCTCGACCCCTACTTCTCGGCGACCAAGCTCGCCTGGCTACTCGATGAGGTCCCCGGTGCGCGGGAGCGGGCCGAGCTGGGAGAGTTGGCCTTCGGCACCGTTGACACCTTCCTGATCTGGCGGCTGACGGGCGGTCGGGTGCCATGCCACCGATGCCACCAATGCTTCGCGCACCGCCCTGTTCAATATCCACGAGCAGCGCTGGGACGAGGCGCTGATGGCCCTGTTCGGCATTCCCGCCTCCCTGCTGCCCGAGGTCAAGGACTCCAGCGACGACTTCGGCCACGTCGATGCCCGCTGGCTGGGGGGCGAGCTGCCCATCGCCGGGGTGGCCGGTGACCAGCAGGCCGCGCTGGTGGGGCAGGCCTGCTTTACACCCGGCATGGGCAAGAGCACCTACGGTACCGGCTGTTTCATGATCGTCAATACTGGGGAAAGTGCCGAGACTTCCCGCAATCGGCTGCTGACCACGGTGGCCTATCGGCTTAACGGCAAGCCCACCTACGCCATGGAGGGAAGCATCTTTGTTGCAGGGGCCACGGTGCAGTGGCTGCGCGACGGCCTGCGTCTGTTTGCCGATGCTGCCGAGACCGGAGGACCCTGGCACGCCAGACGCGCAGTGGCCATAGCGTCTACCTGGTACCGGCCTTTACCGGACTGGGCGCACCCTACTGGGACCCCAAGGCGCGCGGTGCGATCTTCGGGCTGACACGGGATACCGGCATTGCCGAGATCGTTGCCGCTGGCCTCCAGGCGGTCTGCTACCAGAGCCGCGATCTACAGGTCTGCATGGACGATGACATGTCGGCCACGCCGGGCATCCTCAGGGTCGATGGTGGCATGGTGGCCAACAACTGGGTGATGCAGTTCCTCGCCGACATGCTGGGCGTTCCGGTGGACCGCCCTACGGTGCTGGAGACGACGGCCCTGGGCGCCGCCTATCTCGCCGGCCTCCGGCTCGGCTGGTATCGCGACCTCGACGAGATCGCCGCGCTGTGGCGCTGTGAACGTCGCTTTTCGCCGCAGATGGAGGAAGAGGAGCGCGAGCGCCTCTACGCCGGCTGGAAGGAAGCCGTCGAGCGGGTGCGTACCGAGTAGCGTGAAACCGTTCAAGGTGCTGATTCGCCGGCATTGGCGGGTAATATCGGGCTTGCATTCCCGGGGCGGATGGGTAGAATACGCATCCGTTGCCGCGACGAAGTCGTGTCGAAGCAGAGATACAGGACCATAGCTCAGTTGGTTAGAGCGCCACGTTGACATCGTGGAGGTCGGCGGTTCAAATCCGCCTGGTCCTACCAGATCTCGCCCGGTAACACCTGCTTCAGGACCATAGCTCAGTTGGTTAGAGCGCCACGTTGACATCGTGGAGGTCGGCGGTTCAAATCCGCCTGGTCCTACCAGATACAGAATCGCCCCCGCAGCCCTGCTGCGGGGCGCGATTTGCTATGTACCTTCTGTCTGGCGGCCGAGGCTCAGGCGAGGTCGGTGCGTTCGATGAAGGTGGCCACCAGGGCCTCGATGCCCGCCTGGTCCTCGTCGGTGAAGCGCCCCCGGCGTGGGCTGTCCAGGTCCAGCACACCCCACAGTCGATCCGCAACCACGACCGGCACCACCAGTTCGGCGCTGGAGTCGGCGTCGCAGGCGATATGGTCGGCCACGGTGTGGACGTCATCCACGCGCTGGGTGGAGCGTGTGCGTGCGGCTGCCCCGCACACTCCCTTGGCGAAGGGGATGGGGTGGCAGGCCGGTTTGCCCTGGAAGGGGCCCAGGGAGAGCAGCTCCGGCTGGTGCTGCAGATAGACCCCGACCCAGTTGAGATCGGGGACCTGCTGCATGATGAAGGCACAGGTCTGGGCGCTGTTGGTCAGCCAGTCGCGGGTGTCGAGAAGGGCTGCCAGCTGGCGATTCAGCAGCGAATAGTCGGGCGTCATCTTGGCTCCTTGAAACAGCAGGGCCGGCGCAGCGGCCAGCCCTGTCACTCTTTTCTGGATACAGGCGAGGCTTACTTCCAGCCGGGTACTGCCTGCGCCCCGAACAGCTCCTCGGCCTTGGCCTCGACCTCTTCGGTCTGGTAGGACTTGACCAGCTGCTGGATCGCTTCGCGCTCCTCGTCACCGCCGCGTACCGCGATCAGGTTGACGTAGGGTGACTCCGGGCCCTCCTTGATCAGGGCGTCGTCCAGGGTCAGGCCGGCGGGCTGGGCGAAGGTGTTGTTGATGAAGGCCAGGTCGACGTCGGGCAGCACGCGCGGCAGCTGGGCGGCCTCGATCTCGCGGAACTCGAAGTCACGCGGGTTGGCGGCGATGTCCAGCGGCGTGGCTTCCAGGTTCTCCGGGTCGGACAGCTCCAGCATACCCAGGTTGTGCATCAGGATAAGCGCGCGCCCCTCGTTGGAGGGATCATTGGGCAGGGCGATGGTGGCGCCGTCCGGCAGCTCGTCGATGCTGGCGTACTTCTCGGAGTAGGCACCGATGGGGTAGACGAAGGTGTAGCCGGCGATGGCGACGTCGTAGCCGCGGTCTTCGACCATGGAGCGCATGTAGGGCTCGTGCTGGTAGGCGTTGGCGTCGAGGCTGCCGTCGGCCAGGGCGGCGTTGGGCGTCACATAGTCGGTGAACTCGATGATCTCCACCTCGAGGCCATACTCGCGCTCGGCGATCTCGGCGGCGACTTCCATCACCTGGGTCTCGGGGCCGGCGACGGTGCCGACCTTGATGGCGTGATCATCGGCCAGGGCGCTGCCCAGGGGCAGGGTGGAGGCCAGCAGGGTGGCGAGCAGTGTCTTGCGCATGGAATCGCTCCTTCTGTTGTGTCGTTACGATACTAAAGGAATAACTGCTTTAATTTTAATAGTATTTTGATATCGATCGAGGCCCGGCTCGGCTACTTGTGGTCGCTCTTCCTTACCAGGTAGTCCCCCAGGCTCTGGAAGCCCTGCACCATGACCACCAGGATCGCCACGGTGATCAACATGATGGTGGGGTTGAAGCGATTGTAGCCGTAGCGGATGCCGAGGTCGCCCAGCCCGCCGCCGCCGACGGCGCCGGCCATGGCCGAGTAGCTCACCAGGGTCACGATGGTGACGGTGAGCGCGGTGAAGATGCCACCCCGTGCCTCGGGCAGTAGCACCTTGTGGATGATCTGCCAGGGGGTGGCGCCCATGGACTGGGCGGCCTCGACCAGGCCCGGGTTGATCTCGTTGAGTGCGCCTTCTACCAGTCGGGCGATGAACGGAATGGCGGCGATGGTCAGTGGCACGGAGGCGGCATTGGTGCCGATGGAGGTGCCCACCAGCATGCGCGTGAAGGGGATGATCGCCACCATCAGGATGATGAACGGGATCGAGCGGCCGATATTGGTGATGATTCCCAGCGCGTCGTTGAGTGCCGGTTGGGCCAGTACCTGGCCGGGTCGGGTGACATAGAGCAGTACCCCCAGCGGGATACCCACCAGGGCCGAGATCACCCCGGAGATGGCTACCATATAGAGGGTGTCGAGGGTCGCCTCGAGGATCAGTTCAAGCATTGCGCTGGACATGGCCGAGCACCTCCACCTGCAGGTCGTGGGATTCGAGATAGTCGAGGGCCTCGCGGGTCTTCTCGGAGGGCCCCATCAGTTCGGCGATCATCAGGCCCAGGGTGCGCTCCTGGATCGACTCCACCTTGGCCTGCAGGATGCTGACATCGACGCCACACTCCCGGGCCAGGCGCGACACCAGAGGCGAGGCCACGGCGTCGCCACGGAAGGCCAGGCGTACCACCGGGTGGGTGTTGTGGCCCGGGGACGCCTCGAGTCGCTCGATCAGTGCCCGCGGCGGTTCCAGCTTGAGGAAGTCGTTGAGGAACTCGCGGCCCAGCCGCGTCTGCGGGGCGGTGAAGAAGTCGCCCACGTCGGCCTCCTCGACCAGCTCGCCGTCGGAGATCAGGCTCACCCGATGGCAGATCGACTTGACCACTTCCATCTCGTGGGTGATCAGCAGGATGGTCAGGCCGAGCTTCTGGTTGATGTCGCGCAGCAGGGCCAGGATCGACCCGGTGGTCTGGGGATCGAGCGCCGAGGTGGCCTCGTCGCACAGCAGCACCTTGGGGCGGCTGGCGAGTGCCCGGGCGATGGCCACGCGCTGCTTCTGGCCGCCGGAGAGCTGGGCCGGATACTGGCTGGCCTTGTCGGCGAGCCCTACCAGTTCCAGCAGCGGGGTGACCCGCTCGCTGATCTCGCCACGCGGCATGCCTCATCAGCTCCAGGGGCAGGGCCACATTGGCAAAGACCGTGCGGTTGGTCAGCAGGTTGAAGTGCTGGAAGATCATGCCCATGCCGTGGCGCGCCTGGTTGAGCGCCTGGCGCGACAGGCCGGTGAGTTCGCGGCCGTCGACGGTGACGGTGCCGGTGGTCGGGCGCTCGAGCAGGTTGACGCAGCGGATCAGCGTCGACTTGCCGGCCCCGGAGAGGCCGATCACGCCGTGGATGCGGCCCTGCGGGCACGTGGAAGTCGATCGTGCTTGAGCGCCGGCACGGTCCTGGCGATGCCGCCGTGTCGGCCCTTGAGCACATAGGTCTTGGAAACGTTGTCGAGTCGGATCATGGATGCCACCGCTGTGGGCGCCGAGGCGGGCGGTGCAGGGCGGGGGCAAAAAAAAAGGCCACCCTGACGGGTGGCCATCAACGCTGGACACACCCTTTTAGCTGCACTTCACGCCATGACCGAGTCATGCCGCGGGCGCCCGCAAGCCGGGTTCAAATCGGCGCCATTCAATGTAGCCGGCAAGGATAGGGGTAGGCTATGGGCCTGTCAATCTCGCCGAGGGCCCTACTGACCAGGCGGCCTTGATCCCGAAATATCCTTTGTTCATGTTGCATTATATGGTGGATCTTGTGGTGCATGGCGGTAATGGACGGGAAGGGAAGGAATTCCCTACACTCGTGCTTCTTCCTGCTCCCTGTGTGGGGCACCCCTAGTCAAGGAGACGCCATGTTCACTGGCATCGTGCAGGGCACCGCCGAGGTGGTGGCCATCCAGGAGGCCGACGCCTTCCGTACCCATGTCATCGTACTGCCCGAGAATCTGGGGGAGGGGCTGGAGATCGGTGCCTCGGTGGCGCATAACGGCGTCTGCCTGACGGTGACCGCCATCGACGGCGAGCGCGTCAGCTTCGACTTGATGCGCGAGACGCTGCGCGTCACCAACCTCGGTGAGCTGGCGGTGGGCGACCGCGTCAACATCGAGCGGGCCGCGCGCTTCGGTGACGAGATCGGCGGGCACGCCATGTCGGGACACGTCATGGCCCAGGCCGAACTGGTCGAGCTCGACGAGGCGCCCAACAATCGGCGGCTGTGGTTCGAACTGCCCCATGCCCTGGGTCGCTTCCTGTTCGACAAGGGCTATATCGGCGTCGACGGGGCGAGCCTGACCATCGGCGAGGTGCGTCGCGCCACGGCCGAGCATGGCCCGCGCTTCTGCGTCGACCTGATTCCCGAGACCCTGCACCGCACCATCCTGGGCGAGCGCGTGCCCGGCGACCGGGTCAATATCGAGATCGACCCCAGACCCAGGCCATCGTCGAGACGGTCGAGCGTGTGCTGGAGACGCGTGGCATCTAGCGTTGGTGGTGGCGGCTGACGCCGCTACCGTCAGCTGCTTAACTTGGCAGACACCGCTGCCTCGCATCGCCGCGAGGCTTTGGGTACCATGTGCGGCTTTTCCGCACCCAGGATCGCAGCACCGTCCACGCGCCCAGGAACGACACCATGCTGAATCGCCTGATCGAACGTCAATTCAAGCTCTCCGAGCACAAGACTTCCGTCAAGACGGAGGTCATCGCGGGGTTCACCACCTTCCTGACGATGGCCTACATCATCTTCGTCAACCCCAGCATCCTCTCCGAGGCGGGCATGGACTACGGTGCGGTGTTCGTCGCCACCTGCCTGGCTGCGGCGCTGGGCTGCCTGGTGATGGGGTTGTGGGCCAACTATCCCATCGCCCAGGCCCCGGGCATGGGGCTCAACGCCTTCTTTACCTACGGCGTGGTGCTGGGCATGGGCTACACCTGGGAGGCGGCGCTGGGTGCGGTCTTCTTCTCGGGCCTGACCTTCTTCCTGCTCAGCATCTTCCGCGTCCGCGAGTGGATCATCAACTCGATCCCGCTCTCGCTGCGCCTTGGCATCGCCGCCGGCATCGGCCTGTTCCTGGCGATGATCGCCATGAAGAACGCCGGCATCGTGGTCGCCAACCCGGCCACCTACGTTGCGGTGGGTGACCTCTCCGAACCGGCGGCGCTGTATGCGCTGCTGGGCTTCTTCGTGATTACCGCGCTCTCCTACATGCGGGTCACCGGTGCGGTGATGATCGGTATCCTCGGTATCACCGTGCTGGCCATGGTGCTGGGTCATAACGAGTATGGCGGCCTGATGTCCATGCCGCCCTCCATGGCCCCCACCTTCATGGCCCTGGATCTGGCCGGGGCACTCGATGTGGCGATGCTCAGCGTGATCTTTGCCTTCCTGTTCGTCGACCTCTTCGATACCTCCGGCACGCTGATCGGCGTGGCCCACAAGGGGGGGCTGCTCGACAAGGAGGGCAAGTTGCCGCGCATCGGCCGGGCGATGATGGCCGACAGCACCGCCTCCATGGCCGGCGCCGTGTTCGGCACCTCCACCACCACCAGCTACGTGGAGTCCACCGCCGGCATCGCTTCGGGCGGGCGCACCGGCCTGACCGCCGTGGTGGTGGCCGTGCTGTTCCTGATCAGCCTGTTCTTCGCGCCGCTGGCGGGCTCCATTCCGGCCTATGCCACGGCCGGCGCGCTGCTCTATGTGGCGGTGCTGATGGCCGGCAGCCTGGCCCATGCCAACTGGGAGGATCCCACCGATGCCGCCCCGGTGCTGATCGCCGCCCTGGCCATGCCGCTGACCTTCTCCATTGCCGAGGGGATCGCACTGGGCTTCATCAGCTTCGTGGCCATCAAGGCGCTCTCCGGCCGCTTCCGTGATCTCAACCCCGCGGTAGTTGTGCTGGCGCTGCTTTTCGTTGCCAAGTTCCTGTTCCTCGACTGATCATTCATTACCGGTATCCTCCATGAGCATCTACGGCGACTACATCAAGTCCGTCATCCGCACCGTCCCCGACTGGCCCCAGCCGGGGGTCAACTTCCGTGATATCACGCCGCTGCTGCAGAACAGTGCCGCCTTCCGCAAGCTGGTCGACAGCTTCGTGCACCGCTACCAGGAGATGGACATCGACGCCGTAGCAGCCATCGACCCGCCCGCGGCTTCATCGTCGGCGCGCCGCTGGCCTACGAGCTGGGCTGCAGCTTCGTGCCGGTGCGCAAGAAGGGCAAGCTGCCGTTTCGCACCATCAGCGAGACCTACACCCTGGAGTACGGCGAGGCCGAGGTGGAGCTGCACTCCGACGCCTTCAAGGCGGGTGATCGCATCCTGATCGTCGATGACCTGATCGCCACCGGCGGCACCATGCTGGCCGCCGCCAAGCTGATCAGCCGCAGCGGCGGTCAGGTGGTCGAGACCGCCACCATCGTCGACCTGCCGGACCTCGGCGGTTCCCAGCGCATCCGCGAGGCCGGCTACGGTGTCTTTGCCGTCTGTTCCTTCACCGAGGACGAATGATTCCATGAGCAGCAACCGCTACCACCAGCATTTCACCGTCTCCTGGGATCAGCTGCACCGCGACGTGCGCGAGCTCTGCCACCGCCTGGTGGAGCGTGACTTCAAGGGGATCGTGGCCATCACCCGCGGTGGACTGATCCCCGCGGCACTGATCGCCCGGGAACTCAACGTGCGCCTGATCGATACCGTGTGCATCAAGAGCTACGACCACATGGATCAGGGCGGGCTGGACGTCATGAAGGGCGTCGACCATGACGGCGAGGGCTGGCTGCTGGTGGACGACCTGGTGGACACCGGCAAGACCGCCCGCAAGGTGCGCGAGATGCTGCCCAGGGCGCACTTCGTCACCGTCTATGCCAAGCCCGAGGGCAAGCCGCTGGTCGACCAGTACCTCACCGAGGTGGCCCAGGACTGCTGGATCCAGTTCCCCTGGGACATGGGCGTCGCCTACGTCGAGCCGCTGGCCGACCAGGTCAAGCGCTGAGGCGAGGAGGGCAGGGATGGCAGCACCGCTACCCGCCAGCTGGCAGCAGTGGCTCGATGCCGAGTTCGAGGCGCCCTACATGCAGTCGCTGCGTGACTTCCTGGCCGCCGAGAAGGCCGCCAGGAAGGTGATCTACCCCCACTCCTCGGAGTGGTTTCGCGCCTTCGAGCTGACCCCGCTGGACAAGGTCAAGGTGGTGATCCTCGGCCAGGATCCCTACCACGGACCGGGCCAGGCCCACGGGCTGTGCTTCTCGGTGAAGCCCGGGGTTCGCATCCCGCCGTCGCTGGTCAATATCTACAAGGAGTTGCAGGCGGACGTGGGCTTCAGGCCGGTGGATCACGGCAATCTCGAATCCTGGGCGCGCCAGGGGGTGCTGCTGCTCAACACCTCGCTGACGGTGGAGCAGGGCAGTGCCGGCTCGCACCGCGGCCGCGGCTGGGAGACCTTCACCGACCGCGCCATCGCCACGGTGAGCGAGCATGCCGAACCCTCGGTGTTCCTGCTCTGGGGCAGCCCGGCCCGCAAGAAGAAGGCACTCATCGATACCTCGCGCCACCTGGTGCTGGAGTCCCCGCACCCCTCGCCACTCTCCGCCCACCGCGGCTTCTTCGGCAACCATCACTTTTCCCGGGCCAACGCCTTCCTGGTCGAGCACGGCCGCAGGCCCATCCAGTGGCAGCTGCCCGAGCAACCGGATGCGCCCACGCCTTAACCTCAACGCAGGATACGGGTAGAATGGCGCGCAATTTGTCACCGTGGTCCATGCGACCAAGGTCGACCGGTTTCCGTCGCCCGCCAACCCCCGTCGCACCAGTGAAGAGGTCCCGACCATGAGCGTCCACGCCATCCAGCACCCCCTGGTCCAGCACAAGCTGGGCTTGATGCGCGAAGCCGGCATCAGCACCAAGAGTTTTCGCGAACTGGCCGGCGAGCTGGCCAAGCTGCTCACCTACGAGGCGACCCAGGACCTGGAGCTCCAGGAGCAGGAGATCGACGGCTGGAGTGGCAACAAGATTCCGGTACAGCTGCTCAAGGGCAAGAAGGTCACCATCGTGCCGATCCTGCGCGCCGGCCTGGGCATGCTCGATGGCGTCACCGACCTGATCCCCAGTGCGCGGATCAGCGTGGTGGGTCTCTATCGCGATGAGGAGACCCTCGAGCCGGTGCCCTACTTCGCCAAGTTCGCCAATGACCTGGACGAGCGCATGGCCATCGTCATCGACCCCATGCTGGCCACCGGCGGGACCATGGTGGCGACCCTGGACATGCTGCGCGAACGGGGCTGCAAGCACATGAAGGTGATCGTGCTGGTGGCGGCCCCCGAGGGCATCAAGCGGGTGCAGGAGTCCTACCCGGATATCGAGATCTATACCGCCGGGGTGGATGAGCGGCTCGACGAGAACGGCTATATCGTCCCCGGCCTCGGTGACGCGGGCGACAAGATCTTCGGCACGCGTTAATCCCTTTCGACCCTGTCATCACGCCCCTGAGACATCGCTCCAGGGGCGTTTTTATGGAGACCTATCATATGAGTGACTCTTCAGCGGCCGTCAAGCGACCCGCCGACTCCCTGCCACGCACGTTGCTGACCGGCGTGCAGATGCTGTTCGTCGCCTTTGGCGCCCTGGTGCTGGTGCCGCTGCTCACCGGCCTCGATCCCAGCGTGGCCCTGTTTACCGCGGGCATCGGCACGCTGCTGTTCCACGGGGTGACGAAGCTGACGGTACCGGTCTTCCTGGCCTCGTCGTTTGCCTTTATCGCCCCGATCCAGGGCTCCATCGCCAACTTCGGTGTGTCGGCGACCATGGGCGGGCTGATGGCGGCCGGCCTGGTCTATGTGGCGATCTCCCAGGCGGTGCGCCTCAAGGGCACCGCCTGGTTGCATCGCCTGTTGCCGCCGGTGGTGGTGGGACCGGTGATCATGGTGATCGGCCTGGCTCTGGCACCGGTGGCGGTGAGCATGGCGACCGGTGAGACCAGCGACCATATCGATTACGGCCCGGCACTGTTCCTGTCCATGACGAGCCTGCTGGTGACCCTGGTGCTGGCGGTATTCGGGCGTGGCATCGTGCGCCTGGTCCCGATCATGGGGGGCATCGTCACCGGCTATCTGCTGGCACTGGTCATGGGCCTGGTGGACTTCACGGTGGTGCGCGAGTCGGCCTGGCTGGCGATCCCCGAGTTCACCGCGCCGAGCTTCCACTGGGCGGCGATCCTGTTCATGATCCCGGTGGCCATCGCCCCGGCGGTGGAGCATATCGGCGACATGGTGGCCATCGGTTCGGTGACGCGGAAGAACTATCTTGAGAAGCCGGGCCTGCATCGCACCCTGCTCGGCGACGGCCTGGCCACCACCGCCGCGGCGCTGTTCGGCGGCCCGCCCAACACCACCTACTCCGAGGTGACCGGGGCGGTGACCCTGACCCGTGCCTTCGACCCGCGAATCATGCTGGTGGCGGCCTGTACCGCCATCGTCCTGGCCTTCATTGCCAAGCTGGGAGCGCTGCTGCAGACCATCCCCGGGCCGGTGATGGGGGGCATCATGACCCTGCTGTTCGGCTCCATCGCCGTGGTGGGCATGAACACCCTGGTGCGCGCCGGCCACTCGCTGACCGCGCCGCGTAACCTGGTGGTGATCTCGCTGATCCTGGTGTTCGGCATCGGCGGCATGCAGGTGGGCGGCGGCCAGTTCACCCTGCAGGGGGTGAGCCTGGCCGCCCTGGTGGGCATCGCCCTGAACTGGGTGCTGCCCGGCGCCGAGGAGGACGAAGTGGGTCAGTCGCGGTAGCGGCGGGTCAGGTCACCATAGGCGTCGACGCGGCGGTCCCTCAGGTACGGCCAGATCCGCCGCACATCCTCGCCGCGGCCCATATCCAGGGTCACCAGCAGGCGCTCGGCCTGGGTGCCGGCGTGGGCCAGCAGCTCGCCCTGGGGCCCGGCGATGAAGCTGCCGCCCCAGAAGTCGACGCCGCGGCCGACGCCGGAATGGTCGGGCTCGTGGTCGACGCGGTTGGCCACCACCACCGGCACCCCGTTGGCCACCGCATGGCTGCGCTGGATCAGCGTCCAGGCCTCCTTCTGGCGCGCCTTCTCGTCATCGTCGTCGGCGGGGTCCCAGCCGATGGCAGTGGGGTAGAGCAGCAGCTCCGCGCCGGCCAGGGCCATCAGGCGTGCCGCCTCCGGGTACCACTGGTCCCAGCACACCAGCACGCCGAGCCGCCCCACCGAGGTGTCGATGGGGGCGAATCCCTGGCCGGCACTATCGGCGTCCCCCGGCGTGAAGTAGAACTTCTCGTAGAAGCCTGGATCGTCGGGAATGTGCATCTTGCGGTAGTGGCCCACGGCACCCAGCTTGCGGTCATAGACCACCGCGGTGTTGTGGTAGAGGCCGGCGGCGCGGCGCTCGAACAGCGATCCCACCAGCACGATATCGAGCTCGGCGGCCAGTGCCGCGAGGCGGGTCCCGGTGGGGCCATCCAGGGGCTCGGCCAGGTCGAAGAGTTCGGTGTCCTCGGTACTGGCAGAAGTAGTGGGTGGCGTGCAGCTCCTGGAGCATGACCAGCTCGGCGCCGGCAGCGGCCAGCTCGCGGATGCCGGCCTCGCTCTCGGCGAGGCTTCTGGCCTTGTCGGGCCAGGCGGGCTGCTGGACCAGGCCGACCTTCAGATGACGGGACATGGTGAGCTCTCCTCGTGTCTGGTTACTCTGGATTCACTTTAAGGCTGTTCATCGCCGTCGGGGCTTTTCTGGCGACAAGCCCTGAGCGCGACCGTCGAGGAGGCGCTGTGAATACCTCCCTGTACGCTACCGACGCCATCCCTGGCGTAGGACCTCCTCTTCGGCTTGTCCCCAGCGCCCCTGCTAGTGTGGCTATAAGACAGTTTTCAGGCCTGTTTGCTTAGGCTGCCGCGGGGCAGCTGCATGGTCAGGCAGTGCAGGCTGCCGTGCTGGCGGATCACGCTGCGACAGTCGATGGGCACGATATCCCGCTCCGGGAAGGCCTCGGCCAGGGCCGTGAGGGCCCGGGCGTCGGCGGCGTCGGCGTAGGTGGGCACCAGCACGGCGCCGTTGATGATCAGGAAGTTGGCGTAGGTGGCCGGCAGGCGGTGGCCGTCCTCGGATCCAGGCAGGGCCGTGGGCCAGGGCAGGGGCACCAGCCGGTAGGGCTCGCCGTCGGCGCGCCGCAGGTCGCGCAGCTCGGCCTCCATGGCGGCCAGTGCCGAGGTAGTGGGGTCGGCCGGGCCGTCGCAGCCCGACGTGGCCAGGGTGTGCCGGGTCGCCGAAGCGTACCAGGGTATCCACATGGCTGTCGGTATCGTCGCCTCCAGATGGCCGCTGAGCCACAGTACCCGCGAGACGCCGAGCTCCGCCTTCAGGCGCGCCTCTAGGGCCCTCCGTGTCGAGGCCGGGATTGCGGTTGGGGTTGAGCAGGCAGGCCTCGGTGGTCAGCAGGGTGCCCTCGCCATCGGTCTCCGATGGCGCCGCCCTCGAGCACCAGGTCGCGGGATTCCACCGGGCAGGCGGAAGGTGTCGACGTCCGCCAGGCGCCGCGTCAGGGTGTTTGTCGCGGCTGGCCTCGAACTCTGCCGCCCCAGCCGGTGAAGACGTAGTCGAGGCAGGCGCGGCTCGCCGTCGCGTGCCACGCCGAGGGGGCCATGATCGCGGGCCCCGGTGTCGTCGGCGGGCGCGACCACCAGCTTCAGGCGAGCTGGGCACGGACGCCCAGACAGGCGAAGCGTGGCCAGGTGGCTGCGGGTCGCGGCATCCGGCACGGCGACCAGCACGGCTCTCGGTAGCGCGCGATGGCGACCACCATGGCCTCCGCATGTCGCCTCGATGCGCTCCAGCATCGGTGCCCAGTCGCTCTCCGGGCCGGGCCAGGTCAGTTGGACGGCATCCTGGGGATGCCACTCGGGGAGCAGGCGTATGGCCATCGGGTCGGTCCAGATCGTGAGGTGTCAGGCGGCGAATGTAGGCGGCCCGGTCGCGCTATGCAAGCGCACAGGACGGCACAGCCCTGGCTGGTCTTCCCCCCGGGCGGTGGTATCCTGATGGCATCATCGACCGTTCCCGGGTCGCTAAGGAGTCGCATGCGCGCCAGTACCCTGCTTTCCGTGATCACCGTGCTGGGCCTGACGCTCGGCGGCTGTACCGCGCTTCCCGACCGTGAAACGGTGGCCACCACCTCGAACGAGTGGCTGACCCGTTCCGGAGAGGTCATCAGCGCCCAGGGCCAGCGCCTGGCCGGCCTCTTCGGGGATGATGATGCCGAACAGGTGGTGATGGCCGGCGAACTTCGCGAAGAGCGCCAGGCGCTCTTCGAGCAGCCCTATATCGATCCGCTGACCCGTTATCTCGAGGAGCACGCCGAGGACCCACGCTACGCCGAGGTGCTGACCGATATCTCACGGGAGCGCGATCGTCGCTGTGCGGCCATCGCCGATGAATTCGCCGAACGTCCTGCCAACCGCGAGACCCTGGCCCGCTATCGGCGCGGCTACCTCTACTCCTGCCCCGCCGAGGTCAATGCCTTCTATACGCGGGTGCGCCAGCGGAGGCGCGGCGTGCCGCCGCCGCACCCGCGCCCGATGCGGGTGATGCGCCGGCCGAACCCCTGGCGGAGCGCGACGAGCGAGTCGAGGAAGCGGTGGATCGGCGCCAGGCCAACGACTGCTACCTGCTGTTCACCATTCGCAACCTGGGCAAGGCCCGCGAGGCCTGTCTGGCGCCCGCCGAACAGGATGACCCCCGTGCCCAGCGACACATGGGCAACATGGCCGAGCTGGCTGGCGAGCGCGAGGAGGCGCTGCGCTGGTACCGGCGTGCCGTGAGCAACGGCGATAGCCAGGCCAGGGAGCGGCTCGAGGCACTCACCGGCTCGCCTGGTGATGCTGACAGCGAGGGCACCCGGTGAGACGCCAGCGCCCCGTCCTCGGGCGTCGCCCCCTGATCATGCTGCTGCTGGCGCTGCTGGTGGCGCTGTTCTTCGGTGGCATGTGGCTGCTCTCGACCCTCAATCTGCGCTATGCGGAGGGTGCGCTCGCGGAGCTGCGTGAACGGCAGATCGTCGATACCTTCCACGCCAACCTTGATCGCATCGATGCCCACCATCGGCGCATGGAGCAGAACAGCCGCGGGCTGGCTCGGGCGGGCGTGCTGCTTGCCGAGATGGAGGTGGAGCCAGACCGGAGTCATCCGAGGCCCTGGAGCAGGCCCTGGCAGAGTTTCCGACGCCGAGGGCGACCCTGTGGCTGACCCGCTCGGCGCGCCCCGTCGCGATGTTCGCGCGCGTCGCGAGGGGCCGCGTGTGACGGTCGAGCCGCTGGAGTCCGGCTGGGCCCAGGCGGAGTGGCTGCAGTCCCGCCTCGCTGGCTGGCGCGAGGGCAACCCCCAGCCCCATTGGACCGCCACCTACTTCAAGCCGCGCATCGATGATGCGGTGATCAGCGTCAGTACGCCGATCCGTGATGCGGCGGGGCGCGTGCTGGGCATGGCCGCCAGCGACTGGGTGGCCGACGACATCATCGGCCTGGTCAGCGACGTGCAGGTCACGCCGAGCACCTTCGCCTTCCTTGTCGATCGCGAGAATCGCAACCTCTCCAGCCTGGCCCGTGCCGAGGACATGCAGCGCGCCCAGCGACTCATCGAGGAGGTGTCGGCGCTTGAGCTGCACCACCAGGCCGGTGAACTGGCCGCCATGGAAGGCATGGCACGGCGTGACCTCACCCTCGCGGGGCAGCCCTGGTCGCTCTATCGCGACGCCACCCGCGCCGGCATGGTGTTCGGCATCGCCGTGCCCCAGGCCGAGATCGATGCCGTGCTGGCTCCCATGCGCGGGGTCAACCTGCAGCTGCTGATCGGTATCGGTCTGGTCCTGCTGTTGCTGGCCGGGGTAGTCCTGTTCCTGGTGGCGGGGCTGCTGCGCCAGTTGCGTACCCTCTACACCGACCCGCTGACCCGGCTGCCCAACCGCGCGCGACTGCTGGCCGATCTCGAAGCTGGCCGCGCGGGCTCGCTGATGCTGGTCAATGTCGATGGCTTCAAGCAGTTCAACGACCTCTTCGGCCACCACTGCGGCGACCGGGTCATCCAGCGCGTTGCGGAGCGTCTCGAGGAGCTGCTGAAGGAGAGCGGCTGGCGCGACTGTCGGCTCTATCGCATGCCCGGAGACGAACAGGCGGTGTGGTTTCCCGGCGCCGTGGCAGATGACACCCTGCATGCCACGGTCGATTCCCTCTACCACTCCCTGAACGGCCTGCGGCTCGACTGGCGGGGGCAGGAACTGCCGCTGCAGATGACCCTGGGCGTGGCCTCGAGCTGGCAGCTGGTGAATGGTGGCGATGGTGACGAGGCGCTGCTCTCGTCGGCCAACATCGCCCTCAAGCAGGCCCGCGTGGCGCAGCGGCCCTACGCCTTCTATGATCCGGCGACCCGGGTGCGACGCGACTACGAGCGCAACCTGGCCTGGGCCAATCGGCTGGCCGAGGCCCTCGATGATGGTCGAGTCGTGGCCTATTTCCAGCCGATTCTCGAGGTGGCGAGCGGGCGGGTCGGCAAGTTCGAATGCCTGGTGCGGATGCTGGATGAAGAGGGCAGCCCGGTCAGTCCCGGCGTGTTCCTCGAGGTAGCCCGGCGCAGCCGGCTCTACCGCCGGTTGACGCTGACCATGATCGATCGCTGCCTGGCGGCGTTGGCCGAGAGTCCCCACGAATTCTCCCTGAACCTGTCCGGCGAGGACATCGTCGATGCCGAGATCAGCGAAGCGCTGCTGGCGCGTGTGGCCGAGAGTGGCGTCGGTGAGCGGCTGATCTTCGAGATCCTCGAATCCGAGGGGATCGACAACTATGCGGCGGTCAGCGCCTTCATCGCCAGGGCCAAGGCGCTTGGCGTGCGCATCGCCATCGATGACTTCGGGCAGCGGCTACTCGAACTTCGAGCACCTGCTGCGTCTCGACGTGGACCTGCTCAAGATCGATGGCAGCCTGGTACGTCAGCTCGACTGCGACGCCGATGCCGAGACGCTGGTTCGCGGCATCGTGGGATTTGCCCGCGAGATGGGCATCGCCACGGTGGCGGAGTTCGTGCACAGTGCCGCGGTGCTGGAGAGGGTACAGGCCCTGGGCGTGGACTTCGCCCAGGGGGCCTGCATCGGCATGCCCGCGCCGCACCCCGAGTTCGAGGTCGGCGGCGGCGAGACCCGTGCAAATCGCGTGGATTAGCCTTCACCGGCGATGCAGCGCCACGGCAAAAGCCTTACCATGGGCGCCCGCTGCCTTGCTACAGGGCTCCCGCTGACAAGGAACGCCATCAATGCTGGATAGACTGCCCTTCCTGATCGGGTTGCGCTACGTGCGCGCCAAGCGCCGCAACCACTTCATCTCCTTCATCTCGCTGACCTCCATGCTGGGCCTGATGCTCGGCGTTGCCGTGCTGATCCTGGTGCTTTCGGTGATGAACGGCTTCGATCACGAGCTGCGCACCCGCATCCTCGGCATGGTGCCCCACACCAAGATCGAGTCGCGCACCGGCATGGTGGAGTGGGAAGCGCTGGCCGAACGCCTGATGGAGCGCGACCGGGTGATCGGCGCCGCCCCCTACGTGGAGCAGCAGGGCATGTTCTCGGTGGGCGGCAGCAACGAAGGCGCCATGGTCAACGGCATCCATCCCGAGTGGGAGGACAGGGTATCGATCATCGGCGAGAACATGCAGCAGGGCAGTCTCGCCGACCTCGAGCCTGGCGAGTGGAACATCGTGCTCGGCTCGATCCTGGCGCGACGCCTGGGCGTGGGCGTCGGCGACCGGGTTACCCTGCTGGTGCCCGAGGCCTCGATCACCCCGGCCGGGGTCTTTCCGCGGCTCAAGCGCTTCAACGTCAGCGGTATCTTCAGTGTCGGGGCCGATCTCGACGCCGCCCTGGCCTATGCCCATATCGATGACATGCAGACCCTCGCGCGCCTGGGTGACGCCGTGGGTGGCCTGCGCCTGGAGCTCGATGACCTGTTCGCGGCGAGCGCCGAGACCCGGGCGATCATCAACGAGCTGGGGCCGGGCTACCGCGGCTACGACTGGACCTTCTCCCACGGCAACCTCTTCCAGGCGATCCAGATGGAGAAGCGCATGATCGCGCTGCTGCTTACGGTGATCATCGCCGTGGCGGCCTTCAACATCGTCTCGACCCTGGTCATGGTGGTTACCGACAAGCACGCCGATATCGCCATCCTGCGCACCATCGGTGCCACGCCGCGCTCGATCATGGGCATCTTCGTGGTTCAGGGCCTGGCCATCGGCGTGATCGGCATCCTGGTGGGCGTGGGGCTCGGGGTGCTGCTGGCGCTGACCATCTCCGACATCATCGACTGGGTCGAGGCGGTGTTCGGCATCCAGTTCCTCGACGCCGGCGTCTACTTCATCAGCAACCTTCCCTCGCGGCTGCACTGGGAGGATGTCGGCAATATCGTCGGCTGCGGCCCTGGTCCTGACCTTCCTCTCCACCCTCTACCCGGCCTGGCGCGCCGCCCGCGTGCAGCCGGCGGAGGTGCTGCGCTATGAGTGATGCCCGCCACGCCCCGAGCCCCCACCAGGAGACAGCCATGCAACGCACCGCCGGGCAGATCATGCTGGAGTGCCACGACCTGACCCGCGTCTATCGCGAGGGCCCCCAGGACATTACCGTGCTCGATGGGCTCTCCCTCACCGTCAATGCCGGCGAGCGGGTGGCCATCGTCGGCAGCTCCGGCTCCGGCAAGACCACGCTGCTCAACCTGCTGGGCGGGCTCGACCGGCCCAGCCGCGGCGAGGTGCGTATCGCCGGCGAGTCGCTGCTCAACCTCGGCGAGGCCGCCCTGGGGCGCTTTCGCAACCGCCATATCGGCTTCGTCTACCAGTTTCACCATCTGCTGGCCGAGTTCACCGCGGTGGAGAACGCCGCCCTGCCGCTGATCGTGCGGGGCCAGCGCAAGAAGGTCGCCGAGGCCAGCGCCCTGAAACTGCTGGAGAAGGTCGGCATGGCATCGCGCGCCGATCACAAGCCCGGCGAGCTCTCCGGCGGCGAGCGCCAGCGGTGGCCATCGCCCGGGCGCTGGTCACCGACCCCAGCCTGGTGTTGATGGACGAGCCCACCGGCAACCTGGACCAGCACACCGCGGCTGGCATCCTGGCGCTGATGGATGAGCTGGCGCGCACCGCCGCCTGTGCCTTCGTCATCGTTACCCACGACCCGGCCCTGGCCGCCCATCAGGATCGCGTCATGCGCCTCGACGAGGGGCGGCTGAGCGAACAGCCGAGGTCGTCGACCGCGAGCTGAGCTCGACCCGTTCGCAGTGCCTGCGGCCGCCTCTCGAGGCGGCCGCCTGCACTGGGGGCTGCAGGTGGGGCAGGATGGCGTCGCGCGTGGAGGACTACAGGGCGTCGTCGCAGCCGGCTTTGCGCCGCCGGCGATGGCGGGCCTTCCAGCTGCGCGAGACCTGCCAGCGCCACAGCAGCCGCACCGCCAGGTTGCCGGCGAGCGCCAGGGCCAGCGCCGTGACCAGCGAACCCAGCGCCAGGGCGGGCAGGATGTCGCCCAGCCGTTCGGCAATCCATTGGGGGGAGAGGCGCTCGGGGGCTTCGCTTGCCGGCACATCCATCAGCCAGGCCCCGAGGCGGTAGTTGGCGTAGAAGATCAGCGGCATAGTCAGCGGGTTGGTGACCCACACCAGGCCCACCGCGAGCGGCAGGTTGCAGCGTGCCACCCAGGCGCCGCAGGCCGCCACGGCCATCTGCAGGGGGATCGGCAGCATGGCGCTGAACAGGCCCACCGGAAAAGGCATGGCACACGCTGTCGTCGCGACTCAGCACCCACAGCGAGGGATTGCCGATCAGGTCGGTCTGAGCGAAGCGCAGGAGCGTCTGTGCGCCTGAGGGCATCGGGGTGGGGCATGTAGCGCTGCAGCAGGCGGCGCGGCATTGACAAGGGGCTCGCGGCTATCAGACCCGGGCTATTATGCATACGAGGTCGCGTGCCATCGCCATCACGCGGCCCTCCACGTGGCGCGCGGGGTATCGGGCCGCCTGTTGTCGGAGCCAGGCCATGCCAGCAGGCTGGGCAGCATTCCTGGCCCTCGCCGTGCTGGCCGGGCGTGCTGGGGGCCATCTCGCCGTGCCGGGCCCTCGCCGAGGGGCTGGGCCATGGTGCTGCTGGCCGGCCTGGCGCTGCGTCATGTGCGCCTGGGCGATGGCGGCTCGGGGTGCTGCTGGCCGCCTGGATGGCGGGCGCCGTGCTAATGGTGCAGCGGCGGCGAGCTGCCACCAGGGCTGGCCCGTCGGACCTGCGGCTGGAGGGGCGGCTCGATCTCGGTGGTGCCACAGGGCGGCCTGACACGACGCGGCGTGACGCTGGAGGTCGCTGCGGCCTGCCGCCTGGCAGCCACGGCTGCCCGTGTGCCGGGACCTCGCAGCGGGTCCGGGCTCTCACTGCCTCGATGCGCCGCCGCCCATGCTGAAGGGGGAGCGCTGGGCACTCGCCGTCAGGCTGCGACCTCCCGGCGGGCTCGCCAACCCCGGCACCTTCGACTATCGCGCCTGGCTGTGGCGCGAGGGCATCCAGGCGACCGGCTATGTCCGCGACGCGCCGGCTCCGCAACGTCTGGCCACGGCGCCGCCCGACCCGCGAGGCCTGGCACTGGCACTGCTCGACAGGCAGGAGTTGCCTCCACTCCCGTCACGCTGGCTGGCGGCCTGACCCTGGGGCCGAGCGAGCGCCCTCCGACGAGGACTGGGCGCTGCTCAATGCCACCGGCACCACCCACCTGATGGTGATCTCCGGGCTGCACGTGAGCCTGGTGGCGGGCTTCGTGCTGCTGCTGGGACGCGGTGCCGCGCGCCTGATGACGCCGGGGCGCTGGCGACTGGCGGTATGGCCCTGGTGGCTGGCGGCGTTCGGGGCGAGTGGCTATGCGCTGCTGGCCGGACTCGAGCCGCCCGCCCTGCGCGCGCTGACCATGACCCTGGTGGGCCTCTGGGTGGCCAGCGGGCGGCATGCCCCGGGGCCCTGGCAGGGCTGGTGGCTGGCGCTCGCCCTGGTGCTGCTGCTCGACCCGCTCAGTGCCTGGCGGCCGGGGCTGTGGCTCTCCTTCGGGGCGGTGGCCATGCTGATCCTGATGTGGCAGGGCAGGCCGCGTCCGCGGGGTCCGCGGTTGGCTATGGGGGCTGGTGCGTACCCAGCTGCTGTTGGCTCCGGCGATGGCCGCTGCCGTGCTGCTGGCCTTCGATCGGCTGGCCCCGGCGGCCACCGCTGGTCAATCTGGTCGCCGTGCCGCTGGTGGGCAGCCTGCTGGTGCCGCTGGGACTGCTGGGCTGGTTGCTGACACCGCTGCCCGGGCTGACACAGGCCTGTTGGTGGCTGTTCGCACGGCTGGCGGAAGGGCTGGCATCGTTGCTGGACCGGCGGCCGCGTGGCTGCCGCTGTGGCACCCGAGCCCGTCCGAGGCGCTGCCGATGGCGCTCGCGCTGCTGGTCCTGGCGATGCTGTGGGGATTGCCCGGCCTGGATGGGCGCCTGCGGGTGACAGCCTCGCTGCTGCTGGGAGTGGTCCCGCTGCTGTCGGCAGCCGGTGCGCCTGCCGCCCGGTGAGCTGGTGGTCAGGGTTCATGATGTGGGGCAGGGCCAGCTGGTGGAGCTGCGCACCGCGGGCTACCGGCTGCTCTGCTGACACCGGGCCGCGCTTCGCTTCCGGCTTCACGCCGCTGGCAACGCTTGTGGCCGCCGGGGCAGGCTCTTCGACACCGTGATCGTCAGCCATGCCGATGGCGACCACGCCGGTGGGGTGGCGGGCCTGGAGGCGCAGCATCGCGTCGCGCACTACCTGGGGCCTCAGGCAGCGCTGCCGGGGGCGGGTGGCGAGCCCTGCACGGTCGGTCGGCAGTGGCGTCGTGACGGCGTCGCTTTCCGCCTGCTGTGGCCACCCGACGATGCCCGGGGACTCTCGGACAACGACCGCTCCTGCGTGCTGGAGGTCACCGCCGGCGATCATCGACTGCTGCTGACCGGCGATCTGGGCAAGATGGCACGAGCGCCGGCTTGCTGGGCCGA
Organism: Halomonas sp.; assembly: GCA_018401555.1. GTDB lineage: Bacteria > Pseudomonadota > Gammaproteobacteria > Pseudomonadales > Halomonadaceae > Halomonas. The sequence continues at coordinate 21,836 of JAGYKP010000105.1, forward strand.
GCTCGCTGCTCCCGTGAGCCTGCTGCTCGCCGGTCACCACGGCAGCGCCACGAGTTCCGGCCTCGGCGCTGGTGGACGGCGCCTCACGCCTCGCCATGTGGTCTTCAGCGTGGCGCGCCACAACCCCTCTCGGCCACCCGGCAGCTCCAGGTGGTCAGGCGCTTCCGGCGCGCCGGCGGCCTGCCAGTGGAGCACCGGCCTGGACGGCGCGGTGACCTTCCGGCTCGGCGGTGACGAGCTGCCGATTCCCGAGGCGGCCCGACCCGGCGTTCGGCCCGGTGTCGATTGCGGGCACCTTGCGTTAGAATCGCCGTAAACGTGGCGGGACTCCCGCGGCCACCGGAGAGGATGTGCGCATGGACATGATGGAGGCCCTGATCGCCGGGGGCTGGCTGATGCTGCCGCTGCTCGGCTGCTCGCTGCTGGCCACGGTGATCATCATCGAGCGCCTGTGGACCCTGCGCGCCGGGCGCATCGCCCCGCGCGGGCTGGGCCAGGAGGTGTGCACCCTGATCACCCGCGGCCAGGTCAATCTCTACTGGCTGGAGAGCCACTCGCCGCTGGGCGGCGTGCTGGCCGCCGGGCTGCGCAATGCCCGGCTCGGCCACGAGCAGGTCAGGGCGCGCCTGACCGAGGCCGCCACCGCGGTGATCCACGACATGGAGCGCTTCCTTAGCCCGCTGGGCACCATCGCCGCCATCGCCCCGTTGATCGGCCTGCTGGGCACCGTGGTGGGCATGATCGAGGTGTTCGCGGTGATCGTGTCGGCGGAAGGGGCGAGCCGTGCGGGTGAGCTGGCCGGTGGCATCTCCCAGGCCCTGGTGACCACCGCGGCGGGCCTCACCGTGGCGATCCCCGCGCTGATGTTCCACCGCTACTTCCAGCGCCGTGTCGAGGATATCACCGTACGCATGGAGGAGCAGGCCGGTCAGGTGGTGGAGTTCCTGGCCCACTATGGCGACGATCTCACGCTGGCCGAGCGCCAGGAGCCGGCCCGGGACGCCGAGCGCGTCGAGGCCGATGGCCGGCTCGCTCCCGAGGTGAAACGCCCGTGAGGTTTCCCCGGCGGCGCCGTGACCCGGTGGAGGTCAACCTCACCCCGCTGATCGACGTGGTGTTCCTGTTGCTGATCTTCTTCATGGTCTCCACCACCTTCTGAGACCCGGCAGGCGCTCGAGCTCACCCTGCCGGAGTCGGTCAGTGGCGTTGCCGCCGAGCCGTCGCCGGTGACCCTGGTGGTCACCGCCGAGGGCGTCTATCGGCTGGCAGGGCGCGAACTGGCCCCCGAGTCGCTGGGTGCGGCGCTGGCCGCCGAAGCGGAGCAGGCCCGCGAGCATTGGCCTGGTGGTGGAGGCCGATGCGCAAGCCCGCCACGCGGATGTGGTGCGTGCCCTCGACCAGGCCGGACAGCAGGGCATCCAGCGCGTGCGGATAGCCACCACCGAGAGTTCGTCGAGCGATTCCTTACCCAGATCAGCGGAGACGCCGTGACCCCCATCGGGACTTCCCAACACGCTTCCCAGCAGTCGGGCGTGACGCTCTATCGCCGCCTGCTGAGCTATGTGCGCCCCTACTGGCGCTCCTTCGCCCTGGCCATCTTCGGCTACGCCATCTATGCCGCCTCCAGCACCGCCCTGGCAGAGATGATGAAGCGCCTGATCGACGGCATCCAGGAGCCCGACGCCGCCTTTCGGCTGTTCCTGCCGCTGTTCGTGGTCGGCATGTTCGCCGCCCGGGGGCTGGGTACCTTTCTCGGCACCTACTACATGAGCAACGTGGCGCGTAACGTGGTCCACGCGCTGCGCTGCGACGTCTTCAACCACATGCTGCACCTGCCGGGGCGCTTCTTCGACAGCCACTCCACGGGCCACCTGATCTCGCGGGTCACCTACCACGTGGAGCAGGTCACCGGGGCGGCCACCAAGGCACTGACCATCCTGCTGCGCGAGGGGCTCTTCGTGATCGGCCTGGTCAGCTACCTGCTGTGGACCAACTGGATGCTGACGCTGCTGTTCCTGGCCGGTGACCCGCTGATCGGCGGGGTGGTGAGCTATACCAGCAAGCGCTTCCGGCGCATCTCGGGGCGTATCCAGGCCTCCATGGGAGAGGTCACCCACGTCGCCTCCGAGGCGCTCTCCGGCTACCGGGTGGTGCGTACCCACGGCGCCGAGGAGTTCGAGAAGGCCCGTTTCGCGGCGGCCAGCGAGCTACAATCGCCAGCAGAGCCTGAAGGAGGCGCTGACCAAGGCGGTCAGCACCCCGGTGATCCAGCTGCTGGTGGCCCTGGCCCTGGCGGTACTGGTGTGGCTGGCCATGTCGCCGGCGCTGATGGCCGATATGACCGCCGGCGAGTTCGTGGCCTTCATCACCGCCGCCTCGCCGATGGCCAAGCCGGTCCGGCAGCTGACCGAGATCAACAGCGAGATCCAGAAGGGCCTGGCCGCCGCCGGCGGAGCCTCTTCGGCCTGCTCGAAGGCAGCTCCCGAGCGCGACGAGGGTACCTACGAGCCCGCGTCGCCTCGCCGGCCGCGTGCCGCCTCGGAGGGGTGCGCCTTCGCGCTACGGCGATGGCCAGCCGGAGGTGCTCAAGGGCATCGACCTGGAGGTGGCGGAGGGCGAGATGGTGGCGATCGTCGGGCGCTCGGGCAGCGGCAAGTCGACGCTGGTCGGCCTGCTGCCGCGCTTCTATCGGCCCAGTGCCGGGCGCGTGCTGATCGACGAGGTGCCGCTGGAGGAGTATCCGCCTGGCAGCCGCTGCGTCGCGCCAGATCGCCCTGGTCTCCCAGCAGGTGACCCTGTTCAATGCTCGAGCATCGCCGACAACATCGCCTACGGCGTGCGACGATCCTCCGACCCGGCGGCGCCATCGAGGCCGCCGGCACGCGGCCGCCCATGCCCACGAGTTCATCGAGCGCTTGCCCCAGGGCTATGCGACGCTGGTCGGTGACAACGGCGTGATGCTCTCCGGCGGGCAGCGTCAGCGCCTGGCCATCGCCCGGGCGATCTTCAAGGATGCGCCGCTGCTGGTCCTCGACGAGGCGACCTCGGCGCTGGATACCGAGTCCGAACGCCATATCCAGGCGGCGCTGGAAGAGGTCTGCAAGGGGCGCACCACCCTGGTGATCGCCCACCGCCTCTCCACCATCGAGCGTGCCGATCGCATCCTGGTCATGGAGCAGGGCGAGATCATCGAGCAGGGCAGCCATGCCGAACTGCTGGCCCGTGATGGTGCCTATGCGGCGCTGCATCGCCTGCAGTTCCAGGAGGCCGACCCGGCATGAAGCGCTGGCAGGAAGGCGGGACGGCGACCATGGCCGCGGTGCAGCAGCGTCTGCGTTTCCGGGGGACCAGGCCGGAATGAGCAGGCTGGGCGAACGCTGGCTCACCGCGGCCTACCGGGGGGATGCCTGGCTGGGGCTGCTGAGGCCGCTGGAGGCGCTCTATCGCTGGGCGGTGCGGCGTCGCGCCGCTGCCTATGCCAGCGGGCGCCGCCAGGCATGGCGGGCGCCGGTACCGGTGATCGTGGTCGGCAACCTGACCCTGGGCGGGACCGGCAAGTCGCCGCTGGTGGCCTGGCTGGTCGAGCACCTGGCCGAGCGTGGCTGGCGGCCGGGTATCCTGTCGCGGGGCTATGGCGGCAAGTGCGCCGACTATCCGCTGCTGGTGGAGCCTTCGACACCGGCCACGGCCTGCGGGGATGAGCCGCGCATGCTGGCCGACCAGAGCGGGGTGCCGGTGGTGGTGGATCCCGACCGTCCACGCGGCGCTCGCCGGCTGCTGGAGGCCGGCTGCGACATCCTGGTCGGCGACGATGGCCTGCAGCACCTGGCACTGGCTCGCGACCTGGAGCTGGTGGTGGTGGATGGTGCGCGGGGCTTCGGCAATGGCCGCTGCCTGCCGGCGGGGCCGCTGCGTGAACCCCTGTCGCGCCTGGAGAGCGTGGATGCCATCCTGGTCAACGGCGAAGCGCAGCGCACGTTGCCCGTTGCCGCCCGGCGCATGACGCTGGTGCCCTCCGCCTGGCGTCGCCTCGGCGATGGCCGGCGCTACCCCATCGCGGCGCCACCCTTCGCGGGGCCGGTGCATGCGGTGGCCGGCATCGGCCGGCCGGAACGCTTCTTCGAGACCCTCGAGGGGCTCGCCATCGAGGTGATGGCCCACCCCTTCGGTGACCATCATGCCTTCCGTGCCGACGAGCTGCGCTTCGCCGATCATCGGCCGCTGGTGATGACCGCCAAGGATGCCGTCAAGTGCCGTGACCTGGCCCCCGGGGAGAGCTGGGTGCTGGAAGTGGTGGCCGCCCCCGAGCCTGCCTTCGTCGCCTGGCTCGACGAGCGGCTGGCGGCGCTGAGGGCCGGCCGGGTGCCCGGGAACGATGACACGAATTCGCGAGCCGGCGAGATGTCGGCTCATCCCCCGAAGTGAGGTGAATACGATGGACAAGGAACTGCTGGCCATGCTGGTCTGCCCGCTGTGCAAGGGCAAGCTCAAATACCACCGCGAGGCCGATGAACTGCACTGCCTCTTCGATGGCCTGGCCTATCCGGTCCGCGATGGTATTCCGGTGATGCTGGCCGAGGAGGCGCGACAGCTCTCCGTTGACGAGAAGCTGCATGACTCGCCCGGACGCACGGGAGAGGCCTGATGGCGGGCGACAGGGAGTTCATCGCGGTCATCCCGGCACGCTTCGCCTCGTCACGGCTGCCCGGCAAGCCGCTGGCCGAGATCGACGGTGAGCCGATGCTGGCCCACGTCTGGCGTCGCGCCGGGGAGGCGGGGCGACTCGGGTGGTGGTGGCCACCGACGATCAGCGCATCGAGCAGGCCATGGCGCCGCTGGGAGCGGAGGTGGTGATGACCCGCGCGGACCACCCCTCCGGTACCGACCGGCTGGCCGAAGTCGCCGAGCGCCTGGGGCTCGATGACGATGCCGTGCTGGTCAATGTCCAGGGCGATGAGCCGCTGATCCCCGGCGCTGATCGATCAGGTCGCCGAGCGACTGTTCGATGATCCCGGGGCTTCCATCGCTACCCTGGCCGAGCCGATCAGCGAGGTGGAGTCACTGTTCAACCCCAACGTGGTCAAGGTGGTGCGCGCCCTGGATGGCCGCGCGCTCTACTTCTCGCGGGCACCCATCCCATGGGATCGCGATGCCTTCGCCACGCGGCCCGAGTGGCTCGAGACCGATGCCTGGCTGCGCCATATCGGCCTCTATGCCTACCGCGCCGGCTTTCTCGCCGAGTACCGCGACTGGCTGCCGTCGCCGCTGGAGCGCCTGGAGCAGCTCGAACAACTGCGCGCGTTGCACCATGGCCACGCCATCCAGGTGGCGCTGGCCCGGGAGCCCCATCCCGCGGGGGTGGACACCGCCGAGGACCTGGCCCGAGTGCGGGCCCTGCTGACCACCGACGACGCTGAATCGGGAGGCCACTGATGCGTGTGCTGTTCGTCTGTCTGGGCAATATCTGCCGCTCGCCCACCGCCGAGGGGGTCTTCCGCCGCAAGCTGGAGGAGCGTGGCCTGGCCCACCGGGTCGCGGTCGACTCCTGCGGCATCGGCCCCTGGCACGTCGGCAAGGCGCCGGATCAGCGCGCCCGGGAGGCGGCCTCCCGGCGCGGCATCGACCTCTCGACGCTGCGCGCCCGGCAGCTGAACGCCGCCGACTTCCACGCCTTCGATTATCTGCTGGCCATGGACCACGATAACCTGCAGGCGATTCACGAGCAGGCGCCCGACGGCCTCGACGCCCATATGGGACTGTTCCTCGAGTTCGCCGACCTGCCGGACACCGCCGTCCCCGACCCCTACTATGGCGGCGAGGATGGCTTCGAGGAGGTCCTCGACCTGGTCGAGCGTGCCGCCGACGGCCTGCTGGAGGAGATCGCCGCGCGCCTGGAGACGCCGCGCTGATGGCGTCGATCCAGCGCGACCACGAGCTGAACCAGGCCAATACCCTGGGCCTGCCCTGTGTGGCCGAACGCTTCATCGCACCGGGCAGCCTCGCGCAGCTCGGAGAGGTGCTGGCCGAGGCGCGCGCGCATGACTGGCCGCTGACCCCGCTGGGCGGCGGCAGCAACCTGATCCTGCCAGCGCGTCTGCCGGGCCTGGTGATTCAGCCGGCCATGGCCGACTGGTGGCAGGAGGAGGGCGAGGAGGGCGAGGAGGGCGCGGTGCTGGTCCATGCCGAGGCCGGGGTGAACTGGCACGAGCTGGTCATGGCGCTGGCCGCCGCTGGCCTTTGGGGTACCGAGAACCTGGCGTTGATTCCCGGCCATTGCGGCGCCGCACCGATCCAGAATATCGGCGCCTACGGCGTGGAACTGAGCGATGTCATCGAGGCGGTGCACCTGATCCATCTCGATGATGGGCGTGAGGCGGTGCTCTCGCCGGCGGAGTGTGCCTTCGGTTATCGCGACAGCGTCTTCAAGGGGGCGCTGGCGGGACGCGTGGTGATCACCCGGCTGGTGCTGCGTGTCTCCTCGCCCGGCGCAGCCGCATCTCGGCTATGGTGATCTCGCGAGCCGCACGGGGGCATCGCCCACCGCCCTGGAGGTGGCCGAGGCGGTGTGTGCCATCCGCCGCGAGAAGCTACCCGACCCGGCACTGCTGGGCAATGCCGGCAGCTTCTTCAAGAACCCGCTGGTAGCGGTCGAACTGGCCGGAGCGCCTGCTGACCGAGGTTCCCCGAGATGCCGCACTTCCCTCAGCCCGACGGCCGCGTCGGGCTACGCCGGCTGGCTGATCGACCGCTGCGGCCTCAAGGGCTGGCGAGAGGGGTCACTTCGGCGTTCACGAGCGCCAGGCGCTGGTGCTGGTGCACTTCGGCGGCGGCAGCGCCGAGGAGCCGTTGGGGTTTGCCGGGCGTGTCGCCGATAGCGTGCGCGAGCGCTTCGGTGTGGCGCTGGAGCGCGGAGCCACGGCTGGCCAGCGAGAGCCCCTGATAGCTTCCCGGTCGAGTAACCAACGACAGCGCCCGCAGCCACGGCTGCGGGCGCTGTCGTTGGTGGGGCGGAAGCGGAGCCTCGGCTCCGCCTTCGACCTGCCTAGCGCTGCTGGTTTTCCTGGGCCTTGGCCTCCTGCTCACGACGGCGGATCTCCCGCGGGTCGTTGTGGGCACGGCGGCGACGGCGGCTGGCACGGCTCTCGGCCTTGGACTCGGGCTTCTGCTCGGCCTTGGGTGCCTCGGGCTTGGGCTCTGCCTTCGGGGCTTCGGCCTTGGGCGCCTCGGGCTTGGGCTCTGCCTTAGGGGCTTCGGCCTTGGGCGCCTCGGGCTTGGACTCCGCCTTCGGGGCTTGGCCTTGGGTGCCTCGGGCTTGGACCTCTGCCTTCGGGGCTTCGGCCTTGGGTGCCTCGGGCTTGGGCTCTGTCTTCGGGGCTTCGGGCTTGGACTCTGCCTTCGGGGCTTCGGGCCTTGGGAGCCTCGGGGCTTGGGCTCTGCCTCTCGGGGCTTCGGCCTTGGGAGCCTCGGGCTTGGGCTCTGCCTCGGGGCTTCGGGCCTTGGGTGCCTCGGGCTTGGGCTCTGTCTTCGGGCTTGAGCTGGACCTGCCTCAAGCTGCGCCTTGGGAGCCTCGGGCTTGGGCTCTGCCTTCGGGGCTTCGGCCTTGGGAGCCTCGGGCTTGGGCTCTGCCTTCGGGGCTTCGGCCTTGGGAGCCTCGGGCTTGGACTCGCCTTCGGGGCTTCGGCCTTGGTGCCTCTGGGCTTGGGCTCTGCCTTCGGGGCTTCGGCCTTGGGAGCCTCGGGCTTGGACTCTGCCTTCGGCGCTTCGGCCTTGGGCTCTGCCTTGGGAGCGTCGGCCTTCGGAGCTTCGGCCTTGGGTGCCTCGGGCTTGGCCTCGGCCTTCACGGGCTCGGCCTGGCCGGCGTCGCCCTGGTCAGCGGCCTTGGCGGCTTCCGCCTGCAGTCGCTGCTGCTCTTCCAGTGCCTTGGGGCTGATGGCGTGCTGGCGGCTGCGGTTGCGCGGGTTGTTACGCGTCCGCTTGGGCTTGCCGTCATCGACCGGTGCATCGCTCCTGGCGTCGGCCGACTTGCTGGCGTCATCCTGCTTCTGGGGTTCGGCCGGTTTCTGGCTGGCACGCGGGTCGCGCTTCTCGCCACCGTTCTGGCGGCGGTTGTCGTCGCGCCCCTTGGCCGCGCCCCGCTGGCGCGGCTGGCGGCTCTCTTCCTGGCGATTGCTGTCCTGACGGCCACGGTTACGCCGCCGCGGCTACCGCGATTGTCACGGCTGTCGCTGTTCCGTCTCTGCCGTCAGTGCGCTCGTTGTCCTGGCGCGGCGCACCACGCCGCTCCCGCTGCGCGGGCGGCGCTGACGGGTGTTGCGCCCACCGCGCCTCCTCGCGGGGGCGGACTTGCGCTCACCCCTTGTCGCTGCCCGTGGGAGCCGCAGCGGGGGTCGACTTCCTGGCGGTGTCGCCCGACGGCGCCTCATCGCCACCCCAGCAGCTTGCTGGAGTCCCTGACCAGGCGCCCGAGCACGCCGCCCTGGGGCTCCACGGCCACCGGGGGGGCACTGCGGCGGGGCGCGGCGGCCTTGGCGGGGGCCGCCGGCTCTTCCCTGCTTCGCCGGCGGGTCCTGTTGCAGGGAGGCGGGCGCCGGTCTCGTGGTGAATCACGGTCTTCACCGCGGCCTCGGCGCGCTGCACCGGCTTGCCGAAGGAGGCCTCGGGCTCCTTGCCCACCTCGGTGTCGAGGGGGAGCTCGAAGCTGGATTTCTGGCTGCCGTCCTCCTCGACGTGGTCGTCGCGCAGGCGTTGAACGTCGTAGTGGGGGGTGTCCATATCGGGGTTGGGCAGCAGCACGACCCGCACCTCCTGGCGACGCTCGATGTCGGCCAGCACCTTGCGCTTCTCGTTGAGCAGATAGGTCGCCACCGGCACCGGCAGGATGGCGCGGATCTGGGCGCTGCGCTCCTTCATCGCCTCCTCTTCGATAAGGCGCATGATGGAGAGCGAGATGGAGCGCACGTCGCGGATGGTGCCCTGGCCGTTGCAGCGCGGGCAGACCACGCCACTGGTCTCGCCCAGCGAGGGGCGCAGACGCTGGCGTGACATCTCCATCAGGCCGAAGCGCGAGATGCGGCCGATCTGCACCCGAGCCCGGTCGAGCTTGAGGGCGTCGCGCATGCGGTTCTCGACCTCGCGCTGGTTGCGCGCGGGGCTCATGTCGATGAAGTCGATCACCACCAGGCCGCCGATATCGCGCAGGCGCAACTGGCGAGCGGTCTCGTCGGCCGCCTCCAGGTTGGTCTGCAGGGCCGTCTCCTCGATGTCGCTGCCGCGGGTGGCGCGCGCCGAGTTGATGTCGATGGAGACCAGCGCCTCGGTATGGTCGATGACGATGGAGCCCCCGGAGGGCAGCTTCACCTCGCGCTCGTAGGCGGTCTCGATCTGCGACTCGATCTGGAAGCGCGAGAAGAGCGGGACCTCGTCGACGTAGAGCTTGATCTTCTGCTGGTAGGAGGGCATCACCTGGCGGATGAAGGCCAGCGCCTCCTCGTGTACCGCGGGGCTGTCGATCAGCACCTCGCCGATATCCTGGCGCAGGTAGTCACGCATGGCGCGGATGATGACGTTGGATTCGCGGTAGATCAGGAAGGGGGCGGGGCGCTTGCCGGCTTCGGCGGTGATCGACTCCCACACCTGAACCAGGTAGTCCAGATCCCACTGCAGCTCCTCGGGGCTGCGGCCGATGCCGGCGGTGCGCACGATCAGGCCCATGCGGTCCGGCACGCTGAGCTGGTTCATGGCTTCCTTGAGCTGGCTGCGCTCCTCGCCCTCGATGCGCCGCGAGATGCCGCCGGCCTTGGGGTTGTTGGGCATCAGCACCAGGAAGCGGCCGGCCAGGGAGATGAAGGTGGTCAGGGCGGCGCCCTTGTTGCCACGCTCCTCCTTGTCGACCTGGACGATGACTTCCTGGCCCTCCTTCAGCACCTCCTTGATGCTGGGGCGGCCATCGGGGTCCTTGACGAAGTACTCGCGGGAGATCTCCTTGAGGGGCAGGAAACCGTGGCGGTCGGCGCCGAAGTCGACGAAGGCGGCTTCGAGGGAGGGTTCTATGCGGGTGATCTTGCCCCGATAGATATTGGCTTTCTTCTGTTCCCGGGCACCCGGATTCGTCTCCGATCTTAGAGCGTTGATATCTGACCAGCGCGACGCGCAGCTCTTCGGGCTGGGTCGCATTGATGAGCATCCGTTTCATGTTGACTCGCACTATATGGCGCCGGCGAGCGCGACGTGGCGAACCGCTGTGTGCTGCGTGCCTGTGCTCAGCGCATGTCACGGATGCGCAGCTGCGTCCGACCGCGTCGCTCCCGGTGGGGCAGCGCCGCGGCATGAGCCTGTTGAGTACGGGGCGGGGGCAGGACATGTCTCGGCGGGCGTCGCACCATCCGAGCCCCTGCGGTCACGCCGACTTACCTGGCATTCATCGATTCGCCTACGCCGGCCTCCGGCACGCTGTTGAACGTGTCCCGTGGCCACCCCGTCGCTTTCCGTGACTGGGGTAGCGGCCGGGGATCCGGGCGTGGCGCGTTTATCGCTGTATCGCTTGTCTCTTGCAACGGGCGGCGGGACGTCTTGGCGTCGTCGCGGCCTGATCTTTTCGCTCCGGCCTGCGTGTCTGTCGGGCAGGCGCCTTGCGGGTGCAATGATGCCCATTGGAGCGAGTTGGCAATATAACAGCAAGCAGGGTTACCAGCAATTGGCGCGGCGGGGCGAACACTGCGTTAGAATGCGCCCTTCGCAGGTTCAGAGCAGTGGAGTCTCGGCATGGCCGAAGGGCGCGACGTACAGTGGGTAGAGGTCACGGAAGGGCAGGACGGCCAGCGGGTCGACAACTTCCTGATGACGCGCATCAAGGGAGCGCCGCGGGCGCTGATCTATCGCATCGTGCGCAAGGGCGAGGTGCGCGTGAACAAGAAGCGCGTCAAGCCCGATGCCCGCCACGGCCACGGGGACCTGAGCGCGCTGCTCCCGCCGCTCAAGCTGTCGCCGCGTGAGGCGGTGCGCGAGGTGAGCGACAACCTGCGCAACCTGCTGGCCGGCAGCGTGCTGGTGGAGGGGCGTGACTGGCTGGTGATCAACAAGCCCTCCCGGGACTGGCCGTTCACGGTGGCAGCGGGGTCAAGATTGGCCTGATCGAGGCGCTGCGCCAGGTGCGCGAGGATCTCGACTTCCTGGAGCTGGTGCACCGCCTGGATCGCGATACCTCGGGCTGCCTGCTGCTGGCCAAGTCACGGCCGGCCCTGCTGGCGCTCAACACACTCGCTCAAGCGGCGGCAGATGGACCGGCGCCTACACGCGGCAGCTGGTGGCGGCCGATCGCCACGCTTCGGCCCGCACTGGCGCGACTTCGTGGCGGCTCGCCTGGATCGCTACACCCTGGCCAACGGCGAGAGCGCCGCGTGCGCGTCGACTTCGAGGGCAAGGTGGCCCGCACTCGCTTCGCGGTGCGTGAGGCCTTTCCGAAGGTGAGCCTGCTGGAAGCGGAGCCAGTCACCGGTCGTACCCACCAGATCCGCGTTCACGCGGCCCACGCCGGACACCCGCTGCTCGGCGACGACAAGTATGGCTCCCGGGAGAGTCAGCAGCTTGCCGCGCGGCTCGGCCCCTCTGCGAAACGGCCGTTCCTGCGTAGCCGAGTCTGGCCTTTCCCGAGCCCACCAGCGGCCGTGAAGTGCGTATTCGCGCGCCGCTGCCCGATGACCTCGAGGCGGTGTTGAGCCGCGCTCGTGAGGCCCGCTGAGGAGACGACATGCGCTATCGACTGGTTATCTTCGACTGGGACGGGACCCTGATGGACTCCGCGGCGCGGATCGTCGCCTGCATGCAGGCGGCATCGCGGGACGCCGGCTGGGGTGAGCTCGCGCCGGAGAGCATCCGCAATATCATCGGCCTGGGGCTTCCCGAGGCCATCGCCTCCCTGTGTCCGGGCATCGATGCGGAGCGCGCCGAGCTGCTACGCAGCCGTTACGCCTGGCATTTCGTGGAGGGCAACGACACGCCCATGTCTTTCTTCCCCGAGGTGGAGGGCGGGCTGTCCGGGCTGCATATGCGGCCCGGGCAACGCCTGGCGGCGGCCTCACGGCAAAGAGCCGCCGTGGCCTCGACCGCGTCTTCCGGGAGAGCCGCAGCGGTCACTGGTTCCACGCCAGCAGGACCGCCGACAGGGACCCTGCTCCAAGCCCCACCCGCTGATGCTCGAGGAGCTGCTGGCCGAACTCGAGGTGCCGCTGGCGGAGGCTGTCATGGTGGGTGATACCGAGTATGACCTGGAGATGGCGCGCGCCATCGGCATGGATCGCGTGGCGGTGACCTGGGGCGTGCATGCGCCCGAGCGCCTGGCGGCGAGCCTGCCGACCTTCACCGCCGAGGCGGTGCCGGAACTGTTCGACTGGCTGCAGGGGAGATAGACGATGTCCGATGAGCGCAATGAGCATGAGGAGGGGCGCGACCCCTGGACCCAGGGACCCGAGCTGAGTCGCGACGAGGCCCGAGGAACAGCACGCCGGCGCAGAGACGATGCCCGGATCGAGTGCGCCTGCCCCACCGAGGATGCCGAGGCGCCGCGGCGGCGTCAGCGGTGCTCGAGCAGACGGCGATGATGGGGCGCTGGATCGACGGTGTGCTCGCCGAGCAGCGTCGTTCACGTCGCTGGAAGCTGTTCTTCCGCTTCCTGTTCGTGGGGCTCGTCGCGGTCTCCCTGTCGGTGACCCTCTATGGCCTGCTGGCCGGGCCCGCCTCGCTCGGTGCGGCGGATGGCCCGCACTTGGGCGTGGTCAAGGTGGAGGGGGTGATCGATGCCGACGGAACCGCCAGTGCGCAGCGCATCAATGCCGGGCTGAGGCGCGCCTGGGAAGCCGAGCAGAGCCGGGCGGTGGTGCTGCATATCAACAGCCCCGGGGGTAGCCCGGTGCAGTCCCAGCGCATCTTCGACGAGGTCATGCGCCTGCGTGACGAGGGCGACAAGCCGATCATTGCGGTGATCGAGGATATCGGCGCCAGCGGTGCCTACTATATTGCCGCCGGTGCCGACGAGATTTCATTGCCGCCCCGGCCAGCCTGGTGGGTTCCATCGGAGTGATCTACTCGAGCTTCGGGTTCCAGGAGGCCATCGACCGGCTGGGCGTCGAGCGCCGGGGTCACCGCCGGAGACAACAAGGCCTTCCTCGACCCCTTCTCGGATGTGGCGCCGGAGCAGCGTGAATTCTGGCAGTCGGTGCTGGACAGCACCCATGACCAGTTCATCGCCGCGGTACGCGAGGGGCGAGGGGAGCGCCTGAGTGATGACGACGCGCTGTTCAGCGGCCTCGTCTGGAGCGGTGAGCAGGCCCTGGAATTCGGCCTGGTGGACTCCCTGGGCAGCCTCGATACCCTGGCGCGAGAGCGGCTTTCCGAGCCAGGCTGCGCGACTACACCCCGCGCCTGGATCCCTTCGAGCGCCTGTCGCGCCAGTTTCAGACCGGGTGGCCGTGAGGTGGCCTGGGGGCTGCCCCGCGCGGAGATCGCCGGTGCGTTACCAGCTGCCTTAGAGCGCCGAGCTTCAAGCGCCGAACAGGCTGGCAGTACTGATCCGAGCGGCGCCGGGGATAAGTCGTAGAGGGGGTCCTATGCCAGGGATGGCATCGGTAGCGCCCAGGGAGGGGTTCATAGCGCCCCCTCAGAGACTTGTCGCCGGAAAAGCCGCGGCGTCAGGCTGCGGGCCCCAGCGGGTCCACTCCTGCCTCGCGCAGCAGGGCGCAGAGGCGGATCAGTGGCAGGCCGATCAGGGTGTTGGGGTCGTCGCCCTCGAGGCGTTCGAAAAGGGTGATCCCGAGCCCCTCCATGCGGAAGCTGCCGGCGCACTCCAGCGGCTTCTCCCGTTCCACATAGTTCGCGATCTCCTCTTCGCTGAGCGCGCGAAACACCACGTCATAGGTCTCGTGGCAGACTCGGTGACGGCCGTGGGTATCCACCAGCGCCAGGCCGGTCACGAAACGCACCCGGTTGCCGGAGAAACGTGCCAGCTGGGCGCGAGCGGCGGCGAGGTCGGTGGCCTTGCCGAGGATCTCGCCTGCGAACAGCGCAATCTGGTCGGAGCCGATGATCAGGTGCTGCGGCCACTCGTCTGCCAGGTGCTGCGCCTTGGTCAGCGCCAGGCGGTGTACCAGGCCACTGGGTGATTCACCGGACCGCGGGGTCTCGTCGATGTCGGGGCTCTGCCAGGCATACGGGAGTTCCAGGCGGTCGAGAAGCTGGCGCCGCCAGCGCGATCCGGAGGCGAGGACGAGGCGTGGCATGCAGGGGTCTCCAGAGTGTCGATAGCGCCGCAGGTTAGCACGAAGCCGAGTGCCACGGCGGCTTCTCCTGACAGGGGCGGGGGGAGTGCCTATCATTGCGCGCCTATGTTGACCACACGACTCCCTGGCAGGGTTGAGCCCTACAAGCTCGCCGCCCGCGCCGAGCACCTGGAAGGGCTGATGGCCCTGGACGCCTTTGCGCGATTGACCGAAGCGGTCGGTCAGCAGCATGGCGATGTCGAGGTGTGGCTGGATTTCAGCGTCGACCCCCAGGGGCGTCGCGAGATCCACGGGCGGCTGCGCGCCACGCTGCAGCTGCCCTGTCGGCGTTGCCTGCGCCCCATGGCGCAGGACGTCGAGAGCCAGTTCCTGCTCGGCATGGTCACCAGCGACGCCCTGGCGGCCGAGTTGCCCAGCACCCATGAGCCGGTGCTGGTGGAAGACGAACAGCTGAACCTGCTGACGGTGGTCGAGGATGAACTGATCCTCAGCCTTCCCCAGGTGGTTTACCACGATGAGGCCGACTGTGCGGTCTCACGCGACCAGCTGACCAGCGGGGAGGATGCCGTGGCATCCAGCGAGCCCGCAGCCAGCCCCTTCGACGTGCTCCGGCACCTCAAGGGAAAATCCTGATTCATTACCGATTCACTCTGGAGTGACATCCCATGGCAGTTCAACAGAACCGCAAGACCCGTTCCAAGCGCGGCATGCGTCGCAGCCACGACGCCCTGAGCGCCCCGGCCCTGTCCCAGGACAAGGAGACCGGTGCCACTCACCTGCGTCACCACGTCTCTCCGGATGGCTTCTACCGTGGTCGCAAGGTCGTCGACGCTTAAGTCGACGACGCGACCTGCGGTGACCCCTGGCTCCTGACCCCCTCATGCGGATCGCCATCGATGCGATGGGGGGGGACCTCGGGCCCCGTGCCACTGTGCGCGGTGCCGCCGGGGCAGCCCTCCAAGACACCCGTCTCGCGCTGCGACTGTTCGGCCCCCGGGATCGACTGGAGCGTGAGATCGCCAGCCTGCGCGCGGCGTCTCGCCGCGGCCGGTTCGCGTCTGGAGGTCGTGGATGCCCCTGACGAGATTGCCCCGGGGCTGCGCCCCTCCGAGGCGCTGCGCCATGGCCGTGACAGCAGCATGGCACGCATGCTCGACTGTCTGGCCTCGGGTGAGGCCTGTGCCGCGTCAGTGGCGGCAAGCACTGCGGGCCTCGATGGCCCTGGGGCGGCGCGCGCTCGGGACCGTGGCCGGTATTCCCCGTCCGGCGATCAGCACCGCGATTCCCACGCACGAGCAGGGACGCTGCTACCTGCTCGACCTGGGCGCCAACGTCGAGGCTTCCGCCGACCGCCTGGTGGACTTCGCCCGCATGGGCGAGGTGATGGCGCGCCATGTGGATGGCCTGGCGCGGCCCCGGGTGGCGCTGCTCAATGTCGGTGTCGAGGGCATCAAGGGCACCGCCAGCGTTCGCCAGGCGGACGCCCGGCTGCGCGAATTGCCGGAGCTCGACTACCGAGGCTACGTCGAAGGGGATGGGATCTTCGCCGGCAGGGTCGATGTGGTGGTCTGCGACGGCTTCGTGGGCAATGCCGTGCTCAAGGCCAGTGAAGGCCTGGCACGCATGCTGGTGTCCCGGGTTCAGGCCACGTTCGAGGCGCACTGGGGCAGCCGCCTGGTGGGCCTGCTCGCCAGGCCGGCGCTGCGTCGCCTGCGTGGCGAACTCGATCCGGTTCGCTATAACGGCGCCAGTCTGCTGGGGCTTGCCGGCATCGTGGTGAAGAGCCACGGCGGATCCGACGCCGATGGTTTCCGCTTTGCCGTGCTTCGCGCCGTGCAGGAGGTGGAGCACGACCTCCCGCGGCGTCTGGCGCGGGAGCTCGGTGGCGCTCCACAGCACTCTACTTCTCGCGCCGGTGCGACCGGCGGCGATGACAGGCAATAAAAGCAAAGGTGACCAAGATGACTCAACCGCTCGCCCTCGTGTTTCCCGGACAGGGTTCCCAGCAGGTCGGCATGCTGCGGGAGCTGGCGGAGCGCTACAGCGTGGTGGGCACGACCTTCGAGGAAGCCTCCGAGGCCCTCGGTTATGACCTCTGGCAGGTGGTCCAGGAGGGCCCCGCCGAGGCGCTCAACGCCACCGCCTGTACCCAGCCTGCGCTGCTCACCGCCAGCGTGGCGATCTGGCGCATCTGGCAGGAGCTCGAGGGGCCGCGCCCCGGTGCCATGGCCGGCCACAGCCTCGGCGAGTACAGTGCCATGGTCTGCGCCGGGGTGATGCCCTTCGCCGAGGGGGTCAGGCTGGTCAAGCTGCGCGGCGAAGCCATGCAGGCCGCGGTGCCGGCGGGGCAGGGCGCCATGGCGGCGATCCTGGGCCTCGATGACGCCGTGGTGGAGCAGGCCTGTGCCGAGGCGGCCCAGGGCGATGTGGTTTCGGCGGTGAACTACAATGCTCCTGGCCAGGTGGTGATTGCCGGCAGCAAGGCGGCCGTGGAGCGGGCCATTGCGGCCTGCCAGGAGGCGGGTGCCAAGCGGTGCCATGCCGCTACCGGTCTCGGTGCCCTCCCACTGTGCGCTGATGGAGCCGGCCGCCGAGCGACTGGCCGCGGCACTGGGCGAGGTGGCGCTCAAGGCGCCGCGCTACACCGTGGTCCAGAACGTCGATGCCCAGGCCCATGCCGATGTCGAGACCCTGCGCACGCGGCTGATCGAACAGCTCTATCGTCCGGTACGCTGGACCTCCTGCGTCGAGGCCATGAGCGAGCGCGGTGCCGAGGTGTTCATCGAGTGCGGGCCGGGCAAGGTGCTCACCGGCCTGGGCAAGCGTATCGCCCGCGGCAGCAAGGGCCTGGCGGTCAATGACCCCGACAGCCTCGATGCGGCCCTGGAGCTGGCGCGCGGCGTGGCAGTCAACCACGGTTGATCTCTTTTCACAGGACGAAGGCGTAATTTTCATGACTAGCGAAACCAGAGTCGCCCTGGTCACCGGGGCCAGCCGCGGCATCGGCCGGGCCATCGCCCACGAGCTGGGCCGCCAGGGGCGCATCGTGATCGGTACCGCGACCAGCGATGCCGGCGCCGAGAAGATCGATGCCGACCTCAAGGCCCAGGGCATCCAGGGTGCCGGTCGGCGCCTCGATGTCACCGACCAGGCCAGCGTCGACGGCCTGGTCAAGGCGATCACCGAGGAGTTCGGCGCGCCGACCATCCTGGTCAACAATGCCGGGATCACCCGTGACAACCTGCTGATGCGCATGAAGGAAGGGGAGTGGGACGACGTCGTCGACACCAACCTCAAGTCGGTCTATCGCGTCAGCAAGGCCTGCCTGCGCGGCATGACCCGGGCGCGCTTCGGCCGCATCGTCAGCATCAGTTCGGTGGTGGCGAGCATGGGCAACCTGGGGCAGACCAACTATGCTGCCGCCAAGGCGGGCATGGAGGGCTTCACCCGTGCCCTGGCCCGTGAAGTGGCCTCGCGCGCCATCACCGTCAATGCGGTGGCGCCGGGTTTCATCGCCACCGACATGACCGAGGCGCTGCCCGAGGAGCAGCACGGGCGCTGCTCGCACAGATTCCGCTGGCGCGCCTCGGCCAGCCCGAGGAGATCGCCGCGGCGGTGGGCTTCCTCACCGGCGAGACGGCGAGCTATATCACCGGCGAGATTCTGCATGTCAATGGCGGCATGAACATGCGTTGAGAGGTGCCGGGTCCGGCGGTTGCGCCGGCCCCGGGGGCGCTATGCACTCACCCCGCAGCTTCCGGCTTGCGGATCTGGAACCCCAAACGGCTGGTCATCTGGACGGCCAATGTGAACGACTGGAGTACGTCATAATGAGCACCATCGAAGAGCGCGTTAAGAAGGTTGTGGCCGAGCGCCTGAACGTCAAGGAAGAGGACATCCAGAACAGTTCCTCCTTCACCGAGGACCTGGGCGCCGACTCCCTGGATACCGTCGAGCTGGTCATGGCGCTCGAGGAGGAGTTCGATACCGAGATTCCCGACGAGGAAGCCGAGAAGATCACCACCGTTCAGGAAGCCATCGACTACGTCAACGCCCACCAGTAAGCCTGGTGGCGGTCGATACCGCTTGCTGATGCTCGGGGCCGTCCTTGCCGGAACGGCCCCTGGAAAGCCGCCCCGAGGGGCGGCTTTTTCGCACCCGGACGGTCCCCTTGTGCGCGCCGGGGCGGCATGTCGCGGGGAGACTCGTTATAATGCGCCGAAACAGGCGGCCCGGTCGGGCCGCAATCATCCTGGACGCCTGGAGGAACGCTGATGACACGTAGACGGGTAGTGGTGACCGGCCTGGGCCTGGTCACGCCGGTGGGGAATTCCGTGGAAGAGAGCTGGCGCAACATCGTGGCCGGCAACAGCGGCATCGCCCCCATCGAGCACTTCGATGTCAGCGGCTTCAACACGCGCTTCGGCGGTTCGGTGAAGGACTTCGATATCAGTCCCTACCTGAACCCCAAGGAAGCCCGCAAGATGGACCTGTTCATCCAGTACGGGGTGGCGGCCGGGGCCCAGGCGATCCAGGATGCCGGCATCGAGTGCACGGAAGAGAACGCCGACCGCATCGGTGTGGCCGACGGGTTCCGGTGGCATCGTGCGGCTGCCGACGATCGAACACAACCACAGTGCCCTGCTCAAGAGTGGGCCGCGGCGCATCTCGCCGTTCTTCGTGCCGGGGTCGATCATCAACATGATCTCCGGCAACCTGGCGATCCAGCATGGCTTCCGCCCGGTCCTGCAGTATCGCGACCGCTCACCGCCTGCACCACCGGCAACCGCCGCAACATCGGCTACAGCGCGCCGGACCGTCGCCCGGCGGCGACGCCGACGGGGATGGTGCCGTGGGCGGCGCGGAAATGGCTACCACCCCGCTGGGCCTGGGTGGCTTCTCGGCGGCGCGGGCGCTCTCCACGCGTAACGATGATCCCCAGGCGGCCAGCCGGCCCTGGGACCGCGACCGTGACGGCTTCGTGCTCTCCGATGGTGCCGGCGTGCTGGTGCTGGAGGAGTATGAGCATGCCAAGGCGCGCGGGGCGACCATCTATGCGGAAATGGCCGGTTTCGGCATGAGCGATGATGCCTATCACATGACCGCCCCGCCCGAGGACGGCAGCGGTGCGGCCCTCTCCATGGCCAACGCCGTGCGTGATGCGCGTCTCGACCCGTCCTCGATCGACTATATCAACGCCCGGCTGGCACCCTTCGACCCCCGCCGGGGATCTGGCCGAGAGCCGCGCCGTCCAGCGCGTCATGGGCGAGTCGGCGAAGTCGGTGGCAGTGAGTTCCACCAAGTCGATGATCGGCCACCTGCTGGGGGCGGCCGGTGCCGCCGAGGCGGTGTTCTCGATATCTCGCGATCACGTGACCAGGTAGCCCCGCCCACCATCAACCTGGACAACCCCCAGGAGGGCTGCGAGCTCGACTATGTGCCGCACACCGCCCGCGAGATGAAGATCGACGTGGCACTGTCGAACTCCTTCGGCTTCGGTGGTACCAACGGCACCCTGGTCTTCACCCGGGTCTGAGGCGGGTGGAGCCGTGCGTGAGTGAGCAGGCTGCATCCAGTGGCCGCCGGACGAACCCAGCGGCGCCGCCTGCCGGGCGATGAGCCTCTTCAAAGAGACCATCCCGGTCCGGGGACGGCCGTGCCCGCTGCTGTGGGATGAGCACCTGGCGCGGCTGGCCCGGGGGTGCCACCGGCGCCTGGGCATCTCCCGGCCGGCGGAGCACGACTCCGGCTTCGCCCCCTGGCCGAGAGGCGGGGCTGGGCCTCGAGGTGCCTCAAGCCGACTCCTCACCCGCGGCAGCGGCGGGGCGCGGCTATCGCCCGCCGGCTTTGCCCCGAATCGCGGCTGCGTTGGCAGCTTCGCCGACTTTGCCCCGCCGAGTCGCGCTGGCATGCGCAGGGTGCGGGTTCGCCACCGCCGGCTACGCCTCGCCAGCCAGCCGCTGCTCGCCGGGATCAAGCCACCTGAATCGTCTCGAGAATGTGCTGGTACACGCGCCGAGTGGAACGACGATGCCATCGCCGAGGGGGTGCTCAGCGATGACGCGGGGTGGCTGGTAGAGGCCACCGCCATGAACCTCTTCTGGCAGCGCGCCGGTCGTCTGGAGACCCCGCGCCTGACACGCTGCGGCGTGGCGGGGACCCTGCGCGAGGCGTTGATCTCCCGCCTCGATATCCACGAGGTCGAGGCGGTAGACGAGGCGCTGGCAAATGCCGACGCGGCGTGGCTGGGCAACTCCGTGCAGGGCGTCTGGCCGGTCGTGCGCCTGGATGATGCCGCGGGTGTCGAACGGCGTCGCTGGGCGCTCGGGGTCATGCATCGCACCTTTCAGGCCGAGGCCCACACCTTGCTGGGCTACCCCTGCCCCTGAACCCTACTGACTCACGAGGACTCCGATGCGGCGAGTGCTGATCTTCCTGCTTGTGCTGGCCATGGTGGTCGCAGCGGCGCTGTACGGTGGCTATCGCTACTGGCAGTCGCGCCTGGCGGCTCCCATCGCCGATCAGCGAGACGATGCTCTACGAGGTGCCCCGCGGGGCCGGCTACCATCGTGTGGTGGCCGACCTGGCGGCCCAGGGCGTGATCGAGGATGACTGGGCCTTCCGTGCCCTGGCGCGCCTCGAGCCCGAGAGCCTGCCGCGGCTGCGCCCCGGGGAGTTCCGGCTGGAGCCCGGCATGAGCGGTCGCGAACTGCTCGAACTGCTGGGCAGCGACCGCCTGGTGAGCTATCCGCTGACCATCCCCGAGGGCTGGACCTTCCGCCAGATGCGAGCCGCCCTGGATGCGGCGCCCAAGCTGGAGCACCGCACCGAGGGACTCGACGCCGAGGAGGTGATGGCACTGCTCGAGCGCGAAGGCAAGCATCCGGAGGGCTGGTTCTTTCCCGACACCTACCTCTACCACAAGGGCGCCAGCGACCTGGAGATTCTCGAGCAGGCGCTCTCGCGCATGGAGGAGACCCTCGAGGAGGTCTGGACGCAGCGCGCCGACGACCTGCCGTTCGAGACCCCCTACGAAGCGCTGATCATGGCCTCGCTGATCGAGCGCGAGACGGGTGCCCCCGAGGAGCGCCGCGAGATCGCCGGGGTCTTCAAGCGTCGCCTGGAGCGTGGCATGCGCCTGCAGACCGATCCCACGGTGATCTACGGCATGGGTGAGCGCTACGAGGGCAACATCACCCGCGCCGACCTGCGCGAGGCCACGCCCTACAACACCTACGTCATCACCGGCATGCCGCCGACGCCGATTGCGCTGCCGGGGCGCGCCTCGCTGGAAGCCGCCGTCGACCCGCTGCCCGGTGAGACGCTCTACTTCGTGTCCAAGGGCGACGGCACGCACCACTTCTCGCGCACCCTGCGCGAACACAACAACGCGGTGAATCGGTATATCCGTAATCGCCAGTAAGGAGATTCAGATGGCCGAGCGCGGACGCTTTATTACCCTGGAAGGGGGCGAGGGGGTAGGCAAGTCCACCAACCTCGCGCGGGTCGTCGGCTGGCTCGAAGCGCGTGGGTTCGAGGTGGTCCAGACCCGCGAGCCCGGCGGCACGCCACGCGCCGAGGACCATCCGCCGCCTGCTGCTCGACCCCGATGAGCCGGAACCGCTGGATGATGACGCCGAGCTGCTGCTGGTGTTTGCCGCCCGTGCCCAGCACCTGGCACAGGTGATCCGTCCGGCTCTGGCGCGCGGCGCCTGGGTGGTGTGCGACCGCTTCACCGATGCCACCTTCGCCTACCAGGGCGGCGGGCGCGGCATCGATAGCGCGCGCATCGCCGAGCTCGAGGCCTTCGTCCAGCGGGGCCTGGCCCCCGACCTGACCCTGCTCCTCGACATGCCGATGACGGCGGCCCAGCAGCGTCTGGATCAGCGCGGCGAGCGGCGTGACCGCTTCGAGCAGGAGCGCGCCGAGTTCTTCGAGGCGGTCCGCCAGGCCTACCTCGCGCGTGCCGCCGCTGCACCGCAGCGCTTCGCCGTCATCGATGCGGCCCGCTCACGGGAGGCGGTCGCCGAACAGATCGAGAGTGTGCTCGAGGCACGGGTGGCCGCATGGCAGAGCTGAACTCGACGCCGATCACCACCCTGGAACCGCTGCCCTGGCTGGTTGGCCGATTCGCCGAGCTGACCCGCCTGGCCGACAGCGGCCGACTGCCCCACGCGCTGCTGATTTCCGGGCCGCGGGGGGTGGGCAAGCGTTCGCTGGTGGATGCCCTGGCCGCCCGGACCCTGTGCGCCGAACCCGGTGCGGTGGCCTGCGGTCGCTGCCATGGCTGCCGCATGCTGGCCTCCGGCTACCATCCCGATCTGATGAGCGTCGAACTCGAGGAGGGCAAGCGCCAGATCCGCATCGACGCCATCCGCGAGATCAACCATGTCGTTTCCCAGACCGCCCAGCAGGGGGGCTATCGGGTCATTCTCATCGCCCCGGCCGAGGCGCTCAACGTGGCCGCCGCCAACGCGCTGCTCAAGAGCCTGGAGGAACCTGGTGAGCGGACCCTCTTCCTGCTGCTCTCGGATATCCCGTCCCGGCTGTTGCCTACCATTCGCTCGCGCTGCCAGCACTGGAGCCTGGCGCCCCCCGCCGCGTCCGACTGCCTGCCCTGGCTCACCGAGCACCTCGGCGACGAGGAGGAGGCGCGCTTCTGGCTGACGGTGGCCGGTGGCTTGCCGCTGCAGGCGCTGAGCCTGGCCGAGCCCGAGGCCAGGGCCCTGCGCCAGCAGCTGGTGGAGACCTTCGAGGCGCTGGTGCGGGGGGGCGAGCCCGTGGCCGAGGCCGCCCGACTCGATCGCCAGTCCATCGACGCCATCCTGTGGTACGGTATCGCCTGGCTCGAGGACCTGATTCGCCTGGGGCTTTCCGGCGATGCCGAGGGCTTGTGCAACCCCGACCTGCTGCCGCTCTACCGTCAGGCGGTCAAGAATGCCCGGGTGCGTGACTGGTTCCGCCTGCTCGACTACGCCCGTGAAGAGCGCAGGCTGCTGGCGGCCGGCGGCAACCCCAACCCGCAGCTGGTGCTGGAAGCCTGGCTGGTGCGCTGGTCCGCGCTGTTGCGCTCATGATGCGCCGCCCGTGAACGTTGAAGGAGGGGCCCATGGCCGCCCAGAAGGCTCTGTCTCTGAATATCCAGGACGTCCAGACCCTGCTCTCGGCCTATATGCCGGCGCTCGAGCGGGGCGGTATCTTCGTGCCCACTCGCGAGCGCTATGAACTGGGCCAGCAGATCTACCTGCTGCTGACGCTGCCCGGCGAGAGCGAGCGCGTACCGGTCACCGGCCAGGTGGTGTGGGTCTCGCCGGAAGGCGTCACCGGCCGGCGGATGCCCGGGGTGGGCATCCACTTCAGCGCCGCCGACCAGACCGTGCGCGACCGCATCGAGAACCTGCTCGCCGGGCATCTCGACAAGGGCACGCCGACCTATACGCTTTAAGACGCTTCGAGCTTCGAGCTTCGAGCTTCGAGCTTCGAGCTTCGAGCTTCGAGCCATTCATCTGTCATCCGGATACACCGCATGTTTGTCGACTCCCACTGTCACCTCGACCGCCTCGATCCCGCCACCCACGGCGGAGACCTCGCCGCCACCCTGGATGCCGCCCGGGCACGCGGGGTCAAGCAGTTCCTGGCCATCGGCGTTACCCTGGATGAGGTGCCCGGCGTCGCCGCCATCGCCCGCGAACACGATGACGTGGTGATCTCCGCCGGGGTCCACCCGCTGCATCGGGTCGACGAGGAGCCCGACGTGGAGGCGATCAAGGCGGTCGCCGACCGCTATGGCGCGGTAGCTATCGGCGAGTGCGGGCTGGACTATCATTACCTGCAGAAGGCGCCGGAGACGGTGCCCTCCCGGGAGGTCCAGCACGAGCGCTTCCGCCGCCAGCTGATCGCCGCCAGGGAGCTCCAGCTGCCCGTGATCATCCATACCCGCGAGGCGCGCGACGAGACGCTGGCACTGATCCGCGAGCACACCGATCCCGCTGTCGGCGGTGTGCTGCACTGTTTCACCGAGGACCTCGAGATGGCCCGTGAGGCGGTACGCCACGGCTTCTATATCTCGCTTTCCGGGATCGTCACCTTCCACAGTGCCAAGGCGCTGCGCGAGGTCGCCAGGCAGGTACCCCTGGATCGGCTGCTGATCGAGACCGATAGCCCCTATCTGGCCCCGGTGCCCCATCGCGGCAAGCCCAACGAGCCGGGCTGGGTGGTGGAAGTGGCCGAGTGCATTGCGGCCGAGCGCGGGATCAGCGTGGAGGAGGTCGCCATGCAGACCACCGCCAACTTCTATCGGCTGTTCCGTGCTGCCGTCCCCGAGGTCTCCGAGGAGATGCGTGGCATCCTGCAGGGTGCCGGGCTGGTCACGTAGGAGGAAGGCGATGGACCTGGAGCCGCTGGTGGCACAGATCGACCCCGAGGGCGAGATTCCCCCGGTGGGTGGGTGGCACCCCGAACACGAGGGGGAGATGGACCTGGTGATCGCCGCCGACGGGCGCTGGATACATGAAGGGACCGTCATGTCGCGCCCGCGGCTGGTGCGCCTGCTTTCCACCATCCTGCGCCGGGAAGCCGATGGTCGCCATGCGCTGGTCACCCCGGCCGAGAAGCAACTGATCCGCGTCGAGGATTGCGCCTTCCTGGTCGTCGACGCCGAGCGTGGCGCCGACCTGGCCTGTGGTGGCTGACCACCAACATGGGCGACCGCCTGACGCTGGATGCCGACCATCCCTTCACCCTCAGCGAGACCCCTGCCGGCGAGTGCGTGCCCGAGGTCCCGGTGCGCTTCGGCCTGGCCGCGCGGCTGGGGCGCAACGTCTTCATCGGCTGGTCGAGGAGGCCGCTCCCTTTACCCTGGATGACGGCCGCAAAGCCCTGGGGCTCCATAGCGGAGGTGTCTGGCATCCGCTGGGCCTGGTCGACGGCGAGACGGCGTGCGGCTGACCGAGGAGCAGCTTGCCGTGGTCGAGCATGGCGCCGGGCACGCGCGTGTCGCCGCGGTGGCGGGGTCCGGCAAGACCACCACCATGGTGGCGAGGGTGCTGCACCTGCTCGAACGAGGGGTGGCGCCGCAGCGTATCCTGGTGCTGATGTTCAACCGGTCGGCACGCGAGGACTTCCAGGCGCGCCTGGCAGCCATGTCGCCAACCGGCCAGCGGCTGCCGGATGTGCGTACCTTCCACTCCCTGGGCCACCGACTGAGTGGCAGGCCTGACCCGCTTGGGGCGCTGGCGCCCCGCCAGCTGCTCACCGCCGACTGGCAGCCTCGAGCGCCTGCTGCGTCAGGGCCACTCCAGCTCACCCTGGGTGACCAGGATGCCGAGGCCAGGGAGTCGGCGCTGGATTCGAGCGACTCGAGGCGCTCGCCCACTTCTGTGCGCTGGTCAAGGCCGAGATGGTTCCCGCCGGCGAGCTTCACGAGCGTCTGGATTACGGTGAGGAGACCCGCTACTTCCCGGCCGCCTTCGAGCAGGTCGAGGCGCTGCTGGAGCAGCATGGGCTGATGGGCTATGCCGACCTGCTCTATCGTCCCCTGCGCGCGCTGGAAGCGGATGCCTGGCCTGCGCGGCCGCATCCAGGGCTACCTCGACCATGTGATCATCGACGAGTATCAGGACATCAACGTCGCCCAGCAGCGGCTGCTGGCGCTGCTCGCCGGCGAGCGTGCCGAGGTGATGGCGGTGGGGGATGCCAACCAGTGCATCTACGAGTGGCGTGGCGCCCATCCGGAGACCATGCTCCAGCGCTTCACCGCCACCTTTGGAGAGGCCGTGGACTATCCGCTCTCCACCACCTTCCGCCACGGCCATGCCCCTGGCGCTGGCCGCCAACCACGCCATCGAAGCCAATCGCTCGGCGCCCCGACCAGCAGTGCCTGGCGGCTCCCGGAAACCCGCTGACCCGGATCGCGGCGGGCCAGGGCAGCCTGCTGGTCGGGCGCGCTGCGCCAGTGGCGTGGTTAACCAACGTTTCGCGCCGTGGCGAAGGTGACGAGCACGGCGCGGCGGTGGCAGCTGAATGATCTCCGGGTCGGGCACTGCGCCACTGTAAACGCTGGTTGGCTTTACCGCCATCTCGGCACGCTGTGGCGGCGACAGCAGCCGCTGCGGTATTGATGTCCTGATATAGTCGATGATCATGTCGAGAACCGCGCAGGCCGGCTGGCAGTAGAGCAGGTCGGCGAACCGCTCGGCCATGCTTCTTTTCAACACCTCATTTCCCCTGGCGAGCCGGGGCCGTGTCCAAGCTTCGCCGGCCAGTCCGGCCTTGATCTCCGGCGCGCAGGCGCCTCGATAAACTCGAAT
>JAGYKP010000106.1 GCA_018401555.1 Halomonas sp.
GCGCGCCTATGCCCTGGCGGCCTACAAGAGCCGCGATATTAACGAACTGCGCCATAGCCTGGAGGGCCTCAAGACCATCATCGATGTCGAGCTTGGCCTGCATATCGACTACTGCCGCGAATGGGGCATCTCGGAGGCCGACCTGGCCGAGCTACCGGAAGCGCGCGCCACCCTGGCCTACACCCGCTATGTGCTCGACACCGGCAACCGCGGAGACCTGCTTGACCTGCACGTGGCGCTGGCGCCCTGCCTGGTGGGCTACGGCGTGATCGCCGACTGGCTCAATTCACGCCCCGCCACCCTGCGCGGCGACGCCAACCCCTACGAGGCCTGGATCGCCATGTACGAGAGCGAGGAGTTCCAGGACGCCCGGCGCGCCGAGGAGGCCTGGCTCGATCGCCCGCCTGTGCGAGGTCACACCGCGCCGCTTCGCCGAACTCGCCCAGGTGTTCCGCGACGCCACTCGCCTGGAGATCGACTTCTGGCAGATGGGGCTCGATCGCAGCCTGTGACGGAGCCCGCCCGGGAGCGACGACAGTCACGCCCGAAGTGACCCGGTGCCCCAGACGCAGGACGCGCCCCCGCTGCCAGGGCGGCGGGGGCGTCACTGTTACGGCCAGGTGGTGCCGAACGTCAGAAGCGGTAACGTACGCCGACGCTCGCCGCATCGAAGTCGTACTGGTCCTCGTCGAGGTAGCGCATGTAGTCGGCACCCAGCGCCAGGTTGGGCGCCACATCGAACTCGGCGCCGGCGCCGTAGGAGAAACCGGACTCGCTATGTCGACGTCGAAGTCCACGTCGGTCATGCCGGCCAGGCCGTAGAGGCGGAACTCCTGGGAAACCGGCAGGATGCCCTTGGCATAGAGGCCCACCAGGGAGTCGAGTTCCACATCCCCATCGGAGCCGCCACCACCCAGGTGGCCCTCCACGGCGAAGTAGTCATTGAACTTCAGACCGCCGTTGACGCGCAGGCCGGTGCCATCACGGCTGTCGGCACGGCCATCGGGGTCGACCTCCCAGAACATGGCGTCACCACCCACATAGCCCTGGGGATAGGGAGGCTGCTGGGCCTGGGCGGCGGTGGCGCCGGCGGCGAACAGGGCGGTAGTCAGAGCGGCAATGGTAAGGGTCTTCATGACGTACTCCTCATTAATGAACACCGTTTCCTAACGCCATTGAGTGTGGTCCCTCTACGACAATGTATCAAGGGACAAATGTGCAAAGTTGCGCTACGCAGCGTCGGCGAGCGGCGACATGCCGCCCACCTGCCCTCCCGGCTATACTGAGCCTTCACGCTGGACAGGACCCGAGGATGCGTCACTGGTTGATCGCCAACACCCGGGCCGGCAACAGCTCACGCGGCGATGGCTTCTGGAAGCCACGCCTCGCGCGCGTCGGCATCACGTCACTGCAGGTGCGTGATCTCGCCGAGGATGATTGGGAGACGGCACTGGCGGCCGGCGACATCGTGCTGGTTGCGGGCGGCGACGGCTCGGTCAACCGGGCTGCCGCGCGCGTGTCATGCCTGCGGGGCCATCCTGGGCGTGCTGCCGTCGGGTACCCGCCAACGACTTCGCCAGGAACCTTGGCCTGCCGGAGGATCCCGATGCCCTCTGCGAGCTGATCTCCCGGGCCCCGATCGCGCGTGTCGATATCGGCTGGCTCGATGACCAGCTGTTCCTCAACGTGGTGCACGTGGGCCTCGGCACCCTCCCGGCTACCCAGGCCTCGCCGCGGCTCAAGCGCTGGCTGGGGCGCTTCAGCTACGCCGCCGTACTGCCGCAGCTGCGCCGCCTCGGGTTGCTGCGCGGCTTCCAGGCGCGCCTGGAGACCGACGACGAGATCCTCGAGGAGCGCTGGCTGTCGCTGGCCATCGCCTCGGGGGCCTTCTTCGGCGGCGGATCAAAGGTGCCGGGCGCCTGTTCCCGGGATGGCCATCTGACCCTGGTGGCGGTACGCCCAAACCCCTGGTGGCGCCTGCTCTGGACCTTCATGGTCACTCGCCTGCTCGGCCACACGCCGCAGGATGACGACAGCGTGCTGATGTGCCAACCGACGACATGCCGCATCGCCATGCACCACAGGCACCGGGTGACCGCCGACGGCGAGTCGTTGGGCCACTTCCGGGAGCTGACTCTACGCGTCGAGCCCGCGGCGCTGCGGGTGATTGTCGGGCCCTGCTGAGCCGCCCTCACTCCCGCTTCGACAGCCCGAGGATCACGATGCCCGCCAGCACCATGCCGCCCCCCAGCAGCTGAACGGGTGACAGTGTCTGGCCGAGGACCAGATAACCCAGTACCAGCGCCGCCACCGGCTCCATGTTCATGGCCGGGGCGTTGCGCGCCATGTCCAGGCGCGGCACGCTGATGAACAGGATGGAGAAGGCCACGCCATAGAAGAGCCCCAGCGCGGCCAGTCCCCAGGCACCGACGAGACTCTGCGGCAGATCCATGCCGCCCGGGACCAGGCCGGCGGCGCCAGCCGCCAGCATGCTGACCAGCACCGTGAGCATGGTCAGCAGGCTGCGCAGGGTGCTGCCCACCTCGGCCAGGCGATGTTCGGTGATCCATAGCGCCCAGGCGAAGACGAAGGCGGCGGCCAGCCCCAGTCCCACGCCGAGGAACCAGTCGGGGCCCATGGCATCGGGATCGGCGAGCCAGGCAGGCACATCCAACACCACCACCAGCCCGGCGAGAATCACCCCCATGATCAGTGCCGCCCGGGCGGTTGGCCGCGGCCCGCCCATCGCCCAGCTGATCAGCGCCAGCTGGATCGGCAGGGTATTCATCAGCAGCAGCGCCACCACCACCGGGATGCGTGCCACCGCCGAATAGAGGGAGAGGCTCTGCACCACCACCAGCAGCCCCACCAGCAGTTGCCAACCGGCCGTTCCGGCCGGAAGACGCAGCGACTTGCGCTGAAGCATCACCAGAGTACCGAGCACCACCACCGCCACGCTGGAGCGTACCAGGATCGCCAGCAGCAACCCGGTGCCCTCATCGAAGGCGACCCGGGCGGCGACATGATTGGTGGCAAACAGGGTGGCCACGCTGCACAGCAGCGCAATGGCCAGTGGGCGAGGGAGTGCGGTCGCTTGCGACATGGGGCTTCCTTGCATGAACGGTCTGGTGGGCAGGGCCTTCGACCCGGAACATGACGGGCATCAAGCAACGGCCACTGCCGGTGGCGGGTCACCATGTTAGCCTAACGTCTCACCCTGTCCACGAGACTACCCGATGCGCGACCCGGTCCTGGTGATCAACTGCGGCTCCTCCTCCATCAAGTATGCCCTGGTGCCCGAGGATCCGGCCCTGCCCCGCCAGTCGGGACTGGCCGAGCGCCTGGGCGTCAACGATGCACGCCTGAAGGGCGTCGATGCCGACGGACGCGAGTTTTCGCAACCCCTGCATGGCGCCGACCACGCCGAGGCCATGGCCGTGATCCTCGACCGCCTGGGCGGCCCGCCCCCCGCCGCGGTGGGCCACCGTATCGTGCACGGCGGCGAGCGTTTCACCGGTGCCACGCGTATCGACCCCGCCGTGCTGCGCGCCATCGAGACCACCGGCGCCCTGGCGCCGCTGCACAACCCCGCCAACCTGGTGGGGGTGCGCGCCACCCTGGCGCTGTTCCCGGCATTGCCCCAAATCGCGGTGTTTGATACCGCCTTCCACCAGAGCCTGCCGCCGCGCGCCTACCGCTACGCCCTGCCCCAGCACCTCTATGCCCAGCACGGCATCCGTCGCTACGGCTTCCACGGCAGCAGCCACGCCTACGTCAGCGGGCGCGTCGATCACCTCTCCACCCGCGCCCATGGCGGCTGGCTGGTCGCCCACCTCGGCAATGGCTGCTCGACCTGCGCCGTGTGGCAGGGCCAGAGTGTGGATACCAGCATGGGCCTGACTCCCCTGGAGGGCCTGGTGATGGGTACCCGCAGTGGCGACGTCGACCCCGGCCTGCACGCCCACCTGGGCCGGCAGCTCGGCTGGTCGCTGGAGCGTATCGACACCCTGCTCAACAAGGAGAGCGGCCTGCTGGGCCTCTCCGGGATCTCCAACGACATGCGCCGCCTGGAACAGGCCGCCGCCGAGCACCATCCCGGCGCCGAACTCGCCATCGAGGTGTTCTGCTATCGCATCGCCAAGTCCCTGGCCGCCCTCTCCTGCGCCCTGCCGCGACTCGACGGTATCGTCTTTACCGGCGGCATCGGCGAGAATGCCAGCGCGGTGCGCGCCCGGGTTATAGAGGCCCTGCCCCACTTCGGGCTGCGCCTTTCGGCCACGGCCAACGCCGAGACCGTAGGTGGCCAGGAAGGGCGCATCGATGCCGGCACCGCCGGGCCCGAACTCTGGGTGGTCCCCACCGACGAAGAGGGCCAGATCGCCTCCGAGACCCGCCAACTCCTCAGCGAGACTTCCGCATGACGCGTCCCGAACCCCGCACCCTGCTGCTGGTGCCCACCGGCACCGGCGTCGGCCTTACCTCCGCCTGCCTGGGGCTGATCCGCGCCCTGGATACCCTGGGCCTCAAGGCCAGCTTCCTGCGCCCCTTCCGCCAGGATGAGTTCAACGGGCCCGGTCCGGACCGCTCCACGGCGCTGGCCCGCAGCACCCTGGGCCTCACGCCCCCCGAGCCGCTGTCCCAGGTGCGCGTGGAGCGGCTGCTGCGCGACGATCGCATCGCCGACCTGATGGAGGAGGCGGTCGCCAGGCACACCGGGCCGCCGCCGGCGAGGAGGAGACACGCCCCGACCTGGTGGTGGTCGAGGGTCTGGTGGCCAGCCCCCAGAGCAGCTACGCCGGCCAGCTCAACGCCGAGCTGGCCCGCGCCCTGGATGCCAGGGTGATCCTGGTGGCCGACGGTGACCTGAGCGATCCTCGCCAGCTGGCGGAGCAGCTCGACATCCATGCCCAGCCCTTCGACGGCGCGCGCTCCTCGCGCACCCTGGGCTGCATCCTGATGCGCGTGCGCCCGCTGCCCGAAATGGCCAACGCGCCCACGCTCGCCGCCCCCGAACTGGCCGCGCACACCAACGGCGAACTGGCCGATACCCTGCGCCAATACCTGCCCGCCCTGGATGGCCAGCAGTTCCGCCTGATCGGTGCCGTGCCCTGGCACGACGCCCTCTCCGCACCGCGCGTCATCGATGTGGCCCGCGCGCTGGGCGCCCAGTTCCTGCACGAGGGCGAGGCCGCCACACGCCGGGTGATGGGCACCAGCCTGTGTGCACGCAGCGCCTCCCGGGCGCTGCACGTGTTCAAGCCGGGGCGGCTGATCGTCTCCCCGGGCGATCGCGACGACATCCTGCTGGCCGCCGCACTCTCCACCATGAACGGCGTGCCGCTGGCCGGCGTACTGCTCACCCATGGCGAGCAGCCCAGCGAGTCGATGGTGGATATCTGCCGTCCCGCGCTACGCAGTGGCCTGCCGGTGCTGGCAGTGGACTCGGACAGCTTCGACACCGCCAAGCGCCTCGACCGCATGGCCAACGACATCCCCATCGACGACGCCGAACGCGCCGAGCAGGTGACCCGCTTCGTAGCTGGTCACCTCGATCTGCCGTGGCTCAAGGAGACCCTGAGCCGGGGCTATCCGCGCCGGCTCTCCCCCGCCGCCTTCCGCCACCAGCTGGTGCAGCTGGCCCAGCGCGCCGACCGGCGCATCGTGCTGCCGGAGGGCAACGAGCCACGCACCGTGGAGGCCGCGGTGATCTGCCAGCAACGCGGCATCGCCCGCTGCGTGCTGCTTGGCAGGCGCGAGGAGATCGAGGAGGTGGCCAGCCAGCGCGGCATCGAGCTGCCCGAAGGGCTCGAGATCATCGACCCCGGCG
This sequence comes from Halomonas sp., assembly GCA_018401555.1. GTDB lineage: Bacteria > Pseudomonadota > Gammaproteobacteria > Pseudomonadales > Halomonadaceae > Halomonas. The sequence continues at coordinate 5,828 of JAGYKP010000106.1, forward strand.
CCATCCGCCAGCACTACGTGGCGCCGATGGTGGCGCGCCGTGCCGGCAAGGTGAACGAGCTAACCGCCGAGGATCAGCTGCAGGACAACGTGGTGCTCGGCACCATGATGCTGGCCGAGGACGAGGTCGATGGCCTGGTCTCCGGGGCGGTGCACACCACCGCCAACACCGTGCGTCCCGCCTTCCAGCTGATCAAGACCTCGCCGGACTACCGCCAGGTGTCGTCGATCTTCTTCATGCTGCTGCCCGAACAGGTGGTGGTCTATGGCGACTGCGCGGTGAACCCGGACCCGGACGCCGAGACCCTGGCCGAGATCGCCATCCAGAGCGCCCGCTCGGCGGCGGCCTTCGGCATCCGAGCCGCGGGTGGCGATGATCAGCTACTCCACCGGGGAATCCGGCTCCGGCGCCGACGTGGAGAAGGTGCGCCAGGCGACCCGGCTGGCCCGGGAGCGCGCGCCGGACCTGTGCATCGACGGCCCGCTGCAGTACGACGCCGCGGCCATCGAGAGCGTGGGCCGCCAGAAGGCACCCGACTCGCCGGTGGCCGGTCGCGCCACGGTGTTCGTGTTCCCCGACCTCAACACCGGCAACACCACCTACAAGGCGGTGCAGCGCAGCGCCCATGTGGTCAGTGTCGGCCCCATGCTGCAGGGCCTCAACAAGCCGGTGAACGACCTCTCCCGCGGCGCCCTGGTGGACGACATCGTCTACACCATCGCCCTCACCGCCATCCAGGCGGCCCAGGCCGACTGAGCCGTCTCGGCCCGGCAGCCGCGGTGACTGGCCGCGGCTGGCCAATCGGAATATGCTTGAGATACCCGTTGCCTTCGTCCTGGAAGGCCAGAACCAAGATGGAGAAAGAGATGCCCGGCTTGCTTCCCGATGTCGACCCCGATGGCCTGCTGGAATACTCGGTGGTCTACACCGACCGCTCGCTGAACCACATGTCGGCTCGCTTCCAGGAGGTGATGCGCGAGGTCTCCTCGCACCTCAAGGAAGTCTACAGCGCCCATAGTGCGGTGATCGTGCCCGGCAGCGGCACCTTCGGCATGGAGGCCGTGGCCCGCCAGTTCACCAAGGGCCGCCGCGCCCTGATACTGCGCAACGGCTGGTTCAGCTACCGCTGGAGCCAGATCCTCGAGATGGGCCACATCCCCGCCGACATCAACGTGCGCAAGGCGCGTCGCCTCGATGAGGATGACACCACCTCGCCGTTCGCCCCGGCACCGCTGCAGGACGTGATCGACACCATTCGCGACACCCAGCCCGATATCGTCTTCGCCCCCCACGTGGAGACCTCCTCGGGCATGATTCTGCCCGACGACTATATCCGTCAGGTGGCCGACGCCATCCACGAGGAGGGCGGCCTGTTCGTGCTCGACTGCATCGCCTCCGGGACCATGTGGGTGGACATGCAGGATCTCGGCGTCGACGTGGTGATCAGCGCGCCGCAGAAGGGCTGGAGCGCCTCGCCCTGCTGCGCCATGGTGATGCTGTCACGCCTGGCCCGCGAGACCATCGAGGAGACCACCAGCACCAGCTTCGCCTGTGACCTGAAGAAGTGGCTCTCGATCATGGAGGCCTACGAGAATGGCGGCCATGCCTATCACGCCACCCTGCCCACGGATGGCCTGGTCAAGCTGCGCGACGTGATGAGCGAGATCGCGCAGTACGGCCTCGACAAGGTCCGTGACGAGCAGCAGGCACTGGGCAGCGGCGTGCGTGAACTGCTCGCCGACTTCGGCTACAAGAGCGTGGCCGCCCCCGGCTACGAATCCCCCGGCGTGGTGGTCTGCTATACCGACGACCCCGGCATCGTCGGCCGCTTCGCCGAGGCGGGGCTGCAGGTCGCCGGCGGCGTACCGCTGATGTGCGACGAAGGGGATGGTTTCCAGACCTTCCGCATCGGCCTGTTCGGCCTGGAGAAACTCCATCACCACCAGCGCACCATCGACACCCTGCGCCAGGCCCTGGAGAAGATCGCGGAGCCGGTCCCGACCCCACCCGACGAGGCGTGAGCGGATCCGTCCAGGCGATCACGACATGCACGATATGAAGAGGGCGGCCCCATGGGCCGCCCTCTTCATGTGCTCACTGTCGGCAGGAAGGTCAGGCCGCCCCGAAGCCACGCGGCACGTAGCCCAGGTTGTTCTTGACCTCCTTGACGCCGCCCGTGTTCTCGGCTGCCACCTGCACCGCCATGCGCTCCTGGTCGCTCTCCACCAGCCCCCACAGCTCCACCTTGCCCTGGCTGACGATAACGTTGATACGGTCGACCATCACGCCGGTGTTGTCGTCGATCTCCTCGAGGATCGCCTCGCGGATCTCGCGATCATCGGCACTGGCCGCGGTCTCGGGACCGGCCACGGCGAAGCCCTGGAGCAGGTTGGCACGGCTGACGATACCCACCAGCTTGCCGTTGGTGACCACCGGTACCCGCTTGATGTGATGCTTCTCCAGCAGCCGTGAGATCTGATGCAGCGGCATGTCCTCGCCGATGGTAAGCGGATCGGGGGTCATGATCTCGTGGGCACGACGCCCGTGGGACTTGACGTACTCGCCGGGATCGTTGACCGAGAACAGCCGCAGCCACCAGGACTTGCGCTTGTCATCCTCGACGCGCCGGATCAGGTCACCCTCG
>JAGYKP010000001.1 GCA_018401555.1 Halomonas sp.
CTTCTGGCTCTCCAGCCACTTCCCCTTCACCGCCATGTACGAGCCGCCCAAGATCGCCGAGCTCGACGCCGTGACCCGCGCCGGTCGCGAGCGCATGGGGGCGAGCCTGGTGCCCACCAACCCGCGCGGGGTGGCCGCCCTACTCAAGGCGCTCAAGCGCAGCGAGGCGATCGGCATCCTGCCCGACCAGGAGCCGAACTGGGGCAGCGGCGTGTTCGCACCCTTCTTCGACCGCCTCGCCTATACCGCCACCCTGCTACCCAAGCTCGTCGCCCGCACCGAGGCCCGCGTGGTCACCGGCGTGGCCAGGCGCCTCCCCGGTCGGGGCTTCGAGATCCACTTCCTGCCCGCCGACGCGCGCGTCTACCACGCCGACGAGGTCGAGTCGGCCACCGGCGTCAATGCCTGCGTGGAGGCCGCCATCGCCCTGGATCCGGCCCAGTACCAGTGGGAGTACAAGCGCTACCGCAAGGTGATCCAGGAGCAAGAAGGCCATCCCGAGCATCGCCGCTTCCGGATCTACTGAAAGAGACTGTGTTGCTGCCCTCTACTACCTCTCAGCTATCGCCTTTGGCGAGACACCATGCAAATGCCCTACGCCTCCGCGAGGCCCCAGCTTCTCTATAGACTCTCTGCCATTCAGCATCCTTGCATCAATCTAATAATTATTAATTATAACCACTAGTAGCTCATGGAAATACCATTCTTCACACAGTCCTTCATAATTCCACGCGTTGTAGCAGCAACATCATTTGACATGAAAAGCTTCTTCCTCTCATTTTCAAGAAAATCTGGACCAAAATCTTTCGTCAAATGAATGGAAGCGTACGTAAGCCCATCAAAATCTTCCTTACTAAAGTACCACCCGCCTACATATCCGCCTACTTCGTAGTATCGAGAAAAAGCCCACTTCAGCACTCTAGCAATCTCGTGCGTGTCATCTTCAGACTTAGCTGGAATATAATAACTTACCACCACCTCCCCAACATTAACCTGCAACCGCATGACGATCGAACCACCACTCTCACGAGATATATAGTAATATGCATCAATTTGACCAGGAATATGATTAACTTTAATGGAAGTCTTACTATTTTTAAGTGCCTGAGCAATATCATTAGCACGCATTTTCTTATTCCCCCAGTCCTTGAACTCACCCTCCGGGAAATCAATGAGCAAACACGCCCTAGGGAATGTTTCTAAAAAAAGCCGCTCTGCACGCCTTTGGAGGTTTATCACATTCACATCTTTTTCAGAGAAAAATACCACAATTGCTATCACAATCCCGGAGGCAGCCACTTGCCCAAGCGACATAGCAACCAATATCCAGTCTTGCTTCTCTTCTTTTCCAAGAAAGTAGAGAGAAACGCCTATAGCACTTGCCAGCGTAAAAACAAGGACACTTAAAGCAACGACCTTGACCCACCCCGGGGCATAGATAAAGTTCCTGCTCTCCATTTTTAATAACACCCCTTAAAAATACATCACCTTAAAAACAGAAGATCCGCCAAAACCAAAAAATTTCAGCATCTTACCGCCAATTCATCAATTGGAATGCTAGTCTATACGGACTTTGACCTACCACGTCAACAGATGACAAGGTCGCCCTGCGTTCTCCCAATAGCAGTAGACTCACCCTGATGATCGATATCAGACATTGGCAGGCTGGCAAGTCATTGTCAGCCTGCTAGACTAGGCTCTCGCTTGACGGGGTGCCGGTGAGTTCCGGCTGAGATGGCGCAGGGGTCCATTCGGAGTCCAAGCGCTGGTCCCGTTGAACCTGATCCGGCTCGTACCGGCGTAGGAATCAAGCGGCGGCCTCCCCACGGCAATCCCGTGTAGTGCTCTCCATCAGGCCCCACTCCCTCCCTCGCCTGCACTCCGGATCGTCCTTCAGCTTCGGAGACGACCATGGGCTATCGCTTCAGCGACCTGACCGCCACCTGCCACGACGACTGGCGCGCCTATATCGAGCACGACTTCGTACGCGACCTGGGGAACGGCACCCTCGAGGCGGACGCCTTTCGCCACTACCTGCAGCAGGACTACCTGTTCCTGATCCACTTCGGGCGCGCCTATGCCCTGGCGGCTTACAAGAGCCGCGATATTAACGAACTGCGCCATAGCCTGGAGGGCCTCAAGACCATCATCGATGTCGAGCTTGGCCTGCATATCGACTACTGCCGCGAATGGGGCATCTCGGAGGCCGACCTGGCCGAGCTGCCCGAAGCGCGCGCCACCATGGCCTACACCCGCTACGTTCTGGATACCGGCAGCCGCGGCGACCTGCTCGACCTGCACGTGGCGCTGGCCCCCTGCCTGGTGGGCTACGGCGTGATCGCCGACTGGCTCAATTCACGCCCCGCCACCCTGCGCGGCGACGCCAACCCCTACGACGCCTGGATCGCCATGTACGAGAGCGAGGAGTTCCAGGACGCCCGGCGCGCCGAGGAGGCCTGGCTCGTCGCCCGCCTGTGCGAGGTCACACCGCGCCGCTTCGCCGAACTCGCCCAGGTGTTCCGCGACGCCACGCGCCTGGAGATCGACTTCTGGCAGATGGGGCTCGATCGCAGCCTGTGACGGAGCCCGCCCGGGAGCGACGACAGTCACGCCCGAAGTGACCCGGTGCCCCAGACGCAGGACGCCCCCGCTGCCAGGGCAGCGGGGGCGTCGCGCTTTACGGCGAGTGGTGCCGAACGTCAGAAGCGGTAACGTACGCCGACGCTCGCCGCATCGAAGTCGTACTGGTCCTCGTCGAGGTAGCGCATGTAGTCGGCACCCAGCGCCAGGTTGGGCGCCACATCGAACTCGGCGCCGGCGCCGTAGGAGAAGCCGGACTCGCTATCGACATCGAAGTCCACGTCGGTCATGCCGGCCAGGCCGTAGAGACGGAACTCCTGGGAAACCGGCAGGATGCCCTTGGCATAGAGGCCCACCAGGGAGTCGAGTTCCACATCCCCATCGGAGCCGCCACCACCCAGGTGGCCCTCCACGGCGAAGTAGTCATTGAACTTCAGACCGCCGTTGACGCGCAGGCCGGTGCCATCACGGCTGTCGGCACGACCATCGGGGTCGACCTCCCAGAACATGGCGTCACCACCCACATAGCCCTGGGGATAGGGAGGCTGCTGGGCCTGGGCGGCGGTGGCGCCGGCGGCGAACAGGGCGGTAGTCAGAGCGGCAATGGTAAGGGTCTTCATGACGTACTCCTCATTAATGAACACCGTTTCCTAACGCCATTAAGTGTGGTCCCTCTACGACAATGTATCAAGGGACAAATGTGCAAAGTTGCGCTACACAACGTCGGCGAGCGGCGACATGCCGCCCACCTGTCCTCCCGGCTATACTGAGCCTTCACGCTGGACAGGACCCGAGGATGCGTTACTGGTTGATCGCCAACACCCGGGCCGGCAACAGCTCACGCGGCGATGGCTTCTGGAAGCCACGCCTCGCGCGCGTCGGCATCACGTCACTGCAGGTGCGTGATCTCACCGAGGATGATTGGGAGACGGCACTGGCGGCCGGCGACATCGTGCTGGTTG
>JAGYKP010000002.1 GCA_018401555.1 Halomonas sp.
CCTGCTCTTCCTGGTCGTCAGCCGCCGCTATGCCACCCGCCTGCTGACGCGACTGGGGCTGGCCGCTTCCACCGCCGGCCTGGTAGCACGCAGCGGCCCGGTGCTGGCGGTAGTCGCCACCACACTGCTCAGCTGGCAGCTGGTACTCGCCGAGCGCGGCGTCGCCGTGGTCGGCGCCATCCCCGCCGGGCTGCCACCGCTGACCCTGCCGAGCATGGATCTCACCCTGTGGCGCGCCCTGCTGATTCCCGCCCTGCTGATCAGCGTGGTGGGCTTCGTGGAGTCGATCTCCATGGCCCAGATGCTCGCCGCCAAGCGTCGCCAGCGCATCTCGCCCAACCAGGAGCTGGTCGGGCTGGGCGGCGCCAACCTGGCCGCGGCCTTCACCGCCGGCATGCCGGTGACAGGGGGGCTCTCGCGCACCGTGATCAACGACGAGGCGGGGGCCCAGACACCACTGGCCGGCCTCTTCGCCGCCCTGGGCATCGGCCTGGTGACGCTACTGTTCACCCCGCTGCTGCACCACCTGCCCATCGCCACCCTGGCCGCCACCATCACCGTGGCGATCCTCACCCTGGTCGATATCCCGCTGATTCGCCAGACCTGGCGCTACTCGCGCAGCGACTTCTCGGCCATGGCGGTGACCATCCTGCTGACGCTGGTGGAGGGCGTCGAGGCGGGAATCATCAGCGGCGTGCTGCTCTCCATCGGCCTCTTCCTCTACCGCACCAGCCGCCCCCACAGCGCGGTGGTGGGCCGTATCCCGGATACCGAGCACTTCCGCAGCACCCAGCGCCACGAGGTCGAGACCCTGAGCAACGTGGCCTTCCTGCGTATCGACGAGAGCCTTTATTTCGCCAATGCGCGTTACCTGGAGGACACGGTGCTACGCATGGTGGCGCGCCAGCCGGGACTGGAACACGTGGTGCTGATCTGTTCGGCGGTCAACCTGATCGACGCCTCGGCACTGGAGAGCCTGGACGCCATCAACGAGCGCCTCAGGGAGGCTGAAGTGACGCTGCACCTGGCCGAGGTCAAGGGCCCGGTGATGGACCGCCTGAAGCGCAGCGATTTTCTGGATGACCTGACGGGGCGGGTCTTTCTCAGCACCTACGCGGCCTGGCAGGCGCTGAAGGCAAGCCCGGAGGCGGGCGATTGACATTACCTCGCCTACAGTTCGATCGAGGTGAGCCAGGCTGCAGGTGAAAGGCGCCGGGGACAGGTTCACAGCGCCCACTCGACGCTCCGGGGCCTGTCCCCGGGAAAGCCTTGAGCGAAACTGTCATCTGAGATGGGGCTAAACCTGGATAGCGATATTCGGCTATCATGTCAGGCACATGGACAAAATGACGACAGCATGGACTCATCGACTCTCGACACTGCGGCGACCCGCGAGAACCTCGGCATCAGCGCCTATCACCGCCTGAAGAAGGACATCATCCGCAACGTCTTCAAGCCCGGCGAGAAGCTGCTGATGAGCCGGCTGAAGGAGCGCTACGACCTGGGCGTCGGCCCCCTGCGCGAGGCGCTCTCCCAGCTGGTGGCGGAGCGGCTGGTGGTGGCCATCAGCCAGCGCGGCTTCCGGGTGGCGCCGATGTCACTGGCCGAGCTCGCCGATATCTACGACGCCCGGGCCCAGGTCGAAGGCCTGCTGCTCAGGCTCGCCATCGAGCGCGGCGACGACAGCTGGGAAGCCGAAATCCTGGCTCGGGCCCACACCCTCTCCAAGGTGATGAAGGTCGACTCCACCGACGAGTTGCTCGACGTCTGGGACACACGCCACCAGGCCTTCCATACCGCCATCGTCAGTGGCTGTCGCTCGCCGCACCTGCTGCAGATCCGCGACAGCCTGTTCGACCAGGTGGAGCGCTATCGCCATCTCTGGCTGCGCGAGACGGTGCTCTCCGAGGAGGCCTTGACGCGCAAGCATCAGGAGCACGCCGAGTTGGTCGAGGTGATCCTGGCCCGGGATACCGAGTGCGCCACCGAGATGATGCGCGAGCACCTGATGACGCCGGTGCCGATCATCACCGAGGCCATGCGTCAGCAGGGGCTTGCCTGAGGGGAAACTCCCCTTTCAGCCGGCCAGCTTGAGGCCCACCAGCCCCACCAGTACCAGCGCCAGGCTG
>JAGYKP010000003.1 GCA_018401555.1 Halomonas sp.
CGGAGAGCGGCTCAGCCAGCGATAGAAGCCCGCTCTGGAGACTCCGAGCACTTCGCACATCAAGGCCACCGTCCAGCTCTTGGATCGGTAGCGTTTGATGAATGCAAATTTCACTTCGGGCTTTTGGCGAAGTACTCGGTGGCCTTTTTTAGGATCTCCACCTCCAGCTCTGCGCGCTCAAGACGCTGTTTGAGCTTGCGATTTTCACGCTCCAGCTCGCCCAGGCTTTTGGTGGGCCCGTGATTGGGCACTCCTGCGGGGGAATGAGCGTCAGCGGTCACGAGCTCTCGCCTCCATCGACACAACACATTGGGGTGGAGTCCGAACTGCTCTGCCACGCTCGACAGGGTGTCCGGAGATTCCAATGAATACTGCACGACATGCCGTTTGAACTCTATCGAGTATTGGCGTCGAGTTTTCAAGCGCATAGCACCTTACCTTCGGTTGTCGGTAAGGTGTCTACAAAAACGGGGGCACATCAGGCAGCATAAGCGTATTGTCCCATAAGCAAACACCCCCGCAGCCATGCTGCGGGGGTGTTCTTTCTTCAAGCTTCCAGGCGCGAAGCGCCGCTCTTCAAGCTTAAGGCTTACAGCTCCGGACGTAGTCCGTTCAGCCTTCCGGCTGATCATCCTTGTGCTTGGCGGCGGTTTCCTTGATCAGCGTCTCGAGCTCACCGTTCTGGTGCATCTCCAGCACGATGTCGCAGCCACCGACCAGCTCGCCCTCGACCCACAGCTGCGGGAAGGTGGGCCAGTTGGCGTACTTGGGCAGCTCGGCACGGATGTCCGGGTTGTCCAGGATGTTGACGAAGGCAAAACGCTCGCCGCAGGACATCAGCGCCTGCACGGTCTGGGCGGAGAAGCCGCACTGGGGCAGCTGGGGGGTGCCCTTCATGTAGATCAGGATCGGATTCTCGCCGATCTGGCGCTGGATGTTCTCGAGGGTGGTGCTCATGGCGTCTCCCTATGAATGCAATGGACAACAGAGGTCGCGAATGCCGGCTCGGGCAATACCCGACTCCGGCAGTAGGTCTTGATGAAGGCCATTCTACTGATCCATGGCGCGTTGCGCATCCCCCGGCGGCTGGCTAGGATGTGCGTTTTTACGAGGAGCACCCCATGGCCACTCGGCACTTCCTGACCCTGATGGATGCCAGCCCCGAAGAGCTGAGCAACCTGATCCAGCGCGCCATCACCATCAAGAACGCGCTCAAGGTGGAGGGGCCCACCTATACCCCCTTCCCGAACCACACCATGGCGATGATCTTCGAGAAGTCATCGACCCGCACCCGGGTCTCCTTCGAGACCGCCATGGCCCATTTCGGTGGTCATGCGCTGTTCCTCTCGCCCCGCGACACCCAGCTCGGCCGTGGCGAGCCCATCGGCGACACCGCCCGGGTGCTCTCGGAGATGGTCGACATCGTGATGATCCGCACCTTCTCCCACGCCGGGCTCGAGGAGTATGCGGCGGCCAGCAGCGTGCCGGTGATCAACGCCCTCACCGACGACTACCACCCCTGCCAGCTGCTCGCCGACGTGATGACCTGGACCGAGCTGCGCGGCAGCGTGCGGGGCAAGACGGCGGTGTGGATCGGCGATGGCAACAACATGTGCCACTCCTGGATCAATGCCGCCCGCCAGTTCGACTTCCGGCTGCGCATCTGCTGCCCCGAGGGCTATGAGCCGCGCCAGGATATCCTCGCGGCCGCCGGCGACCGTGTCACCATCCTGCGCGATCCCGCCGAGGCGGTCAGCGGTGCGGACCTGGTGACCACCGACGTCTGGGCCTCCATGGGCCAGGAGGAGGAGCAGGCCAAGCGGGCGGCGGCCTTCGCCGGCTTCCAGGTCAGCGAGGCGCTGCTCGACCGCGCCGCCGACGATGTCCTCTTCCTGCACTGCCTGCCCGCCCACCGCGGCGAGGAGATCAGCGAGACCCTGCTCGACGACCCGCGCGCCGTGGTCTGGCAGGAGGCCGGCAACCGCCTGCATGCCCAGAAGGCCTTGATCGAGTTCCTGCTGCTGGGCCAGGTAGACGACTGAGACCGGCCCTCATTAGACCTTGGTCTTGTGCGACCAAGGTTGTATAATGCGCCGCAGCACATTCCACTTGGGAAGACGCGGCGCATGACTACACAGACGATCGATACCTTCGGCATGCAGCGCAGCCTGCGCCAGTGCCTCTCCAACATGGCCGCCCTGCTCTACCGCCAGGGCCATGTCCTCGAGACCGTCACCGTGCCCCATCGCGGCCTCGACCCCGATGCCCTGGAGACGCTGGAAAGCGACAGCCGCGAGTGGTCGGCCTGCCAGCGCATCCTTGAGTCCAGCGAGGCGGCGACCTGGAATGACCAGCGGCGCTTCGTGCTTACCGGCATGGGCCGCGAGCTGCTGTTCGACATGTTCGGCGAGGGTGCCGCCGACTGCGCCTGACCGGCCCACCGCCGAAG
>JAGYKP010000004.1 GCA_018401555.1 Halomonas sp.
CCCGCCGATCGGCGGGCCTTTTCATGGCTGCCCGTCACAAGCAGCTTTCCACGGGGCAGCACGACGCCCTATGCTGAAGGCGTGCCCATCGAGACAGGAGAGCCAAGATGCACAAGCACGTGGAGTGGGACGACCCCGGCGCCGACAGCGTGATGCGCCACTTCCAGCAGGACCCCGGCCGCTATTCGGACCCCGGCCCAGGCGATATCCTCTCGGCCCGCCATGAGGGTGCCGTGGTGCGGGTAAAGGTGGAGGCCTATGTAGAGGGCACCAGCATCGGCGAGGTGGCGGCGATCATCTCCGTGGACAACGGCCGTCGGCTCAAGTCCCACGGCAAGCTCGCCCTGGGCGACACCGTGCGCCTGCCCGACGAGTTCCGGGCCCTGGAGCCGACCCTCGGCGAGCCCGAGGAGAGGCGCGAGGATGACTAGCCGAACTCCTCACCTTTCCGGACGTTAACGCGGCAAACGCGTTGCCACTGGTTCCCGAAGGGGTTTTGTCGCAAAGTGGCGAGCTGGGCCAACGGCCAATGATTTCAGCTTCGGAGCCACGATGAGCACGCATAACGTCTGGACCCACAAGGGTACCTTCCTGCTGGCCGCGGTCGGCTCGGCGGTAGGACTGGGGAACCTGTGGCGCTTTCCCTACCTGGCCGGTGAGAACGGCGGCGGCGCCTTCCTGCTGGTCTACGCCCTGACCATCTTCGCCGTGGGCATTCCGATCCTGATCGCCGAGATCATGCTGGGCCGCGCCAGTCGACGCAGCCCCATCATGGGCATGCACTTCCTGACCCGTACCCACCATACCTCGCGAAGCTGGCAAACCATCGGCTGGCTGGGCGCCATCTCCGCCTTCCTGATCCTCAGCTTCTATTCGGTAATCGCCGGCTGGGCCATCCACTACACCTGGCAGATGCTTACCGGCGCCCTGGTCGGGGCCGACGCCGCAACCATCGCCGCCGGTTTCGACGCCCTGCTCGCCTCGCCCTCGCTACTCACGCTCTACCACACCCTGTTCATCATCGCCTCGGGGCTGATCGTCGGCCTCGGCGTCCACCAGGGCATCGAACGCGGGCTGCGGGTGATCATGCCGGCACTCTTCGTGATCCTGCTGGTGGTGCTCGCCTACGGCGTGACCAACGGCGACTTCGCCGCCGCCGCCAGCTTCCTGTTCACCTTCAATGTTGCCGACCTCAGCCTGGAAGGTTGGCTCGAGGCCATGGGTCAGTCGTTCTTCACCCTGAGTCTAGGCATGGGTGCCATCATGGCCTACGGCGCCTACATGTCCAGCGAGGTCTCGCTGACCCGCACTGCCATCGCCATCGCCGTGATCGATACCGCGGTGGCCATCGTCGCCGGACTGGCGATCTTCTCGCTGGTCTTCGGTGCCGGCCTCGACGCCGGCCAGGGCCCCGGGCTGATGTTCGTCACCCTGCCGCTGGCCTTCGCCGAGATGCCCGGCGGCGCGCTGGTCGGCGGAGTCTTCTTCATCCTGGTGCTGGGTGCAGCGATCAGCTCCTCCATCTCGCTGATCGAGCCGGTAGCCGCCTTCCTGGTCGAACGCTTCGACCTCACCCGTCCCCAGGCGGTATTCGCCATGGTGGTAGCCGCCTGGGCACTGGGCCTGCTCACCGTGGTCAGCTTCAACCTGTGGGCCGAGGGCAGCATCTTCCACAGCCTGTTCGGGCGCAGCGCCTTCGACCTCTTCGAGCTGCTCACCAACATCTTCATGCCGCTGGGTGGCCTGTTGATCGCGCTGTTCGCCGGCTGGGCGCTGACCCACTCCGAGGTGATGAAGGAGATGCGCACCAACGAGACCTGGTTCGCCATCTGGCGCTTCCTGGTGCGCTTCGTCGCCCCGGCGGCGGTCTCCTTCGTGTTCCTGCGCGCCATTCCCCAGGTAGATGGCTATCTGATTCCGGCCATCGGCGCGGTAGTGATCGTCGGCGCCTTCGCCGCCGGCCGCACCTTCCTGATGGATGACCGCCAGGAGCAGTGACCCACGCTGCCGCCTCGAGGGGCGGCGGCGTCGTGGCGGCGTGACATAGCAAGCAGATACATCAAATCAACACAACAACAACGAGACATAGCGCATGGCATCCATGATCGACGTGCAGCACGTCAACAAGGCCTTCGGCGGCCTCAGGGTGATCAACGACTGCTCGCTCTCGGTGGAGTCGGGCTCGATCACCGGCCTGATCGGTCCCAATGGCGCCGGCAAGTCGACGCTGTTCAACATCATCGCCGGGGCCCTGCCGCTGGACAGTGGCCAGGTGCTGCTCGAGGGCGAAGATATCACCAACCGTCCGGCCAACGAGCTTTTCCACAAGGGGTTGCTGCGCACCTTCCAGATCGCCCACGAGTTCTCCCAGATGACCGCGCTGGAGAACCTGATGATGGTGCCCACGGCCCAGGCCGGCGAAAGCCTGTTCAACGCCTGGCTCAAGCCCGGCCTGGTTCGCTCCCAGGAAACCGAGGTGCGCCGCCGGGCACTGGAGGTGATCGACTTCATCGGCCTGCATCACGTGCGCAACGAACTGGCCGGCAACCTCTCCGGCGGCCAGAAGAAGCTCCTCGAGCTCGGCCGCACCATGATGACCGACGCCCGGGTGGTACTGCTCGACGAGATCGCCGCCGGGGTCAACCGCACCCTGCTCGGCGACCTGGTGACCAATATCGAACGGCTCAACCGCGAGATGGGTTACACCTTCCTGGTCATCGAGCACGACATGGACATGATCGCCCGGCTCTGCGACCCGGTGATCGTGCTCGCCCAGGGCAGCGTGATGGTCGAGGGCTCCATCGAGGAGATCCAGAACAACCCCGAGGTCATTGAGGCCTACTTCGGAGCGTCCCAAGATGCCACTACTTGAAGCGCGTGAGGTCTACGGCGGCTACGGCGGCATGAACATCCTCAACGGGGTGAACCTGACCCTGGAGGCCGACGAGATCGGCGTCATCGTCGGCCCCAACGGCGCCGGCAAGTCCACCATGCTCAAGGCCATCTTCGGCCTGCTCGTGGTGAGCCAGGGCGAGATCCTGCTGCGTGGCGAGCCCATCCACAACCTGCCCCCGCACAGGCTGGTGCAGCAGGGCATGGGCTTCGTGCCCCAGGAGCACAACGTCTTCCCGAGCCTGACGGTGAAGGAGAACCTGCAGATGGGGGCCTTCCTCAAGCCGGGCAACGTCAAGCGCATGCTCAGGCAGATCTATGACTTCTTCCCGCCGCTCTACGACAAGCGCCACCAGCCCGCCGGCGAGCTCTCGGGTGGCCAGCGCCAGATGGTGGCCATGGGCCGCGCACTGATGGCGGAGCCCAGCGTGCTGCTGCTCGACGAACCCACCGCCGGCCTCTCGCCACTCTTCGTGAACGAGATCTTCGAGCAGGTAAAGCAGGTCAACGCCGCCGGCGTCGGCATCCTGATGGTGGAGCAGAACGCCAAGCAAGCGCTGGCCATCGCCGACAAGGGCTTCGTGCTGGCCGCCGGCCAGAACCGTTTCACCGATACCGGGGCCGCCCTGCTGGCGGACCCGGAAGTGGCCAGGAGCTTCCTGGGCGGCTGAACCGCTGGGGAGGCAAGGGAGAACCAACCTCGTGAACGAACTCGTCTTCTTCATCAACAACGTGATCGTCGCCGGCAGCGTCACCGGCTCGATCTACGCCATCGGCGCGGTGGGCGTCACCCTGGTGTTCAGCATCATGCGCTTCGCCCACTTCGCCCACGCCGACATGATGACCTTCGGTGCCTTCATGGTGCTGCTGCTGACCATGGCCTTCCCGGGGGCCGGCGCGGCCCTGGGGCTGCCCACCGCCGTGGTGATGCTGCCGCTGGCCATGCTGCTGACCGCGGGCCTTGCGGTAGGCATCGACAAGGTGTTCTACAAGCCGCTGCGCGCCCATGGCGTGAAGCCCATCGTCATGGTGATCGCCTCGCTGGGCGTGACCCTGATGCTGCAGGGGCTGATCCGCCTGTTCGCCGGCACCAGCGGCACCAGCCTGTATGTCGACGACCGCAAGGAAATCTTCCGCCTCGCCCTGCCCTTCGAGGGCGTGCGAGCCCCCATCGTGGTCACCGAACCCCAGCTCATCCTCTTCGTGCTGACCATCGCGAGCGTGGTGGGGCTGCACCTCTTCCTCTCCCGTTCGCGGCTGGGCAAGGCGATGCGCGCCATGTCCGACAACCCCGACCTGGCCCGCGCCTCGGGCATCAATACCAACCTGATCGTGGCCGTGACCTGGGTGATCGTCGGTGGCCTGGCAGCCATCGCCGGCACCCTGCTGTCGCTGGACGTCACCTTCAAGCCCGACCTCAGCTTCTTCCTGCTGCTGCCGATCTTCGCCGCGGCCATCGTCGGCGGCGTGGGCCACCCTTACGGCGCCATCGCCGGCGGCTTCGTGGTGGGCTTCGCCGAGACCCTGGCGGTGTTCAACTGGGGGGTGCTGCTGCGGCCCTTCCGCGACAGCCTGCCGGAGTGGCTGGCCAACGCCGGCAACCTGGCCTTCGTCGGCACTGAGTACAAGATCGTGGTGCCCTTCTTCCTCCTCGTCGCCATTCTGGTGTGGCGCCCCACCGGCATCTTCAAGGGCAAGGTGATCTGATGAGCACACAGCAACAGCATCGAGAGGATCTGGTCGCCGCCCCGGCGCGCTTTCCGCTGCGTGAGGTGGTGCTGTTCGCCATCCTGATGGCCGCCATCCTCGGCGTCTACACCGCCATGGGGGCCGCCTACAGCACGCGCATGCTGGTGGAGGCGGCCTGCTACGCCATCCTGGCGCTGGGCCTGACCATCCAGTGGGGCTATGCCGGCCAGTTCAACGCCGGGGTGATGGGCTTCGTGGCGCTGGGCGGCTACAGCGCCATGGCCTTCAGCATGCCGGTCAACGGCGAGTTCTGGGCCAGCCCCCTCTCCGGCGAACTGGGCATGGTGGTGCTGATGGCCCTGGGCGGCGTGCTGGTGGTGGTCGGTGCCAGCCGCCTGCACCACCTGGGCGTGCCCCGGCGCCTGCGCACCGGCCTGGCGGTGGTCCTGGCGCTGTTCTTCTACCTGCTGGTCTCGGCCCGCCTGGGCCTGGTGACCGAGCAGATCGAATCGCAGTTCGGCTATATCGGCGGACTCGGCCTGCCCCCCTGGCTGGGCTGGATCGTCGGCGGCACGCTGGCCGGGTTCGTCGGCTACTTCATCGGCAAGGTATGCCTGGGACTGCGCAGCGACTATCTGGCCATCGCCACCCTGGGCATCGCCGAGATCATCAAGGCGGTGCTCAAGAACGCCGACTGGCTGACCCGCGGCACCGCCACC
>JAGYKP010000005.1 GCA_018401555.1 Halomonas sp.
CGGTGGCCCTGTTGACCAGCCGCGGCAGCTTGTCGGTGTAGGTGGACTTGAGCTTGGCCAGGCCACGGTGCTCCATGATCACCTTGGGCAGCGGATAGTCCAGCGCCAGCTCCTCGAGCACCGCCTCGGCGGTGGAGGGCGCCCCCTTGGGGGTCTTCTTGATCACCGGGATCTGCTGCTCCTCGAAGAGGATCTGGCCGAGCTGCTTGGGGGAGCCGAGGTTGAACTCGCGGCCGGCCAGCTCATGGGCGCGCGCCTCCAGCTCGTTGATACGCCCCTCGAGCTCCCGGCTCTGGTCGTGCAGGCGCTGAGGGTCCAGTGCCACCCCGGTGCGTTCCATGCGCGAGAGCACCGGGATCAGCGGCAGCTCGATCGCCTCGAGCACCTCGGCGAGTCGACCCTCGGCCTCGACGCGGGGACGCAGCTCCCGGTGCAGGCGCAGGGTGATGTCGACGTCCTCGCAGGCGTAGGGCGCGGCCTGCTCCAGCGCCACCTGGTTGAAGGTGAGCTGCTTGGCGCCCTTGCCGGCGATCTCCTCGAAGGAGACGGTCTTCTCCCCCAGGTACTTGAGCGCCAGGGAGTCCATGTCGTGGCGCGTGGCGGTGGAGTCGAGCACATAGGACTCGAGCATGGTGTCCTGGAGCGGCCCGGCCACCCGGATGCCGTAACCGGCCAGCACCGAGATATCGTACTTGAGGTTCTGGCCGATCTTGGTCCTGCTGCCATCTTCCAGCAGCGGCTTGAGCGCGGCGAGCACGGAATCGCGGTCGAGCTGCTCGGGGGCGTCCAGGTAGTCGTGGGCCAGCGGGATATAGGCCGCTTGCCCCGCTTCCAGCGCCAGCCCGACACCGACGATCTGCGCCTCCATGTAGTTCAGGCTGGTGGTCTCCAGGTCGAAGCAGAAGGCCGTACTCGCCTTGAGCCGTTCGAGCCAGGCGTCGAAGTCAGCCTGCGCCAGGATGACATGGTCCTCGCGGGGGGAACGACGCTCCGAGCCGGCCGCCCCCTCATCCTCGGCCGGCACCGGGGTGCCGCCCGCCGCATCGTCGACGCCCTCGTCCCTGCCCTCGAGCAGCTCGGAGAGCCAGGCCCGGAACTCCAGCCGACGATAGAGCTCGAGCAGTGCCTCGCGATCCGGATGGGCGATATCCAGGTCGTCGAGTCCCACCGGCAGCTCGCAGTCGGTCTTGATGGTGGCCAGCTGGTAGGAGAGGAAGGCCTGGTCGCGGTGCTCCTCGAGCTTCTTCGGCAGGGTCTTGGCACCGCGGAAGCCCAGTTCCTTGACCTTCTCGAGGTCGGCGTAGATCGCCTCGAGCCCGCCGCCCATGCCCTGCAGCAGGCCGAGTGCCGTCTTCTCCCCCACGCCGGGCACCCCGGGGATGTTGTCCACCTTGTCGCCCATCAGCGCCAGGAAATCGATGATCAGCTCCGGGGGCAGCCCGAACTTCTCCTTCACCCCCTCCACGTCGAGGGTCTCGTCCTTCATGGTGTTGACCAGGGTGATATGGGCGTTGACCAGCTGAGCCATGTCCTTGTCGCCGGTGGAGATCACCGCATCGCGGCCCGCCTCGGTGGCCCGGCGCGCCAGGGTGCCGATGACATCGTCGGCCTCGACCCCCTCGATGCACAGCAGCGGCAGCCCCAGCGCCCTCACGCAGTCGTGCAGTGGCTGCACCTGGTCGCGCAGGTCATCCGGCATCGGCGGGCGATGGGACTTGTACTCCTCGAACAGCTCGTCGCGGAAGGTCTTGCCCGGGGCATCGAAGACCACCGCCATGGGGCTGTCCGGGTAGTCCTTGATCAACCGCTTGAGCATGTTGAGCACGCCCTTGATCGCCCCGGTTGGCAGGCCCTCGGAGGTGGTCAGCGGCGGCAGGGCGTGGAAGGCCCGATAGAGGTAGGAGGAACCGTCGACGAGAACGATGGGAGTATCGGCCATGGAGGCATCCATTGCAGCTGAGCGGAAGATGATTCTGGTCAACCATGATACGCATTGCGCGGGCGTTTTGCCGCGGCCAGTGGGCGCCAGCAGTGAGACCCCTTACACTGGGGGCAGGCTCACCATTTCACCGCCCACCGGCGGCCTGGAGGTCACCATGAACGCCCTTCGCTCGCTTACCGCCCTGCTGCTGGCCCTGGGGTTGATGCTCGCCGCCGCCTCCCCTGCGCTGCCCCAGTCCAATGAGAACCTCGAGCCGGACATCACCATCCGCCAGGAGGAGGAGCGCATCATCCGCGAGTACCGGGTCAACGGCGAGCTCTACGCCATCGAGATCCGTCCCTCTGCCGGCCCCTCCTACTACCTGGTCGACCACGACGGTGACGGCAACTTCGAGCGCCAGGAGGGCGACCGCATCGCCGTGCCCGAATGGGTGCTGAAGACCTTCTGAACAATGGAAATCGCCATCAAAGGTGTAGCGAGAGGCGCCGGGGACAGGTCGTAGAGGAGGTCCGAGGACCAGGGGTGAGGAGCACTGCTCCGAACGGGCTGGCCATGGATGGCCAGCAC
>JAGYKP010000006.1 GCA_018401555.1 Halomonas sp.
CAGCCCCAGCACCAGCGCCACCGAGGTCATTGCCCCCGCCACGCCGACCACCCGACAGGACACCCGATGACCGACTCCTCCTCACGCCCCTCGCTCAGCTACAAGGACGCCGGCGTCGATATCGACGCCGGCAATGCCCTGGTCGACCGCATCAAGGGGGTCGCCAAGCGTACCACTCGCCCGGAAGTGATGGGCGGACTGGGCGGCTTCGGCGCCCTCTGCGAACTGCCCACCGGCTACCGCGAACCGGTGCTGGTCTCGGGCACCGATGGCGTCGGCACCAAGCTGCGCCTGGCCATGGACCTGGGTCGCCACGACACCATCGGTATCGACCTGGTGGCCATGTGCGTCAATGACCTCGTGGTGGCCGGCGCCGAGCCACTGTTCTTCCTCGACTACTATGCCACGGGCAAGCTCGATGTGGACATCGCCGCCGACGTGGTCGACGGCATCGGCGCCGGCTGCGAGAAAGCCGGCTGTGCCCTGGTCGGCGGCGAGACCGCCGAGATGCCCGGCATGTACGAGGGCAGCGACTACGACCTGGCCGGCTTCTGCGTCGGCGTCGTGGAGAAGTCCGAGATCCTCGACGGAAGCAAGGTTGCCGAGGGCGACGTGCTGCTGGGCATGGCCTCCTCCGGCCCCCACTCCAACGGCTACTCGCTGATCCGCAAGATCCTCGAGGTTTCCGGCGCCGCGCTGGACACCGAGCTCGACGGCGAGTCGCTGGGCGACGCCCTGATGGCGCCGACGCGCATCTACGTGAAGCCGCTGCTGTCGCTGATCAGGGAGAGCGGCGTGCCGGTGCATGCCCTCTCCCACATCACCGGCGGCGGCCTCACCGAGAACCTGCCCCGGGTACTGCCCGAGGGCCTCGCCGCCCGGGTCGATGTCAGCGCCTGGCAGCGTCCGGCCGTCTTCGAGTGGCTGCGTGAGCAGGGCAACGTCGCCGAGGAGGAGATGTACCGCGTGCTGAACTGCGGCATCGGCATGGTCATCGTGGTCCCGGCCGAGAAGGCCGACCAGGCCCGTGCCCACCTGCAGGCCCAGGGTGAGGCGGTCTACCGTATCGGCGAGATCGTCGCCGGCGAGGATGGCGGCGAACGGGTGATCCTGGAGAACCTGTCGGCATGAGCGAGCACTACGAGAGCGATACCCTGCAGGACTTCACCCCCGAGGCCGCCGATGCCCGCCGGGTGGTGGTGCTGATCTCCGGCAACGGCAGCAACCTGCAGGCACTGATCGACGCCCAGAGCCACGACGCGCTGGGCGGCGAGGTCGTCGCGGTCGTCTCCAACGAGGCGGACGCCTACGGGCTGACCCGCGCCCGGGAGGCGGGTATCGACGCGGTGGTGCTTCCCCACCGCGAGTACGAGAGTCGCGACGCCTACGACGGCGCCCTGATCAAGGTGATTGAGCGCCACGAGCCGGACCTGGTGGTACTCGCCGGCTTCATGCGCATCCTGACCCCGCGCTTCGTGCAGCGCTTCCTGGGGCGCCTGATCAATATCCACCCCTCGCTGCTGCCCGACTACCAAGGCCTGAACACCCACGCTCGGGCGCTGGCCGACGGAGTGAAAGAGCACGGCTGCAGCGTGCACTTCGTCACCGAGGAGCTCGACGGAGGGCCGGTCCTGATGCAGGCCGTGGTCGAGGTCGCCGAGGATGAGACTGAGGAGAGGCTCAAGCAGAAGGTGCATGCCCGCGAGCACCTCATCTACCCCATCGCCGTGAAGTGGTGCCTGGAGGGTCGCCTGCAGTTCACCGGCGAGGGCGCGACCCTGGACGGCACCCCGCTGCCACCCCACGGAATGCGTATGTCCCACGCCGACGCCGCCGAGGAGCTGGACGAGGATCTCGAGGGATAAGCGGCCAAGCGGCCAAGCGGCCAAGTAGAAAGGCGTTCGGCGCCACTGAAAAGCCCCGCAGGCTGAGCGCCGGCGGGGCTTTCTTGTCGCTTGCACCTTGTCACTTGAACCTGGCCGGAGGCCTTCAGGTGCGCGGCAGGGTCACGCCCCGCTGCCCCATGTACTTGCCGCCGCGGTCCTTGTAGGAGGTCGCGCACACCTCGTCGGACTCCAGGAACAGCATCTGAGCCACGCCCTCGTTGGCGTAGATCTTGGCCGGCAGGTTGGTGGTGTTGGAGAACTCCAGGGTCACGTGCCCTTCCCACTCAGGCTCAAGCGGCGTCACGTTGACGATAATGCCGCAACGCGCGTAGGTCGATTTACCCAGA
>JAGYKP010000007.1 GCA_018401555.1 Halomonas sp.
CCCTGCTCCTCGATCACGTCCCAGCCACCGGGGCTGACGGCCTTGCCGCCGCCCTGGTGCATGGAGGCCACCAGGCCGAACTCCTTGGCCAGTTCGAAATCGTGCAGGGTGACATCGAGGGTGGAGTAGTGCGGCCCGAGGATGGCCAGGCCCAGGGTCACGCGCCCCTCGCGGTCGCCCAACGGGCCGGCGAGCAGGCGCTCGACCTCGCCGCGCGGATGGGGAATCTCGCTGAAGTGCGGCTGTCCCGGCTTGGGGTCCGGCTTGGGCGAGCCATGGAAGAACAGCGCCCGGATACCGGACTCCTCGAGCCCGCGAATCGCCGCATCGGTATGCTCGGGCGTGGGGTTGTTGTGGCACCAGTCACCCAGGGTGGTGGTACCGCAGTTGAGCTGGTTGAGCGCCCCCATGCGCGTGGCGATATGGATGTCATCCGGGGTGAACAGGGTCGCCAGGCCGCGATGCACATGGCCGAAGTACTCGAGCAGCGTCCAGTTGGCGGCAACGCCGCGCAGGGCCGTCTGCCAGGTGTGCATATGGGCATTGACCAGGCCGGGGATCAGGATGCCGCCCCGGCAGTCGATGACCTCGGCGCCCTCGGCGGGAAGGTCCTGGCCCACGGCCAGGATACGATCGTCCTCCACCAGCACCTGGCCATCGGCCAGGTCGCCGATCTCGGGGTCCATGGTCACCACGGTGGCATTGGTCAGCAGGGTCTTCATGCGTCGGTCACCTCCCTTGGGGTCGGTCGACGGCCGGCATGGGCATCGCTCAGGAGGCGGTGGATGCCCTCGGCCTCGATCTCGCGTGGGTTCCAGTAGGGATTGCTCGTGGCGATCTCGGTCGCCCGGTCGATATCGCTCTCCTGCAGGCCGATGTCGGCCAGGGCCAGGGGCGCCCCCACGGCGCGCGCCAGGTCATGGAGCCCGCCGGCCGCATCGTCGCTGCCCAGCGCCCGGGCGATGCGGGACATCGCCTCCGGGGCGGCCCCGGCGTTGTAGGCCACGGCGTGGGGCAGCACGATGGTGTGGGTCTCGGCATGGGGCAGGTCGAAGGAGCCGCCCAGGGTGTGGCAGAGCTTGTGGTGCAGCGACATCCCGACGGAGCCGAGGCAGGCGCCGCACAGCCAGGCACCATAGAGGGCATCCGAACGCGCCTCCTGGTCGGTCGGCTCCTTGGCGATCACCGGCAGGCTGCGCGCCAGGGCCGCAATGCCCTCCTCCGCCATCAGCGAGACCACTGGGTTGCGGTCGCGGGCGTAGAGCGCCTCCACCGCATGGGCGATGGCATTGATGCCGCTGGTGCCGGACATGCCGACCGGCAGGCCCAGGGTCAGGTCGACGTCGTAGATCACCACCTCGGGCAGTACCTCGAGGGTGCGCTGGGTCGTCTTGAGGCCGTCCCGGGTTTCGCCGAGGATCGGCGTCATCTCGGAGCCGGCATAGGTCGTGGGAATCGCCACCTGGGGCAGGCCGGTCCGCAGGGCGATGGCCTTGCCCAGGCCGATGGTGGAGCCGCCCCCGATGGCCACGGTGCAGTCCGCCTCGAGTTCCTCCAGGTGGCGCATCGCCGCGTCGGTCACCTCGACCGGGGTGTGCATCCTGGCCTCGGTGAAGAGGCCGGCCCCGAGCTCGCCCAGCTGGGCGAGCACCTCGCGAGCCTGGCCGGCCTGCTCGGGCGTTGCCAGGACGAGGGCTCGGTGGCAGCCCAGCTCACGGACCTCGTCGGCGAGTCGGGACAGGGTTCCCTGGCCGAAGATGACGCGTGACGGCAGGCCGTTGTAGATGAAGGGCATCATGGTGGTGTCCTCGTGATTGCGTGGGAAGCTCGGGCGCGGCTCGCGTGGGCACATCAGGCCGAGGCCGCGGGGGCAGACCCGCTGGCGTCCGTGACGTACTGCCCGGTGATGGCCTGAACCAGCTTGTCCTCGGATACCGCATCGCCGTCGAATTCCGCCGTCACCCGGCCGTCATACATCGCGATGATGCGATTGCTGACGCCCAGCACCTCGGGCATTTCCGAGGAGATCACCAGCACCGCATAGCCCGACCGGGCCAGTTCCTTGATCAGCGCATGGATCTCGGCCTTGGAGCCCACGTCGATGCCGCGGGTCGGCTCGTCCAGGATCAGTAGCTTGGGATGGGTATGCAGCCACTTGCCGATGACGATCTTCTGCTGGTTGCCGCCACTGAGGTTGCCGACCTTCTGGCGCCAGCTGGGCGTCTTGATCTTCATCGCCTGCTGGTACTTGTCGTAGACGACCTTCTCTTCCCCGGTCTTCATGAAGCCCATGGAGGAGACAGAGCCAAGCGCCGAGAGCGTCATGTTGTCGCGACAGTTCATGCCGAGGATCAGCCCCTGATCCTTGCGATCCTCCGGGACCAGAGCGATGCCCTTGACCACCGCATCGTGGCTGGAACGGATCGTCTGGGCCTTGCCTTCGAGCAGGAGCTCGCCGGCGGATGGCTGACGCAGACCGAAGATCGTCTCGGCGACCTCGGAGCGGCCCGCACCGACCAGACCGTACATGCCGACGATCTCGCCCTTGCGGACGCTGAAGCTGATGTCCTCGAACACCCCTTTCACGGTGAGGTGGCGCAGCTCCAGCATCTTCTCGCCGAACTCGTCAGGCTTGCTGGCATGATCGAGTTCGAGGGTCCTGCCGATCATCAGCTTGGTGACCTCATCCTCGCTGGTGTCGGCCGTATTCAGGGTCCCGTTGTACTCGCCATCACGCAGCACCGAGATGCGCTGGGAGAGGTGGAAGATCTCGTCCATGCGGTGCGAGATGTAGACGATCCCGACCCCCTGCTCCTGGAGGTTGCGGATGATGTCGTAGAGCACCGGCTTCTCGTGATCGGTCAGTGATGCCGTCGGCTCGTCGAAGACCACGATCCGGGGGGTGAAGACCAGGGCCCGGGCGATCTCCACCATCTGCTTCTTGGCGATGGAGAGGTTGCTGACCATGTCGCGCGAGCTGAAGGTGCACTTGAGACGCTTGAGTATCTCGGTGCTGTCGGCGTGCAGCTTCTTCCAGTCGACGCGGTTGCCCCATTTCAGCGGCAGGCTGCCCAGGAAGATGTTCTCCGCCACCGACATCTCGGGGACCAGCGACTGCTCCTGGTGAATCAGCACGATGCCGCTCTTCTTCGCCTGCTTGGGGTTCTCGAAGGACTTCTCCTCGCCCGCGAGGATGATCTTCCCCCCGTTGGGCTGATGCTTGCCGGCCAGAACCTTCATCAGGGTGGACTTGCCGGCGCCGTTCTCGCCCAGCAGGGCATGGACCTCGCCCGCCCTGACATCGAAGCTGACCTTGTTCAGGGCCACCACACCGGGAAACTTCTTGGTGATGTCGATCAACGACAGCACGGGGCTCGGGGAATCCGCAGCGTGGCGGGGATTCCGACTCATGGCTGCAGTGCTCATATGCTGACTCCCTTGCTGGCATGGACGTTGAGCCGCTGGTCGATGATCAGCACCGAGATCAGGATGGCGCCGAGAATGACCAGCACGTAGAAGGCCGGTACCTGCATCAGGTTCATGCCGTTGCGCAGGATCCCGATGGCCAGCACGCCGCCCAGGGTGCCGGTGATGCTGCCGTATCCACCCGTCAGTTTGGTGCCACCGAGCACCACGGCCGTGATGGTCCAGAGTTCGTAGTCACGGCCCAGGTTCGGCGTGGCGGCACCCATCTGGGTCGCCAGCAGCACCCCGGCGAGGGCAGCGAAGAAGCCCACGATGATGAAGTTGATCATCATGTGGCGACCGATGCGGATGCCCGCATCCAGGGCGGCCTCGGGGTTGCCGCCAACGGCAAAGGTATTGCGCCCATGGCCGGTCTTCTTCAGCACCAGGTGCATCACCAGAGTGCAGATGAGAAAGATGATGGCGAGCACGGGGATCGGCCCGATCGAGCTGGTCCCGAAGTCGGAGAAGGCGAAGTTGGTGGCGTAGAAGGACTGCTCTTCGGTGTAGATGAAGATGAGGCCGCGGACACCGATCATCGCCCCCAGGGTCACGATGAAGGCGTTGACGCCGGTCTTCCAGACGATCAGGCCATTGATGGCGCCCAGTACGAGGCCCGATGCCAGGGCGGCGATGACCGCGATGGTGATGCCATGATCCTGAAGGCCGACCGACAGCGATGCCGCCAGCCCCAGGACGGCGCCCACCGAGAGGTCGATGTTGCCGTTGATCATCACGTAGGTCATGCCCAGGGCGATCAGTCCGATGGTCGAGGTCTGGACCAGAATGTTGCTCAGGTTACCGACCGAGAGGAAGTACTCCGACATGAAGCTGAAGAAGAGGGTGATGGCGATGACAAATACCCAGATCGGCTGGATGAAGCCATTGCCCTTGAGAAAATCCTTCACGTTAATCATGTTGATCACCAGGTTCAGGAGTGGGTCGTGAACAGACGCTTGCGCTTGTTGGCAAGGTCCAGCCACACCGCCAGGATGATGATCACCCAGGTGACGAGCCATTGGGTGTAATAGGGGTAGCCCACCAGCAGCAGGCCGTTCTGGATGAAGCCCAGGATCAACACACCGATGACCGTCTTCCAGATGCTGCCGGCGCCGCCCAGCAGGCTGGTTCCCCCCAGGATGATCCCGGCCAGCACCAGCAGCTCGTAGCCCTGCCCGACGTTGTTCTGGGACCCCATGACCCGCGAGCCCAGTACCAGAGCGGCACAGGCCACGCAGAAGGCCGAGATCAGATAGGTGCTGAACACGCACCAGTTCTTGCGGATGCCGGAGTAGACGGCGGCAGCCGGATTACCGCCGACGGCAAAGATGCGCCGACCGTAGCTGGAGTAGGACATGACGACCTGCACGATGATCGCCAGCAGGGCAAAGAGGATCACCGGTACCGCGATACCCAGTACATAGCCACGACCGAAGAAGGCGAACCAGGTGTCGCTCTGGTTGGCGATATCGACGTTCTGTCCGCCGCTGTAGATCAGCACCAGCCCCTGGATCGCCGACAGCATCGCCAGGGTGACGATCAGCGAATTCAGTCTCATGAAGCCGATCAGGAAGCCGTTGACGGCCCCGATAAGCAGGGTGAGGACGAACATCAGGATGATGGCACCGGCCGGCCCGATCTTGTCATGCAGATCGACGACCATCACCGTGGAGAAGGAGAGCATCGACCCGACGGAGAGGTCCAGGTTTCCGCCGATGATGACCACCGTGACACCCACGGCAATGATGCCGATGATCGAAGCCTGGCGGACCACCGTCATGATGTTTGACTGGGAGAGAAACTGTTCGGAGAACAGCGAGAAAGCAAACATGCAGATAAGAAAGAAGATCAGGATGCCCTGAGCGGAGAGAACGTTCAGGAGACCCGCCTTATGCTTCTTGCTCAGCATGATGGCTTGTTTACCTTGTTCTACAGAAGCCATGATACTCACCTAT
>JAGYKP010000008.1 GCA_018401555.1 Halomonas sp.
CGAGCAGCTCGTCGATGGCCGGCACCACGTGCTCGGGGCGGATGGCCTCGAAGGGGGGAAGCTCATGGGTCTCGAGCAGGGGGTTGCGGGGCATGCGCACCTCGAATCACAGGATGAATGCTCTCAAGATGAGGGCGCGCACGGCGACTTTCAATCGGTGGCAGGGTTTGCCGTGTGGGGGCGGGCTGCTAGGCTTGCTGGCTTTCAAGCGTGCGGGCTCCCGCACGCCGTATTTCGGGAGTAGCAACGATGAGCGAGACGCTGGAGCGCTGGAGCACGCGGCGCGCCTTTATCCTGGCGGTAACCGGGGCAGCGGTGGGGCTGGGCAACATCTGGCGTTTTCCCTATATCACCGGCGAGAACGGCGGGGCGGCCTTCCTGGTGCTCTATGTGGCCTTCGTGCTGCTGCTGGGGCTGCCGGTGATGATGGCCGAGATCATGGTGGGTCGCGCCGGGCGCCGCAGCCCGGTGGGCTCGCTGGGGTACCTCGCCGCGGCCGCCGGCGCCAGCCGCCACTGGCGTCTGCTGGGGCTGTTCGGCGCCTTCACGGTGTTCTGCATCCTCTCCTTCTACTCGGTGGTCTCCGGCTGGTCCATCGAGTTCCTGGTGGCCTCCATCAATGGCGACTTCCGCGGCGCCGCCCCCGCCGAGATCGGTGCCGGCTTCGATGCCTTCCTGGCCGACCCGGGGCGCATGACCCTCAACCACACCCTGTTCCTGGCCATGACCATGCTGGTGGTGGCCGCCGGGGTGGCCAAGGGGCTGGAGCGTCTCAACAACCTGCTGATGCCGCTGCTCTATCTGCTGCTGCTGATGCTGGCGGGCTATGCCGCGACCACCAGCGGTTTCGGCACTGCCCTGGCGTGGCTGTTCCAGCCCGACCTCTCGGCGGTGACCCCGCTGGTGGTGATGCATGCCATGGGCCACGCCTTCTTTACCCTGGCGGTGGGCGCCTGCGCGCTGATGGCCTACGGCGCCTACATGCCCGACCACCAGAGCTTGCCGCGGGCCGTCGGGGCAGTGGCGGTGCTCGATGTCACCGTGGCGCTGCTGGCCGGTATCGCGATCTTCTCGGTGGTGTTCTCCCAGGGCATGGACCCCGGCGAGGGGCCCGGGCTGATGTTCGTCACCCTGCCCATCGCCTTCGCCGAACTGCCCTGGGGGGCGATGTGGCTGAGCCTCTTCTTCCTGCTGCTGCTGCTGGCGACCTGGACCTCGTCGATCAACCTCGCCGAGCCCATGGTCTCCACGCTGCAGGGTCTGGGCCTGCCGCGTGGCATCGCCGCGGGCCTGGTGGGCCTGGCGGTGTGGCTGCTGGGACTGCTGACGGTGTTCTCGTTCTCAAGCCTGGCCGAGTGGCGGCCGCTGTTCGGCATGAACGGCTTCGAGCTGGTCAGCACCATCCCGCCGGAGATATTCCTGCCCCTGGGGGGCCTGCTGATCGCCATCTTCGCCGCCTGGGTGGTGCCGGAGGCCACGGCGCGTCGCGCTTTGGGCGTGGGTGACAGCGGCTTTGCGCTGTGGCGCATGGTGACCCGCTGGGTCGCCATTCCGCTGACGCTGGTAGTATTGGTGGCCGGACTGATCTGAACGCCGATCGAAGATGAGGAGAACCCGATGAGTGAGCCGATGGCCATTCGGCCCTGGAAAGGCAAGCACCCGAGTCTTGGTGAGCGGGTCTATATCGACCCGGCG
Source organism: Halomonas sp. (assembly GCA_018401555.1). Classification (GTDB taxonomy): domain Bacteria; phylum Pseudomonadota; class Gammaproteobacteria; order Pseudomonadales; family Halomonadaceae; genus Halomonas. Next base: position 1,696 of record JAGYKP010000008.1, read on the forward strand.
AGCCTCGTGCTCGGCGATGTGGAACTGGGCGACGACTGCTCGGTATGGCCCATGGCAGTGATCCGTGGCGACATGCACCGCATCCGGATTGGCGCGCGGGTCAGCGTGCAGGACGGCTGCGTGCTGCATATCACCCACGCCAGCGACTTCAACCCCGGTGGCTACCCGCTGACCGTGGGTGACGACGTGACCATCGGCCACAAGGCGATCCTGCATGGTGCCACCCTGGGCAGCCGCATCCTGGTGGGCATGGGGGCCATCGTCATGGATGGTGCCGTGGTGGAGGACGAGGTGATCATCGCCGCCGGCGCCGTGGTGCCGCCGGGCAAGCACCTGGAGGGCGGCCATGTCTACGCCGGCAACCCGGCCAGGGCGCTGCGTCCGCTCAAGGAGACGGAGCGCGAGTTCTTCCCCTATACCGCCGGCAACTACGTCAGGCTCAAGGACGATTACCTCGCGGCAGCCGAGGAATGACCTTCTAAGGCCCTGTTTTTCCATGTGGTAACGGGCGATAATCTGGTTTTTTGTCCAGCTGGTTTTTCGTCCAGCATCGGATGGCCAGAGACGCAGGAGTCCGTTACCGCATGGCCGATTTTCGCACCCACCTCACTGCCGCCGTGGGCGGTGGCATCCTGCTCGCCGTGGGCGGCTGGCAGGCAGGGCTCTGGAGCCCGGGAGAGGCGCTCTCCGTGGCGGCCCTGACCAGCTTCGGCGGGATCCTGCCCGATATCGACGCCGACAACTCCCACGCCGTGCGACTGATCTTCAACACCCTGGCCCTGCTGGCGGTGGTGGCGGGCGCGCTGCTGATGCAGGCCTGGTTGGCGCCGGGGACGCTGCTGATGGCGTGCGGCGGCATCTATATCGGTGTGCGTTACCTGCTGAGCCCGATCTTCAAGCGCCTCTCGGTGCATCGCGGCATCTGGCACTCCCTGCTGGCCGGGTTGCTCTGTGCGCTGGCCACCAGCGCCGTCGGTCACCGGCTGCTGCTCCTGGAGCCAGGCCTGGCCTGGTCCCATGGAGTGGCGGTGCTGCTGGGCTTCTGCATACACCTGCTGCTCGACGAGGTGTTCAGCGTCGATCTTACCGGGGCGCGTCTCAAGCGCTCCTTCGGCACCGCCTTCAAGCTCTTCGATTACCGGGAGCCCTGCAACTCCGTGCTGATGCTGCTGCTGATCGCCGGCCTGGTGCCGTTGCTGCCCGCCTGGCCCTCGCTGTTGACGCTGCTCGATCAGGGCGCGGCGTTGTGGCGATAGTCCTCGGCGCGCAGGCCATACTTGCGGAGCTTGTCGTAGAGGGTCTTGCGCGGCAGGCCGAGCCCCTCGCTGACCTCGCTGACCCGGCCGCGGTGGCGGGTCAGTGCCTGGTCGAGCAGGCTCTTCTCGAACAGCTCCACCTGCTGGGGTAGCGGGAGTTCGCCCGCCTCGCTCTCGGCGCCAGCCAGCAGGGCATCCAGCCGGTAGTCGAAGGCCGCCCCCAGCAGCACATAGCGCTCGGCGAGGTTGCGCAACTCGCGCACGTTGCCCGGCCAGTCGTGGGCGAGCAGCGCGGAGATGCCGGCGGCGTCCAGGGGCGGTGCCTCCAGGCCGCTGCGGTTGGCTGCCACCACCGCGAAGTGCTGGAACAGCAGCGGGATGTCCTCGCGTCGCTCGCGCAGGGAGGGGATCGGCAGGGTGACCACGTCGAGGCGGTAGTAGAGGTCCTCGCGGAATGCCCCGGCCTCGGCGGCGGCCTTGAGATCCACCTTGGTGGCGGCGATCACGCGGATATCCAGTGGTACCGGCACATTGGCCCCCAGGCGCTCGACGCTGCGCTCCTGCAGCACCCGCAGCAGCTTGACCTGCAGCGAGAGCGGCATCGACTCGATCTCGTCGAGGAACACCGTGCCACCGTTGGCGTGCTCGAACTTGCCGATGCGTCGCTCCACGGCGCCGGTGAAGGCGCCCTTCTCGTGGCCGAACAGCTCCGACTCGATGGTGCTCTCGGGCACCGCGCCGCAGTTGATCGCCACGAATGGGTGGCCGGCACGGGCGCTGCGCTCATGGATGGCACGCGCCACCAGGTCCTTGCCGGCGCCGGTCTCGCCGAACAGCAGCACATCGGCCTCCACCTGGCTGATGCGCTGGACCATGGCCGCCAGGCGCTGGATGGCCGGGGTGCGGCCCACCAGGCGGGGGCCGGGAGCGGCCTGCTGGGCCTCCAGTTCGGCGCGCAGCCGGCGGTTCTCGAGGCTCAGGCGACGCTTCTCCACCCCGCGCCGCACCACTTCCACCAGCCGCTCGGCGGCGAAGGGCTTCTCCAGGAAGTCCCAGGCGCCCTCGCGCATGGCCTCCACGGCGGTGGAGATATCGCCATGGCCGGTGATCAGGATCACCGGCAGGTCGGGGTCGCGGCGGCGCGCCTCGCGCAGCAGCGCCATGCCGTCCATGCCGGGCATGCGGATATCGCTGACGATGACGCCGGGGAAGTCGTCCTCGAGCGCCGCCAGCGCGGCCTCGGCGCCGGCGTGGGGGACGGGTGCATAGCCGGCGAGTTCCAGGGTCTGGCCGGCGCTGATGCGCAGGTGAGGCTCGTCATCGACGATCATCACCGGAATGTCTGCCGGTTCATGCATGGGGCAGGCTCTCCTGGTCGGTATAGGGCGGGTCTGTGGCGAGACGTTCCCGGGGCAGGCGAATGGTGAAGCGGGCACCGCCTTCGGGGCGGTTCCCGGCGGCGAGGCGGCCGCCCAGGTCGTCGATGATACGCGACGAGATGGAGAGCCCCAGGCCCAGGCCGCTGCCCGGTGACTTGGTGGTGAAGAAGGGTTCGAAGATCCGCTGCAGGTCGGCCGGGGCGATGCCCGGGCCGTTGTCCTCCACCGCCAGCTCGACGCTCTCCCGGTCGGCCTCGACGCTCAGCGTCAGGCTCGGTGCGTCACTGCCGGCCATGGCATGCAGGGCGTTGCCGATCAGGTTTACCAGGACCTGCTCCAGGCGCACCGGGTCGGCCCTGACCCAGACGGGCGCCTCGGGGAAGCGGCGTTCGACCCGCACGCCGGCGTCCTGCAGCCGGGTCTGGAACAGGCGCAGGGCGTACTCGAAGCAGTCGCTGACCGACACGGCGCTGCGCCGTTCGTCGCCCTTGCGCGAGAACTGGCGCAGCTGGGCGCTGATCTCGGCCATGCGCCCGGTCAGTTCGACGATCTCGGCGAGGTTGCGGTCGGTGCTCTCCAGACGCTCGCGTGCGAGGAAGGCGCGGGCGTTCTCGGCGTAGGCGCGAATCGCGGCCAGGGGCTGGTTGAGCTCGTGGTTGATGCCCGCGGCCAGCTGGCCGAGCACGGCGAGCTTGGCGGCCTGGATCAGTTCATCGCGGGTCTGGCGCAGGTCCGCCTCGGCGCGCTTGCGCTCCTCGACCTCGTCGGAGAGGCGGCGATTGGTCTCGACCAGGTCGCGGGTGCGGCTGGCCACGTTGCGCTCCAGCTCGTCGCGGGCGCGGGCCAGGGTATGCCGCTCGCGCTCGGCGAACAGTTCGCGCTCGCGGCGCAGTCGCAGGCGCTGCCAGCCGAAGCCGCCGCCCAGCAGCACGATGCCGTAGAGCCCGCCGGCGAGCAGGGCGGAGGTCCACTGGGCCTGGGTCACCGGGTCCAGCGGCTTGAGGATGAGCATCTCCCAGCCGAGTTCGGGCAGCGCGCGCCGCAGGCCCAGGAAGCGCTCGCCGGCCAGCGGCCCCGCGTTGAAGCCGACCAGGCGGGAGCGCACGCCCAGGGTGGCGAGGACCTCGAGACCGGAGTGGTGCAGGGGCTCGTCGGCATAGCGGCGGGTGGCCAGCAGCGCCTCCCTCTCGTCCGTGGAGAGCGGTGCCAGCGAGGCCATGCGCAGTTCCGGACGGCTGGCCATGAAGATGATGTCGTCGGCGTCGGTGACCAGCAGCTCGGCCTCCTGGTCGGCCCAGCTCTCCTCCATCGCGTCGAGCAGCACCTTGACCACCATGACGCCGTCCGGCGTGGCATCGGGGGCGGTATCGTCGAGCCAGACCGGGGCAGAGAAGTAGTAGCCGCGCTCCAGTGACTGCACGCCGAGGCCGTAGAAGCGCCCGGGTCGGCCGGCGATGGCGTCGCTGTAGTAGCTGCGGAAGGCGTAGTTCTGGCCGATGAAGGTGTCGGGGCGATGCCAGTTGCTGGCCGCCAGGGTGTTCGCGTGGCGGTCGAGCAGGTAGATGTCGGAGACCCCGGTGGCCGCCCGGAAGCGGTCGAGCAGGCGGTTGAGCGGCATGGGATCCTGGCTCTCCGGGGAAGAGAGGAAGCGGCGTACCGCCTCCCGGGAGGCCAGCAGCCGGGGCAGGTAGTCGTGGCGGGAGAGATGGCCGGTCAGCCCGGCAGCCGAGAGGCGCAACTCGTTATCGGCATCCTGCCGGAGTTGCTG
>JAGYKP010000009.1 GCA_018401555.1 Halomonas sp.
GGGTGGAGGCACCCTCGGTCACCGCCGGCACTGCGCCCCGCTCGCGCAGCGGCGCCCAGCCGGCATGGTCCGGGGCCAGGTTGAAGTCGCCCATCAGCAGGCGCGGGGTATCGGCATGCACCTCGCCGAGCCACTGCCAGTAGTCGGCCAGGGCCGCGATCTCCGGCAGGCGGTCGCTCACGCTATCGCCATAGACCACATGCACCGTGGCCGCGGTGAAGAGCTTATCGTTCTCCACATCGCGGAAACGCGCCGAGTAGGGCTCGCGCGAGAAGACGTCGCCATGGTCGATGAACACCACCGCGCCATCCGCGTAGGCCACCTCGCTCTCGCGCCACAGGAAGGCGTAGTGCTCCTCGTAAGAGCTGCGGCCCAGGGCATGGCTGGCCATGGAGGACCACGCCTCGCCGGAAAGCGCCTCCAGCTCCCGCTCCAGCGCCTCGAGTGCCGCCGGGTCCATCAGCTCCTGGATCGCCAGCAGGTCGAAGTGGTCGGCCACATGGGCCACCTGCCCCACCGCCTTGTCGTTGTTCCACCCCAGGTGCTTGATGTTCCAGCTGCCCACGATGACATCCCCCTGGGCCGCCAGGGGAGCGAGGGCCAGCAGCCCGGCCAGCAGATAGCGGCGCATGAATCCTCCACGCAAAAGGCCGCCATGCTGCCGGCTCCGCGCAGAATCATCAATGGCTTAACAAGGAAATTAAGTAACTACCCCTGCAGGTGGATGAACAGCGCAAACCCCGCCATTGCCAGCAGGAACAGCGTCAGGCCGATGCGTCCTGTGGGGATGCGCGACGGGCCGAACTGGGCGAGTTTCGGGTCGTCGGGGTCGTAGCGAACCTCCAGCGTCTTGCCGGCAGGGTAGTCCCGCAGCCAGGCCTCGGCCGCCTCATGCTCCGTGAAGGAAGGCGGCGCATCGAAGCGGCGGTTGTCGGTGACGACCGGCTCGCCGGCCACCTCGAAACGAACCTCCACCCGAGCCAGGTAGCGACGCTCCTGTTCGGGCCCCTCGCGATTCTGCACCCGCGACCCAAGCTCGATGACCTCGGTGGCGACCACCTCGGCCGTGGCCCGGGGCCAGGCGCTGACCGCGCGGCGCCGCCATACGCCGTGAGCGGAAAATGCCGCCCCGGCCAGGGCGGCGATGGCGATCAGCAGGGGAACCTGCGACATCATGGAACATCCTTTACCAGTAGCCGAGCAGCTTCCACCATAGACCGCCCACCACGACCCAGACCAGCAGGTTGACCACGCTCATGATGAAGCCGGCCCGCCACCACTCACCGAGCGGCACATAGCCAGAACCGAAGATGACCGGGGAGGTGCCCGTGGCGTAATGGGTCAGGGTCATCATGATCGAGGAGGCCGCCGCCATGCTCAGCACGAACGGCATCGCCGGCGCCCCCATGGCCAGGCCCACGGCCAGAAAGGCTCCCATCATCGCCGTGATATGCGCCGTGGTACTGGCGAAGAAGTAGTGAGAATAGAGGAATACCAGGATCAGCAGGGAGCTCGCGCCAAGCCAGCCCACGCCGGTCTGGGTAATCAGGCCCTCGATGGTTGAGGAGAACCAGGCAACCACACCGAGCTGGTTAAGCTGCGAGGCCATCATCACCAGCGCACCGAACCACACCAGGGTGTCCCAGGCACTCTTTTCGTTCAGCACGTCCTTCCAGGTCAGCACCCCGGTCAGCAGCAGAACGGCGAGGCCGATCAAGGCGGCGGTGGCCGAATGCAGCTCAAAGGCATCACCCAGCAGCCAGGCCGGCACCCCTGCCCACAGCAGCAGCAGCATCACGAATACCCCCAGGGTGATCTTCTCGTCTCGCTGCATGCGACCCAGATCGGAGAGCTGCTGACGGGCGAAGCTCGCCGCATCTTCGGTCTTCTTGATCTCGGGGGGATAGAACAGGTAGAGCACCAGCGGCATCAGCGCGATCGCCGCCAGGCCCGGCAGCAGCATGGCCAGCGCCCAGGTGGTCCAGCTCAGTGTAATCGCGGCACCGGTAGCTTCGGCAATCAGCTTGACGGTCAGCGGGTTGGGGGCCGTGGCGGTAATGAACATCGCCGAGGTAATGGGGTTGCTGTGGTAGTTGACCAGTGCCAGGTACTTGCCGATCTTGCCGGTATTCCCGTTCTCGGGGGTCGAACCGAAGCTATGGGCGATCGACTGCATGATGGGGTGCATGATGCCGCCGCCACGCGCCGTATTGCTGGGTGTGACCGGGGCGATCGTCAGCTCGGAAAGCGCCAGGGCATAGCCGATGCCGAGCGTGCGCTTGCCGAATACCGAGATGAAATAGTAACCGATACGTGACCCCAGGCCGGTCTTGATCAGGCTGCGGGATATCATGATGGCAACGGCAATCAGCCAGATCAGCGGGCTGGTGAAGCTGCCCAGTGCATCGCGGATCGCCGTGCCCGGCTGGTCGCTGGTGACGCCCGACGCCGCGACCATCGCGATGGCAACGATCGAGAGCGCACCAATCGGCATCGCCTTGCCGATGATGGCGGCAATCGTGCCGATAAACATGGCCAGCATCAGCCATCCCTGATCGGAGACTTCGGCAGGCTGGGGCAGTAGCCAAACCCCCAGGCCGACCAC
>JAGYKP010000010.1 GCA_018401555.1 Halomonas sp.
ATCTCCTCCATCACCTTCAGCTCGCTGACCTTCCGCTGCAGGCGCTCTGCCACCATCAGCGCGTCCTTGGGGTGGGTGTCCGGCAGGGCGACGATGAACTCCTCGCCGCCGAAGCGGCCGATCACGTCCTGGGGCCGCAGGGAGTGCTTGCAGGTCTCCGCGATGGCGGCCAGCGCGCGGTCGCCCTGGCCGTGCCCCCAGGTATCGTTGATGGCCTTGAAGTGGTCCACATCGATCATGAACAGGCTGAAGGGCGCCTTCTCGTGCCGCGCGCGGCGCAGCAGCGCCTCGGCGCGCGCCATGAAGTGGCGGCGCGAGTCCAGGCCGGTCAGTGCATCCTGTTCGGCGACCTGGCGCAGTTGTGCCTCCAGCGACTTACGATGGGCGATCTCGTCCATCAGCTGGCGGTTCTGCACCCGCTCCTCCTCGAGCAGCGCGAACTGTGTCCGCTGCAGCCTTTCCAGGCGCAGCAGGGCGAAGAAGCCCACGGCGTTGGTCATCACCAGCAGCAGCCCGATGCGCAACACCACCACGGCCGGGGTATCGGTCATCACCACCGCCGCGGCCAGGAACCCCAGGTTGAGGTAGAGGCTGGCGAATGCCACCACCGGCAGCAGGTTGGGTATCAGCAGGTAGAAGGCGATGGTGGCCACCACCAGCGCGGTGACCTGGGTGGCGAGGCTCTCGGGGCGCAGGAGCGCGATCAGGATGATGCCCGTCGCCAGTATCCACAGGGGCAGGGCGTGCAGCCACAGCCGGCGGCTGAAGTCGCCGAGGAGCCCGATCGCGACCGCGAGGGCCAGGCAGGCGACCACCACCACCAGGCGCATGGTGAGCAGCAGGGTGAGCTCGATGCCGGCGTCGAGATAGTGGTAGTCGGAGATGGCGAACATGCCGAAGACCAGCGCCGCCACGCAGATCGCCACGCTAGACTCGAGGCGCACCCGGGGCGCGATCTCCCGGCGATAGCTCGCCTCCCTGGCCGGCTCCTGGAACTGGCCGGTGAGCCGGTGCAGCGGATAGCGTGGGGTGGGTGATGACAAGGGCCGTTCTCCCGGTCCTGGGGTAAACGATGGCATGAGCAGGGTGGCGCCCGTGTCGACGCCAGTCCGCTGCAATATAAGCGTTACAAGGTGGCGAGAAAACGGCTGGCCGCCAACGTTCAGCCGCCGCCCAACCCGCTGACCCGCATCACGCGCCGTTCCACCGCGTCCAGCAGCTGGCCGCGCCCGGTCTCCACCAGTGTGAGCCATTCGCGGGCGCGGGTGATGCCGGTGTACACCAGCTCGCGGGTCAGGATGGGGTTGGGGGCGTCGGGGAGCAGCAGGGCGGTGTGGGTGAACTCCGAGCCCTGGGACTTGTGCACCGTCATGGCGTAGACCGTCTCCACCGCCTGCAGGCGGCTGGGCAGCACCCACTTGATCTGCCCGCTGCCGTCCCCGGCGGGGAAGGCCACGCGTAGCGCAGGGCCCCGGTGAGCGGTGCCCTCGCCTGAGGCTGCCGTGTCGGGCAGTGCCAGGGTG
>JAGYKP010000011.1 GCA_018401555.1 Halomonas sp.
CTGCTGGATGAGGTCCTGCATCTGGCCGATCTGACGGGCCACATCGCCGCCGGCATCGAGCACTACGATATCGACGTTGCCTTGTTTCTCGGCCGCCGCCTCGAAGGCGCTTTCATAGGTCGTCTGGTAGCTGTCGACACCGACATTGTTCTGGGTGATGCCGATCCGATAGGACTCCTCGGCCTGGGCAAGGCCCGCGGAGAGAATCATGACACTGGTCGCTAGCGCTGTTTTGTAGATCATGTTGTCACCTGCTTTGTTTTAGTTTGCTCTCGCCGACTCGCCACAGGAGCTTGTCAGGGTCAGGGGAGCTTAGGGCCGCGGCTTGATCCACCGCAACGCGACTATCCTGGCGAAATGACCAATCTGGATACTTTGTCGAACCGGGTCGCCCGAGGAAGCAGGAATGACAGGAAGAAGACTGCACTAGGGCCTGTTAAGCCACTGTAATTACAGGGGGAAAGCCACAAGGCAACGGTTACTGAAGAATTCAGTGATCGCGGCATGGCGGTGGGGCGGATTCACGGCGCCCCGCCTGCGGATCACAGCCGGGACGCCGGGGGGCACTCTCGAGGGGCCGGAGAGAAAATGGAGGTGGGGGTATCAGGCCACCGGCGTTCGCCGGCTGGCCGGCCTGCCGCGCAGCCCCGCTCAGTGACCTTGAGGCTCCAGCAGCCGCTGCCAGGCCTCGATGACCACCTGGCGATGGTCCTGGAAGGCCTCGTTGCGGCCGAGGGCCGGCTCGCGGGTGAGCGAGGCGCGGTGGGCGGCGCTGCGCAGGGCCAGATAGGCCTCGCGAAGGCTCTGGCACTCCCGGGCCGGCAGGCGCTCGGTGGCTTCCAGGGTCTCGAGGATGCGCATGTTGTCGCTGTAGGCCAGCAGCTCCGGGGTCTCGTGGCCCATGGCCAGCACGGCGTACTGGCACAGGAATTCGAGGTCCACCATGCCGCCGGGGTCGTGCTTGAGGTCGAACTCCCCCTCCCCGCTCTTGCCCGCCAGGTGGTCGCGCATCTTGTGGCGCATCTTCACCACCTCCTCGCCCAGCGTCCGGCTATCGCGCTCACGCCCGAGGATCTCGCGACGCACGTCAGCGAAGCCCTGGGCCAGCCGCGGATGCCCCGCCACCACCCGGGCCCGCACCAGCGCCTGGTGCTCCCAGGTCCAGGCCTCGCGGCGCTGGTAGTCGGCGTAGGCATTGAGCGAGGTGACCAGCAGCCCGGAGTTGCCCGAGGGACGCAGCCGCATGTCCACGTCATAGAGGGTGCCGGCCGGCGTCACCGCGGTGAGCAGGTGGATGATGCGCTGCCCCAGGCGGGTATAGAAGACACCGTTGTCCAGCACTCGCCGGCCATCGGTCTCGCCCTGGGTGGCGCCATCGTGGATGAACACCAGGTCCAGGTCGGAGCCGTAGCCCAGCTCGATGCCACCCAGCTTGCCGTAGCCGACGATCAGGAAGGCGGGTTCACGGTCGGCGCGACCGCCGTCGGCCAGTTCGGGGAAGCCGTGCTTGCGGGTCAGGTGCTTCCAGGCCATGGCCAGCACCGCCTCGAGGATCACCTCGGCGATATAGGTGAGGTAGTCGCTGACCTTCATCAGGTGGCGGGTGCCGGCGATATCCGAGGCGGCCACGTGCAGCGTCTGGGCGTGCTTGAAGACCCGCAGGGCCTCGAGCTGAGCCTCCTCATCCTCCTCGGGGATCCGCGCCAGGGCCTGGCGCAGCTCATCGGCGAGTCGCGACTTGTCGGCGGGGGTGTACAGGGTCTCGGGGGTCAGCAGCTCATCGAGCAGGATCGGATAGCGCGCGATGTGTTCGGCGATCCATGGGCTCGCCGCGCAAAGCGTCATCAGGTGGCCCAGGGCGTCGGGATTCTCACGCAGCAGCGCCAGGTAGGCGGTACGCCTCAGTACCGACTCGATCAGCGGCAGCACTCGCTCCAGGGCGGTATCCGGGGTGTCGCTGGCCGCGACGGCATCGAGCAGCAGCGGCAGTAGGGCCTCCAACCGCTCGAAGCCGATGCGCTGCATGCCCTGCACCTGCCGGGAGTGATAGAGCGTAGCCAGCCGACGCGCCGCGGCGGCGGGGTC
>JAGYKP010000012.1 GCA_018401555.1 Halomonas sp.
TCGGATGCAGCACAGTCGACGGACCCGCCGAGGGGGCTCGTCTTCCACCTCGACATAGCGCACTGGACGATAGAGAGGGTTACGACGCCCGTCGGGCAGCGTGGGGCTCGCCATCAGCGCCTTCGCGGGCTCACCCACGTCCGCTGAGGCCATCGGGTGGTCGGCCAGGGCGCCGGCGAAGTGCTCGAAGTAGTTGCCAGCGTTGCTCCAGAATACCTTGGGTGAGGCGCCGGTGACCGCGGCCAGGGCCTCGATCAGCGGACTCAGGTGGGCGTCGAGCAGGGTCGCGAAGCGCGAAGGGGAGTCGAGCTCGGCCAGGGGGCGACCGGCATGGCGCAGCACCAGGCCGGTGGTCTTTCCTTCGGGCGATTGCGCGAGACTAAGCGCGTCCAGGCCTAGCGGTAGATCGCGCTCAAGCAGCAGGTTGGCCGCCAGGCCATGGGCGATCACGGCGCTGAAATGCCACTTCGACCACAGGGAGGCGACCGCACGGCGATCCCCCTGGCCGTACTGGACGCCAAAACGCGTCAGCAGTGCGTCCAGCTGGACCGGATCGAGCAGGCTATGGGCCGGCATGCCGTGTGTCGTCTCCACAGTCGCGATCGACGGTGGGGCGAGGTGCTGCAGGGGGCCGATATAGAGCCGGGCCAGGGGGGAGGGCATGGCGTGACCAATCGAGTCGCAGAAAGCACCATTATACAAACAGTAATCATTATCAATAAAGGTGGTGTCGATTTGATCATAGGGGCGTTCCGCCGAGATGTGTTCTGGTCAAGTCAGAGCGGACACATTAGGGAAACACTGCATAAATCCCGCCACAGCTGCCTGACAGCCGTCGGCGGGGTAAAATCGGGCTACCCTGTCACCACCTGATGGACTGTTTTCCTCCGTATATGGAGTGCTCGTTATAGATATGGTCAGAAACTTGGTCTACCGGACGCCTGCATGCCAGCGGGAGGCTGGCCCGTGAACCAAGTACTTCGTCGTAGACTAGGTCGCCTGACGGTCGCCATCACCGCCACCGCTCTCGCTATGATGTTGTGGTGGGTGTGGCATTGGCAGTTAGAGCGTGTCACGAATGAGGCACGTCGGCACGCCGATTCGCGCCTAGCGCTCTACACCAGCAGCCTCAATGGGGCGCTGGAACGCTTCACCTATCTTCCAGGACTACTGGCTCGCCATTCCCTGGTCCAGGCGGCGGTTGTCGATGAGGTCGGCGTTTTCACTGAGCAGGTCAATCGATACTTGGCCCATGTGGCCAAGAGCTCGGGAGCCGAGGCCATCTTCCTGATGGATGACGAGGGCGTCACCATTGCTGCCAGCAACCATGCCAGCGAAGACAGCTTTCTCGGCCACCATTACGACTTCCGGCCCTATTTTCAGGACGCCATGGCCGAGGGTCAGGGAGAGTTCTTTGCCATCGGCAGCACCACGGGACGCGCCGGCTACTTTGTCTCTGCCGCAGTTCAGGGAGGGGCCTCGGGCCGCCCCGGCGGGGTATTGGTCGTGAAGGTGTCCCTGGAAGCGTTGCAGGCCAGCTGGCGACAGGCAGGCGAGCAAGTGCTGCTCTCCGATACCAACGGCGTGGTGATTCTCTCGAGTCGCCCGGAATGGCGTTACCGTCGCCTGGACGATATCGGTGCCAGTGCCATGGAGGAGATCCAAGACCAGCGCCAGTTTCTCGCGACACCGCTGCGCCCTCTTGGCGAACGCCTGCCTGACGGCTCCCTGCATGTTGGCAACACAAGCACTGGAGACCTGGGTGAACGCTACCTTGACCTGACCCTACCCCAGACGACCCTCGACTGGACCATGCACTACCTGGTGCCCGTCCGACCACTCTACACCGTCGCACGCAATGCTCTGCTGGCTGCCTCAGGCACCACCCTGGCCCTGCTGCTACTGGGCCTCTGGTTACGCGAGCGCCAGAAACGTCAGCGTCTACGTGACCGAGAAGCGCGCATCATTCAGGAGGCCAACGAGCGCCTGGAGGCAAGGGTAAAAGCGCGTACGCAGGAACTCGAAGCGGCCCAAGCGGAACTGGTGCAAGCTGGCAAGCTTGCGGCGCTGGGTACCATGGCGGCAGGTATCGCTCACGAGCTGAACCAACCCTTGGCCGGCATCCGGACCTATGCATCTAGCGGGGCTCGCCTGCTGGAACGTGGCCGTGAAGCCACGGCCATCGACAACTTTCGCCATATCCACGACCTGTCCGACCGCTTGGCGACTCTGATCCGACAGCTCAAGATCTTCGCTCGCAAGGGCGGCGCGTTCGAACCGGTCGACCTGAGCGCGAGGCTGCATTTCGTGCTCGAGTTACTCAAGGATCGCCTGGAGCGTCAGGGGGTCGCGCTTCACCTGGAGTTGCCCGAGGCCTCCACGGCATGGGTCGCCGGTGATAGCGTGCGCATCGAGCAACTGCTCACCAACCTGCTGCGCAACGCTCTGGATGCCCTGCGCGATACGCCGTCCCCGCGTCTTGACGTCCGCGTGGACTTGGCCCCCGAGCAGGTCGAACTGGTCGTGGCGGACAATGGGCCTGGTATAGACGAGGCGACCCTCGAACATATTTTCGACCCCTTCTACACCACCAAGGAGGTGGGCGACGGCCTCGGCCTGGGGCTGTTCATCGCCTATGGGATCGTTCAGGATCTCAAGGGTCGCATCCGCGCCGAAAACCGCCCTGCCCACCTCGGCGGCGCCGTTTTCCATGTCATATTGACGCGGGTAGAAGGCGAGTCATCACGGCAACCTGTCAACAAGGACATCCCGACATGAGTGAGCTTCCCGTCTGGCTAGTCGACGACGATCCCGGGGTACGGGAGTCGCTGACCCAGTGGTTCGAGCTTTGTGACTTGCCGGTGCGCACCTTCGCGAGCGGTCAGGCAGTTCTTGACGAGCTCCGGGCGGGCTCTCCCTGCGGCGTGCTGATCTCCGACGTCAAGATGCCCGGCCTCGACGGCCTGCAACTCCTGCAGGCCGTACAGGACACCGATGATGACCTGCCGGTTTTGCTGATCACTGGCCACGGCGATGTGCCGATGGCGGTGCATGCCATGCGCCAAGGGGCCTGGGATTTTATCGAGAAGCCTTACGATCCGGAGCGACTCGAGGAACAGGTCCAGCGGGCACTGGAGCGCCGCCGCCTGGGACAGGAGAACCGCCGTTTGCGCCAAGCGCTGCGTCAGGGTGGCTTGGCTGCGCGGTTGATCGGCGAGGCGCCAGGCATGCAGCGCTTGCGTGACCAGATTGCCAATCTCGCCTCGACACGCGCCCATGTGCTGATTCATGGCGAAACCGGCAGCGGCAAGGAGGTCGTGGCGCGTTGCTTGCACGATTTCGGTCCCGGCGATGCCACGCCCTTCGTGGTCCTCAACTGCGGCGCCATCCCCCCGGAGCTAGTCGAGTCAGAGCTGTTCGGCCACGAGAAGGGAGCCTTCACCGGCGCACTCGAGAGCCGCGTTGGCAAACTCGAACACGCCAGCGGCGGCACCCTCTTCCTCGACGAGATCGAGTCGATGCCACTCGCCACTCAAGTGAAATTGCTTCGAGCGCTGCAAGAGGGGGAAGTGACGCGGCTGGGCAGCAACCAGGTCATCAACGTCGATCTGCGCGTGGTGGCGGCGACAAAGACCAACCTGCTGCAACAGGCAGCTGTCGGTGAGTTTCGCGAGGACCTGTATTACCGGCTGGCCATCGCCGAACTGAGCATCCCTCCCCTGCGTGAGCGCCGCGAAGACATTGCCACGCTGTTCATACACTTCAGCCGTCAAGCGGCCGAGGTGCATCAACGCCCCCAACGCGAGGCCGATGGTGAGCTACTGGCGGCGCTTGGGCGCCATCACTGGCCCGGAAACCTGCGCGAGCTGCGCAACGCGGCGACGCGCTTCACGCTCAACCTGGACATCCCTTACCTTGAGGTAGCGTCCGGGGAGGCAACCGAAGGGTCTCTCGCCGATCAAGTCGCCGCCTTCGAGGCCTCCTTGCTGCGAGCAGCCCTATCTCGTCATCGTGGCAACATCCAGGCGGTACTCGAAGAGCTCGACCTGCCGAGACGGACTCTCAATCAGAAGATGCAACGCCACGGCCTGCGTCGCGAGGCGTTCTGCGGCCAAGCCGACACCTCCACAGTGGCCGCCGGGAACGCCTAACGGCCCTGCCTACACCGGTTCACCCGGCTCGGGATGCGAGCACCGACTTCCCCCTCCTTGCCACAGAGTGGCCTTCCGGTCGCCACACGCGATGTGGCAATGCAGCCAGAGCGCCCTCGTCTCATCGGCAGAAAATGGCCGATAGCCCCTCTCCGCGCTAGCAAGAACTTGCCGATGCTGCCCTCCTCCCCCGCTCCAGAAACCTGTAATCATTTGATATAAAAACATTTCTATCTTTCTGGCAGGGCCTTTGCCCATAAATTGACGCATCACAATAATCGCTAACTTTCCTCAAGGGAGACATGGCATGCATAAGCGTCAGTTCCTCAAATCCGCCATTGGCCTGGCCTCCGCCGCGGCTCTGGGCATCTCCGCCTCCTCCGCACTGGCCCAGGAATCCCACCAGTACATCATGGGCACCGCCACCACTGGGGGTACCTACTATCCCGTCGGGGTCGCGCTTTCCACTCTGGTCAAGGTCAAGCTCGAACCCGAGACCGGTATTGCCCTGTCGGCGATCAGCTCCGCCGGTTCCAGTGAGAACCTGAAGCTGATGGACGAAGACCAGGCACAGTTTGGGATCCTCCAGGGACTGTATGGCGCCTATGCCTGGGAAGGTGAAGGCCCCGTCCCCAAGGCGTATAAGGACCTGCGCAGCGTGTCCATGCTGTGGCAGAACGTCGAGCACTTCGTGGTCAATAACGACGTGGTCGACTCGGGCACTATCGACGACATGACCAACCTCTACGGCGAGCCGTTCTCGATCGGTGCACGCAACTCCGGTACTGAAGGGTCAGGTCGCTACATCCTCGGTCAGCTGGGCATAGAGCCAGACGAAATGGATATCGCCTATCTGGGCTATGGCCCGAGCGCCGATGCCCTGCAGAACGGCACCATCGACGGCATGAACATCCCGGCGGGTGTACCTGCCTCGGCTGTGACCCGCGCCTACGCCAATGCCGATGGCGATATCACCACCCTGGACTTCACGGAAGAGCAGCTGGAGAAGGTCAACAGCAAGTTCGAGCTTTGGTCTGCCTACGACATCCCGGCGGGTACCTACCCGAACCAGGACGAGGTTATCCATACCATCGCCCAACCCAATATCTTGGCAGCACGCGCCGACGTTCCTGACGATGACGTCTACGCCATCACCAAGGCGATGTACGAGAACCTGCCCTTCCTCAACAACATCCACCCGGCGACCAAGGCGATGGCACTTGAGAAGGCAATCATCGGCCTGCCGATGCCGCTGCACCCGGGTGCGGCACGCTTCTTCGAAGAGCAGGGGCTGGAGATCCCCGAGCGCCTGATCGCAGAGTAATCAGAGACCCGCACCGAGCGTCCGGCTGTTGGCCGGACGCTCAGCCTTCCCTCCAACGGACGGTGCTGCGCTCGATCGCGACGCTGCCGCTCCCCTCATGACGCACGCCGCTATCAGGAGATCGCCGTGAGCAATTCGAACCTCGATTCCATACGTGATGAGGATGCACAGGAGGCCGATGAACGCCTCACGCATCCATGGCTAGGGCCCTTTCTCATTGCCTTTGCCATCGTTATTGCCTGTGCTCATATCTACTTCAACACCTTCTCGACGCTATCCACGCTGTGGACGAGCGCCATGCATTTTGGCCTGTTCGGCGCGCTGTGTGCCCTGGCCGTACCACTCGCACGTCCTCGTCAAGCCGGGCCACGGCGGGCGGTGTTCGCCATCGATATTCTGCTCGCAGTGGCTGCCATCGGCTGTGCGGTTTATCTGATGGTGTTCGAGAATGCCCTCTATGAGCGTGGCGTGACCTTCATCGCCTCCGATTGGGTCGTCTCGATCGTTGCGGTGGGGCTGATCCTCGAGTTCGCGAGGCGCACCACCGGCTGGTTCATTCCAGTACTGAGCGTGATTGCGCTGACCTACGTGGCCTGGTGGGGCCAGTACGTCGGTGGCGTATTCAACTTCCCCGGCTTGTCGTGGGAGACGGTGCTGTTCCGTAGCTATATCGGCGGCGAAGGCATGCTGGGCTCGATCGCCCGGATCTCCTGGTCCTATGTGTTCATGTTCAT
>JAGYKP010000013.1 GCA_018401555.1 Halomonas sp.
CCGGCGGCGGCCGTTCGCACCCTGCAGAACCGCATCCACAATGCCGAGAAGCAGCAGGTCAGCGAAGCTGAGCTGGACGACCAGGCAAGCCGAACCATCCTCGACAGCAGCGACAACACCCAGGATGACCTGGAACCAGGTGCCCACCTCGAGGACCGTCCGCTGCTGGAGAGCCTGATCGAGCGTGCCACTGCACTGCATGGCCCCAGCAAGGACCCCAAGCTCAAGCACCTGATCACCACGCTCAAACCCGTCCTGGCAGAGGGGCATCGCCCGGTGGTGTTCTGCCGGTATATCGCCACTGCGCAGTACGTGGCGGAGGCGCTACAGAAGGCCTTCAAGGAGCACCGCGTGGCCTGCGTCACCGGGGAGCTTCACCCAGCCGAGCGCGAAGAGCAGGTGGAGGCCCTGGCGGATCAACCCGAGTCGCCCATTCTGGTGGCCACCGACTGTCTTTCGGAGGGCATCAACCTCCAGGAAGCCTTCGACGCCGTCGTCCACTATGACCTGGCCTGGAACCCCACCCGCCATGAGCAGCGTGAGGGCCGCGTCGACCGCTTCGGCCAGCGCTCCCCCAAGGTCAAGGCGATGATGCTCTACGGTGACAACAACCCGGTGGATGGCGCCGTGCTGCGGGTGATCCTGCGCAAGGCCGAGGCCATCCGCAAGGCGCTGGGCGTCAGCGTCCCCATGCCGGAAGACGAGAACCGCGTCACCCAGGCCATCATGCAGACCGTGCTGCTCACCCGCGGCACCGACAGCGGCATGAGCCAGATGGGGCTCGCCTTCGACGAGCCGGTGGGGAACCTCGAAGACCTGGACAGCCGCGTCGAGGTCGCCTGGGAAAGTGCCCGCGAGAAGGCTCGCCGCAACCGTACGATCTTCGCGCAGCAGGCCATCCGCCCCGAAGCGGTGCTGCCGGAGTGGCAGCGCATGCAGGAGGTGCTGGGCAGCCAGCAGGACGTGGAGCGTTTCGTCACCCAGGCCCTGGCAGCATTGCGCGCCCCGCTGGAAAGCCGCGGCAGTCATCAGCGCCTGAGCTGGGACGCGCTCCCCCACTCCATCCGCGAGCGCATGGAGAGCCACGGCATCCAGCGCCTGGACGCCATCGGCTTCGCGTTGCCGCTGCCCCGCGGCGTCAGCTACATCCATCGCAGCCACCCGCTAGTCACCGTGCTGGCCGAAGAACTGGCCGAACGCGCCCTGGACGAGAACGGCAGCGATGCGGACCGCCCCGCCCGCCGTGCCGGCGCCATTACGACCTCTGCGGTCTCCCAGCGTGTGATCGTCGCCCTGCTGCGCCTGCGCACCAATCTCACCCTGGTACGCGAAGGCAACCGCCGCGAGATGCTTGCCGAGGAGGCCGTCACCGTGGTGCTGGAGGGCAACCAGCCACCCCGAGCCCTCTCCACCCAGGAAGCGGTGGACTGGTTCACACATGAAGCCACCCAGAACACCTCCCCCGAGGTGCGCGAGCGTGCCGTGCAGACGGCACTTGAGCGCCTGGCGAGCCACCAGGAGGTGCTGGACGAGATCGGCCGCGAGCACGGCCGCAAGCTGCTGCAGGATCACCGCCGCGTGCGCGACTCCGAGCGCGACGGCCGGGGCACCTTCGAGGTCAAGCCGCAGCTGCCCGCCGACGTGCTAGGCGTCTATGTACTGATGCCGGAGGCAGGGTTTTGAGACACGCCGACAATCAACGAGGAGCCGGCATGAATCGCAGGGACGCCGCTCAGGACACACTCTTCCGCCTGGAAGGAGGGCTGCTGCCCGCCGATATTCTCAACCAGCTCGATGCGCTACAGCTCCCGGGCCAGCAGCCAAGCGACTACGCCATTCCCAAGGGGCTCTCGCTGCGCGACGAGATCGGCCGCTACTGGCGTATCGCCCAGGCACAGTGGGTAAGCTTCGACGCAAAGAGCCAGCGCGAGGATCTCGCCGACCCCACCGCCACCGCCCAGCGCTGGATGGAGGACCTGCTTACCCAGGTATTCGGTTTTACGGACCTCACCGCAGACGGCCACGCTCGGGTGATCGGCGAGCGCCACTTCCCCATCACCCATCACGCCTTTGCCGGTGCCGTGCCACTGGTGCTCTGCGCCCCTGGCCGGGGTGCCCTGGACGAGCGACTGCCGCGCTTCGGCCAGGAAGGCCGCCGACGCAGTCCCACCGGGTTGCTGCAGGAGTACCTCAACGCCAGCGACGAGGCCCACTGGGGCCTGGTCAGTGACGGCCAGCGCCTGCGCATCCTGCGCGACAACCCCTCCATGACCCGGCCGGCCTTCGTCGAGATCGATCTGGCTAGCCTGTTCAGCGAGGAGCGCCTGCCCGAGTTCCGCCGTTTATGGCTGCTGCTCCATGCCAGCC
>JAGYKP010000014.1 GCA_018401555.1 Halomonas sp.
CAGCCTGTTCATGTTCATCCTCTTCGGTGCCTTCCTGGTCAAGTCAGGCGCCGGGGAATTCATCATCGAGCTCGCACGCTGTGCCGCGGGACGCTTCATCGGCGGCCCCGGCTTCGTGGCGGTGTTCTCATCGGGCTTGATGGGCTCGGTGTCGGGGTCGGCCGTGGCCAACACCGTCTCCACCGGCGTGATCACGATCCCGCTGATGCGCAAGGCCGGTTTCCCGGCGCGCTTCGCCGCTGGTGTTGAGGCCTCTGCCTCGACGGGTGGCCAATTGATGCCACCGGTCATGGGTGCTGGAGCCTTCATCATGGCGTCCTATACCCAGGTCTCCTACCTGACCATCATCGGTGTCGCGGCACTGCCAGCACTGCTCTACTTTCTATCAGTCGCCATGTTCGTGCGCATCGAAGCCAAGCGCAGCAACGCTCAGCATCTCGATGACCCCGATGCACCGCGCATTGGCGAGGTTCTCAAAAACGGCTGGCACTACCTGCTGCCGCTCGTCGTGCTGGTGGCAGCACTCGTTTATGGTTTCACACCGACTTATGCGGCGGGCATCGCTATTGTCTCGGTGATCGTCGCCTCCTGGCTTTCCAAACAACCGATGACGCCGAAGCTGATCGTCGAGGCGCTGGTTCAGGGAACACGCAACATGATCACCACAGCTATCCTGTTGATCACCGTGGGCCTGATCATCAACGTGGTCTCGACTACCGGCATCGGCAACACTTTCTCGCTGATGATCACCGACTGGGCGGGCGGTAGCCTGCTGATAACCATCGTGCTGATCGCCATCGCCTCACTGATCCTCGGCATGGGCCTTCCGGTCACCGCGTCCTACATCGTGCTGGCTACGTTGTCGGCGCCTGCGCTGTACAACCTCATGGCCCATGGCCAGCTACTCGACCTGATCGTCGCCGGCAACCTGCCAGAACAGGCCAAGGCGGTGTTCATGCTCGCCGCACCGGATCAACTGCAAGCCCTGGCGGCACCGATGAGCCTGGCCGAGGCCCAGGCTCTGCTCGACGCAGTGCCCGATACCTTTACCAGCCAGCTCTATGAGCAGGCACTGTCGCCACACTTTTTAACCATGTCGCTGGTCGCGGCACACATGGTGATCTTCTGGCTGTCGCAGGACTCCAACGTTACCCCGCCCGTGTGTCTCACCGCCTTCGCCGCTGCGGCGATCGCCGGTACGCCGCAGATGCGCACCGGCCTGACCGCATGGAAGATCGCCAAGGGGCTTTACATCGTACCACTGCTCTTTGTCTGGTCGCCGTTGATCACCGGCACGCCGCTGGAGATGACCATCGTGTTCGCCATGGCGCTGTTTGGCATCTACGCGATCATCGCAGGCCTTGAGGGGTACCTCGAACACGAGCTGACCTGGTGGCTGCGGTTGCTGATGTTCCCGATTGGCGCCTTGATGCTGTGGCCGCACGGCATGCTCACCATCGACCTGGTCGGCTTGGGTATCTTCGTTGCCATATTCGTGTGGAGTGTGCGCCAGGGACGCCACCAGGCTGGACACATCGCCCGCTCTGCTTGAACGGCCAGGCGTGCTGGCGAGATCACCATCAAGTGGCTAACCCGCAACTCTCCAAGTCTAAGGAGAGTTGCGGGTGCAATCTCGCCAGCAAATGAAACGACATTGCTTCGGTCCCGTCAGGTCATGGCGGAGCCCATGCAGCAGGACAACGAGGAATTAGGACGGCATGTACGATTTCATCATTATCGGCGGCGGCATCTTGGGCATGTCCACTGCCATGCAGCTGCAACAGGCGTACCCGGATCGCAGGATACTCCTGGTGGAAAAGGAGCCAGAGGCCGCCCGTCACCAGACCGGCCACAACAGTGGCGTGATCCACGCCGGGGTCTACTACACCCCGGGAAGCCTAAAGGCGCGTTTCTGCCTGGAGGGCAACAAAGCCACCAAGGCCTTCTGCGAGACCCACGAGATCCCCTACGACAGTTGCGGCAAGCTGCTGGTGGCCACCAATGAGTTGGAGATGCAGCGCATGCAGGCGCTGTGGGAGCGCACCGAGGCCAACGGCCTGGAGCGCGAGTGGCTGAAGCCCGAGGCGCTCGCCGAGCGTGAACCCAACATTACCGGGCTCGGCGGCATCTTCGTGCCCTCCAGTGGTATCGTCGACTACGCGGCAGTGACCCGTGCCATGGCTGCCGAGTTCGAGCGTACAGGGGGTGAGATCCGCTATGGGGCGGAGGTCACCGACTTGGATGAGCGAGAGCAAGAAGTGGTAGTGACCACCCGCGCCGGCGACTTCACCGGGCGCTATCTCGTCACCTGCTCAGGCTTGATGGCTGACCGGGTGATCCGTATGTTGGGCCAGGATCCGGGTTTCAGCATCTGCCCCTTCCGCGGCGAGTACTATCGGCTGCCGGAACAGCACAACGACATCGTCAACCACTTGATCTATCCGATCCCAGATCCCTCCATGCCCTTTCTCGGCGTGCACCTGACGCGAATGATCGATGGCTCTGTGACCGTAGGTCCGAATGCCGTGCTGGCCTTGAAGCGCGAGGGCTATCGTCGGCGCGACGTGTCTCCTCGTGACCTGACACAGATGCTGACCAATCCCGGCATCCTCAAGGTTCTGGCTCGGAACCTGCGCCCGGGCCTCTCGGAGATGAAGAACTCTCTGCACAAGCGGGGCTACCTTGAGTTGGTTCGCAAGTATTGCCCGAGCTTGACCCTCGATGACCTCACCCCCTATCCGGCCGGAGTGCGGGCTCAGGCAGTGTCTCGCGACGGGACGCTGGTGGACGACTTCCTGTTCGTCAACACCCCTCGGACCGTGAACGTCGGCAATGCGCCTTCACCGGCTGCCACCTCGGCGATCCCCATCGGGGCGCACATAGTTGATAAGGTGAAGGCACAAGTCGAAGCTATATAGTAGATGCCGGGATCAAGAGTATTAGGGAAACGCTGCACAAATCCCGCCACAGCTGCCTGGCAGTCGTCAGCGGGGTAAAATCTGGCCACCCTGTCACCACCTGACCGAGCCACCCGATGAAGCAGGTCTCTTTCGCCCAGGCAGAGCACCAGAACAAGAAGAA
>JAGYKP010000015.1 GCA_018401555.1 Halomonas sp.
GTCGCGCAGGTTGATCGCCGTAGCCTCGTTCAGTGCATTCCTCACGTGAGGACGGTCTAGACTGAGTTCGACGATGCCGAATTCGGCGCGACGCTCCAAGAGTCCGCTACCGGTGGTTACATGAGACATGATGCCTTCCATTCATATGGTGGGCGTGGTCGTTAGATAGTCGAGGTGAGCTTACATATTCGGATAGTTGGGGCCGCCACCGCCCTCCGGCGCCACCCAGGTGATGTTCTGGGCCGGGTCCTTGATGTCGCAGGTCTTGCAGTGCACGCAGTTCTGGAAGTTGATCTGGAACCGCGGCTTGCCGTCGTCGCCCTCGACCACCTCGTAGACCCCCGCCGGGCAGTAGCGCTGGGCCGGCTCGGCATACTCCGGCAGGTTGTCGCGGATCGGCAGCTCAGGGTCGGCCAGCTTCAGGTGGCAGGGCTGGTCCTCCTCGTGGTTGGTGTTGGAGAGGAACACCGAGGAGGGCTTGTCGAAGGAGAGCTTGCCGTCTGGCTTCGGGTAGTCGATCTTCTCGAACTCGCTGGCCGGCTTGAGCGCGGCATGGTCCGGGGTGGTGTCGTGGACGGTGGGCAGCTTGCCGCGCAACAGCTGGTCGGCGAAGTTGTAGGCGCCGCCAAGGACGGTGCCGTACTTGTGGATCGCCGGCCCGAAGCTGGCGCTCTCCTTGAGCTCGGCAAAGGCCCAGCTGGATTCCCACTTGCCGGTGAAGGCCGTCAGCTCCTGCCCCCCTTCATCGCCTGCACTGATCGCCTCGAATACCGTCTCGGCGGCCACCAGGCCGGACTTCATGGCGGTGTGCAGCCCCTTGATCTTGGCGAAGTTGAGGGTGCCGGCGTCGCAGCCGATCAGCAGGCCGCCGGGGAAGGTCATCTTCGGCAGGCAGTTCAGCCCGCCCTTGGCGATGGCACGGGCGCCGTAGGCGACGCGCTTGCCGCCCTCGAGATGCTTCGCCAGCACCGGGTGGTGCTTCATGCGCTGGAACTCGTCGAAGGGCGAGAGCCAGGGATTCTGGTAGGAGAGGTCCATGATCAGGCCCACCACCACCTGCTGGTTGTCGCCATGGTAGAGGAACCAGCCGCCGTGGGTGTGCTTGTCCAGGGGCCAACCGGAGCCATGCAGCACCAGTCCGGGTTCATGCTGCTCGGCGGGCACGTCCCACAGCTCCTTCAGGCCAATGCCATAGTGCTGCGGGTCCTTGCCCGCGTCGAGGCGATACTCCTCGATCAGGCGCTTGCCGATATGGCCCCGGGCGCCCTCGGCGAACAGGGTATACCTGGCGCGCAGCTCCATGCCCGGCATATGGCCATCCTTGGGCTGACCGTCGGCACCCACGCCCATGTCGCCGATCAGGATGCCCTTGACCACGCCCTCCTCGACGATCGCCTCCTGGGCGGCGAAGCCGGGGAAGATCTCGACCCCCAGCCCTTCGGCCTGCTCGGCCAGCCAGCGGCACAGGTTGCCGGCGCTGATCACATAGCGGGACATCTCCCCACCGGTGTTGTGCATGGACGGCGGTACCAGGGCATTGGGTAGCTTCTGGCCCTTCTCGGCGTCCTTGAGCAGGTAGACCTCGTCGCGGCTCGCCGGGGTGGTCAGCGGGGCGCCACGCTCCTCCCAGTCGGGAAACAGCTCGGCCAGGGCGCGGGGCTCGAAGATGGCGCCGGAGAGGATATGGGCACCCACCTCGGACCCCTTCTCCACCACGCACACGGAGAGCTCCTGTTCCGCCTCGCTCGCCTGCTGCATCAGCCGGCACGCGGCAGCCAGGCCCGAGGGCCCGGCGCCGACGATAACCACATCGAATTCCATGGATTCGCGTTCGACTTGTTCTTCCATCTGCTCTCTCCTCGCTACCCGAGTCGACGCTAAGGTCCATGCCACCAACGTCGAAACGATTTAAAACGGTCGTTTGCTTCTAGCCTGTCCCCATGATAGGCATAATAGTTCAACAAGGTCACCCCCTGCGATCGCGCAATCACGGTGTCATGCCGGCCAGGGATTCAGGGGAGGGGCCGATATTGGGATTGTTGCCGTGCGCAAGGGTATGGCACATTGATACAGTTTTTTCGATGCGGCGCCTATCAAACGCTTGCATGAAACATATAAGAGCATGCCACGCCGTTCTATGCGGCTGTTCCAGGAAGGTGCGGTCGGCAGTGGCAGTACCGCACCATTGGATTTGTGATGGTTCAACTTCCGAGAACCAAGCGAGGAAATCATGAAAGTACTCGTCGCGGTCAAACGCGTCATCGACTAC
>JAGYKP010000016.1 GCA_018401555.1 Halomonas sp.
AGGGCGGCTTTCGCTATGTAGAGGTAGAGAACCGCCAGTACGCAGCCTCCGAGGAGGAGCGCCCCAACCTCGACAAGGGCTTCGATATCAAGCTGCGCCTGTTCGAGGAGAGCCGTTACTGGCCACAGCTTGCGCTGGGCCTGCGTGACGTCGGTGGCACCACCCTGTTTGGCGCCGAGTACCTGGTGGCCAGCAAGCGCTGGTACGACCTCGACTTCACTCTGGGACTGGGCTGGGGTTATCTGGGCAACGCCGCGGATGTGGACTCTCCCCTGGGCTGGCTGCATGACCGCTTCGACGAGCGCCCTGACAATGCCGGCGGCGATCAGGGCGGTGAATTCGCCGTCGATGCCCTGTTCCGTGGCCCCATGGCGGTATTCGGCGGCGTGGAGTACCAGACTCCCTGGGACCCGCTGGTACTGCAGCTCGAGTACGAGGGTAACGACTACGGCAGCGAGCCCCAGTCCAACAACCAGGAACAGGATAGCCGCATCAACTACGGTGCACGACTGGCATTGACCAATAACCTGGAGTTGCGCGCCGGCTGGCAGCGCGGCAACACCGCCATGGCGGGGGTCAGCTGGAACCTCGACCTGGCCGGGCTCAGCCAGGTCAAGCGCGATCCCCCCGCCGCCGACCCGACAGCCCCGGCCCGCGACGACTGGGCCACGGTAAGCCGGGAGCTCGAGCAGAACGCCGGCATTGCGGTATCACGCATCACGAGAGAGGGTCGCGACCTTTCCGTGACCGGCGAGCCAGTGACCTACCCTTCGCTGATGCACAGCGAGGTGCGTGCCGGGCGCATCCTCAATGCCCAGGCCGACGACGAGGTCGAGCGCTTCCGCTTCCGCTGGGAGAACCGCGGCCTCGCGCTCCGCGAGGACGTGCATCGGCGCGAGGCGCTGGTCGCGACAACCCGCTCCGCCGAGCACGCGGGTGACCATCTCTACGGCATCTACGCCCACGCCGAGCTGGGCGAACCCGACGGCGAGGTGCTATACGCGGCGCAACCCCAGCGCTTCACCTGGAGCCTGGCTCCGCGCCTGGACCAGAACTTCGGTGGCCCGGACGGCTATCTCTACCGGCTGATGGCGGTACTCGACGCCGAATACCGCACCGACCGCAATGGCTGGTTCTCCGGGCAGCTGGCCTGGACTGCCTTCGACAACCTGGATGAATACGAGTACATCGCCGATTCCGAACTGCCTCGCGTGCGCACCTATATCGGCGACTATCTGAGCGAGTCCAGCATCGGCATCGAGAATCTGCAGTACACCCGCACCGCACACCTTGGCGACGACTGGTACGCCATGGGCTACGGCGGCCTGCTGGAGATGATGTACGCCGGCGCCGGTGGCGAGCTGCTCTACCGACCGTTCAACAGCCCGCTGGCGGTGGGTCTGGATGTGAACTGGGTGCGACAACGCGACTTCGAGCAACGTTTCGAGCTGCGCGACTACGATGAGTGGACCGGCCACCTCACCGGCTACCTCGAGACCGGCATCGAGGATGTGTTGGCCAAGCTTAGCGTGGGCCGCTACCTGGCCGGCGACGTGGGCACCACGCTTGACCTGTCACGGGAGTTCGACTCGGGGGTGCGGGTTGGCGCGTGGGGCACCTGGACCGATGCCGATGATGACTTCGGCGAAGGCGGTTTCGACAAGGGGCTCTACCTGTCGATTCCCTTCGATGCCATGTTCACCCGCTCCAGCCGCGATCGCGCCGATATCGCTTGGCAACCGCTGACCCGTGATGGCGGCGCCACCCTCAACCGCCGTTATACGCTGTACGATCTGACCGAGGAGCGGGATCTGGGGAGGTATTGGGAGGAGCATGAGGGGGCGTGGGAGTGAGCAAGCTGCGAGCTGCGAGCTGCGAGCTGCGAGCTGCGAGTAGAAAGTAGAAAGTAGAAAGTAGAAAGCGGCCTAGTGGAATCGCGCCCTTGGAGTCTGACCCAGCTGCTGCATGTTGCGCCAACACTCTGATATGACTGAGCAATCAACAACGTGGGGGTCAGACCCCAAGGGCTACGCCGAGCTCGCTGACATCCGCCAATAATAGGCAGCCTTTTGATTTATAAGATAAATTGCTGGGGATGCCTCAGGGTCTGACCCCATGGAAGCCCATCCAGCATGATGACAAACCGGACACGCACAGGGCCGAAGGCCCGGGAGAACGATATGGCAGGCCAGACACTCTACGACAAGCTGTGGTCGCAGCATCTCGTCAAGGAGCGCGACGACGGCACCGCGTTGATCTACATCGACCGCCAGCTGCTCCACGAGGTGACCTCGCCCCAGGCCTTCGAGGGCCTGCGCCTGGCGGGTCGCAAGCCGTGGCGGATCGATGCCAACCTGGCGACGCCGGACCATAACGTGCCGACCACCCTCAAGGAGCGTGCCGAGGGCAATGCCGGCATCAAGGATCCGGTGTCGCTGATCCAGGTGCAGACCCTGGACGACAACTGTGGCGAGTTCGGCATCGAGGAGTTCAAGATCAACGACCCGCGCCAGGGCATCGTCCACGTGGTGGGGCCGGAGCAGGGCGCGACCCTGCCGGGCATGACCGTGGTCTGCGGTGACTCCCATACCGCCACCCATGGCGCCTTCGGGGCCCTGGCCCACGGTATTGGCACCTCCGAAGTCGAGCACGTGCTGGCCACCCAGTGCCTGCTGGCCCAGAAGATGAAGAACATGCAGGTGCGCGTCGAGGGCCAGCTTGGCACCGGCGTCACCGCCAAGGACGTGGTGCTTGCCATCATCGGCCGCATCGGCACCGCCGGCGGCA
>JAGYKP010000017.1 GCA_018401555.1 Halomonas sp.
ACCACCTACAAGGCGGTGCAGCGCAGCGCCCACGTGGTCAGTGTCGGCCCCATGCTGCAGGGCCTCAACAAGCCGGTGAACGACCTCTCTCGCGGCGCCCTGGTGGACGACATCGTCTACACCATCGCCCTCACCGCCATCCAGGCGGCCCAGGCCGACTGAGCCGTCTCGGCCCGGCAGCCGCGGTGACTGGCCGCGGCTGGCCAATCGGAATATGCTTGAGATACCCGTTGCCTTCGTCCTGGAAGGCCAGAACCAAGATGGAGAAAGAGATGCCCGGCTTGCTTCCCGATGTCGACCCCGATGGCCTGCTGGAATACTCGGTGGTCTATACCGACCGCTCGCTGAACCACATGTCGGCTCGCTTCCAGGAGGTGATGCGCGAGGTCTCCTCGCACCTCAAGGAAGTCTACAGCGCCCATAGTGCGGTGATCGTGCCCGGCAGCGGCACCTTCGGCATGGAGGCCGTGGCCCGCCAGTTCACCAAGGGCCGCCGCGCCCTGATACTGCGCAACGGCTGGTTCAGCTACCGCTGGAGCCAGATCCTCGAGATGGGCCACATCCCCGCCGACATCAACGTGCGCAAGGCGCGTCGCCTCGATGAGGATGACACCACCTCGCCGTTCGCCCCGGCACCGCTGCAGGACGTGATCGACACCATTCGCGACACCCAGCCCGATATCGTCTTCGCCCCCCACGTGGAGACCTCCTCGGGCATGATGCTGCCCGACGACTATATCCGTCAGGTGGCCGACGCCATCCACGAGGAGGGCGGCCTGTTCGTGCTCGACTGCATCGCCTCCGGGACCATGTGGGTGGACATGCAGGATCTCGGCGTCGACGTGGTGATCAGCGCGCCGCAGAAGGGCTGGAGCGCCTCGCCCTGCTGCGCCATGGTGATGCTGTCACGCCTGGCCCGCGAGACCATCGAGGAGACCACCAGCACCAGCTTCGCCTGTGACCTGAAGAAGTGGCTCTCGATCATGGAGGCCTACGAGAATGGCGGCCATGCCTATCACGCTACCCTGCCCACGGATGGCCTGGTCAAGCTGCGCGACGTGATGAGCGAGATCGCGCAGTACGGCCTCGACAAGGTCCGTGACGAGCAGCAGGCACTGGGCAGCGGCGTGCGTGAACTGCTCGCCGACTTCGGCTACAAGAGCGTGGCCGCCCCCGGCTACGAATCCCCCGGCGTGGTGGTCTGCTATACCGACGACCCCGGCATCGTCGGCCGCTTCGCCGAGGCGGGGCTGCAGGTCGCCGGCGGCGTACCGCTGATGTGCGACGAAGGGGATGGTTTCCAGACCTTCCGCATCGGGCTGTTCGGCCTGGAGAAACTCCATCACCACCAGCGCACCATCGACACCCTGCGCCAGGCCCTGGAGAAGATCGCGGAGCCGGTCCCGACCCCACCCGACGAGGCGTGAGCGGATCCGTCCAGGCGATCACGACATGCACGATATGAAGAGGGCGGCCCCATGGGCCGCCCTCTTCATGTGCTCACTCGTCGGCGGGAAGGTCAGGCCGCCCCGAAGCCACGCGGCACGTAGCCCAGGTTGTTCTTGACCTCCTTGACGCCGCCCGTATTCTCGGCTGCCACCTGCACCGCCATGCGCTCCTGGTCGCTCTCCACCAGCCCCCACAGCTCCACCTTGCCCTGGCTGACGATAACGTTGATACGGTCGACCATCACGCCGGTGTTGTCGTCGATCTCCTTGAGGATCGCCTCGCGGATCTCGCGATCATCGGCACTGGCCGCGGTCTCGGGACCGGCCACGGCGAAGCCCTGGAGCAGGTTGGCACGGCTGACGATACCCACCAGCTTGCCGTCGGTGACCACCGGCACCCGCTTGATGTGATGCTTCTCCAGCAGACGTGAGATCTGATGCAGCGGCATGTCCTCGCCGATGGTAAGCGGATCGGGGGTCATGATCTCGTGGGCACGACGCCCGTGGGACTTGACGTACTCGCCGGGATCGTTGACCGAGAACAGCCGCAGCCACCAGGACTTGCGCTTGTCATCCTCGACGCGCCGGATCAGGTCACCCTCGCTGACGATTCCCAGCACCTTGCCGGCATCGTTCACCACCGGCACGGCACTGATACCGTGTTCGAGCAGCAGGCTGGCGATCTCGCGCACCTCGCTGTCTCGGCCTACGGTGATGACATTACGGGTCATGATATCGGCGGCTTGCATCGACGTTCTCCAGCAGGTTCAGGGGCTTGTACAAGCAACATAGCAACGCCCTGTGCGCTTCGCCTTGATCCAGGCCAAAAAGTGTCAACGCAGCATCGGGGGCTCCGGTCGAAGCCTGCCGGCCAGACTGGTATATTTGCCCGCTTCGCTTGGCACCGTCTGCTGCAACAATCCACGACAATCGGGCAGGACTCCCCATGACACTCTTCATGAGCCTCGTCGGGATGGTGACGCTGGTAATCATCGCCCTGATCTTCTCCTACGACCGCCGGTCGATCCGCCTGCGCACGGTGGGCGGCGCCTTCGCCATCCAGGTCGGCATCGGCGCCTTCGTGCTCTACGTGCCCTTCGGCCAGACGGTGCTCAAG
>JAGYKP010000018.1 GCA_018401555.1 Halomonas sp.
GCTTCCCCTGGACCATCGCCGCCGCCGCCGGCACCAATGTCTGCCTGCGCAAGGTGGAGGCGAAGAAGGTGATGGACCTGATCGCCGACGAGAAGGTGAGCCACTTCAGTGGCGCGCCCATCGTGCTCAACGGCCTGGTCAACCTGCCCGCCGAGGACAAGCGTGACTTCGAGCACCCGGTGAAGGTCACCACCGCGGGTGCGGCACCCCCCGCCTCGGTGATCGCCGGCGTCGAGAAGCTCGGCATCGACGTGACCCACGTCTACGGCCTTACCGAGGTCTATGGTCCGGTGACCTCCTGCGCCTGGCGCGAGGCATGGAACGAGCTGCCCATGGAGGAGCGAGCCAGGCTCAAGTCTCGTCAGGGGGTGCGCTACCACATGCTGGAGGCGCTCTGCGTGGCCGATCCCAACACCCTGGAGCCGGTGCCCAAGGATGGCCAGACCATCGGCGAGATCCTGATGCGCGGCAACAACGTGATGAAGGGCTACCTGAAGAATCCGGCGGCCACCGAACAGGCCCTGGAGGGCGGCTGGTACCATACCGGTGACCTGGCCGTATGGCATGCCGACGGCTACATCGAGATCAAGGACCGCTCCAAGGACATCATCATCTCCGGCGGCGAGAATATCTCCACCATCGAGGTGGAGGATTGCATCTACTCGCATCCGGCGGTGGAGGAGGCCGCGGTGGTGGCCAAGCCCGACGAGAAGTGGGGCGAGACCCCCTGCGCCTTCGTCAAGTTGAAGGTCGGCTACGGCGAGGTCACCGAGCAGGAGATCATCGACCACTGCCGTGAACACCTGGCCCACTTCAAGGCGCCGAAGACGGTGGTCTTCACCGAGCTGCCCAAGACCTCCACCGGCAAGATCCAGAAGTTCGTGCTGCGTGACGAAGCGCGCAAGCAGTAGACATCTGCCGTGCGGGAGTCCCCTTGGGGTCAGACCCCGGCGGTGGGCAACTCGGTTCGACAAGCACAAGGTGACAGGCTTGGTGGCTTGGCTGGGGTCTGACCCCAAGGGGGCGGGCCACCGAGGCATCACCCACAAGAACAGATCAGGAGAGTGTAATGAGTGAGCAAGCGATCGGCGTGGTGGGCGCCGGCACCATGGGGCAGGGCATCGCCCAGGTGCTGGTTCAGAGCGGCTTCGCCGTCAAGCTCTACGACGTCGCCGACGAGCAGCTGCAGCGCGCCAGTGCTGCCATCGACAAGGGCCTGGGCAAGCTGGTGGCCAAGGAGAAGCTTGGCGAGGCCGACAAGGACGCCGCCATGCAGCGCCTGGATACCTCCACGGCCCTGGATGCCCTGCGCGACTGCGAGGTGATCATCGAGGCCGCGCCCGAGCAGCCGGCGCTCAAGGAGAAGCTGTTCCGCGACCTCAGCCGCCTGACCCACGACGCGATACTCGCCTCCAACACCTCGTCGCTGTCGCTGACCCGCCTGGCCGCCGTGTGCGAGCGCCCCGAGCGGGTGGTAGGCATGCACTTCTTCAACCCGGTACCGGTGTTGAAGCTGGTCGAGGTGATCCGCGCCGAGCAAACCTCTGATGCCACCGTGGCGCGCATCGAGGCGCTCACCGAGGCGCTGGGCAAGACCGCCGTGGCCATCGGCGACTCCCCCGGGTTCGCGGTCAACCGCCTGCTGGTGCCGATGATCAACGAGGCCGCCTTCCTGCTCCAGGAGGGCGTCGCCAGCGCCGAGGACATCGATTCAGCCATGAAGCTGGGGGCCGCCCACCCGCTGGGCCCGCTGGCCCTCGCCGACCTGATCGGCCTGGACGTCTGCCTCTCCATCATGGAGGTGCTGCAGGAGGGCTTCGGCGATCCCAAGTACCGCCCCTGCCCGCTGCTCAAGCG
>JAGYKP010000019.1 GCA_018401555.1 Halomonas sp.
GCGGCCTCGATGGCCCCGGCGCTGCGCGCCGGGCAGCCGACCTTCTTCATCAGCGGGATGGTCAGCGAGCCGGTGGAGACCACGTTGCCGGCCGAGGTGCCGTTGATCATGCCCATCAGGCCGGAGGCGAAGATGGAGACCTTGGCGGGACCGCCCCGGGCCCGGCCGGCGGCAGCGAAGGCGAAGTTGACGAAGTAGTCACCCACCCTGGAGGCCTGCAGGAAGGCGGCGAAGATGATGAACAGGATGATGTAGGTGGACGAGACCGCGGTGGTCGGCCCGAGGATGCCGGCGTCGGTATAGACCTGGCTGAAGAAGCGGTTGAGGGAAAGCCCCGGGTAGCCGAGGAAGCCCGGCAGGTACGGGCCGGCGAAGACATAGATCAGGAAGATCGCCGAGATGATCACCAGTGCCAGGCCGGCGACCCGGCGGGTCAGCTCGAGGATCAGCAGCGAACCGGCGATGGCCGCGTAGGAGATGCCGACCGGGGCGAAGGAGGTGCCGGTGGAGGCGCGCAGCGGGCTGTTGAACATCACCAGCAGGTAGCCGGCCACCGCCAGGGAGCAGACCATCAGCACCAGGTCGGCGGGGGAGAGTGTCTCGCGTACCTGGCGGTAGCCCCAGGAGAGCAGGATGCCGGCGGCGGTGGCCAGGATCAGCGGGTAGCCGAAGTGCCAGGCCTCGATCTCGGGGGCGATGCGCAGGGCGCCATCGTTCATCGCCTGATACATCATCACCACCCGCACCAAGGCGTAGAAGGCCGGGATCAGCAGGGCGTAGCTCAGCCAGCGCATCCAGGCGGCGGAGCGCTCATGGTCATGGTCGGCGAAGCGCGTGCCGGCATAGAAGCCGTAGCCGAGGATCAGGGCGCCGGCGATGTGCAGGATGCGAAACGACCAGGTCTCCAGCGGGTAGACGTTCAGTGAGATCAGGTGGAACAGCGAGTAGGCGATGGCCAGGGCGCCGAACAGCAGCCACTGCCAGCCGGTATAGAGTCGCCGGTTGGATTCGGCGGCGACCTCATCGACGCCCTCGGCGTTGATGGGTTGAACGACGTCGTCAGCGGCGACGTCGTCTCGGGAATCGGGGGAGTGCGACATGAAGACACCCTTGGGTGTGGGACGTAACGGCAAGCGTGCCGCCCCGGGGAGTGGCGCGACCCGGGGCGGCGTTCGGGGTGAGACGGCTTACAGCTTCAGATCGTCGGGGATCTCGTAGCCGTTTTCCTCATACCAGCGCACGGCACCCGGGTGGAACGGCAGCACGGTGTTGTACTGGATGTTCTCGGGGATGCTGGTCGCGGCGCTGCGGTGGACGTCGAGCATCTTGTCGTTGTTCTCCATGCTCAGCTTGGTGATCTCGTAGACGAAGTCTTCGGGCAGGTCACAGCCGGCGATGGTGAAGTTCCACATGGAGACGGCGCGGGCGTCCTCCTCGAGGGTCTGGTAGGTGCTGGCCGGGATATTGAACGGCGAGACCGGGAACGCCTCGAGGACCTTGGCCTGCTCCTCTTCGGTGAACTCGACGATGTTGATGTCGGTCTGCACCTCGAGCTGGCTGACCGCGGGGATCGGGATGCCGGCGGCGAAGGCGATGACATCGATCAGGCCATCCTGCAGCTGGCCGCCCAGGTCGTTCCAGCCGCCGTTGCGGCGCTCGAAGTCGACGCCCAGCTCCTCGAGGATGGCCGGGAAGTAGGTGTCGGAGGTGGAGGCCGCGGGGCCGAAGCCGATGCTGGCGCCGTCGGGGATGTCGGCGATCGACTCGATGCCGCTGTCGGCCAGGGCAGTGATCGAGAAGGGGGTCTCGTACATCGGGAACAGCGCACAGACGTTGTCCATCGGGATGCCGGGGGCCAGCGGGCTCTCGCCGGCCAGGGCCTCGGCGGCCGGTCCCATGGTGGTCAGGCCCAGGGCCAGATCGCCGGTGTGCACCAGGGCGAGGTTCTGGTTGGGACCGCCGGTGACCTCGCCGCCGCCGGAGATGTCCAGCTCGTCGGCGATCAGGTTGGCCCAGCCGGAACCATAGACGAAGTAGGTGCCGCCCTGGCTGGCGGTGCCGACGGTGAAGTTGTCGGGCCAGTCGCTGCGGTCCTGGGCGGCGGCCGAGGCGGCGACCAGCAGGGTACCGGCCACGGTGCCGGCGAGCAGTTGGGTAGAGAGAAGACGCATGGCGTGACTCCATTGCATGTTGTCGTTGGTGATGTCCCGGGCATCGGCATGCCGGGCAGGCCCTGTCAGTCTGGCAGCTCCTGTCGGGCATGCCGCCTGCGTCGGGACGCGGCTTTCAACGTAGGGCGTTCATTCCGCTATACATCATTGAAGATAGCAAGGGTCGGGCCATCTGCCTGGGAAGGCTTTGATATCAGTCAATTGAAAAGTCCTTCTGCGACCTTGGTCGAGTTAGCTCCGGCACCGAAGTGGCGGTTTCCCGCACGCCGGGCCGTCATCAGTGTGCGGAAATCCACACAGACCTGCCGCCGGCACGTGAGAGTGTCGCTGGTTACGTGGGAGTGCCGCTACGCCGCCAGGGCGCCGATCAGCCGGCTGGCCTGGTGCAGGTCGTTCATCAGCGAGGAGGCGAGCCAGGGATCCAGGCGATGCTCGCGCAGGCGTTCCGCCAACCGGCGCTGCCAACGCTGGCGCACCTCGTCGATGGGGCCGGCGATGTCGCCGGCCTCGGGGGCGTTGGCCAGGCGATTGAGGCCCTGGGCCAGGGCCAGGCGGATCTCGTCGTGGGCCTCGCGCAGGGGGCTGGCCGGGGCGGCGTGGCGCAGCAGGCTGCGCTGGAGCACCTCGCCGAAGCGCACCGCCTCCACCATGCGCAGGGTGCGGGCGTAGAGGGTCTCGAGGCGGGCCTGTTGCTGCTCGGTCAGCGGCTCGTCGATGCGCGCGTAGAAGTCGAGGATCTCGGCCATCAGCGGCTTGATCCGCTCATGGTAGCGGGCGTTGACCATCGGCCAGTCCTCGGGGGCGATGGGGCGTTCGACTACCTCTCGGGAGGGCGGGTGGCCGATCGCCTCGGCGCTGGGCACCAGGATGGCCGAACAGAGCAGGTGGTAGGCGCGGCGATTGAGGCGATGGCACTCCTGTTCCATGGCGGCCATGGCGGTATCGGCATGCTGCAGCGCGGCCGGCGTCAGGTAGCGGGCCTGGGCCGGCAGGAGGTGGGTCGGCAGCGGGAAGAGGCGCTCGAGGCGGGCCGCCAGGCGCGGGATCCAGGGCAGCATCAGCAGGATGCCGAGCAGGTTGAACAGGGTATGGAAGAGCGCCAGCTTGAGCGGCCAGGCATCCTCGGCCAGGCCGATGAACGCCCCCAGCTGATCCACCACCCAGGCCAGCGGCACCAGCAGGGCCAGGGCCACGGTGGCGGTGACCAGGTTGAAGGCCACATGGGCCCCGGCCAGGCGCCTGGCCGGGGCCCCCGAGCCCAGCGCCCCCAGCACTGCCGTCACCGTGGTGCCGACGTTGGCACCGATGGCCACTGCCAGGGCGGGCAGGTAGGGCAGCTGTCCCCCCGCCAGTGCCGCCAGGGTGATCAGCAGGGTGGCGTGGCTCGATTGCATCACCACCGTGGCCAGCATGCCGAAGAGCACGAACAGCGGCCAGTGCCAGGCGCTGCCCCCGGCCAGGCCATCCAGCGAGAGCCCATCCTGCCAGGCGGCGAAGCCCAGCTTCATGAAGTCGATGCCGAGGAACAGCAGGCCCACCCCCAGCAGCAGCCCGGCGATGGCCGCGCGGCCGCCGTCCAG
>JAGYKP010000020.1 GCA_018401555.1 Halomonas sp.
CCGCAGCTGCCACGACTACAACAGCATGGACTGGGACAAGATGTCCGACGAGGCGCGGCGCTTCATGGAGCCCGCCGCGGAACGCGACCAGAGCTGTGTGGACTGCCACAAGGGCATCGCCCACAAGCTGCCCGAGCAGATGGGTAGCGAGGATCCCATGCTGGCCACCCTGGTGCGCGAGGCCACCTCGGTCAGCCTGGATGAGGGACAGCAGTACTACAGCGCCAAGTCCGTGGACCTTTACACCGATGCTGAACTCACCGAGCGCGCCGGGGTGCTGCAGGTGGCCACCGAGGTCAGCATCGTCGACACCCAGGGGGACAGCGTGAAGCTGGAGATCCCGGCGTGGCGCAAGGAGAAGGGCTTCGGCCGCGTGCTCTACGAGGACTTCGGCCAGAACATCAGCAGTGCCGTCCTCAACAAGGAGATTGCCCAGGATGACGCCCTGATCGAGGTCCAGGAGACCGATGTGGTCGACGAGATGACCGGCCTGCCCTGGGGCAGGGTCACCCTTGAGCTGTGGGCCGAGAAGGGGGCCTACCTCGAAACCCGTGATTCGCTCTGGGAAACCGCAGGACAGACCTATCGTGATGCCTGCAGCGTCTGCCACACCGAGCCGGCACCCGAGCACTTCGATGCCAACACCTGGCCGGCGATGTTCTCCGGCATGGTGGGCTTCACCAACATGAGCGCAGGCACCCAGGAGCTGGTGCTCAAGTACCTGCAGATGCACTCATCCGATTATGCCGACGGTGCTCACTGATGATGCCCAAGGAGCTCTCATGACTATCAGCCGTAGAAGTTTCCTCAAGGGGGCCATGGCCGGCTCCGCTGCCTCGCTGATCGGCCCCGGGCTACTCACCAGCACCGCCGCTGCCGGGGTGACCGAGCAGGGCGTCTGGAAGACGGCCGGCTCCCACTGGGGCGCCATGAACGCCCTGGTGAAGGGGGGCAAGGTGGCCGAGGTGAAGCCGTTCGGTGCCGACCAGTACCCCACCGAGATGCTCAACGGCATCAAGGGATTGATCTACAACCCGTCGCGCATCCGTTATCCGATGGTGCGTCTGGAGTGGCTGAAGAAGCGCCACAACGGCGACCGCACCACTCGGGGCGACAACCGCTTCGTGCGGCTGACCTGGGATGCGGCCCTCGATCTCTTCCACGAGGAGCTGGAGCGCATCCAGACCGACTACGGCCCCTGGGCGCTCTATGCCGGGGCCACCGGCTGGCGGCAGACGGGGCAGGTGCACAGCTGCGGCAACCATATGCAGCGCGCGGTGGCCATGCATGGCGACTTCGTCAAGAAGGTGGGGGATTACTCCACGGGTGCCGGGCAGGTGATCCTGCCCTACGTGCTGGGCTCCACCGAGGTCTACAGCCAGGGCACCTCCTGGCCGCTGATCCTGGAGAACAGCAAGACGGTGGTGCTGTGGGGCAACGATCTCTACAAGAACCTGCAGGTGGGGTGGAACTGCGAGACCCACGAGTCCTACGCCTACCTGGAGCAGCTCAAGGCCAAGGTGGCGGAGGGCAGCATCCGCGTGATCAGCGTGGACCCGGTGCGCACCAAGACCCAGAAGTACCTCGACTGCGAGCAGCTCTACATCAACCCGATGACCGACGTGGCCTTCATGCTCGCCATGGCACACACCCTCTACAACGAGGAGCTGTACAGCCAGGAGTTCATCGACGCCTACGCGCTGGGCTTCGATGACTTCATCGCCTATGTCCAGGGCGAGGCAGAGGACGGTGTGGTCAAGACGCCGGAGTGGGCCGAGGGCATCTGTGGTGTTCCCGCCGAGCAGATTCGCGAGTTCGCTCGCCTGCTGGCCGCCGACCGTACCCAGCTGCTGTTCGGCTGGGCCATACAGCGCCAGCAGCACGGCGAGCAGCCCTACTGGATGGGGGCCGTGCTGGCGACCATGCTGGGACAGATCGGCCTCCCCGGCGGCGGTATCAGCTATGGCCACCACTACAGCTCCATCGGCGTACCCTCCTCCGGGGCGAGTGCGCCGGGCGCCTTCCCGCGCAACGTGGATGCCGGCAAGACCCCCGTGCATGAAAACACCGACTTCCAGGGGGCCGCCTCGACCATTCCGGTGGCGCGCTGGATCGACTGCCTGCTCAACCCGGGAGAGACGATCCAGTACAACGGCGCCGACGTGACATTCCCGGATATTCGCATGTGCGTCTTCAGCGGCTGCAACCCCTGGCACCACCACCAGGACCACAATCGCATGAAGAAGGCGTTCCACAAGCTCGAGACGGTGGTCACCATCGACTACGCCTGGAATGCCACCTGTCGCTTCTCCGACCTGGTGCTGCCGGCCTGCACCCAGTTCGAGCGCAACGATATCGACATCTACGGCTCCTACTCCAACCGTGGCGTGCTGGCCATGCACAAGCTGGTGGACCCGCTGTTCCACTCGCGCAGCGACTTCGACATCTTCACCGACCTGTGCCGTCGCTTCGGGCGTGACGAGGAGTATCGCCAGGGGCTGGACGAGATGGGCTGGGTCAAGAAGCTCTATGACGAGTGTCGCGAGGCGAACAAGTCCTTCAGCCCTGCGCCGGGAGGCGACCAGTCCACCTCCTCCATGCCGGAGTTCGCGGAGTTCTGGAAGGAAGGGTATGTCGACTTCGGCCCCGGGGAGAACTGGGTACGCCACGCCGACTTCCGGGAGGCTCCCGAGGTCAATGCGCTGGGCACCCCCTCAGGCTTTATCGAGATCTCCAGTCGCAAGATTGCCCGCTACGGCTACGATGACTGCCGCGGCTACCCGACCTGGATGGAGAAGGCGGAGCGCTCCCATGGGGGGCCCAACTCCGACCGCTACCCGCTGTGGCTTCAGTCGGTACACCCCGACAAGCGGCTCCACTCCCAGATGTGCGAATCCGAGGAGCTGCGTGCCACCTATGCAGTGCAGGGGCGCGAGCCGATCTACCTGAGCCCCCAGGACGCCGAGCAGCGTGGTATCCAGGATGGTGACCTGGTGCGGGTCTACAACGATCGCGGCCAGCTGCTGGCCGGGGCAGTGGTCTCCGATGACTTTCCGCCCGGGGTGGTGCGCATTCAGGAGGGG
>JAGYKP010000021.1 GCA_018401555.1 Halomonas sp.
AAGATCAGCGTGAACACCCGGAACAGCGCATAGACCCCGACCTTGGTGAGCAGCCCCGCGAACAGCGCCGACACCGCCACCGGCGGGGTGTGGTAGGAGGCCGGCAGCCAGAAGAACAGCGGAAAGGCCGCCGCCTTGATGCCGAAGGCGACCATGAACATCATCGCCAGAGCATCGACCATGCCCTGCTCCTCCACCGCCGCCAGGCGCCTGGCGATGTCGGCCATGTTGAGGGTGCCCACCATGCCGTAGAGCAGCCCCACGGCGATCAGGAAGATCACCGAGGAGAGCAGGTTGAGCGCCACGTACTTGATCGCCCCCTCCATCTGCGCCTTCTCGCTGCCCAGTATCAGCAGCGCGAAGGAGGCCACCAGCATCACCTCGAACCACACGTAGAGGTTGAAGATGTCGCCGGTGAGGAAGGCGCCGGCCACCCCGGCCAGCAGCAGGTGCATCAGCGGAAAGTAGCCGTAGGCCTCGTGGCCGCGTCCCGCGGTGGCCAGGGAGTAGATCGCCACGGCAAAGCCGATGATGCCGGTGAGCACCACCATGATGGCGCCCAGCAGGTCGGCCACCAGGCTGATGCCGAAGGGGGCGGCCCAGCCGCCCATCTGCATCACCAGGATGCCCTCGCGGTTCACCGAGGCGAGCAGCCATAGGGCGGTGACCAGCAGCCCGGCGGTGCCGCCCACGGCGACCAGCCGCTGCATCAGCCGCGAGCGCCAGAAGACCAGCGACACGGCCCCCGCCATCAGCGGAATCAGGATGGGCAGCGCGATCTCGGGGTTCACGTGTCGGTATCCTTCATCTTGTCCAGGTCATCGGCACGCACGATCTCCCAGGCCCGCCGCACCAGCACCACGGCGAACGACAGCACGCCGAAGGCGATGACGATGGCGGTGAGTACCAGCGCCTGGGGCAGCGGGTCGGCCACCGCCTTGGCGGGAGCGGTGAGCCCCTCGGGCACCAGCGGCGGCGCGCCGCGGGTCATGCCGGCGGTGGAGAAGATCAGCAGGTTGGCGGCATTGGAGAGCAGCATCAACCCGATCACCAGCTTGACGATGGAGCGGCGCAGCATCATGTAGATGGCGGCGGCGAACAGGGTGCCGATGGTGACGGCCATCAAGGGTTCCATGGGATCTCCTCAGCGTTGGTCGTCTGTGTCGTCGGTCTTGACCAGGGCGGTGATGGCAGTGAGCACCGAGCCCAGCACCACCAGGTAGACACCGATATCGAAGATCAGCGGCGTCGATGCCTTGAAGCCGATGACCGGTATGGTCCACCACTGGGCGGTGAAGAAGGGCTCTCCGTGCCACCAGGCGGGCAGCGTCGAGACCACCCCCAGCAGCAGCCCCATGCCCACCAGGTCGCGGGGCGAGACCTTGAGCATCGCCCCCAGGGAGCGCCGCCCGTAGGCGAACAGGTAGAGCGCGAAGGCTCCCGCCGCCACCAGTCCGGCAATGAAGCCGCCGCCGGGTTCATCGTGGCCGCGCAGCAGCAGGAACAGCGAGAACATCAGCTGCAACGGCAACAGCAACCGCGCCGCCACATTGAGGATCAGCGTGCCCGATCTAACCATCGTCGCCCCTCCGTGTCCGCGTGGCACTCTTCGCCTCATACTCCTCGGCGTGGAAACGCAGCATGGCGTAGACCCCGATGGCCGCCAGCGCCAGCACGAACATCTCGCCCAGGGTGTCCAGGGCGCGGAAGTCCACC
>JAGYKP010000022.1 GCA_018401555.1 Halomonas sp.
CGGTCCCCGCAGGCGCGGGGATGATCCGGTGCCGATCTGCCCCACGCTCTCGCCGACGATCCGGTCCCCGCAGGCGCGGGGATGATCCTTTTGCGCGGCTATACCGCGAGTAGCATCTCAATAGCCACCGTAGGAATGGCCTATTACCTTGCCGGGGGCGGCATCACCACCCACTCGGGCTCCTCGAACTCGCCGATCACGCGGATCTCGCAGAAGGGGGCGGCGCTCTTGATGATCTCCTTCACCCTGGGCGCCGGCTTGGCCTCCATGGCGTCGCGGCTGGCCTTGCTGTCCCAGTGGGCGATGGCGATGAGGGTGGTGGGATCATCGATCTTGCGGTGCAGTTCGGTGCCCCGTGCGCCCGGCGCCTGCTGGATCAGCTCGCTGGCGCGCACCCAGGCGTCGGCGTAGTCCTCGGCGGTGTAGCCGTCGCGGATATGCACCTCGAAGATGTACTTCATGGAATCCTCCTGGCCGGTGGCATGGCACGCTCAGTGCGAGGATAGCCAACCCGGGCGTGAAGGGTGGCCCGTATGGCGTGCCTGCACGCCCTTTCCTATCTTGAAGCCAGGTCGTTCACGTGTGATCGGTGACACCGGCCGTGCCGGGTATCAAGGAGGGAAAACGCATGTCACAGCCCACGCAGCGCCTGATCCTCCTGTTCGATGGTACCTGGAACGACCCTCAGGACCGTACCAACGTCTATCGCCTGGCGCGCGATATCCATGACCACGATCGCCATGCTGTGCGGCAGCGTTTCTACTACGAGCCGGGTGTCGGGACACGGCAGTGGGAGCGGCTGCTCGGTGGTGCCTTCGGCATCGGGCTGAGCCGTAACCTGCAGAACGGTTACGACTGGCTGGTGCGACACTATGTGGAAGACACTCACGTCTTCATCTTCGGCTTCAGCCGCGGGGCCTACACCGCTCGCAGCCTGGTGGGGATGCTCCGCAAGTGCGGGCTGCTGCGGGTCTCCACCCCCGGCTTGGTGAAGGAGGCAGAGGCCCTCTACCGCAACAAGAAGATCGCCCCCGATGATGCGCCGTGTCGGGCGTTCCGCGAGCGCTACAGCCGGGAGATCAAGGTTCACTTCATCGGTGTGTGGGATACCGTCGGCGCGCTGGGCATTCCCGGTACCAACCTCTCGGAGCACGGGCAGTTCGCCTGGCATGATACCGAGCTGTCGTCGATCGTGGAGCGGGCCTATCACGCGGTGGCACTGGATGAACATCGCAAGGCCTACGCTGTGCCGCTCTGGACCCATCTCGGTGGCGAGAAGAAGGAGCGGCAGCTGAAGGTCGAACAGCGTTGGTTTATCGGCGCCCATGCCAACGTGGGTGGAGGGTATCGGGTAGCGGGTGGTGGCTTCGACCCGCTGGCCAGCCTGGCCTATGCCTGGTTGTGCAGTCAGGCGGTGGCTGCCGGGCTTTCCCTGCATCCGCATCAGCCGCCGCCGAGCGCGCATCGGGCGCTGCTGCGGGATTCGTATTCTGAGTTCATGAAGGGCCTCTATCGGCGCTACCACGCGTTGCTGGACCGCGATGGTGATGGCCGTCACTTCCGGCTCTATGACCATGATGCCCAGGGCAACCGGGCCGTCGGGGTGACAGTCGACCCTTCCGTGTGGCGTCGCTGGCGTGAGGAGGACACCTATCGACCTCTGACGCTGGTGCGGGCAGGGTGCGAGCCGCCTATCCCTGGTGCTGACTCGCCATAAGGCCGAGCCGGGAGTGCCCGGCGCCTGCTGGATCAGCTCGCTGGTGCACACCCAGGCATCGGCGTAGCCCTCGACGGTCCCGCACATTTATCTCCGGTGTGATAAGGCGTTGGCGGCATGACACCGATCCACATCAATAAAACTTTAGTTTAATGCTGGTACCTTGGCCCCGTCGCTTCGGACGGGACCAGTGACCTGCGAGGCCCTCGACTTGGCGACTCCTTTCAATGCTCACAGGGGAATCGCTCATGTCCCAAACTCACGAAGGCGCCTCGGATCTGCGGCTGGTTCCCGCGCTGGTGGCTATCGTGGTCGGCCTGGGGGTGTGGCTACTGCCCCAGCC
>JAGYKP010000023.1 GCA_018401555.1 Halomonas sp.
GCCGTGGCATAGACCATGGAGGCGTAGCCGAACAGGCGCTTGCGCGAG
The DNA here is from genome assembly GCA_018401555.1 of Halomonas sp. Taxonomy (GTDB): domain Bacteria; phylum Pseudomonadota; class Gammaproteobacteria; order Pseudomonadales; family Halomonadaceae; genus Halomonas. Next base: position 49 of record JAGYKP010000023.1, read on the forward strand.
AAGGTCGGGATGATCGCCGAGACGATGCCGAAGGCCGGCAGGATCATGATGTAGACCTCGGGGTGCCCGAAGAACCAGAACAGGTGCTGGAACAGCACGGGGTCGCCGCCCCCGGCGGCATTGAAGAAGCTGGTGCCGAAGTTGATGTCCATCAGCATCATGGTGATTACCCCGGCCAGCACCGGCATCACCGCGATCAGCAGGAAGGCGGTGATCAGCCAGGTCCAGCAGAACAGCGGCATGTCCATCATGCGCATGCCCGGAGCACGCAGGTTGAGGATGGTGGCAATGATGTTGATGGCGCCGAGGATCGAGCTGATGCCGGCGATATGCAGCGAGAGGATGAAGAAGGTGGTGGATGGCGGCGCAAAGGTGGTGGAGAGCGGCGCGTAGAAGGTCCAGCCGAAGTTGGGGCCACCCCCCGGCATCAGCAGGGTGCTGAGCAGCAGCGTGAAGGCCACCGGTAACAACCAGAAGCTGAAGTTGTTGAGCCGCGGCAGGGCCATGTCCGGTGCACCGATCTGCAGTGGCACCATCCAGTTGGCCAACCCCACGAAGGCCGGCATGATCGCCCCGAACACCATGATCAGACCGTGCATGGTGGTCATCTGGTTGAAGAACTCCGGCTCCACCAGCTGCAGGCCGGGCTGGAACAGCTCGGCGCGCACCACCAGCGCGAATACCCCACCGATGAAGAACATCGTCAGCGAGAAGATCAGGTAGAGGCTGCCGATCTCCTTGTGGTTGGTGGTGAGCAGCCAGCGCATCAGGCCACGCGGCGGGGCGGGATGCGCCGCCGCCTGGCCGCCGGCACTGGCGGTGGAGCTCTGCTCGACGGGGTGATGCAAGGGCAACTTGGGTGCCATGGTGAATCTCCCTGATCTTCGCTGTTCTTGTCTGATCGTTGGGGAACCGGCAGCCGGCCTAGTCGGCCAGCCGCTCGGCAATCTCCGCCGGCTGAACCAGATCACCGGTATCATTGCCCCAGGCGTTGCGTTCATAGGTGATCACGGCGGCAACCTCCACCGGGCTCAGGGTATTGCGGAAGGCCGGCATGGCCGAGCCCGAGACACCGTTGACCACGGTCTCGATATGACGCTCCCGCTCATCCATCAATGCCTGGTTGCCCGCCAGAGCCGGGAAGGCCGGCGGATTGCCGCTGCCATCCGCCTGGTGACAGGAGGCACACACGGCGTTGTAGGCCTGTTCGCCACGTGCCATGAGCTCATCCATGCCCCACTCGCGATCGACACCCGATGCCTCCTGGGCGCTGGCCTCCTTGCGCTCGGCCAGCCAGGCATCGAACTCCTCCTCCTCCATGGCCTGCACCACGATGGGCATGAAACCGTGGTCCATGCCGCACAGCTCGGCACACTGGCCGCGATAGATACCGGGCTCGTTGATGCGCACCCAGTTCTCGTTGACGAAGCCGGGAATGGTGTCCTGCTTGACGGCGAGATCCGGGACCCACCAGGAGTGGATGACATCGTCGGAGGTGAGCAGGAAACGCACCTTGCGACCCACCGGCAGCACCAGCGGCTCGTCGACCTCGAGCAGGTAATTCTCGCCCCGCTCGCCCTCGCCGCGGATCGTCTCTCGTGGGGTGCCGAGGTTGGAGGTGAAGGCGACGTCCTCCCCCAGGTACTCGTAGTGCCAGCGCCACTGCTGCCCGGTGATCATCACGTCCAGATCGGCATCGGAGGGGTCGTACATCTTCTTGAGGGTGGCGGTGGCGGGGACCGCCATGCCGACGAGGATCAGCAGCGGGATCGCCGTCCAGATCACCTCGACCAGGGTGTGCTCGTGGAAGTGCGCCGCCTTGGCCCCCTTGGAATGACGAAAACGGAACAGGGAGTAGAACATCACCCCGAACACCACCACGCCGATGACCACGCAGATCCAGAAGATGGTCATGTGCAGCGAGTGAACCTCACGGCTGACGTCGGTCACACCCACCGGCATGTTCCAGCCATTGGCCATGGCCAGCGTCGTCATCAGGGGGACGATCAGGCAACCTGCCATCCACACGATGAACGTGCGCATCGGCGCCTCCTCCTAGCTAGTTGTCGTGGCTTGTTGTTGTGTGTCGCGCGGTAACCGCACGCTGCTGCTCGATCAGTTCAGATACACCTCATAAAGTGAGTGTAGACCCCCTGTCTGCGGCCAACTGCCGCAGCCCTGCATTCCGCCAACGGCAATTTCAACGCGCCACCGTCACGGCGATGAATGCCACCCCGACCACCAGCAGCAGCGCCATCAGGAGGCCCACGACGATGAAGGCCACAGGATGGCCCTTCTCGAAGTCCTCGCGCCGCTGCACATCCTTCTGCACACCGAAGAAGGCCGCCAGCACAGACTTGACCACGCTCCACATCGCACACTCCCCATGCCAGGAATCGAACA
>JAGYKP010000024.1 GCA_018401555.1 Halomonas sp.
CCACGTTGACATCGTGGAGGTCGGCGGTTCAAATCCGCCTGGTCCTACCAGATACAGAATCGCCCCCGCAGCCCTGCTGCGGGGGCGATTTGCTATGTACCTTCTGTCTGGCGGCCGAGGCTCAGGCGAGGTCGGTGCGTTCGATGAAGGTGGCCACCAGGGCCTCGATGCCCGCCTGGTCCTCGTCGGTGAAGCGCCCCCGGCGTGGGCTGTCCAGGTCCAGCACACCCCACAGTCGATCCGCAACCACGACCGGCACCACCAGTTCGGCGCTGGAGTCGGCGTCGCAGGCGATATGGTCGGCCACGGTGTGGACGTCATCCACGCGCTGGGTGGAGCGTGTGCGTGCGGCTGCCCCGCACACTCCCTTGGCGAAGGGGATGGGGTGGCAGGCCGGTTTGCCCTGGAAGGGGCCCAGGGAGAGCAGCTCCGGCTGGTGCTGCAGATAGACCCCGACCCAGTTGAGATCGGGGACCTGCTGCATGATGAAGGCACAGGTCTGGGCGCTGTTGGTCAGCCAGTCGCGGGTGTCGAGAAGGGCTGCCAGCTGGCGATTCAGCAGCGAATAGTCGGGCGTCATCTTGGCTCCTTGAAACAGCAGGGCCGGCGCAGCGGCCGGCCCTGTCACTCTTTTCTGGATACAGGCGAGGCTTACTTCCAGCCGGGTACTGCCTGCGCCCCGAACAGCTCCTCGGCCTTGGCCTCGACCTCTTCGGTCTGGTAGGACTTGACCAGCTGCTGGATCGCTTCGCGCTCCTCGTCACCGCCGCGTACCGCGATCAGGTTGACGTAGGGGGACTCCGCGCCCTCCTTGATCAGGGCGTCGTCCAGGCTCAGGCCGGCCGGCTGGGCGAAGGTGTTGTTGATGAAGGCCAGGTCCACGTCGGGCAGCACGCGGGGCAGCTGGGCGGCCTCGATCTCGCGGAACTCGAAGTCACGCGGGTTCTCGGCGATGTCCAGCGGCGTGGCTTCCAGGTTCTCCGGGTCGGACAGCTCCAGCATACCCAGGTTGTGCATCAGGATAAGCGCGCGCCCCTCGTTGGAGGGATCATTGGGCAGGGCGATGGTGGCGCCGTCCGGCAGCTCGTCGATGCTGGCGTACTTCTCGGAGTAGGCACCGATGGGGTAGACGAAGGTGTAGCCGGCGATGGCGAAGTCGTAGCCGCGGTCTTCGACCATGGAGCGCATGTAGGGCTCGTGCTGGTAGGCGTTGGCGTCGAGGCTGCCGTCGGCCAGGGCGGCGTTGGGCGTCACGTAGTCGGTGAACTCGATGATCTCGACCTCGAGGCCGTACTCGCGCTCGGCAATCTCGGCGGCGACCTGCATGACGTCGGTCTCGGGGCCGGCCACGGTGCCGACCTTGATGGCGTGCTCGTCGGCCAGGGCGCTGCCCAGGGGCAGGGTGGAGGCCAGCAGGGTGGCGAGCAGTGTCTTGCGCATGGAATCGCTCCTTCTGTTGTGTCGTTACGATACTAAAGGAATAACTGCTTTAATTTTAATAGTATTTTGATATCGATCGAGGCCCGGCTCGGCTACTTGTGGTCGCTCTTCCTTACCAGGTAGTCCCCCAGGCTCTGGAAGCCCTGCACCATGACCACCAGGATCGCCACGGTGATCAACATGATGGTGGGGTTGAAGCGATTGTAGCCGTAGCGGATGCCGAGGTCGCCCAGCCCGCCGCCGCCGACGGCGCCGGCCATGGCCGAGTAGCTCACCAGGGTCACGATGGTGACGGTGAGCGCGGTGAAGATGCCACCCCGTGCCTCGGGCAGTAGCACCTTGTGGATGATCTGCCAGGGGGTGGCGCCCATGGACTGGGCGGCCTCGACCAGGCCCGGGTTGATCTCGTTGAGTGCGCCTTCTACCAGTCGGGCGATGAACGGAATGGCGGCGATGGTCAGTGGCACGGAGGCGGCATTGGTGCCGATGGAGGTGCCCACCAGCATGCGCGTGAAGGGGATGATCGCCACCATCAGGATGATGAACGGGATCGAGCGGCCGATATTGGTGATGATTCCCAGCGCGCCGTTGAGTGCCGGTTGGGCCAGTACCTGGCCGGGTCGGGTGACATAGAGCAGTACCCCCAGCGGGATACCCACCAGGGCCGAGATCACCCCGGAGATGGCTACCATATAGAGGGTGTCGAGGGTCGCCTCGAGGATCAGTTCAAGCATTGCGCTGGACATGGCCGAGCACCTCCACCTGTAATTGATGCGCTTCTAAATAGGACATGGCTTGCTGGGTCTGTTCATGGCTACCCAGTAGTTCGGCGATCATCAGGCCCAGCGTGCGGTCCTGAATAGACTCAACCTTGGCCTGTAAAATACTGACATCGACACTGCACTCACGCGCTAAACGAGAAATGAGCGGTGTGGATACGGCATCGCCTGAGAACGTGAGACGCACCACCGGATGAGTCTGGTCGTTGGCGGTTGCTTGCAAACGCTCCAGCAGCTCTTTAGGCGGGCTCAGCTGTAAGAAGTCGTTCAAAAAGTCGCGGCCCAGCTGGGTGTTGGGCGCGGTGAAGAAATCGCCGACCTCGGCGTCTTCGACCAGTTTACCGTCAGAGATCAGGCTCACCCGGTGGCAAATGGACTTCACGACTTCCATCTCGTGAGTAATCAGCAAAATGGTGATGCCGAGCTGATGGTTGATGTCTCTGAGTAGCTCAAGAATGGAGCTAGTGGTTTGCGGGTCGAGGGCAGAGGTGGCCTCGTCGCAAAGCAGGACATTGGGCTTGCTGGCAAGCGCACGAGCAATAGCGACGCGCTGTTTTTGCCCGCCGGAGAGCTGTGCCGGATATTGGTTGGCTTTATCTGCTAGGCCCACCATATCTAACAGCGGCAATACGCGGTTTTGGATATCGCTGCGCTTTTCGCCCATTAGCTCTAGGGGGAGGGCGATATTATCAAACACGGTACGCGTGGTGAGCAGATTAAAATGCTGGAAAATCATGCCAATACGGTGGCGGGCATGGTTAAGCTCGCGACGGTTTAACGCCGTCATTTCTTGGCCATCCACCAGCACGCTGCCGCTCGAGGGGCGTTCAAGTAAGTTAACGCAGCGAAT
>JAGYKP010000025.1 GCA_018401555.1 Halomonas sp.
CGCACCTCGATGGTGCCGAACCGGGCGGGGGGAATGCGGCTGGCGAGCTGCACGGCCTCGTTGAGGTCGCGGGCGTCCAGCAGGTAGAAGCCGGCCAGCTGCTCCTTGGTCTCGGCAAAGGGGCCATCGGAGATCAGCACCTCGCCATCGCGCACCCGCACGCTGGCGGCGTGCTCCACCGGCTGCAGGGCCTGACCGGCCAGGAAGTGTTCCTGGTCGGTCAGGCGCTCCACCCCGGCCAGGCACTCCTGGTTGAGGTCGTGCCACTCCTGCTCGTTCATGGCCTGGATGAGGCGCTCCTGGTAGTAGACCAGTGCGGCATATTTCATGGTTGGCTCTCCTCCTCGCTCATCGGACATTGGCCGGTCTGGCAGCCGATCATCCAGGGCACGCCGAAGCGGTCGGTGAGCATGCCGAACCCCTGCGCCCAGAAGGTGGCGCCGAAGGGCATGGTGACCTCACCGCCCTCGGCCAGGCGGTTGAACACCGCCTCGGCCCGGTCGAGCGTCTCGTAGTCGAGGTGCACCTGGGCGCCCTGCGGCGGCTGGTAACAGTCGCCGGCCATGTCCGCACCCATCAGCCGGCGGCCGCGAATGTTGAGCGAGGCGTGGATGATCCGGTCGAGGCGCTCGGGCGGGGTGTCCCGGGCGGCCGGCGTCTCGCCGTAGGTGATCAGCGCCTCCAGCCGACCGCCGATGACCTCGGCGTAGCAGGTCATGGCCTCGCGGCAGTTGCCGGGAAAGCACAGGTGTACGTTGAGCTCGCTGGGCAGGCGCGCCATGGCGCGGTGCTTGTCCAGGCCGGGGCCGGGCTCGAAGTCCTCCAGGCCGAAGTAGCGGCGCAGCTCCAGGGTGACGTCGCCGTCTTCGGCGGGCCACTGCCTCGCCCATTCGATGGCGGCCTCCAGCGAGTCAGCCTCCAGCACGCTGTAGCCAGCGAGCAGTTCCCTGGTCTCGGCGAAGGGGCCGTGGGTGACCCGTACCTGCCCGTTGCGACGCTCGATCCGGCAGCCTTCGCTGCTGGGTCGCAGGCCGTCGCCGGTGACGAAGACCCCGGCCTCGAGCATCCGGTGGTTGTAGTCGGCCATCGCCTCGAGCACGCCCTGGCCGGGCAGCTCGCCGGCCTCGGTGGCCGGGTCGGCCTTGCGCATCAGCATGTAGCGCATGAGTTCCACCTCCATTGGCTGGTTGCCTCCCTGAGTCGTGCGACGGCCGTGCGGATCGACATCGCCGGGGATTTTTTTAACGCGACGAGGCGGCCAGTTCGTCCAGCCGGCGCCTCAGGAAGCGGCGCTCCGGCTCCTGGGCAGTCAGCACCAGGGCCCGCTCATAGGCGAGCCGGGCCTGCCGAGGGTGGCCGGCACGGCGATGCAGGTCGGCCCGGGCGGCATGAAAGAGGTGGTAGTTAACGATCGCCTTGTGGGCCTCCAGAGCCTCCAGCAGGCGCAGGCCGGCCTCCGGGCCGTCACGCATGGCCACCGCCGCCGCCCGGTTGAGGGCGATCACGGGCGAGGGCTGCTGGCGATAGAGCGCCTCGTAGAGCATCACGATCCGTCCCCAGTCGGTCGCCTCGGCGCAGGACGCGCGGACATGCTCGGCGGCGATCGAGGCCTGCAGCGTGTAGGGGCCGGTGGGCGTCAGCACCAGCGCCTGGCCGAGATGCACCATGCCATCGCGGATACGCCGCCGGTCCCAGCGGCCACGGTCCTGCTCCTCCAGGGGGACCAACTCCCCGTCCGGGCCCTGGCGGGCCACGCGCCGAGCGTCGTGCAGCCACATCAGCGCCAGCAGGCCGTACACCTCCCCCTCGGGCAGCAGTCGCACCAGCGCCTGGGCCAGCTCCATGGCCTCGGCCGAGAGGCTGACGTCGACCAGGGCATCGCCGGCACTTTGCGAGTAGCCCTCGTTGAACACCAGGTAGATCACCCGCAGCACGGCGGGCAGGCGCCCCGGCAGCTCCCTGGCATCCGGCACCTCGTAGGGAATGCCGGCGTCGCGGATCCGGCGCTTGGCCCGCACGATGCGCTGGGCCAGGGTGGCGGGCCGTTGCAGCAGCGCCCTGGCCACCTGCTCGGTGGTCAGCCCGCACATCTCTCGCAGGGTCAGGGCCACCCGCTCGTCCAGGGCCAGGCCGGGATGACAGCAGATGAAGAGTAGCCTCAGCGGGTCATGCTGGATGCTGCGCTCGTCGAGGCTCGCCGCCGGTTCTTCGGGCGCCACCAGATGGGCATGCTGGCGGGAGGTCTGGCGGCGGCGAATCTGGTCGATGCCGCGCCGCTGGCCGGTGCGGATCAGCCAGGCGGCGGGATGCTCCGGCACGCCCTGCGCCGGCCACTGCTGCACGGCGGCCACGAAGGCCTCCTGGAGCGCCTCCTCCGCCAGCTCGAAGTCGCCGAGCAGGCGAATCAGGGTCGCCAGCACCCGGCGCGAGTGCTGGCGGTAGAGTCTTTCGATGGTGGCAGCGTGGTTCATGGCGGGAGTTGGCTCAGCCGGATGCTCTCTGACAGCGTAGCCCCGTCGCGCGAAAGCGCAGCCCTCCCGGCGCCACCGGGAAACCGGCGGGCGAGGTCAGCGGTGTTGCGCCGAACCGGTACGCGCGCGACAGGGACCGAACAGGCAGGCGGCGAGCAGGATGACCCCGGCGACGGTGGCGATCATGCCGGCGGCGCTGAGCGAGACCTCGAAGCCCAGCCAGCGAGGCGCCTCGCCGGCCAGCAGGTAGCCGACCACCGCGGCGACGAGGGCGAACAGCTGGCTCCAGGCGATCTGCGCGCCGAGGCGGTTGGTCATCAGCCGGGCGGCGGCGGCCGGGCAGACGAACATGGCGATGACGATGATCGACCCCACCGCCTCGAAGGCGGCGATCGCCGCCACCGCCACCAGGGTGACCAGCAGCAGGTCGACCAGCGCCGGGCGGGCGCGCATGCTGGCGGCGAAGTCGGGATCGAAGCTGGCCAGCACCAACGGACGGCGCAGGACCACCACGAAGGCCACCACCACCAGCCCTACCCAGGCGGCCCGGCCCAGCTGGGGTGGCAGGTCGGCCAGGGCCACCGGGTCGAACAGCGCACCGAGGCCGCTGCCCTCGAACCAGATCAGGCTCTCCAGGTTGCCGTAGAGGGCGTGCTCGACATCCAGGTGCACCCCGCCGGCGCCGTGCCACTCCAGCAGCAGCACGCCGAGGGCGAACAGGCTGGTGAACACCACACCCATGGCGGCGCTGCCCTCCACCCGGCCCAGGCGGCGGATCAACTCGATCAACACCACCGTCACCAGGGCGGCCACTCCGGCGCCCAGCATCATGGCCAGCGAAGCCAGGGTGCCGGTGATCAGGAAGCTGACCACGATGCCGGGCAGTGCCACATGGCTGATGGCATCACCGATCAGGCTCTGGCGGCGCAGGACCAGGAAGTTGCCCAGCAGCGCACAGGTCATCGAGATGATGATCGCGACCGTCAGCGGCACCAGGCTGAACATCATGAACTCGTTCATCGCACCGCCTCCGCGGGCGGCAACTCCGCCTCCAGGGCCATGATGGCATCCGCCGAGAGCACCTGGCCGATGGGCGTCAGGCCGGCGTGCTCGCGGTGCAGGGCGTCGTCGGGGTAGCGCCGGCGATAGAGCGCCCAGAGGCGCTCCTCATGCTCGGCGTCACGCGCCGCCGCCAGGCCCGCCGGGGTGGCGACCCCGTCGCGGCGCACATGGCCGCGCCGCTGCAGCAGCTTGAGGGTCAGGCCGTCGAAGATCGGTTCGTCGCGCCCCAGGGCGAGCAGCCCCTGACGCAGATGCACCCGCTGGCGCAGGCGGCGATAGGCGAGCAGTGAAGCCAGCACACCGCGACGCGGCGAGAACAGGAAGGAGACCAGGAACAGCGTGAAGGCGGCAAGCACGATCAGCGGCCCGGTGGGCAGCCCCTCGCGCACGCTGGACAGCGAGACGCCGAGATAGCCCGACAGGGCCCCGAGCAGTGCGGCCAGCGCCACCATGCGCATGGGCTGGTCGGTCCAGAAGCGTGCCGCCACCGGCGGGATGATGGTCAGCGCCACCACCAGGATCAGCCCGGTGACCTTGAGTCCGATCACCACCACCGCCATCAGCAGCAGCAGGAGCAGCAGGTCGAGCCTGCCTGTATCGAAGCCCTGGGTGCGGGCAAAGTCCGCGTCGAAGCACAGCAGCAGCAGGTCACGGCGCCACACCAGCAGCGCCAGCAGCAGGCCCACGGCACAGGCGGCGATCAGGAGCGCCTCGGAGTAGAGCATGCCGGCGGTGGCACCC
>JAGYKP010000026.1 GCA_018401555.1 Halomonas sp.
GTCGATGAGCTCGAGGCCCGCCGCGCCTCGAGCGAGGGCAACGGTGGCGACATCGAGCAGCTGCGCCAGGAACTGCACTGGGAGCAGCGAACCTTCCAGAAGCGCCAGCAGCTCCTGCCGGTGCTGTGCGAGAAGCCCTCCCTGCTCGAGGAGGAGCTGAGCCGAATGGTGAGGGTTATTCGTGCCGAGTTGTAGGGTGGGAAGCGAGCCATAGAACCAGAAGCATTTCCGCAGGATGAACCAGGGACGAGAGGAGAGGCCAGATGCAGACATTCGATGACAGGACAACAGGGCTCGGTTCCAGCCCCCGACCCGCAGGATGGCTGTTGCTGGGGCTGGCTGTAGTGGGCTTGGGACTGTCCGGTCCGGTTGGCGCTCAGGAAGACGATCAGCCGGAGGCAGTCCTCACCCTGGGGTACCTGGGGCTGGAGCCTGATGACGAGCTGGAGCCCTTGTCGGTGCTCGACCCGGTCCTCGACGACGAAGGACTGCAGGGGGCACGCCTGGCGGTCAGTGACAACAATGCCACCGGCCAATTTCTGGGCCAGAGATTCGAACTGGTAGAAGCGACCGTGTCCGGCGATGGCGAAGTGCTCGACGGCCTGGGTGACCTGATCGCACAAGGGGTCGACTGGATCGTCAGTGACTTACCCCGGGAGGCCCTGGAGGAGGTGCTGGAGGCTTCGGCCCTGGGGGAGCGCGTGGTCTTCAATGTCGCCGCCCCCGACAATGCGCTGCGTGGAGAGGCCTGTCACCCCAACCTCTTCCATACCACCCCCAGCCGTCGCATGCTGGCCGATGCGCTGGCCCAGTTCCTGGCCTACAAGCAGTGGGATCGCTGGGCCCTGGTCTACGGCAATACCGACGAGGACCGCTTGCTGGCCGAGGCCTTTCGCGAGTCGGCCCGGCGGTTCGGCCACGATGTCGTCGGCGAGAAGATGTGGCCCCACGACCCCATGGCAAGGCGTGCCGAGGGGGGATTTCACGCCATACAGCGCGAGATCCCGGTCTTCGTGCAGGATCTCGACGAGCATGATGTGCTGGTGATCGCCGACGAGCACGATTACTTCGGCGAATACTTTCCCTACCAGGGCTGGCTTCCCCGGCCGGTGGCCGGCACCCAGGGCCTGACCGCCACCGCCTGGCACCGTGCCCACGAGTCCTGGGGAGGGGTGCAGTTGCAACGGCGCTTCGAGGATCAGGCCGGGCGCTGGATGACCCCGACCGATTTTGCGGCCTGGCTGGCCGTTCGCTCGCTGGGGGAAGCCGCGTCGAGAACCGGCTCGGTGGATCAGGGCGAGGTTCTCGACTACATGCTCAGCGAGGAGTTCGAACTGGCCGGTTATCTGGGACTGCCGGTGAGTTATCGCACCTGGAACCACCAGCTGCGCCAGCCCATCCTGGTAACCGGACCGCGCATGGTGGCGTCCGTATCCCCCCAGGAGGGCTACCTGCATCCGCGCTCCCCGCTGGACTCCCTGGGGGCTGACGAAGGGGAATCGACATGCCGTTTCTGACTGGATCATTCGTATCCCGGGCGCAAGGCCCCGGCCGCCCGGCGCTTGGCTCTGCCCTCATGGGATCGCTTCTGGGGGCAGCCTTGGTGATGTTGCCGAGCCTTGCCCAGGCAGAGCGCGTCTTCGTCTCCAACGAGAAGGACAACACCGTATCGGTGATCGACGGCGAGTCCCTGGAAGTGGTCGAGACCATCAAGGTAGGACGCCGGCCGCGTGCCATGGCCTTCAGCAGCGACGGCAGCGAACTGTTCGTGGCGGTGGGCGATGACGAGGCCATCGACATGATCGACCTCGAGTCACTGGAGGTCGTCAGCAGCCTCTCCTCGGGCGAGGATCCCGAGGTGATCCGGGTCGATCCCAACCGCCCCTATGTCTATGTCTCCAACGAGGACGACAATATCGTCTCGGTGCTGGATTACCAGCAGCGCCGCCTGGTGACGGAGATTCCCGTGGGGGTCGAGCCCGAGGGGGTAGGTATAAGCCCGGATGGAAAGTGGCTGATCGCGACCACAGAAACCTCCAACATGGCGCATATCGTCGACCTGGAGTCGATGGAGGCGGTTTATCATCGGTTGATGGGCGCGCGTCCGCGGCATGCCGAGTTCACGGCCGACGGCTCGGAGGCCTGGGTCTCCGCGGAAGTCGGTGCCACGGTGTCGATCCTCGACATGCAGGAGACCTTCGATGTCAGTCATACCATCCGCTTCGATGTGCCGGGCGTGCCCCGGGAGACCGTGCAGGCGGTGGGCGTGGCACTGACCTCAGACGGGCGTTATGGCTTCGTCGCCCTAGGACCCTCCAACCGGGTCGCGGTGATCGACCAGCAGAGCTACGAGGTGCTCGACTACCTGCTGGTGGGGCAGCGTGTCTGGCACCTGGCCCTCAATGCCGACGAGAGTCGCCTCTATACCACCAACGGGGTGAGTGGCGACGTTACCGTGATCGATGTCGACGAACTCGAGGCGATCCGCTCGATTCCCGTGGGCCGTTTCCCTTGGGGGGTAGTCGTCGAGCCGTGACCCGGGAGATCGCATCTACAGGCACCCTTGACCAGGTCGAGCAGGCAGGGCCGCCGGGTGACGAGCCTGCCCTGAGCGTGCGTGATCTCGGGTTCAGCTACAGTGGCCAGCCGGTGCTGGAGGCGCTTTCCTTTGACCTCCGGGCGGGTGAGTTCGCGGTGCTGCTGGGTCCCAACGGGGCCGGCAAGACCACGTTGTTCTCCCTCATCACCCGGCTCTACGGCTATCGGCAGGGCCGGATAAGCATCGGCGGCCATGACCTGGGGTGCCACTCGATCCAGGCCCATGCCCGGATGGGCGTGGTGTTCCAGCAGCCCACCCTGGACCTGGACCTCACTGTCAGGCAGAACCTGACCTATCATGCCGCGCTGCACGGCATGGCACCTGCCGAGGCGAGGCGGCGTGCCGTCCTGCAGCTTGCTCGTGTAGGGATGCCGGAGAGCCTGCGACAGCGGGTTCGTCATCTGTCCGGGGGGCAGCGGCGACGCGTCGAGATTGCCCGGGGGCTGCTGCACGAGCCGCAGCTGTTGCTGCTGGATGAACCCACGGTGGGGCTCGACATCGCGTCGCGACGTGCCCTTGTCGACCATGTGCATCAACTCTGTCGGGACCAGGGCGTGGCCGTACTATGGGCCACTCACCTGATCGACGAGGTCCATCCCGGCGATCGGGTGATCGTGCTGCATCATGGCCGGATTCGCGCCGATGGCAGCGTTGCCGAGGTGGCAGCACGGAGCGGCTGTGCCTCGATCGGCGAAGCCTTCGATCGACTGACCCAGGGGGCCTACCGATGAACCTGGCGAGCTACGGGCACTGCCTTCGCGGGGTGGTCAGCCGTGAACTGCTGCGCTTCGTGCACCAGCGTTCGCGTTTCGTGGCCGCGCTGGTCAGGCCGCTGGTCTGGCTGTTCGTGTTCGCCGCCGGGTTCCGCATGGCGCTCGGTGTAGCCATGACCGAGCCCTATCAGACCTACGTCCTCTATGAGGTCTATATCGTCCCCGGGCTGGTAGGCATGATCCAGCTCTTCAACGGTATGCAGAGTTCATTGTCGATGGTCTATGATCGCGAGATGGGCAGCATGCGCGTCCTGCTGGTCAGCCCCTTCCCGCGCTGGTACCTGCTGGTCAGCAAGCTACTAGCTGGCACCCTGGTGTCGATCGTGCAGGTCTATGTGTTCCTGGCCATCGCCTACCTCTACGGGGTGCAGGCGCCGCTGACGGGCTACGTGCTGGTCCTGCCGGCGCTGGTGGTGACCGGCTTCATGGTCGGGGCCCTGGGCATGCTGCTGTCGACCTTCGTGCGCCAGCTGGAGAACTTTGCCGGTATCATGAACTTCGTGATCTTCCCGATGTTCTTCCTCTCCTCGGCCCTCTACCCCCTATGGCGGATCCGTGAGGGCAGCTATCTGGTCTACCAGATCGCCGCTCTCAATCCCTTCACCTATGCCGTGGAAATGATTCGTTTCGCGATGTACGAGCGTTTCCATGCCGTGGCCATCTCGATCTCCCTGGTGACGGCGCTCGTGCTGCTGGGACTGGCGATTCTCGCCTACAATCCGGCGCGGGGCATGATGGCGCGCAAGGGGGGAGGGGGCGAGTGATCGCCGGGAGACTACTGCTCACCGACATTGCGTAGATAGTCGATCAGCGGACGCCGGGCATCCTCCGGCAGTCCCCAGAACACCATGCGCGTGCCGGGCAGGAGGGCGTCCGGGTCGGCCAGGAAACGGTCGAGGACCTCGGGGGTCCACACCAGCTGCGCGCCCTGCAGGGCTCGTGAGTACTCGAAGTCCGCGACCTCGCCGGCATTGCGCCCGACCACACCGTGCAGGCTGGGCCCTGCGATATGCATGCCGGGTGTCAGCGAATGACAGCCTCGGCACTGGTTACGGAAGACCCGCTCGCCCTGGGCCAGCAAGGCCTCGTCTGCCGGCAAGTCAGGGGGAAAGCCGAGTGTCATCAGCAAGATCCCGAGGGATGGCACCAGCCTCAGGGCAACCGGGGCATGGTGAAGCATGTCGCCTCAGAAGCAGCGCAGGTCGGCTTCGGCCTGCACGCTGCGAAAGTGATTCAGATCCTCCTGCATGCTGCGTTCCGTGCGGAACAGCATGCCCAGCTCGCCGGGCTGATCCTGCATGCTCATCACGGTCCTTGCCGCCTCGTAGTCCTCATGGGGCATGAGTTCGGCGATCACGTCGATGCTGCACGAGCACTTCTGCATCATCAGGTGATCCTGGCCATTGGCGGCCATGCACCCGAGCACGTAGTCGACGCGGGTTTCGGTAGGGTAGTCACTGGCCATGGCCAAGGGAGCCGCGAACAGCGTCGCCGCGAAGAGTGCCCTGGAGACACGCGGTGCAGCGCCCCAGCGGCGGTTGACGTTATCCATCCAATACCTCACACGGGATGATGATGAAATGCCGGTGACGGTCTCGCTTCAAGCTATGGCACTTTGCGGCTTTTTGCCAACGCCGCGGATGCGTCGGAACCCTGCCCGCCCTTCTCAGCGACGCACGGGCAGCAGTTCATCGATATGTTCGACCAGGTAGTCGATGAACTGGTGCACCTTGGGCGAGCGGTGGCGATGACGAGGGTAGACGGCCCAGACCGCGGTGTCGTCGTGCTGGTAGGCATCGAGTACCGAGACCAGCTCGCCGCTCGCCAGGTAGGGGTCGACGTAATAGTCGGGAAGCTGGGCCAGCCCCAGGCCCTTGAGGGCCGCATCCAGCAGGGCCGGTCCCGAGTTTCCCTCCCAGGCTCCCTCGACCCTTACCTCGCGGCGCACCCCGTCGACATCGAATCGCCAGTGGTCGCGAGAGCCCACCAGGCAGCGGTGGCGGGAGAGCTCCGACAGGGTATGGGGCTGGGGCATTCGGTTGAAGTAGTCCGGGGAGCCGACCACGTACTCGTGGCGTTCACAGATGCGCCGGGCAATCAGCGTCGAATCCTTGAGTGTGCCCATGCGGATGGCGATGTCATACCCTTCGTCGATGATGTCCACCTGGCGATTGGTGAAGTGCAAGCGGATCTCGAGCAGGGGATGCTGGCAGAGAAAATCGTTGATCAGCGGCGCGATGAAGCGCTCACCGAAGGTGGTCGCCGAGGTCAACCTGAGTACGCCACGGGGTCGGGCCTGCAGGTCGTTGATCGCCGCCTCGGCCTCGCGGAAGCCGTCGAACAGGTGGTGGCAGTGCTCGTAGTAGAGGCTCCCGGCATCGGTGAGCCGTATCTGGCGGGTGGTCCGGTAGAGGAGAGTGGTCCCCAGCTGGTTCTCCAGTTGGCTGACCAGGCGGCTGACATGGGAGTTGGAGACCTTGAGATGTCGTGCCGCGGCCGCGAAGGTCCCCAGGCGCACCACTTCCACGAAGGCTTCGATCCTGTCCCAACGTTGCATCTTGGCCACTCCTGAGTGGACTGTTGCTCTCTGACAACAATGTCATGTGTTTGATGCAGTTTATCCCATTGCACCGAATTGCCTAGAATGTCATCAGGATCAACACACCAATCGAGGAAGATGCCATGAAGTCACGCGCCGCCGTTGCCCTGGAAGCGGGCAAGCCCCTGGAACT
>JAGYKP010000027.1 GCA_018401555.1 Halomonas sp.
GTGCAGGGTGACCGAGAGATGCAACAAGGCATAATGGAGTTGATGTGGCGCTCCTCACACGTCAGTGGCAGCAACGTCCATTACGTGGAAGCGCTCTACGAGCAGTACCTCGATGACCCCTCCGCCGTTCCCGACGAGTGGCGCCAGTATTTTGACCAGCTGCCGCGCCCCGACGACGGCCCCTCCCACGATGTTCCCCTGGCCCCGGTCCGCGAACAGTTCCACCAGCTCGCCAAGCAGCGCCGTACGGCACTGGCTCCCGCCGCCGCTGACGGAGAGGAGAATCGCAAGCAGGTCAGGGTCCTGCAGCTGATCAACGCCTACCGCTTCCGCGGCCATCAGAAGGCCAATATCGATCCGCTGGGCCTGCGTAGCCAGCTGCCGATTCCCGACCTCGACCTCTCCTTCCATCAGCTCTCGAAGAACGATCTCGACACCGAGTTCCAGACCGGTTCGTTCTTCCTGGGCATGGACAAGGCGCCGCTCAAGGAGATCGTGGACGCCCTTGAGCAGACCTACTGCCGCTCCATCGGCTGCGAGATCATGCATATCGTCGATACCGAGGAGAAGCGCTGGCTGCAGCAGCGCTTCGAGTCGGTGCGCAGCGCGCCCAAGTTCAGCAACGAGGTGCGCCAGCATGTGCTCGAGCGGCTGACCGCCGCCGAGGGCCTGGAGAACTACCTGGCTTCCAAGTACCCGGGCACCAAGCGCTTCGGCCTGGAGGGTGGCGAGTCCTTCATTCCGATGATGGATGAGCTGATCCAGCGCGGTGGCGGCTACGGGGTCAAGGAAGTGGTGATCGGCATGGCCCACCGCGGGCGCCTCAACCTGCTGGTCAACATCCTCGGCAAGAACCCTGGCGAGCTGATCGACGAGTTCGACGGCAAGAAGGTGATCGAGCGTGGCTCCGGCGACGTCAAGTACCACCAGGGCTTCAGCTCCAACGTGATGACGCCGGGCGGCGAGGTGCACCTGGCACTGGCCTTCAACCCCTCCCACCTGGAGATCGTCTCCCCGGTGGTCGAGGGGTCGGTGCGTGCCCGCCAGGACCGCCGTGACGACAGCGACGGCACCAAGGTGCTGCCGATCAATGTGCACGGCGACGCCGCCTTCGCCGGTCAGGGTGTGGTCATGGAGACATTCCAGATGTCCCAGACCCGTGCCTACAAGACCGGCGGCACGCTGCACATCGTCATCAACAACCAGGTCGGTTTCACCACCTCGCATCCCGAGGACTCGCGTTCCACCGAGTACTGCACCGATATCGCCAAGATGGTCCAGGCGCCGATCTTCCACGTCAACGGCGATGATCCCGACGCGGTGCTGCACGCGACCCAGGTGGCGCTCGACTACCGCCAGCAGTTCAAGAAGGACGTGGTGATCGACCTGGTGTGCTACCGCCGCCGCGGTCACAACGAGGCCGACGAGCCCAGCGGCACCCAGCCGATGATGTACCGCAAGATCAAGGATCACCCCTCCTCGCGGGCCGTCTACGCGCAGCGTCTGGTAGAGCAGGGCGTGCTCACCGAGGACGAGGCCAAGGCGATGATCGAGACCTATCGCGAGGACCTGATGGCCGGCAACCATGTGGCCAATGCCCTGGTCCAGGAGCCCAACACCTCGCTGTTCGTCGACTGGAAGCCCTACCTGGGACACGAGTGGACCGGCCACGCCGACACCTCGGTGCCGATGAAGAAGCTGCAGCGGCTGGCGGCGAAGATGTGCGATATCCCCGACGGGGTCGAGGTCCAGCGTCAGGTGGCCAAGATCTACGAGGATCGCCGCAAGATGCAGGCCGGCGGCCGGGCCCTCAACTGGGGGTTCGCCGAGACCCTGGCCTATGCCACTCTGCTCGACGATGGGCACCCGGTGCGCATCACCGGTCAGGACGTCGGTCGCGGCACCTTCTCCCACCGCCACGCGGTAGTGCACAACCAGAAGGACGGCAGCGCCTACGTGCCCCTGCAGCACATGGCCGACGGACAGCCACGCTTCACCATCCACGACTCCTTCCTCTCCGAGGAGGCCGTGCTCGGCTTCGAGTATGGCTATGCCACGACCGCACCCAATGACCTGGTGATCTGGGAGGCGCAGTTCGGCGACTTCTTCAACGGCGCCCAGGTGGTGGTCGACCAGTTCATCTCCTCCGGCGAGACCAAGTGGGGGCGGCTGTGTGGCCTGACCATGCTGCTGCCCCACGGCTACGAGGGACAGGGCCCGGAGCACTCCTCCGCGCGCCTGGAGCGCTTCCTGCAGATGTGCGCCGAGCACAACATGCAGGTCTGCGTGCCCACCACCCCGGCGCAGATCTTCCATCTGTTGCGTCGCCAGGTGATTCGCAAGGTGCGCAAGCCGCTGGTGGTGATGTCTCCCAAGAGCCTGCTGCGTCACAAGGACGCCACCTCGAGCCTCGATCAGCTCGCCGAGGGCAAGTTCCAGATGGTGCTGCCCGACCAGGCCAACCTCGAGGCGGCCAAGGTGGAGCGCATCATCCTGTGTGCCGGCAAGGTCTACTACGATCTGGCGGCCTGGCGCGAGGAGAACGCCCGGGACGACGTGGCCATCCTGCGCGTGGAGCAGCTCTACCCCTTCCCCAAGGAGGAGCTGTTCGAGGCGATCCAGGACTACACCAACGTCACCGATATCGTCTGGTGCCAGGAGGAGCCGCTCAACCAGGGCGCCTGGTATCCGAGCCAGCACCACATGCGTGCCGTGGCTGACATGCTCAAGGACGGCCTGGGAGGCAAGCTCAAGTTTGCCGGCCGCCCGGCATCGGCGGCACCCGCGGCGGGCTACATGTCCGTGCATACCGAACAGCAGCGCCAGCTGGTGGAAGACGCCTTCAATCTGTAAGGCGCCCACCGGGACGAGTAGAGAACAGACAAGGGATACGACATGGCTACCGATATCAAGGCCCCAACCTTTCCGGAATCCGTCGCCGAGGGCAGCGTAGCGGCCTGGCACAAGAAGCCGGGCGACAGCGTCGAGCGTGACGAGCTGATCGTCGAGATCGAGACCGACAAGGTGGTGCTCGAGGTGCTGGCCCCCGAGGCCGGCGTGCTCAGCGAGGTGCTGGCGGAAGAGGGCGACACCGTGGCCTCCGAGCAGGTGCTGGGCAAGCTCGGCGAGGGCGCCGGCGACAAGCCGGCGGCCAAGGATGAAGGCAAGGCCGATGCCAAGTCCGCCAAGCAGGATGATGCCAAGGCCGACGCGCCCGCCGCGGGCGGCGGCCAGCAGCATGAGGTCAAGGCGCCGACCTTCCCCGAATCCATCCAGGAAGGCACCGTGGCCAGCTGGAACAAGCAGGTCGGTGAAGCGGTCAAGCGCGACGAGGTGCTGGCCGAGATCGAGACCGACAAGGTGGTGCTCGAGGTGGTCGCCCCGGCCGACGGCGCGCTCACCGAGATCAAGGCCGAAGAGGGCAGCCAGGTCACCTCCGAGCAGGTGCTGGCGATCTTTGCCGAGGGCGCCGGCGGCGAGGCGGGCACTTCCGCCGACGCCGAGCCGGCGGCCTCCGCCGATGACGGCGCCAGCGACGAGAAGGTGGGCGACAAGATCCTCGCGCCGGCCGCCCGCAAGCTGGTCGCCGAGCATGACCTCGACGTCAGCCGCATCGAGGGCACCGGCAAGGGCGGGCGCATCCTCAAGGAGGACGTGCAGCGCGCCGTGAAGGAAGGCTCGGCCAGCAAGTCCGCCAAGGCCTCTGGTGGTGCCGCCAAGGCCGCCGCCGCGGCACCCGCCGTCGAGGGCGAGCGCCCCGAGAAGCGCGTGCCGATGAGCCGTCTGCGCCAGACCATCGCCAAGCGCCTGGTCCAGGCCCAGCAGACCGCCGCCATGCTGACCACCTACAACGAGGTGGACATGGGCGCAGTCATGGACCTGCGCGCCCAGTACAAGGACACCTTCGTCAAGACCCACGACGTCAAGCTCGGCTTCATGGGCTTCTTCGTCAAGGCGGCCAGCGAGGCACTCAAGCGCTTCCCGGACGTCAACGCCTCCATCGACGGCACCGACATCGTCTATCACGGCTATCAGGACATCGGCGTGGCGGTCTCCACCGACCGCGGCCTGGTGGTACCGGTGCTGCGCGACACCGACAGCATGAAGATCGCCGACGTCGAGAAGGGCATCGTGGATTTCGGCAAGCGGGCCCGTGACGGCAAGCTCGGCATCGACGAGATGCAGGGCGGCACCTTCACCATCACCAATGGCGGCATCTTCGGTTCATTGATGTCCACGCCGATCATCAATCCGCCGCAGACCGCCATCCTGGGCATGCACAAGATCCAGGAGCGTCCCATGGCGGTCAATGGCAAGGTCGAGATTCGCCCGATGATGTACCTGGCGGTCTCCTATGACCACCGCATGATCGATGGCAAGGACGCCGTGCAGTTCCTGGTTACCATCAAGGAGCTTCTGGAAGATCCGGCGCGCCTGCTACTGGACATCTGAGCGGCACGAGCCGCCGGCTGATCCCGGCGGCGCCTGAACCCAAGACATGCAACAGGAGTCAACATGGCCGACAAGTATGATGTGATCGTGATCGGTGCGGGCCCCGGCGGCTACGTGGCCGCCATTCGTGCCGCCCAGATGGGACTCAAGACCGCCTGTGTCGAGAAGTGGATCGGCAAGGAAGGCAAGGTGGTCTTCGGC
The DNA here is from genome assembly GCA_018401555.1 of Halomonas sp. GTDB lineage: Bacteria > Pseudomonadota > Gammaproteobacteria > Pseudomonadales > Halomonadaceae > Halomonas. Next base: position 4,654 of record JAGYKP010000027.1, read on the forward strand.
GGTACCTGCCTCAACGTGGGCTGCATCCCCTCCAAGGCGCTGCTCGAGGCCTCCCACAAGTTCGTCGAGGCCAAGCATGACTTCGATGACATGGGCATCCAGGCCGGCGACGTCCAGATGGACGTCAAGAAGATGATCGCCCGCAAGGACAAGATCGTGAAGAACCTCACCGGTGGCATCGCCGGCCTGTTCAAGGCCAACGGCGTGACCGGCATCGAGGGCACCGGCAAGGTGACCGGCAGCAAGCAGGTCGAGGTCACCGACCAGGATGGCAAGGCCACCACCTTTGAAGCCGACAACATCATTATCGCCGCCGGCTCGGTGCCGGTGGAGATCCCGCCGACCCCGCTCACCGATGACATCATCGTCGATTCCACCGGTGCCCTGGAATTCACCGAGACCCCCAAGCGCCTGGGCGTGATCGGAGCCGGCGTGATCGGCCTGGAGCTGGGCAGCGTCTGGAACCGCCTGGGCTCCGAGGTCACCGTGCTCGAGGCCATGGACAGCTTCCTGCCGATGGTGGACGGCGCCATCGCCAAGGAGACCCAGAAGCTGCTCAAGAAGCAGGGCCTGGACATCAAGCTGGGGGCGCGGGTCACCGGCTCCGAGGTCAAGGGCGAGGAGGTGGTCGTCAAGTACAGCGACGGTGACAATGACCAGGAGATGACCTTCGACAAGCTGATCGTCTGTGTCGGTCGCAAGCCCTACACCCAGGGTGTGGTAGCCGACGGCGTGGGCGTGGATACCGACGAGCGCGGCTTCATCCAGGTCGACGACCATTGCCGCACCAGCGTGCCAGGCGTCTACGCCATCGGCGATTGCGTGCGCGGCCCGATGCTGGCGCACAAGGCCGAGGACGAAGGCATCGCCGTGGCCGAGAACATCGCCGGGCAGACCGGCATCGTGAACCACGATGTGATCCCCAACGTCGTCTACACCGCGCCCGAAATCGCAGGCGTGGGACTGACGCAGGAACAGGCCATAGAAGCTGCTGGTGGAGACAAGACAAAGGTCAAGGTCGGCAAGTTCCCGATGATGGCCAACAGCC
>JAGYKP010000028.1 GCA_018401555.1 Halomonas sp.
GCTGCCACAGCGGTTGCCACTCGGCGAGCAGCGCGGTCAAGCGTCCCAGGCGACGGCGGGCATCGTGGTTGCTATGCATGATCATTCTCCTGCTGGCTCGCCGCTTTGCCACCGACTCGAGGGGCGCCATTGTGGCATAGCCACGGCAGGACACCAGCGCCTGCGCAGTCGCCCGGTGCTGGGGTACACTGCACGCTACGGAATCCTGCTCAGGCCACCAGGGAGTCAGCTCATGGGCCGCTTCGTCTTCTATCTCGTCCTGCTCGGCGGTATCGCCTACGGCGGGCTCTACTTCTACTACGGCATCGCCATCAAGCAGGGGATCGAGGCGGAGTTCGCCGAGCGCGGCTTCGATGCCGTGGAGGTGACCGGGGTGGAGTACGGCCCCCTGGCGCCGGTGAGCCGCGAGGCCGAGATCGCCACCTCCATCGCCTACCGCGGCGCCGAGGCTACCCTGGATATCCGCCTCGACGGTCATCCGCTGTTCACCGATGAGGTCACCATCCAGCTCGACGGCCTGCAGGCCCTGCGCCTGACCCTCGGTGGCGGCAACTAGCGCCGATCCAGCCAGGCCTTGAGATCATCCAGCGGCATGGGGCGCCCCAGCAGGAAGCCCTGGAAGCGATCGCAACCATGCTCCAGCAGGAACTGCCGCTGGGCCTCCTCCTCGATGCCCTCGGCCACCACCATGAGGCCCAGGTGGTGGGCCATGGCGATGATGGCCTGGACGATGGCGGCATCATCAGCACTCTGTGTCACTTCGCTGACGAAGCTGCGGTCGATCTTGACGGTATTGATCGGCAGGTGCTTGAGATAGCTCAGGCTCGAGTAGCCGGTACCGAAGTCGTCGATCTCCACGCCGACCCCCATCCCGCGCAGCGCATGCAGGGTATCGATGGCGGCCTCGGTGTCGTCCATCAGGATGCCTTCGGTGAGCTCCAGGGTCAGACGCGCGGCGGGCAGGCGGCTCTCGGCGAGCGCCTCACGCAGGCTGGCCAGGAAGTTGGCGCGATGGAACTGCAGTGGTGACAGGTTCACCGACATCGACAGCTGGGCATGGCCGTCTCCACTCAGCACCAGCAGGTCGCGGCAGGCCCGGCGCAACACCCACTGGCTGATGGGAATGATCTGGCCGGTCTCCTCGGCCAGGGGAATGAAGGTGCCGGGTGAGATGACGCCGCGTTCGGGGTGTGCCCAGCGCAGCAGCGCCTCCACCCCCACTACCCGCCCCTCGCGGTCGAGCTGGGGCTGGTAGTGCAGCGCGAGCTGGTCGTTGTCGATCGCCTCCTGCAGGTCGTGACGCAGCGCCACCCGCTCGTTGACCCGCGCGGTGATCTCCGGCGTGAACCATTGATAGGCGTTACGGCCCTGCTGCTTGGCCTTGTACATCGCCATGTCGGCCTGCTGGATCAGCATCAGCGGGTTCTCCAGCTCATCATCCCCGATGGCAATCCCGATGCTGCTGGTCAGGTGGAGCTCGTGGCCCGCCACCCGGTAAGGCCTGGCGACCAGCGCCAGCAGGCGGTCGGCGACCCCCTGGGCCTGCTCCTCGTTCTCCAGCGAGGGCAGCAGCACCACGAACTCGTCGCCACCCAGGCGCGCCAGGGTATCGCCCAGGCGCAACGCGCGGGACAGCCGCCGGGCCACTTCCACCAGCACCCGGTCGCCGACCGCATGGCCCAGGCTGTCGTTGATCGGCTTGAA
>JAGYKP010000029.1 GCA_018401555.1 Halomonas sp.
ACCTACGGCAGCGACGACCGCCACGACGGCAGCCTCACCCAGGGCGGCTACTCTGATTCCATCGTGGTCAGCGAGCACTTCGTGCTGCGCATGCCGGAGGGCATCGATCTTCCCTCCGCCGCGCCCATCCTGTGCGCCGGCATCACCACCTACTCGCCGCTCAGGCACTACGGCGTGAAAGCCGGCCACAAGGTCGGGGTGATCGGCATGGGCGGCCTCGGCCACATGGGGGTCAAGCTGGCCAAGGCGCTGGGCGCCGAGGTGACGGTGTTCACCCGCTCCGAGGCCAAGGTGGAGGAGGCAAAGCGCCATGGCGCCGACCATGTGGTCGTCTCCAGCGACGAGGCCCAGATGGAGGCCGTGGCCGAGACCTTCGACTTCATGCTCGACACCGTGCCGGTGCAGCACGACCTCAATCCCTACCTGGCCACGCTGCGCTACGACGGCACCCATATCCTGGTGGGTCTGATGGACCCCATCGAACCGGCGGTGGAAGGCTTCAACCTGATCTTCAAGCGTCGCGTGCTGGCCGGCTCGCTGATCGGCGGCATCCCGGAGACCCAGGAGCTGCTCGACCTGTGCGCCGAACAGGGCATCACCTGCGACGTGGAGATGATCGATATCCAGGAGATCAATACCGCCTTCGAGCGCATGCAGAAGGGTGACGTGCGCTACCGCTTCGTCATCGACATGCAGTCGCTGAAGAGGTGAAAACAGCGCGGCCGTGGCATCGCTGCCACGGCCGACTGTCTCCCACTGAAACGTCGCGGAATCAGAAGTTCGGCTTGCGCTTCTCGACGAAGGCGCTCATGCCCTCGGTCTGCTCGGCGCCGGCGAAGCAGAAGGCGAACAGGGCGTTCTCCAGCGCCAGGGCGCTGTCGAGGTCCTGGTCCATGCCGTCGTGGATCGCCTGCTTGGCGGCGCGCACCGACTGCGGGCCGTTACCGCCCAGCTGCTTGGTGAGCTCCTCGACGTAGCCCTCGAGCTCGGCCTGGGGCATCACGCGGTTGACCAGGCCGATGCGCAGGGCCTCATTGGCATCGATCTTGCGCCCGGTGGTGCACAGGTCGATGGCCATGGCCGGGCCGACGCGGCGCGGCAGGCGCTGGGTGCCGCCGAAGCCGGGAATCACGCCGAGCAGCACCTCGGGCTGGCCGAAGATGGCGTTGTCGCTGGCCACCGCCCAGTCGCAGGCCAGCGCCAGCTCGCAACCGCCGCCCAGGCAGAAACCGTTGACCAGCGCCACGGTGGGCACCGGCAGGGTCTCCAGGCGCTTGAAGGTATCCAGTGCCTGGCGGGCGAAGTCGCGGGCCTCTTCCGGAGTCTTCTCGCGCATCTCGGCGATATCGGCGCCGGCCACGAAGGACTTCTCGCCGGCACCGGTGATCACCACCGCGCGCAGGTCGGCACGGCCCTCGAGCCCGGCCAGCACCCGCTCCAGCTCGGCCAGCACGGCCGTGTTCAGGGCGTTCAGGGCCTTGGGACGGTTGATGGTCAGGCGCACGATGCCGGCGTTGTCGACTACCTCGATCAGGGACTCGCTCATGGGGACTCCTGTGGGGTTGTTGTTGGGACGGAATTGAGACGGTGTTGAGACGATACCGCCCAACCCTAGCGAACGCTTGGTTGGGCGGCAATCCCCTCTTTTGTCGGGATCAGCTGTAGACGTGGAAGCCACGGCCCGTCTTGCGTCCCAGATAGCCGGCATCGACCATGCGCTTGAGCAGCGGGCAGGGGCGGTACTTGGGATCGCCGAAGCCCTCCTGC
>JAGYKP010000030.1 GCA_018401555.1 Halomonas sp.
AGCCCACCAGTGCAGACGCTGGCTGAAATGATCGAGGGTTTCGGCGCGGTCGACCAGTTCGCGGGCATAGTCCACCACTTCCTGGAAGAGTGCCTGCCACTCGCCCTGCATGCGGTAGGCGGTTTCGCCTACTTCACGATCGGGGAACTGCGTGTTGTCCCGCCACTCGGCGATGTCCTGGCGGCGGCGCTGGACCATATGGTGAGCCAGGCGCTGGCGCAGGGGGTTACGGGTGTCGTCGAGACGCTCCAGCTTGGCGAAGGCGGGGTCGAGCAGCCCCAGCAGGTTGCGGAAGGCTTCCTCGTCGCCGCTGTGGGGGGTGGCGGTGAGCAGCAGCAGGTGGCGGCTGGTGTCCTCGGCGAGGCCGCGCAGCAATGTGTAGCGTTGGTGGCGTGACTGGGCACTGCTCTGCACGCAGGTATGGGCCTCGTCGACGATGACGAAATCCGGGCAGCTGTTGAAGAACTCGTCGCGGCGGCGATCGGACTTGATGTAGTCGAGGCTGACCACGGTGTAGGGGTAGCGTTGGAAGATTGACTCGCTCTGCAGCAGGTCGCGCTCGAGACGGGCGGCACTGTGGCGGCTGACGATCTCGGGTCTCAGGTGAAACTTCTCGGCGAGTTCTTCCTGCCACTGTTCGCACAGGTGCGGCGGACAGAGCACTGTAAAGCCCTTTATCTCGCCCCGGTCGATCAGTTCGCGCACGATCAGCCCCGCCTCGATGGTCTTGCCAATCCCGACATCATCGGCAATCAGCAGGCGTAGCACCTGAAGACGCAGCGCCATCAAGAGCGGCACCAGCTGGTAGGCGCGGGGCTCGAAGGCGAGGTTGCCGATGGCGCGGAAGGGGCCAGCCCCGGCGCGCAGCTTGAGCAGCAGCGCATCGCGCAGTAGCAGGCCTGACTGCCGGCTACCGTGGCGAGCCTCGGCCGGGTCGGGAGCGGGGAACAGCGCCTGCTCCACGGCTTCCAGGGCGGCCAGCAGGCGAACTCGGTCCTCTTCGCCGCTACCCAGAGGGCGCAGGTAGAGATCCTCGTCGCTGGACTCCGGCAGCACAATCCACTCGCGGCCGCGAGCCTTGACGATGCTACCGGGCGTGAAGTCGGACCGCGTCATGGGCGCATTCATCAGGGCTGTTCCTCGTCGGTGGTTTGGTCAGAAGCCGCCATTGAGCCGAAGACCTCAGGGTGACTGGCGAAGATCGCGGGCCAGCGGGTGGTCACCTTGGGGAAGCGAAGCACCAGGAAGCCGGCATCCTCCAGGTCCCGGGTCTGGCGCTCATCGACCATGTGGCGTTCTGCGCTGTCGTGATGGGGCCCGTCGACGAAGATCAACGCACGGCTGTCGCGGTAGGCGAAATCCGGACGCACGCCGAAGGCTTCGAGATAGGGCTGGGCGGCATCGGGCTGGCGCAGGTGATGGGTGTTCAAGGCGTCAAGCCAGGCCTGCTCCAGGGTGCTGCCACTGGCGCGGCGAAGGCGGTCGCTCTGATCGGCCGGGGTATGGCCGCCGGCACCAGTGTCCAGGGTGAGATCGGTGAGCTGCGCCAGCCAGGCCAACGCTTCCTTATCCTGGCGGTCGATCAGGCTGTGATCTGGCTGGTTAAAATAGCTGAGGATGCAGCGGTAGCAGCCCGCCTCGCAGTCATCCGATATGTTGTGCCAATTCGACACAGCTTGCTGGTGCCAGGGCATGGCGTCGTCAGCGCGCTGCCAGTGCATCAGCTCAAGGGCAGTAATGGCGACGCTCTGCCATGCCGTGGGGTCAGTGGCCAGGCGCGTCAGTACACCGGCGCCCCCTTCGGCGGCCTCGTAGAAGAGCAGGGCGTTGCGCTCCTGGGGACTAGGCAGCGGCTCGGCCATCAGCTCGCTCTCCTCGAGCTGGAAGTTGAGCTCGATGCCCCGTTTGATGGCGTATTGCAGGGTGGCCGCAGTGGTGGGTGACATCTCCAGCTTGGGGCGTATCACCAGGGCGTTGCGGCGGTCGGCCACGTAGGGCGAGATCCGCTGGCGCTGATTGACGGGCTGATCGGCATCGTCGTCATCGGCTTCCTGCTCTTCGTCCTTGATCCAGTTGCCGTTGATGGGGTCGATCATGAAACCGTCGATGGCGGTGTTCTTGCGCCGCTTCCAGCCAAGGTTGATGCGCCACAGGTGAGCCTGCTGGGCATACTCCATCTCGGCGAGCGGGTTATCGCATTGGCGCATCTCGCTGCGGACTACCTTGAGCTGGCCATTTTCCTCGGGGTACTGGAGCGTGGTGCGCAGGTCGTAACCCTGGCGCATGCGCTCCTCCTCGTCGCAGGTAATCCGCGTGACGGGCCGAGTGGCGACGTTTTCAATCCGGAAGAGATTATGTACCTGCTTGGCTTCGGCCAGTGGCGTGCTGCAGGCCACGCAGAGGTCGAGGTCGAGCTGCTCGTTGAAGTGACCGTAGCCGCAGTGGGGGCAGAGCCGGACCTGCTGTTCGGGCAGCCTGGCTTCATTCATCTGTTGCTGCTTGACCGCGCCCAGGATCACCCGCTTGACGCGGTACTGCTGGCCTTCGTGGTAGATCAGGCTGAGCGGGCCGAACTCGGAGATGGCCAGGAAGCGCGGGCGCGAGAGCACACGGCTGTGGCTCTCCCGGCGTCCCTTGCGGGTGCCTGGAATGAAGGCAGCCAGCGGCAGGCGCGGGAAGTTGTAACCGGGCAGGAAGCCTTGTCCGGCCAGGTAACGGTAGGTCTCGAAATCCGACTGGCGCTTGCTGTTGTCCTGGAGCAGGCTCAACTGGACGGAACCCTCGTCGAAGCGGCGCTTGGCGACCTCTCGCTCCCGCTTGGTGCTGCCCGGGTTGGTCATCAGCTTGGAGGCTTCCTCGATCTGGCTGAGGGTGGAGGTATAGAGCTCGCGCCAGCGATTGAAGCAGTCGTTGAACGTCCCCATGGCCTGGTTAAGTTGATCCTGCGCCCAGCGAGCAGCGGCGGTCTCCAGCGGTTCTTCCCTGGAGAGCCAGACATCTTGGGCCGGCGCCAGCTCGTTACCCAGAAGCCTTATCAGGCGAGCCCCGCGGCGCTGGGCGCCCTTGAGAGCGACACCTCGGCTCAGATCCTGGGCGTAGTCCTCCATCAGTGGCTGATTGTCCTTGGCGACATCTATCAGCTCGTTGATCGCCGATGGCAGCCTGACACCGGTTTCGGCGAGCCAGGTGGCATAGAGGTGGCTGCTGACCAGCTCCTCGTTGGCGAGGTCGAGCATGGGCGGGGTGACCTGCCCATGCACCATGCGCCGCGGATCGCGGAAGAAGTACTGATCGTGGGGACTCTGAGCTGCGCAGTAGGTGATGACTAGGGCGGGCTGGCCCGAACGGCCGGCGCGACCGCTGCGCTGGGAATAGTTGGCCGGCGTGGGCGGTACGTTGCGCAAATAGACAGTGTTGAGCGAGCTGATATCGACACCCAACTCCATGGTGGGCGAGCAGAACATCACGCGCAGGTCGCCACTGCGGAAGTCGCGCTCACGTTCCTCACGGTCCTCCGGGTCCACCTGGGCCGTGTGCTCATGGGCCATGAACTGGAACCAGTCCTGGTGCTGCTGAGTGAGGCTCTGGGCAACGGCTTGGTAGAGCTCTGTGAAGTAGGGGTTCTGGCTGGCGGCAGGCGCCAGCGGATCGCGCTCCGGCTCACCCGAGCCGCGCTTCCAGATCAGGGCTTCACCCACCAGCTGGTAGCCCTTGAGGTCTTGGTCGATCTCGTCCGACAGGATCAGGCCGTATTCTTCGAGGGCCGTGAGTAGAGCATCGATCAGCTCAGGCCAGTTCTTGTCGTCGAGTGGGGTGAAGGGGGCACTGCCCCAGATGGCCGGCTTCTTGAGCTCCTGGGCCAGGCGGGACCGACTGCCCAGGGAAACCAGGTCGAACTCGCGGTGCTTGGGCCTGGGGCCGGTGATGGCGTAGTTGGCCTTGGCCATATCGCGAACGTCGCCCGGCCGCCACTTCTCGGTGAGGTGGGTATAGGCGGCGTTGACGAACTTCTCATGCTCCTGATGATCGAGGTAGCGTGTGTGCAGGCAGAGGTTCTTGCGCAGCACGTCGAGCACCAGCTTGGTGACCTTGAAGCGTACTTCGGGCTCGGCCTTGGCCAGCATGGGCGGCGCCTTGTCCCAGAACTCCTGTAACTCGGCGAGTTCATCCAGGCCACCGTATTCGATCTTCAACAGACCGACCTGCTCCAGGTTGGGGACGGTGTAGCGCCATCCGCGCCGGAGATCGTGATAGGCGCGGTAGCCCAGCACGTTGCGCATGGCTTCTTCGGCGCCGCGGCGTGCATGGGGCGCTCGAGCATCCGGGTTTTCCAGGAAGTCGGCGCGCACCATGGGGTCGCCGCTGTTCAGGCCCAAAGAGTTGAAGATGTGCTGTGCCAGGTCCTGGTCGGTGAGCTCGGTATTACTGCCGCCATCCAGGGAGGCGAGGATACCGGCGCGCACCAGCAGGATCTGCATGAAATCGTTGAAATGGCCGGCCTGCAGGGCGGCATCCTGACGGTTGTCGCTGAAGCCGAGGAGCTTGCGGGCCTCGTCGGCCAGCTCGTTCTCTGCGCCCAACAGGTAGCGTAGCGAGGAGAGCGTCAGGGTCGTGGTGGCGGAGCTGCGGCCCTCAGCGGAGAGCGAGCCGAGGCGCGTCCAGTCCCGACCTGCTGTATGGGCCTGACCGCAGGCCAGGCAGAAACGGAATCCGCCGGGAATATAGAAGCCACGCTCCCCCTCCAGGCCCTGGGTGCCGTCCGGGAGCACATGGACCTCCTGGGGGCGGTACTTCTTGTAGTGGGGCTTGAGCCTCGGGGGATCCTTCTTGAAGTCCAGCCAGTTCTCCGGATAGTCCTCTTCGTTCCAGTGCCCGAGCATCAGGAAGCCGAAGGTGGTCTCTTCCTCGCCCTTAGCGGTCTCCTTGATATCCCGTGGCTGGAAACCCATCTCGCCGGTCTCCGGGGAGGCGTCGTGCCATACCGGGTAGTACTCCTGACCGCAGCCGCGGCAGAAGTGGACGGTATAGAAGCGTCGGTTGCGGTCGCCGGGCACGAACTGCTGGCCGTGGAGATCGAGATGTCGCTTGCCGGGGGCTTCCAGGGTGGCGTAGAGGTTACCGGCCCCCGAGATGAACTGATGCAGACGGAAGGCGAACAGTGGATTGTCGTTGATATCCCGGGCGCGGTAGGCCAGTAGCAGAAAGCGTGCGAGGTAAGCCTGGCAATGGCCTGAATCCTGGCCCGATGCCTCGGCCAGCAGGCTGGCAGCTTCCTCGAGCGTCTTGGGCTTGGCACGTATCCAGCCATCCTCCCAGACGATACCCAGGGTGAGCTCCACCCAGGCAGCTACCGGGTGCTGGCGTAGCTCCTTGAAGGTGGCTTTGTCGGCCAAAGGGGTGCTGAGCGCCTTCGTCAGTGCCTCTTGCGTGGGCATGTCGCCGGGAATCTGTCGCTGGAGCGTCTCGCCGATGATGTTGCTGGCCGGGACCTTCTGGCCGAACAGCTTGCTGGCCACTTCGGCGACCTTGGCCTGGCGGTCTTCTCGGCTGCCATCGGTAGCCATGGTGGCTGAGGTGCCGATGCAGACCAGCTCAGGGTTCATGCGCTCACGCACTCGCCGAACCAGCATGGCCACATCGGCGCCCTGGCGGCCGCGGTAGGTGTGCAGCTCATCCAGGACGAGGAACTGCAAGCCGTCGGCATGCCGGATGACCGCCTTGTCGCGCTCGTTCTGCCTCGTCATCAACAGCTCGAGCATCATGTAGTTGGTGAGGATGATATCGGGCGGATTCTCCTTGATCCGCTCACGCTCCTCCTGGCTCTCCTGGCCGGTGTAGCGAGCGTAGGTGACCGGCTTGCCATCGCTGGGGAAGTCGGCAAGGAACTTCTCCAGCTCCTCGCGCTGACTGTTGGCCAGGGCATTCATGGGGTAGATGACAATGGCCCGGATCCGAGGCGTGGGATCCTCCTCCATGGCCTTGAGGATCGCATCCACCATCGGAATGAAGTAGGCGAGCGACTTGCCCGAGCCAGTGCCCGTGGTGACGACATAGGGCTCAGAGCGCTGACAGCAGTCGATGGCCTGGCGCTGGTGTTTATAGAGCGATGCCGGCACCCCCGGAGAGTTCTCGCTCTTGTTGAAACGGAAGATCGCCGCGGTGCGCGGGTGAAGTATGCTCTGGGCAGCGAGCGACTCCACCGTCCCCTCGGTGACGTAGGAGGGGTTGATCTGGATCAGCGGGGAAGGCCAGTAGCGGCCGCCTCCGTACTCACTGTCCAGGAAGGCATTGATGTCTTTCGCCTTGGGCTGGATGAAGGAGCGAGTGAAGTCACGGTAGTCGTTGACTAGCTTGTCCCTGAACTCGAATACGTCCATGTGTTCCCCACGTGTCTGCGTGTCGCTGCGATCGGCTGCCGGCTTCTTGTGGCTGGCTGTTGCCTGGGATGGAGCTTAGCACCCTAAGTCTACCAAGGAGGAGGGGATACAGTGGGGAGGTGTCGGTTTTGTCAGTAGGCTGGGTAGGTTGTTTGGGAGGGCAGACACAGAGCTTGCGAGGGGAAGAGGATAGGGGGCGAGCACTGGGTAGGTGAGGGTGCTCAGCGTTGCTGGGAGTTTCCGACGATTGCTACCTATTTGCTACCTGAGGCAGATGCCAACGAAAAACGGCCACTTGCTCTGAGAGCTAAGTGACCGTTTTTACAGATGTTTCTGGTCGGAGCGACAGGATTCGAACCTGCGACCTTTGCAACCCCATTGCAACGCGCTACCA
>JAGYKP010000031.1 GCA_018401555.1 Halomonas sp.
TTGCCCTGGCCCACACCCAGTGGCTGGCCGAGCATGCACAGCACCCCTTCGAGCAGCCTGGCTCGCGGCGAGATCGCCTCGCCGAAGGCCAGGTTGAGCCGTGACTGTGACCATTCGGAGAGCGTCAGGCTCAACTGGCGCCACATGGCCGGGGCCACCGGGGGCTGGTAGAGGATGCCGCGTTCGAGGGTCAGGGCCAGGCCGTAGGCGGCCTGGGGAGTGGCCGGGTGCACGCCGCCGCGGATCAGCGCCGAGACCAGCTCACGATAGCACAGCAGGCAGTCGCGGCCGGTGGCGGAGAGGCCCAGTGCCTCGGCCAGCAGGTGGTCACCGTGATCCAGCAGGTGGCGCAGCAGCACGCTGTGATAGGGCGATACCAGGCCGGTATCATGCATCGCCCGGGCGAAACCGGTGGCCTCACCCTGCAGGGCGGCGCTGTCCATGCTGGCGAGCCGCTCGCGGTAGACGTCGATGCCCGGATCCTCACGGCAGGCCCAGGTAGGGCCGAACAGCGAACTGACCAGGCGGTCGGCGCCCTGGCCGCTGGCGCCGAGATCGATATCCGGGTTGGTCTGGCAAAGCGCGATCTGGGTGATCATCTGCTTGACCGGCTCCACCTGGATGGGCCGTTGCTGCAGGATGCGCCAGATCTCCTCGATCAGGCTGTCGACGATATGTTCGTAGCCGATGCGCTCGGCCAGGTGGTGAAACAGGTGGCGGGGGATATTGGCCAGGCGGCCCTGGGTCTCCCGTTCGGCCTCGTTGGGCGCGCCGAACAGCAGCCACAGATTGATGGCCATCACCTGGGTCAGGTAGTGGTGCGCCTGCTCGGCGGAGACCATGGGGTGCAGGTACTCCCCCTTGGCCACCGCCAGCAGGCGAAGTTCGCTGAGCGCCTCGATGACCACCATGTTGGGGTCGGCGCTCTTCAGCGCATGGGTCGTCAGCGTGGGCAGCAGGTACTGCGGGGTCTCCCAGTCGGAGCCGGCGAACACGCCGGCCTGCTCCAGGGATTGGGCGCGTGTCTCGATGGCGGCGGCGCCACCCTCCTGAAGCAGCACGCGGCGTGCCGTGTCCAGCACCCGCGGTAGCTTGCCGGGCTTGGCGAAGTCGCGTGCACCTTTGAGCAGGGCGGTCGCCTCATCGAGCTTGTCCAGCAGGCCGCGCAGCTTGGCATCGTCGGGTGGCGTCTCGCCGCCACCCGGATGTGTCTCATCTTGCGTCGTCACGCTGAATCCTTGTCGTCCGGCTGTCATGCATTACATGACAGCCTAGATCACGCGCAGAAATCAAGCTCACACATAGAAATCAAGCTCTTCCATATGCTTGAGCAGCTCCTTCATGCGCGCCGCCTCGTCGCCCTTGAAGTAGATCAGACCCCAGTGGGTGCCGAAGGCCGTGCGCTTGGTGACGGTCTCCTCCATGGGGGCGGTGAGCTCGTGGGACTCGAAGTAGGGGTCGTCCTCGACCTCCTCGGGAATCTCCAGCTTGCTGACCACCCGGCGCCGCGGATAGACCCCGAAGCAGCCGGCATAGCCGTCGGCATCCACCACCTCCCTGGGGAAGAACGCCTTGACCTCCTCGGTGGTGGCCTTGGGGTCGAACACCAGCATGCTGGCCTGGTAGGCATTGAAGCCGTAGACCCGCTCGAGCAGCTCGAAGACCTTGAAGCCCGGCGGACGATAGGCGACCTCGCCGAAGTACATCTCGCCGTCGTTGGTGACGAAGTACTCGGGGTGGATCAGGCCGAACTCGATATCGAAGGCCTTGATCAGCTTCTCGATCTGGGCGGTGATCTGCGGGCGGTACTTCTCGAGCTCCGGGGAGGCCGGCACGAACACCGAGTAGCCCAGGGTCACGTACTCGGAGATGTTGAGAAACACGATCTTGCCGTCGTGGATCCACGCCTCGACCGCGAACTCCCAGCCGTCGAGGTGCGACTCCATCAGCACCGGGAACTCCTCGTCGGGGATCGTATCGACCTCGTCGGGGGTACGGATCACCCGGTGGCCCAGGCAGCCGGCCTTGTCGAAGGCCTTGAGGTGGATGGGGTCGTTGGGGTCGCCGTCGAGCTTGAGCAGGGTCTGGTTGACCCGCTTGAGGAAGCGGATGACATCCTCCTTGTCGTGGGCTTCCTCGAAGATGCCCACGCGGATGCCGCCCAGCTGGGCGCGACGCTTCATCAGCGCCTTGTCGCGCAGCAGCAGCGACTGGCCATAGAGGCGCGGGTTGTCGAGCAGTACCGAGTTGATGGCGCCCGCCCACTCCACGGTCTCCTCGAACATGGGGATGGCCACATCCACGCCCATCTTCTTGAGCGTCTCGGCGATCTCCATGGAGCGGTCGTTCAAGCGCTCGAAGTTCCACGGCACGTAGGGGATATCATGCTTCTGGCAATACTCCTCCGCCCAGTCCGGCGCCACCACGACGTAGCGTCGGTCGAAGTTCTCGGCGGCTTCGACGGCGTTCAGGCTCCAGCCCAGCAGAGCGATATAGCCCTTGTTCGGATCCTTTTTCATGTGGCGCCTCCTATGTTCGGCGATGAGCAAGCCTCCCTGACGTATCGTGCAGAGATAATGGCGTAAGGAAGGGTTAATCCTCATGCTACAGCACTCAGCGTTGGTCGACATCCTGCAATGTGCCGGCGCGCGCTCTTGCTTGCCTCCGGTGGCGCTGTTATAGTGCGCCCGCTCTCGGCAAGACGTTGATCGACAACGTCAACCAGGCCGAGTCGGCATCGATACGATGTCGCGCTGTGGTGGCCCCGTCGGTCCTCCCGCAACGCCAAACCGCAAACCCCGCCAGGCCCGGAAGGGAGCAACGGTAGTGGTGGACGCGTGTGCCGGGATGTGGC
>JAGYKP010000032.1 GCA_018401555.1 Halomonas sp.
CCCGCCATTGTGGGGCCACTTCCGCTTCCAGCTTTCTCCACGCTTTTCGCAAACGCTTGGACCACGCCCCGGGAAGGGGCGGCAACGGGGCGTGTGGAGTGCTGACGGCTCCCCCGCGACTCAGGCAACTCCCTGAAATCAGGGTGTATTACCCGCACCAATGGCGGCATTTGCACTAGTCATTGGTCCCGCGGAGTGCCTCTGGCCATATTCGATTCACCAGCAGTCGACACAACACAGACAAGTGAAGGGGAGAGCGGCCGACACCGACAGGGCCGCGGACGCCCCGGCTGGTGAGTCGATCCCACGGACCCAGAGGAGACAACAACATGAAACTGCCGTCACTGATCGAGATTCCCAACGGCGACAAGGTCACGCCGACCTTCTCCGACGCCGAGATGCAGGGCCGCCTGGCGCGCCTGCGCGACTACATGGCCCAGAACGACGTCGATGCGGTGGTGCTGACCTCCTACCACAACATCAACTACTTCAGTGACTTCGTCTACTGCAAGTTCGGCCGCGACTACGGCCTGGTGGTGACCCAGGATCGCTTCACCACGGTGACTGCCAACATCGACGGTGGCCAGCCCTATCGCCGCAACCGCCTGGGCGACAACATCGTCTATACCGACTGGCAGAAGGACAACTTCTTCAAGGCCGTCAAGCAGCTGTGCGAAGGCAAGCGCCGCGTCGCGGTCGAGTTCGACCACATGACGCTGCAGAACAAGCAGAAGTTGGTGGATGTGCTGGGCGACGTGGAGCTGGTCGACGCCGGCGCGCCCACCATGAAGATGCGCATGATCAAGTCCGACGAGGAGATCGCGCTGATCCGCCAGGGCGCCCGCATCGCCGATGTGGGTGGCGTGGCCGTGCGCGATGCCATCTACGCCGGCGTGCCGGAGTACGAGGTGTCGCTGGCCGGTCAGGCCGCCATGGTGCGCGAGATCGCCAAGACCTACCCCAACAGCGAACTGATGGACACCTGGGTGTGGTTCCAGTCCGGCATCAACACCGACGGTGCCCACAACCCGGTGACCAGCCGCCGCGTGCAGCCAGGCGATATCCTCAGCCTCAACACCTTCCCGATGATCTCCGGCTACTACACCGCCCTGGAGCGCACCCTGTTCCTCGGCCACGCCTCCGATGAGCACCTGCGCCTTTGGGAGGTGAACTGCGAGGTCCACCGCCGCGGCCAGGAGCTGATCAAGCCCGGCGTGCGCTGCTGCGACATCGCCCACGAACTCAACGAGATCTTCGCCAAGCATGACCTGCTCAAGTACCGCACCTTCGGCTACGGCCACTCCTTCGGCACCCTGAGCCACTACTACGGCCGCGAGGCGGGCCTGGAGCTGCGCGAGGACATCGATACCGTGCTCGAGCCCAACATGGTGGTCTCCATGGAGCCGATGATCATGGTGCCGGAAGGCCAGCCGGGTGCCGGCGGCTATCGGGAACATGACATCCTGGTGGTCAACGAGCACGGGGCCGAGAACATCACCGGCTTCCCGTATGGCCCGGAGCACAATATCATCAAGTAAAGTGTTGAATACAAAGGGGGAGTTTGGCTCCCCCTTTCTTGACGATAGCGTGCTGGGGAATACGAGATGAACAGTGTCAAGATAGAGAACCTGGACTGGATGACCTACAAGGCGCTCACCGAGCAGGGGCGCTGCCGGATCATCCTGCCGGTCGGTGCCATCGAGCAACATGGCCCACACATGTCGCTCAATCCCGACGTGCTGATTCCCAGTCATATCGGTGAGCAGGTGGCGACTCGCGGCGACAACATGCTGGTCGCACCGCCCATCAGCTATGGCTACAAGTCACAGGTGAAGTCCGGCGGCGGCAACTTCTTCCCGGGGACGACCTGTGTCTCGGGGGCTTCACTTGAGAACTATGTCTTCGATGTGTTGCAGGCCTATGTCAATCACGGCAATCGCGAATTCATCCTGATCAACGGGCATTTCGAGAACTCCATGCACCTCTGTGAGGCGGCCGACAGGCTGGTCAACAAGTGCCGCGCGGAGGGAATCTCGATCAGGATCTACCTGCTTTCCTACTGGGACTTCATCAGCGACGAGACTGTTGCCAAGGTGTTCCCGGATGGCTTCACCGGCTGGGCCGTGGAGCATGGTGGTGTGCTGGAAACCTCGATCATGCTGAAGATTCATCCCGAACTCGTCGACATGTCCAAGGCCGTCGACGTGGAGCCGGCCAGCTTCCCTCCCTACGACGTCTTTCCTCCTGACCCGAGTTGGGTGGCGCCCTCCGGCACCCTCTCCTCGCCGCTGAAGGCAACGGCCGAAAAGGGAGAGATGATCCTTGAAGAGTGCATCTCGGGAATCGTGTCGCACTTGAACTGAGTCACTGGTCAGTCGCCTCGAGAGACCCTCGGGGCCCGAGATGTCAAGGATGATGCCAAGTACAACAATAGTGAGGTATCAAGATGCCTAAAAGAGAACCGGTAACGGTCCCGCGATTCACGGGACGCGACCTGCCTCCCGTCGGCCGACTGGTCATCCAGTTCGCCCCGCCCATCGCCATCATCGCGCTGATCGTGATGGTGCTGCGCAATCCCGATGGTGTCGCCTCGGTCATCTTCGACCTGAGGACCTATGTCACGGGTGGCTTCACCTGGCTGTTCATCCTCTACTCACTGTTCGCCGTGGCGGTCTGCGGCTGGCTGGTGTTCAGCAAGGTGGGGAGCCGAGTCAGGCTGGGTGGCCCCAAGGCGAAGGCCGAATACAGCAACTTTGCCTGGTACTCGATGCTCTTCGCCTGTGGCCAGGGCATCGGCCTGATCTTCTGGTCGGTGGCCGAGCCGATCATGCTGCGTGACGAGAGCCCGGTCTTCCAGGCGATGGAAGGCAACGTGGCCGGCGGTGGCATCGTCTGGGCCTATTTCCACTGGGGCTTCACCGCCTGGGCCATGTACTGCGTCGTGGCGGTGTGCCTCGCCTATTCGCACCACAACCTGGGCAAGACCCTGACCTTCCGCGAGGCAACGGTGGACCTGCTGCCGCGCTGGGCGCGGGGCGGTGCCGGCGTGGTGGTGGAACTGCTGGCGATCATGGCCACCATCCTGGGCCTCTCCACCTCCTTCGCCTTTGCCGCCATGCAGTTTACCGCGGGGCTGACATCGTTCACCGGCGTGTCCTCCGGGCCAACCATCTGGCTGTTCGTCATCGTGGGTCTGGGTACCGCCGCCGCGATCTCGGCCTTCTTCGGCATCAGCAAGGGGATGCGCCTGATCAGTGAGACGAACTCCATCCTCAGCGTCGTGCTGGTGGTGGCCGCCTTCATCTTCGGGCCTACGCTGTTCATCATCTCCAATGTCACCCAGACATTCGGCTCCTACTTCGCCAACTTCGTGCCCATGAGCTTCTGGACGGATGCACCGAGCACGGCCGAGCCGCTGGCCTCCTGGCAGCAGAGCTGGAATGGCTGGTGGACGGTGTTCATCTGGTGCTGGGTGATCGCCTTCTCGCCCTTCGTGGCCGGCTTCATCGCGCGTATCTCCCGGGGACGCACGCTGCGCGAGTTCGTCATCGGCGTCACCGTGATCCCCTCCCTGATCGTCATGCTGTGGATCGGCGTGCTGGGTTCCGCGGCCATCTACTACGACGACAAGAGTGGGCGGGGCATCACCGATGCGGTGAATGCGGATGTCGCCAGCGGCCTCTTCGCCATGCTGGAATCCATCCCGGTGGTAGGCAGCCTGCTGCTGGTGGTGGCGACGGTGCTGGTCGCCACCTACTACGTGACCTCCCTGGATGCCGGTACCTACGCCCTGGCGGACTTCGTCTCGGCACCCAAGCGGGCGGGTGCCTGGTTCCGGGTGGTGCTGGTGCTCAGCATCGGCGCCGTGGCCACGGTGCTGCTGACCCTCGGCGGGAGCGGAGTGGTCGATACGGTCCAGACCGGCACCATCATCGGCGCCTTCCCGTTCTCCATCGTGATCCTGCTGATGATCGTGAATACCATTCGCCGCCTGCTCAATCGCGACCAGGCGACCAGGGAGCTCGAGAAGGTGGTCAATGATCCCGACCCCAATGTGAAGCTCGAGGTCGATGGCGAAGGGGAGGTACAGGCAGCCTCCGGCGACAACCTGAAGCCCAGCGTTTCAGGCACCTGACGGCCCTGCCCCTCACCCACCAGGGGGCACGCCCGAGGCTGTCGTGACGGAGCGTGCCCCCCTGAAGGAAGGCAGCAGGCCTGCCGGTCATCACCCTGACCGGCAGGCCTGCTTGCGTTGTGCAGGTCGCCGTTTACAGGTTGGCGATCCCGGACCTCAGGAAGTCCAGCACGTGGCGCGAGGCCACATTGAGCTCGGGCTCCTTGTAGTAGAGGCCGATGCAGACGCGCTCCAGGGCCGGAAGGGCCGCTGTGCTTTCGGCATGCCTGAGATGGTCCGGTATGACGGAGCGTGCCATCGCGGTGATGCCGAGTCCCTCTTCCACGGCGGAGAAGATGCCGAGCAGGCTGGTACTGGTGTACATGAAGCGATAGGGGTGCTGCTGGGCCTGCAGTGCCTCCTCCATGATCGAGCGATAGACACATCCCTGGGGATAGGCGATCAGGGGAATCGGCTCGTCGTCGCAGCTGGCCTGATAGCCCTCCTTGAAGACCCACTCGAGGCTCTCCAGTCGGTAGTCCCGCGAGTCCCTGTCCTCGCTCGCCTTGGCCCGCTCCATGGCCAGGGCGATGTCGTAATGTCCCTTCTGGTAGCGCTGGAGTATCACCTTGCTGATCTCGCAATCCACCTCGACGATGATGTTGGGGTAGACCCGCGACAGGTTTCTCAGCGCCTTGGCCAGGAACGCCAGCTCGAAGTCGTTGGGGATGCCGAGGCGTACCTTTCCCGAAATGTTGTCGCCCCTTACCTTGGCGATGATCTGGTCATTGATCTCCAGCATCTGCCTGGCGGCACGGTAGAGGTATTCGCCGTCCTCGGTCAGCTCCAGGCTTGAGCCCCTGAGGAAGATCTTGGTGTCGAGGATCTCTTCCAGTTTCTTGACCTGCAGGCTGATGGCCGGCTGAGACCGGCCCAGCAGCTCGCCGGCGCTGGTGAAACCACCCAGGTCCTTGATGGTGACGAAGGTCCTCAGTAGGTCGGTGGGGATATTGGTCATTGCAGGGCCATTTCATTGTTTGATCGGGGCATAAGCTATACAAATTGGCGCTCTACTTTATCTGAAATACCTTGGTAATGCTGGCTTAAAAACAACGATCCAGTCCCTCCTTCATGGCAAATCAACAACAAGAGGCTAAGCAGATGAATTCCTGGGTATTGACCACTTTTCTTATATTGACATGCTATATGTTAATTCACTCCGGGGCCGCCTATCTCCGCAGGGAGCTGAAGAGGAAGTCGGCGGCTCATCAGGTGAGGAAGTGACCATGGATGCCTACAAGATGTTCAACTGGGGACTGTTGATCCTCACCTTCGGCCTGCTGATCTACCTCGGCTTCCTCTCCTCGAAATACATGAACAAGAGCGACGAAGGGGGATTTCTGGTCGCGGGGCGTTCGCTGGGTGCCTTCGTTGCTGCGGGTACCATCGTCGCGACCGGTTTCAGCGGCTGGGGCTTCATGGGATCCCCTGGTGTGACCTACCAGTTCGGTGCGATCGAGGTGCTGGGCAACTTCTTCTTCGCCCCGGCAATGATGATCGCGGTGCTCTACTTCGCGCGATTCCTGCAGCGCCGGGCAATCGAGATGGGCAGCAACACCATTCCCGAGTATATCGCCCAGAGCCATGGCGGCGGCGCCATGGGGCGGGTGCTGCAGGGGGTGGCGGGGTTCATCACCATCCTGCTTCTGCTGGTCTTCCTGACCAGCCAGATCAAGGCGGTGGGTCTCCTGGGTGCCAGCTGGCTGGGCATCGAGCTCAACCAGAGCGCCTTCCTGATGGTATCGGTGATCATCATCTATACCATGCTGGGTGGCCTGGCCGCGGTGGCCTGGACCGATACGGTGATGGTCTGCGGCATGGCTCTGGCGGCCGTGATCATCATGATCCAGATCTTTACCTCGGTGGATCTCGGGACCTGGGAGACTTCCCTCAACGCCATCGACCCGGAGTTGCTCAACCCCACCACCGGGGCCCACTACGGTGACTCCATCGGCACCGTCTTCCTGGTGCTGCCCTACGCCTTCCTGTTCGCCGCGGTACTTCCCTACATGGCGATCCGTTTCCTTGCCATGAAGCCCGACGTCAAGCTGCACAAGGTGGGGGTCTATGTGGCGATACTGGGGGCGCTGCTGAGCCTGATTCCCATCGTCGGCCTCTACGTGCGGATGCAGGTACCGGACCTGGCCGACCCCGACATGGCGATGCCGGTCTACCTGGAGCAGTTCATGCACCCGGCCATCCAGGGGATCATCACGCTGTTCATCATCTTCGCCATGAAGTCCACGGCCAACTCACTGCTGCACACGGTGGCTTCGGCGACGTCCCATGACCTGCGACTGTCGTTGTTCGGCCCGGTGGCCAGTGAGCGAGTGGCCCTCATGATCAACCGTCTGGCGGTGGTGGTGCTGGGCGTGGTGGCCCTGCTGATGATGCTCTATGCCCCGCCCTTCATGCTCTCCTGGCTGGGTATCCTGGGCTCCGGAACCCTGCTGGCCAGCATGATCGGGCCGGTGTTCATCTCTACCTTCTGGCAGGGCAGCGGCTGGGGTGCGCTAACCGCGATGCTGGTAGGCTTCCTCACCAGCGGCTACATGATGCTCTTCGCCGATGTGGGCTGGCTGATCGGGCCCCTGACCGGCTGCGTCGTTTCCTCGACCTGCTACGTGGGAGTATCGCTGATGACTCGGCGGCGCCATTACCAACAACGGCTCGCTCGTCGATGAAGGCCACGTTGTGAAGACCACGCCCACAGACTCCTGCGGGCGTGGTCTTTTCCGGTGGTAGATCAGAACTTCCATGGCAGGCTGGATAAGCACCGATGGTGCTGTGGCAGCTGCCGAGATAGGCTAGCCGTCAACTGAGCCTGAGATCTTTCCCGCCAAGATGACAGATGTCACCAGGAGCGTGTTTCGAACGGAAGAACCCCTCGCGGTCGGTTTCGTCCTCCTGCACCGCTTCACGCTGCTTCCCTTCGCCGCCTTCGTCGACTGCCTGCGCCTGGCGGCCGATGAAGGCGACCGCAGTCGCCAGGTGCGCTGCCACTGGACCTTCATGACCAGCGCCGGTGAATCGGTACTATCCAGCAGTGGTGCCGCCATTTCTCCCTGCGAGCGGTTCCGGGATCCCGCCGAGTTCGACTATCTGGTGGTCGTCGGAGGCGTCCAGCAAGAGGGTGACCCGCGTGACACCGCGGCCCTGGCCTATCTTCGTCAGGTTGCCGCCGCCGGGGTACCGCTGGTGGGGCTGTGTACCGGAGTGTTCGCCCTGATCCAGGCGGGGCTGATGAAGGGGCGGCGCTGCTGCGTCAGCTGGTACCACCATCGTGACATGGTGCAGCGCTTTCCCGACATCCAGCCGGTAGCCGACCGGCTGTTCGTCGATGACGGGGATCGCCTCACCTGTGCCGGCGGCGCGGCGGCGGCCGACCTGGCGGCCTATCTGGTCGAGCGTCACCTGGGCAAGGCATGGGCCATGAAGAGCCTCAACATCATGCTTCTCGACGAGATGCGCGCGGGAACCCACCCCCAGCCTCAGCCGGTGGTGTTCGGCAAGATCGAGGACCGCCTGGTACGGCGCGCCATCGCCGTGCTCGAGCAGCACCTGGGAGAGGCGATCCCAATGGAGGTGCTGGCCGAGCGGGTCGGTACCTCGCGACGGCATCTGGAGCGTCGCTTCCGCGCCACCCTGGGCGTCGGGCCCCAGAAATTCGCCAGAGACTTGCGACTGCGCTACGGCCTGTGGCTGCTGCATTACACCGGCAAGAGCATCACCGAGATCGGCGAGCGCTGTGGCTTCGCCGATACCGCCCACTTCTCGCGTCACTTCCGCAGCACCTTCGGCGTCTCTCCGTCGGAGATGCGCAAGAGTGCCGACTCGCCGGGCAGCGCTCCGGTCGACCCCTTCTTCCTGCATATCCACGACGCCTGATGCCCGCCATGCCTGTACGACTAAAGGGGAATCCGGTTCCCCGGATCGCCCCGCTTACGCCTTTTCGGTGACTTCGTTCTCGGATCATGTCGCATACGTTCAATTATCTTGCCTCTCGGTTGGCTATTAATGGATAGCGGTGGCGGCCGTCGTGATGCCTGCTGCTGGCCGCCGACAACAATAACCATCCGGAGAAGGCGAGATGATGGACACAACCAAGCCCCGTATCGGGCTGCAATGGGCCCTGCTGCCTATTCTTTTGACCTTTATCGTGCTGGGTATCCAGCTATTCGTGTTTGATACCTTTACCCCGCATGTCCCCTTGATCCTGGGGATCGGGTTTGCCGCCCTGGTCGGGCGCTGGAACGGCAGCACCTGGAAGGACATGGAGGAGGGCATGCTGCATGTGGTCAGCGTCGGTCTGCCGGCCATCGGTATCCTGATCCTGGTCGGCATGCTGACCGGGGTGTGGATCGCCAGCGGCACGGTACCCACGCTGATCTACTTCGGCCTCGAACTGATCAGTCCCCAGCTCTTCCTGGCGGCGGCGGCGCTGCTGTGTGCCGTGGTGTCCGTGTCGCTCGGCACCTCCTGGGGCACCGTCGGCACGGTGGGTCTGGCCCTGATGGGGATCGGCGCCGGGTTCGACATCCCGGTCTACTGGACCGCCGGCGCCGTGGTCTCGGGCGCCTTCTTCGGCGACAAGGTATCCCCGCTGTCGGATACCACCAATCTGGCGCCAGCGGTCACCGGCGTGAATCTCTTCGATCATATTCGCAACCTGGCCCCCACCACCGTGCCCGCCATGCTGATCGCCCTGGTGATCTATCTGCTGGCCGGCTTCAGCCTGGTGGGTGACGAATCGGCCTCCCTCGTCCGGATCGCTTCCATCAACAACGGCCTGTCCGAACACTTCATGCTCTCCTGGTGGACGGTGCTGCCGGTCGTGCTGGTCATCGGCATGGCCGTGATGCGCCTGCCGGCGATCCCGGTGCTGTTTGCCGGCGTCATCCTGGGTGGCCTGGCGGCCATGGGCTTCCAGGGGGCCGAGGTGAAGCACCTCTTCGCCTACGCCTTCTCCGGTTACGAGATCGCCACGGGGGTGGCGGAAATCGACGGGCTGCTCAATCGTGGCGGCATCCAGTCCATGACCTGGGTGATTACCCTGCTGCTGATAGCGCTCTCCTTCGGTGGCGTCCTGGAAAGCACGGGGTCCATGCGTGCGATCCTCGATGCGGTCGTCAGCCGCATCAAGAGCTTCGGCGGCCTGCAGACCTCGGCGATCGGCAGTTCCATGGTGACCAACGTGGTCGCCGGTGACCCCTACCTCTCCATCGCGCTGACGGGGCGCATGTTCGGGCCGGCCTATCGTGGCATGGGCTACTCGATGCTCAACCTGTCCCGTGCCACCGAGGAGGGCGGCACCCTGGTCTCCCCACTGGTGCCATGGAATGCCGGCGGCGCCGTGGTCATCACCTCGCTGGGACTCGGCGTCTACAGCGGAAATCCTGTCGACCTTCTCTACATCCCCCTCGCCTTCGCCTGCTGGCTCTCTCCCCTGATCGGCATCCTCTACGGATGGACCGGATGGTTCTCTCCCCTGGCGAGTGATGAGGAGAAGCAGTCCTGGGCCGAGCAGGGGGAGGAGGTCATGGAATTCGACACCTGGGGCAAGCAGAGCGAGCGCTTCAACGCGGACATTTACCGGGTCAACTGAGCGCCTTATCCGGACATTGGGATTTCAAATTTTCCCCATGACAGGCGTACCGATAGATTCCGGTCATGGGGTTTGAAAAACGAACAATGAGCGACAACAACAGGAGAAACTCATGAACCACGCCTCTCTCACCAGCTACGACTCCCAGATCGCCGCCGCCATCGCCGACGAAGTGGCCCGCCAGGAGGCCCACGTCGAGCTGATCGCCTCCGAGAACTATGCCAGCCGTGCGGTGATGGAGGCCCAGGGCACCCAGCTCACCAACAAGTACGCCGAGGGCTACCCGGGCAAGCGCTACTACGGTGGCTGCGAGCACGTCGACGTGGTGGAGCAACTGGCCATCGAGCGCGCCTGCGACCTGTTCGGTGCCGACTACGCCAACGTCCAGCCCCACTCCGGCGCCCAGGCCAACGCCGCGGCCTTCATGGCCCTGGTCAAGCCCGGCGATACCGTGCTGGGGATGAGCCTGGCCCACGGTGGCCACCTGACCCATGGGGCGGCGCCAAACTTCTCCGGCAAGCACTACCACGCCGTGCAGTACGGGATCGACGAGAGC
>JAGYKP010000033.1 GCA_018401555.1 Halomonas sp.
CCGCCGACCCAGACCGGCATGACGCGGCCGCGGAAGGGCTTGAGCAGTCCCCACAGGCCGAACAGGATCGAGAACACCCCCAGCAGCACCTTGAGCAGGGCCTCATCGAAGAGGCCATAGGTCAGGTAGCCGACCGCCACGCCCAGCACCGCCGGGGGAAACATCAGCCACAGAACGGCCCCCACCCGGTGGCGCCACCAGGCCTTGAGGCTGAAGACATCCATGACGATCAGCAGCGGCAGCATGACGGCCACGGCGAAGGCCGGGCTGGCCTTCAGCGAGATCAGCGGCACTGCCACCACCCCGACGCCCCCGGCGAAGCCCGATTTCGATATGCCGGTAATCAGCACGGCGATGATGATCAATACAATGAACTGCCAGTCATACACCATATGACGCCTCGTGATTTCCGGAAGAGAATAAAAAAGGGCCGTGCTAACACGGCCCAAATCGGAGGAACCTGCAGTGTCCAGTTCCTGCCTCGGCGTACCGAAGCGGCAGCCTCTCGGCCCTGTCAGAGGAACTGGCAGACCTCGTCGAACTCGAACCGATCCTGGCGCGGGAAGAGCGCCGAGGCATCGCCGTAGCCCAGATTGCAGAGGAAGTTGCTCTTTACCTGGCCATCGGGGAAGAACTCCTCATCCACGGCCGCGTTGTTGAAGCCGGACATCGGCCCGGCATTCAGCCCCAGTGCGCGGGCGGCCAGGATGAAGTAGCCCCCCTGGATGGAGCTGTTGCGGAACGCCGTGGAGTTGATGAAGTCCGTCTTGCCCTCGAACAGCGACTTGGCATCCTTGTTGTGGGAGAACATTCGCGGCAGGTGCTGGTAGAACTCGGTGTCATAGCCCAGCACGGCGACCACGGGCGCCTGCATGGTCTTCTCCTGGTTACCGGGAAGCAGTGCCGGCTTGAGCCTCTCCTTGGCTTCCTGGCTCTTCAGGAAGAGCACGCGAAGGGGCTGGCAGTTCATGGAGGTCGGGCCGAAATGCATCAGGTGATACAGCTCGCGCAGCTTCTCCTCGCTGACATCCTGGTCCTTCCACACGTTATGGGTACGTGCCTCGGTGAACAGGGTCTCGACCGCGTGGTTATCGATGACAGTCATGTCGCTTTCCTCTTGCTGGATGGTGGTTGCTGAATGGTTTCGTCTTGCGATGCGACTAGCGGCTCGCCTTCAGGCCGAAGTCGTATGTCAGATGGCGGAAGGGGACTTCCATCGACCGTCCATCCGGTGCTC
Organism: Halomonas sp.; assembly: GCA_018401555.1. Lineage (GTDB taxonomy): Bacteria > Pseudomonadota > Gammaproteobacteria > Pseudomonadales > Halomonadaceae > Halomonas. Next base: position 1,238 of record JAGYKP010000033.1, read on the forward strand.
TTCCCGGCGGCAGCAGTTCATACTCCCTGACCAGGGAATCCTTGACGCCGAAGACGGCGTCGGAGTCGAGATAGGGGTCATCCTCGGCGAAGACCTGGGTCACCAGGGTCTCGTAGCCCTCGGCCATCAGCATGAAGTGCACATGGGCGGGGCGGTAGGGATGGCGACCGGTGATCTCCAGCATCTGGCCAACCGGGCCGTCAGTGGGGATCGGGTAGGGTGAGGGGGTCACCGTCCAGAAGGCATAGCGCCCCTGGTCGTCGGTGGTGAACCTGGCCCGCAGCGAGGCACTCTCGAGCTCCTTCTGGACGTCGTAGAACCCCTCGCTGTCCGATTGCCAGACATCGACCACGACATTGGCCAGCGGCTCGCCTCCCTCGTCATGCCCCCGCCCCTCCACGAAGAAGGGCTCTCCCTCGACGTTCCAGTCGATCGACTCGCCCTGGGCGACCCGGGGCGGGTCGGCCACGTAGAAGGGACCCAGCACCGTGCTTTCCGACACCATGGGGTCCGATGTCTGGTGGTTGATGGCATCGACCAGCATCGTCACGCCCAGGGTATCGGAGAGCAGGATGAACTCCTGGCGCTTGTCGTCGCACATCTGGCCGGTGCGGGTCAGGAAGTCGATGGCCTGGGTCCACTCCTGCTCGGTGGGCTCCACCTCGCGGATGAAGGCGTGCAGGTGGGTGACCAGGCTGTTCAACACGCTCATCAGCCGCTCGTCGCTGCAGCCGGCGAACTGCTCGATCACGGCATCCGTGATGTTCTCTGCATTCAGGTTTCGCATGGGGTCATTTCCTCTCGATGGCCGGCAGCCCGGAGAGGCGCTCGGTGTGGTGGATCGTGGCGATGTAGTCATCCTCACCGTGCCCCGTGCCGATCAGCGAGCTGTAGGCCTCGCGCATCTGGGCGGCCAGGGGCACGGCGACACCGTCCCCATGGGCACAGCCGAGGATCAGGTCCAGGTCCTTGGCCATCTGGGCGGCCGAGAAGGTGGAGGTGAAGTCACGGTCCTTCAGCGGCTGGGTCTTGTACTTGACCATCGGCGAGCCCACGGCGCTGTCGGCCATCAGGTCCAGCATCGCCTCCCAGCCGATGTTGCCCTTGCGGGCCATCGCCAGTGCTTCGCCCATCATCCCGGCGCTCACCGCGATCATCAGGTTGATGGCCAGCTTGGCGTAGCGAGCCTGTTCCTCGTCACCGAGCCAGTACTGGGCCTTGGTGAAGGTGGCCATCACCGGCGTGGCCTCATCCAGTGCCTCGCGCGGCCCGGAGACCATGGCCGACAGGGTGCCGGACTCGGCGGCGACCGGGTTGCCCGAGACGGGGCTGCGCAGATAGGCGATGTCTCGCGCCTCGGCGGCCTCGGCCACGCGAGCGGAGGCCTCGATGCTGACGGTGCTGGTCTCGATCATCACGCTGCCCGGGGCCATCGCCTCGATCAGCCCACCCGGCGCCAGGGTCAGGCCCAGCAGCGCCCGGTCATCGGGGATCGAGACGAAGACCAGGCGGCACTCCTTGACGGCGGAGGCGAGGTCATTGTGTGCCGTGATGCCGACCTGTCCGGCCAGCGCCATCCGATCGGCGCTGAGATCGAACCCCTGGACGGGATAGCCGGCCGCGGCGATTCGCGTCGCCATGGGCAGGCCCAGCTTGCCGAGGCCGATCCAGGCTACCTTGGTGGTGTTTGTCATTGTGACGCCCCCTCTTGTTGGCGTGACTGAAGCTCGGCGTAGATGCGGTGACCGGAGGCTGCCAGGTGGCTGATTCCCTCCTCGACGTCCGCCAGCAGCTTGCCGTGTCGCTTGTGGAACTCTCCCGCCACCATGACGCTGTCGACATTGGCGAGACTCGCCTGCATGACCACGGTCGAGACCGGATCGCTGACCGGCTGCATGTTCAGCAGGCCGCTGTCCAGCAGCACGATGTCGGCCTGCTTGCCCGGGGTCAGGCTGCCGATCCGCGCCTCGAGCCCGAGGGCGCGGGCGCCGTCCAGGGTGATCCACTGAAGCGCCTCGCGGGTGCGGATGGTCGAGGTGTCGGGAATGCTGCCCTGCTCGCGCCGCGAGGCATCGTTGTCCAGCGAGCGCTGCATGCCCAGCGCCATCCGGGCCACCGTGAACATGTCCCCGGAGATCACCGACTCGAGATCCACCCCCAGGGAGACGACGCCGCCGTGCCGGCGAACGTGGCCGGTGATCGGGAAACCGTGCCCCTGGGTCATCTCGTTCTCCGGCGCGATGGAGAAGGTCACGCCTTGCTCGCAGAACCGCGCCAGTTGCCCGTCGGTGAGGCTCTGCCCGTGCACGATGTTGATGTCCGGCCCCAGCAGTCCCTGCTCCTCGATCACGTCCCAGCCACCGGGGCTGACGGCCTTGCCGCCG
>JAGYKP010000034.1 GCA_018401555.1 Halomonas sp.
GGGCCGCCGCACTGGCGGAGTCCAGCAGCCCCAGGAACAGCACCAGCCCCAGGGCCGCAAAGCCCAGCAGGTAGACGCCGTGCAGGCGGTTCTTGAGGTTGGGTGAGAGTCCATGGGAGAAGGCCTCCACCACTACCTGGCTCTTCTCGACGTTGGCCGCCATGGCGGCCAGCAGGGAACAGAGCATCAGGTAGCTGACCAGTTCCACGCTGCCGGAAACGCGCAGGGCGATGGCCCCCTCGGTGATCCGGTAGAGGTAGCGGGTAACGACATCGGCGATGGTCACGCCCAGCAACGCCACCAGGGCGAGGCCGGCCACGATGCGACAGACAAGGGCCAGCCAGTGGCTGGCCCTTTCCAGGGTGGACTGCATACCGTCTTACCCCTGCCCGGCGGCGCAGGACGCGCTGGCCGTCAGTGCCGCCTCGTAGACCTCACGCCCCGGCAGGCCACGCTCCTCGAGCTCGGCCAGGTAGCTGTCGATGCCATCCTGAAGTGGCTTCTGCCAGTCCGGATCTTCCAGGGGATTCTCGATCTCGCGGATGGTGTGGCCGGCATCGCGAGCCTCCTGCTTGCCTTCCACGTCGAGGCGATCGAACACCTCACCGGCCTTCCCGGCCCACTGCATGCCGGAGTTGGCATCGATCACCGCCTGCTGCTCGGGGCTCAGGCTGTCATAGGTGCGCTGGTTCATGGTGGCCACGAAGATCAGCGTATAGAAGGGCACCTCGGTGTGGTAGCTGACCAGCTCGTTGATGCGGAAACCCTTCAGCCCCTCCCAGGGGAAACTCAGGCCGTCGATCACGCCGCGCTGCATGGAGGTGTAGATGTCTGGCGCCGGCATGCCCACGGGGCTCGCCCCCATGTTTTCGAGCATTTCCCCGGCAACCGCCGTGGGGCGGCGGATGCGCAACCCCTCGAGGTCAGACGGCACCTGCACATCGGTGTCGATGGTGTGGATGCCACCCGGCCCGGTGGTGAAGAAGAACAGCGGACGGGTGTCCTCGTACTCACTCTCCAGGTGCCCCTCGTCGTAGAGGGTCTGCAGCACGCAGGCGCCTTGGGTCGCGGTGGTCGCCACCCCGGGCAGCTCGACGATCTGCGACAGCGGGAAGCGCCCGGCAGTGTAGCCCTGGGCGGTGGCGCCGATATCGGCGATACCGTTGGCCGCCGCCTCGTAGATGGAATCCGGCTTGGCCAGGGTGCCGGAGGGGAACATCTCCACCTTGAGATCGCCACCGGACTCCTCCTCCAGGGTGGCCGCCCACTCCTCGAAGACATCCTGGTTGACGCCCGAGGCGCCGGGCCAGAAGTGCGCCATGCGCAGGGTGGTGGAAGCCTGGGCGGCGGAAGCGGCAGTCAGGCCGGCGATGGACGCGGTCAGCAGGCAGCGGGTCAGGACGCGTTTCATGGGAGTCCTCCGGGGCATTGTTGTCATGGGCTTGGCTGTATGGACTTATCGAAAGTTCGCATCCCGAATACACGTTCGGGATATAAGCAAACTACCCGACTCTTACGGTTCTGGAAAATGGACCTTGGTCTAGGATAGGGCGCCTGCTCGCGACTCGGCCATGCCAGAGAGTCCGGAAACGACTGGGTCAGGACAAACCGACAGGAAAGTTGGACGATTCGCATATAACTTCACGACGTGCCCCCCCCGGCGCCGAGCCGGGGGTCTGCTCAGTCCGGCTCCACCATGAAGCGGGTGAAGAAGGCGTCGAGCTCATCGAACCCGTCGAGCGGAAGCACCAGTGAGACATACTGGTCCGGCCGCACCACCACCAGGGCGCCGGCGCCGCGATCGATGCCGCGCAGGTCGAAGATGTCCTGGTCGGTACCCAGCACCGGCGCATGGACCTTCTGGTAGTCCTGAAGTCCCAGGGCTCCCTTGTGCGGCTTGAGGACGTCGTGCATATCGGCCCAGTCCACCTCGAGGTGCGACTGCTGGATGATGCCATGAACGTCGAAGATGGCGTCCGGGTCGGCCCCCTCGGGAGTGAAGCGGCGGATCGGCGAGGCGTCGCTTGCCAGGTAGTCCATCAGGGCGTTGAACCGCGAGCCCGGGCTCCTCGGGTCGACCATGTCGGCGAAGGCGTAGAGCCGCCAGCGGCCGTCGGCGCGATGGACGTGTCCCAGGTGGACCTGCTTGGCATCGCCTAGCCGGATGACTTCGGCCGAATGGAAGCGGCGCCCCGGCGGGAAGCCGGTGGCCAGGTGCAGGTGGCTGTCGTCGCCGGTGAGCAGATCCGGCGTGTAGTGGGTGGCGAACCCCGCGGTGAACTCGCTGTTGGTGACGAACTGGCGCTGCACCTCGGCCAGTCCCTTCATCGCGGCCTGGGGGTCGTCGCTGTTCTGGGCGGCGCCGATCGCCCGCGACCAGCGGGTATCCATCTCGATCAGGTTCTCGGCGATGACATGGCGCTCGGCGTTGTAAGTGTGCAAGAGGCTCGCCGGGCTCCGCCCCTCGAGCACCGAGATCAGCTTCCAGCCCAGGTTGAAGGTGTCCTGCATCGACACGTTCATACCCTGACCGGCCTTGGCGGTGTGGGTGTGGCAGGCGTCGCCGGCAATGAATACCCGTGGGGTGCGGCTCTGCACCAGATCGTCATCGACATCGTCGAACTTGTCGGTGACCCGATGGCCGACGCGGTAGACGGAGAACCAGGCGGTCTCCTTCACCTCGAAACTGTAGGGCGCCAGAACCGCCTGGGCCTTCTCCAGCACCTGCTCCTTGGTCAGCCAGGCGTCAGGGGCGATGTTGCCCATGTCGACATAGAGCCGGACCATGTAGCCGCCCTCGCGGGGGATCAGCAGGATGTTGCCCGCCTCGGCAGACTGGATGGTGCACTTGAAACGGATGTCAGGGAAGTCGGTCACCGCCAGCACGTCCATGACGCCCCAGGCCTTGTCCTCGCCGTGGCCCTGGGGCACACGACCGATGGAGTCGCGCACCACGCTGTGGGCGCCATCGCAGCCGACCACATACCTGGCGCGGACCGTCTTCTCGCCCTTCGGTGTCTTGAGGCTCACCGTGACACGCTCGGCGGGATTCTCGGGAACCTTCACCTCGAGGGTCTCGTGGCTGTAATCGACCCCCAGGCGGCTGGGGGAGTTGTGCATGTACTCCAGCAGGAAGTCGAGCAGGCGGGCCTGGTTGACGATCACGTGGGGGAACTCGGAGAGGCCGTCGCGCACGTCCTGCACGCGGCCGAGCCGGGCTATCCGCGACTTGTCCTCGGGAGCCGGCCCCCAGAAGTGGGTCTCGTTGATCCAGTAGGCCTCGCTGGTCAGCTTCTCGGCCAGGCCGAAGGCCTCGAACATCTCCACGGTGCGGCAGGCAATGCCGTCGGCGCGTCCCACCTCGAGGGGCCCCTCGGCCTTCTCCACCACGCGAGTGACGATGTCCGGGAAGGTCGACAGCTGGGCGGCCAGCAGCAGCCCCGCCGGGCCGGTGCCGACGATGAGCACGTCCACCTCATCGGGAAGTGGCCCCTGCTCTTCGCTGCGTCCTTCGGCCAGGGGCTGGATCCGCGGGTCGCCGCTGCGATAGCCGTCGAGGAAGTACTGCATCTTTCTTCTCCATCCCGCTTGTCACGGGTCGTTGTCGGGGTCCATCAGGGGGTCGAATGTGTCCGATGCGGCATTGCGCCGCGGCAATAATGATCAGTATTGTGATCAAATGGCCGGCTGACTATTAGGCTTTCATCTAATCCTCACCGGAAACTCGCCTCTGCCGGGGCCTGGGACCGGTGCCTGTACCGTCGGGGCTGGATCCCTGACAACCGCAGGTGGAGGGCATTCTCGACCAAAGCAGGTATGGCCAGGCGCCGGCCATCTATTTAGGCTCCTAAACATAATCACACAACGATTCGCCCCTTCCCCGGAGCCATCCATGACGCGTCCCGCTGTGCCACCCAGCCTGGTAGTCGTGCTGTCGGGCATCACCGCTGCCCTGCACGTGGGCAAGCTGCCCCCGGCCCTGACGGTTCTCAAGGAGACCCTCGAGATCAGCCTGCTCCAGGCCGGCTTCCTGGTCTCGATGGTTCAGCTTGCCGGCATGTCCCTGGGGCTGATCGTGGGGCTGTCGACAGACACCCTGGGCCTGAAACGCAGTATCACCCTCGGTCTTGGCCTGCTGGCGGGAGCCAGCCTGCTGGGAGGCCTCGCCGAGACGCCCACCTTCCTGCTCTTGTGCCGCGCCCTGGAGGGGCTGGGGTTCCTGCTGGTGGTGCTCTCGGCTCCTGCCCTGCTCCGCCAGCTGGTGCCGGTGGAGCACCTGCACCGCGCCATGGCCCTGTGGAGCTGCTTCATGGGTCTCGGCGTAGGCACCGCCCTGCTGACCGGCCCCTGGGTGATCGCCTGGCTGGGCTGGCAGGGATGGTGGTGGACACTGGCAGGTTGGACGCTGCTGATGCTGGTTGCGGTGCGCTGTCGGGTGCCGGCGGATCGACACCGCGACGCGACCCCGTCCGGCACCGATGACGAGGGCTGGCGCCGGCGCCTGGGCCTCACGCTGGGCTCGCCGGGGCCCTGGTTGGTCGCCCTCTGCTTTGCCATGTACTCCAGCCAGTGGCTGGCGGTGATCGGCTTCCTGCCCACCATCTACAAGCAGGCCGGTATCGGCGAGGGGGCCGCCGGCTCGCTGACCGCCCTGGTGGCCGCCGCCAATATCATCGGCAACCTCGGCTCCGGCCAGCTGATGCAGCGTGGCATGCCCCCCACCTCGCTACTCCGGCTCGGCTTCGTGTTCGCGGCCCTGGGCACCTTCC
>JAGYKP010000035.1 GCA_018401555.1 Halomonas sp.
TGCTCGCCGGCCACGCTTACCTGCACGCCCTCGGGTGGCTCGCCGGCGGCCTCGAGCAGGGCACGCAGGCGCTCGTCGGCGCTGGCGTCGCTGGTCACGTCGGCCTCGAGGGTAATGGCGCGGCGGCCATCGATGCGGTGCAGGGTGCCCACCTTGGGAGCCGGCTCCACCGACACGAAGTGCGATAGCGGTACCTGCCCCCGGGAGGTGTTGAGGCTCAGCCGGCCCAGCTGGTCCAGGGTGCGGTCGCCCTCGGGCAGGCGCACCCGGATGTCCACCTCGTTGTCGACCCCCTCGGGGCGGTAGCTGGCTACCTGGACCCCGGTGGTCAGCAGCTGCACCGCGCTGCCCACGCTGGTCACGTCGGTGCCGAAGCGGGCCGCGGCCTCGCGGTCGACGATGATCCGCCACTCCACCCCGGGTAGGCTGCGGTTGTCCTCGATGTCGCGGAAGCCGCCCAGCTCCGCCATCAGCTCGCGCAGCCGGTCCACCGCCTGGTCGGCGAGCTCGGGTGTCTGGCCGCCGATCTCCAGCACGATAGGCTTGCCCTCGCCGGGCCCCATCTGCTGCTCGCGGAACTCCAGGGTCAGGCCGGGCAGGTCGGCGGTCCGCTGGCGCATCTCGTCGAAGATGTCGGTCAGCGGCCGGCGCTGATGCCAGTCGATCATCTGGAACTGCAGCACGCCGATGACGTCGGCGCCGAGCTGCTCGTTGGGGTTGGCGAAGGAGCGCGCATAGAGCGCCTCGACCTCGCTCATTCCGCCCAGCCTCACCTCGACGCGGCGCACCATGGCGTCCTTCTCCTCGATGGAGAAGTCGCCGCGGGTGCGCACCATCACCTGGGCGGTGTCGGGCTCCACGCTGGGGAAGAACTCCACGCCGTGGTTGAAGCGCGCATAGGCGGTGTAGATCAGCGCCATCAGCAGCACCGCGAACAGCAGGGTCAGCACCGGGTGGGCGAGCAGCCGTGACAGCGCCGTGCGATAGAGCCGGCCGCCGGGCGTGGCGCCCACCGGCGCCGAGCCCGCAGAGGCCGCGCGGGCGCCGAACACGCTGCCCAGGGTGGGCAGGAAGACCAGCGCCATGGCCAGCGAGGCGAGCAGGCAGAGGATCACCGTGGCCGGCAGGTACTTCATGAACTCGCCCACCATGCCCGGCCAGAAAAGCAGCGGCACGAATACCGCCAGGGTGGTGGCGGTGGAGGCGATCACCGGCCAGCTCATGCGGGTCGCCGCCTCCAGCCAAGCCTCCCGCGGCGCCATGCCCTGGTGCAGGTAGCGATCGGCCAGTTCGCTGACCACGATGGCACCATCCACCAGCATGCCGGCCACCAGGATCAGCGCGAACAGCACCACGATATTGAGGGTGTAGCCCACCGCCCAGATCAGCAGGATGCCGCTGAGGAAGGCCCCGGGGATGGTCAGCCCCACCATAAGGGCGCTGCGTCCCCCCATGGCCGCCAGGATCACGATCAGCACCAGCACCACTGCGGTGACCACGTTGTTGAGCAGCTCCGAGAGCATGTCCTCGACGAACTCTGACTGGTCGGTGATGGTAGTGACCTTGAGTCCTTCGGGGAGCATGCCGGCGGCCTCGTCGAAGAGTGCCTGGACCTGCTCCACGGTGGCGATGATATTGGCCCCGGCGCGCTTGGAGATCTCCAGCACCAGCGCCGGCTGGCCGTCGATGCGCGCGTACCCCTCGGGGTCCTTGAAGGTGGGACGGATGATCGCCACGTCGCCGAAGGTCACCACCCGGTCGCCGTCCACCTTCACCGGCATGGCCATCACATCCTCCAGGGTCTCGATGACCCCGGGCACCTTCATGCCCAGGCGGCCCGCGCCGCTGTCCAGGCTGCCGGCCGCCACCAGGCGGTTGTTGCGGCTGACCAGGTTGAACAGGGTAGCGAAGTCGATGCCGTAGCTCTCGAGCACCAGCGGATCGACCACGATCTCCAGCAGCTCCTCGCGGTCGCCGCCGATATCCACCTCCAGCACCTCGGCGATGCCCTCGATCTCGTCCTTGATGCGCCGCGCGATGGCCACCCGCTGGCTCTCCTCCACGTTGCCGGAGAGGCCGATGGAGAGCACCGGGAACTCGCTGACGTTGACCTCCACGACACGCGGTTCGTCGGCCTCGGAGGGCAGCTCGGCCTTGGCGATATCGACCTTCTCGCGCACGTCGGAGAGCGCCTGGTCGGCGTCGAAGCCGGCATCGAACTCCAGGGTGATGGAGGCGTGGCCCTCGCTTGATTGGGCGGTCATCTTGCGCAGCCCCTCGATGCTGCGCAGTTCCTGCTCCATGGGGCGCACCAGCAGCCGCTCGCCGTCTTCGGGACTGACCCCCTCCAGGCTCATGGCCACGTAGATCATGGGGATGGCGACGTCCGGGTTGGCCTCCTTGGGAATGGCCTGATAAGCCACCAGACCACCGATAAACAGGAAGACCAACAAAGTGATCACAGCGCGGCTGCGATCAATGGAGGCGTGAATCACCCTGCTCATTCAGCCGCACCCGTTCCCGGCAGTGGCACGGGTGAGACAGCGTCCGAATCCTCTTCCCCGGTTTGCACAAGCTTGATGTCCACCTGCTGCCCTGGGCTGACGAAACCGGCACCCTGGGTAATCACCTGCAATCTCTCGGGCAAACCCTCAACCGTAGCGCCATCATCGGTGATCGCCACCACTCGCACCGGGTGATTGGTCACCTGTCCATTCTCATCCACGGCATGCACACCCAACTGCCCATCAGCGCCGAGGCGCAGAAGCGCGGGGGAAAAACGGTGCGCCATGACCGGCGGCAACTGGATACGCAAAGTGGCGCTACCGCCTGCGACTCTCAACAGGTCAGGATTTTCTGCCTCTATTTCGACATAGAAGCTGCGGGTTTCAGGGTCAGCAGCCAAGCTGACGAAACGCACCTGGCCTTCCAGCTCACGCCCACCCATCACCTGCAAAATCACTTGCTGCCCCACTGCAACTCTGCTCGCGTCCTGTTGGGGAATCTGCGCGGTGGCTTTCAAACGCTTGACGTTGACCACAGACATCAGCTCGGCACCGGACTGAACCAGCTCACCCACATCGACGTGACGACGATCAACTACACCGTCAAATGGCGCTTGAGGGTTGCTGTACTGCACCGCAAGCTCTGCGGCTTCCAGCTCCGCAGCCGCCCTGGCCAACTCACCTTCCAGGCGCACGATCTCTGTTTCGGTAGCATAGTTGGAGGCCCTGAGTTTGCGCGTGCTTTCCAGCTCGGTCTGGCGCAGTCGATAAATCGCCTTGGCCTGGCTGAGTTGCGTGCTACGCCCCTCATCGGACAGTTCGAGCATCACATCACCCGCAGACACCTCATCGCCCTGCTGCCTCGACAGTTTTTCCACCCGCCCAGACACCTGAGCCATTACCTGAACCTGCTGCCAGGGCTGCAACTGCCCCTGCAGC
>JAGYKP010000036.1 GCA_018401555.1 Halomonas sp.
CGGGTCAAGGACGAGCTCAAGGCGCCCACCTACGCCTACCAGGTCAGCGGCGAGTACGCCATGCACATGGCGGCCTTCGAGAACGGCTGGCTGGATGCCGATGGCGTGATCCTCGAATCACTGCTGTGCTTCAAGCGTGCCGGCGCCGACGGCGTGCTGACCTATTTCGCCAAGCGGGCAGCACGACTGCTCACCCAGTAGCAAGGGAGTGGACTGCGCGCCCTCCCTGGAAACGCGGAGAGAACTCCATGGAAGACCGCAGTCCCGAACACGTCCCCGCCGTGACGCAGCAACTGAGCGGCCCGATCGGCGAGGAGAGCGGGGCCGATATCCCGACCCCACGCCTCAACCAGACCCGCGCCGGCATCAAGCCCAAGGCCAAGCCCCAGGCCGACGCGGACCTGAGCGACCCGTCCCTCTACTTCAACCGTGAACTCTCCCACCTGCAGTTCAATATCCGGGTACTCGAGCAGGCCCTGGACGAGTCGCACCCGCTGCTCAACCGGCTGATGTTCCTGCTGATCTTCTCGTCGAACCTGGACGAGTTCTTCGAGATCCGGGTCGCCGGGCTCAAGCACCAGCTGGCCCTGGGCGACGCCAGCACCGGGGCCGACGGCCGCTCGCCACGGGCGGTGCTCGGCGAGATCTCGACGATCGCCCACGAACAGATCGAACGTCAGTACCGGATCCTCAACGAGGTGCTGCTGCCGGCACTTCTGGAAAAGGGGCTGCGTTTCCGGCGCCGCAGCGACTGGAACAAGGCCCAGCGCGCCTGGGTACGCGACTACTTCGAGGGCGAGATCATGCCGGTGATCAGCCCCATCGGCCTGGATCCCTCCCACCCCTTCCCGCGGCTGGTCAACAAGAGCCTCAATTTCATCGTCCAACTCGAGGGCAAGGACGCCTTCGGCCGCGAAGGCGGCCTGGCGATCCTGCCGGCACCCCGCTCGCTGCCCCGGGTGATCGCGATGCCCCCGGAGCTGTGTGACGAGGGCTTCACCGAGGCCGTCTTCCTCTCCTCGATGATCCATGCCCACGCCGAGGAGCTGTTCCCGGGGATGACGGTGCGCGGCTGCTACCAGTTCCGCCTGACCCGCAATGCCGACATGACGGTGGACCCGGAAGAGGTCTCCGACCTGGCCTCGGCACTGCGCGGCGAACTGCTGGCGCGGCGCTACGGCAGCGGCGTGCGCCTGGAGGTGGTCGACACCTGTCCGGAGGAGCTCGCCAGCTTCCTGCTCAAGCAGTTCGAGCTGGAGGAAGAGGACCTCTACCGGGTCAACGGCCCGGTGAACCTGACCCGCATGATGTCGCTGCTCGGCCAGGTCGACAGCCCCGAGCTGTTCTACCGCCCCTTCACCCCTGGCTTCCCCAAGAACCTCAACAAGGGGGGGAGCCTGTTCGATATCATCGCCGCCGGCGATGTCCTGCTGCATCACCCCTTCCAGTCCTTCGCGCCGGTCGAGGACCTGCTCTCCGAAGCCGCCCGGGACCCGGGCGTGCTGGCCATCAAGCAGACCCTCTACCGCACCGGCGCCGATTCGCCCATCGTCAATTCGCTGGTCGAAGCGGCGCGCGGCGGCAAGGAGGTGACGGTGGTCATCGAACTGCGCGCCCGCTTCGACGAGGCCGATAACCTGTCGCTGGCCTCGCGGCTGCAGGAAGCCGGCGCCATCGTCATCTACGGCGTGATGGCCTACAAGACCCACGCCAAGATGATGCATATCGTGCGCCGCGAGAAGGACAAGCTGCGCCACTACGCGCACCTCGGCACCGGTAACTACCACTCCAAGACCGCCAGGCTCTACACCGACTACAGCCTGCTCACCGCCAACCCCACCCTGTGCGAGGACGTTCACCAGGTGTTCCAGCAGCTCTCCGGCATGGGCCGGGCCCGGCGCATCGAGACGCTGCTGCATGCCCCCTTCACCCTCCACGAAGGGCTGGTGGCGATGATCGAGCGCGAGGCCGTGGAGGCACGCAAGGGCAAGCGCGCCCACCTGATCGTCAAGTGCAACTCGCTGACCGAGCCGAAGCTGATCCAGGCACTCTACCGAGCGTCCCAGGCCGGCGTGGAGTGCGACCTGATCATCCGCGGCCAGTGCTGCCTGCGCCCCGGCGTCCCCGGGGTGTCGGAGAATATCCGGGTGCGCTCGATCGTGGCCCGCTTCCTGGAACACACCCGGGTCTTCTACTTCCACAACGGCGGCAAGCCGGAGGTGTGGGCCTCCAGCGCCGACTTCATGACCCGCAACATGTTCCACCGCGTGGAGACCTGCTTCCCGCTGCTGGACAGGAAGCTGGCGGCACGGGTGCGCAAGGACCTGGAGACCTACCTGGTCGACAACTGCCAGAGCTGGTTGCTGCAGCCCGACGGCAGCTACCTCAAGCAGGAGCCCGGCGACGCCGCACCGATCAGCGCCCAGGAGACACTGCTCTACGCCTACGCCGCCAAGGCCTGACCGGGCGCCGGGCCAAGCCCGGCTCTCGGAACTGGAAGCCAGCATGATGATGTGGCACCTCCAGAGATAAAACACCCCGCAACCGTGGTTGCGGGGTGTTTTACTACCTTCCAGTTTCCAGGCGCGAAGCGCCGCTCTTCCAGCTTCCGGCTTTCTTACACGGCGATCTGGCCGCCATCCTGCCTCTGGATCACCACGGTGGACGCCCGCGGGCGAACACTGCCCTGGGTCTCCCGCGCGGCATCCTCGAATGCCGGCCAGTTGCCCGGGTGCTGGATGTTGATGAACAGCGCGGTCTTGTCCGGGGTGGCGAAGATCCCGGTGACCTCGCAGCCATTGGGGCCCACGGCGAAGCGCTTGAGGTGCTGCTGGTTCTCGGGCGTGACCACCCCACCCTCCAGGGCACCCGGCACTACTGCCAGCACCTGGTCGTTGGTGTAATCCGTGACGCCAGCGTAGCCATTGTCGGTCTGGATCCACAGGATGCCGTCACCATTGCCGCGATCGTCGAACCACAGGCCATCGGGGCTGGCGAACTGATTCAGTTCGGTCAGGCCGGAAAGGTTGTCGGTATCCGTGGCCGCGGCACCGAAGACGAACACGTCCCACTCCAGGCGAGTGACATCGGTACCGTCACGCCAGCGGATGACCTGGCCGGCACGGTTCCCCTCGCGCGGGTTGGGCCCGTTGGTGGGTGCGGTGCCATATCCGACGCCCAGCTCTTCGCGACTGCTGCCACCATTGGTAAAGGTGGGCGCGCTGTCCTCGGCGGTGCGTTGGCTGTTATTGGTCAGGGTCATGTAGACATCGCCGGAGGTCGGATCCACGGCACCCCATTCCGGACGATCCATGGGCGTGGCACCCATCAGGTCGGCGGCATCACAGGTGTGGATGATGATGCCCGCCTGGTCATCGGCGGCCAGGCCCAGGGCCTGGTGGAGACGACGGCCATCGGTGGTCCGCGCCTGCGGGGTCAGGGGCAGCCACTCACCGCTGCCATCGGCATCGAAGCGCGCCACGTAGAGGGTGCCCTCGTCCAGGTACTTGGCGCCGATCGCCAGGCGATCGAAGTTGGCGCCAGGACGGTTGGCATCGGACGGGCTCCAGGCCGCCTTGGAGACATACTTGTAGATGTACTCGTTGCGGGCGTCGTGGCCGGAGTAGAAGACCACCGGCTTGCCCGGCTCGAGCTTGCCCACCCAGCACCCCTCGTGGCGGAAGCGGCCCATGGCGGTACGCTTCACGGCGCGGCGGCTGCCATCGTAGGGATCGACCTCGACCTGGTAGCCGTAGGAGCGCGCCTCGTTGCGATAGTCACCACTGGCATCGGTCGCAACGGGGTCGGTGTTGAAGCGGGCGAACTCGTCGTCCTGCTCGGAGGCATCTCCGGCGGCAGTTTCCCATCCATAGCGACCACGCCCCCGGGAGACACCCAGGCGGTCGTCATCGAGCTGACGATCGGTGTTGCGAACGAAGTAACCGGGCCAGTTCTCCTCGCAAGCCAGGTAGGTACCCCAGGGAGTGTAGCCGTTGCCGCAGTTGTTGGAGGTACCGCGGGCCAGCAGGCCGTCCGGAGAGAACTTGGTCTTCACGTAGTCGCTGCCCGCCAGCGGTCCGGCGATCTCCATCTCGGAAGCATTGGTGATGCGACGGTTGTAGGGCGAGTCGACTACATGGGTCCAGCGGCCATCGGCCTGCTTCTTCACATGGACCACTGCCACCCCATGGGCATTGATCTCGGTGCGCACTTCATCGGCAGGTCGCTTGCCGGAACGTGCATTGGTTGGCCCACCCTTGGGTGCCCAGAGCGCATTCTGATCGATATATTCATGGTTGATGGCGAGCAGGAACTCCTTCGACTCGCTGCCCTTGTTGAGGGGGAAATGGTACATGCCATCGTGGTGCATTCCGATCGAGTTGGCCTGTATTTCTGGCGTCATCTCGAGGCCATCATGCCACTCCGGAACATCGCTGGTCAGGCCGGCCCCCCAGGGAATCAGCACCTGTGCCGTATAACCCTTCGGCACCACGACGCTGTCGAGCTTTGCACCGCGAATGGACTCGAAGGCCAGGGTCAGCGGCTTCTTCCCCGGCGCCCCGGTGCCTCGCATTCCGGTGCGCGCATCGGGCGCAGCCAGGGCACTGCCGGCACCGAAGCCCATCATCGACATGGCGGCGAGGCCCAGGCCACCACGCATCATGCCGCGACGCGACATATGCTTGTCCATGATAGAAGTGAACGGCTCGTTACCGCTCTGATTGAAATTGCGATGATCCTCGATTTCCTTGCTCATAACTCCCCCTCATCTTCTCGTCAGGTCAAAACTCCGGAGCCAGATTTATTCCGGATCGCCAGGGAAAATTACGCAGGCAAGGTGACAGATGCATTAACGAAAAAAGACGCTTTTTTTATCAGGAAAAAATACCGGACGCCCCTCCTGTTGCTGTCATGAAAACGTCACCATCCCTTCATTAACATGCTCGCCACACCACCGTCACCTGCGACATGACGGCACTTTCTTAACGGATCCAGCTCGCCACCTCAGGGGATCAAAAGCGCGCATGATGTCACGGCCGTTCTCTTCCGATTCTGACAGTGACCCTCGGGGATCCACCGGCATCAAGCGGCGCGACCTGATGCGGGGCGGCGCCCTCGGCCTCGCCGCCTCGGCGCTCGCCGGCTGCACGACCTCGGCAACACGCCCGGCCCGAAGCCTGCCGGCTCAGGCGCAAGTGGAACTGCTCTACTACGCCGACACACTGGGCGCTCGGGCCCCGGAATACCCGGTGACACCGGCCACTCGACTGGGACCCGCGGCGCGCCT
>JAGYKP010000037.1 GCA_018401555.1 Halomonas sp.
GCCGGGGAAGGCTCACAGGAATTTGGTCAACTGCAGGCGGATGGCGTCGCCCTCGCTCTCGAGGCCCTTCTTCAGCGCACCGCCTTCGGCATCATACTCATGGTAGAGGGCGCCCTTGAGCATCACCCCGGCCATGGGCCAGAAGTAGCCCGCCTCGGCACCGATGGCGTGACGCTCGGCCTTGGCGCCGGTCGCCGCGCCATCATCGGCCTCCAGCTGCCAGGCGTCGTAGCCCACCAGCCCCAGCTCCAGGCCGTTTTGCAGGCGATGGCCGAGGCCCCACTCCACCAGCCAGCTGTCCCCGGGGGTGATGCCGGTGTGGTCCTGCTCGGTCTTGATCTCGTAGCGCGAAAGCGCCGAAACGTTCCAGGTCTTGTCGGCATCGAGGTGCCACATGCCCCCCAGGGTCAGCATGGTAGTGCCGTAGCCCTTGCCCACCGAGGCCGAATTCGTCGCGTCGAAGTCGGCGGTATCGAACCAGTGGCCGGCGGCGAAGGTGGCATCCCACTGCTCGCCGTGCCAGCCCAGGATCACCGGGCCCACGAACACATCGCCGAGACCATAGTCGTCGAAACTCTGGCCGGCGATATCGAGGTCGAGCTCGACATCGAGCATCGGGATGATGGCCTCGACACCATAGTCGGCCCCGAGGAACGTCTTGTCGGTCATCCAGATGAAGCGATGAGCCAGGGCGTTGACCGAGCCGGTGTTGCTGCCGGGCGCAGCATCACCCTTGGCGTCACGGAAGTCGTCGATGTCGTAGCGCATCAGGTAGGCGCGGTAGTAGAAGCCCTCGGGCGGCGCGGCGGCGGCGCTCAGTCCCTCGATACCCGGTACATAGTGGCCGTTGACGGCGAGTGCGGGGGTGGCGGCCAGGCCGGCGACCAGCACGGCCGCCAGCCGGATGCCGTGATTCCCGAATTCAGGGGTGAAAGTCATCGCGGTTTGTCTCTGTTGTTGGCATGGCCCACCGCCCGCGCGATGCGGACGGCAGGCGTGACGTCGGGTACGACTCAGAAGGGGTAGCCACGCGGCGTGTGCTGCACGCTGATCCAGTGGTCGGTGGTGAACTCCTCGATGGCCCAGTCGCCGTTGAAGCGGCCCAGGCCGGAGTTCTTCTCGCCGCCGAAGGGCACGTGGGACTCATCGTTGACCGGCATGTCGTTGACGTGGGTCATGCCCGCCTTGATGCCCTGGGCGAAGCGCACGCCACGCTCCAGGTCACCGCTGAACACGGCGCTGGAGAGGCCGTACTCGGTGCCGTTAGCGAGTTCCAGGGCATGAGCCTCGTCACGGGCCTTCTGGATGCCCACCAGCGGGCCGAAGATCTCCTCGCGGCTGATCTCCATGTCGGGAGTCACATCGCCGAACACATGGGGCGGCACCAGCTGGCCCTCGATCTCGCCATCGAGAAGCACGGTCGCGCCTTCCTGCTTGGCGGTGGCGATCTTCTCCTCGAGTCCCTCACGCTGCTTGGCGTTGATTACCGGACCCACTACGGTGGCCATGTCGTCGGGGTCACCCACCTTGAGTCCCTTGACCTTCTCAACGAAGCGCTCGACGAAGGCGTCATAGAGAGATTCGGCGACGATGATGCGGTTGACCGCCATGCAGATCTGGCCCTGATGCAGGAACTTGCCCATCGCCGCGGCATTGACGGCCTGCTCGATATCGGCATCGTCCAGCACCACGAAGGGGCTGTTGCCGCCCAGCTCCAGGGAGACCTTCTTGATATGCTCGCCGCCGCTGGCGATGCGACCGATGCCGCGCCCCACCTGGGTGGAGCCGGTGAAGGAGATCAGCCGCGGCACGCGGTGCTCCACGAAGGCGTCGCCGATCTCGCTGCCGGCACCCACCACCACGCTGAGCAGCCCCTCGGGCAGCCCGGCCTCCTCGAAGACCTTTGCCAGTAGCAGACCACCGGTGACCGGGGTGTCACTTGCCGGCTTGACCACCACGGCATTTCCCAGCGCCAGCGCCGGGGCGATGGAGCGCTGGGAGAGGTGCAGCGGGAAGTTCCAGGGACTGATTACCCCCACCACGCCCAGCGGCTTGCGATAGACACGGTTCTCCTTGCCCGGCACGTTGGAGGCGAGCGTCATGCCGTGCACACGCCCCGGCATGCTGGCGGCCTCCAGGGTGATGCCGCGGGCCGCGCCCCACTCGACGTTGGCCTTGAGGCGGGTGCTGCCCGACTCGCGGATCAGCCAGTCGATGATCTCCTCCTTGCGGGTATCGAAGATCTCCACCGCCCGCTGCAGCACGGCGCTGCGCTGAGCAGGCGGGGTCGCCGCCCAGGCGGCCTGGGCCTTCTCTGCCGCCAGGAAGGCGGTATCCAGATCGCTGCGATCCGCCAGGCGGATATCCAGCAGTTCACTGCCATCATAGGGGTTGGTCACCGCGGTGGTGCGTCCGCTTGAGCCCTCGCGCCACTCGCCGGCAATCGGCTGGAGGTGGAAATCGCGATATGCAGTACTCATGGTTCACTCTCCTCTGAAAACTCGCGGGCCGGTGTTACTGACGAATACCCGACTTGCCGGGCGACAGGATGCCGTTGGGGTCCAGGGCATTCTTCAGCGTCTTGTGCACCTCGCGCAGCGGTTCGCCGAAGGTGCCGGCCACCTGCTCCATGAACTCGGTGTTGGTGCGGTAGAGGCCATAGCCGCGCTTGGCGAACTCGTCGATCAGCTCGGCGAAGCAGTCGTGGGCACGCTGGGTCTCTTCCGGGTCCTGGCGGTTGTAAAGCAGGTCGATGACGTGGTGCATGTCGCGCCAGCCGACGATGTACTCGGCGACATAGTCGAAGCCGTACTTGCCGAGGATCTGCTGGGCCAGCTCGGTCTGGTCCTTGGTCTCGCTGCCCTTGGCCTGGGAGACCGGGGCGAACCACATGGAGCCACCGCCCCCGCGCCAGTTGTAGAGGCCGAACTCCTGAAGGTTCATGTCGCCCTTCATCAGCGCCGAGCGATACTCGAAGCCGCCGCCGCGCTTCTCGGCCTCCTCGCCGTACATGATCTTGGCCTTGCCGCTGGCGCCGAAGGCCTGCTCGACGATCTTCCAGTTGACCTCGATCTGTTCCGGGGTGCCGTAGAGGGCCGCATAGACGTTCCACTCGCCGATACCCTCGTCGGCCTTGATGCGCTCGATGGCCTCACGCGGGATGGAGTCACTGCCCTCGTAGTAGTCCTTGCGCACCACGTGGGTGCCGGCATCCCACAGGGTATGCACGATCACCACCGCGTTGGGGATGACCTGGGCGATGCGCAGCGGCCGCAGCACATCGACGATCTCCTCGATGTCCTCGGGGTCCTGGTACTGGATGATGAAGGGACGATAGGCCGGCGGCTCCGGCATCAGCCACAGCCCCATCTTGGTCACGATGCCGTAGTTGGACTGGGTGAAGAGGCCATCGATATAGGGACCGTAGCCCCACTTGAAGACCTGCCAGGAGCTGGAGTTCTCGATGCCCCCCATGCCGGTACGAATCACCTCGCCGTTGGCCAGCACCACCTCCATGCCGCACTGGAACATGAAGTGCTCGCCATAGGGGGTGTAGCCCACGCCACGGTCCAGGGTATTGCCCACCGGTCCGGCGATCGCCGAGGGGGCCGGCGGATCCAGCCACAGCTTGAGGTCGTTCTCCTTGATGTAGTCGTAGAGCTGCTGGTAGGTCACCCCGGGCTCGAGCAGCGCCGTGCACACCTCCGGGTCAACATCGAGAATCTGGTTCATGCGGTGCATGTCGAGCATCACCTGGCCGGTCTCGCCGGGGGCGGCGGAACCATAGCCCAGGTTCTTGCCGGTGGAAATGGTCCAGATCGGCACCTTGTACTGGTTGCAGGTGCGCACGATCTCCTGCACATGCTCGGTAGTGGTGGGCAGCAGGGCCGCAGAGGGGATGTAGTCCGCGTCATCGCCGGCCATCATGATCTTGCTGTAGGCCGCCAGCTGATCGCTCTCGGTCAGGACGCTATCGGTCCCGAGGATCTCGCGGAAACGGGCAAGGGCCGCGTCGAAGTCGGCCTCGGACACGCCCTTGGGAAGAATGCGCTGTGTAGTGCTCATGGAGTCGTCTCTCGATTGTTGTGTTCGGGGGCTTACAGCCGAACCAGGAAGCTCAGCTCGGTGGCGCTGGTGGCCTCGCTGGCCGGACGCCTGACATCCCGGGTCTGGCGTGCGCTACCCGCCGCCAGCGCCAGACGGGCATATTCCCGTCCCAGCGCGGCCTGCCAGCTGCCCGCCTCTGCC
>JAGYKP010000038.1 GCA_018401555.1 Halomonas sp.
TGCATCGCTTGGTCTGGCCGTGCCTGCTGCCCTGAAAGCGCGAGGCTATCGGGGAGATCGGCAAGCGGCCATTAGCAAAGTCCCTCCGGCGCGGTACCCTAAGGGGATATCGAGCCCACCCGAGGAGTGCCTCTTGCCTAGTCCCCGTTCGCTGTCGATCCCGATCGCCGCTCTGTGCGCGCTGCTCTCCTGGGGCCCGGCCGTCGCCGGGGAGGCGCCGCCGCTGCGCCTGGTCGCCACCACCGGCATGGTCGCCGATATCGTCCGCCAGGTGGGCGACGAGCGGGTCGAGGTGCAGGGCCTGATGGGTCCCGGTGTCGACCCGCACCTCTATCGCCAGACCCGCAGCGACGTGGTCGCCATGAGTCGCGCCGATGCGGTGTTCTGGAACGGCCTGAGCCTGGAGGTGCAACTGGCCGAGCTGCTCGAGCGTCTGGCCCGGCGGCGGCCGGTGTTTGCCGTGGCCGAGGCGGTGCCCCGTGAGGCGCTGCTGGCCGACGAGCAGTATCCCGACCAGCCCGACCCCCATGTATGGATGGACCCGGGGCGCTGGCGGCACGCGGTCAGCGCCGTGCGCGATGCGCTGATCGAGCTGGACCCTGATGGCGCCGATGCCTACGAGGCCAGCGCCGAGGCCTACCTGGAGGAGCTCGAGGAACTGGACGCCTATGCCCGCGAGGTCCTCGCCAGCATCCCCGAGACCTCCCGGGTGCTGGTTACCGCCCACGATGCCTTCGGCTACTTCGGCGACGCCTACGGGCTTGAGGTGATGGGCATCCAGGGCTTCTCCACCGAGAGCGAGGCGGGGCTCTCGCGTATCGAGACCCTGGTCGACCTGCTGGTGGAGCGCGAGATCGGCGCCATCTTCGTCGAGACCTCGGTGTCGGAGCGCAGCATCCGGGCGCTGATCGAGGGCGCCGCCGCCGTGGGCCACGAGGTGCGCATCGGCGGAGAGCTGTTCTCCGACGCCATGGGCCCAGAGGGCAGCTACGAAGGCAGCTGGCTGGGCATGCTCGACCACAACGTCACCACCATCGCCCGGGCCCTTGACGGCGACGCCCCCCAGGCCGGCTGGCAGGGCCGCCTGGCCATGGCCGGCCCAGGCTCGGCCGAGGAGGAGTAACCGATGCCCGATTCGCGACTCGGCAAGGCGGTGATCGCCAGCCCCCTGGCGATCCAGGGGCTCACCGTCAGCTACGACCACCGTCCGGTGGTGCACTCGGTGGACTTCATCACGCCGCCGGGCAGCATGAGCGCCATCATCGGCCCCAACGGGGCCGGCAAGTCGACGCTGCTCAAGGCGGCGCTGGGTATCACCCGGCGGCTCTCCGGCGAGGTGCGGGTCTTCGGTCGCCCCCTCGAGCAGGAGACGCGGCATCTGGCCTTCGTGCCCCAGCGCTCCAGCGTCGACTGGGACTTCCCGGCACGGGTCATCGACGTGGTGGGCATGGGGCTCTACCGGGACCTGCGCTGGTGGCAGTTCGGTTCCCGCCAGCTGCGACGGCGAGCCATGGAGAGCCTGGCCCGGGTCGGCATGGAGGGCTTCGCCGAGCGCCAGATCGGGCAGCTCTCCGGAGGCCAGCAGCAGCGGGTGTTCCTGGCCCGGGCGCTGGTCCAGGAGGCCGACCTGACCATCCTCGACGAGCCCTTCGCCGGGGTCGATGCCGCCACCGAGGCGGCGATCATCGAGGTGCTCAAGTCGCTGCGCGACGAGGGCCGGACCCTGCTCTGCGTCCACCACGACCTGGCCACGGTGCGTGACTATTTCGATCATGTGCTGCTGATGAATGTGCGGCGCATCGCCGCCGGCCCCGTGGACGAGGCCTTCACCGAGGAGAACCTGCAGGCCACCTATGGCGGCCGGCTCAGCCCGGTGCAGCTGGCGCGGCTCGTCGAGGCGCCGAGAGCGGGGCACAGGGCAGAGGCGGGGGAACGATGATGGAGACCTGGTGGCGGGCACTGACCTTTACCCTGGGCTACAACACCAGCCTGGTGACCGTGGGTGCCATGCTGCTGGCCGCCGCCGCCGGCATGGTGGGCAGCTTCGTGCTGCTGCGCAAGCGTGCCCTGGTCAGCGATGCCATCAGCCACTCCACCCTGCCCGGGCTGGCGCTGGCCTTCCTGGTCATGGGCGTGTGGCAGGGCGATGGCCGGGTGCTGCCGGCGTTGCTGGCCGGCGCCGCGACCAGTGCCGCCCTGGGGCTGTGGCTGGTGCAGCGCATCGGCGAGCGCACCCGGCTGGGGGAGGACGCCGCCATCGGCGCCGTGCTCTCTACCTTCTTCGCCTTCGGGGTGGTGCTGATCACCGTGATCCAGACCCTCTCGGTGCGCGGCCAGTCGGGGCTGACCGGCTA
>JAGYKP010000039.1 GCA_018401555.1 Halomonas sp.
GGTGGCGGAGTGCCTGGCCGCCGGCATCCGCCCGGTGATGATCACCGGCGACCACGCCGTTACCGCCCTGGCCATCGCCCGCCAGCTGGGCTTCGCCCATACCGAACGGGCGATCAGCGGCCGCGAGATCGAGGCGATGTCCGACGCCGAGCTCGCCGAGGTGATCCTCGAGGTGGATGTCTTCGCCCGGGCCGCACCGGAGCACAAGCTGCGCCTGGTGCAGGCGATGCAGTCCCACGGCGGTATCTGTGCCATGACCGGCGACGGCGTCAACGATGGCCCGGCGCTGAAGCGCGCCGATGTCGGGGTAGCCATGGGCATCCAGGGCACCGAGGCCGCCAAGGAGGCCGCGGAGATGGTACTCGCCGACGACAACTTCGCCACCATCGTCGGGGCCATCCGCGAGGGCCGCAAGGTCTACGACAACATCCGCAAGACCATCACCTACCTGCTGCCCACCAACGGCGCCCAGGGGCTGGCGATCCTGCTCGCCGTGCTGGCCGGCACCCAGCTGCCGGTGACCCCGGTGCAGGCACTGTGGGTCAACATGGTGGTGGCCGTGACCCTGGGCCTGGCATTGGCCTTCGAGAAGGGCGAGGGGGACCTGATGCGCCGCCGGCCCCGCGACCCCGATGCCGCCCTGCTCGACCTGTTCCTGCTGTGGCGGGTGGGCTTCGTCTCGATGCTGCTGCTGCTCGGCGTGTTCGGCGTCTTCTCCTGGATACTCAACGCCCAGGGCGGCAGCATCGAGCTTGCCCGGGCCGGCGCGGTGAACATGCTGGTGGCGGGCAGCGCCGCCTACCTGATCAACAGCCGCTTCCTCACCGCCAGCACCCTCTCCCTCCAGGGGATCTTCGGCAGTCGCCCGGTGTGGGTCTCGATCGGCGCCGTGGCGCTGCTGCAGCTGGGCTGGACCTACCTGCCGTTCATGCAGCTGGTGTTCGGCGGCGAAGGGCTCGAAGCACCCCACTGGCTGGCGATCCTCTCGGTGAGCGTGGCCATCTACCTGGCGATCGAGGCGGAGAAGTGGGTGCTGCGGCGGCGGCGCTGAGCCGCGGCGTCAGGCGACAGCAGCACGCTTGTGGCCCATGCTGTGGAGGTCTCGGGTGTCCTGCGTAACCACGGCGATAGAGGAAGGCCATGCCGCTGCTGCTGACACTGCTGCTGATCCTGCTGGGGCTGCCGAGCCTGGTGGCCATCGTCGCCCTGGTGCGCCTCGCCCGACTGACGCATCGGGTGGAGTCACTGGAGGCGGCCCTGGGCCGACCCGCCTCGGAGGACGCGCTGGCCGCCCCCTCCCGGGGCGGGAAGGTCGAGACAGGCGCGAGCCGACGAACCCTCTGGCGCGACGCCCTCGCCCACCGCCTCGCCGTGGCTCGCGGCGCCGCGGCGCGCTGGCTCAGCGAGGGCAACCTGCCGGTCAAGATCGGTATCCTGGTGCTCTTCGCGGGGCTCGCGGCGCTGATCCGCCACGCCTCCACCCAGGGCTGGCTGACCCTCTCCGTCGAACTGCGCCTGGCCGGGATCGCCGCCCTGGCGGTGGCCGCCCTGGGCTTCGGCTGGCGGCAGCGACTAACCCGGCGGGTGTTCGCGCTGAGCCTGCAGGGCGGGGCCATCGGCGTGCTGCTGATGGTGATCTTCGCCGCCGCCCAGCGCTTCGCGCTGCTGCCCCTGCCGCTGGCCTTCCTGCTCAGCGTGGCACTGGTGGCCGGGCTCGGGGTGCTGGGTACACTCCAGAATGCGTTGGCACTGGCCGTGCTGGGCAGCCTGGCCGGCTTCCTGGCGCCGCTGTGGCTGGCCCGTGCCCCCGGCGATCCACTGGTGCTGTTCGGCTACTATGCCCTGCTCAACCTGGGCATCTTCGCCATCGCCTGGGTGCGCCACTGGCGGCTACTCGACCTGCTCGGTTTCGTGGCCACCTTTGCCATCGCCACCGCCTGGGGCGTACTCGACTACAGCCCCCGCCACTACGCGGTGGCCCAGCCCTTCCTGGCACTGTTCTTCCTGCTCTACCTGCTGATCCCGATCCTCCACGCCAGGCGCCGCCGAGCGCAGGAGCCGCCGCACAGGACGGACAACCGCATCGACGGCAGCCTGGTCTTCGGCACGCCGCTGGTGGCGTTCGGTCTCCAGGCGGCACTGCTCGAGGGCGAGCGGCTGTCGCTGGCCCTGTGTGCCCTGGGCATCGCACTGCTCTATGCCCTGCTCGCCGGTTGGCTGCTGCGCCAGCCACGCACGCGTCCGCTCGGGGAGGCCCACGCCGCCCTGGCACTGGGCTTCGCTACCCTGGCGATACCGCTGGCACTCTCGGCGCGAGTCAGCGCCGCGCTCTTCGCCGTGGAGGGGGCTGCCCTGATATGGCTGGGCCTGCGCCAGCACCGCCTGCTGCCGCGCCTCGCCGGCCTGGCCCTGCAGCTGGTTGCTGGCCTGACGCTGCTTGGCAGCCTTGTCTTCGCCTCGGCCGTGGACACTCCCGTCGCCAACGCCGCCTTCATGGCCGGGGTGATCCTCGCCGCGGCGGGACTCGTCTCCGCCGAGACCCTGTGGCGCGGCGGTTACCCACGCTGGGCGCTGGCCGCCTTCGCCTGGGGCCTGGCCTGGTGGCTGGGCATCGCCGCCCGGGAGATCGACCTCTTCGCCGCCCCGGCCAATGCCGATGACTGGCGCCTGGCGCTGCTGGCATTCACC
>JAGYKP010000040.1 GCA_018401555.1 Halomonas sp.
GGCGTCCATCGGCGCCCGGCCGGCGCGCTGCACCCGGACCGGACGGAACGCGTCCTCGCCGCAGGCAATGGTCAGTTCGTCGTCGAGCACGGTGCCCGGGTCGTTCGACAGCCGCCCGACCTTCAGCACCCGGGCCGCCAGCACCTTGATCCGCTCGCCGCCGATCTCGAGGAAAGCCCCCGGCCATGGATCGAAGGCACGCACCAAACGCTCCAGGTCGGCGGCCGGATGGCTGAAGTCGAGACGGCCCTCGTCGCGCTCCAACTTCTTTGCATAGGTGATGCCGTCCGCAGGTTGCGGCGTCGCAGTCAGCGCGCCGGAGGCCAAGCCGGCCAAGGCCGGACCAATCAGTTCGGCACCGAGCGCCGACAGCGCGTCATGCAGGTCCGCCGCCGTCGTCGCGGGCCCGATCGGCACGGCGCGCCGCAGCAGCATCGCGCCGGTGTCGAGGCCCTCGTCCATCTGCATGATGGTGACCCCGGTCTCGGAGTCTCCCGCCAGAATCGACCGTTGGATCGGTGCCGCGCCCCGCCAGCGCGGCAGCAGCGAGGCGTGGACGTTGAGGCAGCCCAGCCGCGGCGTAGCGAGCGCCGCCTTGGGCAGGATCAGGCCGTAGGCCACCACCACCATGAGGTCGGCGCCGAGGGCGGCCAGTTCGGCCTGGGCCTCTGCGGCCTTGAGGCTCTCGGGCTGGTACACCGGCAGGTCGTGCTCGAGGGCCAGCGCCTTGACCGGGCTCGGCGTCAGCTTGCGGCCGCGACCGGACGGGCGGTCGGGCTGGGTATACACGGCGATCACGCGGTGGCGGCTGGCCAGCAGCGCCGCGAGGCTCTCGGCAGCGAAGTCGGGCGTGCCGGCGAAGATGACGCTGAGTGAGCGAGAGTCGTGGGATCGGGACATGGTGGGAGCCTGGCCGGGAGTGAATGCCCTAATGATAACGGAGCGCGCCGCAAACGACGAAGGCCGACGCATGTTGCGTCGGCCTTCGCGGTGATACGGGGCGGCTTCAGGCGTCCTGCATCAGCTTGTGGCGCTTCTGCATCTTCTTCATTACCCGGTCGCGCTTGAGCGGCGAGAGGTAGTCGACGAACAGCACTCCCTCGAGGTGATCGTGCTCGTGCTGGATGCAGTGGGCCAGCAGGCCGTCGGCCTCCAGCTCATAGGGCTGGCCAGCGCGATCCAGGGCCTTGAGGTGGACGCGCAGGGCGCGCGGCACATCGGCGTAGTACTCGGGGATCGACAGGCAGCCCTCCTGCATCGGCTCGCGCTCCTCGCCGATGGGCGCAACCTCGGGGTTGATCAGCACCAGCGGGCTCGAGCGGTCGTCGCTGACGTCCATGACGATCACGCGGCGATGCACGTCCACCTGGGTAGCGGCCAGGCCGATCCCCCTGGCGTCGTACATGGTCTCCAGCATATCGTCGACCAGCCGGCGCACCTCGTCGTCGACCGTCTCCACCGGCGCCGCCCGGTTGCGCAGGCGTTCGTCGGGGTATTCGAGGATAGGTAATTTGGCCATGGCGTTGGATTCACCGTTATGCTGTCATTTATGCAATGACTCTATTCTAGGTGTGTTGCGCACATCGGCGACAGGGGCAGCGTCGCAACACGTCGATAACTTCAGACTATAACATGCCGGTAGCGTTCCATGGCATCGGCCGGCGACACGCGGGGGGAGCAGGGATGAGGCAGAGAAGTGATGGCAAGGGGCGGCGCCGCTGGCTGGGCCTGGGGGCGGCGCTGGGCATGGCCCTGGCTGCCGGCGTCCAGGGCCAGGGGCTCAGCTGGGAGGATGGCCTGCGTGGCGACGCTCCGGACCGCTACACCGTGGTGCGCGGTGACACCCTGTGGGACATCTCGGGGCGCTTCCTGCGCCATCCCTGGCAGTGGCCCGAGGTGTGGCAGGTCAACCCGCAGATCCGTAACCCGCACCTGATCTATCCGGGAGACGTCATCTACCTCTACGACTGCGACGGCCGCCCTTGCCTGGGGCTGGAGCGTGGTCAGGGGCAGGTAAGGCTGTCGCCCGAGATGCGCACCATCCCGCATCGCGAGGCGATCGAACCGATTCCCCTGGAGGATATCCGCCACTTCCTGCGTGAGCACCGCATCGTCGATGACCCCGAGGCCCTCGAGGAGCTGGCCTATGTGGTGGGTGGCGATGACCGTCGGCTGATGAGCGGCGTGGGCGATCGCCTCTATGCCCGGGGCGAGGTGCCTGCGGGCGGGCGCGTGGGCTTCTATCGCGTGGGCGAGCGTTTCCTCGACCCGGCCAGCGGCGAGCTGCTGGGTCTCGAACTGGAGAGCGTCGGCCAGGCGCGCCGCGAGCGCCAGGAGGAGGACATGGCGGTGCTGGAGGTGACCTCGTCACGCCAGGAGGTGCGCAATGGCGATATCGTGCTGCCCCTGGAGGATCGCGGCCTGGTGACCGAGTTCATTCCGCGTGCCCTCGAGCGCGAGGTGGAGGGCACCATCCTGTCGGTCCCGGGCGGGGTGCAGTTCATCGGCCGCCTGCAGGTGGTGGCGCTGGACCGCGGCCAGCGCGACGGGCTCGAGCCCGGCCATGTACTGATGGTCGAGCAGCGCGGCGAGCTGGTCAGCGATCCGCGCACCGGCGAACAGCTGCGCCTGCCGGGGGAGGATGCCGGTCTGGTGATGGTCTTCAAGACCTACCGCAAGATGAGCTACGGCCTGGTCATGGAGGCCAGCCGCACCCTGGGCGTGGGGGATCGTGTCCATAACCCGCGGCGGGCGGTCAGCGCCGCCCAGCGGTGAGGTCGCCATGTCGTCGCCGGCCCTCGGCGCCCGGGAGTGGCTGGCCCGGGCGGGTCTGCCGGGTCTCGGGGCGGGCTCGCTGGCCGAACTGGCCGCCCGCC
>JAGYKP010000041.1 GCA_018401555.1 Halomonas sp.
GCGAGGCCAAGACCGGGGTGGCATCGGGTCGGGAGTGCCGCGGCGCTTCACTACCGATAAGACCCTACCACTGTTGACATTTCCCGATCTGGATTCGAACCCCATGAGCAAAGTCCTGATTATCGGCGCCGGCGGCGTCGGCGGCGTCGTTACCCACAAGTGCGCCCAGCATCCCGAGGTCTTCAGCGAGATCATGCTGGCCAGCCGCAACGAAGCGAAGTGCAAGGCCATCGCCGACCAGCTGGATCGCCCGATCCAGACCGCCCGGGTGGATGCCGACGACGTCGAGGCGCTGGTCGCGCTGATCGAGTCGTTCAAGCCCGACGTGCTGATCCACGTGGCCCTGCCCTATCAGGACCTGACCATCATGGAGGCCTGTCTGCGTACCGGCGTGCCCTACCTGGACACCGCCAACTACGAGCATCCGGACGAGGCCAAGTTCGAGTACAAGGAGCAGTGGGCCTTCCAGGACCGTTACCAGGAAGCCGGCAACATGGCCACCCTGGGCTGCGGCTTCGACCCGGGCATGACCAACATCTACTGCGCCTACGCCCAGAAGAACCTGTTCGACGAGATCCACCGCATCGATATCCTGGATGCCAACGGTGGCGATCATGGCTATCCCTTCGCCACCAACTTCAACCCGGAGATCAACATTCGCGAGATCACCGCGAAGGGGCGCTACTGGGAGAAGGGCGAGTGGAAGGAGACCGACCCGCTGGCAGTCAAGCGCAGCTTCGACTTCGACGGCATCGGCGAGAAGGACCTCTACCTGCTCTACCATGAGGAGCTCGAGTCCCTCAGCCAGAACATCAAGGGCCTGGAGCGCATCCGCTTCTGGATGACCTTCTCCGACAAGTACATCACCCACCTCAAGGTGCTCGAGAACGTCGGCATGACCAGCATCGAACCGATCAAGGTCGGCGGTGCCGAGATCGCCCCGCTGGAGTTCCTCAAGGCGGTGCTGCCCGACCCGGCCTCGCTGGGCCCGCGCACCAAGGGCAAGACCAACATCGGCATCATCGCCGATGGCATCAAGGACGGTAAGCGGCGCAAGGTGCACATCTACAACATCTGCGACCATCAGGAGTGCTACGCCGAGGTGCAGTCCCAGGCCATCTCCTACACCACCGGCGTGCCGGCGGTGACCGGCGCCATGCTGATGCTGGAAGGTATCTGGAAGGGGGCAGGCGTGTTCAACGTCGAGCAGCTCGACCCCGACCCCTTCATGGAGCGCATCGGCGAGATGGGCCTGCCCTGGCAGGTGGTCGAGCTCGACCCCGACCACGCCCCCCTGGCCTGAGCCATGGCTAACGCACGCGAGCAGGGCCTGGGCTTCGACGTCCATTCCTGCCCTTCACCGGCCTATGTGGTGGACGACGCCCTGCTGCGCCGCAACCTGGAGCTGCTCGGGCAGGTCCAGGAGCGCAGCGGGGCGAAGATCCTGCTGGCCCTGAAGGGCTTCGCCATGTGGGACACCTTTCCGCTGGTGCGCCAGTACCTGGTGGGCACCACGGCCAGCGGCCAGGACGAGGCGCGCCTGGGCGCGGAGACCTTCGGCGGCGAGGTGCACTGCTACTCGCCGGCTTTCGGCGAGGAGGAGATGAGCGTGGTGCTGCGCTACGCCGACCACCTCAGCTTCAACTCGCCGGGCCAGTGGCGACACTTCCGCGAGACGATCGCGGCGGCGCCGCGCCGGGTTTCCTGCGGCCTGCGGGTCAACCCGGAGCACTCCACCGGCGACGTGCCCCTCTATGACCCCTGTGCCCCCGGCTCGCGGCTCGGCACCCGCGCCGCGGACCTCGAGCCCGGAGACCTGGCGGGGCTCGAGGGGCTGCATTTCCACGCCCTGTGCGAACAGAACAGCGATGCCCTGGAGGCGACCCTGGCGGC
>JAGYKP010000042.1 GCA_018401555.1 Halomonas sp.
GCAGTCCCCGCGGAGCACCGCTTTCTTCATGCTCCTCCATTTCCTGACGAAACAGGAACGGCCGCGCCTCCCGGTGATCAGGAAACAGCCGCCAGAGCAGTTGGTGGGCGGCATAGGCATGCCCGTCCATGATGTCGAACAAGGCCCCTCGAGAGAGGCCATTCAGATCGACTTTTACGCGTGAAAGGTACATCAGCATTCCTCCCTTACCCGCGCCACGCGACGGTACTCGGTGCGCGGCCCGAACTGCCAGCGGCGGCGATTGAGCGGCACATCCCAGGCCTCGCTGGACTCGACGCCCCGGGCATGGCCATCCAGTGCCTCGGCGTCGCCTTCCCAGGCGTAAAGCACATTTTCCGGCAGCCTCAAGGCTCTGCTCTCGTCGTCCTGCTTCTTGCCAAATAGCGGCTGGAAGCCGGCATCCAGGGCGTCTCTCAGCTGGGGGAACGCCTCTATACGAGGAGCAAGTGGCGCCCCGGGTGGACATGCCTTGCGCCCCAGATAGAGCGGGAAGTGCGGTGACTTGAGCGCCTGTTCCAGATCCTCGAGCCTCAACTCCGCCTGGGGTCTCAACCAGATAGCGACGGTCCACAAGCCGTCGCAGCGGTAGTCGCGACTGGAGAGAATGGTGTTGATGACCTTCTTGGGGGCATTCAGCTCGTCTCGCCGAGTACGGTAGCTCACCTTGGACTGCGACGCCGGCACCTGCACCGTGTGGTAGTCGCGCAACAGGCTGCCGGGGGAACGCTGCTTGATGGCGATGCCGACGCTATCGCGCAGCCGGCGCTGCCCCTCGTCGTCGTCTCGCCGCACGCCCAGCGCCGCGCCGAGCAGTCCGACGATGGCGCTGCGCCCGGGATAGGTAGCGGTGGGGCGCGACTCCCCCACCGCCGCCTCACCCCAGCTGGCGAGCGGCGCATAGAGCCGAAAGACCAGATACTCCGTCATGACGCCTCCTTACTGCCCGTCAACCAGGAAGTCGATCAGTTCGGGGAGGCTACCCATGGCCACTTCGCCTGAGAGATGCGGCGCCCGGTAGTCGGGGTCCGCGGCCAGGACGAAACGCTGCTCGGCGCCAGGGCCATAGGCAACGTCGAAAGCCTGCGCTTGACGTTCAAGCCGTGCAATGGCATCCAGCGACTGGTCTTGACCCGCGACAGGACGCAGGAAGGCGGCCGAGAGCGAGCGCGGCTGCTGACCACCTTTCTCGGCCAGCACATAGCTGGCATGAGCACGAGAACCGAAGCTGTTCTGCTTGCCTTTGGGCGAGGTCTTCACGGCAGCTTCCACCAGGGCCGCGATGGACCGATCGGCCAGTTCTTCGTCGCCGCCCAGATTCTCAATCAGCTGCCGGCGATCGATGCAGACATAGCTGTAGAACAGGCCGGCACCGAAACCGGCTTCGCCGACATGCGCCGCACCGCGATGCTCATCGCCGCTGTTCAGGTCATCCACTGCCGTGAAGTAGTCATCCTCGACCTCGGCAGCATGCACGGTAATGGCGTGGGCCACCTGGCAGGCGGCCTCGACGTTGAAGGCTGGCGACGCCGCCAGCATGCGACCGAACAATGCGATATCCACGGCCGACGGCTTGTGCCGTAGCAGGTCGAGGTCTTCCTTCTCCGGCGCGCGCTGCACGTCGGCCAGCTTCTCGACCAGGGCATCGACCGCGGCCTGCTCCTCAGGACCGATGTGGACCAGTTGGCTGGTTTCCAACTCCCCCTTGGCCACGTCGCCGAAGACCTTGGCGATCTCCGTGGCCCACGCCTTGGCCTCTTTCTCCTTCACCCCTTTTTCCTGCAGACGCTTGGCCGCCTGGACACCCACCTGTTTGGTGCGCATGCCTCGGTGCTGTCCCATGGCTTCCTCGAACAGCGCCGAGGTCCGCCAGGTCCGCTTGAGGCTCTGCGACGAGACACGCAGGCGCTTGGCGCCACCCATAATCGCCGTCTTGGGCCGCCCCAGGTCGTCGCGGTTGAGGTTGGCCGGCGGATAGGCGGTCAGCAGGTGCAGTTGAATGAAGTGGCTCATGTGCTTGGCTCCCTGTCGAGGTTGACGGATCACTGGTTGTCTTGCCGATAGCCGGCCGTGGCAGCGAAGTAGTCGTTGGCCCAGATAAATCCCAGGCGGCGGGTAGGTTGCGGCGAAATTCCACGCAGGTATTCCCTCCACCACAGCGCGATGTCGTCGGCCAGGTGAACGACGCTGACGCCACGTTTATCAATCAGCGCCAAAGCGCGGCGCAGGCGTTGCACCAGTTCCTCCGGGGTGTGCGACGTCATCAGCTGCTGAAAGCGGAGCTCGCTCATGTAAGGCTTGCGGGTTTCACGCTTCTGATGACCGAGGCGGGCGCCCAAGGGCACCTTGGGCGCGTCTTCACGGAGCTCGGCTACCACCAGGGCGATACAGGACCATGCCTGAAGGCGTTGATTGCGCCGCCACTCGGGCTCCCTCTCCTCGACCGGCAACTGCTGCCATAGATGGCGAAACGCCTCCGTCAGCATCGCCCCTTCTCCGGTATCGCAGCGCCGCAGCGTCGCTCGAATGCCTTTGGGAAAGGGTGGTGCATCGGTATGGGCCTTCAGTGCCTCTGTCGGCAGCGTCAAGCGCTGCCACCAGCGCCGTAGGGCATCAGCCTCCCTGCGCTCGATGGCATGAAGCCGCTCTGGCACGCGCGGTGGCGCCTTTGCTTCGGGGGCAAGTTGCGTTTCACTCACGACACGCTCTCCTCGGTGGCTGCCGGCTCGGGGGTCAGGCTAAAGCCGCCTGTCTC
>JAGYKP010000043.1 GCA_018401555.1 Halomonas sp.
CCCGCCACTCCCTCAACGACGCCATCAAGCGTGCCACCGACCACCTGCTGGCCGGCAAGCAGGCGCTGGTGGTGGGCTACGGCGACGTGGGCAAGGGTTCGGCGGCCTCGCTGCGCCAGGAAGGCATGATCGTCAAGGTCGCGGAGATCGACCCGTTGTGCGCCATGCAGGCCTGCATGGATGGCTATGAGGTGGTCTCGCCCTATGTCCGCGGTGAGAATCTCGGCCTGGAAAGCATCGACCGCGGCCTG
This sequence comes from Halomonas sp., assembly GCA_018401555.1. Taxonomy (GTDB): domain Bacteria; phylum Pseudomonadota; class Gammaproteobacteria; order Pseudomonadales; family Halomonadaceae; genus Halomonas. The sequence goes on from JAGYKP010000043.1 coordinate 252, forward strand.
CTCGCGCGCATCGACCTGGTGGTGACCTGCACCGGCAATATCGGCGCCTGCGACGCCGCCATGCTGCAGACCCTCAAGCCCGGGGCGGTGGTGTGCAACATCGGCCACTTCGACAGCGAGATCGACACCGGCTACATGCGCCGCCACTGGCACTGGGAGGAGGTCAAGCCCCAGGTGCACAAGGTCTATCGCGACAGCAAGCCCGGCGAGTTCGACCCCGTCAGCCGTGATTACCTGATCCTGCTCTCCGAGGGACGCCTGGTGAACCTGGGCAACGCCACCGGCCACCCCTCACGGGTGATGGACGGCTCCTTCGCCAACCAGGTGCTGGCGCAGATGCACCTCTACCAGGGGCGCTTCGCCGAGCTGCCGGCCGGGGAGAAAGCCGCAGCGCTTACGGTGAGCGTGCTGCCGCGCCACCTCGACGAGGAGGTGGCCCGCTACATGGTGGAGGGCTTCGGCGGGGTGATCACCCGCATGACCCAGGCTCAGGTCGACTACACCGGCGTGCCGGCGGACGGCCCCTACAAGCCCGATGACTATCGCTACTGATCACAGTCCGGCCAGGCGCATCATCAGCGTCAGGTAGAAGGGGATCAGCAGCGGGGCGGCCAGGGTGGTGACCAGCACTGCCTGGGCGCCCTTGCCCGGGGCGATGCCCAGCTCCATGGCAACCACCACCACGTTGGCGGCCATGGGCACCACGCCCAGCAGCAGCATGGCCATGGCCAGTTCGGGAGAGAGCGGAGCCACTGACTGGAGCAGCAGCACCGCGCCCAGCGCCAGCAGCGGCCAGAGCACACAGCGGATCGCCACGCAGGCACCGATAAAGCGGGCATCCACCTCGCGGATGCTGACCCGCCCCAGCGTCATGCCGATGATCATCATGCCCAGCAGGGTGTAGGTCGCCGGGAATACCGCCAGTCCCTCCATGGCTGCCGCCGGCACCTCAAGCCCCAGGCCGCTGACCACCAGCGCCGCCAGGAAGGCGTAGACCAGCGGCAGTCGCACGATCTTGGCCAGGCTCTCGGCCACCGAGAACTGTCCCCGGGCGCTCAGGTAGAAGCCCACCGTGAACTCGTACAGGGTGATGCCCAGCACGCAGAACAGGTAGAGGGTGACCCCCTCCGGCGGCAGCAGCACCAGCGCCACCGGCAGGCCGAAGTAGCCGGTGTTGCCGGTGCCGGCGGAGAAGGCCAGCAGGGCGCTCTCCTGGGGCGCGAAGGCGCCGCGGGTCAGGCGATGCACCAGCAGGGCGAGCAGACTGGCCACTGCGAAGGCCCCCAGGGTCAGCAGCAGGTAGGTGGGGGTGGGGCCGCCCTGCACCAGGCCGCGGAAGAAGGTCAGCGGCGCCACCAGGTAGATCAGCAGGGTGGCGATGGGGCGCGGGTCCACCGCGAGACGCCGGGCGGCCAGCCAGCCCAGGGCGACATAGCTCAGGAGGGTCCACAGCGGGCCCATCAGGGCGCCTGGGTCGATGGCGTGCATGTAATGTCCCCTGTTGCATGACTCGAGGGCACATGATGCCCGCGGTGGTGCCGGTCGCCAACTTGAATGAAATCAATATGGCACCGCGAATCTTTCATTGGTGGGGAGGACGTCGACTCGTCACAATGGCCCCATCATGCAAACGCCTCATGAGGAGACCCGATGAGCACGCAGCAACACCCGCTGGGTATCAGCTTCGAATTCTTCCCGCCCAACACCGAGGCCGGCCGCGAGAAGCTGATCGGGGTGCGCGACGCTCTGGCCGAGTGCTCGCCGCGCTTCTTCTCGGTGACCTACGGCGCCGGTGGCTCCACCCAGGACCGTACCCTGAATACCGTGCGCCAGGTCCGTGAGGCGGGCATCACCACCGCGCCGCACCTCTCCTGCATCGGTAGCGAGAAGGCGCAACTGCGTGACCTGCTGGCCCGTTACCGCGAGGAGGGCATCGATAGCCTGGTGGCCCTGCGCGGCGACCTGCCCTCGGGCATGGGCGGCATCGGCGAGTTCCGCTATGCCAACGAGCTGGTGGAGTTCATCCGCGAGGAGACCGGCGACCACTTCGAGATTGCCGTGGCTGCCTATCCGGAGTCGCATCCCCAGGCGCCCAGTTTCGAGCGTGACGTCGAGAACTTCGCACGCAAGGTGAAGGCCGGTGCCAACCTCGCCATCACCCAGTACTTCTTCAATGCCGATGCCTACTTTCACTTCGTGGACCGGGCGCGTGCCCTGGGCGTCGAGGCGCCCATCGTTCCGGGCATCATGCCGATCACCAACTATGCCAAGCTGGCGCGCTTTTCCGATGCCTGTGGCGCCGAGATTCCGCGCTGGATGCGCAAGCAGCTCGAGGCCTACGGCGACGACAGCGAGTCCATTGCCGCCTTCGGCGAGGAGGTGATCACCCGCCTCTGCCAGCGACTGCTCGATGGTGGCGCGCCGGGCCTGCACTTCTACACACTCAACCAGGCCGCCCCCAGCCTGCGCATCGTCGACAACATCGTCGGCTAGGCCCGGGAGCCAGCGGCCTTGCCAACGCAGCGAG
>JAGYKP010000044.1 GCA_018401555.1 Halomonas sp.
CTCGTCTTCGGTGCTGTCCCAGTCGTTCGCGAGGCTGGTCTGCTGAGCCGCCATGAAATTCCTCTCCTGCTCATGCTCCAGACGATCGCGCAGGAAATGCGCGAAGTCGAGGACCTCCTGCTGGCGGTCTTGAGGAAGGAGTCGTAGCTCTTCGATGATCTTCTCGGCAGTATCCATTTGGCATCTCTCCCCCAGGCATCGCGGACACTCTTTAGTATATCACTTAGTGTGCGGGCCACTTTTCTAGAGCCACGCATCCAGCAGCACGATTCCTGCCACTACCAGCGCGGAGAGGGCGGCGGCGTAGCCCAGGTTGTGGCGCATCATGCGCGTGCCGCTGATGCCGTAGCGCCCCTGCAGCGACAGGTTGATGCCGGAGAGTGGCCCCACCGAGGTGCCTACCGCCCAGGCGGCCAGGGCGATGAAGGCGAACAGCGTCTGGCGGTCGCCCGAAAGCTCCAGCATCGAGGCCAGTACCGAGACGCCGATGATCGGATGCAACCCGGCCACGGCGCTGGCCACGATGGCCAGGAAGCTGGCGACGGCCTGGGGGGCCGCGAAGTGCTCGAACAGCTGCCAGTCGCTGCCGGTGGCGGCCGTGATGAAGGCCGAAAGCCCCTGGGTGAGCAGCCCCGCACAGAGGAACAGCGAGATCTCGCCGCGCATCGCCGGCAGTCGCTCCAGGGTATGGCCACGCACCCGCTGCAGGGTCCAGCGCGGGCCACGGGGCAGGTTGCTGGCCAGCGCCACGCCGGGCAGCAGGAAGGTGATGATGCTGACGATGGAGAGCCAAGGTGTCAGGCCGTAGTGGAACAGCATCACCAGGCTGGCCATGGCCACCGGCATCAGCAGGCTCCTGGGCGACAGCGAGTAGCCTGCCACTGTATCCAGGTCGAAGCGGCGTGACAGGTCGAGCAGCGACAGGGTGCCGGCGGCCAGGCCCAGGGGCAGGCCGAAGGCGAGGATGGTGGCATAGTTCATCTGCGGTACCAGGGTCATCACCACCCCCATGGAGGCGAAGAAGGGCGACCACAGCGCGGCGCTGGAGAGCCCGCGATTGAGGGTCAAGAGCTGCGGCAGGGAGAGCTCGCCATGGCGACGCAGGCGGTCGCCGACCATGAACACCGTGGAGAGGTTGAGGATCGCGCCGAGCATGTGCACCCCGAGCCAGGTGCTGACGGTGCCGCGTCGGCCGGTCAGCGCGCTGCCGGGGGGCGGCGCATGCCCCTGGCGGGTCCCGATCAGCCCGATGAAGCTCACTCCGACCAGCATGGCCACCACGTAGCTGTTGCCATCCAGCAGATGTACCCAGGCGATCTCGGCGTCGTGGAACAGCGCCGCGGCAAGCAGCAGCGTCACCCCCAGTCCTGCCAGGATGGTCGCCTGGCGACGGTTGCCGCGCTTCAAGTCGGGCCACAGCAGGCCCACCGCCAGCCAGAAGGCGACGCTGACCGCCGGCAGTGCTACGGGCAGCCCGGCAAGGCGCATGATCTGCAGCACCAGGCCGGCCAGGATCAGTCCGCCGGCGAGGGAATGACGCAGCGGTGTCGGAAGGAAAACGGAGTGGGGCACGTCGAGAGGCTCCTGGCGGTCAAGTGAGCAGTCTAACCAATTCCGCGGGACCAGGTTCGCGCGTCGGGTTCACGTGCCGCCTCGAGCTGCTCGAGCATGGCCCGGGTCGCGTTGGAGAGCGTCCTGTTGCGGTGCACCAGATAGCCCAGCGGCCGGTAGATCGGCGGCTGCTCGACCTCGAGCTCATGCAGCTCGTCCGCCACCAGTCGCTCGGGCAGCAGGCTCCAGCCCAGGCCGATGGCGGTCATCATCTTCAGGGTCTCCAGGTAGTTGGTGGAGAGCGCCACCGGCAGGTGCAGGCCGGCGGCTTCGAAACGCGCCTCGATCAGGCCCCGGGTGAAGGTCAGCGGTCCGGGGAGCACGGCGTCGAAGTCGCACAGCTCGTCGAGTCCCAGCCGGGCTCGGCGTGCCAGCGGGTGGTCGTGGGCACACACGAAGCAGAGGCGGTCGATCCACACCGGCACCACCTCGAGCTGGGCGTGCGGATGCGGCGCCAGGGTCACCACCGCGATCTCCAGCGAGCCATCCAGCACCCCCTGGTAGGCCTCCTCGGAGTCGAGGAAGTGCAGGTCGAGGCGCACGTCGGGATGGGCCCGGGTGTAGGCCTTGAGCAGCGGCGGCAGGCGGTGCAGGCCGATATGGTGGCTGGTGGCCAGGGTCAGGCTGCCGCCCACCGCGCCGGCGAGGTTGCCCAGCGCCCGGCGGCTGTCGTTCACCATCATCAGGATCTCGCGGGCACGGGGCAGCAGCACGCGTCCGGCCTCGGTGAGGGTGACGCGCCGGCCGATGCGGTCGAACAGCCGAGCGTCGACCTGGCCCTCGAGCACGGCGATGCGCTTGCTCACCGCCGGCTGGGTGAGGTGCAGCTGTTCGGCGG
>JAGYKP010000045.1 GCA_018401555.1 Halomonas sp.
GGTAAGCTCCGAGTTGATGAGCGATAGGCCACTACCGCCCGGTCGACCACCGTCGACCGGGCGTCTTTCGTCTATGCTGACACTCACCCTTAACGTCAGACCCACCGCGACAAGGAGCCTGTCCATGACCCTGTCTGCTACCCCTTTCCGCCGCCGCCTGCTGGCCCCACTGGCCGCCACGCTGATGCTCGGCCTGCCACTCACGGCGCTGGGCGAGGTCGATTTCCAGTACCAGCGGCCCGCGATCGCGCCGGAGACGGGCTCCGGCAGCGAGGAGAAGCCCGGCTGGGCCACCCAAAAGTTTGCCGTGGCCGCGGCCAACCCCCTGGCCACCGATGCCGGCTACCAGATCCTCAAGGCAGGAGGCTCGGCCATCGACGCCGCCATCGCGGTGCAGATGGTGCTCACTCTCGTCGAGCCCCAGTCCAGCGGTATCGGCGGCGGCTCCTTTTTGATGTATCACGATGGCGAGGAGGTCAGGGCCTACGACGGTCGCGAGACCGCCCCCTCGTCGGTGGAGGAGGGGCTCTTCCTGGACGGGGACGGTGAGCCCCTGGAATTCATGAAGGCCGTGGCCAGCGGTCGCTCGGTCGGCGTGCCCGGAACCCTGCGCATGCTGGAGATGGCCCACAATGCCCATGGCCGCCTGCCCTGGGCCGAGCTCTTCGAGCCGGCCATCGCCCTGGCCGATGAGGGATTTCCGGTCAGCCCCCGGCTGCATCGCAGCATTGCCGCCACCGAGGCGCTGCGTGACGACGACCGGGCAGCGGCCTACTACTACACCGAGGAGGGCGAGCCCCTGCCGGAAGGGCACAGCCTCAAGAACCCGGCCCTGGCCGTGATGCTCGAGTGGATCGCCGACAAGAAAAGCTCGGCGCTGCACACCGGCAAGGTCGCAGAGGACATCGTGGGACGGGTACAGAACCATCCCGGCATTACCGGCACATTGAGCCTCGAGGACCTGGCCAGCTATTCCGCGAAGGAGCGCGAAGCGCTCTGCACCGACTGGCAGGACTACCGGGTCTGCGGGTTTCCGCCGCCCTCGTCGGGCCATCTCACCGTGATGCAGATCCTCGGTACCCTGGAGCAGCTCCCTGCCATCGAGGTCGGCCTGGAGGACGATCTGCCCGATGTCGAGTGGCTGCATCGCTTCCTCGAGGCGTCGCGGCTGGCCTTCGCCGATCGCGGACGCTACATCGCCGATCCGGACTTCGTCGAGGCACCGGGTGGGGACTGGTCGCTGATGCTCGACCCCGGCTATCTGGATGAGCGTGCCGAGCTGATCGAGGATGGCCAGAGCATGGGCAGCGGTGGCGCCAGCCCGGGCAACCCCGGTGCCCTGGCCACCGCCTGGGCCGTGCAGCCGACCCAGCCGGAATACGGCACCAGCCATATCAGCATCGTCGACGAGCACGGTAACGCCCTGGCCATGACCAGCTCCATCGAGCAGGCCTTCGGGGCACGCATTCTCTCCGACGGGGGCACCGGCATGCCGGGAGGCTTCCTGCTCAACAATGAGCTGACCGACTTCTCCTTCAGCCCCACGGATGACGAGGGCACCCCCATCGCCAACCGGGTGGAGCCCGGCAAGCGCCCGCGCTCGAGCATGAGCCCGACGCTGGTCTTCGACCGCGAGAGCGACGCGCTGGTGGCGAGCCTGGGTTCCCCCGGGGGCGCGGCCATCATCCACTATACCGCCCGTTCGCTGGTGGCGATGCTCGACTGGGGCCTGGATGCCCAGCGCTCGCTGGACCTGCCCCATGCCATCACCCTGGGCGGGCCGGTCTACCTGGAAGCGGGACGCTTTCCCGCGACCACCCTGGAGGCGCTGCGCGAGCTCGGCCACGAGGTGGAGGAGCGTGAGCTGACCAGTGGCCTGCAGGCCATCCAGCAGACCCGGGAGGGGTGGTTCGGTGGCGCCGACCCGCGTCGAGAAGGGGTGGTGATGGGGGACTGAGTCGCGCTAGCCCCGCAGCCAGTTGCGCAGCTTGATCAGCAACAGGGCGCCGTCGCCGAGCTCGCGACGCTCGGCGACCAGCTCCGCGAGCAGGGCCGGGCGGTCGGTGATGATGGCATCCACGCCCAGGTCGATCAGCTGGGACATCCGCGCCCGGTCGTTGATCGTCCAGGCGTGGAGTTCGTAGCCGTAGTGTCCCGCCAGGCCGACTTCCCGCTCGTCGATGCGGTTGTGACGCAGCCCCAGGGCGTCCAGGCTCCTGCGCTCCAGGGTGCCGGGCAGGATCAGCTGGGCCAGCAGGGTCACGCGCAGTTCGGGGTGGCGTGAACGGATCGTCCGGGCCAGCGTCGGCGAGGTGGTGGCCAGGCGCGTCTCGGCGAACAGGTCGGGGTCGCCGCAGCCACGTAGCGTCCTGTCGTTCACCGCCTCGGCCAGGCAGCGGCGACGTTCCGCCTGTTCTGCCTGCAGGGTCGCGACGACCGCCTCCACCAGCGCCACCTCACGGCCGGGGTCGGTCTTCAGGTCGATCATCAGGGTGCTGCGCCCGCGCACGGCTGCCAGCGCCTCATCCAGTCCCGGGATCCGCTCGCCCACGTAGGCGTCGCCGAACCAGCTGCCCACATCGAAACCGGCCAGCGCCTCGCGCTCGAGTTCGCCCAGCCGGCGTGGGTCGCCGACCAGGCGCTGCAGGGTACTGTCGTGGTAGAGCACCACCTGGTCGTCGGCGGTCAGGCGTACATCGAGCTCGACCCTGTCAGCGCCATCGTCCAGGGCACGATGGATCGCCGGCAGGGTGTTCTCGGGAGCATCCAGGGAACTGCCGCGGTGGGCGATCACCGCCACCTCATCGTGCAGCGTGAAGCTGTTGACGATCAGCCACGCCTGCCACAGCGCGAAGCCCACTACGCTGAGTTCCACCGCCCAGGCCAGGCGCCCGGGGTGGGCATTGGCGGGAGGCGGGGCGGGGCGTGGCTCGCGATGGGCCAGGCGCAGGTAGAGGCAGGCCGAGAGCAGGGCGTTGGCGGCGATCCCGACGAAGGTGATGGCCAGGGTCACCAGAACATAGGCGGTCAGGTAGGCGAGGGTGGCCGGCACCAGGACGGCGTTGCGCTCGGGTAGCCACCACAGCAGCGGCGTGAACAGCCGGTCGAAGATCAGGGTAGCGAGGATCGGCAGGATCACGATCATCGCCAGCAGGGCGAGGGTGACCACGGCGATGGGGCGGCGGCAACCGCGGGTGAGCTCGCCGCTGCGTGCCAGTGCCCGGCGTGGCGAGAGTGTCTCCAGCGCCACCAGCGGCAGGGCCAGGATCCAGCGTACATAGAGGGAGGCGGCGAGCCACGCCCAGGCAGCCACCAGCGGCAGGGCCAGGGCGAGGAACTGCCACAGCGCCGGCGGCCGCACGCGCTGTACATAGTAGGGATCGAGGCCGCCGAGCAGGGCGCCATGCAGCCAGACCAGGGCGAAGGCCACCGGCAGCACCAGCAGCAGGTGGGTGCCCACCTGAACCACCACCAGCCCGGCCAGTGCCGGCAGGCGGTGCAGTGTCCACCACAGCGCCTCGAAGGCCAGTCGCATATGGTGGTCGCGTGGGCGCGCGGCGACCAGGATCATGCCCGCCTGCTGCAGGTAGAGCACCAGGAAGGTGAGGCCGACGGCGGCCAGCAGCCAGAGCGTGCCGGCCGGGCTGACCAGCAGGTCGATGAGTTCGGCGTTGCTGACCACCGTGCGCCCGAAGCGACCCACCAGCCGGGCCAGGCTCCAGGCCACCGCCGGCAGCAGCAGGCTGGAGGCCAGCACGGTGAAGAACAGGTGGTAGGCCACCAGCGGGCGCAGGTGCTCGCGCAGGCTGCGCAGGACATCGCGGCTCAGGTTCGCGAGAGCCAGCATGTCAGGCTCCAGGCATCGGCAGGGGCATGCGCCTCACGCGAGGGGCAGGCGCTCGTCGGCGACCAGGATGCCGTTGTTGTCGGCGTAGAGCCACTCCCCGGGGGAGAGGGTGACGCCGGCGAAGGTCACCGGGATATCGCGCTGGCCTTCGCCGCGCTTCTCGCTCTTGCGCGGATGGGCGCCGAGTGCCTGCACGCCGAGGTCGGTCTCCGCCAGCACGTCGACATCGCGCACGCAGCCGTACATGATCACGCCGCTCCAGCCGTTGCTGGCCGCCTGCTCGGCCAGCATGTCGCCGAGCATGGCGCAGCGCTGTGATCCGCCGGCATCCACCACCAGCACGGCGCCCTCGCCGGGCTCGGCCACGGCCTGCTTGACCAGGGAGTTGTCCTCGAAGCACTTGACGGTGCGGATCGGGCCGCAGAACGCCTCGCGGCCGCCGAAGTTGATGAACAGCGGGTCGAGTACGCGCACTTCCGGGTGGGCATCGCAGATATCCGGGGTGATGATCTGGGTCACGGCAGGACTCCTGGTCTGTTTGGGGTTCCGTGATGATGCCACAGCGTTGGCTCGGCATCAGCCGGGAGTCGCCTGCGGTGTTACGCTGGCGAGAGGAGCGGTCGATCGGCATATCGACTCGCCTTGCCGTCATGCATGGAGCGCCCGACAAGATGCCGCGATCACGTGACCTCGCCCTGGATATCTGGCTGCTGATGGCGGCGGCCACCTTCCTGCTGCTGGGCGGTACCAGCCTGCTCGCCAACCTGCTGCTGCAGTTACCCGATGCACTGGGTCGCCAGCTGGTACTCGACGGGGGATTGCTGGCAGTGCTGTCAGGCGTGGCGTTGCTGGCGACCCTGCAGCGCTGGCGACTCCTGCGGCTGCTTGCGGGCACCGCCTTCACGGCACTGCTCGTCTACAGCGTGGGGCATAACCTGGTCGCCAGTGACCTGCTGCGCAGCCATCTCGACGGTGTCTCGCTGCTCACGGGCGGTCCCCGGCTCTCCTCCCTGGCATCGCTGGCGCTGCTGCCCTGTGGTGTCGCCCTGACGCTCGGCCAGCGTGCTCGCCTGCGGCCACTGTGGGCCTGGGGTGGCCTGCTGCAGGGCATCGCGGGCCTGATGCTGCTGATCGCGCTGCTGGCGCTTCCCGATATTCACCTTCGGGCCACGGCGCTGTTCGCCTCCTCGCCGCTGCTGACTCTCAGCTACCTGGGGGTGCTGGGCAGCGCCCTGGCGGTGGCCGGCTTTCGCGATCCCGGTCATGTCGTCCCCCTCGGCTACCCGGTGCTGGCCGCCGGCATCGCCGGCGTACTGGTCAGCTGCCTGGCCTGGCTGATGCTGATCGGTCAGCATCAGGCGCGGCTGCACCAGCAGGGGGAGTACGTGCTGGATGCCGTGGAGGTCAACGCCGGCGCGGCGCTGGAGTCCCACCGCTTGTTGATGCAGCGCATGGCGCAGCGCTTGCAGGCCGCGCCGGACGGCATCGAGCCCAGCGTGCTGGAGGCCGATGTCGACAACTATCTGACCGATACGCCGAGCCTGCAGGCCGTGGGGCTGATGAGCGAGGATAGCTGGCGCTGGCAACACGCCCGGCGGCGGCCATTGGTGGATCGTCTCGCCCGACTGGCGGGCGTGGACGACGCCAGCGAGTGGATGGCCGAGCGCCAGGAGGCGGGGATCCTGTTGCCCGATACCCGCGCGTCGGAACAATTGCTGATGCTGCTGCCGGTGCCCCGCCATAATGCCTGGCTGGTGGCGCTGTTCGATCTCGCGCGTCTGCTCGATGACCTGCCCGAGACGCTGGTGGATGGCTACCGGGTCGAGGTCACCCATCAAGGGCGCACGATCACCGTCCTGGGCGTCGCCGAGCCGAACAACGACGCGTCGCTGGCCATGCCGCGAGTGGCCCAGCGCAGCATCGCTCCAGCCGGTGAATTTCGCCTCGGCCTGCTGGCCTGGGCCGGCCCCGGCTCGGGCTGGCTCTCCGGTGCGCTGATTCCCCTGGCGGTGGCCGTGGTGGGGCTGCTGATGAGCTATCTGCTGGCCGTCAGTCTGGCTCTGGTGCGTCAGGTCACCGCTCGTTCCCGGGAGCTGGATCGCGCCAGGCACTCGCTGTGGCAGAGCGAACAGCGCTACCGCTCGCTGTTCGCCTACAACCCGGATGCGGTCTTCTCGCTGGACCGCGACGGGCACTTCCGCACGGTCAACCCGACCTGCAGCGAGATCAGCGGCTACGATCAGCACCAGCTGATCGCCAGCCATTTCCGCCACTTCCTGCACGCAGAGGGGATGGCGGAGGTCGAGGAGCTTTTCCACGCCACCCTGGAGGGGTTGCCCCAGCGGGCCGAGATCACCTTTGTGCATCGCGATGGCGCTCCGCGACGACTCGATCTGACCACCCTTCCGATCATCGTCGACAGGCGAGTCACCGGTATCTTCGGGATCGCCAAGGACATCACCGAGCGGCGCGAGCGCGAGCTGCGACTGAGGCTGCTGGAGCGCAGTGTCGAGGCCAGTACCAATGGCATCGTGGTGGCCGATGCCCTGGCGCCGGACCTGCCGATCCGCTATGCCAACCCCGCCTTCGAGCGTATCAGCGGCTACCCGCTGGCGGAGATCCTGGGGCGCAACTGCCGTTTCCTGCAGGGAGCCGAGACCGACCCCGAGGCGGTGAAGCAGCTGCGTGAGGCCCTGGCGGCACAGCGCGAGGTGCACGTGACCCTGTGCAACTACCGTCGCGACGGCTCGCCGTTCTGGAATGACCTCTACATCTCCCCGGTGCGCGATGCCCAGGGGCAGGTCACCCACTTCGTCGGCGTCCAGCACGATATCTCCGAACACAAGGCCTACGAGGCGCAACTGGCCCACCATGCCAGCCACGATGCCTTGACCGGCCTGGCCAACCGTTCACTGTTCGAGGACCGACTGGCCCACGACGTGGAGCTGGCGCGCTGGCATGGCGAACGCCTGGCGGTGCTGTTCATCGACCTCGAC
>JAGYKP010000046.1 GCA_018401555.1 Halomonas sp.
CGCGGACGCTGCCCTGACGCTGGAAGAGCAGCAGGATACCCGCCACCAGCGGCAGCACCACCGGCAGCACGATCAGGTGGGAGATCATCGACGTCCCTCCCCGGCTTCATGCTTGCGGCCGTCGACATGGTCGTTGCCCGCCTCGCTGCGGGCGCGCATGGCCAGTATCACCACGAAGGCGGTCATGGCGAAGCCGATGACGATGGCGGTCAACACCAGCGCCTGGGGCAGCGGGTCGGCGTAGTCGCCTGCTCCGTCGACCAGCGCCGCGCCATCGGTGGTCAGGCCGCCCATGGAGAACAGGAACAGGTTCACCGCGTAGGAGAGCAGGGTCAGGCCCACCACGACGGGGAAGGTTCGCGAGCGCAGGATCAGGTAGAGCCCGCAGGCGGTGAGGACGCCGGTGGTGATGGCGTAGAGGCTTTCCATCAGGAGGACTCCTTGGAACTGTCGGGAGACGGTGCGCTTGCGGTGCTGGGCTCCTTGGCCGGGCGGTGGGGCGTGGTCACCTTGCCCAGGTTGGCCAGGATCATCAGGGTGGCGCCGACCACCGCCAGGTAGACCCCCAGGTCGAAGAGCATGGCCGTGGCCAGCTCAAACTTGCCCACCAGCGGCAGCGAGAAGTAGCCGAACGAGGAGGTCAGGAACGGGTAGCCGAACAACCAGCTGCCCAGGCCGGTCAGGGTGGCGATGCCGACCCCGGCGATGGCCACCGGCTGGTAGGGGAAGTCGAGTCGCTGCTGGGCCCACTCCACGCCGCGGGCCATGTAGAGCAGGATCAGCGCCACCGCGGTGATCAGGCCGGCGATGAAGCCGCCACCGGGCTGGTTGTGGCCGCGCAGGAAGATGAAGGCGGAGACCAGCAGCGCCAGCGGCAGCAGGGCCATGGAGATGGAAGTCAGGATCGCCGGGTAGCGGTCCGGCGACCACACGCGGCCCTCGCCGTCGCTGTGCGGCATGAACAGCCGCAGGCGGTTGAGCAGCTTGAAGATCGCCAGGCCGGCCAGGGCCAGCACGGTGATCTCGCCCAGGGTATCGAAGCCGCGGAAATCCACCAGGATGACGTTGACCACGTTGTGGCCGCCGCCGCCGGGCACGCTGTTCTCCAGGAAGAAGCCGGAGATGGGCGCCTTGTCGCGGGTCAGCACCGCATAGTTGAGGCTGGCGACTACCAGCCCCAGGCTGCCGGCGAGTACCACGTCGCGCAGGTTGCGGCGGTTGGAGGACTCGGTGGGGGTCTTCTGGGGCAGGAAGAACAGCGCCAGCATCAGCAGGATCATGGTCACTACCTCGACCGAGAGCTGGGTCAGCGCCAGGTCCGGGGCCGAGAAGCGGGCGAAGGTCAGCGAGACCACCAGGCCCACCACCGAGAGCATGATCAGCGAGATCAGGCGGAAGCGGTGGGTCACCGCGGTGGCGATGCCACCGAACATCAGCAGCGCGGCACCCAGCAGCACGACGCCGTCGATGGGCTGGTTGCCCAGCGAACCGGTCAGTCCGCTCATGCGTGCCAGGCCCAGTCCGCCCATCACCAGCGAGGCAAACAGCAGCCAGGTCATGTAGCGCTGCAGGGAGCCGCCGTCGAAGTGGCCCAGGCCACGCTCGGACCAGTGGCCCAGGCGCTGCAGCGCCGCCTCGAACACCAGGCGGGCATCCACCGGGCCGAAGCCGCGGTGGAAGTGGCGCAGGTCGGCGTGTCGCCAGTAGGCGGCGACCCCGGCGACGAGCGCAATGGCGCTCATCGCCAGTGGCAGGTTGAGGCCGTGCCAGATGGCCAGGTGGAACTCCAGGGGTCCGCCCAGTACCGCCTCCACGGCCAGGCCCAGCAGCCCCTCGGCGAGCACCGGCACCAGGCCCACGATCACGCACAGCGCCACCAGCAGCTCCACCGGCGCGCGCATCAGCCACGGCGGCTCATGGGGCGACTTGGGTGGCCCCTCCTTGGCGGGCTTGAAGAACACCGCGTGCACCAGGCGCAGCGAATAAGCCACCGAGAGGATGCCGCCCAGGGCGGCGAGTACCGGCAGCACCCAGCTGAGCCCGGCCAGCACCGGGGTCTCCAGGGTCTCGGTGAAGAACATCTCCTTGGAGATGAAGCCGTTGAGCAGCGGCACCCCGGCCATGGCCGCCCCCGCCACGCTGGTCAGCAGTGCGGTGACCGGCATGGCCTTCTTCAGGCCGCCGAGGCGACCCAGCTCACGGGTGCCGGTCTCGTGGTCGATGATCCCGGCGCTCATGAACAGCGCCGCCTTGAAGGTGGCGTGGTTGAGGATATGGAACAGCGCGGCAAGTACCGCCATGGGGCTGCCGATGCCCAGCAGCACCGTGATCAGGCCGAGGTGGCTGACCGTGGAGAAGGCCAGGATGCCCTTGAGGTCGGTCTTGACCAGGGCGAACCAGGCGCCGTAGAGCATGGTGGCCATACCCACCAGGGACACCACCGCGGACCACAGCTCGCTGCCGGCGATGGCCGGGTGCAGGCGCGCCATCAGGAAGATGCCCGCCTTGACCATGGTCGCCGAGTGGAGGTAGGCCGATACCGGGGTGGGTGCCGCCATGGCGTGGGGCAGCCAGAACTGGAAGGGGAACTGGGCCGACTTGGTGAAGGCCCCCAGCAGCACCAGCGCCAGCATGATCGGGTAGCGCGGGTCGGCCAGTATCGCCTCGCCGCCGGTCAGGACGTCGTCCATGGCGTAGCTGCCCACCATGTCGCCCAGCAGCAGCAGGCCGGCGAGCAGCGCCAGGCCGCCGGCGCCGGTCACGGTGAGCGCCATGCGTGCGCCCTTGCGTGCGTCGCTGCGGTGCGACCAGAAGCCGATCAGCAGGAAGGAGGAGAGACTGGTCAGCTCCCAGTAGAGCCACAGCAGGATCAGGTTGTCGGACATCACGATGCCGACCATGGAGGCCATGAACAGGATCAGGTAGGCGTAGAAACGCCCGAAGGGCTCCTCCGGCGACAAGTAATAGTGCGCATAGAGCAGGATCAGCAGGCCGATGCCCAGGATCAGCAGGTTGAAGAGCAGCGACAGGCCGTCCAGGCGGAAGGCCAGCTCGAGCCCCAGGCTGGGTATCCAGTCCACGGAGAAGCGCAGGGCCTCGCCGGCGGAGAGGGCCGGCAGCTGTGCCAGCATCAGCAGCAGGGCCAGGGCCGGAAGTATGGCGGTGGCCAGGGAGCAGAGGCGTCGTCCGCGGCCGGCAGTGACCATCGGCACCAGCATGCCCACCAGCGGCAGCAGGGCTATCCACATCAGTGTCATCGGTCGCTCATCCTGCGAGTGTGAAGTGAGGGGAGGGGCGCAGGATGCCTGCTGGGCCGGAGGATGCAAGCGACAACGGGTCGCATCCCGTCCCTGGGGCGCTGGCCCATCCACGGCGGTATGCCGTTTATCCTAACGCAAAGCGCTGTTTCACGCTCTACCCTTGAGTTTCAACACCTTGTGTGGATAAGGTGATCCGATCGACCGACGGGAGGGTGCCGGATGCAGCTCGCTGTGCTGGGAGGATTCGTGGTGGCCGCCATGGCGCCGCTGCTGCACCGCTGGTTCGGTACGCGGACCGCAGGCGTGATGGCGCTGCTGCCGGCGGCCATCGCCGCCTGGCTGGTCGGCCAGTGGCCAATAATCGCCGAAGGCGACACGCTGTGGCTCGAGTGGGCCTGGGTGCCGGGCCTCGATATCACCCTCACCTTCATGATCGACGGACTGGCGTGGCTGTTCGCCATGCTGATCACGGTGATCGGCACCCTGGTGCTGATCTACTCCGGGGAGTACCTCCACGGCCACCGTGACCTGCCGCGCTTCCTGGTGGTGATCACTGCCTTCATGATGTCGATGCTCGGCCTGGTGCTGGCCGACAATCTGGTCACCCTGTTCGTGTTCTGGGAGCTGACCAGCATCACCTCCTACCTGCTGATCGGCTTCAACCATACCGACCTTGCCGCACGCAAGTCAGCCCAGCAGGGGCTCTTCGTCACCGTGGGGGGCGGGCTGGCGCTGCTCGCCGGCTTCGTCATGCTGGCCCTGGCCGGCGACAGCTGGTCGCTGGCCGAGCTCAATGCCCGGGGTGAGCAGCTCAAGGGGCATGCGCTCTACACGCCGCTGCTGGTCTGCGTACTGATCGGCGCCTTCACCAAGTCGGCCCAGTTTCCCTTCCACTTCTGGCTGCCCAATGCCATGGCGGCCCCCACCCCGGTCTCGGCCTACCTGCACTCGGCCACCATGGTCAAGGCGGGCATCTATCTGCTGGCGCGGCTGCACCCGGCGCTGGGCGGCACCGAGCCCTGGGTGGTCACGCTGTCGCTGGTGGGGGCGCTGACCATGGCTACCGGGGCCTTCCTGGCGATCCAGCACACCAACGTCAAGAAGCTGCTGGCCTACTCCACGGTGATGGCGCTGGGCACCCTGACGATGCTGCTGGGTATCGGCACCGAGACCGCGCTCATCGCCTTCGTGGTCTTCCTGCTCGGCCACTCCCTCTACAAGGGGGCGCTGTTCATGGTGGCCGGCATCCTCGATCACGAGACCGGCACCAAGGACGTCACTGCCATGGGCGGGCTGCGCCACGCCATGCACCGCACCGCCCTGGTGGCGGCGGTGGCGGCGCTGTCGCTGGCGGGGCTGCCGCC
>JAGYKP010000047.1 GCA_018401555.1 Halomonas sp.
GTCGGCCTTGATCACGATGGGCGCGCCCTGCTCGCGCAGGTAGTCGAGGGCCGGCGCCACCGCGGTGAACGTCCGGTAGTCGGCGGTGGGGATGGCGTGGCGTGCCAGGAAGTCCTTGGTGAAGGCCTTGGAACCCTCGAGCTGGGCGGCGCCGGCGGTGGGGCCGAAGATCGCCAGGCCCGCCTCGCGGAAGCGGTCTACCACACCGGCCACCAGCGGCGCCTCGGGACCGACGATGGTGAGATCCACGGCGGCGTCGCGGGCGAAGACCAGCAGGCCCTCCAGGTCATCCGCGGCGATGGCGACATTGGTCAGTCCGGGCTCCCGGGCGGTGCCGGCATTGCCCGGCGCCACATAGGTCATCGCCACACCGGGCGACTGGGCGACCTTCCAGGCCAGGGCGTGTTCGCGGCCACCGCCGCCGATGATCAGCACCTTCATCCTATTCCACCTTCATGCTGCTGGCCGACTGTGCGGCGTTGGAAATCGAGGCAGCATTATGTCAGAAAGTCGTGACGCCTGCGCCGCGAGACGCACTCACGCCTTGTCTTCGTCGTCCTTGTCGCTCTTGTCGTCCTTGCCACCGGCACCGGGGGCCTGGCCGATGGTCTGCTGCCAGAAGCGCATGTTCTCCTCGGCCATCTCGCGCATCAGATCCATGGGCGAGTGGCGCAGGGCCTGCTGCCACTGGTCCTGCATGCGCTGCTGCTGCTCCATCATCAGCTTGGTGCCCTGCTCCAGGTAGCGCGACAACGGTAGCGGATGGGCCATGTCGTAGACGCGAATGAACTGGGCCAGCAGGTCGTTGGAAAATACCTGCGCATCGCCGTCGGCCTGCTCCTGCTCGATGATGATCGAGAGCAGGATGGTACGAGTCAGGTCCTCGCCACTCTTGACATCCTCGACGCGGAAGGGCACTTCGTCGAGGATCAGACCACGCAGGTCCTCGAGGGTCACATAGCGGCTCTGTTCGGTATCATAGAGCCTGCGGTTGGCATACTTGCGAATCACGCGCACGGCGCTGCTCCTCATTTTACATGGGAGGGACGACTGCCCCTGTGGGACCATTGTGCACCGCGACACCAACCATGCAAGGCATAGCCATCTTTTGATTACCAACGCGGCGAGTCCCCGATGAACCTGATCCTGCTAGCCCCCGACGATATCGCGCATCAAGGCCTCGCCCGGGTGACCGATCCGCGCCGTCTGCGCCACCTGCGCGAGGTACACCGCGCCGCCCCCGGCGACCGCCTGACCCTCGGCGTCGTCGGCGGGGCCATCGGCCGGGGCGAACTGCTCACCCTCGGCGAGCGGGAAGCGACCTTCGCGTTGGAAGCCTTCGACCAGGCGGCGCCGCCGGCGTTGCCGGTGCACCTGGTGCTGGCACTGCCGCGGCCGCGCATGCTGGCACGCACCCTCGAGCACGTCACCACCCTCGGGGTGAAGCGGATCACCCTGCTGCATACCCGCCGCGTGGAGAAGAGCTACTGGATGTCGCCAGAACTCGAGGCGGAGAAGATCCATCACCACCTGGTGCTGGGCCTGGAGCAGGCCCGGGACACCCGGCTGCCCGAGGTCACCCTGGAGAAGGGCTTTCGCCCCTTCATGGAGGACCGCCTGCCCGGCCTGCTGGAGGGTCGGCGCGGGCTGCTGGCCCACCCCGGCATGCCCAACGACTGCCCCCGCGGCTTAGACGAGCCCACCCTGCTGCTGGTGGGCCCGGAGGGGGGGTTCATTCCCTGGGAGGTGGAGAAGCTGCTGGCGACGGGCTGCGAGGGCATCCACCTGGGCCCGCGCATCCTGCGGGTGGAGACCGCGGTGACCGCCCTGCTGGCACGGCTCTTCTAGTTATTAGTCAGTCGTCGGGCTCCTCGACGACCTCCTCCTCCTCGGGATCGTGCTTGACCAGCGGCGAGTCGTCATCGCAGGTCGGCTCGGAGAGGAAGGTATCGCGCACGTCGAGCAGGCCCAGGTGGCCGATGGTGCGCCGCCCCAGCAGCAGCGGGTAGTTCATGTCGCCGCGGTCGCGCAGGCTGAACTGCTCCTCGTAGACGGTATCGCCCAGGCAGACCTTCATCAGCACCACCGGCCGCCGGTCGGTACCACCGGCCCCGCGCAGCCTGAGGCTGCGATAGAGTGGCAGCTCCAGGCGCTCGCTGAACACCTCCCCGCTCTCCTCGTCCTCAAGCTTGAGGCGGAAGCGCACCCAGCGCTCGCCATCACGCTTGAAGCGCTCGATCTCGCGGGCGTCCAGCGAGGAGGTCAGGGCGCCGCTGTCGAGCTTGGCCTTCACCTCCACGCCCCAGGGCTGCACGATGGCCTTCTCGACCCAGCCGAAGACGTTCTCCTCGTCGTCGGCGCTGGCCGACGACGCGGTGCTCAGCAGCAGGGCAGCCAGCAGGGGCAGGCCGATATGTGTCAGAGTCATGCTCTCCTCCGGGTCGGGAGCTCAGCGCTGCAGACGCTCGAGCAGGTTGCGGGTGGCGAAGCCATCCGGGGGGGTGCCGATGGTGGCCTGGAACTCGCGCACTCCGCGGCGGGTATTGGGACCCATGATGCCGTCGGGCGTGCCCACCTCGAAACCGCGTGCGTTGAGGGCCTGCTGCATCTCGCGCACCTGGCTGCGGCTCAGCGGCTGCTCCTCCCGGGGCCAACCGCCGACGATCCCGCCACGCCCCGCGATCTCGTCGGCCAGGCTGCCCACGGCCAGCGCATAGCTGGTGGCGTTGTTGTAGCGCAGGATGGCCCGGAAGTTGGGTCCCACCAGGAAGGCCGGCCCCCTCGCGCCGGCGGGCACGATCACCGCCGCCTCGTCATAAGCGGGCAAGGCTCCATCGTCCACGGTACGCACGCCCTGTGCGGACCAGGCGGCGGACGAACGCCGGTTGGAAAGCTCGGTCTGGGCATAGTCGAACCCCTCGGGCAGGGTCACCTCGACGCCCCACGGCTCCCCCTCGCGCCAGCCGGCTTGCGCCAGATAGTGGGCGGTGGAGGCCATGACGTCCGGGATGCTGCCCCAGATATCACGACGCCCGTCGCCATCACCGTCCTTGGCGTAGGCCTCGAAGCTGGAGGGAATGAACTGGGTGTGGCCCATGGCACCCGCCCAGGAGCCGAGCATGCGCTCGGGGGCGATATCGCCGGCCTCGATGATACGCAGGGCGGCGAGCAGCTCACCGCGGGCGAAGTCGCTGCGCCGCCCGTCATAGGCCAGCGTGGCCAGCGCCTCGAGGGTCGAGAAGTCGCCGAAGTTGCCGCCGTAATTGCTCTCGATGCCCCAGATCGCCACGATCACCTCCGCCGGCACACCGTAGCGCTGCTCCATGCGGCGCGCGGTGTCGCGGTGCTCGGCCAGGCGGGCCCGGCCGGTGGTGACACGCTGGGCGGAGACGGCGCTGTCCAGGTACTGCCAGATGGGCCGCACGAACTCCGGCTGGGAGCGGTCCAGCTCGATCACCCGTGGGCGATAGCGCACACCATCCAGGGCGCGGGCCAGGGTCGCCGACGAGATCCCCTCGCCACGCGCCTCGCGACGGAAGCGAGCCAGCCAGGCGGTGAAGCTTTCGGCGGTGGCGGGCTCCCGGGCATCGGAAGCGTCGGAAGAGGCCTCGGTCGCCGCCTCGCCGGGGGGCGCGGTCGTCTGGTCGGCGGCACTCGCCTCGCGGGCCGGGCCGCTCTGGCAGCCGGCCAGCAGGGCCAGCGTCAGGCAGCAGGTCAGGGTCATCCGTTGCATGGTGGCAGGCACTCCTTGGCGTGATGGCAACAGGCAATGATCATCGCGCAGTTGGCGAGCCACGGCCAGTCCTGCTCAGTTCCCGACCAGCCTTAAGATCACCGCGGCCAGGCAGGCCAGCACCACCATGCTCAGCAGGTTGCGCAGGGACTGGAACCACACGGGCAGCGTTTCGCGGCTGTCGCGGCCCAACTCAAGCAGGCGCACCAGCACGAAGCCGCCGGCCAGCACCCAGGCTCCGGTCAAAGGATGCACCAGCAGCGCCGGCCAGGCGACCAGGCTCGGGGGCATGCTCAGCAGCAGGCGCGCGCGAAAGGCGGCACTGCCGGCCGACTCCAGCGACATGGCCACGCCCCACTGGATGCCGCCCAGGAACGAGAGGATCACGGCGGCGTAATAGAGAAAGGCCTTGATGGCCACCACCTGCCAGGCTACCGGCGCCAGCCAGGCCGCCGTGGCGGTGAACAGGAAGGGCAACAGGCCGGCCAGGCCAAGCAGCAGCGGCAGTCGCGAATGGCGGCCGTCGGCATCGATGGCAATACCGGGAAGGGTCATGGAAGTCTCCTCAGGGGTCGACGGGCGGCACCTTGTCGCCCGGGGACGGTGCAAAGCGTTCGAAATCGGCACGCCGGGGCCAGTGGCGCTGCGCCACCGGCAGCGAGGCCAGCGAGGGCTGCCAGCGGGCCACATAGTCACCCTCGGGGTCGTAGCGTCGGGCCTGCCAGGGGATATCGAAGCGATGCCCGCGGCGATCCCGCCCCACACCGGCCACGTAACGCCAGTTGCCCCAGTTGCTGGCGGCATCGTAATCGACCAGGCAGCGCTCGAACCAGGCCGCACCGAGGCGCCAGTCGCCCCCCAGTTCGAAGATCAGGTAACTCGCCGCATTCTGCCGCGCCCGATTGGAGAGCCAGCCGGTGGCCACCAGTTCGCGCATGGCGGCATCGATCAGCGGCACCCCTGTCCGCCCCCGACGCCAGCGACGGAAGGCGTCGTCGGCCGACGGCAGCCGCTGGTGACCGTACAGTGCCACCCCCTCCTGGCGCGCTGCCCAATGGAAGTAGTCACGCCACAGCAGTTCGACGATCACCCACTCGCTGGAATCACTCGCCCCATGGGTCGCCTGCCAGGCGCGTACCGCATCATGAACCTGGCGCGCCGAAAGGCAGCCGTGGGCCAGCCAGGGCGCGAGGCGGGTGGAGAAGTCGGCACCCATCAGGGCGTTGCGTGTCTGCTTGTAGCTGGCCACGGCGCCACCCTGCCAGAGATAGTGGTCGAGCCGCGCCAGCCCGGCCGCCTCGCCACCGGCGAAGCGGAAGTCCCCTCGCGCATCGGCCGACCAGTCGGCGGCCG
>JAGYKP010000048.1 GCA_018401555.1 Halomonas sp.
GCAGAAGGTGCACTTGTCGGCGGTCTGGGTACGCTCATTGATGAAGCGGGCGTCGTAGGGGCAGGCGTTGACGCAGTAGGCGCAGCCTACGCAGCGGTCGCTGTCGACCACCACGATGCCGTCCTGGCGCTGGAAGGTGGCCTCCACCGGGCACACCGGCACGCAGGGCGGGTTCTCGCAGTGGTTGCACAGGCGCGGCAGCATGAAGGTGGCGACCTCACCGGTCTCCTGGTGCTCCACCTCGTACTGGGAGACGGTGGTGCGGAAGCTGCCCAGGGGGGCGGCGTTCTCGATATGGCACGACACCGTGCAGGCCTGGCAACCGATGCACTGGCGCAGGTCGATAAGCATGCCGTAGCGCTTGCTGGGATCGCCTTCTCGACGGGGTGGCTGCTGGTTGATGCCGGCGCTGGCAACGCTGGAGAGCGGTATCAGGGCGGCACCCGCGCTGAGGCGGGCCAGCTGGCCGAGAAGGGTGCGGCGAATGGGGTCCATGGCGCCTCCGGTGGCCTGGGTGGGGCGGAATCTTCCGCGCATTCAAGAGGTAAATCTGATACCGGAAGGCTACCTGCGACCAAGGTATATGGCCTTGATGTCGGTCAAGACTTTTTTGGCAAGATCTTAATGCTGGCGTAATGGTGTGCAAGCCAATGAATATCCGGGGTTTTTTCGGCGAGCCGGCAGGACAAAAAAACGCCCTGCCGGCGGGGCAGGGCGTTCGCTGTTCGGGGCGCGTTGCGTGATGCTGTGGCCGGGTGGCCTAGTGGGTGGCCCCCTGCTGCTCGATGGTGCGATGCACGAGGCGTAGCTCATCGATGGAGAGGTGCTCCAGCTTCCCCGCGAGGAGGTCGCTGATCTTCTGCATCGGTAGCCCGGCGCGGCGAGCGATCTCGCGGCTGCCGAGGTCTGACACGGCGATCAGCCGGGTCACGATGCGCATGAGGCGTGTACGTTGTTCTAGGTCCCTGACGTCGAGGTCAGGGCTGCTTCGCGGGGGGTCAAGAAGTTCCGCGGATCGGGACTGTCGTGCCGTGCTCATGATGCTCCATTGGGCGGTTGCGACAGGCACACTATGGCGGCTAGACGACGTTTTTGCCAGTGTCGATTGCATGCTGCTTTCGTGGCACTGTGATTGCCTCGCTCGTGTCATCCCAGTGGAAAACATCATGCACGATTTCATCATCATCGGTGGCGGCATCCTGGGGATGTCCACCGCCATGCAGCTCAAGCAGGCCTATCCCGACAGTAGGATGCTGCTGCTGGAGAAGGAGGCCGGCCCGGCCCGCCACCAGACCGGCCACAACAGTGGGGTGATCCATGCCGGGGTCTACTACACCCCCGGCAGCCTCAAGGCGCGCTTCTGCCTGGAGGGCAACCGCGCCACCAAGGCGTTCTGCGACGAGCAGGGGATCGCCTACGACACCTGCGGCAAGCTGCTGGTGGCGACCAGCGAGCTCGAGATGCAGCGCATGGCGGCGCTGTGGGAGCGTACCGCCGCCAACGGCCTCACGCGCGAATGGCTCTCCGCCGAGGCCCTGGCCGAGCGCGAGCCCAATATCACCGGACTCGGCGGGATCTTCGTGCCCTCAAGCGGCATCGTCGACTACGCCGCGGTGACCCGCGCCATGGCCGCCGAGTTCGAGCGGCTGGGTGGCGAGATCCGCTACGACGCCGAGGTCAGCGCCCTCGAGGAGCGCCGCCAGGAGGTGGTGGTGACCAGCGGCGCCGGCGAGTTCACCGGTCGTTATCTGGTGACCTGTTCGGGATTGATGGCCGATCGGGTGGTGCGCATGCTCGGCCACGATCCGGGGTTCACCATCTGTCCCTTCCGCGGCGAGTACTATCGGCTGCCGGAACAGCACAA
>JAGYKP010000049.1 GCA_018401555.1 Halomonas sp.
CCGCTGGATGGCACCAAGGAGTTCATCAAGCGCAACGGCGAGTTCACCGTCCATATCGCCCTGATCGAGAACGGCAAGCCGGTGCTCGGCGTGGTGGTGGCCCCGGCACTGGAGGTGTCGTATCTCGCCGCCCAGGGCGTGGGGGCATTCAAGGTGGATGCCCAAGGTAAGCGCACGCCGATCCGTGCGGCCGGCAAGCCTGCCGAAGGCGCCACCTGGCGCGTGGTGGGCAGCCGTTCACACCCGAGTCCCGATCTGGCCGAGTGGCTGGAGAAGCTCGGCAGCCACGATATGGTGCCTATGGGCAGCTCGCTGAAGCTGTGCCTGGTCGCCGAGGGCAAGGCCGACGTCTATCCGCGCCTCGGCCCCACCTGCCTGTGGGACACCGGCGCCGCCCATGCGGTGGTGGAGCAGGCCGACGGGCGGGTCGAGACGTTGGAGGGCGAAGCGCTCAGCTATGCCACACCCTCCGAGAAGCTAAACCCCTATTTCGTGGTGTGGGGACAGAGGTAGGGGCCGGAAGCACCCATCTCGATTATGGCCGCATATTCCAAAAAGACATCAAAGAATAGATATTGATTTCTTTTTTATCTTTCAAATCCCCTCTACTCTAGGGAGAAATCGAGTAGACGGAGTCACCCAATGGGATCTGCGGCCTTACAGCAAGAGATCGATATCGACCATGCCAGCGTGCTGCTCGAATCGCAGTCGGCGCAAGCGCGTATCGAGTGGGCGCTGGAGAACCTGCCTGGCACCTTCGTGCTCAGCTCCAGCTTCGGCATCCAGTCGGCCGTGCTGCTGCACCTGGCGACGCGCATCGTGCCGGACTTGCCGGTGCTGCTGGTGGATACCGGCTACCTGTTTCCCGAGACCTACCGTTTCGTCGACGAGCTGACCGAGCGGCTGAACCTCAACCTCAAGGTGGCCAGGCCGGCGCTGTCGCCGGGGCATCTGGAGATGCGCCACGGCAAGCTCTGGGAGCAGGGTCAGGAAGGCCTGACACGCTATAACCGGCTGATGAAGGTCGAGCCGATGGAGCGGTTGCTGAATGAGCTGCGGGTGGGCACCTGGTTCGCCGGGCTGCGTCGCCAGCAGTCCAGCACCCGGGAGCAGCGCCCGGTGGTGGAGCAGCGCGGCGATGGCCGCTACAAGGTCTATCCGCTGATCGACTGGCACAGCCGCGACGTGCACCGCTACCTGACCGAGCATGACCTGCCCTACCACCCACTGTGGGAGCAGGGCTACACCTCGGTCGGCGACTGGCACACCAGCCAGCCGCTGCAGCCCGGCATGACCGAGGAGGAAACGCGCTTCTTCGGCATGCAGCGGGAGTGTGGGTTGCATCTGTAGCAGCGAGTTGAGGGCAACCCCTTGGGTCAGCCCCCCTCGGTTGTTGATGGAAGCACCGCTCAAGGCTTTCCCGGCGACAGGCGCCGGAGAGCTGGACCGTCGAGGAGGCGCTGTGCCCCCACTCCCTGGGCGCTACCGATGCCATCCCTGCTATCGGTCGCCCTTTACGACCGGCCCCCGGTGCCTTTCGCTATTACAACAACGGGGCCTGCCCCAAGAGCGCGACACCGTGCTCGCATGGGGCACCAACACCTTAAGTCCCAGGATTTGCCCACTTCAGTCGCTGCCGAACAGGTCCCGCGTGTACACCTTGTCTGCCACATCGGTGAGCTCTGCGGCCATGCGGTTGCTCAGGATCACATCGGCCTCGGCCTTGAAGGCCTCGAAGTCGCGCAGCACGCGGGAGCCGTAGAAGGTCTCCTCCTCCAGCACCGGCTCATAGACGATCACCTCGACGCCCTTGGCCTTGATGCGCTTCATCACCCCCTGCATGGCGCTGGCCCGGAAGTTGTCTGAGCCGGTCTTCATGATCAGTCGGTAGATGCCCACCACACCAGGCTTGCGGGCCAGCACCTGTTCGGCGATGAAGTCCTTGCGGGTGCGGTTGGCATCCACCACGGCCTGGATCATGTTGCTCGGCACGTCCTGGTAGTTGGCTAGCAGCTGCTTGGTGTCCTTGGGCAGGCAGTAGCCGCCGTAGCCGAAGCTGGGGTTGTTGTAGTGCTTGCCGATGCGCGGATCCAGGCCCACGCCTTCGATGATCTGACGGGTGTCGAGGCCGTGGGTCTCGGCGTAGGTATCCAGCTCGTTGAAGTAGGCCACGCGCATGGCGAGATAGGTATTGGCGAAGAGCTTGGTCGCCTCGGCCTCGGTGCTGTTGGTGAAGAGCACCGGGATGTCCCGCTTCTCGGCGCCCTGCTTGAGCAACTCGGCGAAGGTCTCGGCACGCGCCGAGCGCTCACCGACGATGATCCGCGACGGGTGCAGGTTGTCGTAGAGCGCCCTGCCCTCGCGCAGGAACTCCGGCGAGAAGAGCAGGTTCTGGGTACCGAACCGTCGGCTGGCCTCCACGGTATAGCCCACCGGCACGGTGGACTTGATCACCATCACCGCCGCGGGGTTGATAGCCATCACGTCCTGGATCACCGCCTCGACGCTGGAGGTGTTGAAGGTATTGGTCATCGGGTCGTAGTCGGTGGGCGTGGCGATGACGACGAAGTCTGCGTCGCGGTAGGCGGCCTGCTTGTCCAGCGTAGCGGTGAAGTCGAGCTCGCGGTGGGCCAGGAAGTCGCTGATCTCGGCATCCTCGATGGGCGAGCGGCCCGCGTTGAGCGCCTCGACCTTCTCGGGAACGATATCCAGCGCCACGACCTGGTTGTGCTGGGCGAGCAGCATGGCGTTGGAGAGGCCGACGTAGCCGGTGCCGGCGATAGCGATCTTCATGGTGATTCCTTTCGGTGTTCTTGAGGTATTTCGTTAGCTGGATGGCTGCAGCGCCAGGCGCCCTTCAGGTGGCCAGCTATTAGCGGCAATTCTATCAAGCTTAGCAACGGCGCAGGGCGCCTGACGGCGCCTTCGCCCTTCTGGTAGGAGGGATGCTCCGCATCGCGACTAGAGGCCGAAGGCCTCCCCGGTAACGCCAGAAGGTTCAGCAACACCGCCGGGGCGCCTGCCGGCGCCAGTCGCGAGGCAAAGCCTCCCTCCTACAAGGCAGTATCCAACGCCCTGGGCTGGGCGCGGTCGAGCAGGCTGTGCCAGCGGGTGAGGATGGGGGCATCGCTATAGCTGACCTCGGCGAGGAGCTGGCGGAATTCCTGGCGGACGCCGGCGTCGGCGGGATCGATCAGGGTGAGCCAGGCTTCCAGGGCGCCGATCTGCTGGTGGAGATTGCCGTCCTCGCGGGCGTGGCTCAGGGCCAGCTCGATCAGGGCGATAAGCTCCTCGCGGGGATGGCCCAGGCGGTGGCGAACACGCACTAGCTGCACGGCGAGTTCCGGCACGAACAGCGTGGTGCGCTCGCGGGCGAGCATCAGCGCCTGGTCGAGGTAGTCCTCGGCGCGGCCGAATTCGCCCAGGGCGATACAGGCGTCGACCAGCCACAGCGAGGGCCGGGTGTAGGGATCGCGGCCGGTGAGCTCGGTGAGCTCCTCCTGAGTGGCTTCGATCTGGGCGAGACCGTCGCGGTCGCCGGCGATGGCGCGCTGCCAGCCGAGCACGCCGCGGGCGGCCATCTGCCACAGGTGCAGGTCGGGGGTGCCGGTCAGCGCGTGGGCACGCTCGGCACGGGCTGCGGCCAGGTGCACGTGGCCCAGCTGGCGATAGAGCGCGGCGGCGTACATCAGTGCCATGGCCAGGCTGCCGGGGTGGCCGATGCGCTCGGCGAGGCGAATGGCCGACTCCACCTGAATCTCGGCGCGACGGTAGTCGCCGCGCAGGCAGAGCGCCCAGCCCTGGAAGCAGGCCGCCGCCACCTGCGGGTGGTCCGAGAACGGCAGCCACTCGATCATCATCTCGCACTCGAGTGGGTTGATCTCGTCCAGGTGGTCATAGGCGAGCGGGATGCGCCCGGCCCAGTATTCGCAGCTGGCCTGGGCGTACTCCGCGAGGCGCGAATAGCGCGGGTCGTCGAGCTGGCGGGCCAGGTCGGCCAGCGCGGTCGCCAGGCGGAAGGCGTCGGCGTGGGCGTGGCGCTGGCTGCAGCCCACCCACAGGCCCCACTTGACCAGGAAGGCCTGCTCCAAGTCGACGCTCTCGCCCTCCTCGGCCAACGCATTGATCAGCTCGCGGGCACGCACGAAGCTCTCGTGGGCGGTGCGCGAGCCGTGCCCTTCCAGGGCAAAGGCGGCCTGGCCGCGCACGGTGAGCAGGCTGATCTCGCGTTCGGTCTGGCCGGACACCTGACGCAGGCTGACCAGCCCCAGGTCGGCCATCTTCAGCGCGGTGCGATTGGCGCTGACCTTGAGTGCCTCGCGGGCGGCGAGCTCGTAATAGCGCGCGCCGCGGGCATATTGGCCGCTGCGTCGCAGGTGGGTGGCGAAGTCTCCCGGGTGGCGGCCGATCCACATCGGGAAGCGCTCCTCGATGAGCTCGACCACCTGGCGGTGGATGGCGGTGCGCACGTCCCGCGGGCAGGAGAGGTAGGCGGCTTCCTGCAGCAGCTGATGGGTGAACTGGAACTCGCGCCCGGCATCGTCGCCCTCGACGGGTTCGATGATCTCCAGGCGGCGCATCTGCTCCAGGGCCTGGGTCAGGCGCGCGCCGTCGAGCTCGCTGCACTCGGCCAGGAAGTCGTAGCGGAAGCGCCGGCCCAGCACCGCGGCCATATGCGCCACCTCGCGGTCGCCATCGAGCTGGTCGATACGACTGGCGAGCAGGCCGAGCAGACCGTGGGGCAGTTCGTCGAGCTGCACGCTGCGCCCTTCGCGGCGATCCATGTCGACGCGGCGCACGATCTCCTGCAGGTAGAGCGGCACACCATCGCAGCGCTCGATGATCTGGCCGCGCAGCCGTGGGCTGAGGTGCAGACGATAACGGCGCGCGAGCTGGGAGAGCAGCCGCGAGGACTGCATGGCATCGAGCTTGCCGAGGGTGATCTGGTGGTCCCAGTGCAGCTTGGCGGGCAGACCTTCGCGGCCGTGGTGGCTGGCCACCAGCATGAAGCCGCAGTTGATCGGCAGGCGCGCCTGGAGGCCGGCCAGCACCTTGACGCTGGGCTCGTCGAG
>JAGYKP010000050.1 GCA_018401555.1 Halomonas sp.
ATGCCAGGTCAGCGCATAGTTTCGACCATCAAGGGCTCTTGCCAGCGACACCTCATAGATCTCATCTACCTCGCCTGGATTGGCCAGCACTGCAAAAGGCGGTTGCACCAGACCTACTACCGGCGTGATGCGATAACCGGCCTGAGTGTAATAATCACCCAGCACGCCCAGCACCTCTATGGCCGCCGTATCCAGATTAATTTCCTCCAGGGTTTCTCGCAGCGCCGTGGCCACTGGCGATGTATCCAGCGGGTCTGCCCGGCCACCGGGAAAACAAATATGACCGGCAAATCGGATCTGCGCATGCCGCCGCGTCACCAGCAGGGTTAGCCCTTCGGGGCGGTTGATGATGGGCAACAACACCGCCGACACCTTGGCCTGGTTGCGGACACTGGCGGGCACCGCCTCCTCCACATGGGGGTTGCGTAACTCTGGCTGCCGCGCCAGCTGGGCCGTCGCCGCAAAATAAGCGCGGATCATCTCCAGATCTGCCGCCAGGCTAGGGTGGCCCAGCACTGCAGCGCCGGTCGGCGGTATAGTGACTTGTGTTGTCAGGGTTTGTAACAATTGTTGAAAACTCCAAATACGCAACTCTCGCCCCAGGCCAGGTAAACCGCCTGGGGCGAGCAGGGCCGCTGCTGGTCAATGGCCAGCAGCTGGTCCAGGTCCTCACCAACCTGCTGCGCAATGCCGCCCAGGCCGAGGGAGTCCGGCGAATACGGCTCACGGGGCACCGTCGCGACGACGCCCTCTGCCTGACCATCGAGGACGACGGCTGCGGTATTCCGGAGGCCGAGCGGCCCCGGGTCTTCGACCCCTTCTTTACTACCAAGCCCGTGGGCCAGGGCAGTGGCCTCGGGCTCTCCATGGTCCATCGCATCATCAACGATCACGGTGGCTCCATCGGCGCCTTCGACAGCGCGCTGGGAGGCGCCGGCTTCGAGATCGTTCTGCCACTCGAGGACACCACCCCATGAACGGACACGCCATGCCAGACACGGAACGCGACACGCCGGCCCTGCCCCTGCTGGTCGTCGAGGACGACCCGGCCATCCTGGAGCTGCTCGAGGAGGAGCTGGCCGACGCCGGCTATGCGACCCTGACCGCGACCAGTGCCGAGCAGGCCCTGGCCACGCTCAGCCACAGCGAGGTGGCCCTGGTGATCAGCGACGTGCGCCTGCCGGGCATCAGCGGCATGCAGCTGCTCGAGCGGCTGCGCCGCGAGGGAAGCACGCTGGGCTTCATCGTGATCACCGCCTTCGGCACCATCGACCAGGCAGTGGAGGCACTCAAGCAGGGCGCCGACGACTTCCTGACCAAGCCGCTGGACCTGGAGGGGCTGCGCGAGGCGGTCTACCGGGTGCTGGAGAGCCGTCGACTGGCCTCGCGCCTGGCCAGCGACGGGGCGGTAAACAGCTTCCACGGCATCGTCGGCGAGAGCGCAGCCATGCAGTCGCTGTTCCACGACGCCGCCCGGCTGGCCGACAGCGATGCGCCCATGCTGCTGCTCGGCGAGAGCGGCACCGGCAAGGAGCTGATGGCGCGGGCCGTGCATGCCGAGAGCCCGCGTCGCGACGGCACCTTCGTCGCAGTGAACTGTGCCAGCATTCCCGGCGAACTGATGGAGAGCGAGTTCTTCGGCCATGTGAAGGGCGCCTTCACCGGTGCCGACGAGTCCCGCCAGGGGCTCTTCCAGGCCGCCCGGGGCGGCAGCCTGTTCCTCGACGAGATCGGCGAGATGCCCATCGCGCTGCAGGCCAAGCTGCTGCGGGCCCTGCAGGAGAAGAGCGTGCGGGCGGTGGGCGCCGAACGGGAGGAAACGGTGGACGTGCGCATCATCGCCGCCACCCATCGACATCTGGAGGAGGAGATCGAAGCGGGGCACTTCCGCAGCGACCTCTTCTATCGCCTGGAGACCTTCTCTCTTCGCATCCCGCCGCTGCGCGAGCGGGAGGGTGACATCGAGCGACTGATCCCGGCGCTGATCGACAAGCATGCCGGCCAGCAGGGCAAGCACATCCAGCGGATCGAGCCCGCCGCCCTGGAGGCCCTGCTCGGCTACACCTACCCGGGCAATGTGCGCGAGCTGGAGAACGCCATCATGCGGGCGGTGACCCTGGCCGAGGCGGGCCAGCTCTGCCACG
>JAGYKP010000051.1 GCA_018401555.1 Halomonas sp.
AACGGCCGGGGATTCCCGGCCGTTTGCGTTTGTGTGTCGGGAAGTTGTGTCAGCCAGCCAGTGTCTGCACCAGATAGCCGGTAGGAACCGCCAGCAGCAGGCTCAGGGCCACGCGGATGAACCACACCACCAGCATGCGACCCACCGATAGCGGAATGCTGGTGGAAAGAATGCAGGGGATCGAGGCCGAGAAGAACAGCACGGCGGACACTGACACCACGCCGGCGGCGAAACGTGCCGCGAACTCGGCCTCCGCCATCAGCAGCGCCGGAAGGAACATCTCGGCGAGCCCGGCGGCGGAGGCCTGCGCCAGGGTGGCGGCGTCGGCCACACCCCATACCGCCACGAAGGGGTAGAAGAGCCAGCCCAACCACTCGAACAGCGGTGTGTACTTGGCAACCAGCAGGCCCAGCAGCCCGACCGACATGATCGACGGCAGAATGCTGATCGCCATCACCAGTCCTTCCTTGAAGTTGAGTGCCACGCTGCGATGTAGGCTAGGTGCCTTCTCGGCCACGTCCAGTCCGATCTGCCAGGCAGTGCTAAGCCGCTTGCCGGGTACTGCTTCCGGCTCGCCATCCTCAGCGCTGTCATCCATCAGTGTGAGCGGCGGCAGGCGCACGGTGACCGCGGTGACGGCGAAGGTGATCAGCAGGGTGAGCCAGAAGTAGAGATTCCAGACGTCCATCAGATCGAGGGTCTTGGCCACGATGATCATGAAGGTGGCCGAGACGGTGGAGAAACCGGTAGCAATGATGGCCGCCTCTCGCGCCGAATACTGCCCAGCCTGATAGACCCGGTTGGTGATCAGCAAGCCGATGGAGTAACTGCCCACGAAGGAGGCCACGGCATCGATGGCCGAGCGCCCAGGTGTGCGCCAGATGGGGCGCATTACCGGCTGCACCAGCACACCGATCAGCTCCAGAAGGCCGTAGCTGATCAGTAGTGCCAGGAAGATGGCGCCGATCGGCACGATCAGTCCTACCGGGATCACCAGCTTTTCGAACAGGAAGGGCAGCATGTCCGGTGCATGCAGGAAGGCCGGCCCCCAGCCGGTCAGTGCCATCACCGCAGCGACGACACCGGCAATCTTCAGCACCGTGAAGATGCGCTCGGTCAGGCTGCGGTTCCAGTAACCGCGGATCAGCGGGTAGGCCGCGCCGGCAACGATCAGCGCCAGGGCATAGAGCCCGCTGGCGTCCCCCAGCAGTGCGCGCGCGCCGGTCACCATATGGTCCAGGGGGATGGTGCGCTTACCGGCGATCTCGATGGGTACGAAGAAGATCAGGATGCCCAGTGTACTGGGCAGGAACAGCTTGAGCAGGGTGGCGGCAGCGACAGGTTGCCGAGCCTGGGGGTCTTGGCGATTCATGGGCACGCCTCGTGTCTTGTGCCGTGCGGTGACTGGATCGGGATAGGCATCCTGCCTCGATATGTATATACAATAAAGTAAGCCAACCGCGTGCCCCCGCCTAGCCGATCGGACTAGACATTGGTCGAATGTTTCAGCACGAAATGGCAGTGCTCGGGACCCTAACTCCCTCCCATTTGTTTGTTTCCATGGGTTTATTCCGTCTCTAGTCCGCCTGAGGCGTGTGCCTTGTCACCCACTGCTTCTTGTCAAGGCGGCTTGACGATCCGCAGCGGGCTGGGCTTAATTGTATATACATTGAGTCTGCATCCGCTGAGCCACCCTGGAGGAGGCCTCCATGTCGAACACTAATACCAAGCGTCGCCTGTGGCGCGATATTCACGTCTTCGACGGGCTGCGTACCCTGCCCGACCCCATGGCCGTCATTACCGAAGGGGCGCGAGTTGTAACGCTTGTGCCGATGCGGGAGTTAGATGAAGGGTTGGCGGAAGGCTGCCACGACATGGGGCGCGGGGGTGTGATGACCCCCGGTCTGGTGGATTGCCATACCCACCTGGTGTTCGGCGGCTCCCGCGCCGACGAGTTCGAGGCTCGCCTGGAAGGGGCAAGCTACGAGGAGATCGCCCGACGTGGTGGCGGCATCCTGAGCACCGTGACGGCCACTCGGGAAGCCACGGAAGACGAACTGCTAGAGCTGGCAAGACCGCGGCTCGAGGCACTGATCGCCGACGGTATCACCACCGTGGAGATCAAGTCCGGCTACGGCCTGACGGTCGAGGACGAACTGAAGATGCTGCGCGTGGCGCGTCGCCTCGGCGAGGTGCTTCCGGTGCGGGTGGTGACCACACTGCTGGGCGCCCATGCGCTGCCGCCCGAGTTCAAGGATGACAGTGACGGCTATATCGACCTGGTGTGCCAGGAGATGATCCCGGCCGCCGCCCAGGAAGGCCTTGCCGATGCCGTCGATGTGTTCTGCGAGAACATCGCCTTCTCGGTAGCGCAGTGCGAGCGTGTCTTCGAGGCCGCCGAGGCGCATGGCCTGCCGATCAAGGCCCACGCCGAGCAGCTCTCCAACCTGGGCGGTACCGCCATGGCGGCTCGCCACGGGGCGCTCTCCGCCGACCACATCGAGTATCTCGATGAGGCCGGGATCGCCGCCATGCGCAAGGCCGGGAGCGTCGCCGTGATCCTGCCCGGGGCCTTCCACACTCTGCGCGAGACGCAGCAACCCCCCATCGCGGCACTGCGTGAGGCCGGCGTGCCCATGGCCGTGGCCACCGACGCCAACCCGGGCAGCTCGCCACTGTTCATGCCCACCCTCATGCTCAACCTGGCCTGCACCCTGTTCCGCCTGACGCCCCAGGAGGCCCTGGCCGGGATGACCGCCCATGGCGCGACCGCCCTCGGTCTCAAGGGCGAGGGTCGGATCCAGGAAGGTGCCACCGCCGACCTGTGCGTCTGGAATATCGATACCCCGGCCGCACTGGCCTATGCCGTCCAGCCCGGTCGCCTGCGTCAGCGTCTGTTTCAGGGGGAGTTGACCCATGCCGTCTGATACCGCGCTTCACCAGGAATTCGACCGCACCCTGTGGCAGGGGCGGACCGACCCCGAGCCCGACAGCGAGCGCTGGCACCAGAAGATTCAACCGCTGGCCGAGGGTGCCACCCCTGGCTGTGCCTTGCTGGGCTTCGCCTGTGATGCCGGTGTGGCGCGTAACCAGGGCCGTGTGGGTGCCGCCGAGGGACCTGCGGCACTGCGCCGTGCCCTGGCGCCGCTGGCCTGGCACCGACAGGGGCCTGCCTATGACGCCGGAGACGTGCGCTGTGAAGGCGACGCCATGGAAGAGGCTCAACAGGAACTGGCAGACCGACTCGCTCCGCTGCTAGACGAGGGACACCTGCCCATCGTGCTGGGTGGCGGTCATGAGGTGGCCTATGCGAGCTGGTCGGGGCTTGCCCAATACCTGGCAGCCAGCGATGAGCAGGCACCGCGCGTCGGCATCATCAACCTGGATGCCCATTTCGATCTGCGCAATCCGAGCTATGTGCGCTCATCAGGCACGCCGTTTGCCCAAATTGCCAACGACTGTGCTCAGCGTGGCTGGCCGTTTCAGTACGCCTGTCTGGGCGTCAGCCGAGCTGCCAACACTCGGGTGCTTTTCCAGCGCGCTGCCCAGCTGAACGTCATGGTGCGAGAAGACCGGGAGTTTGATGCCACGCGACTTACCGCTCTTTTGCAGGACGTAAAGACATTCGCTGATCACTGCGACCACCTCTACCTGACCATCGATCTGGACGTGCTGCCTGCCGCGGAGGCTCCCGGGGTGAGTGCCCCGGCCGCCCGTGGCGTGTCGCTCGCCCTGATCGAGCCGCTGATCGAGACCATTCGAGATAGCGGCAAGCTGCGCCTGGCCGACCTGGCGGAGCTCAACCCCGGCCGTGATATCGACGGCCGCACCGCCAGGGCGGCCGCTCGCCTGGTGCATCTGCTGACCCTGAATGACTGAGAGCCGACGGCTCCACGACCACGACAACTCATCACGACTTCTGAGGCAACACGCCATGACCCAGCAAGACAAGCGTCACGACCCCTCCCGCAAGATCGCCGCGCCCACCGGTACTGAGCGCAGCTGCAAGAGCTGGCTCACCGAGGCCGCGATGCGCATGCTGATGAACAACCTGCACCCCGACGTGGCCGAGCGCCCCGAGGACCTGGTGGTGTATGGCGGCATCGGCCGCGCCGCTCGCGACTGGGAGTGCTACGACAAGATCGTCGAGACCCTGCAGCGCCTGGAGGATACCCAGACCCTGCTGGTGCAGTCCGGCAAGCCGGTGGGCGTCTTCGAGACCCACAAGGACGCGCCGCGCGTGCTGATCGCCAATTCCAACCTGGTGCCGGCCTGGGCCAACTGGGAGCACTTCAACGAGCTGGATCGCAAGGGCCTGATGATGTACGGCCAGATGACCGCCGGCTCGTGGATCTACATCGGCTCCCAGGGCATCGTGCAGGGCACCTACGAGACCTTCGTCGAGGCGGGTCGCCAGCACTACGACGGCGAGCTCAAGGG
>JAGYKP010000052.1 GCA_018401555.1 Halomonas sp.
TCTCGATGGCGCGGGCCTGCAGGGCGCTCGTGCGGGAAGAAGACTTGGCCATGCCGTTACACCAGCCAGGTGTCCACGTTCTCGGGAGAGCGCTTCTCCTGCAGCCCCTTGAAGCCCTTGACGCAGCGGATCACCAGCCACACCACGGCCACCAGCCACAGCACGAAGCCGACCAGCACGAACATCAGCACGCCGGACAGGCAGAAGTAGAGCAGGCCGATCCAGAAGGTGCGTACCTGGTAGCGGTAGTGCTGGTCGAGCCACTCCGGTCCCTTGCCGCGGTAGACATAGGCGATCACCACGCCGACCAGGGCGGTGAGTCCCCCGGTGACGATGCTCGCCAGGTAGAGGGCGTAGATGACCATGGGAATGGTGGTGTCCACCGGTTCGGGCCGCTCGATGACCACGTTGTCGTTCTGCAGGTTGTCGCTCATGGCGTGGGCTAACGTCCTGGTTCGGTATGGAAATCTGGCCGCCCATGATACCCGGCGCGGGCGGCAATGCCAGCGTCAGCGGTCTCAGTCGGCGTCGGGCGCGCTGCGCAGCGGGCGGCTGATCTCGAGCAGGTTGCCGTCCGGGTCGCGCAGGTAGAGGGACTCGATGGCCCCGGTGGCGCCCTGGCGCTGTACCGGCCCCAGCTCGATCTCCACGTCCAGCGCCTCCAGGTGTCGGGCCACCTCATCCAGCGGCAGCAGGCTGCGCAGGCAGAGGTCCAGGCTGCCGGGAGTCGGCGTGGCGGCGCGGGGCTCGATATCGGTGGCGGTCCAGTGCAGGCGCAGGGCCAGGTCGCCGAGGATCAGGTCGACGCGTTCGCGATCGCGGTAGCGCACCTCCAGCCCCAGCACCCGGGAGTAGAAGTCCACGGCGCGGGAAATGTCGGTCACGGTGATGACCAGATGGTCCAGACCTGACAGCATTCGTTTCTCCTTGCAGGATTGTTCAGGCGTAAATGGCTCTGCCACAGAGGATACGATGATGCCGACCTGCCCGCTATGCGCATCCGCCGATTCGGCGCTCTACCACCGCGATGCGCGGCGCGAGTACCATCGCTGCCGACGCTGCACGCTGGTATTCGTGCCGCCGGCCTTCCGGCTCGACCCGGAAACGGAGCGGGCGGTCTACGACCAGCACGAGAACTCGCCGGAGGACCCCGGCTACCGGCGCTTCCTGTCGCGGCTGTTCGAACCGCTGCAGGCCAGGCTCGAGCCGGGGGCCAGCGGGCTCGACTTCGGTGCCGGGCCGGGGCCCACGCTGTCGGTGATGTTCGAGGAGGCCGGTCACCGCATGGCGATCTATGACCCCTTCTATGCACCGGATGCCAGCGTGCTGGAGGCCGAATACGACTTCATCACTGCCACCGAGGTGGCCGAGCACCTCTTCGCGCCCGGCAAGGAGCTGGCGAGGCTGGCGGCCCTGTTGCGGCCCGGTGGCTGGCTCGGGTTGATGACCAAGCGGGTCACCGACCACGCCGCCTTCACCCGCTGGCACTATATTCTCGACCCCACCCATGTGAGCTTCTTCAGCGAGGCGACCTTCCGCTGGTTGGCCGATGAGCTCGGCATGAGCGTCGAGTTTCCCGCCGCCGACGTGGCGCTGCTGCACAAGAGGCCGGCCTGACAGCGGAGGATCTTGCCGAAATGCCCTCCGTTCTCGCATGAAAATGCTGGCACCGGCCCCTGCCCCGGGAAAGCGATTGACTGGCGGGTGATCGGGCGTATGATTCGCGCGCTCAGCATGGCGGGCGAGGGCGTCTCGATGCCGCCTGCCAGGCGCTTTCGCGGCGCATCTGCCACCCTTCTCTTCTACCTCCTTCCCGTGTGAGGCATGCAATGTCGCGGCAACTGTTGGCCATGGCCCTCGCTCCCCTGCTGGGGCTCTTCATCCTCGGTATCGGCAACGGCTTCCTGGCCACGCTGATCACCCTGCGCCTTGATGCCGCCGGCGAGTCGGCGGTGGTGATCGGCTGGGTCTCCTCGGCCTACTTCATCGGCCTGGCGCTGGGTGCCATGCTCAACGACCGGCTGTTGCTGCGCATCGGCCATATCCGCGCCTACGGCAGCTTCGCCTCCCTGGTGGCGGTCACCGTGCTGCTGCAGGGCCTGGTGGATCACCCCTGGGCCTGGTTCGCGCTGCGCCTGATCGGCGGCTGGGCCACGGTAGGAGTCTACCTGGTGATCGAGAGCTGGCTGCTGGCCTCCGGCGATGCCAGGGTGCGCGGCCGGCTGCTGGCGCTCTACATGATCTCGCTCTATGCCGCCGGTGTGCTCGGCCAGCTGCTGC
>JAGYKP010000053.1 GCA_018401555.1 Halomonas sp.
TCGAGATCCTCGACGCCGAGCGCCGCTGGGAGGCGGCGCTGCGCACCCGCCTGATGGACTGGTGCCAGCGCCTGCTGGAGGCCGACCTGATGGAGCTCCAGGCCGAGTACGTGGCGCTGTTCGACAAGGGGCGCAGTCCCTCGCTGCTGCTCTTCGAGCACGTCCACGGCGAGTCCCGCGATCGCGGCCAGGCCATGGTCGACCTGATGGCCGAGTACAGCGCCGCGGGCTTCGAGCTCGACGCCCATGAACTGCCGGACTACCTGCCGCTGTTCCTGGAGTACCTCTCCACCCGCTCCGAGGCCGAGATCGGTCGCTGGCTGGGCGAGATCCGCCATATCCTGGCGCTGCTCACCGCCCGCCTGGAAGAGCGCGAGGCCGACCACGCCCTGGTGCCCCTGGCACTGCTGGCGCTGATCGGCGCGGAGGAGGATGTCGCCGCGCATCGCCAGACGGCGCAGGAGGAGGCGCCCGACTACACGCCGGAGGCCCTGGACGAGGTATGGGAAGAGGAGGCGGTGCGCTTTACCGCCGATTCCGACCAGGATTGCGCCCTGCAGTCCGCCGAGGGACGGCGACTGGCCGAGCGCAAGAACGTTACCCAGAGCGAAGCGGTGCGGGTCCTCGACCCCGCCGCCCCCGCCCGGAAACACTGAACGGAGACCCGTCATGAACTACCTCAATACACTGCTGTTCGGGCTCTACCCTTACCTGGCTGGTACCGTCTTCCTGATCGGTAGCCTGCTGCGCTTCGACCACGGCCAGTACACCTGGAAGACCGGCTCGAGCCAGATGCTGACCTCGAAGAACATGCGGCATGCCAGCAACCTGTTCCATGTCGGCATCATCGTGATCTTCTTCGGCCACCTGGTGGGCCTGCTGACCCCGCACTGGGTCTACGCGCCCTTCATGAGCGCCGGCACCAAGCAGATCATCGCCATCCTCGTCGGCGGCATCGCCGGGGTGATGTGCCTGGTGGGTGGCGTGATGCTGGCCCATCGCCGCATCACCAACCCGCGGGTGCGTGCCTCCTCGAGCCCGATGGATACCTTCATCATCGTGCTGCTGGTGGTGCAGGTCTCGCTGGGTCTGCTGACCATCATCCCCGCCCTGGGTCACCTGGACGGTGGCGTGATGATCCAGCTCGCCGGCTGGGCACAGTCAGTCGTCTTCTTCCAGGGTGGCGCGGCCACCTACCTCGAGGGCGTGGGCTTCATCTACAAGCTGCATATCCTGGTGGGCCTGACCATCATCCTGGTCTTCCCCTTCACCCGCCTGGTTCATGTCTGGAGCGTGCCCTTCGGCTACGTGA
This sequence comes from Halomonas sp., assembly GCA_018401555.1. Classification (GTDB taxonomy): domain Bacteria; phylum Pseudomonadota; class Gammaproteobacteria; order Pseudomonadales; family Halomonadaceae; genus Halomonas. The sequence goes on from JAGYKP010000053.1 coordinate 1,313, forward strand.
CCCGTCGTTACCAGCTGGTTCGCAAGCGGGGCTGAAACGGTTTCGAGGAAAAAGCATGCAAAAGATCGATATCGAGATGATCCCGGGGGGCGCTACCACGCCCCCACCCATCCGGGTTGGCGAGGCCACCATCGCGGAGGCCGACATCGCCCAGGAGATGCAGTACCACCCGGCGGACAGCGCCGGCACCGCCCAGCTCAAGGCCGCCCGTGCCCTGGTGGTTCGCGAACTGCTGCACCAGCGCGCCGTTGCCCTGGGCCTGGCCGATGCCGACGGCACGGATCTCGACGAGAACGATGCCGCCATCGCCGCCCTGCTGGAACAGGAACTGGACGTGCCCGAGCCCTCCGAGGAGGACTGTCGGCGCTTCCATGCCACCCACGCCGAGCGCTTCAGTGAACCCACGCAGCTGCAGGTGCGCCATATCCTGCTGGCCGCGGCGCCGGACGACGCCGAGGCCCGGGATGCCGGCTATCGCCTGGGCGAGAAGCTCATCAAGCAGCTGGGCGAACACCCCGAGCGCTTTACCGAGTTCGCCCAGCGTCACTCCGCCTGTCCCTCGAAGGAGGAGGGTGGTGAGCTGGGCTGGCTGGCGCCGGGGCAGACCGTGGCCGAACTCGATGGTGCCCTGCAGCACCTGCCCGAGGGGCTCCACGACCGGCCGCTCGCCTCGCGCTACGGCTGGCATGTGGTCAGCATCGACCAGCGTGTCGAGGGTCGCGAGCGTCCCTACGAGCAGGTCGCCGAGCATGTGCGTCACAGCCTGCGCGAGCAGTCCACGCGCCGTGCCCTGCGCCACTACCTGATGGCGCTGCAGGCCGAGATCGGCGTCGAGGGGATCAGTCTCGACGACGAAAGTGGCAGCGCCCTGATGCAGTAGCCGGATGAAGGGGGCCGCCTGGCCCCCTTTTCGGTGTTCTCGCCCTTTCCTTTCCTCGCCATTCATGCACCGCTCGCCCGCCGGTGGGCGGTGAGGAGGACCCCATGGCTCACGTTCACGCCAATACTCCCTTCGCCCCGCTGGGCATCGCCGTGCTCACCGTCTCCGACACCCGCGGTTTCGATGAGGACGGCAGCGGCGATCTGCTCTCCGCGCGACTCACCGAGGCCGGCCATGCCCTGGTCGAGCGGCGCATCGTCCCCGACGACGTCTACCGCATCCGTGCGGTGGTCTCGAAGTGGGTCGTGCGCGACGACATCCAGGTGGTGCTGGTCAACGGCGGCACCGGCTTCACCCTGCGCGATACCACCCCGGAGGCGCTGGCGCCGCTGTTCGACAAGGCCATCGACGGCTACGGCGAGCTGTTCCGCCACCTGTCGTTCCAGAGCATCGGCACCTCCACCGTGCAGTCCCGGGCGGTGGCCGGGCTGATCGATCGTACCCTGGTCTTTGCCATGCCCGGCTCGCCCAAGGCCTGTGCCACCGCCTGGGATGGCATCCTGGTCGAGCAGCTCGATGCGCGTACCCGTCCCTGCAACTTCGTGGCCATGGTGCTGCCCCAGGGTGCGGGCTGTGCCAGCCGCCAGCAGGAGCCGTCGACCAGCGAGGCGCTGATCGAGACGGAAAGCGACGAGGAGGTCGATGCATGAACTGTGGCTGCGCGGAAGTGGTCACTTCCGGCCTGCTCGACCTGTTCGACGCCCGCGAACGCATGATCGCCGCCGCCCGTCCGGTGGAAGGGCGCGA
>JAGYKP010000054.1 GCA_018401555.1 Halomonas sp.
GGGATCGACGGCATTAAGAACAAGATCCACCCCGGCGATGCCATGGACAAGAACCTCTATGACCTGCCGCCGGAAGAGGGCAAGAAGGTGCCGACCGTGGCCCACAGCCTCGACCAGGCCCTGGAGGCGCTGGACAAGGATCGTGCCTTCCTGACCGAGGGTGGCGTGTTCACCGACGACATGATCGACGCCTACATCGAGCTGAAGATGGAAGACGTTGACCGCATGCGCATGGCCACGCACCCGGTCGAGTTCGACATGTACTACAGCTGCTGATGATCGTCGTCGCCCCGGCGGGGCGGCGCGTCACGTTGAACCAGCACTCGTTGAACCAGAAAAGGGGTTCCGCTACCGGCGGAACCCCTTTCTTCTCTACACTATCCAACGCAGAGTGGTGCTGCGGAACCATCCAGGCTCGCGCAGCCGACAAGCAGGGGGCGATCCATGAACAAGGCAGTGCTGACGTTGGTGCTGGTCATGACCTTCGGCGTGGCCGCCGAAGCGCAGAATATCTACCGCACCACGGATGCCCAGGGCAACGTGGTGTTTACCGACAACCCCGACCGCGGCGGCGAGCAGGTGGAGCTGGCGCCAGTCACGGTGGTGCCGTCAAGTGGCGAGGTGCGCACCGGCCAGGCCGCGCCGCGGCTGGACAGCGCCCCCGCGGCGGCCGCGCCGGGCCAGCCGTTCATGCCCTACGACAGCTTCCGCATCGTCTCGCCGACCCACGAGCAGGCCTTCCCGGTGGGAGCGGCCGGCAACATCGCCGTGGACCTGGGGATCGAGCCCGGCCTGCGCGAGGACCATCGAGTCAGGCTGCTGGTGGATGGCCAGGTCAGCCAGTCGGCGATGCACACCTCGGCGTTCATGGTGCCCAACATGAACCCCGGGGAGCATGTGCTGCAGGCCGAGTTGCTGGATGCCGGCGGCGAGGTTCGCCACCGCACCTCGCCGGTGACCATCTATGTGCTGCGCGCCAACGTGAATCGCCAGCCGTCCGGTTAGCTCCCCCCTCGCTGGGCACCCTGGCCGTGGTGCCCGGACGGCAGCCCCAGGCCCTGTCGCCCACCGCATGGCGGGCACTGGCCTCCCCATTCCGAGTATCCGCCCTACCAGCCGCCTCCGTCGCCTGCCGATAAGGAGGAGTCCCTGACGCCCCGGCGGCGCCTCGATGCCCCCTCCCGACGCCTGCCCGAGGATGAGCCGGTGCAGCGCCGGGCGAGCCCGGCGCCCTGATTCGGCTCTTCGGCAATGGTGCAGGCGTCTCGTTTATGCACTATTTTGGTGCATGTGTTGCGCCGTCAGGCGCCGCGTGGCGCGCTGTCATGGGCCCCGGCGTCCTGGCCCGTTTCTTGCAGCTTCCCTCTCCAGAGCAAGCATACCCGGACCCGATATGGCCGCTTCGATGTACCAACGCCTGATGGAACACCTCTCCACCGCCGTGCTGCTGCTGGATGGCGAGCTCAGGGTGGCGTGGATGAACCCTGCCGCCGAGGCGCTGCTCTCGGTGAGCCTGAGTCGTGTGCAGGGGGTGGCACTCTGCTCGCTGATGGAGCAGGCGGACGGCCTGGCCGAGGTGCTGACCAAGGCGCGTGACGCCTGCCACCCCTTTACCCGTCGCGAGGCGCGCCTGGCGATGCTGGGCGGCGAGCCGCTGACCGTGGACTACACCGTGACCCCGCTCTCCCGCGACGAGCTGCTGCTGGAGGTGGAGCCCCGCGACCGGCTGATTCGCATCTCCCGGGAGGAGGCGCTGATGACCCGCCAGGAGACCGTCAAGGTGCTGACGCGGGGCCTGGCCCACGAGGTCAAGAACCCGCTGGGCGGCATCCGCGGCGCCGCCCAGCTGCTGGAGCGCGACCTGGAGAACCCGGCGCATCGCGAATTCACCCGCATCATCATCGAGGAGGTGGACCGCCTGCGCGACCTGGTGGACTCCATGCTGGGTCCCAACCGGGTGGTGCGCCACCAGCCGGTCAACATCCACAAGGTGCTGGAGCGGGTGCGAACCCTGCTGCTCGCCGAGCACCCCGGGGTGAGCATCGAGCGCGACTATGACCCCAGCCTGCCGGACCTCGCCGGCGACGAGGCGCAGCTGATCCAGGCGGTGCTCAATGTGGCCCGCAACGCCGTGGAGGCGATGGGCGAGGCGGCGACGCCCGAGCCGAGCCTGGTGCTGCGCACCCGGGCGCGGCGCCAGTTCACCCTGGGTGCCGAGCGCCACCGTCTGGTCGCCGAGGTGGCGATCCTCGACAACGGCCCCGGCGTCCCCGAAGCGCTGCAGGAGACGCTGTTCTACCCCATGGTCTCGGGGCGTGCCGACGGCAGCGGCCTGGGGCTCTCCATCGCCCAGGGTATCCTGCACCAGCACCAGGGCCTGATCGAATGCGATTCCGTGCCGGGCCATACCGAATTCCGCTTGCTGATTCCTCTGGAGACGCGCCATGACTGACGTTGCACGCGTGGCGGTCGTCGATGACGATCGCGCCATTCGCTGGGTGCTGGAGCGAGCCCTGGCCCAGCCCGACCTCGAGGTGGAGTGCATCGAGCGTGCCGATACCGCCCTCGAGCGCCTGTTGGCCGACCCGCCCGACGTGCTGGTCACCGATATCCGCATGCCCGGCATCGACGGCCTCGACCTGATGGCCCGGGTGCGCGAGGCCCACCCGGAGCTGCCGGTGATCGTGATGACCGCCCACTCCGATCTCGACAGCGCCGTGGCCTCCTACCAGGGCGGCGCCTTCGAGTACCTGCCCAAGCCCTTCGATGTCGACGAGGCCCTGGCCCTGGTGCGCCGTGCCGTGGCCCACGCCCGGGAGCGCAAGCGCCCGGTGAGCGTGCCCGAGGGGCTGGACGCCGAGATCATCGGCGAGGCGCCGGCCATGCAGGAGGTGTTCCGCGCCATCGGCCGGCTTTCGCACTCGCATATCACGGTACTGATCAACGGCGAGTCGGGCACCGGCAAGGAGCGGGTGGCCCGCGCCCTGCACCAGCACAGCCCGCGCACCGGCAAGCCCTTCATCGCCCTCAACATGGCGGCGATTCCGAAGGACCTGATCGAGTCGGAGCTGTTCGGCCACGAGAAGGGCGCCTTCACCGGGGCCACGGCCAGCCGTCAGGGGCGCTTCGAGCAGGCCGACGGCGGCACCCTCTTCCTCGACGAGATCGGCGACATGCCGGCGGAGACCCAGACCCGGCTGCTGCGGGTGCTGGCCGACGGCGAGTTCTACCGTGTCGGCGGCCACACCCCGGTGAAGGTCGACGTGCGCATCATCGCCGCCACCCATCAGGACCTGGAGCGGCTGGTGGAGGATGGCCGCTTCCGCGAGGACCTCTTCCATCGCCTCAACGTCATCCGCGTGCACCTGCCCAGGCTTTCCGAGCGGCGCGAGGATATCCCACGCCTGGCCAACCACTTCCTGGCCGAGGCGGCCAAGGAGCTCGCCACCGACGTCAAGGTGCTCACCCCCGAGGCGGAGCGCCACCTCACCCGGCTGGCCTGGCCGGGCAACGTGCGCCAGCTGGAGAACACCTGCCGCTGGCTGACGGTGATGGCCTCCGGGCGCGAGATCCTGGTGGAGGACCTGCCGCCGGAGCTTCGCCAGGAGAGGGACGAGGGGCTGGTCGCCAGCAGCGACTGGCGGGTGGCCTTCCGCGACTGGGCCGACCGCGCCCTGGCCGCGGGGCATACTCACCTTCTGGAGGAGGCGGTTCCCGACTTCGAGAAGATCCTGATCGAGACTGCCCTGCGCCATACTGGTGGGCGCAAGGGCGAGGCCGCCGAGCTGCTGGGCTGGGGGCGCAACACCCTCACCCGCAAGCTCAAGGTCCTGTTACCGGCGCTGGCTGACGGGGAGTAGGCTGGTCGCCAAGCAGTCATGAGAGGAAGCTAACCGAGCAGTCGCCGAGCCAGCAGCCGCTGCATGTCACGGCGGCTGTGGGCGATCAGATAGACGATGAGGCGTTCGTCATGCTGGCGGTAGAGGATGCGCACCGGCGGTTCGATGACCTGACGATACTCCCGGATGCCCAGCTCCAGCAGCTCCCGGGGGTGGCTGCCACGCTCGGGGAACTCCCCCAGCGACATGATGCGCGGCTCGATGGCGGCGAGCAGCTGCTCGGCCGCAGGGGGCGAGTCTTCGGCAATGAAGTCGTGGAGCTCGCGAAGGTCCTCGAAGGCCGAGGCCGTGAGCTCGACCCGCAGCGCCACGGTCAGCGATCCTGGCGGCGCAGCCGCTGAAAGGCCTCGGCGGCATCCAGGGTCTTGCCCTGTTCAACCTGCTGGCTGCCCAGCGCCAGGATCTTGAGCAGTGCCAGGGTTTCCTGGGTCTGCTCATAGCTACGGATGTCCTGCACGACCATCCTGGCCTCACCGTTCTGGGTGATCACCATGGGCTCGCGCAGCTCGTTGAGCGAGCGGGAAACCTCGGCGGCATGGGCCTTCAGATAGCTGATGGGCTTGATGTTCTCTGAATACTTCATGGCGTTCGGTTCCGCAGGGATATATGGACTGAATTTAGTCCTTATTCAGTTGTCCGGCAAGCGGCACCGAGTCGCTCCCGCAGCCAGCCGAAGTCGATGCGCTCCTGCTCCAGTCGGATACGTTCGGCCCAGATGTCGTTGCGCAGCGCAAGAAACAGGGTGAATTCGGTATCGGTGAGTCGGCTAGGGGTATACCCGAGGCGCTTGTCGGCGGGCTCCTCGCCCCATAGCGAGCGGTGCGCCAGCAGCGTTTGCTGATCCATCAGCAGCGAGCGTGCGTCGGGCAGCGAGGCACGCACCCGGTCGAGGATACCGAAGCCGTGGGTGTCGATATCGCCCCAGTAGTGCACTTCGACCTCCTGGAGCCAGGGCGTGCGAACCAGATGCGCCAGACCATAGCCCAGCCCGAAGACCACCAGCGAGCGGGGCACGTCGGGAAAGGCCAGGCCGTTAGTCTGGTTCTCGGTGATGAAGACGCGCTCCACCGCCGGCCGCAAGGTGGCGAACTGCTCGACGGGGAGACTCAAGTCGCTCAGCCCTTGCACCTGGAGGGCAGGGTCGAGCAGGCGCAGGCGCACCAGCGGAGACGGGCTGCGCAGTCCGAAGCGCTGGTTGAAACCACGCACCCCGTTGGCCTCGGCATCGATGGCCGAGGCCGGCAGGACTTCGTCGAGCAGCGCCGCGAGCAGGCCGCGCCGGGCCTCGATGAACTTGGTGTCGACGCCGGGAATCGCCAGCTGGCGCGGATAGCAGCCGGGTCGCGGGTGGCGCTGGAAGTGGTCGAGCACGGCGAGTAGGCGCGGCCAGCTCTCCTCGTGTTCCAGCACCTTGAGCGGCTGACGGCGCAGCCAGTTGGCCAGCCGCGGCTGGCGAGCGAGGATTTCCGCGGCCAGCGCATCGAAGCGTTCGGCATCATGCCGCTGGCCCAGCAGCCGCAGGGCGTCCTCGCTACTGGGAACGATCAGCGTGGCAGGCAGCTCGTTGCTACCCTGCACGCGGTTGCCCTGGCGTCTGAACTCGATCGTGTAGCCGTGGCCTAGCGTGTCGCGGCTGTTGTCGCGCAGCTGCCGGATCCAGGCGGCTACCTCGGCGAAGCGTTCAGTGATCTCCCGGGCCGTGGGGCGGCGCAGGCGCAGAACCAGCGGAAACAGCGGCTCACCGCCGTCGACCGGTAGGCGCTCGGCGAGGAGGGCGCCGCTCTCCCAGTGACGCTGCAGCTGGCCGTGGATCTCCTCTGGTGTGGTCCAGGCATGGGTTCGCGACTTCACCTCACAGCACCTCGATCCGTTCCCGGGCGGCCTTCTCCTCGCGGTACTCCTCGATGGTCAGGTTGCGGAGCATCGACTGGCGCCCCGCTTCGTTGTGCACGAAGCCCACGCTGGCCACATAGGGCTCAATGATGTGGATTTTCTGCAGCGGGGTGATGATCAGCAATTGCAGATTGAGCCGCTGGAACAGCTCCAGACCGTAGCGGGCGGATTCGTCGGAGCCGCGGCCGAAGGCTTCATCGATGACCACGAAGCGGAAGGAGCGCGAGTGGCTCTCGCCCCACTCCAGCCCGAACTGGTAGGCCAGGCTGGCGGCCAGCACCGTGTAGGCGAGCTTTTCCTTCTGGCCGCCCGACTTGCCTCCGGCGTCGGAGTAATGCTCGTGCTCGCTGTCGTCCTCGCGCCAGCACTCCGAGGCCGAGAACAGGAAGTGGTGGCGCACGTCGGTGACCTTGCGGGTCCAGCGGCGATCCAGTTCGCTGCTGCCCTCGCGGCCGCGGAATCGCTCGATGATTGCCTTGACCTGCAGGAACTTGGCCTCTGAATACTGTTCGTCGTCGCTGCCACTCAGGGTGCTCTCGGTGCAGGCGCGCAGCTGCTGGCGGAAGTCGCGGACCTCGACATCGGGGCTGGGCTCGGCGACCAGGCGGATATAGCGCCCCGGGTTGTAGTCGATGTCGTGCAGCGAGGCGTTGATGGTGGCGACGCGATCTCTGATGTCCTCGCGCTGGCGGTTGAGGAAGGCCTGGAAGCCGGCGATCTCGTTGATGGTGTTCTCGTTGAGCAGCTGCTTGAAGCGCTTCTCGAAGCGTGGCAAGTCGTCAGCCTGCAGCGCCGCCAGCAGGGCACGATAGTCGTCGCCAGCCGCCAGGCTGGCGTCCACCTCCTCGGTGTCCTGAGGCCAGGCGGTGCGAATGTGCTGCATGGCCTTGACGATCGCCTCACTCAGACGGTCGAGCTGTTTCTGGCGGGCATCGATGGCCGCCTGCAGCCAGTCGCGCAACTCCCGCTCGCGGTTGTCGCAGGACTCGACGCTGAGCTGGTGCTCGCCCAGGGCCTGGGAGCGCTGGGCATCGAGGCGCGGGAAGCTGGCGTGCCGGCGCTCGGCGTCGACGCTCTCGACCAGGGATCGGGCTTCCGCGAGCTGAGTTTCGGCCGCCTCGCGCCGCGCCTGCAGGCTGCCCTGGTCGTTCTGGGCTTGGCCCCAGGCCGCCTCGGTGGCTGCGCTGGCGGCCTCCAGCTCCTGCAGCTGGGCCTGCAGCGTTCTGAGCCGGTCGGAACTCTCTTCCAGGTTGCGGCGCTCTGCCTCGCGGCTGGCCAGCCGTGCCGCCGGGGTGCGCCAGTCGAGTTCCTGGAACTCCTCGAAGCCCTGCAGGTGGGTGAGGTCGCCGCGTCGCTGGCCGAGCCGGCGCTGCTGGCGCTGGACCTCGGCCACCCGGGCGGCGCTGGCCTGGATCCGCTGCTGAAGGGTTCCGGCTTCGGCCTCTAGGGCGGCGATCTTGGCCTCGTTGCTCCAGCCCAGCACATAGCGGGTGCGGTCGTCGAGGCGGTGGCGGTCGTCCTTCTCGTGGCGTTCACCGCCGGTCTTGAGCTGGCCGTTGCGGGTCAGGGCGCGCTGCTCGCGGCGGAACTGGGTGAGGTCGCGGCAGCACGCATAGTCGAAGCGCTTGCCGAGCTCCTGCTCCAGCCAGGCGTAGTGGTCGCTGTCGGGGCGAATGGCCAGCTTGCGCACCAGCGACTCGGGATGTAGCGAGGGCGCGGCGGCCTGGGTGCGGCGCACCCGGTAGTAGACCAGGCGGCCGCGTAGCTGGGTTCGCTCGACCCAGTCGGCGACTTCGGCATAGTGGGCGTCGGGCACCAGCAACGAGAGGGCGAAGTTGTGCAACACCCGTTCGGCGGCGCCTTCCCAGTCGCGGGCCTCCTCACGCACCTGCAGCAGCTCGCCGGCGAAGGGCAGGGTGCCTTCCTCCAGGCCGGTGGCCACACAGAGCCGCTCGCGCAAGGCGAGCATGCGCGCCGGCAGGTTGGAGCGGCGCTCGCGCAGCGAGCCCAGCTCGGCGTCGAGGGTATCATGTTGGTCCTTCAGGCCGCGCAGGGTCAGCTCGTGCTCGGTACGCTGATCGGTCAGGGCGTTCTCGTCGTCGTCCAGACTCGCAAGTGTCCGGTCGACGGTCGCGGCGTTGGCCCTGAAAGTATCGGCATCCTCGGCGACCTCGAGGCCCACCGATTCGGTCAGCTCCCGGTAGCGGTCGGCGCGCCGGCGGCAACGGTCGCGGGCCTCGCCGAGCGTCTCGATCTCGC
>JAGYKP010000055.1 GCA_018401555.1 Halomonas sp.
GAAGTCGAGCATGCGCCGGTAGCTGTCGTAGAGGCTCCAGGAGGGACGCGGGGTATTCTCGCCGATCAGCGCCAGCACCCGCTGGTGCTTGAAGGTCGAGCGCCCGGTGTGGTGCAGCTCGTGGGCCGCGCCGATAAAGGCCTCGAGCAGGATGCCCAGGGTGGTATAGGCGCCGATCTCCAGCTTGGCCTTGCGCTCGTTCTGGAAGATGCGCTCCCGGGCCAGTTGCTTGGCCGCCTTCACCCCCCAGTCCAGGTCGGGATGACACAGCTCCAGCAGGTCCGACTTCAGCCGCCCGGCCAGCAGCTCCGCCTCGTGCTGCACGAACACCGCCCCTACATCGTTCACCGCACGCTCCATGGCCGCGCCGCGCAGGGCGGCGATGCGCCGCCGCTGGGAGACCCCCTGACGCTGCATGGCGGTGTAGTCGCCGGGGGCGCCGCCGGCGATCTGGATCAGGATCTCGGCGACCTCGTCATAGCGCAGGATGCCCATCTCCAGGCCATCTTCCAGGTCGAGCAGCGCATAGCAGATGTCGTCGGCGGCCTCCACCAGCCAGGCCAGGGGGTGGCGGCACCAGCGCCCCTCTCCTCTCGGCAGCAGGCCCAGCCGCTCGACCACCTCGACCAGCAGCTCGCGTTCGCTCTGGTAGCAGCCGAACTTGCCCGCCGCGCCGCCGTGCTCCACCGTCCAGGGATACTTGAGCAGGGTGCCCAGGGTCGCCGTGGTCAGGCGCATGCCGCCGCGGAACTGGTTGTACTCGATCTGGGTGACCACCCGGAACCCCTGGGCGTTGCCCTCGTAGGTGAGCAGGTCCTCGCGCTCCAGGGGCGAGAGCCCATCGAGCAGGCCCTTGTCATCACTCTCGGCGCGCTTGAACCAGTCGCGGATGGCGTACTCCCCGGCATGGCCGAAGGGCGGATTGCCGATATCGTGGCCGAGGCAGGCGGCCTGGACGATCACCCCCAGGTCGGCGGGGGTGATCCACTCGGGCAGGCGACCGCTCAAGCGCTCACCGACGATCATGCCCAGCGAGCGCCCCACGCAGCCCACCTCCAGGGAGTGGGTCAGGCGGGTGTGGATATGGTCGTTGTCGGTCAGCGGATGCACCTGGGTCTTGCGCCCCAGGCGCCGGAAGGAACCGGCGAAGACGATGCGGTCGTGGTCCTTGTGGAAGGGGCTGCGGCCGATCTCGTCACGGCCGTTACCGGGGCGCTCGCCGCGCCGGTCGTGCAGGCGGCTCGGGTCCAGCAGCCGCTCCCAGCTCATCTGCGTCATGGGCATCTCTCCTTGAGAGGCCCATTCTGGCACTGCCGCCCGCTGCCTTTCCATCATCGGCTTGGGCCACGGCACATGCCAGGCTATCCTGTTTCGATGATGCGCCATCTGGATTTCGACTATTTGCAGCGGCTACGCCATTCCCATCCGGCGTGGACCCTGCTGCGCGCTGAAAACGCCCCGATGATCATCGGCTTCCTCCAGCGCACCTTTATCGTGCCGAACTTGCGCAGCATCGCCGAGCAGCCCCTGGCGGCACAGCTGGACGACTGGCTCCATTATCTGCGTCAGGAGCTCGACGAAGCGGCCTTTCCCCGCGAGGCCATGGCCTACCTCAACGAGTGGGCCGATGACCGGCACCGCTGGTTGCGCAAGTACTACCCTGCCGCGGGGGACGAGCCGCACTTCGACCTTACCCCGGCCGCCGAGCAGGCTCTGCACTGGCTGTCGAGCCTCGAACAACGCCAGTTCATCGGCGCGGAGTCGCGCCTCAAGCAGGTCTTCGACCTGCTGCACGAGATAGACCAGGGGAGCGAAACCGACCCCGAGGCCCGCATCCGCGACCTTGAGCGGCGCCGCAATGCCATCGACAGCGAGATCGCCGAGATCCGCGCCGGGCGTCTCGACCTGATGGCGACGACGGCCCTGCGCGAACGCTTCCTGCAGATGACCGACACCGCCCGGACACTGCTGGCCGACTTTCGCCAGGTCGAACAGAACTTCCGCCAGCTCGATCGCGAGGTGCGTGAGCGCATCGCCACTTGGGAGGGCAGCAAGGGCGAGCTGCTCGAAGAGGTCTTCGGCGACCACGATGCCATCCGCGACTCCGACCAGGGACGCAGCTTCCATGCCTTCTGGGAGTTCTTGATGTCGCCGGCTCGCCAGGAAGAACTCACCGACCTGCTGGAGCGCATCCTGAGTCTGAAGCCGGTGGCCGAGCTGGCCCCCGACCCGCGCCTTGTGCGCATCCACTACGACTGGCTATCGGCCGGCGAGGTGGCCCAGCGCACCGTCGCCCGACTCTCCGAGCAGCTGCGGCGCTACCTGGACGACCAGGGCTGGCTGGAGAACCGCCGCATCATGGACATCCTGCACAACATCGAACGCCACGCCCTGGCCCTGCGCGATAACGCCCCCCAGGAGGTGGTGATGGCCCTCGACGAGCCGACGCCCCGTCTTGAGCTGCCCATGGAGCGTCCGCTGTTCCGTCCGCCCGTCAAGCCGCGCATCACCGCCGAGCGCCTGGCCAGCGGCGACGACCGGGAGATCGCCGCCGAGGCGCTGTTCGACCAGCACCATGTAGACAAGGAGCGCCTGCGCGCCCGAGTGCGACGCGCACTGCAGACCCGGGACCAGATCACCCTCGATGAGCTGCTGGCCAACGAGCCGCTCCAGAAGGGGCTCGCCGAACTGGTGGCCTGGCTGGCCATCGCCACCGAGGGCCGGCATGGGCTGCTCGACGAGGCCCATCCCCAAGAACTCGTCTGGCAGGACGACCAGGGGCGCTGGCGGCGCGCCCGCCTGCCGCGCGTCATCTTCACTCGTCAACCGGTGCCCGCCCCATGAGCGACATGTCATCCGACTCACCGACGCTCTCCAGCGAGCGGCGCTTCTCGCTGACCCTGATCGCCCTGATGAAGGGCGTGCTCTATCAGGACCGCGATCCCGGCCAGTGGCAGGACCTGCTCGACCACCAGGCGCGACTTCGCGATCACCTGGCCCCGCTGGGGCTGTCGCTCATGCTCGACGAGGCCGAAGGTTACGCCTACCTGAGCCAGCGATCGAACGACGACGAAAACCCGCTACCCCGCCTGGTGCGTCGCCAGCCGCTGAGCTACCCGGTCAGCCTGCTGCTGGCACTGCTGCGCAAGAAGCTTGCCGAGCAGGATGCCGAGGGCGACGAGCTGCGCCTGATCCTGTCCCTCGAGCAGATCCAAGAGATGCTCGCGCTGTTCCTCGCCGACACCAGCAATGAGGCGCGCCTGCTCGACCGTCTCGACGGCCATATCAACAAGGTGGTGGAGCTAGGCTTCCTGCGCCGCCTCAAGGGTGAACCGCCACGCTATGAGGTGCGCCGCCTGCTCAAGTCCTTTGTCGATGCCCAGTGGCTCGCCGAGTTCGAACAGCGCCTGGCCGAATACCGTGAACATGCCGAGGAGGCCCGCTGACATGCAGCTCGGTGAACTCGACTTCGGGGCGCCGCCGGGGCGCGCCGGCTTCCGCCTGCAGCGCCTGGAGGTCTACAACTGGGGCACCTTCCACCAGCGCATATGGCGCCTGGAAGCCAATGGCGACAACGCCCTGCTCACCGGCGACATCGGCTCCGGCAAGTCGACGCTGGTGGACGCCATCACCACCCTGCTGGTGCCCGCCCAGCGCATCACCTACAACAAGGCGGCCGGCGCCGAGGCCAAGGAACGCAGCTTGCGCTCCTATGTGCTCGGCCACTACAAGAGCGAACGCGGCGAGTCAGGGCTCAGTGCCAAGGCCATTGGCCTGCGAGACCACAACAGCTACTCGGTAATCCTCGGCCACTTCTACAACGAGGGCTTCGACACCCACGTGACCCTGGCCCAAGTGTTCTGGATCACCGACACCCAAGGACAGCCAGATCGCTTCTACGTGGTGGCCGACCGGGAACTGGCCATTGCCGGCGACTTCGACGACTTCGGCAACGACCTCAAGCACCTCAAGAGACGCCTCCGCGACAGCCCCCATGTAGAGCTGCACGACAGCTTCCCGCCCTATGGGGCCGCCTTCCGCCGGCGTTTCGGCCTGGGCGCCAGCAACGACCAGGCCATGGAGCTGTTCAACCAAACGGTATCGATGAAGTCGGTGGGCAACCTAACCGACTTCGTACGCACACATATGCTCGAGGCGCTGCCCATGGAGGAGCGGATCACCGGCCTGATCCGCCATTTCGACGACCTCGACCGCGCCCACGCTGCCGTGCTCGAGGCACGCCGCAAGATCGAGGCGCTGGGCCCTCTGGTGGAGAACCTCGACCGGCATGAGGCCCTGGCGACACGGCAGGCCGAACAGGTCGAAGACCGCGAGGCGCTGAAGAGCTACTTCTCCCACCACAAGGCCGCCCTGCTGGAACGCCGCCTGGAGCGCCTGGACGCGGACCTGGCGCGCCTGGCGACCCGACTCGACGAGCTGACCGAACAGCGTCGCCGAGAGGCTAGCCAGCGTGACGACCTGCGCCAGGCGATCGCCGACAGCGGCGGCGACCGC
>JAGYKP010000056.1 GCA_018401555.1 Halomonas sp.
GCCCCCATGCTGTCACGTTCGCTGCGTGTCGCACTCATCGCCTGGCTCCTCTTGTAGGCCGTGTACGTCTCACCAACACCATGGTGCCGCGAGTGCCATTCGGCAAGGCCGAGAGAGAGCGAGCCTGGTCGAGACGCCGATCGACATCGATGTTGCACTGCACAAGATGCTCTGTTATTGTGCATCGCAGCAGAGTACCAGATGCTCCCCTACACTCAGTGAAACTAGGAGGTTCCACCATGATGAACGCCTTCAACTTCGACACCAAGGCCTTCGACACCAAGCAGGTCGAGTCCATGTTTTTCGCCCCGGCCCGCGCCTACGCCAACCTGGCCGTGGACTACAGCGAGAAGCTGGCCCACGCCCAGCTCGAGGCTACCAAGGCCTACACCGACACTGGCCTGGCCCAGCTGCGCACCCTGATGAACGTCAAGGATGCCGAAGGCCTGCGTTCCTACATGGAAGGTCAGCAGAAGGTCGCCAAGGACCTCGCCGAGCGCATGAAGGGCGACGCCGAGAAGGTCGTCTCCCTGCAGCAGGACTTCGTCCAGCAGAGCCAGAAGCTGACCGAGGAGAACGTCAAGCAGGCCCAGGCAACCGCCACCAAGGCTGCCCAGTAAGCTTGACCTCGGGGCGCCTCCGGCGCCCCACTCCCCCCGGGAGATCCCCAAACCGCCGCCCCTTGCAGGGCGGCGGTTTTCGTTGGTAGCGGCATGCCCTTTGGCCTGGCTTTACGCTACCCTTGGCCGAGGCACGGGGCGCCTGCAGACATTGAACCGGATAGGGAGGTCATCATGAAACGCTACTTTCCCCTCGTCTTCGCGGCGCTGGTACTCGCCGGCTGTGAAGTCGTTCCCCCCGCGCCCACCGAGCGCATCGAGGTCATCGACCGGGGTGATGCCCAGCCGGAGGCTCGTGAAGCGGAGCGCGACGCCACTTCCTCACGCGCCAAGAGAGAGGTCGCCTATCCCGAGGCCGAGTATGCCAAGCTCGAGAAACACGGCAGTGCGGCAGTCAGCGGGCGCCTGACGCTGAGCGGTCGTGCGGTGCCCAATGCCGGCGTCTCGGTGGCGCCGGTGACCAGCTACTCCGCCGAGGCCGCCGAGAAGGCGCTGGCCGGGGTTGCCGTGGAGCCCGCCGATCCCAGGGCACGGGAGTACACCCACACCACGCGCACCGACGGCAACGGTTACTTCCGTGTCTCCGACCTGCCCGCCGGAGAGTTCTACGTCTCGGGTGCAGGCCCAGACCCGCAGACCGGCAAACCCAGGGTAGTGATCCGCCAGATCTCGCTGGGTAACGGACAGCACAGGGAAATCACGCTCTCCCGATGAGTCGACTGCTTGGCTACCAGCCCAGCGCCAGCTTGACGAAGGGAATGGTCAGCTTGCGCTGGGCGGAGAGCGAGGCACGATCGAGCTGTTCCAGCAGGCGGAACAGCTCGTCGAGCCGCCGCGGCCCGCGGTGCAGGATATAACGCGCCACCTCGTCGCCGAGTTGCATGCCGCGCCCCCGGGCACGCAGCTGCAGGGCGGCCAGGCGCCCGCTGTCGTCCAGGCCCTGGACGTGGAAGGTCACCCCCCAGGTCAGGCGCGAGGCAAGATCGGGAAGCTTCACGGGCAGCTGGCGTGGTGGCGCCTCGGCGGCCACCACCAGCC
>JAGYKP010000057.1 GCA_018401555.1 Halomonas sp.
ACTGTGTATCGCATGCTGCACCAGCAGGCTCGCCGTCTCCTGATGATCCGCCGGCCCGGAGGGCACGATCACCACGTTCTGGTTGGCTTCCTCGCTCGGCCGGGGCGTCCAGGTCAGGGAGATCATCTCGCCGGTGGCCCAGTGCCAGTCCTCCCAGAAGGCCTCCTGCAGCCCCAGTGCACTGGGGCCGGTCAGCTTGAGGTGGGTGTCGCGCCAGGGGCCATGACGGGGATGGTGCCCCAGGTACTCGACCCCGACGTTGAAGCCGCCGAGCCACCCTTCCCTGCCGTCCACCACCAGCACCTTGCGATGGTTGCGGAAGTTGAGCTGGAAACGGTGGCGAAAGCCCCGCGAAGAGCGGAAGGCGCTGACCTCGATGCCCTCCTCGGCCAGGTCGCGCAGATAGCCTTCGTTGAGCTGGTGACTGCCCACCTCGTCGTACAGGAAGTAGACCCGCACGCCTCGTCCGGCGGCGCGCACGAGATGTCGCTTGAGCTCGGCCCCAAGGGCATCGTTGCGCACGATGAAGAACTGAACCAGGACATACTCCTCGGCCCTGTCGATACCGTCGAAGAGGCTGTCGAAGGTCGCCTGGCCGTCGATCAGCAGCTCGGCACGGTTGCCGCTGGTCATCGGCATCTGGGCCAGCTGCTCCACGGCACGCACATCGGGGTCGCGGGCATCGGCGAGGAAGGGTTCGACCTGGGAGCGATAGCGGGCCAGTACCCGGCGCAGCACGCTGTCGCGTTCGCCGCGAGCCGAGACATAGCCATAGAAGCGCGGCTGCCCGAAGATCCAGTAGGCAGGCACCGCCAGATAGGGAAAGGTGAGCAGGGAGAGGATCCAGGCGATGGCTCCCTGGGAGGTACGGCTGGACAGCAAGGCGAGTACCGCGGAAAGGATACCCAGCAGATGTACCGTAAAGATCGCCAGCCCGATCAGCCAGGATGTCATGCGCACTCCCTGCAAAAACAGTCCTGTGCAGCATCCTCAAACGGCAGCAGCCCCGCCAGGAGGCGGGGCTGCTGCACAGAAGTTACCAAACTGAGGGGCGCTGGGGAAAAGCCGGCGAGGAGGTCCTACGCCAGGGGTGAGGAGCACTGCTCCGAACGGGCTGGCCAGGGATGGCCAGCACCGGACCTGCAAGCGGAGCGGGACGCGAGAGCGCAGCAGGGCGTCGGTAGCGCCCATGGAGGGGTTCACAGCGCCTCCTCGACGGTCCGGCGCTCCGGGGCCTTCCCCCGGATCAGCTCCGAGCGGGTTTGGTGCTGGTTGGCTCTGTACCCTTGGTAACATTGTCGGGATAATGCCGACGATTGCCGATTCGCCACCCAGGAGCCCGTCATGCCGTTCCAGTTCGAGGAGCACGATCCCGAGTCCTACCGCCGCAAGGGGCGGCTGATCAGCCTGGCCATGGCCGGCCAGCTGATCATCTTCGGGTTGGTGTTCGTGCAACTGCTGCAGGCCGCCTTCGATGGCGGCTTCTGGCTCAACGTGCTGGGTGTGGTGCTGGGGCTGGTGGCGACCAGCCTGGTGTTTGCGGCGCTGCGTGAGCGTCCCTGGATGGTCGAGGTGCGTTACGCCTGGCAGCTCAAGCACCACCTCTCCCGGGTCAGCGGCTACCTGCCGGCGCTGCGCCGTGGCATGGCGGAGGACAACGCTACCGCCCTGGACCTGCTCGCCTTCTACCACCAGGGCATGGCCCAGCTCGCCGAACTCAATGGACGTACCCTGGACGACGACGCCGAGCTGCTTGCCGAGCGCGAGGTGGTACGGGTGGCCCGCCGCGAGCAAGGCCTGCCCGAGCGCGTCGATGGCCTGGACCCCCACGACCTGGCGGCCTTCCGCAGGGGCTGAGTCCCCGCCATCACGGACGTAGATGGATAAAGCGTGCCTCCACGCCCAGTAACCCATCTTCCCGGAACAGTGACCAGTCAAGCGCCCACCACCCCTGCTCCTGGGCCCAGTCGGCGAAGGCAGGGAAGGCCTCCGGTGTCTCCAGGGTAGCGTTCAGCACCAGGTCGGCCCCTGCCGCCTCGACTCGTACGTCATGGAAGTTCAGTCGCGAGGCCGCCGACTCCCACGCCGCCTTGTCGATCCTGCCGGTCATGGCGTCGAAAGCCTGCGGTGGTTGCCACGGCAGCTGCCTGACGATCAGATAGCCGGTCATGGCCAGGATCGCCAGTCCGCCTGCGAGCAGACGATAGCGCTCTCCGGCAGGGCGTTGGCGCCATCCCGCCATGCATCGCTTCCAGAGACTCATTGTCCCCCTCCCGTTGATGCCGGTGCGCTGGCCAGGTGCGTTTCCAGGCGTAGCTGACCGGCCTCCCGCGACACCTCGCCCAGAGCCTCCAGGCGCTGGGCCAGTACGACGCTGGCTTGCTCGTCTTCCAGTGTCCAGATCAGGCTCAGGTGCTGGCCCGTCACGCTGAAGTGCTCCAGGCGCAGCGGCATCCCTTCCAGCGACGTCGACAGTCGCTCCATCAGGGTCGCCATGTCGGTATTGCGCTGCATCAGGCGGTTTGCCTGTGCGGCGTCGGGTGCGGGGGAGAGAATGGAGGACCAGGCGCTCAGGCCACCATGTGCCAGCAACAGGCTGGTCAGCACCAGGGCCAGTTGCCAGGGCCTCCGGCGTGCAGTCCCCGCTCTTGGCATCTCGGGTAACCGTGCCGGGAGGTGGCGTCCGAGCAGGGCGAGCCGTTGATCGGTCGGTAGCGTAGCGGTGACGGACGTACCCTCGGGGCCCTGCCAGTGCCTGTCACTCAAGCCGGGGGGGAGCAGGGACTGCCAGTCGCGAGGCCAGCTCAACCAGCGCTCGACCTCGGGATTCTCGGGGTCCCGGGTCTTGATCATCCACCAGGTGCCGTCGTCGAGGACGCAAACCTGCTCCGGCGTGTCGGGGGCCGGCAGGCCCATGAATCCGCTTGCCCAGTAACCCACCTCGAGATGATGGTTGTCCAACCAGGCTTGCCACGCGGCCAACAGCGGCTGCTCAACCG
>JAGYKP010000058.1 GCA_018401555.1 Halomonas sp.
GTTTTCGGAGGCATGGGGGGTGCTCTAGTTGCGTGACTGTGGGCGCCGATGAGCCATGGCGCTGGCTAGAGCGATGGCATTCTAACAATGTTCGACTTAAGTCTAAAGGGTGACCCGGGCCAGTGGGCATGCCACCATGGCCCTTGATGAATGACCGAGACCCCCCGATGCTCAACGACAGTTCGCCAGGCCGTCTCTGGCGCTGGGTGATGATCGTCGCCACGCTATTGATGGCCTGCTATCTGTGGGTATGGCACTCGCCCGAGCTTGCCGATGTGCAGCGCTGGGCCGATGAGGCCTCCCACCACCCCGTGGTGATCATCTCGGTGATCGTGATCATGGCGGTGACTCTGGCGATCGGCCTCCCCGGGAGCATCGGGCTGTGGCTGATCGCGCCCTTCTATACGCCGCTGGTTGCCACCCTGATGTTGACGGTCGGCAGCGTGGCGGGCGCCTTGGGTGCCTACTATCTCTCTTCCCGCTTCAGCTACCGCTGGACGCCCAGGGGGCTCACGCGCAAGGTCATGGACAAGCTGGAGAGACGCGGTGATTTCCTGACCCAGTGTGCCCTGCGCGTACTGCCGGGCTTCCCCCACTCCGTGGTCAACTTCGCCGCCGGCCTGCTGCGCCTGCCGCTTTCCACCTTCGTGATGGCGGCCATCATTGGCCTGGTCCTGAAATGGGCGGTCTACGCCAGTGCCATTTTCGGTGCCCTGGAGGCGGTGGAGAGCGAGGAGGCCATCAGTGCCAACGTGATCTTGCCGCTGGTCGCGCTGACCCTCCTGCTGCTCGCCGGCGCCTGGCTCAGGCGCCGTGTCGAGGCCCAGGGCCACCCTCTGGGGTAGCCAGGGGCAAGGAGGGGGTGGCGGCGCCTACTCCTCGAGCCTGATGCGGCCCAGGGTGTAGTCGCCCCCCTGGTTGGCCTGCACGAAGACCTGGAAGGGATCGCGCAGGCCGCGGTCCCTGACACGCATCAGGCGCTGGTCATCCACGTGAACCTGCATCTCTCCGTTGTCGTCACGTATCCAGACGATGCGGTGGAAGCGGCCATCCTCGAGGTCGAGACTGCCTTCGTGGCGGCCCACCACCTCGGCGTTTCCGGAAATCAGCCTGA
Source organism: Halomonas sp. (assembly GCA_018401555.1). Classification (GTDB taxonomy): domain Bacteria; phylum Pseudomonadota; class Gammaproteobacteria; order Pseudomonadales; family Halomonadaceae; genus Halomonas. The sequence continues at coordinate 1,115 of JAGYKP010000058.1, forward strand.
CCAGGCTGAGCCCCGGGCGCGAACCGGGGGTATAGACCAGGCGATAGCCGGTGCCGTTGGGTCGGTTACCCTGGAAGACGCCGAGCTCCAGGCTGCCAGGCCGCTGCCGGGAGGCGAGCTCCAGTTCCATCCTGAAGGCGTTGTCGATGGGGGCATTGACGAAGATATGCGCCGGTTCTACCGGGATGGTCAGCTCGCCCTGCCGGGCATTGCCCGACTGCTCGAGGATCAGTTCCAGTACCGCCAGGCCGAGCTCCTCCGGCCGATCGGCGCTCAGCTGGCGTGATTCCCGCGTGGTCGTGCGTTGGGTCTCCACGATGCTGCGCAACCCATTCTCCTCAACCTCGAAGTCACCGGCGAGTACCGTCCAGGCGGGGTCGTGGCGGAAGTCGCCGTCGCTGAAGTCGTCCTGCAGGACGACTCGGGAGGCCGCGGCGGGAGGTGGCTCGCTGGCTGCGGCCACCTCTTCCCTGTCGCTGCGGGTCGCGCGCAGGCGTTTCAGCAGGTCGGCCGAGGCGTAGCCATCCTCGGTAATGTCGCTATCGGCCTGATACTCGAGAATCGCATTGCGGGTGCGCCGTCCCATGGCACCGTCCACGGGGCCGGCATCATAGCCGAGCCGATTGAGCTCACGCTGTATCTCGGCCACGCCCTGTCGATCCGTCAGCGTCTCGATGGCGGGGCGGGCCGGGGGTGCCGAAGATGCCTGCTCGTCAGGTTGCCAGCCACGCGTCGCCGCCTGCGCCTCGGCGACCTGTCCGGACGTCATGCGCTCGGCCAGCGCATCGCGCGCCTCGGCAGCATGGGCATGACCGCGGGCCGCGGCCAGGTTGTACCACTTGTGGGCCTGCACGAAGTCCTGGGCAGTGCCGTTGCCGGCCTCGTGCAGGCGTCCCAGCATGTACTGGGCATCGGTGTCCCCCTGTCTTGCCGCCGTGTCGAATTCCTGCAGCGCCTGGCGGTAGTCCTGCCGCTCGTAGTAGCGCATGCCGTCAGAGTAATCGGCGCTGGCCAGTCCGACGGAACCGACGAGGACAAGGCTGAGTGCGAGTCGCTTGATGATCATGGGCGTGCCTCCAGGGGGGCGAGTGAGTCCATTCCCTTATCAGCATAGGCGAGATGCGTAATGACGCAGGCCGAAGGTGCACCCCAGGCGAGTTCAGAGCAGGTATCAGCCGTCCAGCGTGCTGAACCACGCCAGCTCCAGGCGAAAGGGCCCGGCGCGGCGGTCGACGATCATCAGCCCCAGCTGCTCGATACGCGCAGGGTCGACAGCCGGAACATCCTTGAGAAGCCGGCCGCGAAAGACGGGCTCGAACTCGCGCCAGGACAGCGCCACACGCTGCCACTGGCCGGTGCTGGGCTGGAAGCTGGCGCGGTAGGCCGCCCCCTGCGGCAACTGGTCGGTATACAAGCGCAGCTGGTAGCGACGCCCGTCGCCGCGAACGTAAAGCTCAAGCCCAGGGTGTTCGCGCAGGTCGAAGGCCTCGGGGTCGCGGCGTACCGAGGCGAAGCCGCCATTGTTCTCGAGCGACGTCTCGCCGCTGAAGACGCCGATGCCACCCTCCCGATGCAGGCCGCCGCGCGAGACGCCGCCCATCACGTCGTCGTTGATGGCGCGCCAGCGGGCCGCCTCATGCTGGTGTTGAAAGTCGATCAGGTGTGCTGTCATTGGGTCCTCCGGGGTTGCGTATCGCCTGTTGCCAGATTGGCTGCCACGGCACCCGCTGTCTTCTGCCGGTTCACTGCCGCGAAAGAAATGCGACATACTCGGTGAGTCATCGGCCAGCCAGTGTGGGGATGCTCGACCCAAGCCCCGTTCGGAGTCCGGTTTCGACCTGGCGGGATGATGGCGTGTCTCGCCGCACGACAGTGCCTTGTTCAGGTGAGCATCGATACAGGTGGCATGAAATGAGTCAGAAGGATCACTGGGAGCAAGTCTACTCGAGCAAGGCGAGCGAGGAACTGGGGTGGTATGAGCCCCACTTGCAGACCTCCCTGGATCTCATCCAGGGCCTTGGTCTGTCCCTGGACGCCTCAATCATCGATGTCGGTGGGGGAGCGTCAACCCTCGTCGATGATCTGCTGGACGCGGGCTATCGGTCCATCACGGTGCTCGATATCTCCGCGAGAGCCCTGTCTCTGACAAGAAAGCGGCTGGGAACAAGGGCCGAGCCCGTGACATGGCGGGTGGGCGATATTGATGATATTGACCTGCCCGAGGGGCAGTATGATGTGTGGCATGATCGCGCCGTGTTTCATTTCCTCACCGACGTTGATCAGCAGCGTAACTATCGGGACAAGCTCCTGGGTGCGCTTGCGCCGCGTGGGCACTTCGTGGTCGGCACCTTTGCGCCGGAAGCGCCACCAACCTGCAGTGGGCTACCGGTGCAGCGGTACAGTCCGGAACAGCTGGAAGCGACACTGGGCGCGAGTTTCGAACTGATGCACCAGCGCAAATCCCTGCACCTGACGCCGGGTGGGGTAAGGCAAATGTACCTGTATTGCCATTTCCGCAAGACATCCTGACGGGCTCCGGCGACCGCTTCGGCAACGTTTTGTAACCCCTCCATGACGCCCGGCGGCAAAAGCTGGATAATGGCGGGTTTTCCGCCCCCGCGGCCCACGCCAACTCCCCCGGTGCCCCATGGAAATCAAGGTCAACTATCTCGACAACCTCCGCCTGGAGGCCAAGTTCGACGACTTCACGGTCATCTCCGACCAGCCCATTCGCTACAAGGGCGACGGCTCGGCGCCGGGGCCCTTTGACTACTTCCTGGCCTCCTCGGCGATGTGTGCGGCCTACTTCGTCAAGGTCTACTGCAACGCCCGGGATATTCCCACCGAGAACATCCGGCTGTCGCAGAACAACATCGTCGACCCGGAGAACCGCTACAAGCAGATCTTCAAGATCCAGGTGGAGCTGCCGGAGGATATCTCCGACAAGGACCGCCAGGGCATCCTGCGCTCCATCGACCGCTGCACGGTGAAGCGGGTGGTGCAGGAAGGCCCCGAGTTCGACGTCGAGGTGGTCGAGAATATCGACGAGGACGCCCAGGCCATGCTGACGGGTGTGCCCAAGGGGACCGAGCGCGGCGAGGGCACCTGGATCGAGGGCAAGGATCTGCCGCTGGAGCAGACCATCGCCAACATGACCGGGATCCTGGCCGAGCTTGGCATGAAGATCGAGATCGCCTCCTGGCGCAATATCGTGCCCCACGTCTGGTCGCTGCATATCCGCGACGCCGCCTCACCGATGTGTTTCACCAACGGCAAGGGTGCCACCAAGGAGAGTGCCCTGTGCTCGGCGCTGGGCGAGTTCATCGAGCGCACCAACTTCAACTTCTTCTACAACGACCAGTTCTTCGGCGAGGAGATCGCCAACGCCGAGTTCGTCCACTACCCCAACGAGAAGTGGTTCCTGCCGGGGCCCGATGACGCCCTGCCCGAGGGGATCCTCGACGATGCCACCCGCGAGATCTACGACCCGGAGGGGGAGCTCTGCGCCTCCCACCTGGTCGACACCAACTCCGGCCGGTCCGATCGCGGCATCGTCTCGCTGCCCTTCGTGCGCCACTCCGACGGCGAGACGGTCTATTTCCCCTCGAACCTGATCGAGAACCTCTACCTGAGCAACGGCATGAGCGCGGGGAACACCCTGGCCGAGGCTCAGGTGCAGTGTCTCTCGGAGATCTTCGAGCGGGCGGTGAAGAAGCAGATCATCGAGCAGGAGCTGGCGCTGCCCGACGTGCCGGCCGAGGTGCTTCAGCGCTACCCCGAGATCGTCGAGGGCATCGAGGCGCTGGAGGCCCAGGGCTACCCGGTGCTGGTCAAGGATGCCTCACTGGGCGGTCAGTTCCCGGTGATGTGCGTCACCCTGATGAACCCGAAGACCGGCGGCGTGTTCGCCTCCTTCGGCGCCCACCCGAGCTTCCACGTGGCCCTGGAGCGTACCTTCACCGAGCTGCTGCAGGGGCGCAGCCTGGAGGGCTTCAACGACTTCCCGGCGCCCACCTTCAACTCCATGGCGGTCACCGAGCCCAACAACTATGTGGAGCACTTCATCGACTCCTCCGGGGTGATCTCCTGGCGCTTCTTCAGCAGCCGCTCGGACCTCGAGTTCTGCGACTGGGACTTCTCGGGCAGCGGCGCCTGCAGCAACGAACAGGAGGCCGCCACCCTGTTCGGCATCCTCGAGGAGCTGGGGCTCGAGGCCTACGTGGCCGTGCGCGACGAGCTCGGTGCACCGGTGTGCCGCATCCTGGTGCCGGGCTTCTCCGAGGTCTACCCGGTGGAGGATCTGGTGTGGGACAACACCAACATGGCGCTGGACTACCGCGAGGATATCCTTAACCTGCATCGCCTGGATGACGAGGCCCTGGCCGAGCTGCTCGAGCGCCTGGAGGAGAGCCAGCTCGACGAGCACATGACCATCATCACCCTGATCGGCATCGAGTTCGACGAGAACACCGAGTGGGGCCAGCTGACCATCCTCGAGCTGAAGCTGCTGATCCACCTGGCGCTGGGCCAGCACGAGGAGGCGCTGGAGCGGGTCGAGATGTTCCTGCAGTTCAACGACAACACCGTCGAGCGCAACCTCTTCTACCAGGCCGTCCAAGCGGTGCTGGAGATCGTGCTGGACGACGAGCTAGAACTGGACGACTTCCGCCATAACCTCGGTCGCATGTTCGGCGAGGCGACCATCGAATCGGTGATCGGCTCGGTACAGGGCACGCAGTGCTTCCCGGGCCTGACGCCCACCAGCATGGCGCTCGAGGGGCTGGAGAAGCACCAGCGCCTGATCGAGAGTTACCGGAAGCTGCATGCGGCGCGGGCGGCCAGGGCCGGCGTCTGACGATCCCGGCGACTCGCCTGGCCTGATGGCTGCAGTGGCATGGTAGTGGCAAGAACGAGGCCCGCCCGACAAGCGTCGGGCGGGCCCTGTGGTTGCGTATGGCCCCTCAGGGCCGGCAGACGAAGTAGTCGTTCTGGATATCATGCTCCAGCTGGTGGACGCGGATATCGCGGAAGCCGGCCTCCTCCAGATAGGCCAGGGCGCGCTCGCGGCCCCACATGGTGCCGAGCCCCTCGCCGCCCTGGGCCAGCGACACCGTCATGCAGTGGCTCAGCGACACGGCGTAGAGCATCGCCCCCAGCGGGTGCTCGCGATCCAGGTGGTGATGGCTCGAGGCGTGGATATCCTGCACCAGGTAGACCCCGTCGGCGGTCAGGCAGCGGCGAATGCCCTTGAGCAGCCGGCGCGGCTGGGCCTGGTCGTGGATGCCATCGAAGGTGGTGACCAGCTCGAAGGCCTCGGGCGTGGCGCTGACATCGAAGTCGCTCAGGTCGCGGACCTCGAAAGTCAGGTTGGAAAGCCCCGCCTCGGCGGCCCGCGACCGGGCCCAGTCGATCGCCTCCGCGGAGAGGTCGTAGCCCACGAAGCGGCTGGCCGGGAAACGCTCGGCCATGGCCATCAAGGCAAGGCCACGGCCGCAGGCGCAGTCCAGTGCCCGGATGCCGCTTTCCAGGCGTTCGGTCAGCCCCGGCGCCAGCGGCAGGATGGCGTCGAACAGGGCTGGCAGCACGGTCTGGCCGCTGTCGCTGGCCATCACCTCCTGGAAGCGCGGGTAGCGGGAGTAGGGCACGCCGCCGCCTTCATGAAAACAGCGCACGACATCATCCTCCACGCTGCCCAGCAAGGGCATAAACTGTGCATAGACGGCCAGGTTTGCCGCACCCTGGTCGGTAAGCAGCTCGGCATGCTCGTCCGGCAGCCAGTAGCGGGCGGTGGCGGGGGCGGTCTCGACCACCTCGGCCGCCACCATGCCGCCCAGCCACTCGCGCACGTAGCGCTCCTGGAGGCCGGCACGTTCGGCCAGCGCCTGGCTGGTAAGCGGTGGCTGGCCGGCCATGGCATTCAGCAGGCCGGTGCGGTGGCCGATGGAGGTCAGCAGCAGCAGGCCGCCGTGGTTGAGGGCCTGTACCAGCCGCGTCTCGAAGTCGCTGGCCGCGGCCTGGTCCTGGGACATGACGGCGATATCACACATGATCTTGCTCCTCTTGTGGTTGTGATGTGGTAGGGGCACGGGAGCAAGATAACGCCGGCTCGAGGGCGGCACGCAGGCGTATCGCGACACAAGCGAGGGGTTTGTGCCATGAGCGAACCCAGCCAATCCTCCATGAAGACCAGCATCGCGCTGCTGGCCGGACCCGATGCGACCGCCTCCGCCCTCTATGGCATGTACGACCTGTTCGGCTCGGCCGGGCGCGACTGGGAGTTCCTGACCCGCGGGCGCATGGGGGAGCCGTTGCTCAGGCCGGTGATCGTCTCCCGCGACGGTAAGGGCTTCCGCACCGCCAACGGCGCCTGGGTGGAGCCCCATGCCGCCCTGGAGGCGCTGGTTGCCCCCGAGGTGGTTTGCGTGCCGGAGCTGTATGTCGCCCCCGGTGCCCGTCTGGCGGACTATGCGGCGGAGGTTGAGTGGTTGCAGGCCTGCCATCGCCGCGGTGCCCTGCTGGCCGCGGCCTGCACCGGCGCCCTGCTGTTCGCCGAGGCGGGCCTGCTGGAGCACCAGGATGCCACCACCCACTGGGCCTATTGCGATGCCCTGAAGCGACGCTTTCCGACGGTACGCGTACACGCCCACCGCAGCCTGGTGGTGAGTGGCGAGGGTGGGCGCCTGATCATGGCCGGCGGCGGCTCCTCCTGGGTGGATCTGGCCCTGTACCTGGTGGCGCGTCTGGTGGGAGTCGAGGAGGCCATGCACCTGGCGCGCATCAACCTGGTGGACTGGCACCATGACGGACAGCAGCCCTACGCCGCCCTGACGATCTCGCGGCAGGTGGAGGACGCCTGCATCACGCGCTGCCAGGCCTGGGTCGCCTACCACTACGACACTCCCTCGCCGGTGGCCGGCATGGTCCATGAGAGCGGACTCTCCGAGCGCTCCTTCAAGCGACGCTTCAAGGCCGCCACCGGCATGACGCCAATGGAGTACGTCCACACCCTGCGCCTGGAGGAGGCCAAGCAGCTCCTGGAGAGCGGTGACGAACCCATCGAGGTGGTGGCCGAACAGGTGGGCTATGCCGATCCGAGTTTCTTTCGTCGGCTCTTTGCCAGGCGAGTGGGCCTGACGCCGCGTCAGTACCGGCGCCGATTCCGCGGGATGCGGTTGCAGCTGCAGTAGGCCCTTCCTCTGCTGCCGGAGGTCAGCGTCCGTACTGACCAGGCGCTGTTGAGGCTGGACTGGGTGGTGGACCGCCTCCATGGTGTACGGGCCTCGCGCCGCCGAGCCCGAGTCATCGGTCAGCAGGCCGCCTAGCATGATGGTGTGGACCAAGCGATCCTTGAGGACCGTTGCTCCGATGCTGGCTATCCTTGTAGAGATAGCAGTGCCCTGAAAAGGCAACGAGAAGGTGATCGCCATGACCATGGAGCGAGTGAAACAGCATCTCGATGAGCAGAACGTAAAGTATTCCATCCTGCAGCACTCCCCCGCCTACACCGCCCAGGAGGTCGCCGAGTCCGTCCATGTGACCGGCAGGCACTTCGCCAAGTGCGTGATGGTGAAGCTCGACGGACGGCTGGCGCAGGTGGTCCTACCGGCAACCGACCAGGTGGACCTGAAACGCATGGCACACTCCGTCGGCGCAACGTCCGTCGAGCTGGCTAAAGAGGACGAGTTCAAGGGCAGTTTTCCGGATTGCGAACTCGGTGCGATGCCGCCCTTCGGTAATCTTTTCGGGGTGGAGGTATTCGTTTCCCCGCATCTGACCGCCGCCGATCGCATCGCTTTCAATGCCGGCAGCCACACGGACGTCATGCAGCTGTCATACGGGGACTTCCAGCGGCTCGTGGATCCCATTGAAGTGGCATTGTGACGGAGGGCCGCCGGGCGCCGCGCCTGATGGCAGCGCGGGCATGGCGACCTATGCCCTGACGACCCTCTGGTACCTGGAAGCGCCCATCATCCGGGTATTCGACACCCTCGGCGAGGCGCCAATGTGGTCCGACTGGTGGCCGAACCTGATCGCCGTGGAGGAGCGTGACGTGGGGGCGGATGACGGCATGGGGCGGGTCTACCACTACATTTGGCGAAGCCGCCTGGGCTATCGCCTGTGCTTCGATATTCGGGTGACCAGCGTCGGCACGCATAGGCTCGAGGCAGCGATCCTGCCTTTTGGAGACTCCATGCCCGTCATCGATCATCATGGCGGTGCTATGCTGCGGCCTATTCGACGCGCCGCAGGCATCTTCGTGTCGATGGCTGGCGACCTGTTCTCCCCGCCAGCCGGGTCATGCCAGGCGAGATCGCGCGTCTTCTTGTTAACGGCCTGACATCCCACTCATGAACCGGATTCTCCAGCCCCATGCCCGTTGACCTGAACGCCCTCTTTCCCAAGCTGATCAACCTGATGCTGGACACGGTCTTCGTCGTCGACCGCGACAACCGGATCGTCTTCGTGAGCGATGCCTGTGAGACGCTTCTGGGCTACCGGGCCGACGAGCTGATTGGCACTCAGATCTTGGACTACATGCATCCTGACGATCTGGAGGCCAGCCGGGCCTCGATCGTTCGCGTCATGGAGGGGACACCCCACATCGATTTCCGCAACCGCTACCTCCGCAAGGATGGCGGCATCGTCCATATCCTGTGGTCGGCGCAGTGGGTCGAAGAGGAGGGCGTGCGAATTGGCGTCGCCCGCAACGTGACGGCGCTCAGGGAGGCCGAGGACGAACTGCGCCGCCTCGCGCATCATGACCCGCTGACAGGGCTGACCAACCGGGCCCTGTTCTACGATCGCTTGGAGGCCGCCCTCCATGCGGCGCAGCGCCACCACAGTGGGGTGGCGCTGCTGTTCGTGGATCTCGATGATTTCAAGATGGTCAATGATCTCCATGGTCATGCCATGGGGGATCGCGTGATCTGCTGGGTGGCGCGGCGTCTGGAGGGCTGCGTGCGGGCGACGGACACGGTGGCCCGGATGGGCGGTGATGAGTTCACCGTGCTGCTGACCGATATTCACTCGGCGGACGACGTGTCCCGGAAGGTGGAACAGATACGCCGGGTCATGGCCGAGCCGTTCGACACAGACCTTGGCGGTATCACGCCGTCCTGCAGTATCGGGGTGGCCCGCTATCCCGATGACGGCGCAGACGCCGATTCCCTGCTGAGCCATGCCGACGGCGATATGTACCGCATCAAGCGGCGCCGCTCGTAGGTGCGCACCGCGACAGCCATGGCCAGACCGGACTATCGGGCGCGTCGGCCACCAGGCGCTTCACCCGCGACAGCCAGGCGCGCACGGCATCAGGCCTGGGCGGGCGGCTCCTCATTGGCGCGGGCATCGCCCTTCTCCAGCGCCGGCAGCACCAGCACCCGACACGGGGCGTTCACCGCCACGTACTCCACGGTGGCACGGCGCAGTGGCCAGCGGCCGCTGCTCCCGCG
>JAGYKP010000059.1 GCA_018401555.1 Halomonas sp.
GGCGACCGCCTGACGCTGGATGCCGACCATCCCTTCACCCTCAGCGAGACCCCTGCCGGCGAGTGCGTGCCCGAGGTCCCGGTGCGCTTCGGCCTGGCCGCGCGGCTGGGGCGCAACGTCTTCTATCGGCTGGTCGAGGAGGCCGCTCCCTTTACCCTGGATGACGGCCGCAAAGCCCTGGGGCTCCATAGCGGAGGTGTCTGGCATCCGCTGGGCCTGGTCGACGGCGAGACGGCGTGCGGCTGACCGAGGAGCAGCGTGCCGTGGTCGAGCATGGCGCCGGGCACGCGCGTGTCGCCGCGGTGGCGGGGTCCGGCAAGACCACCACCATGGTGGCGAGGGTGCTGCACCTGCTCGAACGAGGGGTGGCGCCGCAGCGTATCCTGGTGCTGATGTTCAACCGGTCGGCACGCGAGGACTTCCAGGCGCGCCTGGCAGCCATGTCGCCAACCGGCCAGCGGCTGCCGGATGTGCGTACCTTCCACTCCCTGGGCCACCGACTGAGTGGCAGCCTGACCCGCTGGGGGGCGCTGGCGCCCCGCCAGCTGCTCACCGCCGACTGGCAGCTCGAGCGCCTGCTGCGTCAGGCCACCCAGCTCACCCTGGGTGACCAGGATGCCGAGGCCAGGGAGTCGGCGCTGGATTCGGAGCGACTCGAGGCGCTCGCCCACTTCTGTGCGCTGGTCAAGGCCGAGATGGTTCCCGCCGGCGAGCTTCACGAGCGTCTGGATTACGGTGAGGAGACCCGCTACTTCCCGGCCGCCTTCGAGCAGGTCGAGGCGCTGCTGGAGCAGCATGGGCTGATGGGCTATGCCGACCTGCTCTATCGTCCCCTGCGCGCGCTGGAAGCGGATGCCGGCCTGCGCGGCCGCATCCAGGGCTACCTCGACCATGTGATCATCGACGAGTATCAGGACATCAACGTCGCCCAGCAGCGGCTGCTGGCGCTGCTCGCCGGCGAGCGTGCCGAGGTGATGGCGGTGGGGGATGCCAACCAGTGCATCTACGAGTGGCGTGGCGCCCATCCGGAGACCATGCTCCAGCGCTTCACCGCCACCTTTGGAGAGGCCGTGGACTATCCGCTCTCCACCACCTTCCGCCACGGCCATGCCCTGGCGCTGGCCGCCAACCACGCCATCGAAGCCAATCGCCGGCGCCCCGACCAGCAGTGCCTGGCGGCTCCCGGAAACCCGCTGACCCGGATCGCGGCGGGCCAGGGCAGTCGCGGCCTGCTGGATGGCCTGGCGGCCTGGCAGCGGGAGGGGCGGGCGCTGCATGAGGCCTGTGTGCTGGTGCGCAGTTGGGCCCTCTCCGTGCCGTTGCAGCTGGCGCTGCTGCGCGAGGGGATCCCCTTTCGCCTGGCTCGGGAGGACCGCTTCGTCTTTCGTCTGCCCCTGGTCCAGGCGCTGGCCGGCTACCTGCGCCTGGCGCGTGAGCCGGGGCTACTGCGTGACCCCGCACACCTGGCGCTGCTGTTCGGCCAGCCGACCCCCTTCGTGGCTCGCGAGCGGCTCGAGGCGCTGGCCCTGCGTCTGGCCGAGAGCCAGCGCTGGCCGGAGCCCCATGATCCGCTGCTGGCCCCCCTGAGACCCCACCAGAAGCGCACCCTCAAGAAGCGTTGGGCGCTGCTCTGTGAGCTGCCGCGGCTGGCGGCCCATCCCCCGGCCGAGCTGCTCGAGCACGTAGTGGCCGAGGTCGATGCCGAAAAGGTGCTCAAGCGTGCCGCGGCGCGGCGCGACAAGGGCGAGGAGGACGTGCGACTGCTCGACGTGCTCAAGGAGCAGGCCAGCGAACTGGGCAACGATACCGAGGCCTTCGTCGAGCTGCTCAGCCGGCCGGTGGAGAACCGTGACGATGGCGTGCTGATCAATACCGTGCACGGTGCCAAGGGGCTGGAGTGGCCCCTGGTGGCCCTTGCCGGCGTCAACGAACAGGACTTCCCCCACTATACCCGTGACAACCCGCTCTCCCCGCAACGGCTCGAGGAGGAGCGCAGGCTCTTCTATGTGGCGATCACCCGTGCCCGGGAGCGGTTGCTGCTGCTGCATGACGGTGGCGACCACCGTCCCAGCCGCTTCCTTGCCGAGAGTGCCTGGGAGGAGTGTGATCGCCTGGCCCGGCGACTGGACGGGATGGGTGAAGGGGCCCTCGAGGTGTCCCGGCCCGGGCTGGTGCGTCACTATCTCGCCAGGTTGGGCGAGGAGCTGCCGCTGGTCGGTAGCGACCCGGGAGTCGCCGAGGGCGGGAGTGAGTATCGTACCTTCGACGTGGGCCAGCGCCTGCGCCATGCTGTTTTCGGTGAAGGCGAGATCGACCTGGTTGAGGGGGATCCGGACAATCCGGTGATCGAGGTGCGCTTTCGCCATGCCGGCCGACGGCGCTTGATCGCACGCCGGGCGCCCATCGAACTGCTCAACGGAGAAAATGCATGAGCCAACCCTTGATCGCCGCCTGGGAGCTGGAAGAGGCCCTGGAGGGGGCACGTCCCCCGCGGTTGCTGGACTGCCGGGCACGCCTGGGGGAGCCCGACGCCGGCCACGGCCTGTGGTGGAAGGCCCACCTGCCGGGCAGCCACCACCTCGACCTGGATCGCGACCCCGCGGGACCGCCGGGGGAGGGCGGGAGACATCCCCTGCCGCGCCAGGAGGCGTTTACCGCGACGCTCCAGCGGCTGGGAGTGGCGCCGGATGTGCCGGTGGTGGTGTATGACGACATGGGCGGGCAGCTGGCAGCCGCACGGGCGTGGTGGATGCTGGCCTGCTGGGCCGGTCACCCCGATGTCAGGGTGCTGGATGGTGGCATCCAGGCCTGGCTGGGGCACGGTGGCGAGCTGCGCGAGGGCGATGACGTGGCGCCGCGTCCCGCCGACTGGTCTCCCGCCTATCGCGACGATGCCTGGATGGGGGCCGATGCGGTCTTCTCCGGACGCGGTCTCAAGCTGGACGCCCGCAGCCGCGAGCGTTTCAGCGGTGAGGCCGAGCCCATCGATCCGGTGGCGGGCCATATCCCGGGGGCAATCTGCCGGCCCAGCGCCGAGAACCTGGGCGCGGACGGGCGCTTCAAGCACCCGCGCCGCCTGGCCGAGGAGCTGCCCCAGGCCGATGAGGCAGTAGCCTACTGCGGCTCGGGGG
>JAGYKP010000060.1 GCA_018401555.1 Halomonas sp.
TTCAGCCAGGCGGTCAGGATCACGTAGAGGACATAGGCGGCTACCAGCAGTACGCCCGGGACGAGCGCGCCGATGAAGAGGTCGCCCACCGAGAGGGTCTTGGGGCTCCATACGCCCATCGCCAGCTGGGCCTGCTGGTAGGCGTTGGAGAGCACGTCGCCGAGCAGCACCAGGGCGATGGAGGGCGGGATGATCTGGCCCAGGGTGCCAGTGGCACAGATGGTGCCGGTGGCCAGCGAGGCGGAGTAGCCGCGCTTGAGCATGGTGGGCAGCGACAGCAGCCCCATGGTCACCACGGTGGCGCCGACGATGCCGGTGGAGGCCGCCAGCAGCATGCCGACCAGCACCACGGCGATGCCCAGCCCGCCGCGCAGCGAGCCGAAGGCCAGGGCCATGGCGTCGAGCAGGGTCTCGGCGACCCGCGACTTCTCCAGCAGCACCCCCATCAGCACGAACAGCGGCACCGCCAGCAGGGTCTGGTTGGTCATGATGCCGTAGAGGCGGTTGGGCATGGCGCTGAGGTAGCCAGCCTCGAAGGGAACGGGAACCCCCAGGTGGGTAAGCGCGAAGCCGAGGCCGGCGAAGATCAGTGCGGTGCCCGCCAGCGACAGGGCCACCGGATAGCCCACCATCAGCACGCCGCAGATGGTGGCGAAGAGGACCAGGGGCATCAGTTCGAGCAGCGTTGCCAGCATTACAGCTTCTCCTCGTGGGTCGGCGATTCGGAGGAGAGGCGGCCCTTGAGGATCAGCGTCTGACGGATCAGCTGGGCGATGCCCTGCAGCAGCAGCAGCCCCGCCATCAGCAGGATCAGACTCTTGAGCAGGAACACCGCGGGGATGCCCCCGTCCGGGGAGCGCTCGAGGATCGCCCAGCTGCTGCCGACGTAGCCAAGGCTGCCGAGCAGGATATACAGGGTCACCGGAATCAGCAGGAAGAGGGTGCCGAACAGGTCGGTGGCGGCGCGGCCCCGGGGCGAGCGCTTGCGATAGAAGATGTCGACGCGCACGTGGCCGTCATGATGCAGGGTCCAGGCGGCCCCGAGCATGAACACCATGGCGTGCATGTACATCACCGACTCCTGCAGGGCGATGCTGTGGACGCCGAAGATGTAGCGCATCACCACGATGGCGAACTGCACCGCCATCATGGCGAGTACCAGCCAGGCGGTGGCGCGGCCGACAAGGTCGGTCACGGCGTCGAGGCCCCTCAGCAGGCCCAGGTGGCGAGGGTGGGGCATGTCTCCTCCGCTGCCAGTTGATCCGGAGGCGCATCTTCGCCGATTCCCCGGCCAGCGTCACCTATCCGCGGCCAACGCGGTCAGTCGTGGTGGTCCTTGAGGCGTGGGGTGAGGGCCTGCAGGCAGGCCGCCGGCAGGCGAATATCCACGGCAATCGGCAGGTGGTCGGAGAACAGGTGGTCGAGTACGCGGACCTCGTCGGCCTCGAGCGAATTCGAGAGCAGGATATGGTCCAGGGCGCGGCGCGGCTGCCAGGAGGGGTAGCTCAAGGGGGGGCGTACCGGGTGCAGCGGCAGGGAGGCGCAGAAGCGCTGGTGGCCGTGGAGCTGCTCGGGGGTACAGTTGAGGTCACCCATCACCACCACATGGCGTAATGGCTGGATGATCTCGGAGAGATAGTCGAGCTGACGCACCCGACCGCGATGACTGAGGGCCAGGTGGGCGACGAACAAGTGAAGCGCGTCGGGTCCCTCCCCGAAGCGGGCGTGGATGGCGCCACGTCCGGGCAGCGTGCCGGGGAGCTGGTGCTCCTCGATGCAGGCGGGGGGCAGTCGCGACAGCAGCCCGTTGCTGTGCTGGGCGAAGCGGCCCAGGTTACGATTGAGCTGCTGAAAGTGGTGGGGGAAGCCGCCGTGGGTGGCCAGGTACTCCACCTGATTGACCTGGCCGGAGCGGAAGCTGCCACCGTCGGCCTCCTGAAGGCCGACGATATCGAAGCGGCCCAGCACCTCGCTGACCATGTCCAGGCGGTGCTGTCGCCGGGGGTGAGGCAGCAGGTGCTGCCAGCTGCGGGTCAGGTAGTGGTGGTAGGCCGAGGTCTGGATGCCCACCTGCAGGTTGAAGGTGAGCAGCTTGAGATGGCCGCCCTCCAGGGGCGGCATCCTTGCCTCGGCCAGGTGAGACATCTCAGTCTTCACGCTCCTCGCGGACCTTCCCGACCAGCGCTTCGGCGATCTGCGGCATGTTGGCCAGGCTACCGGCGCTGCTCGGGCTGACCAGGTAGCGGCCGTCGACGATCAGCGCCGGGACGCCCATCAGGCGCATCTTGCGCATGCGGGAATTGGCCTGGTTGACCTGGCTCTTCACCGCGAAGGAGCCCAGCGCCTGCTGTGCCTCCTCCTCGCTCACGCCGTAGTCGCTGAAGAACTCGGCGATCTCGGCATTCCCGGTCAGGCCGCGACCCTCCTCGTGAATGGCGTGGAAGAAGTCGTCATGGATGGCGTCGAGGATGCCCAGCTCCTCGGCGGCGTAGAAGGCCAGGGCGTGCTGGTTCCAGTCGCCGCCCATGGTGGCCGGCATGCGCTGGAAGCTGACGTCGTCGGGAAGCTCGGCGACCCAGGCGTTGAGCGGCTCCTCGAGGTTGTAGCAGTGGGGGCAGCCGTACCAGAAGGCCTCGGTGACCTCGATCTGGCCCTCGTCCACGCGGGTCTCAACCGGTTCGGGCAGCACCTCGTAGTGCTCACCCTCAACCAGGTTCTGGGCCGAGGCCAGGCCCGGCAGGGCGAGACCGGCGAGCACGAACATCAGGGGTTTCAACATGGGCATCTCTCTCCTTGGGATGAATCGCGTCCCGGCGAGTCCGGGTGTCGCTGCCTTTGAGCGCGTCGCCGGGCTCGGGTTCCCCGCGCACGCTACGGCAAATATGCCAGGGGCGGCCCGAAGGCCGCCCCGACTGAGTGCAGGTGCGCTGACCGAGACGGCCTCAGTGCAGGCCCAGCACGTAGTTGGCCACGGCCTCCATGTCCTCGTCGCTCATCTTGGCGGCGATGTCGCGCATGATGTTGGCCGGATCATTGGCGCGGTTGCCGGCGGCGAAATCCTGCAGGGTGGTCACGGTGTACTCGGGATGCTGGCCGGAGAGCGCCGGATAGACGGCGCTGCCGATGCCCTGGCCGGTCGGCGTGTGGCAGGCGGCACAGGCCGGGATGCCCTTGGCCATGTCGCCGGCACGGTAGAGTTCGCGACCGCGCTCGACCAGCAGCTCGTCGGGATCCGCCTGGCCCAGGGCCGCGTCCTTGTCGGCATAGAACTTGGCCACGTCCCAGGCATCCTGGTCGGAGAAGTTGTCGACCTGGCCGGCCATCTCAGGCACCACGCGGTTGCCGTCGCGGATATCCATGATCTGCTTGGCCATGTAGGAGGCCTGCTGACCCGCCAGGTTGGGGAAGGCGCCGGAGGGGCTGATGCCCTCCTGGCCGTGACATGCCGCGCAGGCGGCGGCCTTGTCGCGACCCGCTGCCGCATCGGCATCGGCCTCGAGGTCTGCGTGGGCGGCGCCGACGGCGCCCATGGTGATTGCCAGGCTTGCCAGTAACTTTCTCATCGCTAATCCACTATGCCGTTACGTTGTTGACCGGTACGTACCCTGGGTGTCGCCCGGATCGCGACGCCGGCCAGCCTCTGGGTTCTCGAGCGGGCCAATCGCGGACGTCGTGGGCGCGGTGGTACACTAGCGTGCCCCGGGTCGCAGACAAAAGACACTGTATTATACCGAATCACCCCGCCGGCGGGAATGCAAGCCGCCAGGCCCTTGATCAATGTCAGGAATTCTTGCCCATGGCGCGACTCAACTACCAGACCGCCCGCTTCCTCATCAGTGCCCCCACCCTGGCCAAGTGCCCGGCGGACGACGGTGCCGAGGTGGCCTTTGCAGGCCGCTCGAATGCGGGGAAATCAAGCGCAATCAACACCTTGACTCGTCAGAATGCGCTGGCGCGGATCTCCAAGACGCCCGGGCGAACTCAGCTGATCAACTTCTTCTCGCTGGGCGACAACCTCGACCGGCGCCTGGTGGATCTGCCCGGCTATGGATACGCCAAGGTGCCCGAGGCGGTCAAGCTGGAGTGGCAGCGTCACCTCTCCGACTACCTGCAGCGCCGCGCCTCGCTCAAGGGCCTGGTGCTGGTGATGGATGTGCGCCATCCGCTCTCCGAGTTCGACCAGACCATGCTCGGCTGGGCCGATGCCCAGGAGATGCCGGTGCATATCCTGTTGACCAAGGCCGACAAGCTCAAGCGCGGCCCCGCGGCGAGCGCCCTGCAGCAGGTCCGCTCACGGCTGCGCGAGTGGGAGGATCTGGTGAGCATCCAGCTCTTTTCGTCGCTCAAGGGCCAGGGCATCGAGGAGCTCGAGGCGCGCCTCGACGGCTGGCTTCTGGGGGCCGCGGAAGAGTAAGCACACGCTCGGGGGCTCCACGGCGCTCCTTGCCGGGGTTCAGCTCCGTGCTTCCAGCCAGCGGATCAGCTCCGGCAGCTCGCGCACATGCGCCAGGCGATGGATGCCCTGGGGCATGGGGCGGTCGTCGGGGCCGATCCACGCCGCCTGCATGCCCAGGCGGCGTGCGGGCAGGGCATCCTCCTCCCAGGAGTCGCCCACGTGGAGTGCTCGCGCGGGGTGTACGCCCAGGCGTGACAGCGCCAGCAGGAAGGGGCGCGGGTCGGGCTTGGGGGCGAGCAGCTCACCGGCGGCGACGGCCACCGGGAAGTGGCGTCCCAGCGTCAGGCGCGCGACCTCGACGTTGCCGTTGGTGATGCTGGCGAGGCGAAAGCGCCGGCCCAGCGCCTCGAGCAGCGCCTCCACTTCCGGGTGGGGTTCGACCTCATGGCGCAGCGCCATGAAGCGCTCCATTGCCCGGGACGCCCAGTGTTCGGCGTGTTCATTCGTCAGCCCGTACTCCCCGAGCAGCTCGGCCAGTGCCCGTCGGCGCAGCCAGGTGAAGTCACCGCGGCGCGGCGGATGGGCGGTGGCCAGGGCCTGGCGGCGCGCCACGAAGGCCTCCAGCGGGAAGCGCGCGGCGAAGCGGCCGCTGGAGGCCTCGGCTGCCTGCTCGGCCAGCGCCGCGTCGAGCCAGGCGTAGTGGCCCTGCTCGGTGCGTGTCATCACGCCGCCGTTGTCCCACAGGGTGTCGTCCAGGTCGAAGGTGATCGCCTCGAGGCTCATGTCGGGGTCTCGTCATTGTGTCGACGACGCGCCCGGGGGTGGGCGGCATCGTAGCTGGCCGCCAGGTGCTGCCAGTCGAGGTGGGTATAGACCTGGGTGGTGGAGAGATTGGCGTGGCCCAGCAGCTCCTGTACGGCGCGCAGATCCTGGCTAGATTCCAGCAGGTGGCTAGCAAAAGAGTGGCGCAGGCGGTGGGGGTGAAGGTGCTCGTCGAGCCCGCGGCGTCGGGCGATCAGCGCCAGGCGCTGCTGGATGGCGCGATGCCCCAGCCGCGTGCCGCGCTTGCCCACGAACAGCGCGGCCTCGCCGGGGGCGGCCATGGCCGCGCGCACGCCGATCCAGACCTGCAGTGCCTGGCGGGCACGCGATCCTACCGGGACCTGGCGTGGCTTGCCGCCCTTGCCCAGCACGCGTACTCGCTCGTCGCGCAGGTCGTCGAGGTCCAGCCCGGCCAGCTCCGCCAGGCGCAGGCCGCTGGAGTAGAAGAGTTCGAGCATCGCCTGGTCGCGCACCGCCAGGGGAGAGCCGTCGTGGGGCGTGTCCAGGAAGTTCGCCAGGCGATCCACGTCCACCGGGCGTGGCAGGTGGCGAGGCTGGCGCGGACTGCGCACCAGTGCCACCGGGTTGTGGTCGAGGTGCCCCGCGGCGAGCAGATGGTCGGCCAGGCGCGAGCAGGCCGAGCGGCGCCGGGCCAGGCTGCGTGGCGCCAGGCCTCGGGTCCGTTCGCCGCCCAGGAAGCGCCGCAGCAGGCCGGCATCGAGCTGGCGCCATGCCGTCACGTCCTGCTCATCCAGGAAGTCGAGCAGGCGGGTCAGGTCGCGCCGGTAGGCATCCAGGGTGGCGGGGCTGGCGGTGCGCGCGAGACGGGCCAGGAAGGCCTCCACCTCGGCAACGAGCGGTCCGGGGCTAGGCATGCCCGGGGCCGAGGCGCATCAGCAGCCGCGCCACCACATCGCCCACGTATTCGGTGAACAGAGTGTCCATGCTGGCCCGGAAGTGGTCGGGGTCGGGGCTGGCCAGCACCAGGTACCCCAGTGGCTCGCCCAGGCTCAGCCGGGTGATGGCACAGGAGCCCGAGCGGCGCGGTGCGCTGGCGTGAGGCAGCAGGCGCTTCCAGTCGGTGGGAGTCAGGCGGGTACAGCGGCTGGTGCGGCCGTCGAGCAGCGCCGCCAGGCGTGACCCGGCATGCTCGTCGAGCACCTGGCGCGGCGCCTGGGGCGGGTGCGGCTCGGCATCGGAGAGGCTGGCCGGGCACCACAGCGCCACCGCCGGCGTGGCGAAGTGCTCGGCGAGCTGGGTGGCCAGCGCCTGCCCCAGGGCGTCGCGGTCCTGGGCCTCCACCAGCGCCAGGACCAGCTCACGGGTGCGGCGGTACTGGGCCTCGTTGTGACGCGCCGACTCCAGCAGCTGCTCCAGGCGCCACTCGGCCTGCTCGGCACGGGTTCTCAGGTCGTGGACCAGGCGCTCGAGCAGCGAGGTGGCGCCGCGCGCCTCGGGGTGGGGCACCTTGAGCTGCTGCAGCAGGCCTTCGCGGCCGACGAAGAAGTCGGGATGGGTGGCCAGCCATTCGGCGACCCGGTCCGGGTCGAGGGTCTTGCGCGGTTCAGGGGCGGCTCGTGACATGCCATCTCCTCGCGGGGTCGCGGAATCGGGTTAGCTCTCTCAGTAAAGCACGAGGCGGCCATCGAAGACGCGCTCGGCAGGGCCGGTCATGGCCAGGGGGGTGCCGGGGCCGCCCCATTCGATGGTCAGCTCGCCCCCCGGCAGGTGCACGTTGACCGGGCTCTCCAGCAGCCCCTGGCGGATGCCGCTGGCCACCGCGGCGCAGGCACCGGTGCCGCAGGCCAGGGTTTCACCGCTGCCACGCTCGTACACCCTCAGGCGGATCTCGTGAGGAGACACTACCTGCATGAAGCCTGCGTTGACCCGCCTCGGGAAGCGCTGATGGGCCTCGATGGCCGGACCGAGGCGCTCCACCGGGGCGCTGTCGACATCGTCGACCCGCAGCACCGCATGGGGATTGCCCATGGAGACCACGCCCACCTCCAGGTGCTCGCCGTCCACCTCCAGGGCGTGCAGCACGCGGTCTTCGTCGGCGTCGAAGGGCAGTGCCTCGGGGGCGAAGCGTGGCTCGCCCATGTCGACCCGGATGCGGCCGTCGTCTTCCACCTTCAGCACCAGCGGGCCACCGGCGGTTTCCACATGGATTTCATGCTTGTGGGTTAAACGCTGGTCGCGCACAAAGCGGGCAAAGCAGCGCGCGCCGTTGCCACAGTTCTCCACTTCGCTGCCG
>JAGYKP010000061.1 GCA_018401555.1 Halomonas sp.
ACCCCTCAGTTTACTGAGGGGTCTGACCCCATATAGCACTTAACAATCACAAGGAGCCAACCATGAAAATCGCCTTTATCGGCCTCGGCAACATGGGCGCGCCCATGGCCAGCAACCTGGTCAATGCCGGCCACGATGTCACCGTCTTCGACCTGGTCGAGAGCGCCATGCAGGCGCTGGAGAGCGAGGGTGCCAAGCGCGCCGACACCGCCGAGGGCGCGGCCAAGGGCGCCGAGGTGGTGATCTCGATGTTGCCCGCCGGCGTCCACGTCAAGGGCCTCTACCTGGGCCGCGAGGGTGCCCCCGGCCTGCTCGATGCGCTGGAAGCCCAGCCGCTGATCATCGATGCCTCCACCATCTCCCCGGAGGATGCCCGCACGGTAGCCGCTGCCGCTAAGGAAAAGGGCCTGACCTGGCTCGATGCCCCGGTCTCCGGCGGCGTGGGTGGTGCCAAGGCCGGCACCCTGACCTTTATCGTCGGTGGTGAGGCGGCCGGTTTCGAGCAGGCCAAGCCGGTGCTCGAGGCCATGGGCAAGAACATCTTCCACGCGGGCGACAGCGGCGCGGGTCAGGTCGCCAAGATCTGCAACAACATGCTGCTTGGCATCCTGATGAGCGGCACCGCCGAAGCCCTGGCGCTGGGCGTCAAGAACGGCATGGACCCCGCGGTGCTGTCCGAGATCATGAAGCAGAGCAGCGGCGGCAACTGGGCCCTCAACGTCTACAACCCCTGGCCCGGTGTCATGGAAGGCTCCGCCGCCAGCCGCGACTACCAGGGCGGCTTCCTCACCGACCTGATGGCCAAGGACCTCGGCCTCGCCTGGGAACTGGCGCTGGGCTCCAAGGCCACCGTGCCCATGGGCTCCCAGGCCCGCAACCTGTTCGCCCTGCACAGCGCCCAGGGCAATGGCGCCATCGACTTCTCCAGCATCCAGAAGCTCTACAGGGCAGGGGAGTAGACTCCACCCCCAACTGGGGTCAGACCCCTCAATCCGCTTAGGGGTCTGACCCCAGCCGCTGGGAAAGACGGGTACGAAAGGCTTCGCTGGCGAAGGCGTGGCCTCGTCTCGTCTGGTGGCGGATATCTTCCAGCGTGGCGTCGGGAAGAGGGTCCCTGAAGAGTCGTCGATACTGGCGTTGGCGAGCTTCTGGGTCCTGGCCACTCGCCAGGTAGGCGTCATGCGGTGTGATCACGGAATCGTCTACACCCAAGGCATTGGCGTGATAACTCGACCAACGATATTCCCCGGGCTCCTTCACCATCCCCGCACGTACCGGGTTCATCTCGATATAGCGGTAGCAGGCGAAGAGGTAGGCTTCTTCGCCGATCAGGCAGGAGTGATAACGTCCCTCGAACAGTCCACCCGTTCGCTGGTGGCGCTTGTTGAAGTTCTGGGCATAGCGCTGACCGAGAAGCTTCATCATCTGGCTGACGCCTTCGGGTTCACCACGTGGCGTGACCAGAAGATGGATGTGGTTTGTCATCAGCACGTAAGCGTGGATATCGACCTGACTCAGCTTCCTCGCCTCGTCGAGAAATTCCAGATACCGTCGAGCATCACCGAGAAACTCAAAGACGGTGCCGCGGTTGTTGCCGCGCTGCACGAGATGTAGCGGGGTCTCCGGAAGTAGAATGCGCGCTGAGCGAGCCATGCCAAACCTCATGTCACTCATCCTGATGGCTTTCAGTGTAGATGCTCGGGCTCAGTTTCCTGTGGGGTCAGACCCCTAAGTGGATTGAGGGGTCTGACCCCACCTTCCCACCAAGGTCTAACGCTCTCCTATCCGGGCGCGGTTCGCGCTACCATGGCGTTTTAACGTTATCTTCACCCGGTGAGACGCGAACCGATCATGTCCGAGACCCTGACCGAGCCTGTTGCCGTGTCTGATGCCGCCGTGGCCGATGCCGAGGCGCTGCTTTCCGCCGAGTTGCTGGCCTTCCTGGGCTGTCGTACGCCCGATGCGTGGGTGGCGTGGGCGCTGGAGAATCCCGAGCTGCTGTTGATCGACCATGCCCAGTGCGAGAAGAAGGCGGCCTCTACCGCCATGAGCCTGCTCTACCGCTACGTCGACCAGCCGTTGCTGCTCACCAAGATGAGCCAGCTGGCGCGCGAGGAGCTGCTGCACTTCGAACAGGTGGTCAAGCTGATGGAGGCTCGTGGCATCGCCTACCGGCACCTGAGCGCCTCGCGCTACGCCGAGGGCTTGCGACGCCACGTGCGGCCCGCCGACCCCGAGCGGCTGATCGATATCCTGATCATCGGCGCGCTGATCGAGGCACGCAGCTGCGAGCGCTTCGCCCGCCTGATTCCCCACCTCGATGCCGAGCTTGCCAAGTTCTATCGCACTCTGGTTAAGTCGGAGGGCCGCCACTATGAGGACTACCTGATGCTAGCTCAGCATCTGAGCAACGCGCCGGTCGAGTCCCGAATCGCCTTCTTCGCCGAGCGCGAGGCGGCGCTGATACAAGAGCCGGATACGGCCTTTCGTTTTCACAGCGGCGTGCCGGCCTGATCCCGGCCTGCCGCTCAGGACGCAGGAATACCATGATGCGGGATGCTTCCGACGTCGCCGATACCTCCACTTCGGCTCGGCTGACACTCTTCGGCCACTTCTCGCTGTGTCTCGGCGAGGACACCTTCACCCAGTTCAGCTACGACAAGGTCAAGGCGCTGCTGGTCTACCTGCTGCTGCACCATCAGCCGGTCAGCCGCGCCACCCTGGCCGAGCTGCTGTGGCCCGACCAGGGCCTCTCGTCGGGGCGCACCAACCTGCGTCACGCGCTTCACTGTCTGCGTCAGTCGCTCGGCGATCACGCCGACGAGGTGCTGGTGGTGTCGCGCCAGACCATCGCCTTCCAGCTGCCCCAGAGCTGGAGTCTCGACCTCCACGACATCCAGCAGCTGCTCGACGGCGAGCGCGACCTGCCGACCCTGGCCGCCATGCTCCAGCACTATCAGGGCGACCTGGTGGAGGAGCTGCAGATCACCAACTGCCCCGAGTTCCAGCGCTGGCTGGTGCAGGTGCGCAACGACTGGCGTCAGCGCGTGATCCGCTTCTCGGAGGCGCTGCTCGAGCGCTACGAGAGTGTGCCCGATGAGTTGCTCGAGTCGCTGGTCAATCGCTTCTCCGGCTACGGCCCCTTCCACGAGCGCCTGGTCCGCCAGCTCGCCGAGCAGGGCCAGCTGGCCGCGGCCCACGAGCAGTACAACGCCTACCTGCAGCTGCTGGCGCTCTCCGGGCAGCAGCCCGAGGCCGGCTTCCTGCAGCTGGCGCGCTACTGGTCCGACGTTCAGGCCGACACCGCCGGCGCCGGCAGCGTGGGCTTCTCGCGCACCATGGCGGCGGACAGCTCGCCGCTGCGCGAGGACGAGATCGAGCAGCGTCAGCTCTCGGTGATGGCCATTCGCCTGCGTCTCAAGGCCGACCTCTCGACCCGCCCCTCCAGCCGTGCCTGCCTGATGCTGCAGTTCGATCTGATGCGCTGGCTGGAGGAGCAGTGCCACCACCTGGGCGGCTTCTGGCTGCCCGGTGCCACCGGTGGCTTGGGCCTGGCCTGCTTCGGCACCC
>JAGYKP010000062.1 GCA_018401555.1 Halomonas sp.
GGCGCCCAAGGTGCTGCAGCTCGGCTATGCCTTCCTGTCCAGCAACAACTATCGCAGCGTGATCCAGCAGGTCCTGGAAGATATCACCCGGCAGTGCGGTGAGTCCTCCTCGCTGGGCGTGCTCGACGGCGAGGAGGTCACCTACGTGGCCCGCTCCTCCTCCCGGCACCGGCTGATGGCCATCACCCTGTCGGTGGGTACTCGCCTGCCCGCGGCGCATACCTCCATGGGCCGGGTACTGCTGGCCCAGCTGCCGGATGAAAAGCTGGACGCCTGGCTGGAGCATGCGGTGCTGCAGAGACATACCGACAAGACCATCATCGACAAGGACGAGCTGAAAGCCTGCATCCTCGAGGTTCGCCGCCAGGGCTATGCCATCGCCGATCAGGAGCTCGACTCCGGCCTGCGTTCCATCGCGGTACCCGCCTTCGATGCCAACGGCCACCTGCTGGGTGCCATCAATATCAGCACCAACGCCGCCCGGATCGATCACGACACCCTGATGCAGGAGTACCTACCGCTGCTGCAGCAGAAGGCACGCGACATTCGCACCACCATCAGCTGACATGCCAAGGAAAGCCTCGTGCTGGAGATACTGACGATCACGCTGCCGATCTTCCTGCTGATCGGTGCCGGCTTCCTGGCGGCGTTTTCCGGGCTGGTGAGTCGCGACAACATGCAGGGCATCGCGACCTTCGTGATGTACTTCGCCCTGCCCTCGCTGCTGATCCGCGCGCTGACTGCCACCCCGCTCGAGGAAGCCCTGAATGTCGGCTACCTGCTGGCCTATGGACTGGGCTCGGTGCTGGTATTCGCCGTGGGACTTGCCCTGTCGCGCTGGCGCGGCCACTCACTGGATGCCGCGGCCATCCATGCCCTGGGCATGTCGGCGGCCAACAGCGGCTTTATCGGCTATCCGGTGGCGGTGATGGTCATCGGCGCACCGGCGGCGATATTCATGGCGCTGAACATGGTCGTGGAGACCATGCTGATCATCCCCGTGGCGCTCACCCTGGCCGAGGCCAGTCGCCACAATGGCGGTGGGTTTTCCCGGGTCGTCCAGAAGACACTCACCAGGCTCTCGCGCAACCCAGTGCTGATCGGCCTGCTGATCGGCGTGATCCTGGCCCTGACCGGCTGGCAGCTGCCCAGCCCCGTGAGCCAGTCCATCGACATGCTTGCCGAGGCCGCCGGGCCGGCCGCACTGTTCACCATCGGCGGAATGCTGCATGGCCTCAAGGTACGCGGCATGGCGGCCGACATGGGGCAGGTCGTGATCGGCAAGCTGCTGCTCCACCCCCTGGCGGTACTGGCCTTCTTCCTGCTGCTGCCCGACGCGGATCCCCTGATGATCGCCGCCGGCCTGCTGTTCGCCTGCGCGCCGATGATCAGCGTCTACCCGCTGTTCGGCAAGCAGTTCGGCCAGGGCGACACCAGCGCCGCGGCACTGATGGTCGGCACCCTGGCCTCCTTCCTCACCATCAGCCTGATGATCTGGCTGCTGACCCTGTTCGGCCTGCTGCCGCTCTAGGCGGCCTGCATCACCGCCTCCAAGGCTGCACGGTAGCCCTGGCTGCCCAGGCCGGCGATCACCCCGTCGGCACGCAGCGAGACGTAGGAGTGGTGACGGAAGCTCTCGCGCTTGTGCACGTTGGAGAGGTGTACCTCGATGACCCTACCCTCGAAGGCGTTGAGGGCATCGAGGATCGCCACCGAGGTGTGGGTGTAGGCCGCCGGATTGATGATGATCGCCGCGCTGCCATCGAGTCGCGCCGCCTGGATCCAGTCGATCAGTTGCCCTTCGTGATTGCTCTGCCGACAGGTGATCTCCCAGCCCCCCAGCGCCGCCTGCTCGTAGAGGCTGTTGTTGATGTCCTCCAGGGTCTCGTGGCCGTAGATCTCCGGCTGGCGGGTACCCAGCAGGTTGAGGTTGGGGCCGTGCAGTACCAGTACCTTGCACTGACTCATCCGGCAGTCTCCCTTCATCGTTGGTCCGTGGGGTTCAAGAGATCAGCCAGCGAATGTCCCTGGCAGCCTGGCAATTGTCAGTGCCTCCCCCATGGGTTGCAAGGCAGAGGCCATCCTCTTGGCGTGCTGACTGCCCATGACGCAGAGGCCCCGGAAAAATCCAATCTGGTCAGATTGGCCTCGGTGGCAACTGTCACTTCCATGGCGCCCTGCAGACAATACGGATCAACAAGGAAGCACGACGCATCGTTGACGCGAATGCCCGCGTGACAGGATTCCTTGTCGACCCAGGCTCCATGCGCCCAGAAAAGAAGGCCATCAGGTCGGCGGTGGCATGGAGAGACCCAGAACAAGACCCCGAGGTGACACCATGGACAAGACTCGTCTTGAAGGAAAGAACTGCCTGATTACCGGTGCCGCGCGTGGCATGGGTGCCGCCGTTGCCGAACACTATGCTGAACAGGGCGCCAATGTGTGCGTGGCCGACCTCAACCTTGATGGCTGTGAGGAGGTCGTGGCACGCATCAAGGAAAAGGGTGGAAAGGCCATCGCCGTGAAGCTCAATGTCACCGAGCGTGAGCAGATGAAGGCGGCCGTCCGGGCCACCGTCGAGGCCTTCGGCAGCCTCAATGTCATGGTCAACAACGCCGGCATCAACAAGCCCCTGATGTTCCTAGATATCACCGAGGAAAACTGGCACCAGATCATGGACGTCAATGCACTTGGCTGCCTGATCGGCATGCAGGAAGCCGCCAAGCAGATGATCGATCAGGGCAAGGAGAGCGGGCCCTACAAGATCATCAACGTCGGCTCCATACTGTCCCGCCAGGCCTTCGATGATGTGGTGCCCTACTCCTGTAGCAAGCACGCCGTGCTGGCGATGATCAACGGTGGCGCCAAGGCGCTGGTCGACCACAACATCACCGTCAACGGCTATGGTCCCGGCGTCGTGCGCACCGAACTGTGGGAGCAGCTCGACAAGGACCTGATCAGCATCGGCAAGTTCGACAAGCAGGGCCAGTCCATGGACGAGCTCGCCGAGAAGATGATCCTGATGAAGCGCTACTCCTACCCAGAGGATGTGGTCGGCACGGCTTCCTTCCTGGCCAGCCCCGAGTCGGACTACATGACCGGCCAGCTGCTGATGATCGACGGCGGCATGATCATGCAGTGACGCCACCGGCAACCCGGCGGGTGGCTCAGTAATACCCCCTGTCGCGCATCACCCGATCGGCCCTGTCCTGCGCCATGGACAGGGCCTTCTTGATGGAGCGCCGTCCGTCCAGCACCTCGAAGATCTCGTGCCCGGCAATGCTGATCACGTCCGTGATGCCCGGCACCGGGGGGCGCGGCCAGGCCTGCAGGATGTCCCTTCTCGCCATGTCATCCACGATCTCGATCAGCGGCGACAGCGCCGAGACCTCCGGGTCCTGGCTGACGCTGAAGCGCGGCGTCACCAGGCTGCCGTTCAGGATATAGAGCTTGGACATGTTGGCCGAGGTGAGGTGACGAAGTGCCGTCCAGACACTCTCGATCCGCTCCTCCGAGAGGTTGGCCGGAATGGCCAGGGCATAGCCTCCGATCGGGGTGATCGGACGGCCATGGTTACCTACGGGGTGCGGCAGATAGCCGGTCTTTCCCCAGGCCGGAGACGTCTGATCGAACTCGATGAGCGGGGCCAGCAGCGTATAGCAGTAGGCCATGCAGGCCTCGCCGCTCGCATAGGACTGGGCACGCTCGTACCACGCCATCTGGAGGATGTTGGGCGGCGAGTACTTGAGGATATCCAGCATGTACTCACAGGCCCGATAGGCCGCATCCGACTGGAACATCGGCCGCAGCGCCTCCCCGGATGCCTGCTGGAAGTCATAGCCACCCTCGCAGCGGCGAAGGTCGAGGATCGGCTGGCCGAACTTGGCCATCAGGAAGCTGAAGGTATGGCCCAGCGGCGTGCCTCGCGCGGCGTTCCAGGCGATGCCATAGCGTCCCCTGGCGGGGTCGTGCAGGCGCCTGGCCGCCTTGACCAGTTCCTCGGTCGTCGCGGGGGGCTCGAGCTGCGCCTCCTCGAGGATGTCCTTCCGGTAGCAGAGCAGCTCCGGCGTGGTCTGCAGGGGAATGCCGTACTGCTGTCCGGCGTAGCGCGAGCTCTGAATGGCAACCGGGTGAAAGTCCGAGAGGTCGTAGGCATCGCGGCGAATGAAGCGGTCGAGGGGCAGCAGGATCCCCTTCGACGCCAGTTCGCCGAACCAGGGGAGGTCGCAGGCGACGAGGTCGTAGCGGGACTTCGTGCGACCGGCATTGGTCAGGATCGCCTCGAGCAGGTCGTCGATCGACCGGGCCGAGTTGTGGATCTCGAGGCCGAAGACCGATTCCAGCTGCTGCTTGAGGTTATGCATCGCCATGAAGGTGGGATCGGCGTGGATGAGCCCCCGCAGCCCGCCCTTCAGTTCGAGCCGTGCCGAAAGCACCGCCGGCGGCGAGATCACGCGATCCGTCGCGGCCGCGTCGAGGAAGATCCGCCGGCCGGTGTCCGACGCCGGATCCACGCCAAACAGGGGCCCCAGCAGGCCCTTGATCCGGTGCGCATAGGCCTCCCACTCATCGATCATCATGGGCGAGGGGTGCAACGAGACGGTCTTGCCCGATTTCGTCCTGGGGCGTGACAGGATCAGCCCGCGCTGGATGATGCTCTCGATCCCGCGCTTGGCGGTGCCGTAGGAGAGCCCGGAGGCATCCGCCAG
>JAGYKP010000063.1 GCA_018401555.1 Halomonas sp.
TCCGCCGCAGGCGGCAGCTGCCTAAGCAGCTGAGGGAGGGGAGGACGTCAATGAGAGTGCCGCCTGGTTTCAGGCGGTGGGTCGCGAATGAGCCGTTGTCGATGTGGCGCTCACCTTGGGGGACCGTTCCGTTGGGGAAGGGCAAGAGTACCCACCGCGATCGAGGCGGTCGTCCAGGTAGTCGGCGAGGCGGCGTTTGTCGAGGGTGTCGAGGCGCAGGGCCAGCTTGGTGCGACGCCACAGGATGTCCTCGAGGGAGCGCGCCCACTCCTGGTCGACGAGATAGTCCACCTCGGCGGCCGTGAGCCCGGCGCCGAACGCCTCGCCCAGGGCGGCCTGGGAGTCCCTGCCGTCCAGGAACGCCCGGCACAACGAGCCATAGGTGCGAGCAAGGCGTCGCCCCTGGGCGGCATCCAGGAAAGGGTAGTCCGTGAGCAGTTGGCTCTCGAAGCTGGCCGGGTCACCGATATCGCCGCCCGGCAGCGGCACTTGCTCGGTCCAGGGCTTGCCCATGGTCGGCAGGTGCGGCGCCAGCGCCGCCAGCGCAGCTTCGGCGAGCTTGCGGTAGGTGGTGATCTTGCCGCCGAAGACCGACAGCAAAGGGGCACCGCGAGTATCCAGGTCGAGGGTATAGTCCCGCGTCATGGCCGAGGGGTCGGCCGATTCGTCATCGCACAGCGGACGCACGCCGGAGAAGGTGTGGATCACGGCGTCCCGGGAGAGCTGGGTGCGGAAGTGGGCATTGACCACCGACAGCAGGTAGTCGATCTCTTCCTCACTCGCCTCGACGCGTGACGGGTCGCCCCGGTAGCGCCGATCGGTGGTGCCGACCAGGCTGAAGTCCTCCTCGTAGGGCAGCACGAAGACGATGCGCCGGTCGGTGTTCTGCAGGATATAGGCGCGCTCGTCATGATTCAGGCGAGGCACGATCAGGTGGCTGCCCTGGATCAGGCGTACCCCGTACCGCGATGACCTGCTGGCCTGGCGGCGGACCACCTGCTCCACCCAGGGGCCGGCGGCGTTGACCAGTGTCCGGCAGCGGCGGGTCAGGCGCCGGCCGGAATCGACCTCCTCGAGCTCCACCTCCCACTGCCCGTCGACTTCCCGGGTGCCGATGCAGCGGGTGCGAACCTGGATGTCGGCGCCGTTGTCGCGGGCCTGGATGGCATTGAGCACCACCAGGCGGGCGTCATCCACCCAGCAGTCCGAGTACTCGAAGCCGGTGGTGATGTCGGCGGCCAGGCCCAGATCCGGGGTGAGCCTGACTCCGCGCGCCCCCGGGAGCCTGTCGCGCTTGCCGAGGTGGTCGTAGAGGAACAGGCCGGCGCGCAACATCCAGGCCGGACGCAGGTGGGGGCGGTAGGGGAGGATGAAGCGCAGCGGCCAGATGATGTGCGGGGCCTTGGCGAGAAGCACCTCGCGCTCGCGCAGCGCCTCGCGCACCAGTCGGAATTCGTGGTGTTCCAGGTAGCGCAGGCCGCCGTGGATCAGCTTGCTGCTGGCCGAGGAGGTGGCGCCGGCAAGATCCCCCTGTTCGCACAGGCCGACCGACAGTCCGCGCCCGGAGGCATCATTGGCGATTCCAGTGCCGTTGATACCGCCGCCGATAACGAACAGGTCCAGCGGCTGGGTCGTGTCTGCCTGCTGCATGCCGGCTTTCCTGGTTGAGTGGATGCCGCCCCTGGCGGGGCCCCGCGAGTCTGGCGGTAAGGATCATCCGAGGGTACCGTAGAATGATACGTCAACGGTGATAACAGGAGCCCGCATGGCCCACTATCTGCTCGCCATCGACCAGGGCACCACCAGCTCCCGCGCCATCCTCTTCGATCGTGATGGGCAGGCCGTGGCCACGGCGCAGCGCGAGTTCCCGCAGCACTTTCCCCATGATGGCTGGATCGAGCATGACCCCGAGGATATCTGGGAGACAGTACTCACCACCTGTCGTGCAGTGCTCGAGGAGACGGGCGTGCCGCCCGAGGAGATCGCCGGGGTCGGCATCACCAACCAGCGCGAGACCACCCTGCTGTGGGACCGGGCGACCGGCGAGCCGTTGCACAACGCCATCGTCTGGCAGGATCGCCGCACCGACGAGGCCTGCCGGCAGCTGCGTGAGGCGGGCCACCTGGAGGATGTCCAGGCACGCACGGGGCTGCTGATCGACCCCTACTTCTCGGCGACCAAGCTCGCCTGGCTACTCGATGAGGTCCCCGGTGCGCGGGAGCGGGCCGAGCTGGGAGAGTTGGCCTTCGGTACCGTGGACACCTTCCTGATCTGGCGGCTGACGGGCGGTCGGGTGCATGCCACCGATGCCACCAATGCTTCGCGCACCGCCCTGTTCAATATCCACGAGCAGCGCTGGGACGAGGCGCTGATGGCCCTGTTCGGCATTCCCGCCTCCCTGCTGCCCGAGGTCAAGGACTCCAGCGACGACTTCGGCCACGTCGATGCCCGCTGGCTGGGGGGCGAGCTGCCCATCGCCGGGGTGGCCGGTGACCAGCAGGCCGCGCTGGTGGGGCAGGCCTGCTTTACACCCGGCATGGGCAAGAGCACCTACGGTACCGGCTGTTTCATGATCGTCAATACTGGGGAAAGTGCCGAGACTTCCCGCAATCGGCTGCTGACCACGGTGGCCTATCGGCTTAACGGCAAGCCCACCTACGCCATGGAGGGAAGCATCTTTGTTGCAGGGGCCACGGTGCAGTGGCTGCGCGACGGCCTGCGTCTGTTTGCCGATGCTGCCGAGACCGAGGCCCTGGCACGCCAGACGCGCAGTGGCCATAGCGTCTACCTGGTGCCGGCGTTTACCGGCCTGGGCGCACCGCACTGGGACCCCAAGGCGCGCGGGGCGATCTTCGGTCTGACCCGCGACACCGGTATCGCCGAGATCGTTGCCGCTGGCCTCCAGGCGGTCTGCTACCAGAGCCGCGATCTACAGGTCTGCATGGACGATGACATGTCGGCCACGCCGGGCATCCTCAGGGTCGATGGTGGCATGGTGGCCAACAACTGGGTGATGCAGTTCCTCGCCGACATGCTGGGCGTTCCGGTGGACCGCCCTACGGTGCTGGAGACGACGGCCCTGGGCGCCGCCTATCTCGCTGGCCTCCGGCTCGGCTGGTATCGCGACCTCGACGAGATCGCCGCGCTGTGGCGCTGTGAACGTCGCTTTTCGCCGCAGATGGAGGAAGAGGAGCGCGAGCGGCTCTACGCCGGCTGGAAGGAAGCCGTCGAGCGGGTGCGTACCGAGTAGCGTGAAACCGTTCAAGGTGCTGATTCGCCGGCATTGGCGGGTAATATCGGGCTTGCATTCCCGGGGCGGATGGGTAGAATACGCATCCGTTGCCGCGACGAAGTCGTGTCGAAGCAGAGATACAGGACCATAGCTCAGTTGGTTAGAGCGCCACGTTGACATCGTGGAGGTC
>JAGYKP010000064.1 GCA_018401555.1 Halomonas sp.
GATGGCTGGGTGATACCGACCTGGCGCGCCTACGCCACCGCGACTGGCAAGGCCTGCGTGGTGGCCGGGTGGGCTTCGTGTTCCAGGAGCCGATGACCTCGCTCAACCCCCTGCATACCGTGGGCAAGCAGATCGGCGAGACCCTGCGCCTGCACCAGGGACTCTCCGGACGCGCGGCACGCGCCCGGGTCATCGAGTTGCTGGCTCAGGTGAAGCTGCCCCGCGCCGAGGAGCTGGTCGACGCCTGGCCGCACCAGCTCTCCGGCGGCCAGCGCCAGCGAGTGATGATCGCCATGGCCATCGCCAACGACCCGGAGCTGCTGATCGCCGACGAGCCGACCACGGCGCTGGATGTCACCGTGCAGCAGGAGATCCTCGCCCTGCTCGCCGAGCTGCGCGACCACCACGGCATGGGCATGCTGTTCATCACCCACGACCTCAACCTGGTGCGCCGCCACGCCGACCGGGTCTGCGTGCTCTACCAGGGCCGCGAGCAGGAGACGGGGCCAGTGGAGCGCGTCTTCGCCTCGCCCCGCAGCGCCTACACCCGCACTCTGCTGGAGGCCGAGCCCGAAGGGCGCCCCGTAGCGGTCAGCTCGACGCAACCACTGCTGCGCGCCGAACGCCTGGGCGTGCGCTTCCAGCGCCCCAGGAAGCTCTTCATGCCGCGCCCGCCCGCCTTCGAGGCGGTCAGGCCGCTGTCCCTCACCCTGGGTCGCGGCGAGACGCTGGGCATCGTCGGCGAGTCCGGTTCCGGCAAGACCACCCTGGCCATGGCGCTGCTGCGCCTGGTGGAGAGCCACGGCGAGATATACCTCGACGACACCCGCCTGGATAACCTCTCCGGTGGCGCCCTGCGCCGCATGCGCCAACAGGTGCAGATCGTCTTCCAGGACCCCTATGGCTCGCTCTCCCCGCGCCTGCCGGTCGCCGAGATAGTCAGCGAGGGGTTGCGCTTCCACCATCCCGAGCTGGCGGAGAGCGAAGTGCGCCGCCGGGTGGCCGACACCCTGCACGAGGTGGGCCTGCCGGCCGACTGCGCCGACCGCTACCCCCACGAGTTTTCCGGCGGCCAGCGTCAGCGCATCGCCGTGGCCAGGGCGATCATCCTCGAGCCCGCCCTGCTGGTGCTCGACGAACCCACCTCGGCGCTGGACCGCACCGTGCAGAAGCAGCTGGTAGCCCTGCTGCGCGACCTCCAGGCACGCCGCGGCATGAGCTATCTGTTCATCAGCCACGACCTGGCGGTGGTGCGCGCCATGGCTCACCGCATCATGGTGCTCAAGGAGGGCGAGGTGGTCGAGGCAGGCAGCTGTCGCGAGGTGCTGGAACAGCCGCGCAGCGACTACACCCGGGCACTGGTCAAGGCCGCCGGACTGTCGGCCAACGGGTGAGGCATTTCCCCTGCAAATGAACAGGGCCGGACCACCGGCTCTGGCCTATACTCGGCGCACTCTTTTCGCCAATGGGTGTCTTATGCGCCCCCTGATTGTTGCTGTCACCGTCTTGCTGAGCCTGTTGCTAACCGAAGCGCTCCTGGCGGCCACGGCGCCGCCCGAGGATCTTGTCGGCTGGGAGTGGCGCTGGGGAGACTCGCCCCGGGACGCCTCGGGCACCCCCACCTGGCTCGATGATGCCGACAGCAGCGACTGGCAAGCCATCGATTTCCCGTCCAATCCCCCGGGACGGGCCGAGCAGGAGCACCTCTGGTTGCGCACGGTCCTTCCCGAGGGGGAGTGGCGCGACCCGGTGATCTATATCTACAGCATCGACCTGATCGCCCAGTTCTACCTGGACGGGGAGCCCCTCTACCAGTACGGCGAGTTCGACGACCAGGGCCGTGGCCGCTTCGCCGGCTGGCCCTGGCACATGATCGAGCTGCCCGAGGACTTCGCCGGCAAGACGCTTCACGTCAGGGTCTTCTCCGACTACACCGATATCGGCCTGTGGGGCGAGGCGAGGATCATGGATCGCCTGGACGTGCTGACGATGATCGTGCAGCGCTCCTGGCAGGATGTGGTGATCAGCGCCTTCTCGCTGCTCCTCGCCCTGCTCGCCGGCAGCTTCGCGCTGGTCGGTGCGCAGCGCCATAGCCTGGGCGCGGTGGCCCTCTTCTCGCTCGCGGCCAGCACCATGATCCTCGCCGAGACCCAGTTCAGCCAGCTGCTCCTCGACCGCCCGCTGCTGTGGGACAGCCTGGCCGCGGCCGGCTACTTCACGCTACCGATAGGCATGGGGTTGCTGCTCACGCACTGGTTGGAGGGGACACCGCAACGCTGCACGGGGGTACTGTGGCGACTGCACCTGGCCTACCTGCTCGGCGCACTGGCGCTCAGCCAGCTGGGCCTGGTGACCGTGGCCAGCACCTTCCCGCCCTTCGACCTGATGCTGGCGATCACCCTGCCACTGATGCTGGCGCTGGCCGCCTGGCACTTGCATCGCCTGGAAGCCGAGCAGCGCTGGATCATCGGGAGTTTCGCGGTGATGGCGGGGCTGCTGCTGGCGGACATGGCGGTCGCCCATGGCCTGCTGGACTGGCGCAAGGTGCCTGTCAGCCTGGGACTGCTGGCCTTCTCGCTGGCCATCGTCGGGGTATCGCTGTGGCACTACCGTCGCACCCAGCGACAGCTGTCGCGCCTCAATCGGCACCTCGAGGAGCAGGTTCGCGAGCGTACCGCCAAGCTCGACTGCCTGGTACGCAAGCTCGAGGGCTTCTCCTACGAGGACCCGCTCACCGGGCTCAAGAATCGTCGCTACTTCGACGAGCTGATGCAGCACGAGGCGAGCCGTGCCGATCGCGAGGGGTCGCCGCTCTCGCTGATCATGATCGACCTGGACCACTTCAAGCAGATCAATGACCGCTATGGCCACGAGGCGGGGGACAGCGTGCTGATGGGGGTGGCCGAACTGCTCCAGGATCACTTCCGCGACGCCGATGTGGTCTGTCGCATGGGAGGCGAGGAGTTCGTCGCCCTGCTCCCCGGCGCCACGACCGAACGGGCCGAGGCCCGGGCAGGCGAGCTGGTCGAACGAGTCCAATGGCTGACCCTGCACCACGGTGACCAGGCGCTGCCGACGATCACCCTCTCCTGCGGCGTGGCCACCTATCCCTGCCACTCCCGGGAACCCATCGCCCTGCTGGGCCTGGCCGACAAGGCGCTCTACCAGGCGAAATACCAGGGACGCAATCGCAGCGCCACCTGGTCATCGCTCGCCGCCGAGCCCCTGCCGCCGGCCGCCACGGGCTAGAAGGCCGCGACCTCCTCGGCGCTGAGCTCGCGCCACTCTCCTTCGGCCAACTCGCCCAGCGATAGCGGGCCGATGGACTCACGGTGCAGGGCCTCGACGTGATGGCCGATGGCCGCGAACATCCGCTTCACCTGATGATACTTGCCCTCGAAGAGGGTCAGCTCAGCCACGCGGGGCTCGCGCATGGCGAGCTCGGCAGGGCGGGTGGGCTTCTCCTCGCCGTCGAGCAGCAGCCCCTCCGCGAAGCGGGCGATGGCGTCATCGAGGGCACTGCCCTCGAGCGGCTCGGCGAGGGTCACCCGGTAGACCTTGCCACAGCGCCGCTTGGGCGAGGTGACACGATGCGACCACTGGCCGTCGTCGGTGAGCAGCACCAGGCCGGTGGTGTCCACGTCCAGGCGCCCCACCGTCTGCAGGCGCTCGAGCATGGGCAGCTCGATCAGGTCGATGGCCCGGGGGTAGAGGGTCCGGCGCGCCGTGCACTCCACCCCGGCCGGCTTGTGCAGCATCACGTAGCGCAGCCCCACCAGGGCGAGCGGCT
>JAGYKP010000065.1 GCA_018401555.1 Halomonas sp.
CCACCTCCAGCCAGCGATTCCACTCCACCGCCGAGCCCCAGCCCGGCTGCGAGAGACGCGCGTCGGGTAGCCGGTAGTGGAAGGTGGGGCGGGCCTTGACCAGCTTGTTGCGGAACAGCTCGTGGGGGTAATCCGGTCGCAGATGGGCGAACAGCGGGGTCATGTCGAGCTCGCGGTTGCGGGTCGGATTGTCGGCCAGGTAGTCGCCGATCAGGGTGTCGAGGTCCGGCGAGTAGTCGGCGGCCAGCACCTTGAGGGCGTAGGCCTTGGGGAAGGGGTTGGCATGGGGCAGCACCTCGCGGGTGATATCCACGTCGATCTGTTCACGCAGCCACTCGGCGGTAAGCAGATAGGCACGCAGGTGGTCGAGCAGGTTCTCCACCTCGAGGCTGGGGACCTCGGGGTTGAGGTGCAGCCCGAAGCCGTAGAGCAGGCTGGCGTCGGTACCCTTGGCGCCATGCTCGCGCAGGGCCTCGAACAGCGCATCCAGCTCGCCGAGCTCGTCCCAGGGGATCGGTGGACAGACGATCTCGGTGGGCACCAGCCCGGTGACCACGTCGCCGATCAGCTCGCGGGTGCGATTATGGAAGTCGACGCGCATCTGGTGGCGATGGCGCTCCCACTCGCTGTCGCCGCTGGGCCTGGCCTCCAGCACTTCCGCATCGGGATGGGCATACTGGGTATCGAGCTCGATGGTGAAGGTGCCCCAGCGAGTCTCTTCCACCTTGAGGCGGTGAGGGCTGATCACCTTCACCTCGCCGCCGAACAGCTCGCACACCATCGCGGCGGTATCCTGGGGAGGCAGGCCGGCAAACTCGATCTCGACCCCCACGCGGCGGGTCTCGCCGTCGGGCGTGTGCGGTTCGGGTGGCGGTAGCGGCGTCATGGCGGCATCCTGTGCGTCACATGGGAGCGTCCGAGAGCGTATCATATCGGCCTTTCCTCACGACGCCTCGATCACCTATCGACATGGAGAAGTGATGTTGTCCCAACGTCGCCTCGGCTCTTTCGCCACCGCGTGGATGCTTTTCTACGGACTGCTGCTGGGGCTGGCCGTCTGGCTGCTGCCCGCGGCGGCGGTTCAGGCCCAGGCGGTCAACCTGCCGGGCCTGGTGACCTCCGCGGAAGATCAGCAACAGCATGATCCCCAGGCCTTCCAGGAGTCGCTGGAGCGCATCATCGCCACCCTCGAGGACGCCGAGCGGCGCGGCCAGCTGCTGGAGAGCCTGCAGGACCTGCAGCAAGTGCACGGCGAGGCCACCGAGGAGAGCGGCATCACCCCGCGCGAGGGATTGCTAGGGGCCCTGGCGGAGACCATCAGCGACCTGGGCCAGCAGGCCGAGGGGCAGCATTCGCCGCTGGTGCGCTGGCAGGCCCAGCTCCAGCAGGGCTGGCGTGACCTGAGTGCCCTGGTGGCCGAGACCGGCAATGCCGACCTGATCCGCTTCGCGGTCGAGGCGGCGGTGCTGCTGGTGATCTGGGGTGGGCTGCTGGTGATCCTGATCGCCCTGGGCCGGCTGCTGGCGAGGCGGCGCGGATGGCCCCTGGACCTGCCCCGCGAGCCGCGAGCCTGGCTGCTCACCGTGCACTTCCTGCGCCGCATGCTGCCCTGGGCACTGGCCTTCGCGCTGGTGCTGGGGATTGCCCAGCTGGTGCCACCCAGCAGCGGCCGCGTGCTGGCGCTGGTGGTGGCCTATATCGCGCTGTGTGGCCGCACCCTGTCGGTGGTGGTGGAGACCTTCGTCTCGGAGTTCACCCGCGGCCACCGCTTCGTGGCGGTACAACTGGTGCAGAACCACGGCCTGCGCCCGCTGTTCGTGATCGGCGCCCTGGTGGCGCTGGGAGATGCCTTCAATTCCGGGCGCCTCACCAGCCTGCTCGGTGCTGAACTGGCCGGTCTGCTCTCGGTGCTGGCCAACATGCTGGCGGCGCTGCTCAGCGTGCGCTTCATCCTCAGCTTCAAGCGACCCATCGAGCACATCATCCGCAACCGGCCATGGCGCGAGCGCCGCGAGACCGGCGCCAGTGCCAGCATCGTGCAGGTGCTGGGCAGCCTGTGGCACGTGCCGGCGCTGCTGCTGGTGGGGGGCTCGCTGGTGGCGATCTTCGTCACCGGCGGTGACGTGGGCACCGCCCTGGCGCGCTCGATCATCTCGGCGGCATTGCTGATCCTGGCCCTGGTGGTCACCGGCCTGGTGCGTCGCCATGGTGAACGCCGCAAGCGTCGGCAGCGCCGGCGTCGCGTCAGCCAGTACCGCGTACGCCTCGAGCGTTTCGGCTATGTGCTGGCCCACGTCGCCACTTGGCTGGCCTTCGCCGAGCTGTCGCTGCAGGTGTGGAGCGGCTCGCTGCTGGGCATCGGCAGCCAGGGCGTGGCCAGTGCGCGAATCGGTCAGGCACTGCTGGCCATCGCCCTGACCCTGCTGCTGGCCTGGCTGGCGTGGATCTTCGCCGACACCGCCATCCAGCGGGCGCTGACCAGTTCGGCGCGCTCCCGCGGTCGGCGGGTCAACCAGGCCCGTGCTCAGACCATCACCCCGATGATCCGCAACGTCATCTTCACGGCGATCGTGATCATCGCGGGCATCGTCGGCCTGGCCAACCTGGGGGTGAACGTCACGCCGCTGCTGGCCGGTGCCGGTGTCATCGGCCTGGCGCTCGGCTTCGGCGCCCAGACGCTGGTGCAGGACCTGATCACCGGCATCTTCATCCTGATCGAGGACTCCCTGGCGGTGGACGACTTCGTCGAGATCAACGGTCACATGGGCACGGTGGAGGGGCTGACCCTGCGCACCGTGCGCCTGCGCGACCTCGACGGCATCGTGCATATCATCACCTTCAGCCGCATCGACTCGATCCACAACATGTCGCGGCAGTTCGGCATCGCGCTGATGAAGATCCGCATCCCCTACGAAATGAAGATCGATGATGCCATCACCCTGATGCAGGAGACCGCCCAGGCGCTGCGCCAGGACCCCATGATGCGCCACTACATCTGGTCACCGCTGGAGATGCAGGGCATCCATGCCTTCGAGGATGGCTGCCCGATCCTGCGCATGCGCTTTCGCACCGCGCCGGAGATGCAGTGGGACGTGGCGCGGGCCTTCAACCTGCTGCTCAAGCAGCGCATGGAGGCCCAGGGCGTCGACCTCGGCGTGCCGCGTCTCAGCGTCAGCATGGAGGGGCGTGGCGGTGGCCGCCTGGATGGCTCCAGCGAGCATGGTGACGAGCGGGCCAGCGAGCGCGATGCCGCCGGTCGCGCCCCGGGGCGTGCCGGGATCGCCGACCCGCATCATCAGACGAGCAGCAGCGGCGGCTCGCCCGACCCGGGGCAGTAGATGCGCTGGTATCGTGAACCCGGCAGCGAGGCCCATGCGTGATCCACGTCGAACGCCAGGACAGCCTGCACCTCAAGGTCTCCCGCGTGCTGCAGGAGGAGACCTCGCACCGGCTCGATCTCTACCTGTTCGTGCCCGGCGAGCTGGGGCTGACCGGCCAGGTGATCGCCGAGGAGGACTTCTACCATGCCGCCATTCAGGTCAAGCGCACCTACTTCAGCGATCGCTACCGACTACCGCTGGTGCTCAGCCGCCTGGCCGAGCGTGGCAGGCTGGATGCCGAGCACTATCGCCTCAGCCTGAGCCTCTACGCCTATCAGTACGTGGTGGCCATGGAGAGCGCCGCTGGGCCGTTGATCGATGATGCCCGCCGTGCTCTCAAGGCAGAGAAAGCCGAGAAGGCAGAGAAGGCCGAAACAGCCGCCAACGGGCGGGCGTCGGAGAGGCGTAGCCAGCCGGTGAAGGAAGAGGAGGGCGAGCAGCCCCCCAGCCTTGAGCAGCGCCTGGCCGAGCATGTCGACCTGGCGGTGAGCATCCTGCGCCGCCTGCGCCGTCATGAGCCCAGCGAGGAGAGCCTGCACCGCTATTTCGCCACCATCGACAATTACCTCTCCTGGTTCACGGAGCAGCGCCTGCTGGCACTGCTCGCCGGCCTGCCGCGGGGCGCGCGTTTCCGGCCGGTGCGCGCACGCCTGGTGGAGATCTGCCGCGCCGAGGACGACTACCGCCGCGAGCGCGAGTACAACTCCGAGCGGGTGACCCGCGACCCCACGCGGATGTCCAACAAGATGCGCCTGCTGCGTCGGCTGATCGAATACCCGGTGACCCTCAAGCAGAAGACCCAGGAGCTGGGCAATGCCGAGCAGAAGGCGGTGAAGGCGCTGGCCACCGCGGTAGTGATGGTATTCGTCTCGCTGGGACTGGTTCGTGTGCGCGACACCCTGGCCGATATCACCGCGCTGTTCGTGCTGGCCATGGCCGGCATCTATGCACTGCGCGAGGTCTTCAAGGACGACCTGCGCAATACCCTGTGGCGACTGCTGCGCCGCGGCCGGCCCAAGTGGCGCCGCCAGTACCTGGACCCGACCCGTAATCAGGTGGTGGGCCGCCAGCTGGAGTGGTTCGACTACAAGCGCTACCCCAGGCTCGACGAGGAGATCAAGCGCGTGCGCAAGCGCAGCGTGGCCCAGCGTGAGGAGATCGTGCTGCACTACCGCTCACGTTCGCGGATGTCGCCGACGCGCTTCCTCAGCGGCTATGACCACACCCGCGAGACACTGAGCCTGGACCTGTCGCCGATCGCTAGACTGATGGACAAGGGCAGCCGCCGGGTCTACCGGCTGGAGGAGGGCGACCAGGTGGTGCGCGAGGAGGTGGAGAAGCGCCACCTCCTCAATCTTGTGATCCGCGAGACCCAGGGCGATGGCCCACCCACCCTGCAGCGCTGGAAGGTGGTGATGAGCCGCTCGCGGATCGTCGACGTGGAGCGGGTCCACGCCGAGGGGCCGGGGCATGAGGACGAGTCGGGCGGGTGAGTCTCCGAAAGAGCCAGCCGCTCAGATGACTTGGCTGAGGTTCTCCGGCCCGAAGGCGTCAGGGAGCAGCTCGGCCATGGTGTACTCCTTCAGCAACTCGCCGTCGGCATTCACCACGCGGATGCGGGTGTGTTCGTCGGCGAACTCGCGGATGCGCTGGCGGCAGTCGCCGCAGGGGGTGCAGAGGTGTTCGCCGGGCCCGATCACCCACACTTCGCGCAGGCGGCGCTCGCCGGCGCTGACCATGGCGGAAATGGCCGAGGCCTCGGCACACAGCCCCTTGTAGTGGGCCACCTCGACGTTGGCGCCGGCGTAGCGGGTGCCGCTCTCGCCGATTACCAGCGCGCCCACCGGGTGGCGGGAGTAGGGGGCGTAGGCGCGCTCGCGCACCGCCACCAGTGCCTCGATCAGGGTCGCGTCGGGTGCGCTCATGCCTGGGCCTCCTTGTTGTCATGTGGCCGGTCGTCGGTTTGCCTGTCATCGAGAAGCACGGCGTCCAGCGCCGTGCGCATCATGTCGTCGAAGCTGCGCTCCCGGGCGCTGCTGTCCAGGGAGTCGCCCTTGAGGATGTGGTCCGAGACGGTGCAGATGGTCGCCGCCCGGGCGCCGTACTCGGCGGCCACCCCGTAGAGGCCGGCGGCCTCCATCTCCACGCCGACGATGCCGTAGCGCCTGAGCAGCTCGGCGGTCTCGGGGCGCGGGTCGTAGAAGAGGTCCGCCGAGAAGAGGTTGCCCACCCGGGTCGCCAGGCCCAGCGCCCCGACGGCGTCGACCAGCGCCCGGGTGAGGGCGAAGTCGGCGGTAGCGGCGAAGTCCATGCCATTGAAGCGGGTGCGGTTGACCCCGGAGTCGGTGCAGGCGCCGAGCCCGATCACCAGGTCGCGCACCGCCATGTCGTCGCGCACCGCGCCGCAGGAGCCGACGCGGATCAGGCGCGTCACGCCGTACTCGGTGATCAGCTCCTTGGCGTAGATCGAAACCGAGGGGATGCCCATGCCGTGGCCCATCACCGAGACGGTGCGGCCGCGATAGTGGCCGGTATAGCCGGCCATGTTGCGCACACTGTTCACCTGGCGGACGTCATCCAGGTAGGTCTCGGCGATGTACCTGGCGCGCAGCGGGTCACCGGGCATCAGCACGGTGTCGGCGAAGTCGCCGGGGGCGGCGTCGATATGGGGCGTGGCCATCATGGGCCTCCTGTGGCGTCGGATTCGAGGAACGAGGTGCCATCGGCGAAGGTCTCGCGCCCCCCGAGGGGGCCGATGAGACCGCCGCCCAGCGCCAGCACCGGCACCCCGGCGATCTCCCAGTGGCCGGAGGGGGTGTCACTGCCCTCGTCACCGAAGCGCTCGGCGTCGGGGCCGGCGCCGATGCCGAAGGAGTCGAGGACCAGCAGGATGGCGCGGCGCGGGGTGCCCTCGCGGCTGGCGACCCGGGCGATCGCCTCAGCCAGTTCGGTCGATGCCTGGTGAGAGGGCATGAAGGCACCGTTGCCGCTCTTGACGTCCATCACCAGGGCATCCAGCCCGCAGGCGAGCTTCTTGCCGAGGATCGAGGAGACGATCAGCGGCAGCGACTCCACCGTGGCGGTGACGTCGCGCTTGGCGCGGATCCGCTCCTGGGGCAGCGAACCGGAGGACGGGACGGCCATCTTAGTAGCCCTCCTTGCCTCCGGCCGGTGCCACTGCCATGCCCAGGGTGACCAGCAGATCGTCGAGCAGGCCCGAGGCGCCAAAGCGGAAGTGCCCGGGGGTGATCCAGTCGGCGCCCATCACCCGCTCGGCCAGCGCCAGGTAGGCCTGGGCATCCTCGGTGGTGCGCACGCCGCCGGCGACCTTGATACCGACTTCGCGGCCGCTGGCCTTGATCGCCTCGAGCAGGATCTCGGCGGCCTCCAGGGTGGCATTGACGGCCACCTTGCCGGTGGAGGTCTTGAGGAAGTCGGCGCCGCCCTCGATGGCGAGCTCGGCGGCGCGGCGGATCAGAGCCGGGTCCTTGAGCTCGCCGGTCTCGAGGATCACCTTGAGGGTGGCGTCGCCGCAGGCCTGGTGGCAGCAGGCGACCAGCTCACGACCGGTCTCCTCGTCGCCGGCCAGCAGGGCGC
>JAGYKP010000066.1 GCA_018401555.1 Halomonas sp.
GAGGCAGGCGACCATATGCTGCAGGAACATCAGGTCGGCCTTCTTGGCCCCCTCCGGCACGCTGCCGTAGTGGAAGCGCTCCGGGAAGTGCTGGCTCGGCGTGTAGCCAATGGAGAACGGCGGGTTGGTGAGGATGCGGTCGAAGCGCGTCAGCTCGCCGCCCTCGACGTGCTGCGGGTCGGTGAGGGTGTCGTCGTTGCGCAGGTCGGCGCTGCTCACCCCGTGCAGCAGCATGTTCATCTTGGCGATGGCCCACACCGAGCCAGAGGCCTCCTGGCCGAAGAGGTTGAGCCGGCGTGGATCGCCGCCCTGCTCCTCCAGGTACTCCTTGGCGTGGATCAGCATACCGCCGGAACCCATGCAGGGATCGTAGACGCTGTGGCCCTCCTGGGGGTCCATCAGCCGCACCATCATGCGAACCACTGGGCGCGGGGTGTAGAACTCGCCGCCCTTCTTGCCGGCGGAGTCGGCGAAGTCGCGGATCAGATACTCGTAGGCGGCGCCGAGCAGATCGGGGAACTCGAAGTCCTCGTTGCGCAGGCGGTACTCGCTGAAGTGAACGATCAGGGCCCGGAGCTTCTTGTCCGGCAGGGTGGTGGAGCCCACCTTGCGGGTGAAGTCGATATGCTCCAGCACCCCGGCGAGGCTGGGGTTGTGCTCCTCCAGGCCCGCCAGCGCCTTGTTCAGTGCATTGCCAACGCCCTGGTGCGCCTCCTTCAGCAGGTAGCCCCAACGCGCCTGCTCGGGCACGTAGAAGGTGGCCTTGTACCAGCTCGGCATCTCGATCACCTGAGCGATGTCGATCTCGCTCTTGCCGGCCTGGGCGAGCTGTGTGCGCACCTCCTCCTGG
The DNA here is from genome assembly GCA_018401555.1 of Halomonas sp. Taxonomy (GTDB): domain Bacteria; phylum Pseudomonadota; class Gammaproteobacteria; order Pseudomonadales; family Halomonadaceae; genus Halomonas. The sequence continues at coordinate 851 of JAGYKP010000066.1, forward strand.
CGCTGCTCGAAGACGTCCGAGCAGCGCTTCAGGAAGAGCATGCCGAAGATGTACTCCTTGAACTCCGAGGCGTCCATTCGCCCACGCAGGATGTCGGCCGCCTTGAACAGGTGCCGTTCCAGTTGGTTGAGGGTGAGGATCATGTACAGCGGTTCCCTTTGCGATGAGCCGGCCGCGTCGGCGGCCGTGGCGATTGGCACCTATCTCACCAAACTTGGGACGGGAAGGCCACGATAGGGTGGCTGTGCGACAATGTTTCGGTAGCCATCACTGGGTGAGTGGCGCCCTTTCACCTATTAATGTCGGCAGGTGGACGCGGGCACCAGTGGAGGGTTTCTCCACCAAACAGCCTTCTCGACAGGGTGACGTACAGCAGCGAGACCGAAGCCACACGACCAATCATTAAAACTATCAATAACTGTGATTTTGATTATTTTTTCCTATAGAACGACATTTTCAGATCTCCCGATTCTGCTGAACCACCGATGCCTGCTAAGCGAAAAATAGCGGGGGTACCTGTGGGGGTACCAATAAATTAAAAAAATAGGAATAACTGAAAAATCAAATTCTTGCCGATACTTTTAGCGGGACGCCGCCTCCACCAATCAAGCAATAGAGAGAGGCGCCTTCGGGCGCCTTTCTCTATTTTGGCCTCCTGTCAGCCAACCCTGATGCGGTGGCTACCATCCTCACGCGGGGCGCAGCCGCCCTGCCAGGCTGCGACAGTAGCCATCGGTCAGCGCCAGCAGCGCCGGATAGACATCGCTGGCCGTCCTCACAGCGGCGCTTCGTGTCACCAGCTGCGGCAGCCAGCTGCACAACTCATGCTCCAGGAATGCCCCGATATCCAGGCGCAACGCCTCGCGTGCGGAGCTTCCTGCCTCGGCGAGCATCTGCAGGCGCGTGGCAAGGTAGTCGAGCATCACGGCCAGATGGTCGGCAGGCTCGCCCACCTCCCGGCGGACCGCATACCCCGCAGCGGAGAGACGCTCTTCCATGCGCCCCGCCGCCTCACCGTGAAAGCCCTCCTTGTTGCCTTCATACAGGGAGGCATAGGGCGGCGCTCCGCTGCGCGCATCCGCCAGGAAGAGCTCGGCAAAGTCGGCCGCCAGCTCCAGCTGGGGCGTCGTGAACATCACCAGCTGTGACAGCGCCTCGGCAAGGCGCGTCACTTCACTGGATATGCCATGGGCATCGCCCAGGTAGTCGAGGAAGGGGGCGGCCTCACCCTGCCGATAGCGCTCCAGCGAGGCCTCATCCAGCTCGCCGCCGAGCAGGGTCGCCAGCCAACGGCACACCAGGACCTCCGACTCCCAGTCGACTGGCGAACCACCACCCACCTCCGGGCGGGTAGCGGTCAGGGACGAGGTTGGCTCCATCATATCTCCACCATGGTCGGCCCGCCGAAGGC
>JAGYKP010000067.1 GCA_018401555.1 Halomonas sp.
TCACCGTGGCCGGGCAGAGCGGCAACTTCCAGCTCAATGTCATGTTGCCGCTGATCGCCCACAACCTGCTGGCCTCGATTACCCTGATGAGCAATACCGCCTGGCTGCTCGGCAACCGCGCCATCGCCACCTTCCGGGTGCGCGAGGAGAATCTCGCCGAGCCGTTGTCACGCAACCCCATCCTGGTGACGGCGCTGAACTCGGTGATTGGCTACAACGCCGCGGCGGCCATCGCCAAGCAGGCCTACCAGGCCGGCCGGCCGATCATCGAGGTGGCCGAGGAGCAGACCGAGCTATCCCGCGAGGAACTGCAGCGGCTGCTCGATCCCGCTGCCCTGACGCGAGGCGGAATACCGGAATAGCGCTCACTCCTGCTGCTCGCGCTCCTTGCCCTCGTGGACCGTGTCGCGGGCCTCGAGGTGCTCATCGGCGTTCGCCTCGGGCGTGTCGTGTTCGTCGGCTCGGGCTGGCCGGAAGCAGACCGTGGTCAGGATCGGGAAGTGGTCGGAACCGATGTGTGGCAGGCTTCGCATGGCCTTGAGGGTGAAATGCTCGCTGGTGAAGACATGGTCCAGTGGCCAGCGCAGCAGCGGGTAACTGGCGTGGAAGGTGCTGAACATGCCACGCCCCCGACGCGGGTCGAGCATGCCACTGACACGGCAGAACAGTCGCGTGGTTCGCGACCAGGCCACGTCGTTGAGGTCGCCCGCCACCAGCGTCGGCACCGGGTCCTCGTGGATCGCCTTGCCCACCAGCAGCAGCTCGGCATCGCGCCACAGTGACTCTTCGCTCTCGCCGGGGGCCGGCGGGCGTGGGTGCAGGGCGTGGAGGCGGACCTCGTCGCCGCAAGGCAGGCGAACGCCGGTATGGATCGAGGGAATATCATCCTGGATCAGCCACTGGACCTCGGGGTCGACCAGCGGCAGGCGTGAATAGAGGTGCATGCCATAGAGGTTGTCCAGCGGTACCCGCACCGCTTCGGGCCACTCCTGGTTCAGGGCGGCATCGAGCTGCTCCTGCCACCAGTCATCCGACTCCAGGGTGAGCACCAGATCTGGGCGGTGTTCGCGGATCTGCGTGATCAGCGCTCGGGCGTTACGGTTGGGGGTGAGAACATTGGCGACAAGCAGTGTCAGGCAGCGCTCATCGAGGCCGGGTCGGGCGGCCTTCACCTGCACCGGCCATAGCGGGGTCCAGGGGAGTATATAGGCGAGCTGGATCGCGATGACCAGCAGGCAGGCCCCCGAACCGATCCACGACCAGGGGGCGTCGGCGACTACGCAGAGGGGCAGCAGCAGCAGGGCAGCGATGGCCAGCTGTACTCGAGGGAATTCGGCAACACGAATCCACCACCAGGTAACGCGCAGCCTGGCGACAAGGGTGATACCGAGCAGCAGCAGGCCAAGCCCGGCAGACGCAATGGAGATCACGATGCAGTTTTCCTTGCGGACGATGGTGCCAGCATACCCCGCAAAGGCCCGTTTGGCTCGACCAGGCCATCCGACCAGCCCGTTCTAACCGGAGCTCATGCCAACACCATGTCAAACATCCATCCAATGACGTCAGGCCAGTGGCATAACCGCTACCTGCTGATGCGCCACGGCCACAGCCAGGCCAACCAGCAGGGCCTGATCATCAGCTCGCCGGAACGTGGGCTGGCCGGTTACGGCCTCTCGCCCCGGGGCCGGGATCAGCTCGATAACCTTCTGGCCGACTGGCGCTGGGCAACCCCCTGGCGGATCCTGCATTCGGATTTTCTGCGCACCACCGAGACGGCAGCGCTCATCGCAAAGCACTTCGGCCTGCGGCTCGAGCCCGAAACACGATTAAGGGAACGCCATTTCGGGGCATTCGAGGGTGAGGGAGACGACCGCTATGCCGAGGTCTGGGCGCGGGATGCCCATGACCCGTCGCACCGTCATGCCGGCGTGGAGGCCGTGGCCGAGGTGGCCGCGCGGATGCGTGGGGTGATCGTTCACCTGGAGCAGCACCATGCGGGGGAAACCATCCTGCTGGTCAGTCACGGGGATCCGTTGCAGAT
>JAGYKP010000068.1 GCA_018401555.1 Halomonas sp.
GGAGGGAGTCGCCAGCCAGCGCCTGGCCAGGCGCAGGGCGCGAGCCTGGTCGGCCACCACGGCCAGCCGGCCGGGCTCACGGCGAAGCCCTGCACGGCGCAGCTTGAGCACCAGCCGTGCGGGCAGTCCGACGAACACCAGGCCGATATGGCGCTCGTGCAACTCCTCGGCGAGGGTCTGCAGGGCGACGATGGCGGTGGCATCCAGGCTCGGCACGTCGCGCATGTCGAGCAGCATCACACGGATGTCCGGGTCGACGACCTGCAGCGAGGAGACGGCCTTCTCGGCGGCGCCGAAGAACAGCGGACCGTCGATATCGTAGAGCGCGACCCCGGGCGGCAGGTCGCCCAGGTCGTCACTCTCCTTCTCGTCCAGGCGACGGGTCTGGGTCACCTCGGCCATGCGCCGGATGAACAGCGCCGCCGCCAGGCCCATGCCTACGGCCACGGCCAGCACCATGTCGAAGACCACCGTCAGCGCGAAGCAGATCACCAGGATGGCGGCATCGCTGAGCGGAGCGCTCTTCAGGGTGTGCAGGAAATGGCGAGCCTCGCTCATGTTCCAGGCGATGATGAACAGCAGTGCCGCGAGTGCCGCCATGGGCACCAGGGCCAACACGCTTGCCAGCAGCACCACCGCCAGCAGCACCACCAGGGCGTGGACCACCGCGGCCACCGGCGAGAAGGCGCCGCTGCGGATGCTGGTTGCAGTGCGTGCCAGTGCCGCAGTGGCGGTGATGCCGCCGAAGAAGGGGGCGACGATATTGCCGAGCCCCTGGCCCAGCAGCTCGGCGTTGGGATCGTGACGGGTGCGGGTGAGGCCGTCCGCCACCACCGCGCAGAGCAGCGACTCGATGGCCCCCAGCATGGCGATGGCCAGTGCCGGGCCCAGCAATTCACGGATCAGCGCGAAGTCCACCACCAGCGGTGTGCCGTCCGGCCCGGGCAGCTGCCAGGGCAGCATCAGGCTCGGTGCGAAGGGGGGGATGCCGCTGCCGCTTTCCCCCTGCAGGCTCCAGCTGAAACGCGAGGCGATGGTATCGACCTCGATGCCCAGCGGAGTGACCGCCAGGGCCACCAGGGTGCCCACGGCGAGTCCCACCAGGGGTGCGGGAATCGGCAGGCGCAGGCGCGGCCAGAGGATCAGGGTGGCCAGGGTGACCATGCCGATCCCCAGCTCCGCCGGGTCGAGTCCCGGCACCGACCGGGCGATGGTGGCCGCATTGCCCAGGGTGTTCTCGCCCAGCTCCACCTCCAGGCCGAGGAAGTCGGGCAGCTGCAGCAGGGCGATCACCACGGCGATACCGGCGGTGAAGCCCAGCACCACCGGATAGGGCACGAACTGGATCAGGCTGCCCAGGCGGGCGAGTCCCAGGGCAAACAGGATCAGTCCGGCCATCAGGGTGGCGATCAGCAGGCCGCCGATGCCGTGGTTGGCAACGATGGGGAACAGGATGACCACGAAGGCGGCGGTCGGGCCGGAGACGTTGAAGCGTGAGCCCCCGGTGAGGGCGATGATGGCACCGGCGACGATGGCCGTGTAGAGGCCGTGCTGGGGTGGCACGCCGGTGGCGATGGCCAGGGCCATGGAGAGCGGCACCGCGACGATGCCGATGGTCAGCCCGGCGAGCAGGTCACGACGCAGCTCGGCCAGGCCGTATCCCCGGCGCCAGGCGGCGACCAGGGCGCTGCCGGGCAGCGGGAGACGATAGCCGGAACCGTCGGAGGCGCGGGACATGACAACTCCTTTGCTTGCTAAAGAGCGGGAGATGTCACGTTACGCCTACGTATTGCGATGCCGCAAGGCTCCTTATGTCGCAGGATGACCCGCCAGACACGCCAACGCCCGGCACGGGGCCGGGCGTTGGCGTGGGGCAGGGGATGGGAAGATCAGTCTTTGCCGTTGCCGTTGCCGTTGCCGTTGCCGGCGCCGGAGGCGTCACCCTTGCCATAGGCCTTGCGGGCGGCCTGCTGCATCTCCTCGATCTGCTCCTCGCTGAGCAGCTCGGCCAGCGCCGCCTGGTGCTCGTCGCGCAGCGCCTGGTAGGCCTCGCGGCGCTCCTCGCGGGAGTCGAAGTCGCGGTTGCGCAGCTCGGCCATGTCGGCATAGTGGGCCTGGCGCAGCTCACCCAGGGCCTCGCGCTCCTCGTCGGAGAGGTCCCAGCCGTCGACCATCTCGGTCATGCGCTGCTGCAGGGCCTTGGCGTGGTGCTGGCGCTTCTGGGTACGGTACTCCTCGCGCATCTCGCGGCGAGCCTCGTCGAGGGCGGCCCGCTGGTCGTCGCTGAGCAGCTCATCGATGCGGTCGCGATGCTCCTCGCGCAGCTCGGCCATGGCCTGGCGATGCTCGCGGTGCGCGTTTTCCAGCGCCTCGCGGGTCTCGGCATCGAGGTCGGCGCGCTCGAAGAGGGCCGCACGCTTCTCGGCGTAACGTTCGGCACGGGCCTCCTGCCATTGCTGGCGCTGCTCGGCACGTTCAGCGTCGCCCGGTGCGGCAGTGGCCGTGAGCGCCAGCGGGGCGATGGCCATGGCGAGCAGGGCGGGGGCAAGGATCCTGCGAGAGAGTCGGGTCTGCATGGGGAAACTCCTGATTTTCTCGAATTGACGACTGTCACTCTGCGCGGCCGGCGTGCAAGGGCCATGCAGCGAAGGTGCAAAGGTGGTGCAGTTCACTCCTCGGGCTGGTACTTGTAGCCGACCCCGTAGACGGAGCGGATCACCTCGCGCTCCGGCCACGTCTCGGCGATCTTCCTGCGCAGCTTCTTGACGTGGCTGTCCACGGTGCGCTCGGAAACGATGCGGTGGTCGCGGTACATGTGGTCCATCAGCTGGTCGCGGGAGAAGATCCGCCCCGGGGCGTGCATCATCACCTTGAGCAGCTGGAACTCCACGGCGGTGAGCCCCAGGTCATGGCCGTCGGCCAGGGCGCGCCAGCCATCCTCATCGAGCACCAGGTCGCTGCCGACGGCACCGGGCTCGCTGGAAAGCTGGCTGCGGCGCAGCACCGCCTTGACCCTGGCCACCACCTCCCGAGGGCTGAACGGCTTGCAGATATAGTCATCGGCGCCCAGCTCGAGGCCCAGCAGGCGGTCGACCTCCTCGACCCGGGCGGTGAGCATGATCACCGGCAGGGCCGGCCAGCGCTGGCGCATCTCGCGGCACAGGGTGAGGCCGTCAGTGCCGGGCAGCATCAGGTCGAGGAGCACCAGCGCCGGCCCCTCCCCGGCCTGGCGCGTCTCCTCCAGCCAAGGCAGCACGCTGTCGCCGTGATCCAGGTGGTGGGGTTCGAAGCCGCTGCCGGCCAGGTAGTCGGCCACCAGTCGGGCGATCTTGGGTTCATCCTCGACGATCAGGATGCGCTGAGGGTGCTGCTCGGCCTGGGTCATGAGGTCTCCTCCTTGAGCGTGGCGTCATCGAGTGGCGGGAAGCGCAGGATCCAGCGTAACCCACCCAGCGGCGAGGCGGCAGCGGTCATTTCGCCACCGTGGGCCTTGACCAGGGCGGTGGCGATGGAGAGCCCCAGGCCACTGCCGCCGCTGGCCCGGCTGCGCGAGCCCTCGACCCGGTAGAGCCGCTCGGTGAGGCGCGAGAGCTGGGCAGCCGGAACCCCCGGGGCGCTGTCATCCCAGAGGATCCGAATGCCGTCGGCGGTACTCTCCAGGCTGACACGCAGCCGGCCGGGCGGGCGGGTGTAGGCGCAGGTGTTGTCCAGCAGGTTGCTCCACAGCTGCCTCAGGCGGCTGCCGTCGCCGCGGATCCAGGCCGCCTCGGGGATACTGCACTCCAGGGTGAGGCCGCTGTCGTCCAGCCAGCCGCTGGCCTCGTCGAGGCGCTGCCGCAGGCTGTCGGCCAGGTTCAGTGGCGCCAGCTGGACCTCCAGGGCGCCGGCATCGCTCTGGGAGAGCAGGCGCAGGTCGGCGACCAGGCGTTCGAGCTGTTCCACCTCCTGGGAGAGCGAGTGCAGACTCTCGTGATTCAGGGGGCGGATGCCGTCCTGCATCGCCTCGATCTCCCCGCGCAGCACCGCCAGCGGGGTGCGCAGCTCATGGGCGATGTCCGAGACCCAGCGACTGCGCGCCTCGCGGCTCGCCTCGAGAGTGGCGGCGAGCACGTTGAAGTCGCGCGAGAGTCGCGACAGTTCATCGCGGCCGCGCTCCGGCAGGCGTGTGCCGTAGTCGCCTTCGGTAAGGCGCAGGGTGGCCAGGGCCATGCCGCGGGTGCGTCGCCCCAGCCACCAGGAGAGGCCGCCGGCCAGCAGCAGCGAGGCCAGGCCCAGGGCGCCGATGATGATGCCCAGGTTACGCTGTTGCCGGGAGAGGAAGACCCGCTCCATGCGGGCCATCAGCTGCTCCGGCGGGCGATAGCCCAGGGTGCCGACGCGTTCGCCCTGATGCTCGATGGCCAGCCAGCGCAGGGTGGCGGCCTCCTCGTCATCGTCGGGCGGCAGGCCGATCACCGGCAGCCCCTCGGCGTCGTGGAGCACGAAGTCCTTGGGGTCGCCGAGCTGGCGCTCGATGCCCACCGGTGCCGGACCGGCACCGGGCCACAGCTGGTGACGGACCAGGCGGTGCCAGGCGCGGGGCGAGGTGCGCAGCCACTGCCAGTCGCCGCGTTGCGACCACTCCTCGGCAAGCCCGGCGGCGAGGGTCTCGGCGCGCTGGGTCTGGGTCTTGTCCAGGTAGTCGAGGAAGCCCTGGTCGAGGCTCCTTGAGACCGCCAGGAAGACCAGGCCGGAGATGGCGACGTTGACCACCAGGATTACCGCAAACAGCTTGATGCCCAGCCGGGAGATGGCGGGGCGGGGCAGGGTCAGGCGCATGAGCGTCTCGCCGCGAGCAGGGTGATCGGTCAGGGTCGCCCCCGGGAATGCAGCCAATGGTCAGCGAATGTGCAAGTGGCGTGCAAGAGGCGATTCACAGCGTCAGCAGGAAGAGGATCAGCGGCGGCGAGAGCAGCGAGAGCAGAAAGCCCGAGACCACCGCCACCGGCACGCAGCCCACCCCGCCATGCTGCTGGATCACCGGCAGGGTGAAGTCCATGGAGGTGGCACCACCATAACCGATGGCCAGGGCCGCATGGCGGCGGATCACCAGGGGGATCAGCACGAAGGCGACCAGCTCACGGGTCAGGTCGTTGAAGAAGGCGACGCCGCCCAGCGCCGGCCCCAGGGCGTCGCCCACCAGGATGCCCGACAGCGAGTACCAGCCGAAACCGGCGGCCATGGCGAGTCCCTCGTTCCAGCGCAACTCGAGCAGCGGCGCGGCGAGCAGGCCGCCGACCAGCGAGGTGGCGGCCAGGGTCAGGGCGATGGCCAGGCCATGATGATTGAGCAGGATCTGGCGCAGCGGCATGCCGGAGTTGCGCAGCTGGCAGCCGATCAGTGCCAGCAGGACATAGAGCACCCACTCGGCCAGGGTCTCGGCCATGGCGTGGAGCGGTATCGCCGATAGCCGCCCGGCGACCAGTCCCAGCATCACGCCGAACACCACCACGCCGACCAGGGCCAGCGAGCCGGCCATGGCGGCGAGCTTGCTGGTGGGGGCGCCGGGCACCACGCGAGCCGGGTCGGCGGTGAGCCTCAGGCGGCGCGACAGCCACCACAGCCCTGCCAGGTTGCAGGCCGAGGTCACCAGGAACAGCGTCAGGGCCTGTCCGCCCATGCGCGACAGCTGGCCGGCGAGGTTCTCGAGACCGGCCAGGCCGAAGCCCATCAGCAGCAGGATGAGATAGACCGAGGCATTGACCCCGCGGTTGATTGCCGCCAGCACGGCGGGATGACGCACCGGTACCAGGTAACCCAGCATCAGGGGCAGCAGCACGATCAGCAGGCCGCTCAGCATGGAGACTCCCTTCCCTCTGTAGCCGCCCCGGGGCGGCGCCTCGAAAGCGGCTACTCTAGCAGCCAGGCTGGAGGCGCCCAACTGCTTGCCGGGGGCACTCGCCAGGCTCAATCGGTCAGGGTCAGTTCACTGAGCGCCAGGTGGCTGCGGCGTTCGCCGTCACGGTGGTAGTCGACCGAGAGCAGCAGGCCCGGGATCTCGGGGTGAAAACGGAACACCAGCCTGCGGTTCGGCTTGTCGGCCTCCCGGGCTTCCACCGTCAGCGCCGTGAAGGTGCCCGCGGGCAGGGTGACCCGGGAGCGGCCCTGGGCCCGGGCCCTGAGCACCTCCTCGCGCCCCTTGTGATCCAGGTAGCGGATATCGCAGGCCCTGGTGGCGCAGTCGCCATCGATGACGCGTCGCGAGAGTGCGAAGAGTGCCGTCTGGCGATCCGGCAGGCGTGTCAGCCGATCGCCGGAGAGGCTGTAGCTGTCGCCCACACCCAGCAGCGCATAGCCACTGGCGTAGTAGAGGGCCTGGATGCCCTCATCCTGCAGCAGGAACCGGCTGCGCTCGCTGCCACGGGCGACGCGGATGCCGGTCTCCATCAGGCTCTCCCAGTAGTCGCCCTCGTGGGAGAGCCGATGGTCGATATAGGCCGCCGGCCAGTCCTTGACCTCCAGTCGATAGCGCGCCGTGAAGGGGCGCGGCGCAATCGAGGCGCTGGCATCGCGATTCTCGGCGTTGCGCTGGGCAGGCCCCGGCGCCGCCGGGGCATCGGCCACAGCCAGCAGCGGTAGGCAGACGAGCAGCCAGGGTATGAGGCGGGCCATCAGGCCACCGGGCCGAGACCTCGGCGGGGCACGCTTGGACATGGTCGCTCTCCATCACGGGAACCAGCTGGACCGACAGGGCCCGTGCCATGAGAGGTCGGCGCCTGCCGGGAGGTTCCCCCTGACCCGAAGATGCCACATTTCCGGCACCATTGGCAGGCACGGACTTCAGCTGCTCGAGCGCAGGCGCGCCAGGGCAGGGGAGAGTTCGACCGGATAGTCGGCGTGGCCTGTCTCCAGGTGCCGCAGGGACTCCTGCATGCAGCGCAGGGCGGCGGCAACCCGCTCCCGGGCGCCCTCGGCGAGGGCCATCTCGTCGTCGGCCACCCGACCGCTGCGCACCATCGGGCGCAGCAGCGCCTCGCCCTCGATGCCGGGTTCGTCACGCAGGGCGATGATGTCGCCGGCGTAGCACCCCTCGCTGTCGTGGCGACGGAAGAGCTGCTTGCGGCAGGGCAGGTTGATCTTGCCCGGCGAGTGCTTGAGCCGCGGGGTGCCGGCGTACTCCACCAGCTTGTAGGAGAGGTCGATGACCGGTGCATCCGAGGAGACGCCCATCTCGGTGCCCACGCCGAAGGCATCGATGGGCGCGCCGGCCGCGACCAGCTCCGCGATCTTCCACTCGTCCAGGCCGCTGCTGGCGACGATCTTCACCTCGGGGTATCCCGCCGCGTCGAGCCGGGTACGGGCCTCCCGGGCCAGCTGGCCGATGTCGCCGGAGTCGAGGCGAATGGCCCCGACGCTCACCGCGGGGTCGGCTTCCATCAGGGCGATCACCTTGGCCACGCCGGCCAGGGTGTCGTGGGTATCTACCAGCAGGGTGGTGCCGGGGTAGTGGCGGGCGAAGGCGGCGAAGGCGGCCTCCTCGTCGTCGTGGGCAAGGATGTAGCTGTGGGCCATGGTGCCGGAAAGCGGCAGGTCGTGGCGCAGCCCGCCGAGCACGTTGCTGGTACCGGCCAGGCCCGCGGTGCGATAGGCGCGCACCCCACGCACCGCGGCGTCGATTCCGTGCATGCGGCGCAGGCCGAAGTCCATCACCGGCCGATCGCCGGCCGCCAGTACCACGCGCACCGCCTTGGAGGCGATCACCGTCTCCAGCTGCACCAGGTTCATCACCAGGCTCTCGAGCAGCTGTGCCTCGGCGAGAGTGGCGTCCACCTCCATGAAGGGCTCGTTCTCGAACACCGGCGTGCCCTCGGGCAGGGTCCAGATGTCGCCGGTGAAGCGCCACTGACCGAGCCAGGCGAGGAAGTCTTCGCGGAACTGGCCGGTCTCGGCGAGGCTGGCCAGGTGGGCGTCATTGAAGTGCAACCGCGTGGCCAGTTCGGCCGCATACTGCTGGCCACAGGCGAGCATGAAGCGGCGGGTGGCC
>JAGYKP010000069.1 GCA_018401555.1 Halomonas sp.
CCACCGCCTGCAACGTTTGCCCGTCGCCGGCAGCGGATGCGTACTTTACGGTTTTCCCCGGAGGGGTGCAAGCCCCTGCAGAAAAAAATGTAGTCCAGTTACACGCCAGGCGCCATGATCCCGGACGGGAGCATGGCGCCGCCCGGCCATCAGATCACCAGAAGGTCCATGAAGCGCTGGACCGGGGTCGTCTCCAGGCGCTGCCGATCCTGGCAAAGCGCAAGTATCTTCTCGCTGCGCGAGCGCGGGAACCGCGTCTCGAGGTTGCGCCGAAACTTGGCCTCCAGCACCGGGATGCCCTCCTCACGACGTCGGCGATGGCCGATGGGATACTCCACGGCAACCTTTTCGGTAGAGGTGCCATCGGTGAAGAAGACCTGGATGGCATTGGCGATGGAGCGCTTGTCGGGATCCAGGTAGTCACGCGTATAGCGGGGCTCCTCCACCACTTCCATCCTCGACCGCAGCGCATCGATCTCGGGGTGCGCGGCGTGGAAGTCATCCTCGTAGTGCTCGGCGGTCAGCTCGCCGAGCATCAACGGCACCGCAGTCATGTACTGCAAGCAGTGGTCACGATCCGCCGGGTTGGCCAGGTCGCCCTCCTTGGAGATGATACGGATCGCCGATTCGTGTGTGGTGATCACGACCCGCTCGATCTCGTCGATTCGCCCCTTCACCCGGGGGTACAGGGTCACCGCCGCCTCGCAGGCGGTCTGGGCGTGAAACTCCGCCGGGAAGGAGAGCTTGAAGAGGATGTTTTCCATCACGTAGCTGCCGAAGTCGCGCTGGAAACGGAAGCAGCGTTCCCCCTCGGGCTTGGTGGCCAGGTCGCGGTTGGTGTGGCTGAACAGCACGTCATAGAAGCCCCACTGGGGTGCCGTGAGGGCCCCGGGGACGCCCATCTCGCCGCGCAGGGCGATATCCGCCAGGCGCACCGCCCGGGAGGTGGCATCCCCCGCCGCCCAGCTCTTGCGTGACCCGGCGTTGGGCGCATGACGATAGGTGCGCAGGCTCTGGCCATCGACCCAGGCGTGGGAGAGTGCCGAGAGCAGCTGCTCGCGATCGGCACCGAGCATCCTCGCCGCCACCGCCGTGGAGGCCACCTTGACCAGCACCACATGGTCGAGCCCCACCCGGTTGAAGGAGTTCTCCAGCGCCAGCACCCCCTGGATCTCGTGGGCCATGATCATCGCCTCGAGGACGTCGCGCATCGTAAGCGGCGCCTCGCCCCGGGCCACCCACTTCTGGGAGAGGTGGTCGGCCACGGCGAGAATGGCCCCCAGGTTGTCCGAGGGGTGCCCCCACTCCGCCGCGAGCCAGGTGTCATTGTAATCGAGCCAGCGCACGATGGCGCCGATATCCCAGGCCGCCTTCACCGGATCCAGGCGGAAGGAGGTGCCGGGCACCCGGGCACCATGGGGCACCACGGTGCCCTCCACCAGCGGGCCGAGGTGCTTGGTGCACTCGGGAAAACGCAGCGCCAGCAGGCCGCAGCCCAGGGTATCCATGAGGCAGTGCCTGGCAGTATCCCAGGCCTCGTCGCTCTCGATACGGTAGTTCAGCACATAGTCGGCGATCTTCTGCAGCTCGGTGTCGTAGTCCGGCCGCACATTGGCTTCCACGGTACTCATGGTCATCTCCTGCCGTCGCTTGAGCTTCTACCCTACCACTATAGAAAACACCCCGAGCCCTGGGACTCGGGGTGTTGCTTGATCACGCTTCGCGGGGCGCTATTGCCTGTCACCGCGAAGCAGCAGGATCGCGCTTGGCTAGAAGCTGTCGCCGGGCACTCGCACCCAGCCCTCCATCAGCACCCGGGCACTGCGGCTCATCACCGCCTCATCGATCACCCAGCGGCCATTCACCAGGCTTGCCTCGGCGCCCACCCGCAGGGTGCCGGAGGGGTGTCCGAAGGTGACGGCGTTACGCTTGCCGCCACCGGCGGCGAGGTTGACCAGAGTGCCCTCGATGGCCGCGGCCGAGGCGATGGCCACCGCCGCGGTGCCCATCATGGCGTGGTGCAGCTTGCCCATGGAGAGCGCTCGCACCACCAGGTCGATATCGTCGGCCTTCACCTGCTTGCCGCTGGAGGCGAGGTAGTCTGCCGGCGGCGCCACGAAGGCCACCTTGGGGGTGTGCTGGCGGGCAGCTGCCTCGGCCACGTCCTTGATCAGCCCCATCTTCACCGCCCCGTGGGCGCGAATGGTCTCGAACTTCTCCAGCGCCGCGGCGTCGCCGTTGATCGCCTCCTGCAGCTCGGTGCCGGTATAGCCGAGTTCATCCGCATTCAGGAAGACGGTCGGGATGCCGGCGTTGATAAGGGTCGCCTTGAGGGTGCCGACACCGGGCACCTCCAGCTCATCCACCGGGTTGCCGGTGGGGAAGATGGCGCCCTCGCCGTCCGCCGGGTCCTTGAAGGCCACCGGCACCTCGGCGGCCGGAAAGGTCACCCCGTCCAGCTCGAAGTCACCGGTCTCCTGCACCTCGCCATCCCGGATCGGCACCCGGGAGACGATGGTCTTGCCGATATTGGCCTGCCAGATGCGCACCTCCGCCTCGCCGTTCTCCGGGATGCGCGCCGGGTCCACCAGGCCGTTGCTGATCGCGAAGGGCCCCACCGCCGCGGAGAGGTTGCCGCAGTTGCCGCTCCAGTCGACAAAGGCCTTGTCGATGGCGACCTGGCCGAACAGGTAGTCCACGTCGTGGTCGGGGCTCTCGCTCTTCGAGAGAATCACCGTCTTGCTGGTGCTGGAGGTGGCCCCGCCCATGCCGTCGATCTGCTTCTGGTAGGGGTCGGGACTGCCGATCACCCGCATCAGCAGGCGATCGCGGGCCTCGCCCGGCACCTGCGCGGCCGCGGGCAGGTCGGTCAGCTTGAAGAACACACCCTTGCTGGTCCCGCCACGCATATAGGTGGCGGGGATCCGGATCTGAGGAACCTGGCTCATGCGCTTGCCACCTCCGAGGACTCCAGGAAGTCCTTGGCGAAGCGCTGCAGCACGCCGCCGGCGGAGTAGATGGTGACCTCCTCGGCGGTATCCAGGCGGCAGGTCACCGGCACGCGATCGACCTCGCCGGTCTTGCGGTGGATCACGAGCTCCAGGGTCGCGCCCGGCGCCGGCTTGCCCTCGACGTCATAGGTCTCGGTACCGTCGAGCTGCAGGGTGTGACGGGTGGTGCCCTCCTTGAACTGCAGCGGCATCACGCCCATGCCGATCAGGTTGGTGCGATGGATGCGCTCGAAGCCCTCGGCGACGATCGCCTCG
>JAGYKP010000070.1 GCA_018401555.1 Halomonas sp.
AGCGGCCGGCGCGATGCCGCCGAGCCACGCGACTCAAGTGGCATTGGCACACCAAAGAAACCGACGCTGAGCGAGCCCTTCGAGGTACTCAATACCAGTGAGGACATCCTGATCCTGGTGGACGAGGCCCACCGCACCCAGGCCGGCGACCTGCACGCCAACATGATGCGCGCGCTGCCCAACGCCGCCCGCATCGGCTTCACCGGCACGCCTATCATCATGGGCGACAAGAAGCGCACCCACGATATCTTCGGCGAATACATCGACCGCTACACCATCAAGGAGGCGGAGCAGGACGGTGCCACGGTGCCGATCCTCTACGAGGGGCGCACCGCCAAGGGCGCGATCAAGGACGGTGCCAGCCTCGATGGCCTGTTCGAGGACCTGTTCCGCGACCACAGCAAGGAGGAACTGGAGGCGATCAAGAAGAAGTACGCCACCAAGGGGCAGATCTTCGAGGCACCACAACTGATCCAGGAGAAGGCCCAGGACATCCTGCGCCACTACGTCACCCATATCCTCCCCAACGGCTACAAGGCGCAGCTGGTGGCCTACAGCCGCCGGGCGGCCCTGCGCTACTTCGAGGCCCTCGAGCAGGCCAAGGCCGAGCTGCTGGAGGAGGCGCTGGCGCTCTCCCCCGAGGAAAAGGCGCTGGAGGATGGCGAGTTGCTCCTGCGCCCGCCCCGGGTCAAGGCAGCGATCCAGGCCTGGCGCTACCGCGACGTGCTGCGCCAGCTGGAGTTCGCGGTGGTATTCAGCAGCGGCAACAACGACGACCCCACCTGGGCCAGGTGGAGCGAGCGTGCCGCCGTCGAGAACCACATCAAGCGCTTCAAGAAGCCGCTGCCGCCGCTGGATGGGGTACCCCCCAAGGACCCGGCCAAGCACGACCCGCTGGCCTTCCTGATCGTCAAGAGCATGCTGCTCACCGGCTTCGATGCCCCCATCGAGGGGGTGATGTACCTGGACCGCTCGCTGCGCGAGGCGGAGCTGCTGCAGGCCATCGCGCGGGTCAACCGTACCGGCCACGGCAAGACCCACGGCATCGTGGTGGACTACTTCGGCGTGGCCAACCACCTCAAGGAGGCGCTGGCCGCCTACAGCGAGGAGGACATCGAGGGCGCCCTGCAGAGCCTCAAGGACGAGATCCCGCTGCTGCGTGACCGCCATCTGCGGGTGATCGACGTGCTGCGCGGGCAAGGGGTGGACGACCTGGATGATGCCGAGGAGGCGGTGCAGGCGCTCGCAGACGAGCGTGTTCGGGCCGAGTTCGTGGTCAAGCTCAAGGAGTTCAACCGCGGCCTGGACGACGTGCTGCCGCGTCCCGAGGGGCTGGAGTTCGTCAACGATGCCAAGCGGCTAGCCTATATCCATGCCCTGGCCCGCAACCGCTACAAGGACACCCCGGAGCTCGGCCGCGATATCGGCAACAAGGTGCGCAAGTTGGTCGATGACTACGTGATCTCGCTCGGCATCGACCCGCGCATCCCGCCGGTGCAGCTCACCGATGCCGAGTTCGACGAGCACCTGGGCCGACAGGTGGGCGACCGCGCCAAGGCGTCGGAGATGGAGCACGCGGTGCGTTCCCACGTGCGCAAGCACCTGGACGAGGACCCGGTGAAGTACGGCCGGCTGAGCGAGCGCCTGGAGGAGCTGCTCGACCAGCTCGATGGCCAGTGGGCCGAGCAGGTGGAGGCGCTCAAGACGCTGATTGAACAATTGCGTGATGGGGCGATCGATCCGGGCGAAGGCATTCCAGATATGCCTGCCCACGCACAACCCTTCTGGCGCGAGTTGGTGGCCAGCGCCGGCCTGGAGGTGGAGAAGATGGACGCCGCCACCGCCCAGACCTTGCTCGACGCCACCGAGGAGCTGGTGGCCACGATCCAGCAGGAGATCGCCATCCCCGACTTCTGGAAGCCCTCCCATATCCCCGACCAGGAGCGCCTCAAGCAGGATCTGTTCGAGCAGCTGATGATGGGCGGCCTGGTGCCTATGGATCAAGCTGTGGCCGTGTCAGAACGGCTCTTCGATCTGGCGCGCAGCAACCACCACAAGCTAGTGAACGCATGATGCAGCTCGCCGTGGACGATCTTACCTTCGAGGTGCGCGAGAGCTCGCGCCGCAAGACACTCGAGATCACCGTGGACCGCGACGGTGAGCTGGTCATCGCCGCGCCGACCGGCACCGAGGAGTGGCTGCTGCGCGACTTCGTGCTCGAGAAGCGGCTATGGATCTACCGGAAGCTGGCCGAGAAGGCTGAGCGTCGCCGCCGGCTCCCGCACAAGGAGTACGTCAACGGCGAGGGCTTTCTCTACCTGGGCCGCAGCTACCGGCTCAAACTGGTGGCCACTGAGGCCCAGGGCGCGCCGCTCAAGCTCGTCGCCGGGCGCTTCCAGCTACGCGAGGACGCCCTGGCCGACGCCCGGGAGCACTTCGTCCGCTGGTACAGTGCCCGCGCCAGCGACTGGCTTACCGCCAGGGTGAAGGAGCACGCCCGACGGATGGGCGTCGAACCCGCCGGGGTGACGGTCCAGGACCTCGGTTATCGCTGGGGCTCCTGCGGCAAGGGCAACCGGGTCTACTTCCACTGGAAGACCATCCTGCTGCCCCGGCATATCGCCGAGTACGTGGTCGTCCACGAGCTCGTCCACCTGCACGAGCCCCACCACACCCCCGCCTTCTGGCGCCGCCTGGAGCGCGCCATGCCGGACTACGAGCAGCGCAAGGGCTGGCTCGCCCGGCATGGGATCGAGGTGGAGGGGGTGTGACGCAGGATCACCGGCCGGCTGGTGGGTCTCGACGCTGCTCCATCTTGCGGCGGAACTCCTCGGCGGCGTCGGTATCCGTCTCGGCCCGCTCGAAATACTCCTCGGTAACCGTCATGCCGGCGGGCATCTCGTTGTGAGGAAAATCCACGGTCCGCTCGGCATCCTCGTCTCTTGCCTTGGCCTTGAGCGTCTCGCTCCATCGATCCGCTTCACTGGCGGGCGAAGCCGGCGCTGATGCGGCAGTGGACGCTGCAGTCACCGCCGCACCGGCCGGGGCCGCCTGGTACTGGGGGGACGGGGAACTGCTTTCTGTCTCGACCGAAGGCGCCCGCATTACAGGTTCGTAGGGGCGATCGCCGGCACCGCAGTGCGGGCACCAGGAAGCCGACGGATGCTTGGGGGCCATGCACTTGGTGCAGCGGCGCAGCTTGCCGCTCCGGATGGCGCGCTCGTCCAGCACCTGCTGGTTGATTGGCTGAGCGATCACATAAAGCAGTCCGATCAGCGGCGTGCCGAAGAGCCCGATAAAGGCAGCCCCCAGCATGGAATTGCCTCGATCGTGAGCGGCGGCGATCACCGCGATCCAGGGCACCAGAAAGAGTCCGATTACAACGATGAACCACAAGCTAACTCCGCCCAACACCGCGCCGACTGCATCTGCATTCTGCTCCATGGATCCACCTCCCTGTTAAGTTCCCTGAGCCGCAGAATAGGCCGAGCCTACGTCGCCGACCAGCGACAACCTGTGCGATTCCGCCGATAGTGGCCATATCGAGCACCACGCTTACAAGTAATGTCAGCAATCTCCTACAGCAGCCCTTTCGCCGGTGGGCCAGCCTGATGGCAGGGTGTCGCCGGAAGTCTTCGACCCGGTCGTCCTATAGCTCGCGGCACCCTGGGCTTCCAGGGAGTGTCACTGCCAGGGAAGGCAGCGTTGATCGACACGGGTAGTTATCGTTGTCAGGCGTTGACCGGAAGTCTTCTCTGTGTGGAAGGTACCCGCCAGAATGGAGCATATCTCTACCCAAGCCGAGAGATGTGCTACTGCTTGTAGTTACAGACACTCCCGCTAAAGGGTGCTATGGATGACAATGCTCCAAGACGCGGATCATTGGCAGATTCCTCATGAATGGGTTGTAAAATGTGCGGTCGCTTCGCCCTTTACACCGATTTCCCCAGCCTGGCAACCTCCCTTAAGTTACCTATTTTCGAGTGTGCGTTTACGCCCCGCTATAACGTCGCGCCGGGCACTTGGATTTCGGCGGTGCGTCGGCATGAGGACGGTGGTCAGCTGAGCCTTGATGCGCTCTGGTGGGGTTACCGGCCTCACTGGGCGGATGACAAAGCTCCGCAGCCCATCAATGCCACCGTCGAGAAGGTCGCCACCTCACCTTACTTCCGCGGTGCCTTCGCCCATCACCGCTGCCTGGTGCCGGCAGACGGTTGGTACGAGTGGCTGGCCGTGGACGGTCGCAAGCAGCCCCACTACCTTTCCCGCGGCGACGGTGAGCCGCTGTGGTTCGCCGGCATCTGGACGGAGCGACCGGATGGCAAGCCCGGTTGCGCCATCCTCACCGAGCCCTCCCGTGGTGTCGCCAAGGCTATCCACCCGCGCATGCCGCTGATCCTGGATCAACAGAGCCTGGAGCCCTGGCTCGATCCCGAGCTGACTGATCGCGAAACCATCCGCCACCTGGTTCACCACCTCCCACACGATCGGCTGACCCACTGGCCGGTGAGCACCCGGGTCAACCGGCCGGTGGAGGATGATCCTGCGTTGATCGAGGCGGAGCGATGAAACGTGATCGTGTGCAGGTGGCGGGCATCTTCAGCGGGCTCGATATTTCATCATCAGCCTCGGAACCTTATGCTGCCGGATGGTCTGATAAGGCTCATGAATGGC
>JAGYKP010000071.1 GCA_018401555.1 Halomonas sp.
CGCCGTAGAGGCCGATGCCGGCGGCCTGGGCCACGTGGGCCAGCTCGAGCACGCCGAGCACACCGCCGGACTTGGCGATCTTGAGGGCGAAGGCGCCGCTGAAGCCGCCACGGGCCAGGTCGAGGCCATCACGGGCATCCTGTACCGCCTCGTCGGCCAGCATCGGCACGTTGAAGCGGTCGGCCAGGCGAATCAGGCCGGCATGCTCACGCGCCGGAATGGCCTGCTCGATCAGCTCGATGCCGGCGTCCTGCAGGGCCTGGATGCCATATACGGCGGTGGACTCGTCCCAGGCCTGGTTGACGTCGACGCGCACGCTGGCGCGATCGCCCAGGGCCTCCTTGATGGCGGCCACATGGCGCACGTCCTGCTTGACCGGGTTGGCGCCAATCTTGAGCTTGAAGTCGGCGTGGCGACGCTGTTCGAGGCGCAACTGTGCTTCCTCGATGTCCTTGGCGGTATCGCCGCTGGCCAGGGTCCAGAGCACCGGCAGGTGTGTCTGGCGGGCACCACCCAGCAGCTCGGCCACGCTGAGGCCCAGGCGCTTGCCCTGGGCGTCGAGCAGCGCGGTCTCGAGTGCCGACTTGGCGATCATGTTGCCGCGTGCATGGCGGTTGAGCAGGGCACGCAGGGCGTTGACGTTACCGGAAGGCTGACCGACCAGCAGCGGCGCCAGGTAGGTATCGATGTTGGTCTTGATACTCTCGGGACTCTCCGGGCCATAGGCCAGTCCACCGATGGTGGTGCCCTCGCCCAGGCCCTCGATGCCATCGCTGTGACGCATGCGCACGATAACCATGGTCTGGCAGGCCATGGTAGTCATGGAGAGCTTATGGGGGCGGATGGTCGGCAGGTCGACCAGCAGCGTCTCGATGCTTTCGATCACAGATGACATGGGAGGCTCCGAAGTCAGGGGATCTGGTGATTACGTGGCAGTTTGATTGCAGGAGGAAGACCGAACCAATATTGTTTGGGTGCCCTGCCATACCCAGGAGGTATCATGGAATTGCGCCATCTCAGGTACTTCTGTGTGGTCGCGGAAGAGCTGAACCTGACCTGCGCCGCCGAGCGCCTGCATATGTCACAACCGCCTTTATCAAGACAGATCAAGCAGTTGGAACACGAAGTCGGCGCCGAACTGTTCGAGCGAAGCCCCCGGGGCCTGCGGCTGACACCCACCGGGCAGTTCTTCCGGCAGCATGCAATCCAGATACTGGAGAAGGTGGACGCCACCCTGGAGTCCACGCGACGCATGGCACGAAGCAAGCGCATCATGTTCGGCATCGGCTTCGTGCCCTCGGTGTTCTATGGACAGCTCCCGCTGCTGGTTCGTGACTTACGACAAAAGGATGATGTGGAGCTGACCCTGGCCGAGCTGACCACGGTACAGCAGGTTCAGGCACTGAAAGCGGGGCGCATCGACATGGGCTTTGGTCGTCTCAGGATAGATGACCCCGACGTGGAGCAGGAGGTACTGTTCGATGAGCCGGTGCTGGCTGCCCTGCCCACGGGCCACCCGCTGGAGGGCACCACCCCGACTCTGGAGGAACTGGCCCGCTTCCCGCTGATCCTGTTTCCCGCCAAGCCACGCCCCAGCATGGCCGACATGATGCTCGGGCTGTTCCGCCGCCAGGGACTCAAGGTGGAGGTGGTGCAGGAGGCCAACGAACTGCAGACGGCGCTGGGACTGGTGGCCTCGGAGATCGGCATCAGCCTGGTACCCGAACAGGTCAAGCGCGTGCAACGCGACGGCATCAGCTATGTCTACCTCGCCGACAGGAGCATCACCACCCCGGTCAT
Organism: Halomonas sp.; assembly: GCA_018401555.1. Lineage (GTDB taxonomy): Bacteria > Pseudomonadota > Gammaproteobacteria > Pseudomonadales > Halomonadaceae > Halomonas. The sequence goes on from JAGYKP010000071.1 coordinate 1,801, forward strand.
CTGCAGCCGACGCCGCGGTGAGCCCCCCTCCCCGGTGATGCAGGAGGCCAACGCCATCCTCGAGGTGTTGGTTGAGAACCGCCGCAGCGGGCGCTATCCCTGAGGCGCCGGTGACCGCCCACGACAAGACCCGGGCCATCTGGCCCGGGTCTCGAAATGATACTGGCGAACGGTCGCGCTACTCGAGCGACTCGTAGGGCAGCCCCACGTAGTTTTCGGCGATGGTGGTCAGCCCCGCCTCGGAGCTTGTCACGTAGTCCAGCTCCGCCTGCTGCATGCGGGTGTTGAAGTCCTCCTCCTCGGAGAACTTGTGCAGCATGGAGGTCATCCACCAGGAGAAGCGCTCGGCCTTCCAGATCCGCTTGAGACAGGTCTCGGAGTAGTTCGGGATCAGGTCGGTACGCCCCTCCTGATAGACCTTCACCATCAGCCGGTAGAGGGTGTTGACGTCGCTGGCCGCCAGATTGAGGCCCTTGGCGCCGGTAGGCGGCACGATATGGGCGGCGTCGCCGACCAGGAACAGCCGCCCGTACTGCATCGGCTCGACCACGAAGCTGCGCAGCGGGGCGATGCTCTTCTCGATGGAGGGACCGGTGACCAGCTTCTCGGCCACCTCATCGGGGATGCGCCGCTTGAGCTCCTCCCAGAAGCGCTCGTCTGACCACTCCTCGACCTTCTCGTCCAGCCCCACCTGGATGTAGTAGCGGCTGCGGGTCGACGAACGCATGCTGCACAGGGCGAAACCACGCTCGTGCCTCGCATAGATCAGTTCGTCGGCTACCGGCGGGGTGTCGGAGAGCAGGCCGAGCCAGCCGAAGGGATAGACCTTCTCGAACTCCTTGATGCGCCCTTCGGGGATCGACTTGCGCGAGATACCGTGGAAGCCGTCACAGCCGGCCACATAGTCGCAGTCGAGACGGTGCGTCTCGCCATCCTTCTCGAAGGTGATATAGGGGCTATCGCTCTCGAGGTCGTGGGGCTGAACGTTATCGGCCTCGTAGATGGTGGTGCCACCGGTCGCCTCACGGGCCTCCATCAGGTCGCGGGTCACCTCGGTCTGGCCATAGACCATCACGGTCTTGCCGCCGGTCAGCCCGGCGAGGTCGACGCGCACGCGTCGGTTGTCCAGGGCCAGCTCCACGCCATCGTGGACTTCGCCCTCTTCGTCCATGCGCTTGTCGACACCCGCCTCACGCAGCAGATCGACCATGCCCTGCTCCAGCACGCCCGCCCGAATGCGGCTAAGCACATACTCGCCGGACTTGCGTTCGAGGATGACATTGTCGATGCCCTGGCGGCTCAACAGCTGGCCGAGCAGCAGGCCCGAAGGACCGGCGCCGATGATCGCGACCTGTGTCTTCATGGGGAGACTCCGTTGTTATCTGTAGGGGTAAGGCAAAAAGGTGAACATCTGTTCGCTATGTGGATTGTATTTTTCACTGAAACCCATCGCGTAATAAGGCAATATTGGCAGCGTTACCTGGATAAACCCAATATCATCTACCGACTTTAGTCGAAATCGCTAGCGGAGCCCCCATGTCCACCGACGCCGTTCCCGTCTTCAAGCTGTATGGCGAGACGCGCCACTGGCCGACGCCGGACCTGCTTCACTGGGAGTCGATCCCCGAACGCAGCCAGCTCCACGACTGGAAGATCCACCCCCATCGTCATACCGATCTGCTGCACCTGCTCCACCTCTCTGCCGGCCGCGTCAACCTGGAACTGGAGGGCAGCCAGCGCTCCCATGAGGCCCCACTGATCATCGTGGTGCCCGCTATGAGCATCCATGGGTTCCATTTCACGCCGGACACCCAGGGTCATATCATCACCCTGGCAAGCCCCCTGGCCGACCGACTGGAGGAACGTCTGGGTGCCCAGGCGGGAGCGATGTCACTGGCCACCGCCTACCCTCTGAATGCCGCCCGACCGGCCCGGCGCATCGCCACCCTGGTGGACCAGCTGGGGGAGGAGTATCGACACCCCGCACCCGGCCGCGAATGCATCCTGGAGGCGTTCACCGAGGCGCTGTTCATCGAGATTTCCCGCCTGGCCGTGCGGCAGACCAACGCCAGCAGCGCGAAAGCCCCCCGGCCCCAGGGGCGAGGATTGGCCCACCTGCAGAGCTACCAGGCACTGATCGAGAAGCAGTTTCGTCAGCAACCCAGCATCGAGAAGTTCGCCGAACAGCTGGGCATGACCAGCGCCCACCTCAACCTGCTCTGCCGGCGCCTGGCCAACCGCAGCGCTCTGCAGCTGCTGCATGAGCGCCTGCTGCTTGAGGCCAAGCGACAGCTCACCTACACCAACATGACAGTCGGCCAGGTGGCCGACAGCCTGGGGTTCTCGGAACCCGCCTACTTCACGCGCTTCTTCAAGCGCTTGACCGGACTCGCTCCCCGGGACTTCCGCCGGCGTCAGCCCGACGCATAGCCGCGGGCCAACACCCCGAAAGACGCCCCGAAACGACAGTGCCCCCGCAAGCCTTCGCTTGCGGGGGCACTTTTCACTGGGTATCTTCGCTCAGCCAGCCGCTTCCAGCGACTTGCCGTCGAACGCTTGAGCATTGGGGCAGAAGCCACGGCAGGTCTCCCGGGTATCACCGGCGCGCATCGCCTTCCAGCAGCGTCCCACGACCGGGCAGTGGTTGCAGACGGTCTCGAGCTCTGCGTAGAGGCCTGCCTCATTGGCAGAGAAGTCCTCTCGGCCAAGCCCGAAACGCTCCATCATGGCGGGCATCAGGGTCACCGCGGGAATCAGGTCGCTCGCGGCTCCGCGATTCAGGGTCCGCGAGACTTCTCGCTCGAAGGCCGGTGCCATCGGCGCGTTCAGGTCGCGCACCAGCTCCCGGAAGTCGACGCTGGCCTCGTGGCGGATGCCTTGCACCACCTGGGGCATGCTGGCCTCGAAGAGGCGCTGCTCGAGCCGCGCCAGCCAGCCCTGACGCTCGATCTGCCTATCGTTCATGTCACACCTCCGGATCGGTCATACCGGCGGTGCCGGTCACCAAGCGAGTTTCACTTCCTGAAGGATGGCGCTGCGCAACCCTGTTGCCAAATGAGGATTTCATACACCCCTATAACTATAGAGTTATGCCAAACCCTCGACATCATGACGACCTGCCACCGGATCAGAGGAGGAACAGGGTGGTGAGCACAGGGAAGGC
>JAGYKP010000072.1 GCA_018401555.1 Halomonas sp.
AGGTCGCCGGTGCCACCGGCGATATCGAGCACACTGTGGCCGGGGCGCACCCCGGCGCGCTCGATGGTCAGCCGCTTCCACAGGCGGTGGATGCCGAACGACATCAGGTCGTTCATGACGTCGTAGCGCGCCGCCACGGAGTGGAATACGTCGGCTACCCGGGAGGCCTTCTCCTCGAGGGGCACTTCCTGGTAGCCGAAGTCGGTGGTCTGCTTGTCCCTGGAGCTGGGGTTGGCGCTCATGCGATGGGGCTCCCGAATCGCTGCATGGGAGAGGTCAAGGCCTCGGATGGGCGCCATTGTAGCCTCCCGCAGCGGCGATTGTCTTGACGCGGGTTACAGCTGCTTGATTTCGATACCCAGCGGCTCGCGGCTGGCGCCGGCTGCTTCCAGTCGCTCCAGGTACTCGGCCCAGTTGGCCTCGCGATTGTCGATCAGCCACTTCAGGTAGTCCCAGCTGAACAGGCCGCTGTCGTGGCCGTCGTCGAAGTGCAGCTTGAGGGCGTAGCGGCCGGTGGGGGTGATGTCCTTGAGGCCGACGAACTTCTTGCCTACCTGCAGGGTCTCCTGGCCCTTGCCGTGGCCGCGCACCTCGGCGGAGGGGGAGAAGACCCGCAGGTACTCGATGGCGAGGCGGTAGCTCTGGCCATCGGCATAGCCGAGCTCCAGCTCGCGGGCCTGCTTGTGGTAGTGCACCTTGGTAGGAATTGGGGCTGGCATGGTTGGCGTCCGGATCTGGGCATTAGGGGACGCGGCTGACCCGGTGACAGGCCTTCGCGGAGGCGCTGTGAACCCATCCCTGGGCGCTACCGACGCCTTCCCTGGCGTAGGACCTCCGCTACGGCCTGGCCCCGGCGCCGCTGACTGGCCATATTAGCGGACCACCCCCGCCCTTCTCAGCCTGGCGATATCCTCCGCCGTGAGCCCCATCTCGGTCAGCAGGGTGTCGCTGTCCTGGCCCAGGCGTGGCGGGGCCAAGTCACTGGTGGCGGAGCTGCCGTCGAAGCGCAGCGGGTTGGCCACCTGGGGCACCTCGAGCTCGCCACGCTTCAGGACGCGATGCATCCGGCGATGCTGCACCTGGGGATCCTCGAACACCTCGCCGACGCTGTTGATGGGCCCGGCCGGGATGCCCCTGGCCTCCAGTTCGCCGAGCCATTCGTCGCGGGGCCGGGTGGCCAGTATCGACTGGATCATCGGCACCAGCACCTCGCGGTTGCCGACCCGGGCGGCGTTGGTGGCATAGGCGGGATCACGGACCCACTCGGGGTGGCCGAGCAGGGCGGCGAAGCGGGCGAACTGGGTGTCATTGCCCACGGTGAGCACCAGGTGGCCGTCGGCACAGGCGAAGGCCTGGTAGGGCACAATATTGGGGTGGGCGTTGCCGTGGCGCTCGGGGTCCCTGCCGCTGACCAGGGCGTTGAGGGCCTGGTTGGCCAGGGTCGCCACCTGGACGTCGAGCAGGGCCACGTCCACGTGGCGGCCGACGCCGGTGCGACTGCGCTCCTGCAGCGCCGCCAGCACGCCCACCGTGGCGTAGAGGCCGGTCATCACGTCGGTGATCGCCACCCCGGTCTTCATGGGCATGGCGTCGGCCTCACCAGTCAGGCTCATCAGCCCGCCCATGGCCTGGATCATGAAGTCGTAGCCGGCGCGGTGGGCATAGGGGCCATCCTGGCCGAAGCCGGTGATGGAGCAGCCGATCAGCCGCGGGTTGTCGGCGTGCAGGCTGGCGTAGTCGAGGCCGTACTTGGCCAGGCCACCGACCTTGAAGTTCTCGAGCAGGATATCGGCACCCGATGCCAGCCGGCGCACCAGCGCCTGGCCCTCCTCGGTGGCGATGTCCACGGCCAGGGAGTGCTTGCCGCGGTTGGCGCAGAGATAGTAGGCGGCGACCCTGTCGCGCTCGCTCTCCTCGGCCAGCCAGGGCGGTCCCCAACCGCGAGTATCGTCGCCGCGGCTGGGGTGCTCGAGCTTGATCACCCGGGCACCCAGGTCGGCGAGCAGCTGACCCGCCCAGGGGCCGGCCAGCACCCGCGACATGTCGAGCACCGTGATGCCATCCAGCGGTCCACTCATCTCGAGCTCCTGTTACCCGGTAAAGGCCTGCAGGCCGGTCTGGGCACGGCCGAGGATCAGCGCGTGGATGTCATGGGTACCCTCATAGGTATTGACCGCCTCAAGGTTCATCACGTGGCGGATCACGTGGTATTCGTCGCTGATGCCGTTGCCGCCGTGCATGTCGCGGGCGACGCGGGCGATGTCCAGCGCCTTGCCGCAGTTGTTGCGCTTGATGAGCGAGATCATCTCGGGGGCGCCCTTGCCCTCGTCGATCAGCCGCCCGACGCGCAGCGCGGCCTGGAGGCCCAGGGCGATTTCCGTCTGCATGTCGGCGAGTTTCTTCTGGAACAGCTGCGTGCCGGCCAGCGGCTTGTCGAACTGCTTGCGGTCCAGCCCGTATTGCAGCGCCGCCTGCCAGCA
>JAGYKP010000073.1 GCA_018401555.1 Halomonas sp.
CAGCTGCCGCCGTTCCGTCACTCGTCGGTCATCATCAGGTCGCGCATCTTCTGCTCGTCGAGCACCACCAGCCGCTGGCGATCGATGTTGATGGCGCCGTTGTCACGCAGCTTGGCCAGCAGCCGCGAGAGGGTCTCCGGCGTCATGGCCAGCTGGGCGGCCAGCCAGCGCTTGGGAATGGTCAGGCGCACCACCCGGGGCTCCTTGCCACGCCCCGACGGCAGCTGGCGCAGCACATAGCTAACCAGCCGCGACATGGCGTCGCCCTGGGTAAGCAGCGCCAGGTCCTCGAGGCGATCGGTGAGTTCCAGCGCCAGGCGGCTCATGAACTCGGCGCGGCATTCGGGGTGGCGATCCATGGCCTCGCGGCAGCGCTCGGCGGGAATCGACAGCACATGGGTGCGGCGCAGCGCCTCGGAGGAGTAGAGGTAGATGCCCTCCCGGGACACCATGCTCAGCTCGCCCAGGGTGCCGCCACGCTCCACACAGCGGATGGTGGCCAGGCGTCCGTCCCCGGCACTGCGTACCAGGCGCACCGCACCGCTGATCACGATATGCAGCCACTCGGCGGGGGTATCCTGACGGAACAGCCATTCACGGCTGGCCAGGGTACGCGGCTCGCAGTCCTCGAGCAGCGCCTCGATCTCCTCGTCGGAGAGCGCACCCAGCCACGGCACGCCGCGCACCAGGTCACGCAGCTGGCGCGGCTTGAACAGCAGGTCAGCGGCCGAACTGGGCGGCTGGGCAGTATCCATAGGCATGTTGTTCCTCCACATCGGTGTCGGCGTCGACCAGCAGGTAGCCATGGGCCTGGCTGGCGGCACTCAGCATATGCGATCCCTGGCCGCCGGCCAGGCGAGCCACCGGCGTACCGGCGCTCCAGTCGAGCACGACCCGCAGCAGTTCACGGCGACCACGCGGCCCGCGCCGCGAAAAGCCGGCCTTGACCGGAAAGCGCTGCAGTGCCGGCGGCGTCATGCCCTGGCGGCCTTGCACCAGGGGCAGGGCGAGGAACTGCCAGCCCACCAGTGAAGCCACCGGATTGCCCGGCAGGGCGATCAACGGTGTTCCGGCGGCGAGCGACTCGCCCAGGAAGCCAAGGGCGAAGGGCTTGCCAGGCTTGATGCCCACGCCATGGAAGGCGATGCCGCCCAGCCGCTCGATGACGGGGCGCACATGGTCCTCCTCACCCACCGATACACCGCCGCTACAGACTACCAGATCGGCCTCGTCACGGGCCCGGCCCAGGGCCTGATGCAGGTCAAGGGGATCGTCAAGAATCACGCCCAGGTCGATAAGCTCGACGCCCGGTTGGGCCATCAGCGCCTTGAGCATCGCCCGATTGCTGTCGAAGACCTGTCCCGGCGCACGGCGCTCGCCCGGCTCGATCAGCTCGTCGCCGGTGGAGAACAGCGCGATCTTCACGCGGCGCCTCACCGTCACCTCGGCGACGCCGTGGCTCGCCAGCAGGGCGATGGCAGCAGCCTCCAGGCGGGTACCCGAGGGCAGCAGTGGCGTGCCGGCGCGGCTCTCCTCGCCCCGGCGGCGGATATTGGCCCCCTCGGCGAGCTCCCCCTCGACGTGCACCCGGCCCTCGGCATCCAGACGCACCCTCTCCTGGGGCACCACGGCATCCGCGCCGATGGGCACTGGAGCACCGGTGAAGATGCGCGCGCAGCCACCTTCGGGCAGGTGCATCACCCCGGCACCGGCCGGCACGCGCTGCACCACCGGCAGGCCCGTGGGGCAAATCTCGGCCAGGCGCAGGGCATAGCCGTCCATGGCGCTGTTGTCGACGCCGGGCAGGTCCAGGGCCGCGGCAACATCATCGGCCAGCACCCGCCCCTCGGCGTTACCCAGCGCTACCCGCTCGCGCCCTTCCA
>JAGYKP010000074.1 GCA_018401555.1 Halomonas sp.
CCGGGTCGGTGGCGGAAGGGTCGCCGGTGAGCAGGTAGGCCTGGCAGCGACAGCCACCCACATCCTGGTGGCGCTCGTCGCAGCTGCGGCAGGGCTCCGACATCCAGGCATCGCCGCGATAGCAGTTGAAGGCCTCGCTCTGGTACCAGATCTCGCGCAGTGGGCGCTCGCGCACCGTGGGGAAGCGCATCGGCAGCATGCGTGCGCTGTGACAGGGCAGCACCGCGCCGTCCGGCGCCACGGTCATGAAGATCGACCCCCAGCCGCCCATGCAGGCCTTGGGACGGTCGGCGTAGTAGTCGGGCACCACGAACAGCAGTCGCATGTCGCGTCCACGCTCGGCCAGGCGCTCCCGCCAGCGAGCCGTGGTGGCCTCGGCGGCCTCGAGCTGGGCCGCACTGGGCAGCAGCCCGGCGCGATTGAGATGTGCCCAGCCATACAGCTGGCAGTTGGCGAGTTCCACCGCATCGGCGCCGAGTTCATCGCACAGGGCGATGATGTGATCGAGGCGGTCGATGTTGTGGCGGTGCAGTACCACGTTGAGCACCATTGGGTAGCCTGCGGCCTTGACGGCCCGCGCCATGGCCAGCTTCTTCCCGTGGGCCTTGCGCGAACCGGCCACTGCCGCGGCGACATCGGGGTCGGAGGCCTGCAGGCTGATCTGGATGTGGTCGAGCCCCGCCTCGCGCAGCGCCTCGATGCGCGACTCGTCGAGCCCCAGCCCGGAGGTGATCAGGTTGCTGTAGAAACCCAGTCGACGGGCCTCGGCCACCAGGGTCTCGAGGTCCCGGCGAACCAGTGGCTCTCCACCCGAGAAGCCCAGTTGCACGGCCCCCATGGCCCGGGCCTGGGTCAGGGTGTCGATCCACTCCGCGGTATCGAGCTCCTCCTCGAGCGCGGCGAAGTCCAGCGGATTGGAGCAGTAGGAGCACTGCAGCGGGCAGCGATAGGTCAGCTCGGCGAGCAGCCACAGCGGGGCGCCGGTCTGGCCGTCGGGGGTTACGGTGTCGGTGCGGTCAGTCATGATGGATCCACCCTTGTTGCGCGGCATCGACCATGAACTCATGGACATCCTCGGCGATGGCCGCGGCGGGGGTCTCGGGGTAGCGCGCCTGCAGGGTCGCGATCACCGCGTCCACGTCCCGTTGCCCATCGAGCTGGGCGAGGATGGCGCCGGCGGTGTCGTTGAGCTGCACCATGCCCTCGGGATAGAGCAGCACGTGACGCTGCTGGGTCTCTTCCCACTGCAGGCGCCAGCCGGGGCGCAGGCGGCAGACGCTGCGACCGTCGATGGGGACTCCGTTCATGACAGCCCCCGGTGGTAGACACGCTGGTCGGTGACGGTATGGTAGGGCGACCGGTCGAGCTGGTAGGCCAGGGTCATGGCGTCGAGCATCGACCACAGTACATCGAGCTTGAACTGCAGAATCTCCAGGGCGCGCTGCTGGGCGGTGGCGGTGGTGCAGACCGCCAGCGCCACCTCCAGGCCGTGCTCGACATCGCGACGCGCCTCCTTGAGGCGCTTGCGGAAGTAGCCGTAGCCGGCCGCGTCGATCCAGGGGTAGTGGGTCGGCCAGGTATCCAGGCGACTCTTGTGGGCCGCCGGGGCGAACAACTCGGTGAGCGAGGAGATCGCCGCCTCCCGCCAGTCGGCACGACGCACGAAGTTGACGTAGGCATCCACCGCAAAGCGCACGCCGGGGAGCACGTGCTCCTGGGACCACAGCTCGTCGCGGCTCAGCCCTACCGCCTCCCCCAGGGTCAGCCAGGCCTCGATGCCGCCGCCATCCTCGCCATGGCCGTCATGATCGAGCAGCCGCTGAATCCACCGCCGTCGCGTGGTGGCATCGGGACAGTTGGCGAGCAGGGCGGCATCCTTCTGGGGAATGTTGATCTGGTAGTAGAAGCGGTTGGCGACCCAGCCACGCAACTGCGCGGGGGTGGCACGCCCCTCGGCCATGTCCACCTGATAGGGATGGTGGATATGGTAGTAGGCCCCCTTGGCCATCAGGGCTTCGCGGAAGGCCTCGGGGCTAAGGGCCTCTCCCTGCGAATTCGCCAGCGGCGAGGCGATGCTTGTCATGTATGGCTCCACTGTCGTCGTGGCTGGATGCGCCACGTCAGCGTCAGGCATGGCAGAAGGCAGAACGTCGGTCCCTGACATTGAGACGCGGCGGGTTCGCGCGCGTTCACACGTCCAGCCGCAAGCCGTCGAAGGCCACCTCGACTCCCTGTCGGGTCAGGCTGGCGCGTTCCTGCGACCCTTCGTCGAGGATCGGGTTGGTGTTGTTGATATGGATCAGCACCCTACGGGTGGTGGCCGGCAGGGCCGCGAGCTCGGCCAGCAGGCCTTGCTCACCGGAGAGTGCCAGGTGGCCCATGTCCCGGCCGGTGGCCTGGCCGACACCGGCACGCAGCAGTTCGTCGTTACGCCACAGCGTGCCGTCGACCAGCACGCAGTCGGCCCGGTGCAGGAAGCCGCGTACCCGGTCGTCGATCTCGCCGAGCCCAGGGGCATAAAAGAGGGCAGTGCCGCGGCGGCGATCCTCGACCAGCAGGCCGATATTGTCGCCCGGGGTCGGGGCGCCACGACGCGGAGAGTAGGGCGGTGCATTGCTGGTCAGCGACAGGGCGGTGAAGGTCAGGCCCGGGCACGCCGGCACCTCGAAGGTGGCCTCCAGGTGTTCACTGTCGACCGCGATGGGATGCCAGGCCAGGCCTCCCTGCCAGTGCTCGAGCATGGTGAACAGCGGAAAGCCACTGCTCAGGTCCTGATGCACATTGGGGGTGCACCAGACGTCCAGGGGGCAACCCTCTCGCAGTGACAGCAGCCCGGTGGCGTGATCGATCTGGCCGTCCACCAGCAGGACCCCCGCAATGCCGCTGTCCCTTGGCACTCGCCTGGGGTGCAGCTCGGGGTTGCTGGCCAGCTGGTGGCGGATGTCCGGCGAGGCATTGCACAGCAGCCACTGCTCGCCGTCGCTGCTGATGGCGATCGATGACTGGGTGCGCGGCGTTGCCTCGATGCTGCCCTGTCGAACACCGTGGCACAGCGTGCAGTTGCAGTTCCATTGCGGAAAGCCACCTCCTGCCGCCGCACCGAGCACCAGTACCTGCATGGTTATCTTCCTGTCCCGAAGTTTGCCCCTGAACGATAAGGGCTGACGTCCCCTGCAAGAGACGTCAGCCCTGAGTGTGCTGCCACGTCGCGCGTGGCCTCAGCGATTGGAAATATACAGCGTCACTTCGAAGCCTAGCCGCAGATCGGTATAGGCGGGTTTGGTCCACATGAGGCACCTCCACGGGATGGATGGTTGTTGTTGGGCGTTCACACCTCAGTAAAGCACAGGATGACGTTGCAGCCTTGCTACGAAAGTCGCATGCCTGGTGCCGGGAGTCGAATCGTTGGTGACCGTAAGGGCGCCACGCGCGCCCCGGCACGGTTTAACCGGACAGATGGCATGATTGTTGCCACAGAGAAAAACTCTTTTGACCATATGGGAGTGCCGAATTCCCCATGGCCAGGACTGACGGCACCCACAGATGTGCTAGACCTTCATGTGTCACTGCCTGAAACAGGAACATAACCACAACGAGATGTGCCGCCACCCTCGGCACACCTTTCAGTGCAACGGAGACAACGCCATGCTTCGCTTCCCAGGACTCGTGATGACGGCTGCAGGGTTGATGGCCGCATCCTTGGCGCATGCCAATCAGAATCAACTCGACCTCCAGCAGAACCCAGAATTCTGGGCCACTCAGCTGGGCAACTATCAAGGCAACCGCTTCAGCCAGCTGGATCAGATCAATCGTGACAACGTCCAGGACCTTCGCGCGCAGTGGCAGTTTTCCACCGGCGTGCTGCGGGGGCATGAAGGCGGACCACTGTATGTCGGCGATGGGCGCCTCTATATCCATACCCCCTTCCCCAACAAGGTCTTCGCCCTGGACCTCGAGGACGAGGGGCGCATCGTCTGGAGCTATGAACCGGACCAGGACTCGCGCGTCATCCCGGTGATGTGCTGCGATACCGTCAACCGCGGCCTGGCCTATGCCGACGGTCGGCTGTTCCTCAACCAGGCCGACAATACCGTCATCGCCCTGGATGCCGAATCGGGCGAACTGCTGTGGGACGCCCAGAATGGTGACCACACCCAGGGGGAGAGCATGACCATGTCGCCGCTGGTGGTGCACGACAAGGTTATCGTGGGCAACAGCGGCGGCGAGTTCGGCGTACGCGGTCACCTCACTGCCTACAACGTCGAAACCGGTGAGATGGAGTGGCGGGGCTACTCCAATGGTCCCGATGAGGACGTGCTGATCGACCCCGAGACCACGACCATGCTGGGCGAGCCAATCGGCGAGGCCGATCTGGGCGTGTCAACCTGGCCGGAGGGGGAGTGGGAACGTGGCGGCGGTGCTCCCTGGGGCTGGGTCACCTATGACCCCGAACTCGACCTGATCTATTACGGCACCGGTAACCCCGGCACCTGGAACCCGGAGCAGCGTACCGTCGATGGTGAACCCGCCGACAACAAGTGGGCGATCACCGTCTTCGCTCGTGACCCCAATACAGGGGACGTCAAGTGGGTCTACCAGAAGGTGCCCTTCGATGAGTGGGACTATGACGGGGTCAACGAGAATCAGCTGATCGACGTCGAGTTCGAGGGCGAGCAGCGCAAGGGGCTGGCGATCATCGACCGTACCGGCTTCGGTTTCCTGCTCGACCGCGAGAGCGGCGAACTGCTGGTCGCCGAGAAGTTCGCCCCGGAAACCAACTGGGCTGACAGCTACGACATGGAGACCGGCCGGCCTAACGTCAGCGAGGAGTACAGCACCTTCCGCCAGGGGGTCGACGTCAATACCACCGATATCTGCCCCACCGCCATGGGCGCCAAGAACATGCAGCCGTCAGCCTATTCCCCCGAGACCGGGCTGCTCTATGCCGGCATCAATCGCATCTGCATGAACTATGAGCCCTTCGAGACCGAATATGTTGCCGGCCAGCCCTATGTGGGAGCGACCCTGACCATGATGCCCGCACCGACCCAGGAGGGGGACATGGAAGGGCGCATGGGCAGCTTCATCGCCTGGGATCCGGTCGCCGGCGAGACCGTCTGGGAGATCGACGAGCGTTTCGCCGTGTGGAGCGGCGCCCTGGCCACGGCCGGTGATCTGGCCTTCTACGGCACCCTGGAGGGGTACGTCAAGGCGGTGGACATCGAATCCGGCGAGGAGCTGTGGCGCTTCAAGACACCGTCCGGGATCATCGGCAACGTCAACACCTTCCAGCATGAAGGCAAGCAGTATATCGGTGTCCTATCCGGGGTCGGCGGCTGGGCCGGTATCGGTCTCGCGGCGGGGCTCGAGGATCCCGAAGCGGGTCTGGGGGCAGTGGGCGTCTTCTCCGCCCTCGATGACTACACCGAGCTGGGCGGGATTCTGACCGTGTTTGCCCTACCTGACGCCTGATCATTGCTCACCTACCATCGATGGCACGAGGCCTGTGGTCTCGTGCCATCGAAGTTCCGATTACCGAATCCCCGCCACAAGGTGGCCCGCGGCAGTGCAGCCTGTCCGAGGCTCACTGCTGCACTACCGGCTCATCGCAAAACAGTAGGAGATCACATGCACCTGACCAGGACCCCGCGACGGCTCGGTGTTGAGGCCCTCGGAACGCTGGCCATCATGTTGCTCGCGGCCGGCGGTATCACCGCCCAGGCCGCCGGCAATGCCGAGGAGAAGGTCTCGTCGCAGTCGGGGGAAGGCCCCGGCAGCTACACCGTCATCGACGGCAAGGTCGATCAAGGTACCTACGATGGCTACATCGCCTATACCCGTTCCTGCATGGCCTGTCATGGTCCGGACGGCTTGGGATCTACCTTCGCCCCGAGCCTTATCCAGGCGGTGGAGCGTCGCAACTTCGGGGAATTTGCCAACACCATCGCCAATGGTCTGGAAATCCAGCCCGGCAGGGTCATGCCCTCCTTCATCGACGACGAGTACGTGCTGAGCAATATCGAGAACATCTACAGTTACATGAAGGCACGCGGTGCCGGGGACCTGGGGCGGGGGCGCCCTAAGGTGATCGAGGAGGAAACGGAAGAGAAGGCTGCGGACTCCAGCAGCGAGGACCAGGGTTGATGAGGTGGCGGACCCCTGGTGTCTCGGACGAGGCCAGGGTTGTCCAGCAGCGATCGTGGGGCGGAAGAAGCGAGGAGAGAGCGAATGCGTGTCGACACGTGGTGGGCGGGACGGTTCAGGGTGGGCTTGCTGGCTTGCCTGGCAATGATCGTCGCTGATGACGCACGGGCCGACCTGCCCGAACTGACGCAGCGCGAGCATCTGCGTGTGTGTGCCGATGGCAACAACCTGCCGTTCACCAACGAGGCAGGTGAAGGGTTCGAGAACCGCATCGCCGAGCTGCTGGCCGATGACCTTGATCTTCCCCTGGAGTACGTCTGGGCACCCCAGGTGATGGGTTTCGTGCGCAACACCCTGGAGCTGCGACTCTGTGATGTGATGATCGGTGTGGCTGCCGGCTATGGCTTCGTGCAGAACACCAGTGACTACTATCGCTCCATCTATTCGCTGGTGATACCCGCGGACTCCGATCTGGAGGTGTCCTCGCTGGATGATGATGCCCTGCAGGGTCGACGCATCGGCGTTGTCTCCGAGACCCCGCCGCTGGTGCCGTTGCGGCGTGTCGGCGCCAGGGTGGAGGGGTACTCGCTGCAGACCGATACCCGAGCCAGGACGCCGGCCAGGGAAGCCATCGAGGACGTGGCGGCCGGCAGGACCGAGGGCGCGGTGCTCTGGGGACCGATCGCCGGCTACTACGCGGCACGCCAGACACCGCCGCTCGAGGTAGTCCCGCTGGTCGACGATGACACCGGTGCTCGCCTGGATTACCGCATCACCATGGGCGTACGGCAGGGAGAGCCGTACTGGAAGGACACCCTCAACGACTTCATCGATCGGCGTCAGGACGATATCGATGCCATTCTGGTGGAGTATGGCGTTCCGCTTCTCGACCGGCACGGCCAGCTGATCGATCCCCTTGCCACCTCGGGAGGTCAGGATGACGAATGACATGCGGGTCATGGGCCTGGCGCTGGGCCTTGCGATGACGATCCTGGGTCTCGGGATGCCCGATGCGCGAGCGCAGCGAGCCGCTACCGGGCCGCCGGATTGGCCCTGTGTGCAGCGCCTGGTGCCCGAACTGGCCTGGGGCACCATCTGGACCGGACCGTCCCCCGAGGCGCTGGAGCGTTCCTGGTGGGAGGACGAGGAGGTCGGCCGCGTGGTGCGCTTCGCCACGGCTCGCGAGACCCCGCGTGACGAGGCCCTCCAGCGCGTGAGCGAGTTCGTCGCCCAGGTGGCGAGCGAGCCGGAGGCCGAGCGCGAGGAACGTCTGACGCTGCTGTTTGCCGGCCTCCTCGAGCGGGTCGATCGCGAGCGAGGTCGTGTCATCGAACGCATCCGTAGTGCGTCGCGCGGCCAGGTCAAGCGGCTGGACAGGCTCGCGGAACTGGTCGATGAGCTCGAG
>JAGYKP010000075.1 GCA_018401555.1 Halomonas sp.
CCTCGGTCAGGCCACGCACCTCGGCGATCCTGCCGGTCACCTTGCTGCCCGGCAGGTGGCCGCCGGTGCCGGTCTTGGCCGCCTGGCCGCCCTTGAAGTGGAACGCCTGCACCTTCTCGAGCAGGCTCTCCTCGAAACCGAACCGGGCGCTGGCCAGCTCATAGAAGTAGCGGGAGTTCTCGGCCTGCTCCTCGGGCAGCATGCCGCCCTCGCCGGAGCAGATGCCGGTACCGGCACGCTCGGCCCCCCGAGCCAGGGCGATCTTGGCCTCCTCGGAGAGCGCCCCGAAGCTCATGTCGGAGACCAGCAGCGGCATCTCGAGGATCAGCGGTTTCCTCGCCTCGGGGCCCACCACCAGCCGGGTAGCCACCTCGGCATCATCCAGCAGCGGCTGTGTCGCCAGCTGGGCCACCATCAGCTGCAGGTCATCCCAGTGCGGCAGGCTGTGGCGCGGCACCCCCATGGCGTCCATGGGGCCGTGGCGCCCCACGCCCTCCAGCCCCTCCCGGGCCAGGCGGTGAATGAACTCCACCGTGGGCTCCTCCGCGGTGGCCTTCGCCTCGGGCATCCGGTCCCCATCCTCCTGCTCGGCCTGAGGCGCTTCCTGACCCACCTGATCGGCGTCGAAGTGCTTGTGGGTGCCGTCGCAATAAGGGGCGTCGCCGGTCTGCTTGCACTGGCACAGGAACGCCTCGCCATCCTTCTCGGCGGTGAACATCAGCGGAGTGAAGCCGGTGCCCTGGTGGGAGCCGTCACAGAAGGGCTGGTCGCTGGAGCGGCCACAGCGGCAGAAGGCATACTCCTTGCCCTGCTCCAGGATGACCTTCTTCGGCTTGTTGTCGGCGATGATCGGCTGATTCATGCTTCCCTCCTTGTCGGCTAGCCAGCGCCTGGTGGCGAAGGTGTCTTGATCCAGTCTGGCGGAGGGACGTCGACGCTGCCAGCCAGGCAGGCCGGCCCGCCTCAACGCAGCCGGGGCGCTGGGCAGCGTTGAGTCACGCCATTCCCGCCCCGGCATCGCTTCGCTAGTATGAAGGCTTCCTGAACCACGAGCCCTCATCCATGCAAGCCACCCTCGAGCAGCGCGCCCTCAAGCTCTCCATCCTCGTGACCCTGGGGGTCTCGAGCCTCGGGGTCACCTTCGGCCTGCTGGCCGGCTCGCAGTCGATCCTCTTCGATGGTGTCTTCTCCACCATCGACGCCGCCATGTCGGGGCTGGCGCTGCTGGTGGCGCGGCTCGCCGTGCGCGAGGCCAGCGAGCGCTTCCAGCACGGCTACTGGCACCTGGAACCGCTGGTCGCAGCCCTCAACGGCAGCATCCTGATGCTGCTCTGCTTCTACGCCTTCCTCACCGCCCTGCTTGACCTGCGCGAGGGGGGCCGCGAGCTCGCCTTCGACCTGGCGATCGGCTATGCGGTGGTGGTGGCCATCGTCTGCTTCGCCATGACCGCCTACCAGCGGCGCATCAATCGCACGGCGGACTCCGAGTTCGTACGCATCGACATGCAGGGCTGGCTGATGGCGGCACTGATCACCACCTCGCTGCTGGTGGCGTTCATCATCGCCCGATTCCTGCAGGGCACCGCCTGGGCGCACTACACCCCCTACGTGGACTCGGTGCTGCTGATGCTGCTGACGGCCGGTTTCATGCCGGTGCCCATCGGCATCGTGCGCCGGGCCGCCAAGGAGATCTTCCTGATCGCGCCGAGCGAACTCGACGAGGAAGTGCACGCGGCAATGGCCCCGGTGATGGCGCGCGAGGGGCTACTAAGCTACTACAGCCATGTCGCCAAGGCGGGGCGCGGCCACTTCATCGAGATCCATATCGTCACCGCCCCGGACTTCGCCGCCGGTGAAGGAGTGGCGCTGATGGACGAGATCCGCGAGCAGATCGCCGAACGCCTCAGCCCGCCCCCCGAGCGCCGCTGGTTCACCGTGGCCTTTACCGCCGATGAGCGCTGGGCCTGACTCTGAGGGCTGGCCCCTAATCCTCCCGCGAGACCCACTGCCCCGCCTGCTGCGCGGCGCGCCCCTCGGCCTCCAGCTTGAGCAGGTGGGCCAGCGCCGAGCGCGCCGCCACCCCCAGCTTCTCCGCCGGCACGTCGTCATAGGCGTGGCGCGTCAATGTCTCCAGGCTGGCCGGGGCATGGCGCACCAGGGCCCGGCGCACCTTGTGCTCCCGCGCCAGGCGATGGGTCACCAGGAAGTCGATGGCGGCGTGGGCCTCACCGATCAGGAAGCCGTGGCCCGGGGCGATGGTATCGAAGGATTCCTCCCCCAGGGCCTGCAGGGCGGCCAGGTAGGCGGCCATGTCGCCGTCCGGCGGGTTGATCACCACCGTGGAGCCCTGCATCACCTGGTCGCCTGCGAACAGCAGCCGCGCGGGCTCCAGCAGGTAGCAGAGGTGGTTGGAGGCATGCCCCGGCGTATGCAGCACCTTCAGCGGGCCGACGGGCGTGTCGAGGCGCTCGCCGTGGGCCGGCCGGTGGTCGGGCATGAAGCCGGTGTCCTGGCTGGCCCCGGGCGGCGACGGCAGACCCACCAGCCGGGCGCCGGTGCGCGCCTTGAGCCAGGCCGCCCCCGGCGAGTGGTCGATATGGGTGTGGGTCACCAGCACCCGGGAGATCCGTCCGTCGGCCAGCGCCAGCAACCGCTCCAGGTGGGCCG
>JAGYKP010000076.1 GCA_018401555.1 Halomonas sp.
GGGAGGCGGCGCTGGCCACCCGGCATCCCCAGCCACCCAGCAGTGCCGCCATCCCGTCGCGGATGTCGGCATCGTTGTCGATCACCCACACATTCGCGCCAGCCAGTGGCCCCGGCGCTTCGTGCGCGACCGCCTGGTGAGTGGCTTGCTCGGTGCCGCAGGGCACCCGCACCGAGAACAGCGAGCCGTGCCCCGGACGCGAGGCGAGCGCCAGCGGATGGCCCAGCATGCCGGCGATGCGCTCGACGATCGCAAGGCCCAGCCCGAGGCCGCGGTCGTCCTCCTCCCCACTGGCTTCCAGGCGGTGAAACTCGTCGAAGATCACACGCTGCTGTGCCGGTTCGATACCCGGACCGGTATCCCCGACCAGGATCTCGAACCAGTCCCCACGCCGACGGCAGCCGAGCAGGATGCGCCCATGGCGGGTATAGCGAATGGCATTGCTCAGGAAATTGCGCACGACCCGCGCCAGCAGCGCCAGGTCGGAGGTGATCACCACGCGGCTCGGCACATGGCGCAGCTCGAGCCCACGACTCGCGGCCACCTGGCGATACTCCTCGGCCAGCACCCCGAGCAGCTCCTCCACGGGGAAGCTGGTCACATCGGGCCTGAGCACGCCGGCATCCAGCCGCGAGATATCCACCAGGCTGCCGATCAGCGCCTCGACGTCCTTGAGCGAGCGATTGATGCTGCCTACCAGGCGGTGCGACTCGTCGGGCAGGCGGTGACCCTCCAGGGCGCTGGCGAAGAGCCGGGCCGCGTTGAGCGGCTGCAGCAGGTCGTGGCTCACCGCGGCGAGGAAACGGGTCTTGGAGAGGTTGGCCGCCTCGGCCTCGGCCCGGGAGCGCTCCAGGGCGGCCAGGGTGCGCTGCAGCGTCTCGGTGCGCTCGCGCACCTGCTCGGCGAGCAGCACCGAGTGCTCGAAGGCGCCATAGGGGCCAGCGTGGGGCATGCCGCCCGACTCCACGCGCTCGATCAGGGCGGCGCAGATGCGTCTCAGTCGGGCATTCTCCTCGGCCAGTGCCTCGGGCGAGGTGGCGGACTCAGGGGCGCGGCGCGGATCCAATGGCGACTCCGGTGAAGGTCTGGTTGAGGTGCATGCCATGGTGCTGCTCGCCGTAGGTGTTGAATCCGATGACCCGGGAGCGTGACAGCAGGCGAGAGGCACTCGCCAGCTCTCCCCGCGCCTCGATCTCCAGCCGGCGCAGGAAGCAGTCGCAGCCGATCACCAGGGCCGGCTCACCGAGACGCTGCGCCAGGCCACCGAGGACCGCCTCGAGCTGCTCGAGCATCGGCGCGGGGCGCATGGCGGTCAGCACGATGCCGGTCTCCACGGCGCAGTAGAAGCTCAGGCTGCCGTCGGGATTGACTCGCTGTACCGAACGCACGTAGTGGGCGTCGGCGATGCGCACCGCCAGCGGATTCAGGGCGAAGGCCTCGGCATCCAGCGCCGCCACCGGCACCCCCACCAGACGCGCATACTCCTCGGCCGCAGGCAGCGCATTGAGCTCGAGCACGCGGCGTGTCGCGCTGTCGGCCCGGGTGACCACCAGCTTGTGATCCAGCGGCTGCAGGTGATGGGTGGTGAACACCTCGAAGGGCAGCAGCGTCGCCACCATCACCACCACCGCCGCGCGGGAGTGGAAGCGCCCCTCTGCATAGACGTGAGTGCGCGCCAGGCGGTTGTCGTCACCCGCGGAGCCGCCGAAGCCGGGGATACTCCCCAACGCCGCCTCCAGGGTGGCCAGCACCTGCTCCTCGCGGCTGGAGAGGCCATCGAGCAGGGTCAGGGCGAAGCGACCGGCGTTTTCCGGCACCACGTCACGACACTCCTCGAGCAGGCCATCCACCAGCCGCTGGGCGGCGAGAAGGTCGAAGCGGTCGAGGTCCATCACCGGGGCACTGGAGACCGCAAAGGCCTCCCGCGACAGGCCGATGGCCACGATGCAGCCGCGCTCATAGCCCAGCGGGCTGATCTCGCCGGCGGTGGTGCAGCCCACCACCGGCACCCGGTCGAAGGTAGTCGCCAATGCCTGCGACAGGCCATCGAGAGGATAGTCGGCGCTGCAGAAGAACAGCACGAATCCCAGCGCCGGATGACACAGCGCCTCACCCAGCTCGGCCACGGCGGCCGCAGGGTCGGCATGTCGCGAGACCGCGCTGCACAATGGGGAAGCGCCGGCGAGCGGGGCGGGATCGGGGGGCATCATCGACTCCGGTGGCGAGGCAGTAATCCAGTGTAGGTCGGTGCCCGGCGCGGCCACAATGCCCGGGGGTCAGTCCGAGGAGCCTTGTACCCAGCGGGCCAGGGAGGCCAGCGTGGTGGCAAGGCAGGCATGCAGCTCCTCGAGGGCGGGACCCGCCGCCGCGAGTTCCTCCTCGACGGCCAGCCGCTCGAGCCGCGCGGCCAGCCCTGCCACCTTCACCGCCCCCAGGCTCGCGGACTCTCCCTTCAGCTGGTGTGCCACATGCCTCAGCCGCTCGGCATCGCCCGCCTCGAGGGCCGCGGCGAGCTGGGCGAGGTGTGCCTCGGCCTGGTCGCGGTAGAGTGCCACCATCAGCGCCAATCCCTGTTCACCGAGGGAGTCGCGCAGCGAGTTCAGGATCAGCGGGTCGGCCAGCGTCTGCTGGCTCATGGCGAGGGTGGGCGCCATGGCACTGCCGCCCAGATGGCGGCGCAGCACCTCCAGCAGGGCCTCCTGGAGCAGCGGCTTGGTGAGGTAGCCATTCATCCCCGCGGCCAGGCAGCGTGCCCTCTCGCCGCCCGGGCCGCCGGCGGTCATGGCCACGATGGGCACCGTGGCCG